>LJSU01000025.1 GCA_001314705.1 Rhodobacteraceae bacterium HLUCCO07
GCGCTATTTGGTGGCCGCTCGCCTGTGGGCTTTGCCACCTCGGGGGTGGGTCATTTTTGGATGATCACACTGGGCCACTTTTGAATGCACATTGACACCACCTGGGCGCGCTTTGTCTGTTCATGTTCGGCACGGCGGCGCGCGTCGGGGAATCGTGTCGCCTGACATGGCGTCATGTTGATCTCGCCAGTGCCAAGGCAACCCTGCACCTGTTCAAGCCAACCCCATGGAGCCGCGATGCGCATCTACCGCCTGACGTGGTGGCCGCACTGGCGAACATTCCCTCGAACAGGAACCCCGATGATCTGGTGTTCGGATATGCAGGCCGGTGCAGCGTGAGAGGGCCATGGAACAACGTGTGCAAGCGGGCTGGCATCGAACGGTTGACCCCGCACTGTTGCCGCCATGGTTTTGCAACGTCGATGCTGCACCTTGGCATTGACCCCAAGACCGTGGCCGAGCGCGGCGGCTGGAAAGACGCAACGACCGTGCTGCGCACCTATGCCCACGCCATGAAAGACCCCACCGTGACCAATGCCCTGTTTGACACAGAATTGACACAGGGCGATGTGAGGAAATCCGCAACTATCGGAAAGAAAAGGGAAAATCAGGCATGACTACATCCCCCTCGTTGGGAGGGGTGTCCCAAGGACGGGATACGGGCGATCCGGGGCTTTCGCAAGCCTTGATTTGTCGCTAAGAGCCGCCAAAGTGCCGCAGCGCGGCGCAAACTGGCCCAGATCGGAAATGTCGCCCATGCATGCCGTCACGCTTCTGACCTCGCCCGAGGCCCCGACACTCGACACGGGTCTGGTCGAGTCGCTGCGCAATGCCTGGGGCGGGGGGGCGGCGCGGTGGCTGGCCCCGGACGAAGCGGCGGAATTCGCGGTGCCCGAGCGGCCCGGGAACCTGTGGGAGGTCTGGGCCGATCTTCAGGGGATGGGCGTTGACCTCGTGGTGCAACCCGAGGAAGGGCGTCGCAAGCGGATGCTTCTGGCCGACATGGACAGCACGATGATCCGGCAGGAATGCATCGACGAACTGGCCGACGCAGCGGGGGTGGGCGACTACGTGAAGGAGATCACCGCGCGGGCGATGAATGGCGAGCTGGATTTCGAGGGCGCGCTGACCGAGCGGGTGTCGCTGTTGAAGGGGCTGGATGCGGGTGTGATCGACACGGTGCTGCGCGAGCGGATCGAGCTGATGCCGGGGGGTCGGGCCCTGGTTGCCACGATGCGCGCAAATGGCGCCTACGCGGCGCTGGTTTCGGGTGGGTTCACGGCGTTCACCGCCCGAGTGGCGTCCGAGCTGGGCTTTGACGAGAACCGGGCCAACACGCTCCTGATCGAGGATGGTCGCCTGACCGGGGTGGTGGCACCGCCGATCCTGGGGCGCGAGGCCAAGGTGCGGGCGCTGGAGGAAATCAGCGCACGGCTGGGGATTTCCGAGGCGGACGTGATGGCGGTGGGCGACGGCGCCAACGATCTCGGGATGCTGGGCCGGGCCGGGGCGGGGGTGGCGCTGCACGCAAAACCCTCGGTGGCGGCGCAATGCGACATCCGGGTCAATTTCGGCGATCTGACCGCGCTGCTTTACGTGCAGGGATATGCCAAGGCCGATTTCCTGCACTGAGTTGCAGGATTCCAGACGGCGATCCCGACGTGTCGTCACCTCTGGGTCTTTCGATGCATTCTGCGAAAGCCGTTGTATGTAAAAGAAATCTCAGGCAAACTTGCCGCGCCTGAACCGGCTGCAAATCCTGGGGGGATTTTGCAGGGGGCCTTTGGTGGCTGAGGTCGAGATTTTCGTCACGGGTGACCAGATCGGAACGTTTTCCGGCGTTTCGACCAGTGGCAACAACAACGGCACGAAGGTCACGCTTTCGGGCGTGCAGTCGCTTGGTAGCGAAACGGACGTGTTCCGCATCGTCGTACGACAGGTCAACGAGGGCGACACGCTGTTCTCGAACGGGCAGATTGTGGACATCCATGACGGTCCGACGAGCGATCCGTCCGATCCGCCGATCTATTCCAACCTCAACCCGCAGCACGATCAGTTCCAGGGGCGGGCGTCGTCGGCGGATCACCAGATCTTCACCAGCCCGGAAAACATCGTCTTTGATGTGAATGGCGTGTCCGAGGGCACCATGCAATACGGGCCGGGAGCCGACCCACCCCGGACCGAGCAGCTTTCCTTTGAGACATTGGAGCCTGATACAACGGAATTTCCCTGCTTCGTGGCCGGAACCTTGGTCGAAACTGTCCGCGGGCCGCGTCCCGTCGAGAGGATCTGCGTGGGGGGCCTGGTAAAGACACTGGATCACGGATTGCAGCCGGTCCGTTGGGTGGGCCGCAAGGAGGTTCCAGGCGCCGGGGCGATGGCGCCGATCCTGATTCGCGCCGGGGCGCTGGGCAACAGTCGGGATCTGTGGGTGTCGCCGCAGCACCGGATGCTGCTGGGTGACTGGCGAACCGAGCTTTTCTTCGGACAAGGTCAGGTTCTGGTGGCGGCGGCTCACCTGGTCAATGGTGGCGCGATCCGACAGGTTGACCGACCGTGGGTGTGCTATGTGCATCTGGCCTTTGACCGGCACGAGGTGATCTGGGCCGAGGGTATTGCGAGCGAGAGCCTCTATCTGGGTGCAGAAGCGATTGCGGCGCTGGGAAAGGCGGCACAGGCCGAGATCAGGGCTTTGTTTGGCGATGAGCCGATGCAGACCCGGCGCGAGCCCTTGACCGCACGACATTGCCTTCGCCGATGGGAAGGCGCGCTGGTGGCCTGCGCCTGAACGTCAGGTTGCAAGCGCCCGGGACACGGCGCGACGGAACATGTCTTCGACCGGTGCCTGGCTGGCGCCGGCGCGGGTCATCAGGCCGACGGGACCCTGGGTGATCGCGGTATCGAAGGGCAGGCGGATGAGATGGCCGTCGGCGATCTCATTGGTGACGACCCCGGCAGAGATGATCCAGACGCAATCGCTCTGTCGCGTGTGAACGCGGCCAAAGGCACCGGAAACGGTTTCGATCCGGCGTGGCAGGTCGCCGACCCCGTTCTCGGCGAGGTAGCGGTCCACGAGCGGCCGGATGGCCGATCCGGCGGAGGGATAGATCACCGGGTAATCGGCAATGCAGTGCAGGTCGGGCCTGTCGGAAAGCGGGTGGTTCGCGCGCACGACAAAGGCCACCTCTTCTGCGTAGAGCTGGGTAAAGGACAGGCCCTGCATCATCTCGGGTGGACCAAGGCGGCCGATGACGAGATCGAGCTCACCAAGGCGCAACCGGTCGGTCAGGTATCCATGCGGGCCGTCGATGATTTCGAGCACCGCCTGAGGGGCGAGATTGGCAAAGGCGCGGGCCACCGGTGGCATGAGCCATGCGGCGATGGAAGGCAGCGCGCCGACGCGCAGGCGCGTGCGGGCGGATTGGCCGATATCGTCCACCTCGTTGAGGCCCTGTTGTAACGCGGCAAGCGAAGCCCGGGCAAAATGCAGGAAAACCTCGCCCTGCGGGGTCAACGCCACGCCCGCACGCGAGCGGGTGAGAAGCGGCGCGGCAAGGATGTCCTCGAGTTCCTTCAATGTCCTGGAAATCGCCGGCTGGGTGAGGTGCAAGGTTTCGGCTGCGCGTTTCAGGCTGCCTTGGCGGGCGATTTCTGTGAAGCACTGGACATGGCGGAACTTGATGCGGCGGTCGATCATTTACTTTCCAGTTTTGGCAATTAAACCTGCAATAAGGTCATTTTACTTTGCGGAAAAGGCAATCCATGATCGGCGCTAAGGGAGGACGACCCATGCGGACACAGGTTGCGATCATCGGGGGCGGGCCGTCAGGCCTGCTCTTGAGCCAGCTTTTGCACAAGCGCGGCATCGACAGCGTGGTGCTGGAGCGCAAGACGAAGGACCATGTTCTGGGCCGGATCCGGGCCGGTGTGCTCGAGGTGGGATTGGTGAACCTCATGCGCGAGGCAGGGGTCGCGGCGCGGATGGACAGCGAGTGCTTTATCCACGACGGCACGGTGATTTCGCGCGACAACGAACAGTTCGGGATCAATTTCAAGGCGCTGACCGGGCGCCACGTGGTTGTCTATGGCCAGACCGAGGTGACCCGCGATCTTTACGATGCGCGCGAGGCGGCGGGTGGCAAGATCGTCTTTGAGGTCGAGGGGGTCGAGATACACGGGGCGGATGGTGACGCGCCATACGTCACCTGCATGAAGGACGGGGCCGAGCAGCGGATCGATTGCGATTTCGTGGCCGGGTGCGACGGGTTCCACGGGGTCAGCCGTCAGGCCATTCCGCCTGCCGTGCGGCGCGAGTTCGAGAAGGTCTATCCCTTCGGTTGGCTGGGCGTCCTGAGCGAGACGCCGCCGGTGAATGAAGAATTGATCTATGCCAGTTCCGAGCGGGGCTTTGCGCTTTGCTCGATGCGCAATGAGAACCTGAGCCGCTATTACATCCAGTGTTCGTTGAGCGACAGCCCCGGGGACTGGAGTGATGCGGCCTTCTGGGACGAGTTGAAGCGGCGCATACCGGAGGAGGCGGCGGAAAAGCTCATCACCGGACCCAGCATCGAGAAATCCATCGCGCCGCTGCGATCCTTTGTCACCGAGCCGATGCGCTGGGGGCGACTTTTCCTGGCCGGGGACGCGGCGCATATCGTGCCCCCCACGGGCGCCAAGGGGTTGAACACCGCGGCATCGGATATCCACTATCTCTATCACGCGCTGGTGCAGCATTATATCGACCGCGACGACGAGGGGATCGCGCGCTATTCCGAACGGGCGCTGGCGCGGATCTGGAAGGCCGAGCGGTTCAGCTGGTGGATGACCACGCTCTTGCACCGCTTCCCCGATCAAAGTGATTTCGACCGGCGCATCCAGGCCGCCGAGGTGGCGTTTCTGCGCGACAACCGCGCGGCGCAAACGGTGCTGGCCGAAAACTATGTCGGCCTGCCATACTGAGCCGCGGGAGAGAGTGCATGTTGGAGCGATATGAAAAGGGAATGAAGGTGCGCAGGCGAATCCTGGGGGATGCGCATGTGGACAGGGCCGAGGCGAGAAAGAGCGATTTCGAGGCACCGTTCCAGGAGATGATCACCGAAACGGCCTGGGGTCATGTCTGGGCCAGCGACGGGATTTCCGAGCGGGAGCGCTCGATGATCACGCTGGCGCTTTTGGCGGCGCTGGGGAATTTCGACGAGATCCCGATGCATATTCGCGCCACCGCGCGCACCGGGGCGAGCAAGCGCGACGTGCTGGAGGCGTTCCAGCATGTGGCGGTCTATGCCGGGGTGCCGCGCGCCAATCATGCGCTCAAGCTGGCGCGCGAGACCTATGACGAGATGGAACGCGAGAGCGGGGCGTGACCCCGGGGAGAGGAGGCCGATATGAAACCCGGCGAGTTTTACCAGAGAGACCGGCGCTGGCATCCGCCCGCGCTTGACCGCGATTACAAGACGAGCGTCACCCGCTCGCCGCAATATGCGGCTATCAGTCTTGAAAACTCATTGAGCGAGATCACCGGGCCGGTGTTCGGGCATGGCGATATCGCGCCCGAGGATAACGACCTGATCCTGAATTACGCCAAACCCGGCGAAAGCCCGATCGGCGAGAGGATCATCGTGCATGGGCGGGTGCTGGATGAAAACGCGCGGCCGGTGCCAAACACGCTGGTCGAGATATGGCAGGCCAATGCGGGCGGGCGGTATCGCCACAAGAAGGATACCTATCTTGCCCCCATCGACCCGAATTTCGGCGGCTGCGGGCGCACATTGACCGACGAGAACGGGTATTATTTCTTTCGCACGGTGAAACCCGGTGCCTATCCGTGGCGCAACTGGGTGAATGACTGGCGCCCGGCGCATATCCACCTGTCGGTGTTCGGAAGCGGGTTCGCGCAGCGGCTGATCACGCAGATGTATTTCGAGGGCGATCCGCTGATCGAGACCTGTCCGATCGTCAACACGATCAAGGACAAGGCGGCCATCGGGCAGCTTGTCGCGCCACTGGACCGGAACGCGACCATCCCGCTCGATTCCATTGCCTACAAGTTCGATATCGTGTTGCGCGGGCGGCGCTCGACCCTGTTCGAGAACCGGCTGGAGGGGAACTGATGCAGAAGCTTGATTACCTCAAGGAAACGCCCAGCCAGACGGCGGGGCCTTACGTGCATATCGGCCTGGCGCCGGGGGCGGCGGGGTTCGACATCTACGAGCGCGAGCTGGGCTGGGACATTGCCGGGCCGAATGCGCGAGGCGAGCGTATCCGGGTCGAGGGCGTCGTGATCGACGGCACCGGCAGCCCGATCAAGGATGTGATGCTTGAGGCGTGGCAGGCCAATGCCGACGGAGTTTATGCCCATCCCGAGCATCCGGGCGAGGTGGAAGAGGGGTTTCGCGGCTGGGGCCGGGTGATCACCGATTTCGATACTGGCGAATGGGGCTTCGATACCGTGAAACCCGGGCCGGTGCCGGGGCGAAATGGCACGATGATGGCGCCGCATATCAACCTGTGGATCGTGGCACGGGGGATCAACCTTGGCCTCAACACGCGGGTCTATTTCAGCGACGAGACAGAGGCCAACACGAATGACCCGGTGCTGAACCTGATCGAGTGGGAGCGGCGGCGACTAACCCTGATCGCGCATCGGACCGAGCAGGATGGACAGGCGGTCTATCGCTTCGATATCAAGGTGCAGGGCGAAGACGAGACTGTCTTTTTCGACATCTGAGGCACAAGGAGCGATCCATGACCAAACCCTGCATCATCTGCGTGGCGATCACCGGCAGCGTGCCGCAAAAGGCTGACAACCCGGCGGTGCCGATCACGATAGACGAGCAGGTCGAAAGCACCCATGCGGCGTTCGAGGCGGGGGCGAGTATAGCGCATTGTCATGTGCGGATGGAGGATGGCACGCCGACCTCAGATCCGGAGCGCTTTGCGAGGCTCAAGGAAGGGCTGGAGAAACATTGCCCTGGCATGATCATCCAGTTCTCGACCGGTGGGCGGTCCGGCGCGGGCGCCGAACGGGGCGGAATGCTGCCGCTGCGCCCGGACATGGCGAGCCTCACCGTGGGGTCGAACAATTTCCCGACGCGGGTTTACGAGAATCCGCCGGACCTTGTGGCGTGGCTGGCCAGCGAGATGACGAAATACGACATAACCCCCGAGATCGAGGCGTTCGACCTGAGCCATATCCATCAAGCGGTGATGATGAAGCAGGCGGGGCTGCTGCCCGGCAAGCTTTACGTGCAGTTCGTGATGGGCGTCAAGAACGCGATGCCCGCCGACAAGGACGTGTTCGATTACTACGTCAAGACGATGGAGCGGCTGGCACCCGAGGCGGAATGGTGCGCCGCCGGAATCGGGCGGCACCAGATCGAGGTGAACGAATGGTGCATCGCCGCGGGCGGACACACGCGCACCGGGCTTGAAGACAACGTGCGGCTGGATCGCGAGCGACTGGCGCCGTCGAATGCGGCACTGGTCGAACAGGCCGTCGCTCTGTGCGAAAGATACGAACGCCCGGTCGCCAGCGTGGCACAGGCGCGCGAGATGCTGGGCCTGCGCGCGGCCTGAGAGCGGCGCTGCGCGCCTTATGCGGCGTAATGTGCGGCGCTTTCCTCGGACTGCGCCTCGGGCAGTGTGCAAAGATCGCTACCGTTGATCAGTGACATTACCACCCGGCCCGCATCGGTCTCGCGGATGTCGTAGCCATAGCCGCGCAGCCGGAATTTCCATTCCCGGTCGGAGAGCGACATGTCGCGCTCGCGCAGAACGATATCACAGATTTTCGCGGTCAATTCGGTGTCGATGTGATCGTGTTTCATGCCCTGTTGCCTCATTCAAATGCAATTGTTGATGAAATGAGAATGATCATCGTTTGTGGCGCGGTTTTGTCCCGAATTGGGAAATTCATGGGGCAACACGGGCGTCAGCGTGACAGATTCAAGGCAATTCCACCGGCCCCCGCCACGATGACCACCGCCCAGGGCGGCACCTTCCACATGGTCAAGAGCACGAACGAGGCCAATGCCAGCGTGAACTCGCGCAGATCGCCGATGGCGCTGGTGAAGAGCGGCGAATAGAGGGCGGCCCCGAGGATGCCGACTACCGCGGCGTTCGCGCCCTGCATCAGCGATTGTGCGAAGGCGAGGGTGCGGAACCTGTCCCAGAAGGGCAGAACCCCCACGAGGATCAGGAAGCCGGGCAGAAAGAGCGCCATCAACGCAAGCGCGGCCCCCGCAACGCCGTTCGGGGCCGGTTCCAGAACCGCGCCGAGATAGGCGGCAAACGTGAAAAGCGGCCCCGGCACCGCCTGCGCCGCGCCATATCCGGCAAGGAAATCGTCAGCATTGACCCAGCCAGTTCGCACGGTTTCACTCTCAAGAAGCGGCAGCACGACATGCCCGCCACCAAAGACCAGCGCACCCGAGCGATAGAAAGCGTCGATCACGGCAACGGGCTGGGCCGCGCCCGCCAACAGGGGCAGCACGATGAGAAGGCCCGCAAAGGCGAGCAGAGCGGCAGTCGCCTGCCCGCGCGTCACGGGTGTCGCGACATGGCTGCTCCCCGAGTCACCCGTGCCACGCCCGAGGATGAGCCCGGCAACCGCGCCGAGCACGATTGCGCCGACCATGCCGATGGCCCCGGGCAGAAAGGCAAGGACGGCCACGGCCGCCACCGCGATGGTGGCGCGTTCGCGGTCGGGGCAGAGCGATTTCGCCATGCCCCAGACCGCCTGTGCCACGATGGCCACGGCGACGATCTTGAGCCCGTTGAGCACGCCCGTCCCGGCAGGGCCTTCGATCGCGCCCGCGCTAAGGGCAAAGGCCAGCAGGATCAGCGCCGAGGGCAGGGTAAAGGCGATAAAGGCGGCCAGCGCGCCCATCCACCCGGCGCGCATCATGCCAAGTGCGAAACCCACCTGGCTCGATGCCGGGCCGGGCAGGAACTGGCAGAGCGCCACGAGATCGGCATAGGCGCTGTCAGAGAGCCAGCGCCGCCGCGTGACCAACTCATCCCGGAAATAGCCCAGATGCGCGATCGGCCCGCCAAAGGACGTGAGGCCCAGTTTGAGAAATGCAACGAAGACCTCACCGGCGGTGCCTTCGCGCATGAGTTCAGATCCCGGCCTCGGCGGCGATTTCGGCGCGGGATTTTCGGGCGCGTTCGGTGGCGGATTTCAATTGACCGCAAGCGGCCATGATGTCCTCGCCCCGGGGGGTGCGGATGGGCGAGGCGTAACCGGCCTTGTAGATGATGTCGGCAAAGCTCTCGATCCGTTCCCAGTCAGAGCGCTCATGCGGCGCGCCGGGCCATTCATTGAAGGGGATGAGGTTGATCTTGGCCGGGATGCCGCGAATCAATTGCACCAGGCGCCGCGCATCCGCGTCGCTGTCGTTCACGCCCTTGAGCATCACGTATTCAAAGGTGATCCGCTCGGAATTGGATGCCTTGGGATAGGCGCGCAGCGCGTCGAGCAGGGTGGCGATCGGCCACTTGCGGTTGATCGGCACCAGCTTGTCGCGCACCTCGTCGGTGGTGGCGTGGAACGAGACCGCCAGTTGGCAGCCGATTTCCTGCGCCGTTCGCGCAATCTCCGGCACCACGCCCGAGGTCGAAAGCGTTATGCGACGCCGCGACAGCGAAATGCCTTCGGGGTCCATCGCGATCTTCATCGCGTCACGGACATTCTCGAAATTGTAGAGCGGTTCACCCATCCCCATCAGCACGATGTTCGAAAGAAGGCGCGGGCGTGCGTCCGAGCCTTCGCCGGGTTTTGGCCATTCATCCAGATCGTCGCGGGCGATCATGATCTGACCGACGATCTCGCCCGCCGTCAGGTTACGCACCAGTTTCTGCGTGCCGGTATGGCAGAACGAGCAGGTGAGAGTGCACCCGACCTGGGAAGAGATGCAGAGTGTGCCGCGATCTTCCTCGGGAATATAGACCACCTCGACCTCGTGGCCACCAGAGATACGGACGAGGTATTTGCGGGTGCCATCGGCCGAGACCAGTTTCGAAACCACCTCGGGGCGCTCGATCACGAAATTCTCGGCGAGACTGGCTCGATAAGCCTTGGCGAGGTTGGTCATCGCGGCGAAATCGGACTCGCCGCGTTGGTAGATCCACTGCCAGAGCTGATCGGCGCGCATCTTTGCCTGCTTCTCGGGCGTTCCGGCGGCGATCAGGGCCTCCTGCAGTCGGGGGCGGGTGAGCCCGATGAGGTTTACCTTGCCATCCGCACGCCTGGGCATGCGGGGAAGGGCGGTGACCTCCGGGGTTATGGGTATATCGGTCATGATGCGCGTGTCCTGTAAAGGCTGCGCTTATATAGGGGATTCGGGGGTGATTGCAAAACGAATGCCCGCGACCCGCGTCCCGCGCGGCAGGGCAGCCGTAACCAGGTTGCGCCGATCAGCTGCGACAGGCCCTGCCTGTGTCTTGGATCACTTGCAACGCTCCTCGGCATCTTCGACGGCAGCCGTGAACCCAGAAAGCGAAAACGTATCCTTTGTGGTGGTGCCGCGCGACGAGCGGGCAGTCAGGATTGCCGACTTTCCACGCTTCATCGCCTTGAGGATCTCTTCATCGTCGGAAGGCGAGGCGGGCCAGGCCCATTCACCCTCGGTGAAGAGTTCGTATTCATCGCCGTCAATATCAAGATTGACCGTCGATCCGGAGGCAAACGGATAGCCACCGGTAAACGTGATCTGTCCGGCCACATCCGCATCGGGGCGGTAGAACGCCATCAGCAGGATCGAGCCCCGCCGGACCGCGACCACGCGGCCATCCTTGGTGTTGACGGTCTCCTTGGGCGAGGTGACCGCCCAGCATTCGCGCGGGTTGTCCTCTTCGAAAACCGACCAGTCGGTCTCTGCAGCGACCTGGTTCGTGCTTGTTTCCTGCGCGGCAACGTCAGAAACCGTCAGTGCCATGATGGCCCCGGCAACGCCTAGCGCAAAACGTGATACCATGTGTCCAGCCTCCAGCTGTCCTTTTGCCTCAATTCCAGCCACTGTCGCCGGCCCTTTGCGGGTCATTGTCGCAAACAGGGGCATTTTCCTACTCGACATTCGTACATTAGCCTGAAACCTGCCATGTGCGAAAGGGAAATTGGCGAAAAATTGCCATAGCGAAGACCGCGTTACGCGGCACGTCACGCAAAGGAAAAAACAGATGACCGCAGCGGTGGAAATGGCGCAGCTCTGGCGCGGGCCGGTCCGCGAATCCGTGCATCTGGGGCACGCGGTTGTGTGCGGCCCGGATGGTGACATCGTCGAAAGCTGGGGCGATCCCCGGTTGGTCGTCCTGCCAAGATCGTCCGCCAAGATGATCCAGGCCCTGCCCATGGTGGAGAGCGGCGCGGCCGCGGCGGCCGGGCTTGGCCACGAGCAACTGGCGCTGGCCTGTGCGTCGCATGACGGGGCGGCGATCCACGTCGATCGGGTGCGCGCGTGGCTGGCTGATCTGGGGCTTGGCGACGACGATCTGCGCTGTGGCTGGCACATGCCGCGCGACGAGGACGAGGCACGGCGCCTCACCTGCACCGATTGCGCCCATGAGCAGGTCTATAACAACTGTTCCGGCAAACACGCCGGGTTCCTGACCCTGGCGCGGCACATGGGGGCGGGGCCGGACTATGTTGCGGTCGATCACCCGGTTCAACAGGCCGTGAAAACGGCATGGGAAGAGGTCACGGGGGAGGCCACGCAAGGCCACGGCATCGACGGCTGTTCCGCTCCGAATTTCGCGGGCACCCTGCATGGCATGGCGCGCGCCATGGCGTTCTTTGCCGCCGCCTCGGAGGATGGCAATGCCCGGTCGCGCGCGGCCGTGGCGCTCAGGCAGGCAATGGTGACATGGCCCGAACTGGTCGCGGGCGAGGGGCGCGCCTGCACCGAGTTGATGCGCGCGATGGATGGGCGCGTGGCGCTCAAGACCGGGGCAGAAGCATTTTTCATCGCCATCATCCCCGAGCGCAAGCTGGGCGTGGCGCTCAAGATCATCGACGGCGGCACGCGCGGTGCGGAAAGTGCCATTGCATCGATCCTCGTGCGGCTTGGCGTGCTCGACCCCGAGCATTTTGCCGCCCGGCAGTTCCGCACCCCCGTCCTTCGCAACTGCCGCGGTATCGAGGCGGCACATATCCGCCCCGGCACCGCGTTTTCCTGAGCTTCTTCGGCCTGCCGTGGTGCCGGCTTATCGCCCCGGCAGGTCGTCGCGGCACGGGTCGGGATCCCAGTTCTCGATGACGTGAACCGCCTCTTCGGCGGTTTCGACATAGCGAAAGAGCTCGAGATCCTCTTCCGAGATCGTGCCGGCGTCGGCCAGCGCCTCCCAGTTTATGATCCTTTCCCAGAACGCCTGGCCAAACAGCAGGAAGGGCACACGCTCCATGCGCCCGGTCTGGATCAGGGTGAGGCTTTCGAACATCTCGTCCATCGTGCCGAAGCCACCGGGAAAGATGCAGATCGCGCGTGCCCGCATCAGGAAATGCATCTTGCGGATCGCGAAATAGTGGAAGTTGAAGCACAGGTCGGGCGTTACGTACTCGTTCGGCGCCTGCTCATGCGGCAACACGATATTGAGTCCCATGGACGCCCCGCCGACATCGGCCGCGCCGCGGTTGCCCGCCTCCATCACGCCCGGCCCCCCGCCGGTGCAGATCACGAACTCGCGCCCATAGGTTTCAAGCGATTTCACGGTCATCAATCGGGAGAATTCGCGCGCCACGTCATAGAAGTGCGACAGCTCGGCCAGCGTCCTTGTGCGCGCCTTGTCCTTCTTCTCGGGCTGGGGAATACGGGCGCCGCCGAACAGGACGATGGTCGAGGTAATGCCGCGCTCTTCGAGGATCAGTTGCGGTTTGAGCAGTTCGAGTTGAAGCCGAACCGGGCGCAACTCGTCGCGCAGCAGGAAATCCTCGTCGTCAAAGGCCAGCCGATAGGCCGGCGCGCGCGTCTGGGGCGTGTCGGGAACGTGCTCGGCGGTGGATCGGTCGGTGCCGGCATCACGAAAGGGGCTGCGACGATCGTCTTTCATGGCGTTTTCCTTGGTTGCGCGTTCATGCAAGCTCTATAAGGTTCGCCGGATCAAGGCCAGCCGGGGAGAGATGGGATGAACTGGAAACGCGAAATCAAGGCGGCGCGGGCGCGGATCGAAGGCCATGTGCGACAAACGCCGGTGCTGACATGCGATGGCCTCGGCCTCGGCTATCCGGTCGAGTTGAAGCTGGAACAGATGCAGCATACCGGCAGTTTCAAGGCGCGCGGCGCATTCAACACGCTGCTGTCGGGGCCGGTGCCACAGGCCGGTCTGGTCGCGGCCAGCGGGGGCAATCACGGTGCGGCGGTGGCCTTTGCCGCGCGGGCACTGGGCCATGCCGCGCACATCTTCGTGCCGGAAATGGCCGGGCCTTCGAAAATCGCGCTGATCCGCGAGACCGGGGCGCAGTTGAGCGTGGTGAGCGGCGAATATGCCAACGCGCTGGCCGCGGCGCGTGAATTTGAGGATGCCTCGGGCGCGATGCAGATCCATGCCTATGATGCCCCAGCGACCGTGGCCGGGCAAGGCACCTGCATGGCCGAATGGGAAGAGCAGGGATTGCAGGCCGACACGGTGCTGATCGCGGTGGGCGGTGGCGGGCTGATCGCCGGTGCGCTGGGCTGGCTTCAGGGTGCGCGCAAGGTCGTCGCGGTCGAGCCTCAAACGTCCTGCGCGCTCAACGCCGCGCTGGCGGCGGGACACCCGGTCGATGTGGAGGTGTCGGGCGTGGCCGCCAATGCGCTGGGCGCGCGGCGAATCGGGGAAATTTGCCATGACCTGGCAGTCGAACATGGCGCGCAAAGCGTGCTGGTCAGCGATGACGCGATCCTTGCTGCGCAAAAGGCGCTTTGGCGCGGGCTGCGGCAACTGGTGGAGCCCGCGGGCGCGACCGCGCTGGCCGCGCTTCTGGGTGGGGCCTATACCCCCGAACCTGATGAGCGTGTCGCAGTGCTGGTCTGCGGGGCAAACGTGGCGCCTGACCCGCTTGGCTGAGCCGTTCATCGCTGCGCTGCATTGATTGGCGCTTTCCTTGCCGCTATAGCCGCATGAACGCCAGAATCCGACAGGGGAGACACGACATGTCGAACGCGCAACTCGAAGCGGCCATCGAGGCTGCATGGGACAACCGCGACCAGATCACACCGGCCACCAAGGGTGAGACCCGCGAGGCCATCGAGGCGACGCTCGATGCGCTCGACAGTGGCAAGTTGCGCGTGGCCGAACGCGGCGATGACCGCACATGGCATGTGAACCAATGGGCCAAGAAGGCGGTCCTCCTGGGCTTCCGTCTCAAGGACATGGAACAGCAATCGGGCGGGCCGCAGGGTGGCGGCTGGTGGGACAAGGTGGACAGCAAGTTCGCGGGTTGGACCGATGCCGACTGGAAGGCCGGCGGCTTTCGCGCGGTGCCCAACTGCATCGTGCGGCGCTCGGCCTATATCGCGCCGGGCGTGGTGCTGATGCCCTCCTTCGTCAACCTCGGGGCCCATGTCGACGAGGGCACGATGGTCGACACGTGGGCCACGGTCGGCTCTTGCGCGCAGATCGGCAAGGGGGTGCACCTGTCGGGTGGCGTCGGCATCGGCGGCGTTCTGGAGCCGATGCAGGCGGGCCCCACGATCATCGAGGACAATTGCTTCATCGGTGCGCGCTCCGAGGTGGTCGAAGGCGTGATCGTGCGCGAGGGCTCGGTCCTCGGGATGGGTGTCTATATCGGCCAATCGACCAAGATCGTCGACCGCGAAACCGGCGAGGTCATGTATGGCGAAGTGCCGACGGGATCGGTCGTGGTATCAGGCTCGATGCCGTCGAAGAACGGGGTCAACCTCTATTGCGCCGTGATCGTGAAACGCGTCGACGAGAGAACCCGCGCAAAGACCTCGATCAACGAACTCCTGCGGGACTGACTGCCCCCTCTCAGGCCAGCATCAGCCTTGCCTCAAAGCTCTTCAGCGTCATCCGCGCGGTCGGGCCATACCCGATCGCCGGGGGCCTGCAAAGCTCGGGGAACAACCGGCGTATTTCTTCGCCGGTTTCCGCGTCGAAACTGTGCGCAGTCTCGCGTCCGGGATGATAGCTTTCACTCCAGAGCCCGTTGCCGCAGATCAGTTCATGACGGTCGAACAGCAGGTGAATGTATGTAACGGGTTGCCCGTCCCGGCGCCGCCGGATCGTCTCGTCATTGACGAGTTCCCTGGCCTTGACCAGAATCTCATGCGCCCCGAACAGCAACTCCGCCAAGGCCGAGCGTATCAGGATCCGGTGATTGGGCGAAAGTTCCAATGCCGCGTGCGTCCCCAGGGCGCCCGCCTCGAAGGTGACTGGCGCGTCGCGATCCTCAGCGCGCCGCCTTGTCTGTCCGATCCACCGCACCGGCTGTGACCCGTGATCCAGCGTGAGCACCAGGTCGCCCGGTTCAAGCGTCTCGATCCTCACCGGCCCGACCGGCGTCTCGATGAGCGTTCCTGCCGTGAAACAGGGGACAGTGGTCAGGTTGACGAAGGCGACATCCGAATTTCCGGCCTCATCCTCGACCGTGTAGGAAAAGGTACTTTCCTCCATGTCATTGTCCGCCGTTGCCAGGTTCAAACCGCCTGATGTCAGAGTGATCGCTTCGCCCGTGGTCAACACCACCGTATCGCCCACCGAGACCGGCTGGCCGTTGATCTCGGTGATCGTCAGGGTGCTGCCGGTGCTGCTCGTGTCATTGGCCAGAACGTCGAACTCGTCGCTATCGCCCGTGCGCAGTTCGACGTTGTCATCCCGGGCCACGAGGGCGGTCTGGATCGAATCTCCGGCAATCAGGAGATTGCTGTCGAAGGCCCCGTCACCGCCATCGGCAATCCCGATCTTGATCGCGTTCACTTCATTCGGATTCACGGGTGCCTTGAGGGTCAATGTTACCGTGAACCCGTCCATCTCAGTGTTGTAGGTCTCGCCGCTGGCGGGGTTGTCGATGTAGAGGTTCTCATTGCTCTGGTTGTTGATGTTGTTGATCGTGATATCGCCCGACCCGACGGTGAGAACGGCCTGTTCTCCATTGACCCACACACCCACCGCATCATTGAAACCGGAGTTGACGTATTCGAGGTATTCTTCCGACGAGAACACGACCTGCATGGTCAGTTCGCTGCCCTGTGGGATGAAATCGGCTTCGAAAATGGCGGCGTCATATGTTGTCTGTCCTGAAACGCTGCTCAGATCGCTGTCACCGGCCTGCATATGATCGGTGCTGGTGCCGCTGCTGGTATTCGCATCACCGTCGCTGTTGGTGATGTCCGCTGCCTTGCCGGTCGACAGGATCACACCCGTGTCCGACGGTGTCACGCCGGGCGCAACGCTGTCGCCGGCGGTATAGACTCCCGAGGCCGACGCGGCCCCCGTGTAGGTGGCCGAAACCACATTGATGCCATTGCCGAACATCTCGTCGGCCATGTCCAGGGCGGTCACCGATGTGTCAACCGGAAGTTCCGATGCCAATGCCATGCAAGTTCTCCGACCGTTGCTTTGGTCAGTGAGTGTCGGGGAAACGCCTTGAGATCCGGTTGATCGCCACGCTTGCAAGCGGTCGAAAAACCGAGATCTTGAGACAAATCCATGCCATCCTGTCCGGCCTGGATTGACGCTCGGGTTGCGAGCGGATAGGGCGATGCGCCATGGCAGCGCGCGAAAATCCATCCCGTCAACAGGTCTATACGCTCGTGGTCGAGATCGGCCGCAAGCTCGGAGACGGCTTGCCCGATGGCGCCACCGGCGCGGCGCTCATGGTCTTTGCGAGCGGCGTGGACGAGGCCGAGGCGGTGCGCGAAACGGTGGCGATACTCAAGCAGGCCGATACCGCGCCGCTCGATGTCACCGGTTATGGCACGCTCGATGAACGGCGGGCCGAAGGGCATGAGATTTCAAAGGAAGAGCACGCGCTGATGCAGCGGGCGCTGGACGAGAACGCGGTGATTGTGGCACAGGTTACGCCGTTCTTCGAAGATGAAGGAGGGGTGGCGTGATGCCATCCGGCACGTGATGACGAAGATCGCGATCAATGGTTTCGGGCGGATCGGTCGGTCGATCCTGCGGATGTTGCTGACCAGCCGGGCGGACGAGGGGTTCGAACTGATCGCGATCAACGATATCGCACCGCTCGAGAGCTGTGCCTATCTGTTCGCCTATGACAGCGTGTTCGGACCCTACCCGGGCGATGTGCACCACGAAGACGGGGCGATCATCGTGGATGGGCGGCGCATCCCGTTCCATTCGGTCGCGGATATTCGCGAGATTGACCTCGCCGGCGTCGATGTTCTTCTGGAATGCACCGGCGCCGAGGGCGGCCGGGCCGAGGTGGAACGCGGTCTTGAGGCCGGGGCAGGATCGGTGCTGATCTCGGGGCCGTCGGACGTTGCCGACGCAACCGTGGTGCTGGGCGCGAACGAGGGCGACCTGGGCGCGCATCGGATCGTGTCGAACGCCAGTTGCACGACCAACGCGCTGGCCCCGCTGCTCGCGCTACTGGAGGCGCATTGGGGCGTGGAAAGCGGGCATATGACCACGGTGCATTGTTACACCGGCAGCCAGCCAACCGTCGACAAGCCCAAGGCCAACCTTGTGCGATCACGTGCGGCGGCCCTGTCGATGGTGCCCACGACGACCAGTGCGGCGCGCCTCATAGGGGCGGTTCTGCCGGGGCTGGACGGGCGGATAGAAGCGCGGGCAGTGCGTGTTCCCACGGCGAGCGTCTCCTGCATCGACCTGACGGTTCAGACCCGCAAGCCGGTAAGCGTGGACGCGGTCAACACGGTTCTGGAACAGGCAGCGACCGACAATCCGGTGTTCGGCTGGATCACGCTGCCGCTGGTTTCGACCGACCTGCGCATGCGTCCCGAATCCATCGTGATGAGCGGGCGCGAGACAAGCGTGTCGGTGGGCGGCTTGCTGCGGGTCTTTGGCTGGTATGACAATGAATGGGGCTTTTCGAACCGGATGCTCGATGTGGCGGGCTTGATGGTTGCGCGCTGAATTTGCACGGCCGCGCGCGTGGCGACCTGGGATTTGAGTATTTTCACCAAGAAAGAACCCGATTTTCGAATCTGTTTTGAAAGTGATCCTTGGCAACACGCGCTTGGATTTGAACGCGCATGTCGGCATTCTGTGACAGAATCGGAGGAATGAATGGACGGGTTTCTGACAACGCATGTCCTTGATACCGCGCGGGGCTGTCCGGCGGCGGGGTTGAAGATCGCGCTTTACCGGATCGAGGGCGATGCGCGCGCGCAGGTGCGCACGCTGATCACGAACGAGGACGGGCGCACCGATGCGCCCATCCTGCCTTCCGAGGAATTCGAGCCCGGAGTTTACGAGCTTGTTTTTCATGCAGGGGATTACCTGCGCGCGAATGGACAGGCGGGCGATGAGCCGCTGTTTCTCGATCTGGTGCCGATCCGGTTCGGCATGAACGAGGCAACGCATTACCACGTGCCGCTCTTGCTGTCGCCTTTCGGATATTCGACCTATCGTGGCAGTTGAAGCGCGGCGGCCATCCGCGTGGCCATGAAATCGAGAAACAGCCGCATCTTGGGGTCCTGCCGGCGGCGGTGGGGGTAGAGTGCACCCAGCGTAACCGGCAGCGGCGGCGTCTGTTCGAGCACGGGGCAGAGCGCGCCGCTGGCGAGATGCTCTGCGACCTCGAACAGCGGCTTGAGGATGATCCCCTGCCCTTCGAGCGCCCAGTTGGTCAACACGTCGCCGTCATCGGATTCGAACGGGCCGGTGACGGCAAAGCGTTTGACCCCGTCGGGTGTTTCCAGCGGCCATTGAAATTCGGGCGCACCGGGATAGCGCAGGTTCAGGCAGTCATGCGCACCGGTAACAAGATCCTGCGGGTTCAGGGGCGTGCCGCGCCGGTCGAGATAGGCGGGCGCGGCGCAGAGCAGGCGCGGGCAATCGGCGATCTTGCGAATCCTGAGGCTGCTGTCTTCGGGCTGGCCCAGGAAGAACACGATGTCGAGCCCTTCGGCGGTGAGGTCGAGCTTACGATCCGACAGGCGCAGGCGGATGTTGATGAGCGGGTAGTCGCGCTTGAACGCGGGCACGAGCGGGGCGATCAGGCGGCGCCCGATCCCGAGCGGCGCGGCAACATGGATGGTGCCGCGCGGGTCGGCGGTGATCGAGGTGACGGCGGCTTCGGCCTCGGAGACGGCATCGAGAATCCGATGCGCGCCATCATAGAAGATTCGGCCCTGCTCGGTCGGGTTGAGCATGCGTGTCGTGCGCTGGAAAAGCCGCACGTTCAGATGTTCTTCGAGCGAGGAGATGCGCGCGGAGGCGACGGCAGGGGAAATGCGCTGATCCCGCGCCGCGGCGGACATCGAGCCAAGTTCATAGACCCGCACGAAGGTTCGGATATTGTCGAGATAGGACATGTGTCACAAGTCTTTTCCGGTTTTTTTGAAAGTGCTGGGATTATTTGAGTTGTTCAAGGGAAAAGCGGCATCCGCTAGGCTGCGCCGTGCAACGAGACAGGAGGACAGGCGATGTTCGAGATGGCGATCCTTTGGGATTGGGCGGGGTTTGCCGTTCGCTGGCTGCATGTGATCACGGCGATCGCATGGATCGGGTCATCCTTTTACTTCATCGCGCTCGATCTGGGATTGCGGCGCGAGGGGGATTTGCACGGCGCGGATGGCGAGGAATGGCAGGTGCATGGCGGCGGGTTCTATCACATCCGCAAATACCTCGTCGCGCCCGAGGCGATGCCCGAGCACCTGACATGGTTCAAATGGGAGAGCTATTCGACCTGGCTTTCGGGGGCGGCACTTCTGATGATCGTCTATTGGGCAGGGGGCGAGCTTTACCTCATAGACCAGCACAAGGCGGACCTTGCGCTCTGGCAGGGGATCGCGATCTCGGCGGCGTCGCTGGGTGTCGGCTGGCTGATCTATGACCTGCTGTGCAAGAGCGGGCTGGGCGAGCGGCCGACGCTTCTGATGCTGCTGTTGTTCGCGCTGCTGGTGGCGATGGGCTGGGGGTTGAACCAGGTGTTCACCGGGCGCGCGATGATGCTGCATCTGGGGGCCTTTACCGCCACGATCATGACCGCCAACGTGTTCCTGATCATCATTCCCAACCAGCGGGTCGTGGTGGCCGATCTCAAGGCCGGGCGCAAGCCGGACCCGAAATACGGCAAGATCGCCAAGCTGCGGTCGACCCACAACAACTACCTGACCCTGCCGGTCATCTTCCTGATGCTGAGCAACCACTATCCGCTGGCCTTCGCCAGTGAATACAACTGGGTGATCGCGGCGCTGGTCTTCCTGATGGGGGTGACGATCCGGCATTTCTTCAACTCGATGCATGCGCGCAAGGGGCTTCCGTGGTGGACATGGGCGGCGACCGTGGCGCTTTTCCTCGCGATTGTCTGGCTCTCGACGCTGGGCCAGGACGAGTTTGGCGCGCTGGAGGAGGCCGAAGCGCGCGAGATGACGGCAACGGACGAACGCTTTGCCAGTGCCGAGGGGTTCGAGGATGTCACCTATATCGTGATGGGGCGCTGTTCGATGTGCCATGCGCGCGAAACGGCCTATGACGGGGTGCCACACGCGCCAAAGGGCGTTTTGCTGGAAACCCCGCAGGAGATCGCGGCGCAGGCGCGCGAGATTTACCTTCACTCCGGGCGGAGCACGGCGATGCCGCCGGCGAATGTCACCTGGATGGAAGACGAGGAGCGGGCGGCGATCGTGCGGTGGTATCGCGCCGCCGTCGGGGACCGGATTGCCCTAGCCGGGGAATAGCACACGTGCCCGTTCGACGACGAAGTCGATGAATAGCCTGACCTTGGGATCCTGCAACTTGCGGTGGGGATAGAGGCAGGCAAATGTCGAGGGCATGGGCGGGGTATCTGGCAGAACCTCGCAGAGCGCGCCGGTCGCGAGATGGGTTTCGACATCGAAACGCGGCTTGTTGGCAATGCCGTGACCGGCCAGCGCCCAATCCGTCAGCACGTCGCCGTCATCGGCATCAAAACGCCCGGAGACGTCGAGTTTCAATGGCCCTTGTGGCGTTTGCAGGGTCCAGAAATATTCCGGGCTGCGCGGAAAGCGCAGCAACAGGCAATGGTGGTTGTCCAGCAGATCCTGCGGATCCCGTGGTGTGCCGCGCCTGTCGAGATAGCCGGGCGAGGCGACGAGCGCACGCGGGCATGATGCGATCTTGCGCAGTTTCAGGGTGCTGTCCTGCAATTCGCCAAGGAAAAACGCAAGGTCGAGCCGGTCTTCGAGCATGTCGATCTTGCGATCCGACAGGCGCAGCTGCACCTGAACGTCGGGAAAGGTCGCATTGAACTCGGGCACCATCGGCGCGATGACGCGCCGCCCGATACCCAGAGGGGCCGAGACCCGTACCGCGCCGCGGGGTGTTCCGGCAAAGCCCGCGACAACGGCCTCGGCCTCGTCGAGCGCCTCGATCACCCGGCGGGCATGGTCGTAAAACAGCCGCCCGGCTTCGGTCGGGCCGAGCTTGCGGGTCGTGCGATTGAAAAGCCGCACGCCAAGCCGTTTCTCCAACTCCTTGATGCGGTTCGAGGCCACCGCCGGGGTGAGGCGGAGGTCGCGCCCGCCTGCCGTGATCGACCCGAGTTCAACCACGCGCACGAAAACCTTGATACTCTCGACATAAGGCATGGCGCGCCCTCCTGACAGGATGGTAGCATCGACTGACCCTTTCGATTTTATACGTTTTCTTGAAAGTGTCCAAGGAAAGGCGTGGTTTAGAAGCGCAAGGCGGCGGCGTAGAGTCCGGGGCGGTTTGCACGCAAAACGCTGGATGAAGGATTGGACATGGCAATGGTGCGGCAAGAGATCCGGTTTCTTCTGAACGATGACGAGATGCACCTGTGCGAAGTGGGCGCGGGCGATACGCTTCTGGATTTCCTCAGGATCGGGCAAAGGCTGACGGGAACCAAGGAAGGTTGTGCCGAGGGCGATTGCGGCGCCTGCACGGTGCTGGTGGGCCGGCTGACCGGCGGCGGCTTGCGCTATGAGCCGGTGAATGCCTGTATCCGGTTTCTGGCCAGCCTGGACGGTTGTCACGTCGTGACGGTCGAGCATCTGCGCGGCGCGGATGGGGGCCTGCATCCGGTGCAACGCGCGATGGTGGAGCATCACGGCAGCCAATGCGGATTCTGCACGCCGGGCATCGTGATGGCACTCTATGCGCTGTGGATGGAGACGCCGCGACCGAGCGAGACCGAAGTGGAAATCGCCCTTCAGGGCAACCTGTGCCGCTGTACCGGCTATGCGCCCATAGTCCGCGCGGCGCTGGCGGCGGCGGATCATGGCGGGCCGGATGGCGATATCCTCGTGACCGAGCGTGAGCGGGTCACGGCGGCTTTGACGGGCCTGCGCGATGGCGCACGGGTCGAGGTCGCGCGCGACGGGCAACGCGCGATCCTGCCCGCGGATGTCGATGATTTCGCCGCGGTCTACGCGTCCGAGCCCGAGGCGACGGTGGTGGCGGGGGCCACGGATGTGGGGCTTTGGGTCACGAAATTCCTGCGCGACATCGGGCCGGCGATCCTGATCGGGCATCTGGACGGGCTGCAGCAGATCGAAGAATGCGAGGATGCGCTGACCATCGGCGCCGGGGTGAGCTACTCGCAAGCCGAGAAAGTGCTGCTCGACACCTTCCCGCATCTGCGCGAATACTGGCACCGGATCGCGGGCTGGCAGGTGCGCAACATGGGCACGATCGGCGGCAATATCGCCAACGGATCGCCCATAGGCGACCTGCCCCCCGTGCTGATCGCGCTGGGCGCACGGGTGGTGCTGCGGCATGGCGCGGCACGGCGCGACTTGCCGCTCGAGGCGTTCTTTCTCGACTATGGCAAGCAGGACCGCGCACCGGGCGAGTTCGTCGAAAGCGTGGTGGTGCCGCGCCCGCAGCCTGGCGTGTTGCATGGGGCATGGAAAATCTCGAAACGTCGGGACGAGGATATTTCCTCGGTCGCGGCGGGCTTTGCCGTGACAGTGGCGCAGGGCGCGATCACCGATGCGCGCATCGCCTTTGGAGGGATGGCGGGCGTTCCGAAACGCGCCAAGGCGGCCGAGGCGATGCTGATCGGCGCGCCGTTCGCAGGCGAGAGTTTCGTTCGGGCGGCGCAGACCCTGCCACAGGATTTCGCGCCGCTGAGCGACTGGCGGGCCAGCGCGGATTACCGGATGCGCGTGGCGCAGAACCTGTTCCAACGGTTCTGGGCGGTGCATGGCGACACGGGGCAAGCCGAATTGCAGAGGGTCGAAGCATGAGTATCAAGGGCGCAACCCATCAGGACCTGGCCCATGACAGTGCGGCCAAGCATGTCACCGGGCGGGCGGAATATACAGACGACATTCCCGAACCCGGTGGCACGCTCCATGCCTATCTGGGCCTGTCCGAGGTGGCGCATGGGCGGATCGTGGAAATGGACCTCTCCGAGGTTCTGGCCGCGCCGGGCGTGGTAGGGGTTCTGACCGCGGACGACATTCCCGGCGCCAATGACATCAGCCCGACTGGATTGGGCGACGACCCGGTTTTCCCGGAAGACTCGGTCGAGTTCCACGGCCAGCCGCTTTTCGCCGTGGTGGCCGAGAGCCGGGAGGCGGCACGCCGCGCGGCGACGCTGGCGCAGGTCGAGATCGCGCCGCTGGCCCACGTTCTCGACCCGGTTGGCGCCATCGAAGCGGGATACCCGGACGTCACCGCCCCGCTCAAGTTGGAGCGGGGGGATGTGGCGGGCGGGCTGGCGGACTCGGCGCACCGGATCAAGGGGCGCATGGCGATCGGCGGGCAGGATCACATGTATCTTGAAGGACATATCGCCTTTGCCATGCCCGGCGAGGACGACGACGTGGTGGTCTATTCCTCGACCCAGCACCCGAGCGAGGCGCAGCACATGGTGGCGCATGTCCTGGGCGTGCCGTCGCATTCGGTGGTGGTCAACGTGCGGCGCATGGGCGGAGGTTTCGGCGGCAAGGAAACCCAGATGAACCTCTTTGCCGCGGTTGCGGCGCTTGCTGCGAAGAAGTGGAACCGACCGGTCAAGATCCGCCCCGACCGTGATCAGGACATGATCGCCACCGGCAAGCGGCACGATTTCGTGGCCGACTACGAGGTCGGGTTCGACGGCGAGGGGCGGATCGAGGCGGTCGAGGGGTTTTTCGCCGCGCGCTGCGGGTTTTCCGCCGACCTGTCGGGGCCGGTCACCGACCGGGCACTGTTTCATGCCGATAATGCCTATTTCTATCCGCATGTGCGACTCAGGTCGCGGCCGATGAAGACCAATACCGTCTCGAACACCGCCTTTCGCGGCTTTGGCGGACCCCAAGGCGTGATCGTGGCCGAGCGGATGATCGAGGAAATCGCCTATGCGCTGGGGCGCGACCCGCTCGAGATTCGCAAGGCGAATTTCTATCGCCCGGGCGGCGACGTTACGCCCTATCACCAGCAGGTCGAAGACAACATTCTTGAGCGTATCGTCGGTGAGCTGGAGGAGTCATCGCAGTATCAGGCACGGCGGCAGGCGATACGCGACGACAACGTCCGCAATGGCATCATTCGGCGGGGCATCGCCCTGACCCCGGTGAAGTTCGGCATCTCCTTTACCGCGACATGGTACAATCAGGCCGGGGCGCTGGTGCATGTCTACAGTGACGGGTCAATCATGCTCAACCACGGCGGCACCGAGATGGGGCAGGGCCTGAACATCAAGGTGGCGCAGGTGGTGGCCGAGGCGTTTCAGGTCGATATCGAGCGGGTCAAGATTACCCGCACCACGACCGAGAAAGTGCCCAACACGTCCGCCACCGCGGCCTCGTCGGGGTCCGACCTCAACGGCATGGCGGCGCTGGATGCATGCGAACAGATCAAGGCACGGCTGGTGGATTTCGCCTGTGAGAACCGGGGTATCGCGGCGGATGAGGTGGCATTCCTGCCCGGGCGCGTGAAACTCGGGGCCGATGAAATCGGCTTCGACGATTTCATCCGGCAGGCTTACATGGCGCGGGTGCAGCTTTCGGCGGCGGGGTTCTACAAGACGCCGAAAATTCACTGGGACCGCGCCAAGGGGCAGGGGCGTCCGTTCTATTACTTCGCCTATGGCGCGGCCTGTTCGGAGGTGTCGGTGGATACGCTCACCGGGGAATACCGGGTCGATCGGGTGGAGATCCTGCATGATGTCGGGCGCTCGCTCAATCCGGCGGTCGACCGGGGGCAGGTCGAGGGTGGGTTCATCCAGGGGATGGGCTGGCTCACCAGCGAGGAACTGTGGTGGGACGACGATGGCCGCCTGCGCACCCATGCGCCCTCAACCTACAAGATCCCGCTCGCCTCGGACCGACCGCGCATCTTCAACGTGGCGCTGGCCGAATGGTCGCAGAATGCCGAGCGCACGATCAAGCGCTCCAAGGCCGTGGGCGAGCCGCCCTTCATGCTGGGCATTTCGGTGTTCGAGGCGATCTCGATGGCGGTGGCCAGCGTCGCGGGGTATCGCGAATGTCCCAGGCTCGACGCGCCGGCAACGCCGGAGCGGGTGTTGATGGCAATCGAGAGGCTGAAACGGGAAAGATGAGCGGTCTGGCAAGATTTCTGGATGATCCGGGCGGCGTCGTGCATGTCAAGGTGGCCCGGCTCGAAGGGTCCGGTCCGCGCGAGGCGGGGACAGGCATGTTCGTGTCACGCAAGGCGCAGCACGGCACGATTGGTGGCGGTCAACTGGAATACATGGCCATCGACCATGCCCGCCGGATGCTGGCCGACGGACAGGACAAAACCGAGATGCAGGTGACCCTTGGCCCCGAGAGCGGGCAATGCTGCGGCGGGCGGGTTTGGCTGGAACTGGCGCGGCTCGACCGGACAAGCCGGGTGCGCGTCATCGAAGCCGAGGCGAGAGACCGGGAGGCCGACCCGCAAGTGATGATCTTTGGTGCCGGGCATGTCGGGCGCGCGCTGGCGCGGGTGCTCGCAGACCTGCCGGTGCAAACCGTGCTGGTGGACACGCGCGCAGACGAGCTTTCGCGGGTCGATACCGCCTGTGACAAGCGGTTGGTGGCCTTGCCCGAAGCCGAGATCGACGGCTTGCGCCCCGGGGCGGCGGCAGTGATCGTCACGCATGATCATGCGTTGGATTTCCTGATCGCGGCCGAGGCACTGAAAAGGCCCGGTTTGGCCTATGTCGGCATGATCGGCTCCAAAACGAAACGCGCGTCCTTTTCCGGCTGGGTGCGACGCAACGGGGTCAGGGTAGATGGGCAGCGGTTGACCTGCCCGATGGCGGCGGAGCAGAAGGGCGACAAGCGCCCCGAGGTGATCGCGGTGCAGATCGCGGCAGAGGTCATGTCGAGATTGGGTCAATACCAAAGCATACGCGAAAGCATGGAGAGGCAAGAGTGAGCGAGCGGATCCTGCGCGGGCGCATCCTGAGTTTTCACCGCGAACCGGTGGGAGCCGGGGATGAGGATGCATTCACCTATCACGAGGATGGCGGGCTGTGGCTCCGCGACGGCATGATCGTCGGCTGCGGCACCTTCGACGCCGTATCAAAACGCGCCGGAACGCTCGACGTGATCGACCATCGGCCAAACCTGATCCTGCCGGGCTTTATCGACCCGCATATCCATTTCCCGCAGGTGCAGGTGGTGGCAAGCTGGGGCGAACAGCTTCTCGAGTGGCTGCGCGATTACACCTTTCCCGAAGAGATGCGCTTTGCCGATGCGGGTCACGCGGCACGGATGGCCGGGGCGTTCTTCGACCTGCTCACCGCGCATGGCACCACGACCGCCGTCGCCTATTGCGCGGCGCATCCGAATTCGGCCGAAGCATTCCTTGCCGAGGCGCATCGGCGCAACATGCGCATGGCGGGTGGCAAGGTCATGATGGACCGCAACGCGCCTGATGGCCTGATCGACACGGCGCAATCGGGCTATGACGACAGCAAGGCACTGATCGAGAAATGGCATGGGCGGGGGCGTCTGCACTATGCGATCACGCCGCGTTTCGCGATCACCTCGACACCCTCGCAACTGGCCGCCGCCGGGGCATTGCTGGCCGAACACCCCGATTGCTACATGCAGACCCACCTGTCGGAAAACCACGACGAGATCGCCGAAACCCTGCGCCTTTATCCCGATGCGCGCGATTACCTTGATGTATACGATAGGCATGGCCTGCTGGGCGAGAACGCCCTCCTTGGCCATTGCATCCACCTTGAAGAGCGCGAGATCGCGCGGCTGGCCGAGACCGGATCACGCCCGGTGTTCTGCCCGACCTCGAACCTGTTCCTGGGCAGCGGCCTCTTTGACGACGCGGGGCTGCGCGCACGCGGCATCGTGAACGCGATCGCAACCGACATTGGCGGCGGAACCAGTTTCTCGATGCTCCAGACCCTGAACGAAGGCTACAAGGTGCTGCAATTGCAGCGTCAACAGACTCATCCCTACCGCGCCTTTCACTGGATCACGCGCGGCAACGCCGCCGCTCTTGGGCTCGACGACCGGATCGGTACGCTGGACGAGGGCACCGAGGCGGATATGGTGGTGCTCGACGCCCGGGCGACACTGGAAATGAAACTGCGACACGAGACGGTCGAAACGCTGGCCGAGGAGCTTTTCCTGTTGATGATCCTTGGCGATGACCGGGCGGTGGCGCAGACCTATGTGGCGGGCGAGCCGATGAAAGTGCCCGCCTGACGCCAGGCAAGGAGGACGGGATGGACAAGCCGGATCTTGAAACGCTAATCGCCACGGCGCGGGGCGAGTTGCCCGCCGACATGGTGTTGCGGGGCGGTCGGGTGCTTGACGTCGTCACCGGCGAGATGATCGAGGGGGACGTGGCGATTGCCGGGTCGGTGATCGTCGGCGTGGGCGAGAGTTACGAGGCGCAGGAGGTCGTTGACGTGGCAGGGCTGACGCTGGTGCCAGGATTCATCGACACGCACCTGCACATCGAAAGCTCGCTGGTTACACCTTACGAGTTCGACCGCTGCGTCGGCCCGCGTGGCGTGACCACTGCGATCTGCGACCCGCACGAGATTGCCAATGTGATCGGAATGCCGGGGATCGAGTATTTCCTCGAAGCGTCGCGCCACACCCTGATGGATATTCGCGTCAACCTGAGTTCCTGCGTGCCCTCGACCGAGATGGAGACGGCAGGGGCGCGGATCGGGGCCGGGGAATTGGCTGCGTTCAAGGATCATCCGCGGGTGATCGGACTGGCCGAGTTCATGAATTACCCGGGCGTGATCCACCGCGACGCGCAAGCGATGGCCAAGCTGCACGCCTTCGAGGGGCGGCATATCGACGGGCATGCGCCGCTCCTGTCGGGGCGTGACCTCAGTGCCTATGCCGCCGCGGGTATCCGCACTGAGCACGAGGCGACCAGCGCCGAGGAAGCCCGCGAGAAACTGCGCAAGGGCTTGCGCGTCCTGATCCGCGAGGGATCGGTCAGCAAGGACATGCACGCGTTGGCGCCGATCCTCAATGACCTGACATCGGCCTATTGCTGCCTGTGCACCGATGATCGCAACCCGCTCGACATCGCCGAGCATGGGCATCTCGACTACATGATCCGAAGCCTGATCGGCTTGGGCATCTCGCCGCAGGCCGTCTATCGCGCGGCAAGCCTTTCGGCGGCCGAGGCGTTCGGCCTCAAGGATCGCGGCCAGATTGCGCCCGGCAAGCGCGCCGATATCGTGGCCGTCGAAAGCCTTGAGGATTGCCGGGCCGCGCTTGTCGTGTCCGGCGGGGTGATCCTCAGTGACGCGGCCTATTCCGCCCGCGAGGTGATCGCCCCCGTCGGGCGGCGCTCGGTTCAGGCCCCGAAGGTCGGCGCCGTCGATTTCCGCACCACCGGCAACCGCGAAGAAACCGACGTGATCGGTATTCTCGAGGGCAAGATCATCACCGAACACCTGCACGAGAACATTGCAATCGTCGATGGTGACAAGCGCCCTGATCCCGTGCGCGATCTTGTCAAGATCGCCGTGATCGAACGCCACGGTCGAAATGGCAACATCGCCACGGGCTTCGTGAAGGGCTTTGGTCTCAAGGCCGGGGCAATTGCCTCGACCGTCTGCCACGATCACCACAATATCGCGGTGGTGGGCGCCGATTACGATGACATGGCGCTGGCCGCGAACCGCCTGGGCGAGATCGAGGGCGGGTTCGTCGTGGTGCGTGACGGGGCGATACTGGCCGAACTGGCCCTGCCGGTGGCCGGGTTGATGAGCCTTGAGCCCTTCGAGGTGGTGCGCGATACCCTGATCCCGCTGCGCGCGGCGGCGGCGGGCCTCGGCGTGGAATTGCAGGAACCCTTCCTGCAACTGGCTTTCCTTGCCCTGCCGGTGATCCCCGCCCTCAAGATCACGGACCGCGGCCTTGTCGATGTCGAACGGTTCGAGATCATTTCCTGACCTCTGGCCTCTCCGTAAAAAGAAACGCCCCGGACATGATCCGGGGCGTCGCTCGCTGTCATCGGAATGGCGCGGGACCTATCAGTCCGCGGCTTCCTCTTTCGTGATTTCTTCGCCGGTCTCCTGGTCGACGACTTTCATCGACAGGCGCACCTTGCCGCGATCATCAAAGCCCAGCAGCTTGACCCAGACTTCCTGACCTTCCTTGAGAACATCCGACGGATGGTTCAGGCGGCGGTTCTCGATCTGGCTGACATGGACCAGCCCGTCACGCTTACCAAAGAAGTTCACGAATGCGCCGAAATCGACGATCTTGACCACCGTGCCCTTGTAGATGCCGCCCTCTTCGGGCTCGGCCACGATCGAATGGATCATGTCATAGGCTTTCTTGATGGCGTCCCCGTTGGGTGACGCGATCTTGATGATGCCTTCGTCATTGATATCGACCTTGGCACCCGAGACCTCGACGATCTCGCGGATCACCTTGCCGCCCGAACCGATCACTTCGCGGATCTTGTCGGTCGGAATCTGCATGGTTTCGATGCGTGGTGCGTGGATGCTGAACTCGCCGACATCCGAAAGCGCCTTGTTCATCTCGCCCAGGATGTGCAACCGCCCATCCTTGGCCTGTGCCAGCGCCTTCTCCATGATCTCGGGCGTGATGCCTGCGACCTTGATGTCCATCTGGAGGCTGGTGATGCCGTCTTCGGTCCCGGCCACCTTGAAATCCATGTCGCCGAGATGATCCTCGTCGCCAAGAATGTCGGTCAGGATGGCATAGGAGCCGTCCTCTTCCAGAACCAGACCCATCGCCACACCGGCCACCGGCGCCTTGAGCGGCACACCGGCATCCATCATCGACAGCGACCCGCCACAGACGGTGGCCATCGAGCTTGAGCCGTTCGACTCGGTGATCTCTGACACGAGGCGCAGGGTATAGGGAAAGTCCGTCGGCGCCGGCAGAACAGCCTGAAGCGCACGCCATGCCAGTTTTCCGTGACCGATCTCGCGGCGGCCCGGAGGGCCAACGCGCCCCGCTTCACCCACCGAATAGGGCGGGAAGTTGTAATGCAGCAGGAAATTCGAGCGGAAATTCCCGGTCAGCGCGTCAATGAACTGCTCGTCATCGCCGGTGCCCAGCGTGGTGACGACCAGGCCTTGGGTTTCACCCCGGGTAAAGAGCGCCGAGCCGTGCGTCCGCGGCAGGAAGCCGGTTTCACAGACGATCGGGCGCACCTGGTCCAGCGGGCGACCGTCGATCCGCTTGCCGTCTTTCACGACATTGCCGCGCAGGACAACGGATTCTAGCTTCTTGAGCGCCGCGCCAAGGTTCGGATCTTCAAGCTGCTCTTCGCTCAGCCCCGCCTTGATCGCTTCCTTGGCGGCCGAAACGGCGGCGGTGCGCTCCTGCTTGTCGAGGATCGCATAGGCGTCGCGCATCTGCGTCTCGCCCGCGGCCTTCACCACCTCGTAAAGCTCCGAGTAATCCGGCGGCTGGAAGTCGAACGGTTCCTTCGCGGCATCTTCGGCCAGGTCGATGATCAGGTCGATCACCGGCTGGATCTGCTCGTGCGCGAAACTCACCGCGCCCAGCATTTCGCTCTCGGACAGCTCGTAGGCTTCCGACTCGACCATCATGACCGCGTCCTTGGTGCCAGCGACCACGAGGTCAAGCCGTTGGTCGGGCTTGTTGCGCAGATCGTGCATGTCCTCGACATCGGGGTTGAGGATGTAGTCGCCATCGACATACCCGACACGGCAGGCCGCGATCGGCCCCATGAAGGGCACGCCCGAAATCGTCAGCGCAGCACTTGTCGCGATCATCGCCACCATGTCCGGGTCGTTGACCAGATCATGGCTCAGCACCGTGCACATGACCAGGGTCTCATGCTTGAAACCCGGCACAAAGAGCGGCCGGATCGGCCGGTCGATCAGCCGCGCGGTCAGGGTCTCTTTCTCGCTGGGGCGTGCCTCACGCTTGAAGAACCCGCCCGGCACCTTGCCCGCGGCATAGTATTTTTCCTGGTAGTGAACCGTCAGCGGAAAGAAATCCAATCCGGGTTTGGGCTCCTTGGCAAAGGTCACGTTGGCCATGACGCTGGTTTCGCCCAGCGTTGCAATCACCGAACCATCTGCCTGACGGGCAACCTTGCCCGTTTCCAGTGTGAGCGTCTCATCGCCCCACTGCATGCTTTTCGTCGTAATATTGAACATCATCGTTTCCTGTCTGGAGGCACTCCCGGGCGTATCCCGGGTCCTCCGTTTCCAATGGCGGCCCCATTGCCGCCGACCTCTTCATCATCCCATGCGCCGAGGCCAGAGCGTCACGTCTCAGATGGGGCGCATTTACAGGATCATGGTCGATTTGAAAAGGCGGATGTTGGCGCGTTCCCAACTTGCCGCCACAGGCGCGAACGCCGGTACCTGTCACATTCGGCTTCCGGATGGCGCAATGGCCAAAGGTTAACCTGCATGAAAGCCGTCATCGCAAACGCCCCGTTAACCCGTCGAATTCCCGAGATCCCGGCAGCCGGATGTCAGCCGGGAGTCATACGCGGATCACCCCCCCGATTCGGGCCGCGTTAACCATCGGCGGAATGCCGCGCGTGGTGGCGTCTCAACCGCGCAAGACGCCGCCTGTGGCCTTGGAAACCTTTTCGATGATTTTCGCGCCGACCGCCTCGATTTCCTTCTCGGTCAGGGTCTTGGCCTGCGGTTGAATCCGCACGGTGATGGCCAGGGACTTCTTGCCCTCGCCAAGGCTCCCACCGATGAACTCGTCAAAGACGCGCACGTTCTCGATCAGAGCCTTGTCGGCCCCCATCGCCGCGTTGACCAGCGCCTGCGCCTCGACTTCGGTGCCGACGACAAAGGCAAAATCACGCTCGACCGCTTGCAGATCGCTGGCCTCCAATGCAGGGCGCGTGGCATTCCGTTTGCGTGGTGCGGGCACCTCGTCGGGCCAGATGGTAAAGCCCACGGCCGGGCCTCTGACATCCAGTTCTTTCAGCACTTTGGGATGAATTTCACCAAATATTCCAAGCACTTTCTTGGGGCCGAGGCAGATTTTCCCGTGCCGCCCGGGGTGCCACCATGCCGGGCCGTCGCGCAGGATCTGCACCTTTGCGGGCGCGCCGATCGCGGCCAGCACCGCCTCGGCATCGGCCTTGGCGTCGTAGAGATCGACCATCCGCGACGCGCCATGCACGTCCTTGGGGCCGGTCCGTCCGACCAACAGGCCAGACACCTGCAAACGTTGCTCTTCCGGCTCGCCGCCGTGGAAGGCCGGGCCGACCTCGAAGAGGGCCAGATCATGAAACCCCCGCGCCTGGTTGCGGGCCGCGGCCTGCAACAGGTCGGGCAGCAGGTCGGGCCGCATATGGCTCATTTCCGACGAGATCGGGTTGTCGAGCATGGTTGCATCCGTGCCCCCGCCGAACAGCGCCGCAGACGCCCGGTCGATGAAGGAATAGGTCACGCATTCGTTGTAGCCTAGCGATGCACAAACCCGCCGCGCCGCCTGTTCGCGCCGCTGATGCAGCGACAAAACCGGTTTCGGCACACCGACCTGCGTTCGGCGCATTGGGATTCCCTTAAGCTTCGTTAACGAAGCAATGCGTGCGACCTCCTCCACGAGGTCCGGCTCGCCCATCACATCGGGCCGCCAACTCGGCACATGCGCCATGTTGCCCTCGAGCCGGAAGCCCAGCTTGGTCAGGGTCTGGCGCTGCTCGCTCTCGGGAATGTCCATGCCCACAAGGCTGATCACCCGCGCCGGGTCAAGCCTGTAGGCCCGGCTCACATCCGGCACCTCGCCCGCGACGACCACCTCCGACGGCGTGCCGCCGCACAGCTCGATGATCATCTGCGTGGCCAACTCGATCGCGGGCATGTTGAACGCCGGGTCGATGCCGCGCTCGTTGCGATAGCGCGCATCGGAGTTGATCTTGAGCGCACGGCCCGCATAGGCCACCTGCACATGATCCCACACCGCTGCTTCAAGGAAAACATCGGTGGTTTCCATGGTGCAACCGGTTTCCAGCCCGCCCATGATTCCGGCAATGGATTCAACGCCTTGATCGTCGGCGATCACGATCTGCCCGTCGGAAAGCGTGTATTCCTTCTCGTCCAGCGCCACCAGCTTCTCGCCATCCTTCGCCCGCCGGATGCGCAAATCGCCCTGCACCTTGGCGGCGTCGAACACGTGCAACGGGCGGTTCTGGTCGAAGGTGAAGAAGTTGGTCACGTCCACCAGCTTCGAAATCGGGCGTAGCCCGATCGCGCGCAGCCGGTCCTGCAACCATTGCGGGCTCGGCCCATTCTCGACCCCCCGGATCAGGCGCCCGGCAAACACGTGACAGCCATCGCGCGTGTCCTCGTCGATGGTCACGTTGATCGGGCTGGGGAATTCCCCCGCGATTTCAACGTGCTGCTCAGGCTTCAGCGTGCCCAGCCCCCGCGCCGCGAGGTCGCGCGCGATCCCCCGCACGCCCAGCGCATCGGGCCGGTTCGGCGTGATCGCGATCTCGATCACCGGGTCGACCTTGGCCGGGTCATTCGCCGCCAGCCAGTCGATGAAGCGCTCGCCCACCTCGCCGCTGGGCAGTTCGATGATGCCGTCATGCTCTTCGGAAAGCTCCATCTCGCGCTCGGAGCACATCATCCCGTGGCTTTCCACGCCCCGGATCTTGCCCACGCTCAGCGTGGTGTCGATGCCGGGCACGTAATCACCCGGCTTGGCAATGACCGCGATGATCCCTTCGCGCGCATTGGGCGCACCGCAAACGATCTGCTTCACGCCCTCGTCGGTTTCCACCTGGCACAGGCGCAGCCGGTCCGCATCGGGGTGCTGCTCGGCCGATATGACCTTGCCCAGCGTGAAATTCTTCAGCTTGTCCAGCGGGTTGCTGATCTCTTCGACCTCAAGCCCGAGATCGGTCAGCGCCTCGGCGATCTCGTCGACCGACGCGGTGGTGTCGAGATGGTCCTTGAGCCAGGAGAGGGTGAATTTCATTTGTTTTCTCTCTGCGCGGTTGCATTTTTCGAGCGAGAATTGGTGACCATTGACAACAAATCGTTGGTCGCGGCGAACCGAAAACGCTTCCTCTTCAAAAACTTGAAAGACCGAACAGTATCAGTGAGTTCCAACCTCATCTCCTCTGCTAATGCGTCTTCGAGCTCCAAAATATCCGCTATTTGTTCTCTCGGAGAAAGCCCGGGCTTAACTCCTTCGCTACCTTTTTCTTTCAATCTATTCATTAAGGCTCGAAAGGCAGCATATACTCCAGGGGCTTCATAGAGTTTAAGAAGCTCAAGAAGACCTTCTGCTTCTACCCAATTCTCGCCCCAGACAAATGAAATATCATCCATCTTACCATCAATTAGGTCTCTGAAAAGCAACCTCGACCGGCGCAGGACTTTGCCAAATAGCTCTCTCTTCTCTTTCTGCAAGTGAAACTTGTATTCTAATGACCTCTGCCAACCGTAGATAACAGTTGATACAATTAGACCAACAATAGCCGCAGAAGAAATCCATGTCCAACTCACCGACTCAACCCCCCGTGCAGCGTCGGCACATCGAGGCTTGCGAACCCATAGTGGCGCAGCCAGCGCAGGTCGGAATCAAAGAACGCCCGCAGGTCGGGGATGCCGTATTTCAGCATTGCGATCCGGTCGATCCCCATACCGAAGGCAAAGCCCTGGTACACCTCGGGATTGATCCCCCCGGCCCTGAGCACGTTGGGATGCACCATACCGCTGCCGAGGATTTCGAGCCAGTCATCGCCCTCGCCCACCTTCAATTGCCCGCCTTCCCAACTGCACCGGATATCAACCTCGGCGCTCGGCTCGGTGAAGGGGAAATGCGAGGCGCGAAAGCGCAGTTCCACGTCATCGACCTCGAAAAAGGCTTTCACGAATTCTTCCAGTGTCCACTTGAGGTTGGCCATGGAAATATCGGTGTCCAGCGCCAACCCCTCGACCTGGTGGAACATCGGCGTGTGGGTCTGGTCATAGTCGGCGCGATAGACGCGCCCCGGGCAGATCACCCGGATTGGCGCGCCCTGCAATTCCATCGAGCGGATCTGCACCGGGCTGGTATGGGTGCGCAGCACATGCGGCGGGCGTTCGTCGCCTTCTGCACGGTGCATGTAGAACGTGTCCATCTCGGCCCGTGCCGGGTGGTGGCCGGGAATGTTGAGCGCGTCGAAATTGTGCCAATCGCTTTCCACCTGCGGCCCCTCGGCCACGGCGAAACCCATGTCGGCAAAGATCGCCGTGACCTCTTCGGTCACTTGGCTGATCGGGTGGATCGTGCCCGCCCGGCGGGTGCGCCCGGGTAGCGTCACGTCAAGCCACTCACCGCGCAGACGCTCATCCAGTGCAGCATCTGCCAGCGCCTCGCGCTTGGCGGAAAGCGCCGAATTTATCTCGTCTTTCAGGGCGTTGAGCTTTGGCCCCATCACCTGCCGCTCGTCCGGGGTCATCTTGCCCAACTCGCGCATTTTCAGGCTGATTTCGCCCTTCTTGCCCACCGCCTGCACCCGCAGATCCTCAAGCGTGGACTCGTCGTCCGCTTCGGTGATCAGCTTGATATACTTGTCTCTCAGATCGTCCATCCGACCCTCCGAATTCCGGTTGGCCCCTGCTAGCGAGTGCGCCCCCCGAATGCAAGCGCGCGCCCCTTGCATGCAAAGCGATTGATGCGCATCAGAGACCATGAGACAACGACGATGTATTGAAGAGGACGGGCCAAGTGCACAGGACAGCCCCCGCGATGACGGATGATCCCGCGAAGCCTTGGCTGGTTCTGGCGGGTCTCGCCCTTGGTGTCACTGTAACGAACGGGTTCGCGCGCTTTGCCTATGGCCTTCTTTTGCCTGCGATGAAATCCGAGCTTGACTGGAGCTACGCGCAGGCAGGCTGGCTCAACACTGCGAATGCGCTGGGTTACGTGGTGGGGGCGATCCTGACCATGATCCTGATCCGGCAGGTGCGGCCCACGCATCTCTTTGCCTTCGGTCTTGTCACGACCACGTTGGCGCTTCTGGTGACCGGGCTTGTCACAGCACTCTGGTGGCAGACACTGTGGCGCGTGCTGGCCGGTGTCTTTGGTGCGATGTCCTTCTCGACCGCGGGTACACTTGCTGCACAGCTTTTTCAGCGTGACCCAAGGCGTAACGCGCTGGCGATCGCGATCCTCTTCGGGTCGGGCGGCGGGCTCGGTATCGTTCTGTCAGGGGCGGCCCTGCCGATCCTTCTGGGCCAGCAGGGCTATGGCGCGTGGCCATGGGGTTGGGTGCTGATCGGCGGGACAAGCCTTCTTTTCCTGCCGCTGGGCCTTTGGTCGGCCACGCGCCTTCATGCACCGCGCAAGAGCGAGATCATAGCGATCCCCTTGCCTTTCCGGCGCATGCTCGGGGAGCTGGTCGGCTATGCCGCCTTTGGCATGGGCTATATCGTCTATCTCACCTTCCTGTCGGCCTGGCTGACCGAGCAGGATGCGACGCCGCTGTTAATCGCAACGATCTGGGTCATACTGGGCGGCTGCATCTTCGTTTCACCCATCCTCTGGCGGCCGGTTCTCGCGCGCTATGCCTCGGGGCGCCCTCTCGCCATGATCCTGGCCGGCATCGCGCTTGGCTCGGCCCTGCCGGTGATAATGCCCGGGCCCGCGGCGCCGGTGATCTCGGCCATCATTTTCGGGCTGTGCGTTTTCATGCCGCCAGGTGCGGTGACGAGTTTCGCGCGCCAGAACCTGCCGCCCGAAAGCTGGGGCGCGGCGATCGGTTTCTTCACAGTGGTCTTTGCCATCGCACAGACCATCGGCCCCTATGCGGCGGGGGTGATCGGCGATCTTGCGGGTGATATCGGGTTCAGCCTATTGGTTGCTGCGGGCATTCTCATGTCGGGCGCGCTGCTGGCGCTCACGCAACGCTCGTTGGGTCACGACTGACCATCGCCACTGTCAATCCGCCGCTTGAGTTCCAGCAGCCCGATCAACCCCGCATCACGCCGCGCCACCGGATCGACATCGCCCAACCCGGCAACAAGATCATTCACCCCCTCGATCAGCGTGTTGATCGTTTCGGGGTCGAGTTCCGGCTCACCCAAATCGGCCCAGCGCGCGGCCTGGGTCGGACCCAGATGCTCCATGTAGTGCCGGAAGCCGCCTGCGCCGCCGCCAAGGTGGTAGGTCAAATAGGGGCCCATCAAGGCCCAGCGCAGCCCCGGCCCGTTCATCACTGCGCGGTCCACATCCTCGGCACTGGCAATGCCTTCAGCGACGATATGAACCGCCTCGCGGAAGAGAGCAGAGGACAGCCGGTTCGCCACATGCCCCACCACGTCGCGCTTCAATTCAACCACTTCGCGCCCGATGCTTTCATAGAACGCCCGCGCCGCACCCATTGCCTCCGCCTCGGTCTGCCGCCCCGGCACCAGTTCGACCAGCGGCACCAGATGCGGCGGGTTGAAGGGATGCGCCACCACGATCCGTTCGGGGTTGTGCGCGCCTTGCTGAATATCGCTGGCCAGAAGCGACGAAGTGGACGAGGCGATCACCGTATCCGCCCGCGCGCCAGCCTCGATGCGCGATATGATCTCGCGTTTGACCTCAAGCCGGTCCGGTCCGCATTCCTGAATGAAATCCGCGTCTTCGCAGGCCCGGGCCGTATCGGAGGCAAAGCACAACCGGTCAAGCGGCAGATCGCCACGCGCCGTGCCCAGCGCCACGAGATCGGGCCAGGCCCGCCTGACCTCATCCGTTACCCGCGCCTCGAAACCTTCGGCCACGTCCTGCACCGTCACCTGAACGCCATGGGCCAGGAACAGCGCAGCCCAGCTTGCCCCGATCAGCCCACCACCGACAATCGTGATCGCCTCGATTTGCATGGCATCCTCCTGACATGAAAAAACCCCGCGCTCGGAGACCGAACCGGGGTTTTCCTGAACTCTTGCGACCAGCCTTACGCCAGTGCAGCCTTCGCCTGATTGACGATGGCACCAAATGCGTCGGGCTCATGCACGGCAAGATCGGCCAGAACCTTGCGGTCGACCTCGATACCCGACTTGGTCAGGCCGTTGATGAAGCGCGAATAGGTGAGGCTTTCGTCATGCAGGCGCACCGCGGCATTGATCCGCTGAATCCAGAGCGCGCGGAAATTGCGCTTGCGGTTCTTGCGGTCGCGGGTCGCATACTGGTTGGCCTTGTCTACAGCCTGACGCGCCACCTTGAAGGTGTTCTTGCGGCGACCATAGTAACCCTTGGCCGCCTTGACGACCTTCTTGTGACGGGCGTGGGTGGTGGTTCCGCCCTTGACTCTCGACATCTCTCAAACCCTCCTTAACGATCGTACGGCATCATGCCCTTGACGATCTTTTCGTCGGGGGCGCTGAGCGTAGTTGTGCCGCGGGCGTTGCGGATGAATTTGTTGGTGCGCTTGATCATGCCGTGGCGTTTGCCAGCCTGGGCTGTCAGAACTCTGCCGGTGGCAGTGACCTTGAACCGCTTCTTGCAGCTCGACTTGGTCTTCATCTTGGGCATTTCCGTCTCCTTTTCGATCCGGTATTCACGCGACTCGGCATGCCACTCGGGCCGGCCACGCAGGTTGGAGAGGCGCCGTATACGTTGGCACACCCCATTTGGCAAGGGGGGTATCGTCCGGATTCAACCTAGAAGACGTGCGATGACCTTGACAATGACATCGGGAATCTCGTCAACCCGGTAGCCCCCGGGTTTCTGCGTCATCGCATAGGCAACAAGCCCGCCCGCCACGACCATGACGATGGCGGCAATCCTGGGGGCTCTGCGGTCGGACAGTGCGGACACCATGGCCGGAACGGAAAACACCCCGATAATCAGACCGATGGTCAATGCCAGATCGTAATCCATGCCGAGAATCCTTGTGATGATCTGCCCGGTCGGATGAGCCTATTCCGGATCGGAGGCAAAAATCAAACTTTCATCGCATGGGGCAACGCGAAGGATATTCGTCGTTCCGGGAACATTGAAGGGCACCCCCGCGGTCACAACGATCTGGTCCTCGGTTCCGGCATAGCCATTTATCCGCGCTGCCCGCGCGGCATTTACCACCGCCTGTTTGAAGCGATGAAGTTCGCCCGTCATGATGCAGTTCGTGCCCCATGTCAGCGCCAGCCGCCGCGCTGTGCCGCGCAGGCTCGTCATTGCAATGATCGGGACACGCGGACGTTCCCGCGCGGTCAATAGCGCGGTCGTGCCCGACTCCGTGTAGCAGCAGATCACCTTGATATCCGTGGTTTCGGCAATCTCGCGCGCGGCAGCGACGATACCATCGGCTATGGTGTGACGTTCGGCTCGACGCGATGCTTCGATGACTTCGCGATAGGTGGGGTCGCTCTCGACCTCGACGGCGACGTTATTCATCGTCGTAACCGCCTCTACCGGATAGTGCCCGGCCGCCGATTCTGCCGACAGCATGATCGCATCCGCGCCCTCGTAAATCGCGGTGGCCACGTCCGACACCTCGGCTCGGGTCGGCATCGGGCTCTCTATCATCGATTCGAGCATCTGCGTGGCGACGATCACCGGCTTGGCCACTGCCCGGCAGCGGCGCACAAGGCGCTTTTGAATTGGTGGAACGTTCTGCACCGGCAATTCAACCCCGAGATCGCCGCGCGCGACCATGATCCCGTCGGATACCGCGAGGATCTCATCGAAACATTTCACCGCCGAGGGCTTTTCGATCTTCGACAATACCGCTGCGCGCCCATCGACCAACTTGCGTGCCTCGATTACGTCCTCTGGACGCTGCACGAAACTCAGCGCCAGCCAGTCGACCCCCAGATCGCAGACAAACTCCAGATCGTCACGATCCTTGTCGGACAGGGCGGCCAGTGGCAGCACCACGTCTGGCACGTTCACCCCCTTGCGGTTTGAAATCGTGCCACCCGTGATCACACTGCAGGCAGCGAAATCAGAACCACAATCCTCAACCCGCAACCGGATCTTGCCGTCGTTGATCAAAAGATCGGACCCTGGTTCCAGGGCGGCGAAAATCTCGGGATGGGGCAGGCAAACGCGGGCCGAATCTCCCTCGCTCTCATCCAGATCAAGGCGAAACGCGGCCCCCTCCTCCAGCTCTTCTGACTCACGCAGGAAAGTGCCGACCCGCAGCTTGGGCCCCTGAAGATCGGCAAGGATGCCGATCGTGCTGTCGAGATCGCGCTCGATCTCGCGAATGATGCGGTATCTCTCGCGGATTTCGTCATGTGTGCCGTGACTCATGTTGAGACGGAATACATCCGCTCCAGCCTCATGAAGCGCTCGGATCATGTCATAGTCGTTCGATACCGGACCGAGTGTCGCCACGATCTTCACGTTTCTCAATCGTCTCATGCCTGCCTGCCCTTGAACCCTTCGCTCATGACCATAGCGGTTATCCCCGACCGCCGTCACCCGATCAAATTGCACTCTTCGCCATGCTGCCGTATCTGCCTTAAATCATGCGACAAGGAAAAGACATGGCGATGACATATCACCCGTTCGAAATCATTGGCGCGGACCGCCCCTCCCGATGGCTTGTGACCTGCGATCACGCCTCGAACTGCGTGCCGCCCTTCGTCAACGGTGGATCGCTGGGCCTGGCGCAGGGCGACATGGAACGCCACATCGCTTATGACGTCGGGGCTGCTGGTGTGGCCCGGGCTCTGGCCAAACAACTGGATGCGCCGGCGATCCTGTCCAATTTCTCGCGCCTCGTGATCGACCCAAACCGGGGCGAGGATGACCCCACGCTGCTGATGCGACTTTATGACGGCACGGTCATTCCGGGCAATCGCAACACCGATGCCGCCGAGCGTGAAAAGCGCCTCGATGCCTGTTATCGGCCCTATCACGACGCGATTGACCGGCTGGCCTCGCGGCGTGACGACACCGTGATCCTGTCGATCCATTCCTATACACCGCAACTGGCCGGGCGTCCGCCCCGCCCATGGCATATCGGTATCCTGCACGCCACCGATGATCGTCTGGCCCGTCCGCTCATGCGGCGCTTGCGCAACGAACCCGACCTGTGCATCGGTGAGAACCAACCTTATGGCGGCCACCTGCCCGGTGATGCGATCGACACGCATGCCATTGCGCATGGGCGGCTCAATGTGCTGGTCGAGTTCCGCAACGACCTTATTGATGACGAGGCCCATCAACACCTCTGGGCCAACCGGATTGCGCCTATCCTTCAAGCGGCGCTGTCAGATGCGGATCAACCGGTGCTGACCTGAGCGTCGTCACTTGGCGCTTGCCCCCAATGCGCCTGATATGATCGAATTCATCCGATAGGCCACAGCGCACCTTCGACGAATGTGGAGGAAGGAGACATACATGGACGACCAGACCCGCACCGAGATAGAGGCCGCGGCGTTCCGCCGCCTGCGTCAGCACCTGATGCAGGATCGACCCGACGTGCAGAACATCGACTTGATGAACCTTGCCGGGTTCTGCCGGAACTGCCTCAGCCGCTGGTATCAGGAGGCCGCTGCAGAACGCGGAATCGAAATGTCGAAGGACGAGGCCCGCGAAGTGTATTACGGCATGCCCTACGATACATGGAAGGCACAGAACCAGTCCGAGGCCAGTCCCGAGAAACAGGCCGAATTCGAGACGGCATTCAAGGAAAACGTCCTCAAAGACAAGGGCTGACGCCGTCTTCCTATGCGCCCGCCTTGCTTCAGACCGTTATTCGACCCTTAGATCGCAGATTTGAGGCTCTCGTCCAAATAGATCTCGCGCAGGCGCCGCGCCACTGGACCCGGTTTGCCGTCTCCCAGTGTTGTGCCGTCGATCTCGACTACCGGCAGCACAAACGCCGAGGCTGAGGTGACAAAACCTTCGTCGGCTTCTTTTGCTTCATCGAGGGTAAAAGACCGCTCCTCGACCTCCATCTGTGCCTCGCGGGCGAAACGCAACACGGCTGCGCGGGTGATGCCATGCAGGATGTCATTGGAAAGATGGCGCGTGATGATCTTGCCGTTCTTCACGATATAGGCATTGTTGCTGGTGCCTTCGGTCACGAACCCGTCCTTGACCATCCACGCATCGTCACATCCTGCCTTCTTGGCCATCATCTTGCCCATGGATGGATAGAGAAGCTGCACCGTCTTGATATCGCGGCGGCCCCAGCGGATATCCTCGATCGAAATAATCTTGATGCCGGTTTTTGCCGCCGGACTGTCGGCCAGCCCCGGCTTCGACTGGGTAAAGAGAACCAGTGTCGGCTTGACCTCGTCGGGATCGGGAAACACGAAATCGCGATCCCCGGCCGAACCGCGCGAAACCTGGAGATAGATCATCCCGTCGACGAGATCGTTGCGGCGCACCAGTTCACGGTGAATGTCCAGAAGATCGTCAAAAGCTTCGGGCTTTTGCATGTCCAACTCGGCGAGGGACCGTTCGAGCCGTGCAAGGTGGCCGTCAAAGTCGATGAGCTTGCCTTCCAGGACGCTCGTTACCTCATAGACGCCATCTGCCATCAGGAACGACCGGTCGAAGATCGACACTTTCGCCTCATCTTCCGGCAGGTAGTCTCCGTTCACATATACGGTGCGGCTCATTTCACGTCTCCTCAGCCCCAAAGCTCGGCCATGGGCGGGTGCACCCCGGCGTCATCGAATGTCAATGCGTGGTCACGGTCTTCTGCGAGAAGCAACGGCCCGTCAAGGTCGGTCACCATTGCACCCTGTGCAACCAGCGTCGCGGGCGCCATGGCCAGGCTCGACCCGACCATGCAGCCGACCATCACCTTGTAGCCCTCGGCAAGCGCCGCCTGTTTGAGCGCCAGCGCCTCGGTCAGCCCGCCGGTCTTGTCGAGCTTGATGTTCACCACGTCATACTTGCCCTCAAGCATGGGTAGCGATGCCCGGTCATGGGCGCTTTCATCGGCGCAGACCGGCACCGGGCGTTCCATGCCGGCCAGCGCCTCGTCCTCGCCCGCGGGCAAGGGTTGTTCGACCAGCGCCACGCCAAGCCGTACCAGATGCGGGGCGAGATCGGCATAAACCGCGGCTGACCAGCCTTCGTTGGCATCGACGATGATAGTCGATTTCTGCGCACCCGCCCGCACGGCCTCAAGCCGGGGCATGTCGTCGGGTGTGCCAAGCTTGATCTTCAACAGTGGGCGGAACGCGTTCTTTTCTGCCTGTTCACGCATCTTGTCGGGTGTATCAAGCGACAGGGTATAGGCCGTGATTTCGGGCCCCGGTGTGGGGAGCCCGGCCAGTTCCCAGACCCGTTTGCCCGCCTTCTTGGCTTCAAGATCCCACAGGGCGCAATCCACTGCATTTCGCGCTGCACCTGCGGGCAGGAAATCGGCCAGAGCGTCGCGCGTCACCGGACCCGACAGGGCCTCGATCTGCGCGGTCACGCTTTCCAGCGTTTCGCCGTAGCGCGCATATGGCACACATTCCCCCCGGCCCGAGATGAAGCCGTCCGATATCCGCACGGTCAGCACATTGGCCTCGGTCCGCGATCCGCGCGAGATGGTGAATGCCTGCGCGAGCTTGAAGGTCTCCGGGGTTACGGTGATCTGCACGGGAAAACCCTTTCATCTTGCTTGATATACTCCCGCCGGTGGTGTCTCTTGGCGGGTGCAAATACCGATGGTTCAGATCTCGGCCAACGCATCCACCAGCCGCCCGGCACCATGTCGGAAGGGATCAACTGTCGGAAGTCCCATGCGCGCCTCGACTTCGGCGAGATATGCGGTGGCTTCGTCCTCGCTCAGGTGCTGGGTGTTGACAGAAATTCCCACCACCTTGCATCCCGGGTTGGCCACCTGCGCCAGCGGCAGCGCCGTGTCGCGCAACGCTTCGAGCGTGGGCAATTGGTAATCGGGCAGGCCACGCATGTGGTCGCGGGTCGGCTCGTGGCACAGGATCAGTGCGTCAGGCTGCCCACCATGAATGAGCGCCAACGTGACGCCGGAGTAGCTCACATGGAAGAGCGAACCCTGTCCCTCGATCAGATCCCAGTGATCCGCATCATTGTCGGGTGTCAGCCATTCGATCGACCCGGCCATGAAATCCGCAATCACTGCATCGAGAGGCACGCCGTCACCGGTAATCAGGATGCCGGTCTGCCCGGTGGCGCGAAAGGTGGATTTCATCCCGCGATGCTTCATGTCGGCATCCATGGCCATCGCGGTATACATCTTGCCGACCGAGCAATCCGTGCCAACGGCAAGGCACCGTTTGCCGCTGCGTTTCACGCCACTGGCGATGGGATACTTTACTTCGGGCACCCGCACGTCATGCAGGGCACGACCACAGGCCTTGGCCACGGCGACCAGATCGGGCTCGTCGCGCAGCAGGTTGTGCAGGCCCGAAGCGAGGTCGAACCCTTCCTCCAGCGCCATGATCAGCACTTTTTTCCACGCCTGGCTGATCACGCCACCGCGGTTGGCGACGCCGATCACCAGCGTTTCCGCACCGGCGGCTTTCGCGGCAGCAAGGTCCATGTCGGGCAGGCCCATATTGGCCTTGCATCCTTCCATCCGGTATTGGCCAACCGCATTTTCGGGGCGCCAATCCTTGATGCCCTGGGCCACTTTGGCGGCGAGTTGGTCGGGCGCGTCGCCCAGAAACAACAGATATGGTGTCTTGATCATGCCCATGGCCCTCCAGTTCGTGCCGGTATCCAATCGCAAAACAGTTGGGCAGAATCAATGAAATACATTTGCAACATGAACCTTCATCGCCCCGATATCCGAAGATTCTTGCGCAATTTAGGCGCAACGCGGTGGATTATTCGAAGTGATGCAAAAACAAGCAGGTTTGAAACCCTTCGGCATCATGGACGGTCAAAGGATCCGGATCGAATGACATCGGGGTTGGATGTCTTGAAATTCTGCAACTGCAAAATGATCCTTGCAGCGCTGCTCGCAATTTTATATCGCTTTTCGCGACCATGACGCAACATCCTTACAGACCGAAAGGCGCACCCCATGAGCTTTCGCATTCAGCCAGCCGCACCGGCCCGTCCCAACCGCTGTCAACTCTTTGGCCCCGGTTCAAATACCAAGCTGTTCGAGAAGATGGCAGCGTCAGAAGCCGATGTAATAAACCTCGATCTTGAAGATTCCGTTACCCCCTCGGACAAGAACGCCGCCCGGGCCAATGTGATCAGGGCGATCAACGGCGTCGATTGGGGCAAGAAGACGCTTTCGGTTCGGATCAACGGGCTCGACACGCCGTATTGGTACCGCGACGTTGTGGACCTGATGGAACAAGCCGGGCCACGGCTTGACCAGATCATGATTCCAAAGGTGGGCTGCGCCGAGGATGTCTATGCGGTCGACGCGCTCGTGACCGGGATCGAGCGCGCAATGGGCCGCGAAAAGCCGGTCAGCTTCGAGGTGATCATCGAGAGTGCCGCGGGTATCGCCCATGTCGAAGCCATCGCCGCGTCGAGCCCGCGATTGCAGGCTATGTCATTGGGAGCAGCCGATTTTGCGGCCTCGATGGGGATGCAGACGACGGGGATCGGGGGGACGCAGGAGAATTATTACATGCTGCGCGAGGGGCAGAAACACTGGCCCGATCCGTGGCACTGGGCGCAGGCGGCGATCGTTGCGGCCTGCCGCACGCATGGCGTCTTGCCGGTCGATGGGCCGTTCGGAGATTTCAGCGATGACGAGGGCTATATCGCGCAGGCACGGCGGTCGGCGACGCTGGGCATGGTCGGGAAATGGGCCATCCATCCCAAGCAGATTGCGCTTGCAAATCAGGTCTTTACGCCCTCGGAAGAGGCCGTCGCCGAGGCTCGTGAGATCCTTGCCGCGATGGAAGAAGCCAAGCGCACCGGCGCGGGCGCGACCGTCTACAAGGGCCGCCTGGTCGATATCGCCAGCATCAAGCAGGCCGAGGTGGTCGTCAAACAGGCCGAGCTGATCGCCAAGGGTTAACGCGGATTCTCGCGGTGAATCGGGGGGGTGACTCCCGGCTGCCGCCCGGCTGACATCCGGCTGCCGGGTGGTTCGCATCAAGGGTTAACGCGCATTAAGTTAATGCAGCGTGCGTCGATCGAGAATTTCTCGGCAAGGTGAGGAGCAGGATCACGCCGGGCGCAGCCCGGTTTCGACCAGAAGCCCCTTGCGCTTGGCCTCGTAGTAATAGCCGCGGGCATACCACATCACCGCCGCGTCCTGATCGCCCTCGGCCACGAGGTAGGCGCCACGCAGGTACTTGACCGCGTATTTCAGGTTCGTGTCGGGATCGAGAAGGTCCGACGGCTTGCCCCGGAAACCCATGGTGCGGGCGGTCTGGGGCAGGATCTGCATCAGGCCGTAGTATGGTCCGTTACGCGCCCCGGGGCGGTGGGTGCTTTCGCGGATGATCTGGCGATGCACCAGTTCGCGGGGCACCTCGTAGTGATCGGCCCATTTGTTGATCAGGGCGCGCAGTTCGGGCGTCTCGTTGGGGTGAAGAGGCGGGTTGTAGCCGGCAGGGCTACGCCTGGAGGACACCGTCTCGCGCCGGCCGCATGCGACAAGTGCCAACGGGGCGACAAGGAACAATCGGCGGGAGAGGGGCATGTCGGCCTCATGGGTGAAAGCGTGTGCTTCATAGCGCGGCAAAGGCGCATCGGAAACCAGCCGACCCCGTTCTGGGCGGTTTGTCGCCGCTGGTCGCGCAATCCGATCTGTCCGTTCAGGCCCGCTCGTCCTTGGGCGAGCCGATCACCACATAGGTGGTCAGCGACTGAACCTGCGGCAACGTGCCAAGTACCTCGGTATGGAATGCCTTGTAGGCCGCAAGGTCCGCCGCCTCGACCCTGAGCAGGTATTCCACGGCGCCGGTCACGTTGTGACATTCACGAACCTCGGGGGCCCGTTCCATGGCGCGTTCAAACGCCTCTTGCGCGGGTTTGGTGTGCTGGCTGAGGCCAACGGTGATGTATGCCACGATGCCCACGCCCATCTGTCTGGGATCGAGGATGGCGCGATACCCACGGATCACGCCCGCCTTTTCCAGCGCGACCACCCGGCGCAGGCATGCCGACGGCGAAAGGCCCACGCGTTCGGCCAGGTCAAGATTGCTGATCCGGCCGTCTTGCAACAGGATATGCAATATATGCTCGCTTATCGGGTCAATTCGCATCAGATATTGCAAGAATGTTTCATATAATACGCAGTTTGCATCCCATGAGCGCTCAGGAGTCGATAATATTGTGTTCATGAGCCAAACCATGCTGTCCGCCTTCATCCTTTTCGCGCTTGTCTCGTCGATCACGCCGGGGCCGAACAATCTCATGCTCATGGCGTCGGGTGCGAATTTCGGCTTTCGCCGCTCGATCCCGCACATGCTGGGAATCGGGATCGGGTTCGTCGTGATGGTTTTCCTGGTGGGGGCCGGGTTGATCCAGGTGTTCGACGCCTTTCCGATCAGCTACACGCTGCTCAGGATCGGCAGTGTCTGCTATCTCTTGTGGCTGGCGTGGCGGATCGCCAACGCCGCCCCGCCCGAGGACGGGGCGGACCCTGGCGCGCATCCGCTGAGCTTTCTGCAGGCGGCGTTGTTCCAATGGGTGAATCCCAAGGCCTGGACCATGGCGCTCACCGCGGTGACGCTCTATGCGCCGGACCGGTCGATGGCCGCGATCGCGCTCGTCGCGCTGATCTTTGGTGCGGTCAACCTGCCATCGGTCAGCACATGGACGATACTGGGCCAGCAGATGCGCCGCATCCTGACCAACCCGGCGCGCCTGAGAGCGTTCAACCGGGCGATGGCTTTGTTGCTGGTGGCGACGCTTTACCCGGTGCTTCTTCCCGCCGCGTGACGCGCCCGGCCGCGCGCACAAGAGTTGCATCGCGGCGCAGACGGGGCCATATAGCGCGGCAGTCACGCGTGGGAGTGTCCGGATGACCAATTACCTCGATTTCGAAAAACCCCTGGCCGAGATCGAAGGCAAGGCCGAAGAGCTGCGCGCCATGGCGCGGGCCAACGAGGAAATGGATGTCGAGGCAGAGGCCTCGGCGCTCGACAAGAAGGCACGCGAGCTTCTCGAAGATCTCTACACCAAGCTGACCCCCTGGCGGAAAGCGCAGGTCGCACGCCATCCGGACCGGCCGCATTGTCGGGACTACATCAAGGCACTGTTCACGGAATACACGCCGCTGGCCGGCGACCGGAATTTTGCCGATGACCATGCGGTTCTGGGCGGGCTGGCCCGGTTCGGCGATCAGCCGGTGATGGTGATTGGCCATGAGAAGGGCCATGACACCAGATCCCGCATCCAGCACAATTTCGGCATGGCGCGGCCCGAAGGCTATCGCAAGGCGGTACGCCTGATGGATCTGGCGGACCGGTTCGGCCTTCCGGTGATCACGCTGGTGGATACGGCGGGTGCCTATCCCGGCAAGGGCGCGGAGGAGCGCGGCCAGTCCGAGGCGATCGCCCGTTCGACCGAGAAATGCCTTCAGATCGGTGTGCCGCTGGTCAGTGTCATCATCGGAGAGGGCGGATCGGGCGGCGCCGTGGCCTTTGCCACCGCGGACCGGGTGGCGATGCTCGAACATTCGATCTATTCGGTGATCTCGCCCGAGGGCTGCGCCTCGATCCTGTGGAAAGATTCCGAGAAGATGCGCGAGGCGGCCGAGGCGCTGCGCCTGACCGCGCAGGATCTCGAAAAGCTGGGTGTTACCGACCGGGTGATCCGCGAGCCCCTCGGCGGTGCGCATCGCGACCGCGATGCCACGATCACGGCCGTTGGAAAGACGATCGCCTCGATGCTGTCCGAGCTTGACGGGCGGACGGGCAAGAAGCTGGTCAAGGAGCGCCGGCGGCGCTACCTCGAACTGGGATCAAAGGGGCTTGCGGCCTGACGCATCCGCTGTGTTCCCTGCGCTGATGCGGCGCACTGCCAGCGTCGTCATCACCGGGCCGATCAGTTCGAACGCGACCGTGGCGCCGATGGTCAGCGTCAGGATCAGTTCGCCATGGTCGGGAAAACTTTGCGTGGCGATCAGTGCCATGCCCACCGCGACGCCCGCCTGCGGCAGGAGCGCGGCCCCCATCCAGCGGCATTCGCGCGGCGATACCCCGGCGAGCCGCCCTCCGATCCAGCCGCCCAGAACGCGGGTGAACCCGCGCAGGGCGATGAAAAGCAGGCCGATTCCGCCGATCCCGACAAACAGGGACAGATCGAGCTTGGCCCCCGCGAGGAGGAAGAACAGCATCATGAAGGGCCATTCCAGATGCTCGATCTCGTCAAAGGCACGGTCATGGTGGCGCGCGAGGTTGGAAATGAGGGCCCCGGCCACCATACCCGCGACCAGGAAGGAAATACCCAGCCAGATGGCCAGACCGGCCGTCAGGCAGACGATCCCGAAGGCTTCGCTTTCAAGGGCTTCACCCGGTTTGAGCCGTCCGGTGAGATAGGCGGCGGGCAGGCCGATGAGCGTGCCCAGCGCGATTGCGCCACCCACCTCCCATGCGGCATGCCAAAGATGGGCCGCGTCGCCCGCACCGTTGAGCGCGGCCGCCCCCGCCATCGCGAGGGAAAACGCCAGCAGTCCCCAGGCATCGTTGATCGCGACGATCCCGAGGATCACGTCGACGAAGGGCCCATCCGCGCCGGATTGGCGGATCGCGTCATGGGTCGCCTCCGGCGCGGTGGCAGTTGCGATCGCTCCCAGCACGAGCGCGACCGGAGTCGGCAGACCGGCAAGCCATAGTCCCACGCTCACCCCGGTAAAGGTGAGCAGGACGATGACGAGCGACACCACGAGGATCTTGGCCCCGTGCCGGGCCAGGGTTTCGCGCCTGAGCGAATTGCCGAGCAGGAAGGCCACCATGGTCAGCGCCATGACCGACAGGAAATCGTAGAAAACCTGCATTTCGGCCGGGATGAGATCGAATCCCGATCCGCCCACGGCGATCCCGCACAGCAAGAGCAGCGTCACCCGGGGCAGCCGCGTGTGCCGGCCGAGCGAATCCGCCGCCAGTCCGATCAGGAAAAGCGCCCCCAGCGTGACCAGAACCGGCCCCAGATCCATCGCTTTATCCCTGAAGCATCTTCAAACCTTGCGTGACGTCCGAGCGCACCGCCAGCCGCAGCCCCGGCTCGTCCCCGGCCTTGAGCGCCGAGATCATCATACGGTGAAACTGTGGCACCTCCTTGCGCCTGAGCCGCCCGTAAAGCATCCGCATGGTCGGCCCGAGCTGGAGCCAGACGGTCTCGGCCATGGCCAGCATCGCGGGCGCCTGTGCACGCAGGTAGAGCGTGCGGTGAAACTCCAGGTTGGCGCGGATGTAACCCACCGGGTCCTGCCGCGCGATGGCCTCGGCCAGTCCGGCGTTGATGGTCTGCAACCGGTCGATCAGCGCCATATGCGCGCGCGGCAGGGCGCGGCTGGCCAGTTCGACCTCGATCAGGGCGCGCAGCGCGGCCAGTTCCTCGATCCGCTCGTTACTGAGTTCCGGGGTCGAGACCCGTCCCGAGGCCGACATGGTCAGCGCCCCCTCGGCCACCAGCCGCCTGAGCGATTCGCGCGCCGGGGTCATCGACACGCCGAATTCGCGACCGATGCCGCGCAAGGTCAGCGCCTGACCCGGTGCCATGTCGCCATGCATGATGCGCGTGCGCAGCCCGCGATAGACGCGGTCATGGGCCGAAGGTGACGGGTCTGGGCGGCTCTGGGTCAGCATGGCCTTCTTGTGATCACATTTTTCCAGAGCGTCAATCATTCTTGCATATCCGTTTGTCGCGCGTATTGCGCGAACGCTGCCTCGGGTGCCATACCGAGGCCGTTCGACCGCCCGTGCATCGCAGGGAAAATGACCCCTCCGCTCAACTGGCGCACCGGGATTCGCGATCGGGTGTTCGGGACGCATGATTTTTCGGGCGGTGCTGGATTCAAGGCCCATGCGGGCGTATATGCCGGGCATGGAGATACGGTCGCAAGATATACCTTTCATGAAGATGCACGGACTCGGCAACGATTTCGTCGTCGTGGATGAGCGCGGGTGCGCGCCGATGGTCGATGCGGATATTGCCGTGCGGATGGGAGACAGGCACCGTGGTATCGGCTTTGACCAACTGGCGATCATGCGCCAAAGCACCACGGCCGATCTGCATCTGACGTTCTTCAATGCCGATGGGTCACGCGCCGCGGCCTGCGGCAATGCCACGCGCTGTGTGGCGCGTTACGTGATGGATGAAACCGGGCAGGACACCATGACGGTTGCGACCGATCATGCCGTGTTGCATGCGCGCGGCGCGGATGACGGGCAGACCTCGGTCAACATGGGGCACGCCGCCATTCGTTGGGACGAGATCCCGTTGGCGCACGAGGTGGACACGTTGCAGCTTCCGATCGAGGGGGCGCCCGTGGCCACGTCGATGGGCAACCCGCATTGCACCTTTTTCGTCGAGGATTGCAAGGCCGTCGATCTGGAGTCGCGTGGCCCCGTGATGGAACACCACCCGCTGTTTCCCGAGCGCACGAATGTCCAGTTCGCCCATGTCGAGGGCAGGAACCGGGTCCGGATGCGGGTCTGGGAGCGCGGGGCCGGTGTCACGCTGGCCTCGGGATCGTCATCCTGTGCCACGGCACATGCGGCCTATCGGCGTGGGCTGGTGGAGCGAGAGGTGCGCGTGGAGCTTGATGGTGGATGTCTGGATATCCGGCTGGCCGATGACGGCATCTGGATGACCGGCCCGACGGCGCATGTCTTTGACGGGGTCTGGAGAGGCTGAGATGTCGGTATCGCCCAAGTTTCCCGTGCCGAAATTCACGACGCTCGGCTGTCGGCTCAACGCCTATGAAACCGAGGCGATGAAGGAGCTGGCCGCGCAGGCGGGGCTGGGCGATGCGGTGGTGGTCAACACCTGCGCCGTGACCGCCGAGGCCGTGCGCAAGGCACGGCAGGAGATTCGCCGCCTGCGCCGCGAGAACCCCGATGCGCGGGTGATCGTCACAGGCTGTGCCGCACAGATCGACCCCGCGAGCTTTGCCGCGATGGACGAGGTCGATGCCGTGATCGGCAACAGCGAGAAGATGCAGCCCGAGACATGGACCCGGCTTGCGCCTGACTTCACCGGCAAAACCGAACGGGTGGTCGTCGATGACATCATGAGCGTCACAGAAACCGCCGGTCACCTGATCGACGGGTTCGGCACCCGCTCGCGCGCCTATGTCCAGGTCCAGAACGGATGCGACCACCGCTGCACCTTCTGTATCATTCCCTATGGCCGCGGAAATTCGCGCTCCGTCCCGGCGGGCGTGGTGGTGGACCAGATCAAGCGGCTGGTGGACCGGGGCTATAACGAGGTGGTCCTGACCGGGGTGGATCTGACGTCATGGGGGGCCGACCTGCCTGCCGCGCCGCGGCTGGGTGACCTGGTGATGCGTGTCCTCAAGCTGGTGCCGGATCTTGCGCGCCTGCGGATCAGTTCGATCGACTCGATCGAGGTGGATGACAACCTGATGCAGGCGATCGCGACCGAGCCGCGCCTGATGCCGCATCTGCATCTTTCGCTGCAACACGGGGATGACCTGATCCTCAAGCGGATGAAACGCCGGCATTCGCGCGATGATGCGATCCGATTTGCCGAAGAGGCCCGGCGCCTGCGCCCGGATATGACTTTCGGCGCCGATATCATCGCAGGCTTTCCGACCGAGACCGAGGCGCATTTCGAGAATTCTCTGAAACTGGTCGAGGACTGCCACCTGACCTGGTTGCACGTCTTTCCCTACAGCCCCCGCCCCGGCACCCCGGCGGCGCGGATGCCGCAGGTCCATGGCACGGCGATCCGCGAACGCGCCGCCCGGCTGCGTGCCATGGGCGAGGCGGCGGTGGCCCGGCACCTCGGCGAACAACAGGGCCGAACCCATTGTATTCTGATGGAAAATCCGCATATGGGGCGGACCGAGCAGTTCGCGGAAGTGACGTTCCATGACCCTCAACCGGAAGGCAGGATCGTGACCGCCATGATCCGGGGTCAGTCGGGGAACCGATTGATAGCCTGACGCGCTTTGCGCTTTCTGGATGTTGGGAATGCATGATGCGTCAGGGCATTTTCTGAACGATGGGGCTGGCCTCTGCGCAAAAGGGTTAACACCCCTTTTGGCCGGGATTCGGGGGGGTGACATCCGGCTGACATCCGGCTGCTGCCCGGCTGCCGGGCAAAACTTGACGAAACCTTGCCCCACCGTGGTTAACGCAACGGCCGATGCCCCGGGGTCTGACCCATTTGTGCCTACGCCCCTGGAGTTCGGCACCTGGCACAAGATACCCGATGAAGGCCGGGTAACGGGCTGGATTCAGTTTTCTCTGGGCGAAACTGTGGGATAACCGCTTTGAGCCCGCTGCGGACTTTTCGACAAGAGGGCTGCGCCCGCCCGGGGGGCGGTCGGGCGCTGCCCGGGCGGCTACGCCGCTGTTCCGGGCAAGGGCAACTTCGTCCGCATAGCGCCCTCGAGCTTCGCCCCGCAACCCGGGGCGCTGCGAAGGCAGGCAGGGCTTCTTTTGTCGGGTGTGGAAGACAAGATATCTGTCGCACTTGATCGACTTTGGCGCTCGGCACGGGGCGGTTCCGGTTTGTTGCATCCTGATCCTGCTATGCCCGCGCGCTCTATTCCCAGACAAGACGGATGGCAAGCGCCCCGAACACCAGCGCGGTGATGCGGTTCAGCGTTCCCGAGGCCCGGCTGAGAACCGTGCGAAGAAACCCCGCCGTGGCGCCGTAGCCGGACGTGATGACGAACCCTGTTGCGGCGAAGATGGCGCCGAGGATCAGGATCTGGTGCCAGATCGGGCCGGCGGCGGGCGTGGTGAATTGTGGCAGAAGGGCGAGGATGAAAATCGCGACCTTCGGGTTGAGCATGTTGGTCAGAAACCCCCGTCTGAAGGCGGTGTAGAGACGGTTTTCACCGGTTTCATGCCCATTGCCCGGCGCTGTGCGCCATGTCTTTACAGCCAGGAACACAAGGTATGCCGCCCCGAGCCAGCGGATCGCGTCATAGGCGACGGGGCTTGCAGCGATGAGCGCGGCAAGGCCGAACGCGGCCAGCACGGTATGGACAAGCCCCCCGAGCGAGATGCCTGCCGCCGCGGCGATGCCCGCGCGTGGGCCCCCGGAGAGGCCCGATGCGGAGGCGAACATCACGTCTGACCCCGGCGTGAGATTGAGCAGGACGCCCGCGCCTGCAAAAGCGGCGATCGTGGCCGGGTCCATCGCGAGCAACGTATCCAGCAGAACGTGTCCCCCTTGAATGCGCGGCTGCCCGAAATGCGGTTGTCCGGGTCAGATCCGCTCGATGGCAATGGCGGTGCCTTCGCCGCCACCGATGCAGATCGCCGCGACCCCGCGTTTGAGGCCGCGCTTTTCCAGTGCATTGAGAAGCGTGACCATGATGCGGGCCCCGGAGGCCCCGATCGGGTGGCCCAGCGCGCAGGCACCGCCATTGACGTTCACGATATCGCGCGGCAGACCGAGTTCACGCATGAACGCCATCGGGACGACCGCGAAGGCTTCGTTCACCTCCCACAGGTCGACATCGTTCTTGTCCCAGCCGATACGTTCGAGAAGTTTTCTTGCCGCGGGTATCGGTGCGGTGGGAAATTGTGACGGGGCCTGTGCGTGGCTGGCATGGCCAAGGATACGGGCGCGGATGTTCATGCCCTGCGCCTCGGCATGGCCACGGTCGGCCAGCACGAGCGCCGCGGCGCCGTCCGAGATGGACGAGGAATTGGCCGCCGTTACGGTACCATCCTTGCGGAACGCGGGTTTGAGCATCGGGATCTTCTCGGGCCGCGCCTTGCCGGGCTGCTCGTCGCGGGTGATGATTTCCTCGCCGGTGCGGGCATGGATGGTTACGGGCGTGATCTCGTCGTCGAAGGCGCCCGAGCGTTCGGCTTCGAGCGCGTTGTCGAGCGAGCCGATGGCGTATTGATCCTGCGAGTCGCGCGTGAACTGGAATGCCTCGGCGCAGTCCTCGGCGAAGGTGCCCATCAGGCGGCCCTTGTCATAGGCGTCTTCGAGACCGTCGAGGAACATGTGGTCCTTGACTTCCTGGTGGCCGATACGCGCACCGCCGCGCATCTTGGGGAGCAGGTAGGGGGCGTTCGACATCGATTCCATGCCCCCGGTGATCATCGTGGCGTTGTGACCGAGCGCGATCTGGTCAAAGCCCATCATCGCGGCCCGCATCCCCGAGCCGCACATCTTGTTGAGCGTGGTGGCGGGCACCTCTTCGCCGAGACCGGCATGGAATCCGGCCTGACGTGCCGGCGCCTGCCCCTGTCCGGCGGGCAGGACGCAGCCCATCAGCACTTCGTCGACGGAGTTCACGCCTGCGTCGGTCAACGCCGTACGAATCGCGGCACCGCCAAGATCTGCGGCGGGAACGTCGTCGAATACGCCCTGGAATCCGCCCATCGGTGTGCGGGATGCACCTGCTATAACGACCTCTTTCATGATCTGCCTCCGATATCTTCGTGACATGCATACCGAATGGTAAGGATTGCGGTCTAGCCTGTTCTCGACATTTCGTAGTTCTACGCATCGGAGAAGCCATGAACATTGAGAGCAGCGGAAGCGGCGATCTTCAGATCGTGACAGTCAAAGAGGAACGGATCGACGCCGCGGTGGCCATCCGCTTCAAGGATCGCATGAGGGAATTGACGGCGAACGGGGCGCCGCATGTCGTTCTTGATCTGGGCGAGGTCGATTTCATGGATTCAAGTGGCCTCGGCGCAATCGTGGCGTCCATGAAGCAGTTGGGCGCGACGCGGCGCCTCGATCTCGCGGCGCTGCGGCCCAATGTCGAAAAGGTCTTTCGCCTGACCCGGATGGACAGCGTGTTTACCATTCACGACGATGTCGCGCGGGCGCAGGCGATCTATGCCGCTGGATGAGACCTGCCGGGCGGGACAGGTATGAGCCCCAAGGATATCGGGATGCCCGAGCCGTTTTGCCTTGCTTTTGCCAGCACCGAGCTTGCCGTTCGGGCCGCTCTGAACGAGCTGACGACGGCACTGTTCGTCGAAGGACATGATGATTCCGTGCGTAGCACGGCCGAAATCGTTCTGGGCGAGGTTCTCAACAACATCGTCGAACATGCATATGGTCCGGATCGGCAGGGCGAGATCGAGCTGTGTTGCGAGAGCGGACAGAACGCGCTCTGGGTCACGGTCTGTGATCGTGGCGCGCCGATGCCGGGGCTGCGCCTGCCCTCGGGGCGGCCGGTCGAACTCGACGGGGTGCGGGAAGATCTTCCCGAAGGGGGATTCGGCTGGTTCCTGGTGCACAGTCTTGCCGAAAACCTGGACTATTGTCGCGCGGCCGGGCGGAACCGTTTGAGTTTTGCAGTGCCTTACGGGCATGGCCCCGATCCCGACAGGCGCGATCCTGTCCAAGATTAGTCTGAATCAAATCTCGAAATCGCCTCACTCGTCTCCCATTGCCGCCAGATTCCGGAGCGATAAGGAAAGGGTAGCTGCATATAGCTTCCCTCGGCGCCGGGCGTTAACAGCCCCCACCCAGTGTCCGGCGTCGAGGTTTCTCTTTCCGTCCTGCTGGATCAGCATGAACGCAACGGCCCGATTGGCATTCCTGCAATCGGGCCTTACTGTTGTCCGAACGCAGGACGAGGAGACTAGAGATGCGCGATTTTCATTTCCCGGGGCGGTCGGCGGTTCTTGCCGAGAACGGAGTTTGCGCCACATCGCATCCGCTGGCTGCAAAGGTGGCAGTGGATATCCTTGAACGGGGTGGAAATGCGATGGACGCCGCAATTGCGGGCGCGGTTCTGCTGGGAATTTGCGAGCCGCAGATGACGGGAATCGGCGGTGATTGTTTCGTTCTGTTCAAGCCCGCGGGGCGGGAAGAGGTTCACGCCATCAACGGATCGGGCCGGGCGCCCGCGGCGGCCAGCGCGGCGGCGTTGCGCGACAAGGGCCATGCGACCGTGCCACTTTATGCACCCGAGGCGGTGACGATTCCGACGGCGATAGATGCGTTTTGCCGCTTGAGCGCGGATTGGGGCAAGATCGGGCTCGATGCGATACTCGCCCCGGCGATTCACTATGCCGAGAGAGGCGTTCCGATTGCTCCGCGCGTGGCCTTTGACATGCCGACTGCGGCCAAGGTGTTGCAGGGGCATGGGAAGACACATTTCCTGATCAACGGGGAGGTTCCCAAGGCGGGGCAGATCTTTGCCTCGCCCGCGCAGGCCGAGGTTCTGCGCCGGATCGCGAAGGGCGGGCGCGATGCCTTCTACACCGGCGAGGTGGCCGAGGACATGGTTGCCGCGCTGCGCGACCTGGGAGGGGTGCACACGCTGGAGGATTTCGCGGGTGCCGAGAGCTTCTACACCGAGGCTGTGAGCGGTGATTACAAGGGGACCGATCTCGTCGAGCATCCGCCGAACGGGCAGGGGGCCACGGCGATATTGATGCTCAATATCCTGGCGCAGTTCGATCTGGCCGGCATGGCGCCGTTCGGCGCGGCGCGCGCGCATGTCGAGGCGGAGGCGGCGAAGCTCGCCTATGATGCGCGCAACCGGTTCATTGCCGACCCGGACGGGACGGGGCGGCTGGACCATATGCTGAGCATGGAAACGGCGAAGAAGCTGGCCGCGCTGATCGACCCCGGGAAGGCGATGCAGGCCGCGGCGCCGGTGAGCGAGGCGGTTCACAGGGATACGGTCTATATCACCGTGGTCGACAAGGACCGGATGGCGGTCTCGTTCATCTATTCGATTTTCCATGGCTTCGGCTCGGGGATCGCAAGCGAGAAATTCGGCATCCTGATGCAGAACAGGGGCGCGGGCTTCACGCTGGAAGAAGGGCATCCCAACGAGATGGCGGGCGGCAAGCGACCGATGCATACGATCATCCCGGGCATGCTGCGCCGAAACGGAAAGGTGATCATGCCCTTCGGCGTGATGGGCGGCGCCTATCAGCCCAACGGACATGCCCGCGTCGTTACCAACATGGTTGATCACGGCATGGAATTGCAGGATGCGCTGGATGCGCCGCGCAGTTTTGCCGACCAGGGCGCGCTCAACGTCGAGAAGGGGTATTCGGACTCGGTGCGCGCCGAGCTGGCCGAATTGGGGCATGAGGTCGTTGTGCCCGAGGGACCGCTGGGTGGGGCGCAAGCGATCCTGATCCGCGACGACGGGATACTGGAAGGCGCGTCCGACCCGCGCAAGGACGGCATTGCACTGGGGTATTGAGAGATGGGCATCACACCGGTCAAGGACATGGTCGCCGAGGCCAAGAGAGCGATCACTTCACTCAGCACCGAGGAGGCCGCGCGGATGGTTGAGGCGGGCGAGGCGCTTTTGGTGGATATCCGAGATCCGCGAGAGTTGAGCCGTGACGGGCGTATCCCCGGCGCCTTTCATGCGCCGCGCGGGATGCTGGAGTTCTGGATCGACCCGGAAAGCCCCTATCACAAGGAGGGGCTGGCCACCGACAGGACGCTGGTCCTGTTCTGTGCCAGCGCGTGGCGGTCTGCGTTGTCTGCACAGACATTGCAGAACATGGGGGTCGAGAACGTCGCCGAGATGGAGGGTGGTTTCGCAGCCTGGAAGAAAGACGAACGCCCGATCGACCAGTAGGTCGGGCGTCATCCCGCACCCGTCTTCAGTTCAGCTGGAAATGCAGCGGGTAATGCCCGTCCTCGAACGGCCCGAACAGGTCGGGGATGTCCGGGTGATCGACCGGCTCGCCGGAGTAATCTGCGACGAGGTTCTGTTCGCTGACATAGGCCACGTAGTAGCTCTGATCGTTTTCGGCGAGCAGGTGATAGAAGGGTTGTTCCTTGGCGGGGCGGCTGTCCTCGGGAATGGATTCATACCATTCCTCGCTGTTGTTGAACTCCGGGTCCACATCAAAGACAACCCCGCGAAACGGGTGTTTCTTGTGGCGGACAACCTGCCCGAGGTGATATTTCGCGCGTGTTCTTAACATCATGTTGCAGCCCCTACCGCCCGATCATAAGGCGTTCAAGGGGGTCTTGTCCATTTCAGGGCCGAGAAATCACCGGAAACAGTTTGTGAACCTCGATTTGACAGTGATCTCTAGCGTTTCGGCGATTCAAGACACCTGTCCCTGCGGCCCGGGGAGCGAAATCAGTTTATCCCGCACGAGAATTCCGTTAAAAGGACCGCAAAACACGATAAGAACATAGCGAGAGGCAGATGAGCAGACTTCTTCGCGGCTTGGTGATTCTGATCCTGCTAGGCAGTTGTGCCCCGCGGGACCGTTCGGCGCCGACATCTCTGGATAACGCATGCAACATCCTTGAGCAAAGGCCGCATTTCGTGCGTGCCTTTCGCGCGTCCGAGCGCAAATGGGGTGTTCCGGCGCATGTCCAGATGGCGACGCTCTATCAGGAAAGCAAGTTCATCGGTGATGCGCGCACACCGTTTCGCTATGCGCTGGGGGTCATCCCGATGGGCCGGCAATCGAGCGCTTATGGTTATGCGCAGGCGCTTGACGGGACATGGAATGAATACAAGTCAGAGACCCGGAGCGGGCGCGCGCGGCGTGACAAGATCAGGGATGCCGCCGATTTCATGGGCTGGTACATGGCCAAGACAGGCGAACGCAACGGTGTGGCCCTTTCGGATGCCCGAAACCAGTATCTGGCCTATCACGAAGGCCATACCGGTTTTGCCCGGGGCAGCTACAACCAAAAGGCCTGGCTGCTTCGGATCGCGGGTGAAGTGGATGCAAGAGCCAACATGTATCGTTCGCAGTTGGACACATGCCGGAAGTGGCGGTGATCAAGGCGGACCGCAGCGCATCAGGACAGAGGACCGCTTCAGCGATCGGAGCGCCGGGTGTTCCGTTCGATGTCGAACAAGCGGAAGGGCAGGTCGCCGCCGGTCTCCAATTCGCGTAGAACGACGGTGGTGGACGAGCCGGAATCGTCATTGACGATCCATTGGCGCAGCTCGACCGGGTCACCCGTGAACCTGAGCTGAATATTGCCATACTCGGGATGCTCGGGGTCTTGTGCGGTCACGGTGGTCGCCGTGCCGTCATAGGAATGGTCAACCACCATGTCGGCGCGGTCCAGATCGACCTTCTCCGCGAGGATTATCTTGAGTGGCGTCCGGTTCAGCGGATAGCTTTCCGGCCCCTGATTCGACTTTGGGTCGAAAATCGCGACCGCGCCGGCCGAGGCGAGCACGAGGGTCTTGTCGGGCGGATCGTATTCGAAACGGATCTTGCCCGGGCGCGAGATATAGATCGTGCCGGTTGAAATCGTCTCGTCATCGTTGATCTGGGTGAACGCGCCCTGTGCGGTCTGCAATCCGTTGAGATACTCGGAGATCGCGGCCAGCGAAAGCTTCTCTGCCCAGGCCGGCGTCGCAAAGGCAATGGCCGTGGCGGAAGCGAGAACAAGCTGTTTCATGGTCATTTGCGGATACCTTTGATGCTGTACCGATGTCGTCTCTGCCGAGATAGTCACAGACTGCCGCAAACCCAACTGTTAGGCGATAACATGCTGGCAAGAGTGGGGGGATTGCGCCCACCCTACTGCTCGGGGACAAGGATTTCCCGTTTGCCGACATGGTTAGCCGAGGACACGACGCCCTCTTCTTCCATCTGCTCGACAAGCCGGGCAGCCTTGTTGTAGCCGATGGCCAGCTTGCGCTGAATGTAGGAGGTCGAGCATTTGCGATCCTTGATCGCGATCGCCACCGCCTGATCATAGAGCGCGTCCTCGCCGTCGGTATTGCCGCCGAGACCCAGCACCGCGTCGATGCCGTCCACCTTCTCGTCATCCGGGCCTTGGACCACGCCACCGACATAATCGGGCGGGCCGAAACCCTTGAGGTGGTTGACAATCTCCTCGACCTCCTCGTCGCTGACGAAAGGACCGTGGCAGCGGGTGATCTTGGCCCCGCCGGCCATGTAGAGCATGTCGCCCATGCCCAGGAGCTGCTCGGCGCCCATTTCGCCAAGGATGGTGCGGCTGTCGATCTTGGACGTCACCTGAAAGCTGATGCGGGTCGGGAAGTTGGCCTTGATCGTGCCGGTGATCACATCAACCGAGGGCCGCTGCGTGGCCATGATGATGTGTATGCCGGAGGCGCGTGCCATTTGCGCCAGTCGCTGGATGCAGGCCTCGATTTCCTTGCCTGCGACCATCATGAGGTCGGCCATCTCGTCGACTATGACGACGATATAGGGCATCTTTTCGGGGGCGAATTCCTCGGTCTCGAAGACGGGTTCGCCGGTCTCGTCGTCAAAACCGGTTTGCACGGTGCGCGAAAACATCTCGCCCTTCGCGAGCGCATCGGCGACGCGGCTGTTGTAGCCGTCGATGTTGCGCACGCCCATCTTGGACATCTTGCGATAGCGTTCTTCCATCTCGCCCACGACCCATTTCAGGGCCACAACCGCCTTTTTCGGGTCGGTCACGACCGGCGAGAGCAGATGTGGAATGCCGTCATAAACGCTGAGCTCCAGCATCTTGGGGTCGATCATGATCATCCGGCATTCTTCGGGCGTAAGCTTGTAGAGCAGCGACAGGATCATGGTGTTGATTGCCACCGACTTGCCTGACCCGGTGGTCCCCGCGATCAGCAGGTGGGGCATCTTGGCAAGGTTGGCAACGATCGGATCGCCGCCGATATCCTTGCCCAGGGCGAGCGGCAGCTTGTGGTTGCCGTCGCCATAATCGCGCGAGGACAGGATCTCGCGGAAATTGACCATTTCGCGGTTGTCGTTGGGCAGTTCGATTCCGATCACGCTGCGGCCCGGCACGGTCGAGACCCGGGCCGAGAGGGCCGACATCGAACGCGCGATGTCGTCGGCAAGACCGATCACGCGGCTGGCCTTGAGACCGGGTGCGGGTTCGAGTTCATACATGGTGACAACGGGTCCGGGGCGGACACTCACGATCTCGCCCTTCACGCCGTAATCGTCGAGTACCGTTTCAAGCATCCGCGCGTTTTCCTCGAGCGCCTCGTCGGAAAGGTGATGGCGCTGTACCTGCTCGGGGCTTGTCAGGAGTGACAGTGGCGGAAGCTCATAGGATGGTTGCGGGTCGTCGAATTGCAAGGCGGGCTGTGCCTCGGCCCGGGCTCGCGTCGAGGGCTGGATCGGTTTGCGCTGCGGTTGCTGAACGACCTTGCGCGGCTGGGTGTTCGGAACGGACGCGCCGGCGAGGCCGGCATGATATGCGGGGGCGCTGGCCCCGGCAAGCGCCTCGTCGGCCTCGTCGAAGCGGCCGGGTTCGGGCGAGGCCGCAACCGATGGTTCGGGTCTGTGGTTCGCGGTGGACAAGGGCGGCTCGGGCGGCAGGTCCACGGCGGGGCCGGACGTGAGGATGAGTGGATCGGGGCCGCGGCCACGCCCCTTGGTCAACGGTGCATGGGTTTCGGACTGGAACGCTGGGTTCTGGCGGACCCGTGTCTTGATCACATCGGCGATGCGGGCGCGGATGCGGTCGTCACCGGGCGCCTCGGGGGCGGTTTCGAAATGCGGTTCGGATTCGACAAGTTCAGGCTCGGGCAACGTGGTGACGTCGGGATCGGGCCGGCGAATGAGCTTTGACGCCTGCGACAGGAAGCCGGGTTTCCTGACGTCTTGCGCGGTGTTGAAGGATGGCCCGGCGTCGCGATCCATGGCCGGAAGGTTGGGCTGGTAGCTTGCCGAAGGGCGGTTTTGCGCCTCTTGCATGGCGGTCCATTCGGCGGCCTGCGCGGCTTTCTGCGCGCGGCGCTCGCGGCGCGCGCTGTTCCTGGCCTGGAGGTTTCGGGCTGTGGCGATGGCGCCGCGGGCGGTCTTGCCGAGCAGGGCCATCAGCCCTGCATAAAGCATGATCATGCCGATCAGCAGGAAGCGCAGGAAGTGACGCAATTCGGACCTGGTAAAGCCCAGCACGAAAGCTGCACCGAGCATGATCGCGAGACCCAGAACGATCGACAAGAGCTTGAGCCCGAAGGTGGCCGATATGGGCAGAAGGGTCAGCAGGCTGCCTGCTGCGGTCTTGCCGAAGAGGCCGCCAAGCCCGAACGAATGGGTCCATTCGGGGCCGGGAACAAGCGTTGCGGCGTAGATCGACAGGGTCGCGACCCAGATCGGGGCAAAGATCAGCCGGCCCAGGGCCCGGTCGCTGCCGCGGTGAAGGGCCAGACGCAGACCCCAGGCGACCAACACGGCGGCGAGGCCCCAACTGCCGTGGCCCACGATCATGAACATCGGTGCGGCGACCGAGGCGCCAAAGCGGCCCATCCAGTTCTCGATCGGTGCGTCCGTGGCAGACATCCACCACGGGTCGGAAGGCGCATAGGACCAGAACATCGCGCACGCGGCCAACCCGATCAGAATGAGCACGATACCAAGCAATTCCTTGCCGCGCTTCTCGATCGCTTCGGCCATGTTGCTGTCCAGCAGCGGGTCGCGTCCTCGTGCCTGATATGCCATATTTCCCTCGTTCTCAGCTGTAGATGCAGTCACGCAACCGGATGAGTGCATGCTCCATTTCATCTTTTGGGGCCACCATTGCGGCCCGGACATAGCCTTTGCCCGGGTTGTGACCGTTCACATCACGTGCAAGATATGCGCCGGGCAAGACCCGGACGCCGGTTTCCTTCCACGCCTTGAGCGCGGCCGTCTCGCCATCGTCGACCGGCAACCAGAGAAAGAACCCGGCCCCGGGGGCCTGGTAGCCCTGAATTCCCGCCATTACCCTGTCGGCGATGATGTATTTTTCCTGATAGAGGCGGCGGTTCTCGGTCACATGCTCCTCATCGGCCCAGACACGCTCGGATACGATCTGGAGCGGCAGGGGAACCGGCGCGCCGGCATAGGCGCGCAATTGCTTGAGCCGGGCAACGGATTGCGGCCCGCCCGCGACAAAGCCCGAGCGCAGGCCGGGCAGGTTCGAGCGTTTGGAAAGCGAGTGAAACACCACGACCCGTTCCGGATCGGCCCCCATTTCGGCGGCGACTTCCATCGCGCTGGGCGGCGGGGTGTCACGGTAGATCTCGGAATAGCATTCGTCGGCGAAAATCTGGAAATCGAACTGTTCGGCCAGTCCGATCAACTCGCGCAGATAGGCGCGGTCGGCGATGGCACCCTGTGGGTTCGAGGGTGAGCAGATATAGGCCGCGGCCACCCGGTTGAGCATATCGGTGGGCAACCCCGAATAATCGGGCAGGTATCCGGTGGTGCGGGTCGCCGGCACCATCACGGGCCGGGCATCCACCGAAATCGCACCGATCATGTAGACCTGGTAGAACGGGTTGGGCAGCAGGATCAGCGGCTGATCGCCCCGCACCTTCTCGGGCACCAGCGCCATGCAGGCATTGTAAAGCCCTTCGCGGGTGCCGTTCAGAACCATGACCTGGGTCTCGGGGTCGGTCTTTACGCCGAACCGGCGTTTCAACCAGCCCGAGATTGCGCCGCGCAAACCCGGTGTGCCGTCATTGGGCGGATAGGAATTGAAGCCGGCGGCATTGTCGGAAATGACGCCCGGCACCCAATCGGGAAAGGGATGTTTCGGCTCTCCGATGGTCATATGCGCCACATCGCCGCCCGGCTGGTGATGATCCAGCAAGGCGCGCAGGCGCGGGAATGCATATTCCGGCAGGTTCGAGAACCGATCGGGAAACATGGGTGTACTGCTTTTTCTGCCTCAGGGCCGGGGTCATGATCGCCCCGTTTGAAAGCATGTTACCCAAGCGGCACGGCCACGTCCAGAAATTCGCGCGTCGGCAGAGGTGGTTGTGGCATTTAGGCCAATACCTTCTCGGCACCTGCTGCCACGCGCAAAAGCGCTTCTTCGCCAAAGGCTTTGCCCATGAGGGTGACCCCGCAGGAAGGCGTGCCGGTGGGCAGGGTGACGGCCGAAACACCCAGCATGTTGCCGATCCGCGTATTGCGCAGTGTCAGGAGGTTTTCGGTCACGTAATAGTCGTGATCGCGCATCAGGCGATCGACCTTGGGGGGCAGGTTGGGCGCCGACGGAATGATGACCGCATCATACCCCGCAACGCGGGCAGCCCATTCTGCGCGAGCGGCGTCAATGACGTGCCAGGCCCGAACATAATCGGCCGCAGCATGATCGCGTCCCGAGCGGAACCGTTCGAGAATCTGCGGGAACATCTTGTCCGGTGCGGTTTCGATCAGATCACCCCATGTGCCCCAGGCTTCGGATGTGAAAGTGACAGCCGATTGATCCATGGCGCGGGCGACCTCGGGTGCCTCGAACGGTTCCAGCACCGCACCGGCATCGGCCAGTCGGTCCATGGCCTCTTTGTAGGCCGCCATGGGCCTGTCCCGCACATCATCGAGCGCCACGGTCTGCAACACGCCGATCCGCGCACCGCGAATCGTGGCCCCGGCAAGGTCGGCGGCCTTTCCGCCTTCCAGCGCACCCAGCATCAATGCGCAATCCTCGACCGACCGGGCCAGCGGCCCGATGGTGTCAAACTTGGCGCAGAGGGGCACGACACCCGCGATCGAAAGCCGTCCGGCCGTCGTCTTGAGCCCCACAAGGTCGTTCCAGGCGCTGGGGACGCGCACCGACCCGCCCGTGTCCGATCCGATCCCGCACGGCGCGAGGCCGAATGCGACAGACGCGGCGGCGCCCGAGGATGATCCACCCGGCACTGCGCCGGGATCGTTCACGTTCGGCGGGGTGGCGGTGACCGGGTTCAGACCCAGGCCCGAGAAAGCCAGTTCCGACATGTGCGTCTTGCCCAGGCAGACCGTTCCGGCCAGCGTCGCGTTCTTCAGGACCCAGGCATCGGTTTCCGGCATTCGCCCTTCAAGCAACGCCGATCCGGCCTCGGTCACGACTCCGGCCGTGTCGAACAGGTCTTTCCAACTGACTGGCACGCCGTCGAGAAGGCCCCGGCGTTGCCCGGCCCGGGCGCGCTTGGACGCGGCCTCGGCCTCGGCCATGGCGCGGCTTTCGGTCAGGCGGACATAGATGCGGTCACGATGCGCATGTTTCTTGATGGCCGAAAGATAGGTTTCGGTGAGGGCGACGGGGTCAATCTCGCCCGCCGCGATTCCACGCCCCATATCGCCCATGCTCATCCACAACCAGTCTTTCATCGCGCCCGCCCTTCATCTTGCCCTGAAATACTCCCGCCGGAGGCATCCGCACTCGCGGCATGCGCTCACGCTAGCGGCGATCTGTGCCATGGACAATACCGGACGAATGACCACATTTAGGGGCATGGAAGAGACACGAGACATCCTGATCGTCGGTGGCGGGCTCAATGGTCCGGCTCTGGCCTTGGCGCTGGCCCGCAAGGGGTTTTCCGTGACCGTGGTGGATGCGCTGCCCGAGATGGTGCGCAAGAACGCGGCATTCGACGGGCGGGCCTATGCGTTGGCGTTGGCCTCGCAGCGGCTTCTGACGCGAATCGGCATATGGGAGCGGGTTGTCGAGAACAGCCAGCCGATGCACGAGATCAAGGCCAGTGACGGGCGCGCCGGAGAAGGGCCTGCGCCATTCTTCCTTCATTTCCAATCGGCCGAGATCGAGGAAGGGCCGATGGGTCACATGCTCGAGGATCGCTATCTCAGGCGGGCCTTTCTCGATGCGATGCGCGAAGAGCCCGGCATTCGCCAGGTCGAGGACCGCGTGATCGCGCAGGACGTGGATCCAAGTGGCGTGAGCCTGCGGCTGGAGAGCGGACAGACGCTGCGCGGGCGATTGCTCGTTGGTTGCGACGGGCGCGACTCCGGCACGGCGCGGCGCGCGGGCATTCGCCGGACCGGATGGGATTACGGGCAGACCGCGCTGGTTTGCGCGATTGAACATGAAAAGCCGCATCACGGGATCGCGCATCAGTTCTTCATGCCGCCCGGACCTTTGGCGATCCTGCCGTTGCCGGGCAACGTGTCGTCCATCGTCTGGTCCGAGACCCATGACAGCGCGGCCGCGATCAATACCCTGTCGGACAAGGATTACCTTGACATCTTGCGCCCGCGTTTCGGCGATTTCCTCGGTCGGATCAGTCTCAAGGGCAAGCGCTTTGCCTATCCGCTGAAGCTGACCATCGCCAACCGGTTCGTGGGTGAACGCCTGGCGCTCATCGGCGATGCGGCGCACGGGCTGCACCCGATTGCGGGGCAGGGTCTTAACGCCGGGCTGCGCGACGTTGGGGCGCTGGTGGATGTTCTGGGACATGCCGCGCGACGGGGTGAGGATTTCGCCTCGCCGCTCGTGCTTGACCGCTATCAGGAATGGCGTCGGTTCGACGTGGCCACGCTGGCGATGGCGACAGATGTCACGAACAAGCTGTTTTCCAACGACAATCCGGTTCTGCGCATGACGCGTGACCTTGGCATGGGAGTGGTGAATGCCATGCCTGGACTTCGCCGTGGTTTCCTGCGCGAAGCGGCCGGCCTGACCGGAGAATTGCCGGAATTGATGCGTTGAGTTCCAGGTCGTTGCGCCCTAAGGCTCGATCACGCGCGCTTCGTCGATGAGCATCACCGGGATGCCGTCGCGGATCGGATAGGCGAGACCGGCGGATTTGCTGATCAGTTCCTGCCGTTCGGCATCGTAGTCCAACCGCCTGTGTGTGCGGGGACAGACCAGAGCTTCGAGCATATGACGGTCAAATTCGCTTTTGGGCATGTCGGTCATTGCATCAGATCCTCGCCGTCACCGCCGTGGAGCGCGTACTCGATGAGCGTGACGAGGGTTTCACGCCGGGTTGAGAGAGAAGGCGCTTCGAGCAGGGCCTGCTTGTCCTCGGGTTCGAAATCAAGAAGCATCGAGAGTGAATTGATCATGAATTCGTCATCGGCATCTTTCAGGGTATCCCAATCGGTATCAAGCCCGCGCGCCTGGAAATAGCGACCCAGCAGACCCAGAAATCCCGTGCGGTTGAAACCGGGATCGCGATCCATGGGACCGCGGTCGCGCTCGAAGCCGTCCCAACTGACATTGGCGCGGCGATAGGGTGTGAAGCCTTCGACCTCGCTTTGGACGCGAAAGCGCGAGATGCCGGAAAGCGTGATCATGTAGCGCCCATCCTCGGTTTCCGAGAATTGCGTGATCCGGCCCGCGCAGCCGATCTTCATCAGGCCCGGACCCTCGCGGCCCGGACCCTCGTTCGGCTGGATCATTCCGATGAGCCGCTCGGGCGTCTTGAGTGCATCATCGAGCATGGCGAGGTAGCGCGGCTCGAATACGTGAAGGGGCAGTCGCGCGCGTGGCAAAAGCAATGCCCCGGTGAGCGGAAAGACCGGAATCGTTCTGGGCAGGTCCATATCGGGGTTCATGCCGGTATCATAGCGCGGCAGGTGCCATCACACAAAGATCATCGAACTCAGTCTGCGCCGGCCGTTGAGTGCGATCGGATCCTGAGGCGGGAGGGCGTCGAAGATCGTGAAAAGCAATTGCTTGGCAGCGCCATCGTTCCATTCGCGATCGCGGCGGAACAATTCGAGCAACTGGTCCACGGCTTCCTGCACTTCGCCCTTGGCATGCAGGGCCTGAGCAAGATCGAGCCGGGCCTGGTGATCATCGGGGTCGGCCTCGACCCGGGCTTTCAACTCATCCACAGGGCCGGCATTGGTGGCTTTCCGTGCGAGATCAAGCTGTGCATGCGCGGCCTCGAGCTCGGGCTTCTTCGAAATCTCGATGGGGGCGCCATTGAGGATCGCTTCGGCCTGATCGAGATCGTCCATCGCGATATGTGCACGCGCAAGGCCACCATAGGCGGCGGCGTTTTGCGGATCCTCTTGCAGGATGGCGGCGAATGTCTGGGCGGCATCGACGGCCGCGCCTTCGGCGAGCATTTCCTCGGCCGCGGCGACCGCCTCGTCGAGGCCACCCGACGCATCACCACCTGCGGCCTTGACCACGCGATCAATGAAGCTCTGGATCTCCGAGGGTGGCACCGCGCCCTGAAACCCGTCGACCGGCTGGCCGTTCCAGAAGGCATAGACGGTGGGAATCGACTGGATCCGAAGCTGGCCCGCGATCATCTGGTTCTCGTCGATATTGACCTTCGCCATCTTCACGGCGCCACGGGCCTTGTTCACGGCCTCTTCCAGTGCCGGGCCAAGCGTCTTGCAGGGGCCACACCAGGGCGCCCAGAAATCGACGATCACCGGCACTTCCTTGCTGGCCTCGACGACCTTTTCCATGAAGTCGGCCTCGGTCACGTCAAAGACGAGCTCGGCGGTGTTGGCGGATTTGGTAAGATCAATTTCCATGTGGCAGTCCTCCGGGTTCGGGGTTGCCCGTTAGATGATGTATCTGCGCCTGTGTTGCAAGGTCCGGATACGGTTTTGCCGATTCCACCTCGGACGACGGGGTTCAGATGTCGAACGTGGCGAAAACGGGCGCGTGATCGGATGGCTTTTCCCAACCGCGCGCGGCGCGCAGGATGCGCGACGAATGGCCGGCATTCGAGATGTCGGGCGTGGCCCAGACATGATCGAGTCTGCGGCCCTTGTCGGCAGCATCCCAGTCTCGTGCGCGGTAGGACCACCATGAATAGAGGTTCCCGTCGGGGATATCCTGCCGCGTGATATCAACCCATTTCCCCGCGTCCTGTGTCTCGGCCATATGCTCGACCTCGATGGGGGTGTGAGAGACGACCTTGAGCAATTGCTTGTGGCTCCAGACGTCGTCTTCGCGCGGGGCGATGTTCAGATCGCCGACCAGAATGGATTTCTCGGGGCGGTCGGAATGAAACCAGTCGCGCATCCCGGTCAGGTAATCGAGTTTCTGGCCGAATTTCTCGTTCTTGTCCCGGTCGGGGATGTCGCCACCGGCCGGCACATAGAAATTGTGGATGATCACGCCATTCTCCAGACGTGCGGCGACGTGGCGGGCATGGCCGAGATCCGCGAAATCCTTGTCGCCCACATCCTCGAGGGGCAGGCGCGAGAGTATGGCGACCCCGTTGTATCCCTTTTGCCCACGAGCGATCATGTGACCATAGCCAAGCGCGCGAAACCCGTCGAGCGGGATCTTCTCGACCGGACTCTTGCATTCCTGCAGACAGAGGATGTCGGGGGCCTCTTCCTCGAGCAACCTGCGCACGATCGGTTCGCGCAAGCGGACCGAATTTATGTTCCATGTCGCAAGGGTAAAGGCCATGTGTCCGGGTCTCCTGTCGTTCGTGGCGTGCAGGCTATCGCGGGCATGAAAGAGTGACCAGAACCGATTTTGCGGTTGTGACCGGATCGAGAGGGGATGCCGGGAACCGCCTGATCACGACATCCGGGGTGCCTTGGCCTGTCCCTGTCCCGCCATGCGATAGGAAGGCCGTACTTGATTGAAAAAAGGCCCGGGTCGAGACCCGGGCCAGTCCAACAGGGAGGTGCATGCGATGACCCGCACATGCAACGGGATGCGTAAATCGTATTCACAAGTTAATAATACAACTTTGACATGGCGCAAATAAGTCGGGTATTCCGTACGACAGTTCAACCTGTGGTATTTATGCAACCAGCCGATAACCGCCGGATTCGGTCACGAGGAGACGGGCATTCGAAGGATCGGGCTCGATCTTCTGGCGCAAGCGGTAGATATGAGTTTCGAGTGTGTGGGTCGTGACGCCCGCGTTGTAGCCCCAGACCTCGTGCAAAAGAACGTCGCGCGGGACCACGCCTTCGGTGGCCCGGTACAGGTATTTCAATATGTTGGTTTCCTTTTCGGTCAAGCGGATCTTGCGATCATCTTCGGTGATCAGCATCTTCATCGCCGGCTTGAACGTGTAGGGCCCGAGCTGGAACACCGCGTCCTCTGATTGCTCATGCTGACGCAACTGCGACCGGATGCGGGCCAGAAGCACCGGAAACTTGAACGGTTTGGTGACATAGTCATTGGCGCCCGCATCGAGGCCGAGGATGGTGTCGGCGTCGCTGTCATGGCCGGTGAGCATGATCACGGGGGCCTTGACGCCCTGTTTGCGCATGACCCTGCACAATTCGCGCCCGTCCGTATCGGGCAAGCCGACATCTAGGATCACCAGATCGAATATGCCCTCGCGCGTCTTGCGGATCGCGTCGTTGCCATTGCCCGCTTCGAAAACGTCGAAATCCTCGGTCATGATCAACTGTTCGCTCAGCGCCTCGCGCAGATCATCGTCGTCATCGACCAGCAGAATCTTCTTGAGCTGTGCCATGGTTCGGCCTCCTCGTTCGTATGTTCAACACATGAGGGAGGAACCGGGATTGAACAAGATATGCTGCAATTCTCTCACGCCGACGTGTAATCGCGTGCGCAAATGTTTCATATTGCGACGGATTCCCCTAGATCGGGGCGAAAGAAGGACGAGTTCATGAGCTTCGCGCCAGACATCATTGAAACATTGGCCCGGGCTCGGGCCGATCTGCGCATGGGCGTGCCGGTCGTGATCGCCGACGCCGGGGCGGCGGTTCTGGTGATGGCGGCGGAGACCATGGATGCGCAACGGCTGGCGGATCTCAGGGCGTTGGGCGGATCGCCGGTTCTGGCGATCACGGCGCGGCGGGCCAAGACCTTGAAAGCACGGGCTTATGACGGCGATCTGGCGCGGATCGTGCTGCCGCCGGATGCGCGACTCGACTGGGTGCTGGCGGTGGCGGACCCGGCGGATGACCTCAAGACGCCGATGAAGGGTCCATTGCTTTCCGAGCGGGGCGGGGATGCGGGGATGCATCGGCTGGCGATCCGGCTGGTGAAAACGGCGCAGCTCTTGCCGTCGGCGGTGGTGCTCGCGTTGCAGGACGCGGCGGGCTTTGCGCTGGCCAACAGCCTGACGGTGGTTCAGGCGGGGTTGGCCGGGCCGGTTCTGGAGCAGGTGAGCGACGTGCACCCGGTCGTCGCGGCCCGGCTTCCGATGGAGGCAGCGGGCGCCGGGCGCTTGCATATCTTTCGCCCCGAAGATGGCGGGGAAGAGCACTATGCCATTGAAATCGGGAAACCTTCTCGTGACAAGCCGGTCTTGGCGCGGTTGCATTCGGCCTGTTTCACGGGCGATGTTCTGGGCAGTCTCAAATGCGATTGCGGGCCGCAATTGCGCGGGGCGCTGGCGCAGATGGGGGCCGAGGGGGAAGGGGTTCTGCTCTACCTCAACCAGGAGGGGCGGGGAATCGGGCTGGCCAACAAGATGCGGGCCTATTCGCTTCAGGATCAGGGGTTCGACACCGTCGAGGCCAATCACCGGCTGGGCTTCGAGGATGACGAGCGGGATTTCCGCATCGGTTCTACCATACTGAAATCAATGGGTTTTTCATCTGTCAGATTGCTCACAAACAACCCGCGCAAGATCGACATGATGCAGGCCAACGGGATCGCGGTGGCCGAGCGGGTGCCGCTCAAGGTGGGCGAGAACGTGCATAACCGGGCCTATCTGGCGACCAAGGCGGTGAAGTCGGGGCACCTGTTTTGAGCCCGGCGGACATGGTGCTGACCCGGCAGGGGCTGCGGTTCATGGGGAGATTTATCCCTTTGTCCCAAGGGGTTGGCGGGATTCGCAAGGACAAGCGCGAAGGCGACGGGGCAACGCCCGCGGGGGTGCATCGGATCGTGGGGATGCTCTATCGGCCGGACCGTGTGACGCGCCCTGCGCCATGGGCGGAGCCCATCCGGGTTGGCGATCTTTGGTCGGATGCAAGCGGCGATGCAGCGTATAACCAACTGGTGCGCGCGCCCTATCCGCAGAGCCACGAGCGGTTGCGGCGGGGCGATGCGCTTTACGATATCATATTGATAACAAACTGGAATTACCCTGTTGCAGAAGCCGGAAAGGGCTCGGCCATCTTCCTGCATCAATGGCGAAGGCCGGGCTATCCGACGGCGGGTTGCATCGCGTTTTCGCGGGCCGACCTGAGGTGGATTGCACGCCGCGTGGAGCCGGGAGCGCGGGTGATCGTGCCGGAGACACTGGCGACATGATGCCGATGGTTAACGCGGCCTGATTCGGGGGGGTGATTTGCGTATGACTCCCGGCTGCCGCCCGGCTGCCGGGCGTCGCGGATTTCGCGGGGTTAACCGGGCGGGCGCAGGGTTTTGTTCAGATTGGTTGAGATCGGGTTAAATCCGGCGAGTTGAGATGCCCAATTGCCCAATGCGAAGCATCGGGCAGCGCCCACCCCGCGCGGGACGGGCGCGAATACGCCCTTACGATCACCCCGCCACCCGTTCCCCGAAAATCGCCGATCCGACGCGAACATGGGTGGCACCCAGCGCGATGGCGGTTTCGAAATCGTCGCTCATGCCCATCGAGAGACCGGTGAGGCCGTTGCGTTCCGCGATCCTGGCCAGCAGGGCGAAATGCAGGCTGGGTTCCTCGTCCAGGGGGGGGATGCACATGAGGCCCTGAACCGGCAGGTCCATCGACAGGCAATCCTTGATGAAGGTGTCGGCGTCGGTGGGCAGGATGCCGGCCTTTTGCGGCTCTTCGCCGGTATTGACCTGCACGAAGAGATCGGGACAGCGCCCTTCCTCCTGCGCGATGCGGGCGATGGTCCTGGCCAGCTTGGGGCGATCGACGGAATGGATCGCCTCGAAGAGCTCGAAAGCCTGGCGCGTCTTGTTGGTTTGCAAGGGACCGATCAGGTGGACGTTGATGCCCTCGAATTCTTCTCGGAAACCGGGCCATTTTCCGGCGGCTTCCTGTACGCGGTTTTCACCGAAGAGGCGGTGGCCCTCGGTCAGGACGGCGCGCACGCGCTCGTCGGGTTGCACCTTGGAGACGGCGATGAGGCTGACCGAGCCGGGGGCGCGGCCTGCGTCCTGTTCGGCCTTGGCGATTCGGGTCTGGATGTCGGAAAGCGGCATGGTTCGTCCCTTTGCAGTCTGGTCGCAAGGAACACCATCGCGCGCGAAAAGAAAAGGGCAGGTCCGAAGACCTGCCCTTTCCCTTTGGGTCGCTTTGACTTCTTGGATCAGAAGTTGAAGCGGATACCAAGGTCAAGCGCGTTGACATCGGTGATGTCGTTGCGGGTGAAGCCAGCTTCGAGCGACGAACCGCCGCCGAGCTTGTGCGATACGCCGAGGCCATAGGCTTCGCCGCCGGCATTGCCATCTTCCGAGCTGACAAAGGCGTCAACGCGGGTGGCTGCACCAACTTCGACACCGCCCTTGAGGGCGAATTTGCCGATGCCGTCGTTGTCAGCATAGGCCAGAGTCACGGCTGCCGGGCCGATGTTGCCGCCAACGGTCAGGACAACCTTGTCCTCGGTGGCAACGCTCGAATCCTGGTAACCCAGTGCAACGGTCCAGTCGTTGAAGGTGTAGCTGCCGTGCAGTGCGGTCCGTTCGGTACCACCGGTGTTCGAGTAGGACAGGTGACCGCCAAAGTCGCCAGCCGAGTACATCACTTCGACGCCGTCACGACCGGCGGAACCCGACCCCGACGCGTAGGCATCCCAGTTGAAGTAGCCTTTTTGCGAAGTGTTGGTCACCAGGCTGTCAAAGCCGTGGCCCGAGAGGCCGATATCGGCCGATTGGGTGGCCATGTAGACGCCGGGCATCCATTCGATGGCGCCGTAGGTGTTGCCGACACCGATTTCGAGGCCGCCGGAACGTGCAAAGAAGCGCGCGCCGTTGAAGCCGGCGCCGTTGTAGCCGGCACCGTCAACCGTTGTTTGCTGGTGACGCAGACTGGCACCGAAAGTCAGGCCGTTGTCGGCCTCGGTGGTCATGTCGAGTTGCAGGCGAAGACGGGTGTAGATGCCTTCGACGTCCGGCGTGCCGGCGGGGTTGTCGATGCTGATGGCACCAAAGCGGCCATAGCCGCTGAACGAAACGTCTGCAGCAACGACGCCAGCGGAGGCGACGAGTGCGGTCGTTGCGAAGAGAATCTTTTTCATGGTTGTTTCCCTCGGTTTTCCAGTCATAGGCCCAAAGCAGGGAATCCGCATTGGGTATGGCAAGTGTCTCGCTCCAAACGGGGGGTGTTTGCAAGCATGGGGCGCGGGCGGCGGGCAATGTGACGATAATTGGTGCAGCTTTGCCACAGTTTGCCCCGCGGCGGGTCGCGTTGGGCGGATTCGCGCCATGGTGGCCATGGTGTCAGCCAGGGGCGGGCTGCCGCCGCGCCGCGACAGGTTAACAGGTTACAGGCAGGAATGTTCATAAATCCTTGCCCCGGCGGCGGGGCTTGGGTAGGACGGTGAGGAAAAGCAGGTTCTTGGCGGTATCCGGGCGGTAACATGCATCATTCGAGCGCTTTCAAATTCCTAATGGCCGGGCTGGTGGCGTTTTCGCTGACCGCCTGCGGCGGCGGCGGTGGCGGCGGCATCTTCGGCGAGGTCGGCCTTGGCGGGGCGCGTGACAACGTGGATTCCGATGAAGACGCGGCCGAACCGGTTCTCGAAGGCCAAGGAGGGATGAGCCAGGTCGGCCAGACCTCGATCTGGGACCTGTTCAAGCGCGAGGACACGGGCACCACGGTCAAGGTGAACCGTTACCTGTGGAATGCGTCGCTCGATGTTCTCAACTTCCTGCCGATCGAGTCGATCGACCCGTTCACCGGGGTGATCGTGACCGGCTATGGAACGCCGCCGGGTGGCGGGCAGGCCTATCGCGCGACCGTCCATATCAAGGACCCGGCGCTCGATGCGCGGTCGCTGACCGTGGCGCTGGCCACGCGGGGCGGACCGGTTGCGGCGGGCACGCAGCGCGCCATCGAGGATGCGATCCTGGCCCGGGCGCGGGAATTGCGGATCGATGACCGGCGGTTCTGAACGCCTTTCCTAGAGGACGGGCGAATCGGGTCGGCGCGGCTCCATCGCGGCGAGATCCCTGACCCATTGCAACTGGCGCGGCAGGCAGATGGCCTCGAGATCGTAGTTGCGCACCACGTGGCGGCGTGCCGCCTTGCCCAGCCTTTCGCGCATGGCGCGGTCATCGAGCAGCAGCGAGACCTCATCGACCAGCGCGTCGCCGTCGAAGAATTCGACAAGGCGGCCGGTCTTGTCATGGGCGATCAGTTCCTCGACCGGGGCGGTGGCGCTGGCCACGATGGCGCCTTCGACGCTCATCGTCTCGAAGAGCGACCAGGAGAGCACGAAGGGATAGGTCAGGTAGACATGCACCCGGCTGAGCTGCAGCAGGGTCACGAAGCGGTCATAGGGGATGCGGCCGAGGAACCGGACGCGCGCCCAGTCGGCGTCGGGGATCCGGCTGCGCACCTCGTCGATGAAGATCTGTTTCCAGGTCTTTCCGCCGGGCGGGCGGGGGCCATAGCTCACCTCGTCGCCGCCGACGATCAGGACATGCGCACGGGGCCGTTCGCGCAGCAGGCGCGGCAGCGCGCGCATGAAGACGTGATAGCCGCGGTAAGGTTCGAGATTGCGGTTCACGAAGGTGATGACCTCGTCCTTGCGCGAGAGGGTCAGGCCGCTCTTGAACGCGAGCGACGCATTCTCGTTCGGCACGAGGTGGGTCGTGTCGATCCCGTCGAAGCCGACGGTGATGCGGTCGCGGAACGCGGGGGGAAAGGTGTCGGCCTGGAACCGGGTCGGGCTGAGGCCGGCATCGGCAATGGCGAAATGCATGTGGTTGTTGAGATTCTTCATCCGCAGGCGCAGCGCGCGGGTCGGATCGGGCCGACCGTCGAACTCGGGGTCAAAGCCGCTATGGGGATAGTCGGGCCGGTAATAGAGCTCGCAATAGATGCCGATTCGGGCTTCGGGCCAGACATCGCGCAGGAAAAGCGATTCCCCCCAGCCGGGATGGGCGATGATCACATCGGGGTAGAAGCCGCCGTCGCGCAGCGCGCAGGCGGCGCGATAGCAGCTTTCGGCGCGGGTGATCTTGGTGTCGAAATCCACCAGCCAGGGATGCAGTTCCTGCCCGAAGTCGCGATCGAGCCCGTAGGGCAGCAGGCGCACGCCGTTCCAGTCGCGGGCCTCCTTGACCCGGAGCGTCAGGGCCGCGACCTCGTGCCCCCCGGCGGCCAGCGCGGGGGCGAGGTGCTTGAACTGGCCGGGAAAATTCTGGTGGATGAAAAGGTATTTCATGATGGAACCGCCGGGTGATGATGGGATTTTGTTTAGCGGCTCGGGCGGCCGGTGCATAGCCCCGGGGTGGCGGGTGCGTATCTGCCGAGGATGGGGGAAGGAGGCCCGTGGCGTCACGCGGTTGCGCCACGCGCATCAGCGGCGTGGCCGCCCGGTGCGCATGGCGGTGTCGTTCCCGCGGCCCTTCTCTCCGGGTCATTGCCGGGGCCGCTCCGGGGTGCGGTCATTCCGCGACGCGGATTGTTTGCTCGGCCAGCACGCGCTGGTCATCGCCGGCGTGATAACGCAGCAGGTAGGTGCCGGGCGTCTCGGGCGCCGTGCGCGTGATCGTGCCCTCGTCGCCATCGACCGAGTTCTTCATGCGGTCATAGCGCGATACGATGTCATCCGGGGCGCGGCCCTCTTCGACGATCACCACGTAGCCCGGGATGCCGCCGCCCACGGTGACGTCGAACGCGGTCTCGGGGCGCACCTCGTCCGGTGCGGTCATGAGGCTGTCGGCCTGTGTCACCGTCAGGGGCTGGCGCGCTGCGATGGTGTTGTCGCGTGCGAGGTGATAGCGCAGTTCATAATCACCGGGATCGGACGGTGCCGTGATCTCTTTCGTGCCATCGCCGCCGACGCGATTGTCCATGCGCTGGTAGCGGCTGACCTCCTCGGCGCTGTCTTCAGGTGCGAGGACCAGGTAATCCTTGTCGCTGTCCGCCCCGTCGATGGTGACATCGAACGACGCCCCGGCCTGCACTTCGGCGGGGGCCGCGAGGTCGATCTCGACCTCCGGCGCGGCCAGGGCGACATCGATCCGCTGGTCGTCCTCCAGCGTGGCGCTGACCGAGGCCGCGCCCGCCATGTCATCGTGCGACGCCTCGATCCGGTAGTCGCCCGGGGGCAGCAGAATCGGCAGGTATTCCTCGTTTTCGGTGGCCGCCTCGACCTGCTCTTCGGTTTCGAGGTTGATCGCGACCCAATCGACACCTTGCAGGGTTGCGCCGGTGTCCGCGTTCTCGGCGCGCAGGAGGAGGGTTGCGCGGGTCTTTTCCATCTCGATCTCGACCGGCGGCGCGTCGCGTTCGGGCACGGTGAACTCCGCCATCCCCTCGAACCCGGGGGCGCGGACATCGGCGGCATAGTCGCCGGGCATCAGGTCCAGCGTGACCCGGCCGCCATCGTGCGCGTCGAATGCGGTCTCGCCCGTCTCGTCCTCGGCCACGTTCCAGGTGGCCCGGGGCAGGGGCGTGCCGTCGCGCGCGTCGATCGCCGTCAGGGTCACGGATTGCGTGGCAGGGGCGATCTCCGCCACTTCGGTCAGCGCCGCCGCAAGTTCCGTGCCCGATTGCGTGGTGAAGAGCTGTCCGCCGGTCTGTTCGGGCACGCAAGAGAGGGTCTGCACCTCGCTTTCTTCGAGGGCGAAGCCTAGCACATGCGCGCGCAGGTCGATGCCCTCGGCGGCAAACTCGGCGGCCAGCGCGCAGGGGTCGCCGCCGCAGTTTTCCAGCCCGTCGGTGATCAGGATGATATCGGCCGATTCGGCCGTGCGCGGCAGCAGGTCGCGCGCCTGCGCCATCGCGTCGGTCAGCGGTGTCTTGCCGCGCGGGTTCAACGCGCGGATCGTCGCCCCAAGGTCGGACCCGGCATGTTGGCCGACCGGCAGCACCGTTTCGATGTCGCCGCAATCGCCGCGGCGGTTATGGCCGTAAGACACCACGCCGATCGGCCCGTCGGCGTCGCGCTCATCCGCGAAACCATCCATCACCTCGCGTGCGATCTCGATCCGCGATTTGCCATCTTCGAGCTGTGCCCACATCGAGCCCGAGGCGTCGAAAACAATGACGCTGGCATGTTCGGCGCTGTCCTGCGCTGCCAGGGGCCCGGCCAGCAAAGCGGTTGTCAACACGGTACGAAACAGGTTCGGCATGAGCATGAGGAAGTCCTTGTCCTTTCTTGCCTGGTTCCGGGCGCGGCCATGGGGCAGCGCCGCAAGATGCGAGAGGGTGTCGGGGTGATCTGAACAGGTTCCGGGTATCCTGTTGGTGGATTTTCCGCTTCGGTTCCGCCGCTACCGCCTCGGGCATCGGCTGGCCGGAGTAGGCTTGATCCGGGGTCTTTCCGTCAAGTGATGAATGTGGGCGGCGGGGTTGGCAGGGGCCGAAGCCACGGCGCACCGCGCCGGTCACGGCCGTCCATGTTTCGCGTGTCGCGGGCGAAAGCGCCTTGATCATCTCGTGGTCGGGTGCCGCGCCCGTGACGGTATCGCGATGCAGGATCTGCCCCTCGCGCCTCAGCAGGTTTTCGCCGACGGCGAACCAACGTCGGAAGGGTGGCAACCCGGAAACGGCGTGCCGGATGGCGGAGCGCCCCGGGGCTGTCATGGAAAGACCTTGAAATGAGGCCCTGTTCGGGCAGAAATGACCAGGCACGGCCCGGTTCTTTCGAACCGGGGGCGCGGAGTTCAATGAGCAAGGCCATGGAGTTGAAATTGGCAATCAGCGGGGCAACCAGGGCCATGCCAGGCAGGCGCAGAAGGCTCGCAAGCAAGGTTCGGGCACTTGCGGTCATGGTCGCCGCCCTGTGCGGGACGGGGCCGGTTCTGGGCGAGGCCGACGGGCCGGATGCCTGGCGCGTGGTGGGCGTGGCGCCCGATGACAGCCTGAATGCGCGGATGGGGCCGGGAACCGACTACATGGTGATCGGAACCTTCGACCACGATGCGCGCGGCCTGATCCAGATCACCTGCGTGCCGCTCTTGCCGGCGGGCATCTATCACGGTCTGAGCGAGGAAGAGCGGCAATCCCTGCCGCCGCGCTGGTGCCTGATGCGGAGCCCCGATTTCAGCGTCGAAGGCTGGGTATCGCAGCGATTCATCGAGGAAGATCCGGGCGCGGCCGGGGCTGCGGACGGCGAAGGCGACCCCGTTCTGCGCATGGCGCGCGACCGGGCCGAGGCGCTTTACCGGGACCATATGCGAAGCCTGAGTGACGCAAGCGTCACCAGCCCCGTGCATGACGACCGCGCGGCGCAGTTCTTCACCGGGTCGCTGGCGCGCGAACTTGGGAACAGGCACCCCGACGCCGATCCGCTTTTCGACGCGCAGGATACCGGGATTTCCGATCTCCGGGTCGCGCTCGATGCCGAGCAACCGGTGTTTCGCGGCATGATCACGGTCAATGTGGATTTCCGCAACTTCGGGCGGTCGCAGCGGGCGGTGGCGCGTTTGCGCGTGGAGAATGGCAGTCCGCGCATCATCCGCATCGAGCACGACGGCTGGACCTTGGAATAGCCCGGGCCGGTCCGACCGCCGGGGCGGCCCGCCGGCAATCGCTGAAATACAGTGCGGGATAATCCGCTCCTCGCGACCCGTGGAGGCGCCTGCCTGCGGCCGGGTGCGGCGCTTGGGACATGGGGCGGGGGGCAAACCGACCGGAATGGGCTTTCCATTCGTGGCGGAAAACCGCTATCACCCCGGCCAAAGACCATGTGAAAAAGGCCCGACAAGATGACGCGCTATTCCGCCGCCGAGATCGAAGCAAGATGGCAGGACGCCTGGGACAAGGCCGGGGTGTTCCGTGCCGCGAGGGACAAGAGCAAGCCGAAATACTATGTGCTCGAGATGTTTCCCTATCCGTCCGGGCGCATCCACATGGGGCATGTGCGCAATTACACGATGGGCGACGTGATCGCGCGTTACAAGATCGCCAACGGGTTCAACGTGTTGCACCCGATGGGGTGGGACGCGTTCGGGATGCCCGCGGAAAACGCCGCGATGGCGAGCGGTGGACACCCCAAGGACTGGACCTATGGCAACATCGCCGACATGCGCGGGCAGATGAAGCCGCTGGGCCTTTCCATCGACTGGAGCCGCGAGTTCGCCACGTGTGACCCGGAATATTACGGCCAGCAGCAGGCGCTCTTTCTCGATTTCCTCGACAAGGGGCTGGTTTACCGCAAGGAGGCGGTGGTCAACTGGGACCCGGTGGACATGACCGTTCTGGCCAACGAACAGGTGATCGACGGCAAGGGCTGGCGCTCGGGCGCGGAGGTTGAGCGGCGCGAGTTGACGCAATGGTTCTTCAGGATCAGCGATTTCTCGGGCGAGTTGCTGGAGGCGCTGGACGGGCTTGAGAACTGGCCCGCCAAGGTTCGCACCATGCAGGAGAACTGGATCGGAAAATCGCGCGGCCTGCAGTTTTCGTTCGAGCGCGTGGATGGCGGGCAGATCGAGGTTTACACGACCCGGCCCGACACGCTCTTGGGGGCGAGTTTTGTCGGGATTTCGCCCGATCACCCGCTGGCCCGCGAGCTTGAGGCAAAAGACCCCGAGGTGGCGAAAGCCGTCGCCGCCATGCGCAAGGGCGGCACCACGGAAGAGGCGATCGAGAAGGCCGAAAAGCTGGGCCATGACACGGGGCTCAAGGTGCGCCATCCGCTCGACCCCGATTGGGAATTGCCGGTCTGGATCGCCAATTTCATCCTGATGGATTACGGCACCGGCGCGATTTTCGGCGTGCCCGCGCATGACCAGCGCGACCTCGATTTCTGCCGCAAGTATGACCTGCCGGTGATCGACACGTTCTTTGCGCTGGACGATCCGAAACCGGTGGGAAACGAGGCGTTCGTGCCGCCCAAGAGCGAGAAGGTGAAATGGGTCGATCATTTCACCGGGATCGACGTGGCGACCGGGCAGGAGGCGATCGACGCCACCATTGATTTCGCCGAGGCGCAGGGCTGGGGCAAGGGTGTGACCCAGTATCGGCTGCGCGACTGGGGGCTATCGCGGCAACGCTACTGGGGCTGTCCGATCCCGGTGGTGCATTGCGACGCCTGCGGCGTGGTGCCCGAGAAGAAAGAGAACCTGCCCATCCGCCTGCCCGATGACGTGTCGTTCGATGTGCCGGGCAACCCGCTCGACCGGCACCCGACATGGCGCGATTGCGCCTGCCCCGCCTGTGGCAAGCCCGCGCGGCGCGAAACCGACACGATGGACACATTCGTTGATTCGTCGTGGTATTTCGCGCGCTTTACCGCGCCGCGTGCCGAAACGCCCACGGTGATGGAAGAGGCCGAATACTGGATGAACGTGGACCAGTATATCGGCGGGATCGAACATGCGATCCTGCACCTGCTTTATTCGCGCTTCTTTGCACGGGCGATGCATATCTGTGGCCACCTGCCCGAGAAGTCGAAAGAGCCTTTCGATGCGCTCTTCACGCAAGGGATGGTGACCCACGCGATCTACCAGACGCGCGATGCCAATGGGCGGCCGGTCTATCATTACCCCGAGGAGGTCGAGCTGCGCGACGGCAAGGCATTCCTCAAGGACGGGCGCGAGGTCGAGATCGTGCCGTCGGCCAAGATGTCGAAATCCAAGATGAACGTGGTCGATCCGATCAACATCATCTCGAGTTTCGGGGCCGATACCGCGCGCTGGTTCGTATTGTCGGACAGCCCGCCGGAGCGTGACGTGGAATGGACCGCGTCGGGGGCCGAGGCAGCGTTCAAGCACCTGAGCCGGGTCTGGCGGATTGCGTCCGACGCGGCCGGGTCGGACGCGCCCGCGTCGGACGCGGACGAGGCGCTTGCGCGCGAGATGCACAAGGCGATCCATGACGTGACCATGGGGATCGAGAGTTTCGGCTTCAACGCGGCAATCGCACGGCTTTACGCCTTTACCAACGCGATCCAGAAATCGCAGGCGGGCGCCGAGGCGAAACGCGCGGCCCTCAGGGTTCTGGCGCAGCTGATGAGCCCGATGACCCCGCACCTGTCCGAATCGGTTTGGGAAATGCTGGGCGGTCAGGGGCTGGTGATCAACGCGCCCTGGCCCCGTGCAGACGAGGCGATGCTCGTTGAGGAGAGCGTGACCATGCCGATTCAGATCAACGGCAAGCGGCGGGCGGAGATCAGCGTGGCCAAGGACATGGACAAGGCAGAGGTTGAAAAGCTGGCGCTGGCGACGGATGCTGTGCAAAGGGCGCTCGATGGGGGCAGCCCGAAAAAGGTGATCGTCGTGCCGGGGCGGATCGTGAATGTGGTGGTCTAGAAGAACCTTCCTTTTGGGTGCGCTTGCGCTGCCCGGTTGCGGGTTCGCACCCGCCTATGGGCCGGAGGGCACGGCGGGGCGGTTGCAGGGCACGATCCTGATCGACGCGCCGCAGGACCGGAACGGCTATCTGCTGGTGCGCCATCTCGAGGACCGTCTGGGCCGGGCGGCGGCGCCGCGCTATGGGCTGTCGCTGGCACTCGATATCGAGCGCGACCGGATGGCGGTCGCGGCCGACAACATCACGACGCGGTTCAACCTGATCGGGCGGGCGCGATATGTGCTGCGCGACATGGAGGACGACCGGGAACTGGCATCGGGCAACGTCGAATCGTTCACCGGCTATTCCGCCACCGGATCGACCGCCGCCACCCAGACGGCCGAGGCCGATGCGCATGAGCGGTTGATGACGATCCTGGGCGACCAGATCGTCACGCGGCTGATGGCGGCGTCGGGGGATTTGCCGGAATGAAACTGTCGGGGCGGCAGGCGGCGGGCTATTTCGCGCGGCCCGAACCGGGGCGCACCGGATTGTTGATCTTCGGCGCGGATGCGATGCGCGTGGCGCTGCGGCGGCAGGAGGTGATTGCCGCGCTCATCGGTCCGGGTGGCGACGAGGAAATGCGGCTTACGCGTATGCAGGGGGCCGAGCTGCGCAAGGACCCGGCGATGCTTCTCGATGCGATCAAGGCGCAGGGTTTCTTTCCGGGGCCGCGCGTGGCCTTTGTCGAGGATGCGACCGACGGGCTCTCGGACGTGATCGCGGCGGGCCTGAGCGAATGGCGCGAGGGCGACGCGCAGGTGATCGTGACGGCGGGGGCGCTCAATGCCCGCTCGAAGCTGCGCAAGCTGTTCGAAGGGCACAGGAATGCCTATGCGGTGGGGCTTTATGACGACCCGCCGGGGCGTGACGAGATCGAGGCGGAACTGGCCCGTGCCGGGCTGGGTGAGGTCACGCCCGACGCGATGGGCGCGCTGACCGCGCTGGCGCGCGAGCTGGGGCCGGGGGATTTCCGCCAGACCATCGAGAAACTGGCGCTTTACCGGCTGGGCGAGCCCGGGGCGGTGGGCGTCGAGGATGTGGCGGCCTGTGCGCCGCTCTCGGTCGAGGCGGGCGTGGACGACGTGCTCAACCTCGTGGCCGAGGGGCAGATGGGCGAGATCGGCCCGGTGATGCAGCGGCTGACGGCGCAGGGGGTGGCGCCGGTAACGCTCAGCATCGGGGCGATGCGGCATTTCAAGGCGCTTTACACCGCGGCGAGCGATCCGGCCGGCGCGGCGCAGGGCATCGCCCGGATGCGCCCGCCGATCTTTGGCCCGCGCCGCGACCGGATGCTGCGGCAGGCGCAGGGCTGGGGGGCGGACAAGCTCGAAACCGCGCTGGGGCTGATCACCGACACCGACCTCACATTGCGCAGCGCCGCCCAGCGCGCACCGGCCATGGCGCTCGTCGAGCGGTGTTTCCTGCGGCTGGCCGGGCTGGCCAGGGCGCGGCGGTGAGGTGAGGCCCGCCCGGGGCGCTTGCGGCCCGGGCAGCGCCCGACCCGCCCCATGGGCGGGCGCTTCGCACCCACCCCGGGCCGGGCGCTGCCCTCTCGTTGGGCTGTGCTGACCCTCCGTTCCCCGCATGACGCACCGTCGTGCTGGTGCAGGCGGCGCAGCCGGGGCAATGTGGCGCGGGAAACAGGAGAGGGGCAGACCATGTACGAAGTGATCGGGAACACGCAAAGCCGGGCCTTCCGGGTGATGTGGCTTCTGGAGGAGCTGGGGCAGGAATACATCCACACGCCCGACAAGCCGCGCAGCGGGCGGGCGGCGGAGTTGAACCCGTCGGGCAAGATCCCGGTGTTTTGCGATGGCGACGCGGTGCTGACCGATTCGACCGCGATCATGACCTATCTTGCCGACAAGCATCAGGTCTTGACCCATCCCTGTGGCACGGTGGAGCGGGCGAAGCAGGACGCGCTCACCCATCAGATCCTGGACGAGATCGACGGGGTGCTTTGGGTGGCGGCGCGGCACAGCATGATCCTGCCCGAAGAGCGGCGCGTGCCCGAGGTCAAGGACAGCCTGCGCTGGGAGTTCGAGCGCAACGCCGCCCATATCGCCGAGCGTTTGGAAGGCCCGTTCCTGATGGGCGACAAGATGACCGTGCCGGACATCATCCTGACCCATTGCCTGAACTGGGCGTTTGCATCGAAATTCACCCACGATCAGGAGAAACTTCTGGCCTATGCCAAGGCGATGCGCGGGCGTGATGCGTTCAAGGCGGCGGCCGGGAAATAGCGGGCCATCCGGGGCCCGGAGGGGAGCGACATGATTCTGGGTCACATCGGGGTGCGCAAGGGGTCCAAGGGCGTGCCGGGCAAGAATTTCAAGCCGCTGTGCGGCAAGCCCCTGATCGACTGGTCGCTTGAGCCGCTCGTGGCCAATCCCCGCGTGGGGGCGGTGGTGGTGTCGACCGATGATCCGGTGATCCGCGATCATGCGCTGGGCATGGGCACGCTCGATATCGGGCTGCGCCCGGACGACCTGGCCACCGATGCCGCGCCGAAATGGGGGGTCTGGCAACATGCGCTTGAGGCGGCGGAGGCCGCGCTGGGGCGCGAGGTGACGGCATTTCTCGATCTCGACGCGACGCTGCCCCTGCGCCTGCCCGAGGATATCGACGGGGCGCTCGATCTTTACGAGGCCGAGCGGCCGGACATGGTGATGTCGGTCTGCGAGGCGCGCAAGAATCCCTATTTCAACCTTGTCGAACCGGATGAAAGCGGCGCGCTGCATGTCTCCAAGCCGCTGCCCGGCGGGGTCTGGGCGCGGCAGGCGGCGCCGACGGTTTACGAGCATGTGGGCGTGGTTTACGTGCTGGCCCCCGATTACCTGCGCCGGGCCAGGTCGATTTATGACGGGCGGGTGATCCCCTATGTGGTGCCCGCCGAACGCTCGGTCGATATCGACAATCCGTTCGATTTCCGGCTGGTCGAACTCCTGATGCGCGAACGGCTGGCATCGGGCGACGCGATCAACCCGATACCCCCCATCCCGCCAGCGACCTGAGGGTCTTGTCGACCGCGCCCGCGTGATCGGCCAGGAAGGCGTCGATCCTTTCTTTCGTGGGCAGCGCGTCAGACAGGACCGCGCCGGGCAATTCCTGCGCCGTGACCTGCCGGGCGACGCCGGCCGCGATGGCCTCGGTTGCGGGATACTCGATGGTCCAGATCTCGGGGCCGACGATCACCGGCTTGCCCAGCGCCAGTGGCTCGATGATGTTGTGCGAGCCGCGCGGATGAAAGCCGCCGCCGGTCACCGAAAGGTCGCCCATGGCGAGATAGAAATACATCTCGCCCAGGGAATCGCCCAGCAGCACGTCGATCCGTGGCGTTTCGGTGAGTTCCAGCGAATCGTCGAGGATCGCGGAGCGGCGGGCAAGGCGCAGCCCCGCCTGGGCGAGCCTTTGGGCCACCGCGTCGAACCGTTCGGGCGCGCGCGGGACAAACACGAAAAATGCCTTGTCAGAGATGGATTTCACCGTTTCGACAAAGAACTCCTCCTCGCCCTCGATGACCGAAGCCAGCGTGATCACCCGCCGGTCGCCCGCCAACGCCGCGCGGGCCGCGCGGGCCGCGCGCAGCTGTTCGGGGGGGATCGGTTGTTCAAAGCGCATCTCGCCTGTCACGGCGACGCTTCGTTGCCCGAGAGCGCGGAACCGTTCGGCCTGAAGCTCCGATTTCACCATCACGCCCGCAAAGCCCGGCACCAGCAGCGCCGGCGAGAGGAACTTCTTGCGATCGCGCTCGAAGCTGCGGACCGGGTACTGCCCGTTGCACAGGTAAAGCGGCACGTTCGCGCGGCGGCTCGCGGTGATCATGCCGGGCCAGAACTCGACCTCCATCACCAGGCCGAATTTCGGCCGGAAGGCGCGAAAGAAGCGTCTGAAGGCGAGGCCATAGTCGAACGGCACGTAAACCGCCGAGAGGCGTTCCGCCGCGATCTCGGCGGCAAAGACCTTTTCCGTTTCGCGCAGGCCCGCGGGGGTGAAATGGGTGGTCACCACATGTTCGCCCTGCTCCAGGAACGCGCGGATCAGCGGCACCGCCGAGCGCAACTCGCCGAGCGAGACCGCATGGACCCAGACATGCGGAATGCCGCGCCTTGCGTGGCGCCCGAACCGTTGCTCCAGCCGCTGGGCATAGAGCGGATCGCGCCGCCCGCGTCGCCAGAGATAGGTCAGCATCACCGGCATGAGCAAGACCCAGCCCAGGCGCCAGAGCACGAGAAAGGCGCGAAGCCTGAGCGGTTTGGTCCAGGGTGAAATGGGCAAGGGCAGAGCCTGTTCAGACGAGATCGACCAGCTTTTGGCACAAAGCGTCGAGCCGGTCCATATTGGCGGCGACCAGGGCCTCGGCGCGCCCGGCCATGGCGGCGCGGTCCGGGTCGGTCACGGCCTCGGCCAACGCGTCGGGCGTGTCGACCAACTGCGCGGCTTGCGCGTCCGCAAGCGCGGCGTAATCGGCGGCGAAATTCGCAAGGCGCGGCCCGTGCAGGATGGCCGTGCCCAATGCGGCGGCCTCCCACGGATTATGCCCCTCGACAGCGCCCATGCTGCCACCGATGAAGGCGATCGGGGCCAGCCGATAGAACAGCCCCATCTCGCCCAGCGTATCGGCGAGGTAAACCTGCGTGTCGGATGTGATGGCCTGCCCCGCGCTGCGCCGGGCCAGCTTCAAACCCCGCGTGCGAATGGCCGCTGCCACGTCCTCGCCGCGGCCAGGCAGGCGCGGGGCGAGGATCAGGAGCGTTTCCGCCGCACGCGCCAGGAGCCGCTCCTGCGCAGCGAGAACGAGCTCCTCGTCCGGCGCATGGGTGGAGGCCGCGAGCCAGAGCGGGCGACCACCGATACCGGCCCCCAACAGTGCCCTTTGGGCCGGATCATCGGCCAGTGGTGGCGCGATCGACTTGAGCGAACCGTCGCAACGCACCGTCGGGGCGCCCAGCGTCGCGAGGTTGGCCGCGCTTCGCGCGTCCTGCGCCGAGACCAGCGCGAAGCGCGGCAGGATATCGCGATAGATCGCGCGCACCTGCTGTCGCCGCGCCAGCGCCGCATCGTTCATCCTTGCATTGACCAGCGCCAACGGTATCCCCGCCCTGTCGGCGCGAAACACCAGCCCCGGCCAAAGCTCCTGCTCGGCCCAGATCGAAAGATCGGGCCGCCAGTGATCGAGAAACCGCCGGGCCGGGCCGGGCGCATCGAGCGGGGCGAATTGGTGCAGCGTGCGGGGCGGCATGTTCCGTGCCAGCGCCCGGGCCGAGCCGAGCGTGTTCGACGTCACCAGGAACTGCAAATCGGGTTCAAGATTGGCCATGCGCGCTATCAGCCCGCGCAGGGCCAGCACCTCTCCCAGCCCCACCGCGTGAAGCCAGACAAGCCGCCCCCCGGGTCGCGGGGCGGATGCGTGGCCCAGCTTCTCGCGCCAGCGCCCCTCGTCTTCCTTGCCACGCCCGAGCCGCCGCCTGAGCAAGAGCGGCAAGACCGGCTGAAGCGCCCATGTGAGCGCCAGCCAGCCGCGCAGGGCAGGTCGGGGCGGGCGTGCCTCAACCAAGCCAAGGCCCTTTCATCTTGCCCGAAATACTCTGGGGGTTTGGGGGCAAAGCCCCCAAGGCCTGCGTGGCCCGAACGCAAGGCAAGCTGCGCGCGCCAGCGCCCCTTTTGGCAAGGGCGCGAGGTTCAGCCATGATCGTGGAATTCCTTTTGCAGGCCGCGCGCCCAGAATGCAGGGTCGTTCAGCACCTCGGCAAAACGCGCTGCCGCGCTGCCTTCGCCGAATTCAGGATCGCGCGGGTGGCGCGTGCCCCAGTCCTGCGCCAGGAAGCGCAGGATGGTGGCACTGTCCTCGGCCGCGCAGGAAGTGATCGAGGCCCCGTTGGCGCGGTTCTTCTGACGCGTGCCGATATCGAGCGAGGGGATGCCGAGGAAGGGCGCCTCGCGCACCCCGGCGCTGGAATTGCCGACGATGCAGGCGGCGTGTTTCATGGCCTCGGAGAAATGCGAAAACCGCATCGACGGGATGGTGCGGAACCGTTTGGGCGGAAGTCGCCCGATGACCGCGAGGATGTCTTCGGAGCCGGGGTCGTTATTGGGCAGGATGACGACGAAATTCCGCCCGCTCGCCTCCAGTGCAGCGAAAAACGCCTGTGCCTGTGCGCCCATCGTCTCGGATTCCGAGGTGACGGGGTGGAACGTGGCGATGCCGAACGTGTCGAACGGGATCTCGTACCGGGCCTTCACCTCGTCGATGCTCACGCCCGAGGGCCGCGAATGGAAATCGAGCTCGGGCGAGCCGATGACGTGGATCGCCTCGCGTGGCTCGCCCAGCGCCATCACCCGCCGGGCGGCGGCTTGCGAACTGACGAAATGGCAATAGGCGAGCTTGGTGTTGCAATGGCGGAAGAGCTCGTCGATCGTGCCCGAGACCTCGCCGCCCTCGATATGGGCGCAGCGGATGTAGTTGGTGGCGCAGACAAGCGCACAGGCCAGCGCCTCGACCCGGTCGCCATGCACGATCACCAGGTCGGGCCGGTGCTCGGCCACGAAATCGGAAAAGCCCAGCACGGTCTTGGCCAGCACCATGTCCTGTGGATCGCCGATGCGCTGGTTGAGATATTCATGCACGGTCACGCCCGGGGTGCGGTGGACCTCGATCTTGGTCAGGCCATAGCGGTCGAGCATGTGCATTCCCGTGACGAAGAAGCTCACGTCGTGTCCCGCATCGCGGGCGGCCAGCGCCAGCGGCTCGATCTTGCCGAAATCGGCGCGGGTGCCGGTGACGAAGAGAAGGCGTTTGGTCATGGCTTTCCCGGTGTTGCGAAGTGGGGGATGGTATGGACAGAATGGGCATGGATGTCTAGGTATTCACGGATCCCGACGTGAAAGGCGCCCCCATGGCAGAAGACCGCATCGTGCTCTGCATGAAATGGGGAACGCTTTTCCCGCCCGATTACGTCAACGTGCTTTACAATGCCTGCCGGGGGGCGATTTCGGGGCCATTTCGCTTTGTCTGCCTGACCGACGACGCGGACGGGTTTCAGGACGGTATCGAGGCGTTCCCGATCCCCGATATCGGGTTGGCGCCGGGCGAATGGTATACCAAGGGGGTCTGGCCCAAGCTTGCGCTTTACGTGGCCGATCTGCACGGGCTGCGGGGGCGGGCACTTTTCATCGACCTGGACATGGTGGTTCTGCGCGGGCTCGACGAGATGTTCGGCCATGGCCGCGGCTATATCAGCACGGACATGGGCCACGGGTGGCGCCCCGGCGGGCATCCCGGCGCTGCGAAAGAGCCGGGCACCTGCGTTTTCGCCTTCGACATCGGACAGGAGACACAGATTCTCGATGCCTTTCTGGCCGACAAGGAAAAGGCCATGCGCGAGTTCCGAAACGAACAGGATTTTGCGGGTGCCTTTGCGGAAACGATGGATTTCTGGCCCAAAGGCTGGGTCATCAGCTTCAAGCGCCACCTGCGGCAACCGATCGGCTGGGATCTGTTCCTGTCGCCGAAGGCCCCGCCCGGCAGTGCAAGGATCGTTGCCTTTCATGGCGATCCGCGACCCATTGACCTCATCCCCGCGCGGGCGGGATTCTGGGACAGGTTCCCGCATATGGGGCATGGGCAGGTGGGCTGGGTTCGCGATTACTGGCTCGAACATGGTGGGCGGATGCCGCCGTTCGGAACGCCCTAGCGGGAGCTTGGCGGGTAGAGGTCGAGCAGTATCGAACCGGACAGCTCGGACAGCACGAAATCGCGATCGGAGTCCGACAAGGTATCGTAGCTGACGGCAGCGGCGCGCCGTCGATATTCATCGAGGTTTGCCGGGCGACGTCCGAACGGCCGGGCACTCCGGGTCGGCAGGTCGATCTTCGAGCCGCTCCGAAAGGGCCAGACAGGGGTTTGTCGCAGCGTCTCTTCCGGGTTCAGGATCAGGTTTTCATAGGTGACCAGGGACGTCTTGCCCCGGTTTTCGACAAGCCATGAATAGCTTTGCGCTTTTGCAGCGTAGAGTTTCACCGGGTTCTCGATCAACCTTTCGCCAAGTTCATCTCGTGCGGCCGCAATCCACGGGCTGCGGATGAAGGCTGAAAAATCCCGAGGAATGTGGCCAATGCCGTGAAAGGGGTTGCGGTGCATGGATCGCAACCAATCCGCCGGATGCCGAAAAAGACATATCACGATGGCCTTCCGCGGGATTGCGAAGCATTCCAGAAAGCGCGTGCTGGCCGCGGCGTGTTTCCATCCGCCGTTTCGGGGCAGTTCCACGAAGTGGTTGTGATCTTGCAGGGCTTCGCGGCTGGCGCGGCGGCTCGACCATCGGCCGGCAAGGCGGCCGGGAAGATGTCGGGTCTGCTCTTTGGTCACGCCGCTGGAACTGGGGGCCAGTTCCATGTCGAAATGTTGCTGGAGCACCTTCTGAAGAAGGTGTGTGCCGGTCGAGCGTTCACCGAGAAGCTTGACCACCGGGAGCGTATCGGTCCGGTTTTCCGGGGCCGGTCCGTGACCGGGGGGGATACATCACGCCAGATCACTCCATTTCAACTGCGTGTTGCGCCTGACGGCGCGGTTCAGGGTCCGGCCCAGAACCTTGTCGAATTCGTATCCCGGGATCTCGCCCGAGCCGGGGCGGCGGGCCCAGATGTCGGCTTCGGTTATCACGTGGCCGGCGGGCAGGTCGGCGTCGGCCACGACAGAAGCGCGGGCGAAGCGATAGACGTCTTCTTCGGGGCCGGTGCGTTTCTTGTCGTTGTTGGCGGCGATCCAGATTTCGCGGGAGCGGTCGATCAGAAGGCGCAGTTCGGCCGGGTCCATCGAGCAGGCGATATCCGGCCCCTTGCGATAGCGCGTGTCGGTATAGTGGCGCTCAAGGATCGACGCACCGAGCGCCACGCTGGCCAGCGCCATTTCCGGGCCGATCGAGTGATCGGAAAAGCCCACGACGGCATCAGGGAACGCATTGCGCAGCTCGGTCACGCCCCTGAGCGAGACGATTTCGGGTGGCGAGGGGTAGAGGTTGGTGCATTCGAGAAGGGCATAGTCCACCCCGGCCTCTTCGAGGATCGCGACGCTGGCGCGCATGGTTTGAATCGTCTGCATCCCCGTCGAGAGGATCACCGGCTTGCCCTTGCGGGCGATGTGGCGGATGAGCGGCAGGTTGTCGGCCTCGCCCGAGCCGATCTTGTAGGCGGGCACGTCGAGCGATTCGAGGAAATCGCAGGCGGCGCGGGAAAAGGGCGTGGAGATCCAGATCATGCCCAGTTCTTCGGTATGGCGTTTCAACTCGGCCTCATCGTCGCGCGAGAGGGCGCATTGCTCCATCACGTGCCAGATCGAGACATCCGCGTTGGGCGGGAAGATCTGCTTGGCCTCGTCGGTCATCTCGTCCTCGACGATATGGGTCTGGTGCTTGATCATTTCACAGCCCGCGGCGGCGGCGTGGCGCACCATCTCTTTCGCAACCTCCAGGTCGCCGCCATGGTTGATGCCGATCTCGGCGATGACGAGGGGCGGGTGATCGGGGCCGATCTCGCGATGTGCGATCTTCATGTCATGCCTCCCTGGGCTTGGCGGGTTTCCGGATATCTTTCCAGCGGTTGTGGAACCACAGCCACTGGCCCATATGCGCACGCACCTGCGCTTCGAGCGAATCGTTCAGGGCCTGGGTCATCTCTTCTGGGGTGGTATGCGGCACCGGGGCCTCGAACACGGCGCGGAACGACAGGCCGTCGGGCTGGCGTATGCCGTAGCAGGGGATCAGGACCGCGTCGTATTTCAGCGCCAGTTCGGCGAACGAGAGCGCGGTGTAGGCGGGGTGGCCAAAGAAGTTGAGCGGCTCGCCATTGGGCATGCGTTGGTCGATCAGCACGGCGAGGGTGCCACCGCCCTTGAGAAAGCGCATCATCTCGGCCATGCCGCGACGGCCGCGCGAGAAAAGCGGCGTGCCGATCTTCGAGATGGTTTCGACATAGATCTCGTTGAACTGGCGGATGTTCATCGGGCGATAGATGCCACCCACGGAGAAACCGCGATGGATCACGCCCGCGCGGATCACGTCGTAATTGCCGAAATGCCCCGAGACGAGGATCGCGGGGCGGCCCTCGGAACGGGCGGCGTCGAGCGCGGCGAGGCCGGGGCCCTCGAATGGGGTGGCGCGGGCGATGGGTACGAAGTCGTCGGAGGAAAAAAGCTCGGCCAGGGTGCGCCCGAAATTGTCCGGCACGGCACGGGTGAGGCGTTCGACCTCGCGCCGGGACAGATCGGGGCGCACGCGGGCGAGATTGGCGCGGATCCGTTTACGCCAGCCGACCAGTGGTGCGACGATGCGCGACACGATCCAGCCCGCGACGGGCACGCGCCAGCGGTAGGGCAGGCATCGCAGTATCCACAACGTGCCGCGGATGATGGCAAAACGAATGCGGTCCCTGAGGTCTGGTCTGTCGTCCGGCATGATCGGGTGTCCATTTGTCTGGCCGGTATATCGCCGATAATCCCGAGCTTTGAAAGCCCAGGCGCAGGGCATCAGCCTGCGGGAAACACCGTGCTGTCCTTGATCGTGCCATAGGCAAAGCTGGTGTCGATCGACCCGATCCCGCCCAGGCGCTGCAAACGGCTTCGGATGAAGCGTTCATAGGCATCCAGTGACTCGACCACGACGCGCAACTGGTAATCGGTCTGTCCGGTCATCACGTGGCATTCGAGAACCTCTTCCATGCCCTGAACCCGGCGCTCGAAATTCTGCACGGTTTCCTCGTCATGCCGCTCAAGACGGATATGCACGAATGCGGTGATCGCGAGACCATAAGCCCGGGCGTTCACCCGCGCGCTGTAGCCTTCGATCACGCCGGATCTTTCAAGGTTGCGCACCCGGCGCAGGCAGGGCGAGGGCGAAAGGTTGACCGCCGCGGCGAGTTCCTGGTTTGTCATGCGCCCGTCGCGTTGCAGGGCGCGAATGATCTGGCGGTCCTTGTTGTCCATGTTCAGCCCTTCTTGGCATTATCTGCCAATATTTACCAATTAATGGGTAAAAATGGCAATAACTGCGTTGTCATCTGGCGCTATCATGTCAAAAAAAGGAGATCTCATATGACCCGCATACCAGGCTTTGCCACCCGCGCCATTCACCTTGGCCATGACCCGATGGAGCATGAGGGCGCGCTGACACCGCCCTTGCACCTGACCTCGACCTTTGCCTTCGAGACCGCCGAGGCGGGCGGCGAGATGTTCGCGGGCGAGCGGCCCGGCCATGTCTATTCGCGCGTCTCGAACCCCACGCTCGACCTGCTGGAGCGGCGCATGGCCTCGCTCGAAGGGGCCGAGGCGGGGCTGGCACTCGCTTCGGGCATGGGCGCGATCACGGCAACGCTCTGGACGCTGCTGGCGCCGGGCGACGAGGTGATCGTGGACCGCACGCTTTACGGATGCACCTTTGCCTTTCTGCATCACGGGTTGCACAAGTTCGGCATCACCGTGACCCATGTGGACATGACCGAGCCCGAGACCCTGAAGGCGGCGATGAGCGACAAGACCCGCGTGGTCTATTTCGAGACGCCCGCCAATCCCAACATGCGGCTGGTGGATATTGCGGCGGTGGCCGAGATCGCCCATGCGGGCGGGGCGCAGGTCATCGTCGACAATACCTATGCGACGCCCTACCTGACCCGACCGATCGCGCTGGGCGCCGATCTGGTGGTGCATTCGGCGACCAAATATCTGGGCGGGCATGGCGATCTGGTCGCGGGCGTCGTGGTCGGACGGGCCGAGGTGATCGGCGAGATTCGCCTGTTCGGCATGAAGGACATGACCGGCGCGGTGATGGCGCCGTTCAACGCGATGCTTGTCATGCGCGGGCTCAAGACGCTCAGTTTGCGGATGGAGCGGCATTGTGCCAGCGCGCAGACGGTGGCCGAATGGCTTGAGTCGCATCCCGCGGTGGCCAGCGTGCAATTTCCGGGGCTCAAAAGCTTCGGCCAGCACGCGCTGGCGAGCCGCCAGATGGCCCTGCCCGGCGCGATGATCGCGTTCGAGCTCAAGGGTGGGCTGGAGGCCGGGCGCGCGATGATGAACGGGCTGCGAATGATCGCGCGCGCCGTGTCGCTGGGCGATGCCGAAACGCTGATCCAGCATCCCGCCTCGATGACTCATTCGACCTATAGCCCCGAGGAGCGGGCCGAGCACGGGATCGGTGACGGGTTGATCCGACTGTCGGTGGGGCTTGAGGATCTGGCCGATATCATCGACGATCTGGACGGGGCCTTGCGCCAACCCGCGCTCAGACAATCCGCCTGAAACAATGCAACCGAAAGTGCCTTGATGTCCTTCCAGATTTCCATCGGCCCGAACCTGCGCAAATCCGCGTTCTTCAATGCCACCGTTCAAAGCGGGGTGCAGGGGTTCTCGGTCTATAACCATATGCTGATCCCGGGGCATTTCGGCGATCCCGATGCCGAGTATGACCGGCTCTTGAACGGTGTGGCGATGTGGGACGTGGCAGCGCAGCGGCAGGTGGAACTGACCGGCCCGGATGCGGGTCGGCTGGCGCAATACCTTACCCCCCGCAACCTGACCAAGATGCGAGACGGGCAGGGGCGCTACGTGCCGCTTTGCGATCACGACGGTTGGCTGATCAACGATCCAGTGCTCTTGAAACTCGCCGAGGACCGGTATTGGCTTTCGGTGGCCGACAGTGACATTCACCTCTGGGCGGCCGCGATCGGGCGAGAGCGGGGCTGGAACGTGCGGGTAGATGAGCCCGATGTGTCCCCGCTTGCGATCCAGGGGCCGAAGGCGGTGGACGTGGCGGCGGTGCTTTTTGGCGAACGCGTGCGCACCATGCGCCACTTCGCGTTCGAAGAGACCACGCTTGCGGGCATTCCGCTGATCCTTGCGCGCTCTGGCTGGTCGAAACAGGGCGGGTTCGAGCTTTACCTGATGGATAGCGCGCGGGGCAGCGACCTCTGGTCCATGGTGGCCGAGGCGGGCGCGCCGTTCGGGATCGGGCCGGGTGCGCCGAATGACATCGAGCGGCTGGAGAGCGGGTTGATTTCCTACGGGGCCGACATGCGCTGGCAAGGCGCGCGGGCGAACCCGTTCGAGATGGGGCTGGGCGCGATGGTCGATCTTGAGGCGGGGCATGATTTCGTCGGTCGTGCCGCGTTGGAGCGGATCGCGGCCGAGGGACCGGCGCGCAGGCGCGTGGGCCTTGTCCTTGACGGGCGCCCGACGCCGCCGGGCCACCCGGTGCCGCTTGCGGTGGGAGATGCGGTGGTCGGCCGGGTGTGCGAGTTCGCCTTTTCCCGGCGGCTTGACCGGACCATCGGGGTGGGGCTGGTGCAGGCCGATCTGCTGGACAATGCCGAGGGTCTCGTGACCATGCTGGAGGCGGGCGCCGTGCCCACGCGGATTGCGCCCCTGCCGTTCGGGAAAACGTAACACGTCACGCGATGGGACACGCCATGACAGATACCGATTCCGCGCATCTCAAGACCGTCGAGCAGCGGCTCTTGTGGTTATCGCACTGGATGATACACCACGCCAACCACATTCGCCCCAATCCCGACGGGATCAAGGTGGGCGGGCATCAGGCGTCTTCGGCCTCGATGGTGTCGATCATGACGGCGCTCTATTTCTCGGCGCTGCGGCCCGAGGATCGCGTGGCGGTCAAGCCCCATGCCGGGCCGGTCTTTCACGCGATGCAATACCTGATGGGTCATCTCGACCGCGACCGGATGGAGGCTTTTCGCGGGTTTGGCGGGGTGCAAAGCTATCCCAGCCGCACCAAGGATGTGGATGATGTCGATTTCTCGACCGGGTCGGTGGGGCTTGGCGTGGCGATCACCTCTTTCGCGTCGCTGGTGCAGGATTACATCGCCGCCAAGGACTGGGGCGCCGACCTGCCGCTGGGCCGGATGGTGGCGCTGGTGGGCGATGCCGAGCTGGATGAGGGCAACATCTACGAGGCGTTGCAGGAAGGCTGGAAGAACGACCTGCGCAATTGCTGGTGGGTCATCGACTATAACCGCCAGTCGCTGGACGGGATCGTGCGCGAGGGGCTGTTCGAGCGGGTCGAGAAGATCTTCGACGCCTTCGGATGGGACGTGGTGCGGGTGAAATACGGCGCGCTGCAGCGTGCGGCCTTCGGTGAACCGGGCGGTGAGGCCCTGCGCGCATGGATCGACGCCTGTCCCAACGCGGAGTATTCGGCGCTGACCTTTCAGGGCGGCGCGGTCTGGCGGAAGCGGTTGATGGATGACCTGGGTGACCAAGGTGACGTGACGGCCCTGATCGACCGGCGCTCCGATGCCGAGCTGGCAGCGTTGATGGAGAATCTCGGCGGCAATTGCGTACAGACCATGGCGGATGTCTTTGCCGACATCGACCATGATCGTCCGACCTGTTTTCTCGCCTACACGATCAAGGGCTGGGGCACGCCCATCGCCGGACACAAGGACAATCACGGCGGGCTGATGACCAAGGCGCAGATGGCCGAATGGCAGCGGCATATGGATATCCCCGAGGGGCAGGAATGGGAGCGTTTCGCCGGCGTCGCGGATGCGGATGGGCTGCGCGACTTCCTGGGCCGGGTGCCGTTCTTTGCCAGGGGCGTGCGCCGGTATTCGGATGACAAGCTGCCTTCGCCCGCGCTTTCGGTCGCCAGTGACCGTGAAATCTCGACCCAGATGGCCTTTGGCAAGATCCTTGACGACCTGGCCCGAGGCGACAGTGCGCTGGCCGCGCGCATCGTCACCACCTCGCCGGATGTGACGGGCACCACCTCGCTCGGGCCATGGGTCAACCGGCGCAAGCTTTTTGCCCGCACGTCCCGACCCGACGCCTTTATCGAGCATCGCATTCCCTCGACTGCGAAATGGGAGTTCACGCCCAAGGGCCAGCATGTCGAACTGGGCATTGCCGAGATGAACCTGTTCCTGCTGCTGGGCGCGGCGGGACTGTCGCACAGCCTGTTCGGCAAGCGGCTGATTCCGATCGGCACGGTCTATGACCCGTTCGTGCATCGCGGACTCGATGCGCTCAACTATGCCAGTTACCAGGACGCGCGTTTCATCATCGCGGGGACGCCGTCGGGCGTGACATTGGCGCCCGAGGGGGGTGCGCATCAATCGGTGGGCACACCGCTCACCGGCATGGCGCAGGACGGGCTGGCGAGTTTCGAGCCTGCCTTTGCCGACGAGCTGGCGGTGATCATGGAATGGGCCTTCGATTACCTGCAACGTGACGGCGAGGGCGACCCGGACGAGCGCACATGGCTGCGTGACGAGACGGGGGGTTCGGTCTATCTGCGGCTGACCACGAAACCGCTGGAACAGCCGGGCAAGCGGCATGACGATGCGTTCCGGCAGGGGGCGATCGACGGGGCCTATTGGCTGCGCCCGCCGGGGCCGAATTGCGAGGTGGTGATCGCCTACCAGGGCGCCGTGGCCGACGAGGCGATTGCCGCCGCCGGCATGATTGGTGGCGCGCGGCGGGATGTAGGTGTTCTGGCGGTCACGTCAGCCGACCGGCTCAACGCGGGCTGGACGGCGGCGCAACGCGAACGCGCGCGTGGCAATACCGGTGCAACGGCCCATGTCGAGCGGTTGCTGGGCGCGCTGCCGCGCGACTGCGCGCTGGTGACGGTGATCGACGGGCACCCGGCGACGCTGGGCTGGCTGGGCGCGGTGGCCGGGCACCGCACGATCCCGCACGGGGTCGAACATTTCGGCCAGACGGGGACGATCGGCGATCTTTATCGCCATTTCCGCATCGACCGCCAGGCGCTTGTCGCCTCGGTGCAGGGGCTGACATCAGGGGCGCCGGTTCCCTAGCGGGCGATCCCGCGATCAGTAGTCGCGTTCGAAGAACACGCCGATCCCGCTGTTGCCGTCGCTGCCAAGGCGGCCGCGGACGGTGGTGCGGCGGTTGACCTCGAGGTTGAGGTTGATCTGGCTCGTACCGTCGCCCTTGACGGTGACGTCGGTATAGATGTTCTCGGAGATGTATTTGCCCACGCGGGCCTGCGTGGTGCCGTCGTCATCCATGCCGATATCGAGATCGTCCACGCCCAGCGACCGGCGCAGCCCGTCGGTGAGGCCGGTCCCGCCCTGCCCCGAAAGGGTGCGGATCGCGGCGGCCAGTTGCACGGCCTGAAAGGCAGAAATCCGCGTCACGTCGCGCCCGAAGAGAAACAGCGACAGCGCCTCTTCCTGTGGCAGGTCGGGCACCGATGTCACGGCCAGGTCGGGCGCCGAGGCCAGCCCGTCGAGACGCAGGGAAACGGCGAATTCCTCGACCTGCGAGGTCGCGGCGAAGGCAATCACCGGATCGAAGCTGCCGCGCATGGTGAGGCTGCCCTCGGTCAGGTCGAGCCGCTGGCCCAGAAGGGCGAGCCGCCCGCGGATCAGGTCGAACTGGCCGCTCGGCACGATGTCACTGGTCGAGCCCGTGAGGCGCAGCCTGCCGCCCAGTTCGGCATCGAGCCCACGCCCGCGCACGAAGAGGCGATTGGGAGCCGAGATCACGATGTCGAGGGGGAAATCGGCCATGGCGGTGCCGGAGTCATCGCTGCTCTGGTCCATCCCGGCATAGCGCAGGGTGCGCTGGACCCTGCCGGGCGGTCGGAAATGGCGCAAACCGTCGAGCGGAGAGTAGGACGGGCCCAGTTCCGGGATGCGCAACTCGGTGTGGCGCAGGTCGATCTGCCCGCCGATCCGCGCCCCGCCCGTTAATGGCCCGTCGAGCGACAACGCACCGTCGAGCACGACCTCGAACAGCGAGGGGTCGCGCAGGGTCATATCCACGAGGTCCACGTCCAGTTCGGCCTGGAAGGGTGGCGAGAGCGTGACCGGACCGCGCAGCCGGACCTGCCCCCCGGTCGAGACATCGGCGTCGAGGGCGACCTGTGCCGCCCCGCCAGAAAGGTCGATCTGCCCGCGCAAACGCTCAAGTGCGGTGGCCCGCGCGGGAAGCGACAGCCTTGCATCATCGACGTTGATGCGCCCCGCAAGCGAGTCGAGGGCCAGCGGCCCGTCGAGTCTCAGGTCCAGTCGGGCCAATCCCGAAAGCGCCTGTCCCGAAAGCCGCGCATTGGCCAGTGCCAGCGGCACCGTTCCGGTCATGCCCAGGTCGGCGCTTGTGCCGTCCTGGGCCACCGTACCGTCGAGCGCAAGCGTGATGCCGCCCGGCCCCTGGCCCTGCGTATCTATCCGCCAGCGCGTGTCAGCCTTGGTGGCGCTGCCCGAAAGCTGCGCGGCGCCGGGCAGCTCGGGAACGATCTGCCCGAGATCGGCGAGGGCAAGGCGATAATCGAACCGACCATCCTCGGCGCCCAGTTCGCCGCTCACCGAGGCATCAAGGGTGGGGGCGTCGAGATCGAGCCTGTCAAGGGTCAGATGACCATTCTCATCGCGGACGGCGGCAATGTCGAACCGGGTTGTCTCGCGCAGAAGCGGGGTCAGCGCGGGGAGGCCCACATCGAGCGCGCGGGTCTGGCCGCTTGCGTCGAGATCGAAGCTTTGCGCGAGGAGGTCGGCATTGCCTTTGACGGTGAGGTTCAACGATCCGGCCAGAGGGCGATCGGCGATAGTGGAAAACGCGGCCAGCCGTCCGATCTCGGCCGACAAGGTGCCATCGGCCGACAGACGTTCGACCCCGTCGCCGGTGATGGTGCCACGATATGTCATCTCAGCGTCACCGGGCAGGGTGCTGTCGGCGCTCAGGGTCCAGACCTCGCCCTGTTGCTCGGCCGTTGCGGTCAGGTCGGCCGCACCGTCGAGCCCGGGCAGGGCGCGGCCGAGTTGTGGAATGCGGGCGGTGAGACGCGCCGTGCTCTTGCCGCTGGCAAGGTTGGCCTCGGCGTCGATGCGCGCGTGATCCGTGCGGACCCGGATCGGATCGGCGCGCAGCCCGGCCTCGTCGCGGTCAAGTCCGAAGGTGAGCTGGCCCTGACCGGCGAGCAGCGGGTCGAGTTGGGTGATTCCGGTCGAGAGGTCGCCGGTATTGCCATCGAAGCGAAGTGCCACGCGCCCGGTCAACGGTTCGACCTGGCCGGTGATGGCGAGATCGGCGCGTCCGCCAAGGTCGACCCCTGTCAATCCGGCAAAACGGGCAAGATCGTCAGCGTCGAGTTGCAGATCGGGCACCACGGTCAAAGTGCCGATGTCGCCGGGCGCACTGACCGTGACGGTGCCGTCCAGGCCGAAATCGGCTCCACGGAGCGACAGGTTGCGCAGCCGCAGCGGCGCGTCCGCCGACCAGCCGAAATCGACCCCGCCGCGCAATGTCTCGCCCAGGGCGCGCGCCAGGTCGGGATCTTCTGGCGCGGACAGGCCGTCGGCCTCGAACAAGAGCGCGCCCGAAACGCTTTGCGCCGCGCGCAGGATGCGCCCCGAGCCGCCGAGTTCGGCCGATTCGATTCGCACCCCCTCCTGTTCGATCCCGGTTGCGGTGCCGTCGATCTGCCATTCATCGTCCGATGCGGCATCAAAGCGCGCCGCGAGATTGGCCGCCCGGACGGATGTGCGCGGGCCGGGTAAGGGCAGGGTCACGCGGTCGCCTTCGGGCGGGGTGATCGCGGCATCGAGCGTCAGTTTGCGCGGCCAGCCATCGGCCGCGATCTCGGCGGCGCCGGTGATCCGCATCGCCGCCGTGCCGATGTCGAGCCGATCGAGCAGAAAGCCGCCATCCGCACCGCGTTCCCCGCGCGCGTCGAGCGTGACCTGATCGCCCAGAAACGCGGCGAACTCCGGCAAAAGAAGCGGGGCCAGATCGCCGTCAAGCGCCGCCTCGAACCCTGTCGCGCCGTCCTCATCAGTGATCAGGGTGACGGTGCCGGTCAGGCGGTCCTGTTCGTCACTGGCCAGTCGCATGCGGGCGGTGAAATCGTCGATCGGGTCGTCGCCCTGCAACTCCATGGCAATCGACGGCTGCCCGGGCAAGCCCAGCAGATTGGCGGCAAGACCGTTCTCGGGCTCGGTGAGGGCAAGGTCGATGCGCAGGTCGCGGGTGGTATTGTCGAACGCGCCCTCTAGGGTGAACTGCCCCGGGCGATCAAGCCTTTCGACGTCGAGCGACGCCTCGCCCGCCCCGCCTGCAAGCGACGCCTTGCCGTTGAGGGACAACGCGGCGTCCTGCCCGAGAAATGCCGCGCCAAGCTCGGCCCGGTTGATTGCCAGTTCGGCGATATCGACCGAGACCGGCAGATCAGGCAAGGAAAAGTCGCCGCCCGCCTCGGGGCTGGGCATGGTGTCCTCGGCGGGAACTGGCGGGCGGGGCAGGTCGATCTCGCCGATGGTGACCTCGTCAATTGCGATCCGTCCGCGCAGCAGGGCGGAGCGGTTCCAGACCAGCACGAGATCGGAGGCGGTGAGCCAAACGCCTTCCGCGTCGGTGACGATGATTTTCTCGATTGTGGCGCGCGAGCTCAGCGCCCCGGCGAAGCCTTCCATGCGGACATCTCGCCCCGGTGCGGAAAGCGCGTCTTCCAGCAGGCCCTGAATGAAACCACGGTCGCTTTCGCTGTCTTGAGCGAGGGCGCCGAGCGGGACCAGAAAGGCCAGACATATCGCCAGAAACCGCATCAGAACGCCTGCCCGATCCCGATGTAGAGTTGCACACCGCTGCCGGTGTCGCCAGCGACAGGACCGGCAAGGTCGACCCGGATCGGCCCGACCGGTGTCTTGTAACGCACCCCCAGCCCCGCCCCGGCATGCCAGTCGCCTTCCTCGAAGAACCCGCCGCTGACGAAGCCCGCATCGGCAAAGGCGGCAAGGCCGATCCGGTCGCCAACGGGAAAGCGCAACTCGCCCGAGAGGCTTGCAAAGCTGCGCCCGCCGAGTTCGACCCCGCCGTAATCGGCGGTGAGCGATTTGTAGGGCTGGCCGCGCACCGTGCCCGCGCCGCCGGAGTAGAACAGGAAATCAGGCGGCGCGGCGCGGGCTTCCGGCCCGACCAGTGCGCCAAGCTGCAAGCGCCCGGCCAGAACCGTTCCACCGGTTTCGCCCAACGCGCGATAGGAGCGCAGGTCGAGCGTGGCTTGCCCGCCCGTCTGTGCATCGAAGGTCTCGTAGAACGGCGTCAGTTCGGCCCGGGCATAGATTCCGCGCGATGCATCGAGCGGATCGTCGCGATTGTCATAGGTCAGCGAGAGCGGCAGGCTCAGCAGTTGCATTTCACGCTGAGTGAAGATGCCGGCATAGCGATCGGTGATGCGGGCATATTCGTAGCCGATGCCCAGATCCCCCGAAAGCCGCTCACTGAACTCGCGCGAGACCCCGGTGGTAAAGCGGAACTTTTCTTCAAGAAAGCGCGGCTCGTCGCTGTAGATGAACCCGGCTTCGGCGAAGAAGAGCGTGTCGGGCCCATAGACGGCAGGGCGTTCGAAACGAAAGGAGAGCGAATAGTCGGTGCCCTGGCCGGTGCCGCCGATCTGGGCAATTTCACTGTCGACGCGAAACTGCTCGGCCCCGCCCAGAAGGTTGCGATGCAGCCAGTAGCCCGACAGCGTCAAGCCGTCGAAGCTCGAATATTCCAACCCGCCGCCGATCCGCCGCGGGCGGCGATCGACCACCGCGATCTCCATGTCGAGGGCGCCATCGGAGGTGACGGTTTCGGCCTCGTTCACTTGCACGGAGGAAAAGGTTCCGACCTTGCGCAGGCGGGTGGCGGCCTTGTCGACCTCGTCGGGGTCATAGGTCTCACCACGGGGCAGGCCCGCGATCCGCCTTATCCGCGATCCGCGCACAGCGCTTTGCCCTCTTACGGCGACATCACCAAAGCGGACGCGCGGGCCGGGCGCGACGTCGACATCGACATCCAGGCGCGCGCTGTCATGACGGGCCAGGACGCGCTGATCGGTGATCCGTGCCTTTGCATGGCCGGCATTGCGCCAGTCGTTGATCGCCTCGCGCGTGGCCTCGCGCGCAACGCGGGCGCGCGCTGGTGCGTCCGAGCGGAAGCCGTCGGGCAGGGGGCGCTCGCCTGCCAAGGGTTCGATCCGCACCGCGCCAAATCGGAACAAGCGTCCGGGATCGACTGTGATCGTTGCATTGCCGATCTGTTCGGGCGCGCGAAACGGGTCGATCAGCGCAGCTTCGCGCCCGTCGATCAGAATGCTGACATCGACCGAGTAATAGCCTTCCGAATAGAGCACCTCGACCAGGCGGGCATAATCGCCGCGTGCGGCAGCGAGGATGTCGTCGGCGGTGGCTTCGGGATTGTCCACGAGACCGCGCAGAACCGAGGCCGACCGCAGGGCATCGCCGAGCGCATCGGATTGCGGACCGGACACGGTCAGCTCCACCTTGTCGAGCGCCTGCGCGCCATGGGCAGCGCCCAGGCCGAGGGCGCAACAGGTCAACAATGTCGTGGTGAGATTCGCTGTCATGTTTCGCCCTGCTCTTGTGACCACCATAGAGCAACCAGACACCAACCCCAAGTGGTCGCACGAATATCGGCGCCGAGATGTACGTTGACTTGAATCTCGTGATTTCACGGTGCTTCGGTGCAGGCGAATCGGGCAATCCCCGGCTGGGGGGCTGTTTCGGCGGGCCCGGAAAACCTGGTGATTGGCGTAAACCGTGGCCTCTCCCCGTATTTCTGGACGTTATTGCCTGTCACGTTACGTAAGATCGCGCCAAGATTGACAGGATTGCCCGGTGCGTCGGACATTTGAAGAGCTTTGCCGGTGTCCGAAGGGGCGCGGGCAGGGTCAACCAGGGAGGAGAAAAATGCACAAGTTTTCATTGACGATGGCGCTCTGCCTGATGGGCGCTCCGATCGCGGCGCAGGAGGTCGAGCTGCCCGGACAGATCACATGGACCGCCTATGGCACCGGATCGGCCGGTTACAACCAGGCCGTGGCGATCGGCGCGGCGCTTCAGGATGCGGGCGTCAACCTGCGGGTTCTGCCCGGCAAGAACGACATCGCCCGTACCGAGCCTGTCCGCCAGGGCAAGGTTCAATTCTCGGCCAACGGCGTGGGCGGATCTTTCATGGCGCAGGAGGGCGTGTTCCAGTTCGGTGCCAAGAACTGGGGGCCACAGCCTGTACGTGTTCTGGCGGCCAATAACGGCGGCGCGGTGGGGCTTTCGCTGGCAGTTGCAGCAGAAGCCTGTGAAAAGGCCGGCAAGCCCGATTGCGAAGGCTTTACCTATGCCGACCTCGAGGGCATGCGGGTGAGCCTTGTAAAGGGTGCGCCGTCGCTCAACACCAATAACGAGGCCTATCTCGCCTATGGTGGCCTGACATGGGATGATGTGGAAGTGGTCGAATTCGGCGGTTTCGGCGACAGCTGGAAAGGCATGATGGACGGCACCACAGATGCGGCCTTTGCCTCGACCAATTCGGGCATGGCCTATGAGGCGGCGTCGGGGCCGCGCGGCGTCTACTGGCCGCCGATCGACCCCGATGACACCGAGGCGTTGGAGCGGATGCAGGACGTTGCCCCGTTCTTTACGCCGATGTTGGCCACGGTTGGTGCCGAGATCGACGGAACGGACGGTGTGCCGACCGCAGGTTATGCCTATCCGGTGCTGATGACCTATGCGGATCAGGACGAAGATCTGTCCTACAACATGACCAAGGCCATGCATGTCTTTTTCGATGACTATGATGGCGACGCGCCGGGGATCAGCGGCTGGGCACTGGACAAGCAGGATTTCCAGTGGGTGGCCCCGTATCATGACGGCGCGATCCGCTATTACAAGGAAATCGACGTGTGGACCGACGAGCACCAGGAACACAACGACATGCTCGTTGACCGCCAGGCGGCGCTGAAGGCGGCGTGGGAAGAGCTTGAGGCCGAGAACCCGGATGACTGGGAAGAGGCCTGGGCCACGAAACGTCGCGAGGCATTGGAGGATGGCGGGTTCGCTGTCGTCTTCTGAGCGCTGACATGAAGCTTCCGGCGGGCGGGCTGTCCGCCGGATTCATTGGATTTCCCGGCTGTGACCGGGTCGAATGGGCATGAACGGGATGGCGGAACAGGCACAACCGAAAGACCGCGCCGCGGCGGCCATCGAGGCCGAAAAGGCGGCGGAGCGGCTGACCTATACCGGGCCGGCGCGCTGGATGATCATCGTCTGCACGCTTGTGGCGATCGGCCTTGCGGTCAACCGGCTCTTCAACCTGCGGCTGGGGGGGTATTCCTTTCTGGAAGGGATGTATCTCTACATCCTGGCGGGGCTGTTCCTGAGCCTGACCTTCATCACCTTCCGGGCATGGGGGCCGCCCTCGCCGAGGGTGCCGGTCTATGACTGGGTGCTGGCCATCATCACGTTGGCGGTGGCCGGGTACTTCATGGTCACGGCGGGTGCGAGCCTCGATTCCGGGTGGGAATATGCCGCTCCGGATCACGCGATCTGGATGTCGGTGCTGTTTTACGTGCTGATCCTCGAAGGCACGCGGCGGGCCGGGGGGATGGTGCTGTTCGGAATCGTGCTCTTGTTCTCGCTCTATCCGACCTTTGCCGATCATGTGCCCGATCCGCTCAATGGATTCACGCAGCCGTTCCGCGACGTGATCCCCTATTTCATGATCTCGTCCGAGGCGTCGTTCGGTATTCCGATGAAGGCGTTCGGCAACCTTGTCATCGGGTTCATCCTGTTCGGTGCGGTGCTGCAATTCACCGGCGGGGGCAAGTTCTTCAACAACCTCGCGCTGTCGCTGGTGGGCGGCTATCGCGGCGGTGCGGCGAAGGTTTCGATCTTTGCCAGCGGCTTCATGGGCTCGATGTCGGGGTCGGTCATCTCGAACGTGCTGACCACCGGGGCGGTGTCGATTCCGGCGATGAAGAAATCGGGTTTCTCCCCGCGTTACGCGGCGGCGACCGAGGCCTGCGCGTCAACCGGGGGGGTTCTGATGCCGCCGATCATGGGGGCCACCGCCTTTGTCATCGCGTCGTGGCTGAGCCTCCCCTATGTCGAGATCATGCTGGCCGCGGCGATTCCGTCGATCCTCTATTTCTTTGGTCTTTTCATGCAGGTCGACGCCTATTCTGCGCGCCGCGGACTGACCGGGATGGCGCGGGCCGACCTGCCGCGCGTGGGTGAGACGCTGCGCTCGGGCTGGCTATACGTGGCGGTGTTCGCGCTGCTCATCTTCCTGATGGTCGCCTTTCGCTGGGAGACGACCGCACCCTTTTATGCCGTGGTTCTGTTGCTGGTCGTGAACCAGTTCAACCGGGGCGACCGGATGTCGTGGGAGGGGTTCCTCAATGTCATCGTTTCGGTGGGTCGGACACTGTCGGAGCTGGTGGCGGTGTTGCTGGGAATCGGGATGATCGTGGGGGCGTTCCAGGCGACGGGGCTGACCGGGCCGCTGGCCAATGAACTGGTGCATATGGCCGGAAACTCGATTCCGATGCTGCTGCTCATGGGCGCGTTGACGGCGTTCATCTTCGGCATGGGGATGACGGTGACGGCCTGTTACATCTTCCTTGCCGTGGTGTTGGCCCCGGCGCTGGTGCAGGCCGGGCTGAACGAGTTGGCGGTGCACCTGTTCATCCTTTACTGGGGCATGGTCAGCTTCATCACCCCGCCGGTCGCGCTGGGTGCATTCGCGGCCGCGTCCATGGCCGGGGCGGGGGCGATGCGGACCGGCATGGAGGCGATGAAGCTGGGCGGGACGATCTATATCATCCCCTTCTTTTTCGTTTTGAATCCAGCACTTATCGGCCAAGGTCCGGCGCTGGAGGTCGCGGTGGTGCTGGTCTGTGCGCTGCTTGGCGTATGGTTCATCTCGGCCGCCTTGCAGGGCTATGCGAGCTTTGTCGGGCCCCTGCCCGAAGGGGTTGTCGGGCTGGGGTCTCGCGCGCTCCTGCTGTTGGCGGGGCTGATGGTGGCGTCACCGGCGGGGGGTGTTGCTGGGCTCAGTCACACGGTTCTGACGCTGGCCGGTTTCGTCGTGGCGTTGCTTCCCATGGGGGTTGCGTGGCGGCAGGCAAGGCTGCCGGGCGCGGCAAGACCCTGACATGGGTTAACGCTCTGCGCCTCAGGGTTAACACGAGTTTTCGGCGAAAAATCGGGGGGTGATATGCGTATGACTCCCGGCTGCCGCCCGGCTGCCGGGTGAATCAACCATTCCTTGACCACGCAAAAGGTTAATGCGTGTCGCATCGGAACGAAGTCACAGCGGCCAGACGATCAGCAGGAGCGGAATGCTTACCGCGAGCACGAGCACTTCGAGCGGCAGGCCCAGCCGCCAGTAGTCGCTGAACCGGAACCCGCCGAGGCCGAGGATCAGGGTGTTGTTCTGGTGCCCGATCGGAGTGAGGAAGGCACAGGATGCACCGATCGCCACGGCCATGAGGAAGCTGTCGGCATTGACGTCCAGCGTCGCGGCGATGCTGAGCGCGATGGGGCACAGCACGGCGGCGGTGGCGGCGTTGTTCATCACGTCCGACAGGAACATGGTGACGATGAGAACCACCGCCAGTGCAATGATGGCGTTGCCCTGTGCGATGCCAAAGACCAGGAACTCGGCCAGCAGGGCCGCGGCGCCGGTGCTTTGCATCCCGCCCGCCACCGGAATGAGCGCGGCCAAGAGCACGACCACCGGCCAGTCGATGGCGGTATAGACCTCGCGCGGGGGCACGGTGCGCAGAACCATCGAGGCGATCATGCCAAGCGTGAAGGCTGCCGCCGCGGGCAAGAGGCCCAGCGTCGCGATGGCGATGGCGCCCAGCATGATCGCGACCGAGATGAAGGCCATGCGCTTGTCGGGGATGCGCAGGTCGCGCGCGCCCAGCGGCACGCAGCCGGTATCGTTGATGAATTCCGACATCATCTCGGACGGGCCCTGCATCAGCAGAAGGTCGCCGGACTTGAGCTTGAGCGTGCGCAGCCGGGCGCGTGGCGGGTGGCCGTGGCGCGACACCGCCAGAAGGTTGAGACTGTAACGCGTGCGCAGGTGGATGTCGCTGGCCGAACGCCCGACGATGGTGGTGCCGGGCAGGATGGCCAGTTCGCGCAGCACGATGTCCACATCGCGCCCGTTACTTTCGTCCTTGTCGTCCTTGTCGTCTTTCCCGTTCTCTGCCGCCAGGGTGTCCGTCTCTCCCGAGCTTTCGGCCTCGGTGGGGGCCTGCTCTACCTCCGTGGGGGTGGAGGATCCGCTTTCCTCGAGCTTGATGTCAAAGACCGAGAGCGCCTTGGCCAGCGCATCGACATCGGAGTCGAGCACGAGGATATCCCCGGCGGCGATGCGCCGCCCGCCATATGGCGCGGTCAGGCGCACCTCGTTGCGGACCATGGCGACGACCTGGGCGTCGCTCTCTTCTATCCCGCGCTCGAAGCCACGCAGGGTCAGGCCGATCGCCTTGCTTTTCTCGGGCACCCGCAGCTCGGTCATGTAATGGCCGGTCTCGAACTCCTCGCTCGCTGCGGGTTTGCGCGCGGGCACGAGCCACCAGCCGATCAGGACGACGAACGCGACCCCGGCAATCGCCACGGCCGCCCCGACGGGGGCGAAATCGAACATTCCGAAATGGCCCATCCCGGCCTCGTTGCGAAACCCCGAGACAATGAGGTTGGGCGGCGTTCCGATCAGGGTGGTCATGCCGCCAAGGATGGTGCCGAAGGCGAGCGGCATCAGCACCTGCCCCGGTGTGAGATCGAGCCGGTTGGCGAGTTGCACCGCCACCGGCATCAGCAGCGCCATCGCGCCCACGTTGTTCATGAACCCCGACAGCGCCGCCCCGAGGCCCATGAGCAGCGCCATGCTCGTCATCCGCCCGCCTTCGCGCGGCAGAACGGTGCGCGCGATCCAGTCAACCGCGCCGGTGTTCTGAAGGCCCTGGCTGAGCACGAGCACGCAGGCCACGGTGATCACCGCCGGGTGGCCGAACCCGGCAAAGGCCTCTTCGGCCGGAACGAGACCGGCGATGACACAGGCCATGAGCGCCGCCAGCGCCACGATGTCGTGCCGGAACTTCCCCCACAGGAAGAGCGCCATGGTGGCCGCGAGAATGCAGAAGATCACTATCTGGGGGATGGTCATGCGGCGGCCCTTTCGCGTGTGAGCGGATGATGAACAGGTCCGGGGGCCGGGTTCAACAGGGTTTTGCCGCGCCGCCTGCGCGCCGGTGGTCAGCAGCCGATTTTCCTGCGGAAATTCGCCTGCCGGGCAATGGTGTGCTGCCCGGGCGGGGCGAAAACGATTTGCCATGACAAGCCGGACCTCGGACGCCGAGGGCGCGCGGGATCACGCGCGCGGGGCGATCCGGCGTATCAGCCCTTCCTGCGCGACATTGGCGACAAGCCGCCCGTCGCGGGTGAAGATCCGCCCGCGGTTGAAGCCGCGCGCGCCGCCCGACCAGGGGCTGTCCATCACGTAAAGCAGCCAGTCATCGGCGCGGAACGGGCCATGAATCCACAGCGCGTGATCGAGCGAGGCGAACTGCATGTCGGGATCGGCAAACGCCTTGGCATGGGCATAGGCCGAGGTGCCCAGCAGCCCGAAATCCGAGGCATAGGCGAGCGCCGCGCGATGCAGGTTCGCATCCTCGCCGATCCGGCCGGTCACGCGGAACCAGTAGCTTTGCTCGGGCGCGGGATCGCGGGTGAAGGGCGGGCGCGGGGTGACGTGGCGCATCTCGATCGGGCGCGGGACCGAGAGCCACTTGAGAAACATCTCGGGCAGCTCGTCCTTGAATTCGGCGGCGAGCTCAAGCTCGCTCCTGAGGTCTTCGGGGGCTGGGACATCGGGCATGGCGTCCTGGTGCGACAGGCCCTCTTCCTCGACCTGGAAGGAGGCGGCGAGGTTGAGGATGGGCTGCCCGTTCTGCACCGCGACCACGCGGCGGGTGGCGAAACTGCGCCCGTCGCGGTCACGCTCGACCTGGTAGAGCACGGGCTTGGTGGCGTCGCCGGGGCGCATGAAATAGCCATGCAGCGAATGGTTGGCGCGGTCCTCCGGCACGGTGCGGATGGCGGCCATCAGCGCCTGTGCGATGACCTGTCCGCCGAAGCTGCGCCCGCGCGCGCCGGGGGTGGCGATGCCGCGGAAGAAGTTCTCCTCGACCGGTTCGACATCGAGCACCGACACGAGGCTGTCGGCAAGCGCTTGCGGGGTGGGGCGGGGTTTGTCTGTCATGCTGTCCGTTTCAATGGCCGATCTGCGGACTGTCATGGCAGGCCGCGCCCGGGGTTTCAAGCTCGAGCACGGAGTGGGAGACCGAGAACGAGCGGTGCAACAGTGACTTGAGGTCACGGCGGACGGTCTCGGGATCGGCGCCGGGGGCAAGCACGACATGGGCCTCGAAGGCGGGCTCGTGCTCCTGCATGCGCCACAGGTGGACATGGTGAACACTCTCGACCCCGTCGCACGCCTCCATCGCGGCGATGAGCGCGGGCAGGTCGGTTTCCTCGGGGGCGGCCAGCATCAGGACGCGGATCACCGGGCGGATGCCCTGATAGCTGTGCCACAGGATATAGGCCGAGATGAAGAGCGTGACGATCGGGTCGACGAGCCGCCAGTCGTAAAGCAGGATCAGCGTGCCCGCGACGATCACCGCGACGGAGCCCATCGCGTCGGCGAGGTTGTGCAGGAAGGCCGCGCGCATGTTCATGGAGTTCCGCGAGAGCCGAAAGATCAGCGCCGCGGTGACACTGTCGATCACCAGCGCCAGCCCGGCGACGGCGACGACGATCCAGCCGGTGATCTCGACCGGGTTGAACAGCCGCTCGACCCCCTGCGCGGCGAGGTAGAGCGCGATGACGATCAGCGTGGTGTAGTTGATCAGCGCGGCCACCACCTCGGCCCGGCCATAGCCGAAGGTCATCGCCTCGTCCGCGGGGCGGCGGGCGATGCGGCGGGCATAGAAGGCGATGACCAGCGACAGCGCGTCCGACAGGTTGTGAATCGCATCCGCGATCAGCGCGAGGCTGCCCGAGATCACCCCCGCCACGATCTGGGCGACGGTCAGGGCGAGGTTGACGGCGATGGCGGCGCCGACGCGGCGGTCGCCTTCGATCAGCGACGGGTCGGGGTGGTGATGTCCGTGGTGGTCATGTGGCATGGCCCGAGTAATGGTCGTCCCGCGGGGATTTGCAAGGGCCCATGGGCGCGGGATCAGCCCCTTACCACGTAGACCGAGCATTCGGAATGGGCGACCACGTGGCTGGCCGTGGTGCCGAGCAGGTAGTCCTGGATCTTCGGGTTGGCGGCTTCGATCACGATCAGGTCGACCTTTTGCTCGTCGGCCAGCTTGACGATCTGGCGGTGCACCGCACCCTTGCGCACCATGGTCGTGATTTCGACCCCTTCGGCCGGATTGGCGGCAAGGAACTTGTCCATCTCGCCCGACCAGTAGGCGTTCGAATCGTAGATGTTGAGATTGCGCTCGATCTCGGGGGCGACGGTGGCGACGATGAGCCGGGCGCCACGGCGGCGGGCCATCTCGACGGCCTCGTCATAGGCGGCAGTCGCGACCTTGGCGTGGCGCAGGTTCACAGGGCAGAGGATGAGCTTGGTTTCGCGGGTCATGGCGGCGTCCTTGGGCAATCGGTCGGGGCAGGATAGCCGGACATAGCGGATTCGCGAAATCGGCACTGCCCCACAGCGGCAGATCAGGGGCGGGAAACGGCGTTTGGCGCGGTGTCCGGTCTTTCCGCCAGGATCGGGGCCGGGGTCACCGGGCGGACTGGATTTCCTCAGCCAGCCGGCGGGCGATGGCATCGGAGCCCTTGAGCGATGGGTGGATCCGGTCGATGGCGTGAAAGCTCAGGTCGCCGTGCGGCACGAGATCGGTGAGCGGGTGGAAATAGACGTTTGGGTCGATTTCGGCGAGCCGTGCGATACGCGCTTCGAGCGTGTCGCCCACGTCCTTGCAGGATTTGATCGGCGAGGAAAACCCGGGATTGCGCAGGTAGCCCACGATCAGCACCCGCGCGCCGGAGTGTCGGATTTTCTGCACCAGCGAGGGAATCGCGCCGCGGCGACCGTTTTCGGCGATCAGCCGGTTGAGCTTGTAATCGCAGTTGTTGCAGCCGCATCCCAGCCACAGGTCGTTGCCGCCGCCATTCATGATCACCCAGTCCCAGTCGCCGTCGCGCCACTGTTTCGGGATCGAAAGGCCCATCGCGCCGGTGATCGGCAGGTTATAGATCATCCATGCCCCGGCAACGGAATGATCGGCAACGGGTTCATCGAGCAGGGCCGAGAGGCGGGCCGCGACGTTGCGCTCGGCCAGCCTGTTCTTGGCCAGAAGCGAATCTCCGATCACGAGGATGCGGGGCTCTTCGGTCTCGGCCACGGCGTGTGGGGCAAGGGTGGCCGTGGCGACAAGGGCGAGCGTGGCGATCAGGGCACGCAAGGTGGGCATGTGGGGCGACTCCGTCTGACGGTCATGCGCGTGGTATGCGCGAGACTTGGGCGGATTGTGGGCAAGCGAGGGGCAGATATCAAGCAGGACGGGTGATCGTGCGTGAGGGCGAGCGCGATGCCACATCGACCCTCTCCCGTATCGAGGGATGGTTGCAAGAAGGGTCGGGCGCTGCCCGGGCGGCTTCGCCGCTCTTCCCGGGCAAGGACCGCCTGGTTCTGCATGGTTGACATGGGCGAGAGTCATCCCGTGCCGGGCGTCAGGTGCGGCAAACCGGTTCACGCTTTGCCACGGCATCGGATCGGGCGCCGGGAGGGTCGGGGCGTCAATGCGCCTCGGCCCAGTTGGCGCCCTGGCCGGCATCGACGGTCAGCGGAATGTCGAGATGCACCGCGGGGTGGGCGGCGCCTTCCATCACCTCGCGGGCGGTGTCGATCAGGCGGTCGATGGCGTGTTCCTCGACCTCGAAGATCAGTTCGTCATGCACCTGGAGCAGCATCTTCGCGGGCAGGCCCGCGATCGCGGCGGGCATGCGGATCATGGCGCGGCGGATCACGTCGGCGGCGGTGCCCTGGATCGGCGCGTTGATCGCGGCGCGGCGGGCGAAGGCGGCGCGCGGCCCCCTGGCAGAGATTTCCGGCGTGTGGATCTTGCGCCCGAAGAGCGTCGCGACGTGACCTTTTTCCTTGGCGGAGTTCACTGTGTCGTCCATGTAGGCGCGGATGCCCGGGTAGCGTTTGAAATACTCGTCGATGAACGCCTGTGCCTCGCTGCGCGGGATGCGCAGATTGCGGGCGAGGCCAAAGCCGGAAATGCCGTAGATCACGCCGAAATTGATCGCCTTGGCCTTGCGGCGGATGTCGGGTGTCATCTCGTCCAGCGGCACGCCGAAGATTTCCGAGGCGGTCATGGCGTGGATGTCGTGGCCGTCGCGGAACGCCTGTTTCATGGTTTCGATCCCGGCGACATGGGCAAGGATGCGCAGCTCGATCTGGGAATAGTCGAGGCTGACGAGGCGGGTGCCCTCGGGGGCGATGAAGGCTTCGCGGATGCGGCGGCCCTCCTCGGAGCGCACGGGGATGTTTTGCAGGTTGGGATCGGTCGAGGCGAGGCGGCCGGTGCTGGCGCCGGTCTGCACATACGAGGTGTGGACGCGGCCGGTGTCGGGGTTGATGTGATCCTGAAGCGCGTCGGTATAGGTCGATTTGAGCTTGGAAAGCTGGCGCCAGTCGAGCACGCGGGCGGGCAGTTCGTGTTCGGTGGCCAGGTCTTCGAGCACGTCGGCGCCGGTGGCATAGGCTCCGGTCTTGCCCCTCTTGCCGCCATCGAGCGACATCTTGTCAAAGAGGATCTCGCCCAGTTGCTTGGGCGAGCCGACGTTGAATTTCTCGCCGGCCAGTTCGTGAATCTCGGCCTCGAGCGCGGCCATTTTCTGGGCGAAGGCGTTGGACATGCGCGAAAGCGTGTCGCGGTCGACGGTAATGCCGTGCATCTCCATCTCGGCCAGCACCGGGACGAGCGGGCGTTCGAGCGTTTCATAGACGGTGGTGACGCGGGCGCGGGGCAGTTCCGGTTTGAACCGGTGCCAGAGGCGCAGGGTGATGTCGGCGTCCTCGGCGGCGTATTTCACCGCCTCGTCGAGCGGCACGCGGTCGAAGGTGATGGCCGACTTGCCCGAACCGATGAGATCCTTGATCGGGATCGGGATGTGCGAGAGGTAGCGTTCGCAGAGCGCGTCCATGCCGTGCCCGTGAATGCCCGAGAAGAGCGCGTAGGACATCAGCATCGTGTCGTCGATGGGGGCGATGTCGATGCCGTGGCGGGCAAGGATCTTGGCGTCGTATTTCATGTTCTGCCCGATCTTGAGGACGGCATCATCCTCTAGCACGGGTTTGAGGAGGGCGAGCGCCGCGTCGGTGTCCATCTGCCCTTCGGCGAGCGTGTCGGTGCCGAAGAGGTCATCGGCGTTGCCGCCCTTGTGGGTGAGCGGGAGATAGGCGGCCTGGCCGGGGATCACGGCGAGGGATATGCCCACAAGCTCGGCCTGCATCTCGTCGAGCGAGGTGGTTTCGGTGTCGATGGCGACGTAGCCGCGGGAATGGATGAGCTCGATCCAGCGCGAGAGCGTGTCGGCATCGCGGATGCATTCGTATCGCGCGGGGTCGATGGGGGGGAAGTCGGGCGGGGTATCGTCATTGGCGGCGGCGGGCGTGTCCTCGATGATCGGGGGTTCGACGCCCATCTTGTCGGCGATGCGTTTGGAAAGGGTGCGAAACTCCATCCTGGCCAGGAACGGCAGGAGCGTGTCGGGGTCGGGGTCGTGCACTTCGAGATCGTCGAGGGTGAAATCGAGCGGGGTGTCGGTCTTGAGCAGCACCAGATCGCGCGACATGCGGATCTGGTCGGCCTTTTCGATCAGGGTTTCGCGGCGCTTGGGCTGCTTGATCCGGTCGGCGTTTTCCAGAAGCGTGTCGAGATCGCCGAATTCGTTGATCAGAAGCGCCGCGGTCTTGGGGCCGATGCCGGGCGCGCCGGGGATGTTGTCGACCGAGTCGCCCGAGAGCGCCTGCACGTCCACCACCCGCTCGGGCGGCACGCCGAATTTCTCCATCACCCCGTCGCGGTCGATGCGTCGGTTCTTCATCGCGTCGAGCATTTCCACGCCGCCGCCGACAAGCTGCATCAGATCCTTGTCCGACGATATGATGGTGACGCGCCCGCCGAGGTCGCGCGCCTGCGTGGCCAGCGTGGCAATGATGTCGTCGGCCTCGAAGCCTTCGATCTCGTGGCAGGCGACGTTGAAGGCGCGGGTGGCCTCGCGGGTGAGCGGGAACTGCGGCACGAGGTCTTCGGGCGCAGGCGGGCGGTTGGCCTTGTATTCGGGGTAAAGGTCGTTGCGAAAGGTCTTGCCGGAATAGTCGAAGATCACCGCGGCATGGGTGGGCGCGTCGTCGCCGCTGGCGTCCTCGACATATTTCTGGAGCATGTTGCAGAAGCCCGAGACCGCGCCGATGGGCAGCCCGTCGGATTTGCGCGTGAGCGGCGGCAGCGCGTGATAGGCGCGGAAAATGAAGGCCGAGCCGTCGATGAGGTGCAGGTGGCAGCCTTTGCCGAATGACATATGCGTTTCCCCCGGTTGAACCGGGACAGGTTTCGCACATGGGCGCGGGCGGGGCCAGAGGGATCATGTGCGAATGCCATGGGCGGCGACAGCCGGAAACCGCCCTTTGGCAGCGCGCGCCGCGCACCTGACGGGCGCATTGCGTTTGGCAAGATTTTGCCAGCGCGAGGGCCGGACTCTGGACATGCGGGCACCGCGACCCGACATTTGGAACGACTACTCAGGTGGCGTGCCTGTTCACAAGCCCGTCGTATCGAAAGAAAAATGGCTGCGCATTCATTCGCGCCGGAGCTTGCCGACGCATCCGCGGGAAGCACAGAGTTGCAGAAGGGAGTTCCAGCGTGAGCACAGAAGCAACGCACAGACGCGATGATCTGATCGACTCGCTGCGGGCGGTGGCTCTTGCCGGTGTCATCATCATGAACATGATGACGTTTTCGGGCCTGGCCTATCTTACGCCGGAAATGCGCGAGGAGGCGCTGGGCAGTGTCGATCAACTTGCCTGGGTTGTTGTCCAGATCCTGGTCGATGACAAGGCATTGGCGGCATTTTCCTTCATGTTCGGATTCAGTTTCAGCGTTATCCTGGGCAAGGCCGTTTCGTCCGGCGATGCATCGGCGCGTTTCTTCCGGCGGCTGGTGGTGCTGTTCATGATCGGGCTGTTCAACGCGCTGTTCCTGTTCTGGGCCGATATCCTGATGAGCTACGCGGTGCTGGGGCTGATCCTGCCGTTTGCCGCGCGCCTGCCGTCAGGGGTCATTGCCGGGCTGGCACTTGCGCTCATACTCGCCGCACCGATGACACTGGCATTGGGCGGCTACGAGGTGCCCACCCCCGTACCGCGCGGCCATACCGAAAGCCTCGATGCCTTTGCATCGCCAGAGGTAACCGACACGGTAAAACAGAACTGGCACATGATCTTTGCCGCGTCCGAAACTTCGGACAGCACGTTTGTACTGAGGTTCATGACGCTGATGGGGCTATTCCTTCTGGGGCTCGCGGCCGGCAAGAGCGGTGTGCTCATGGCCCTGGCCGGGCGTCGTGATTACCTGCTGCGGCTGGGACTCATTTTTGCGCTGGTCGGTTTCACGATGAATCTCCTTTTGCGCTATGCGGTAGAGCCCGAAGGGTTCTGGATCATGCTCAAACTGGAGGGCCCGGTCATGTCGCTGGGTTACCTCATGCTGATCGCCGCGGCGCTGGCCGGGCCTTCGGTGGGCTGGCTGCGTCGATTGCTGGCGCCGCTGGGCCGGATGACGTTGACCGGATACCTGACGACCGCCTTGTCGGGACAGGCCCTGTTCTATGGCTGGGGCCTGGGTTTGATCGGGCAGTTGGGCACATTGGGGGTGCTGGCCTTTGCCGCCGGGCTCTATGCCATGCTGATCGCGTTTGCCCATCTCTGGCTGAGTTGCTTCCCGTTCGGGCCGTGGGAATGGCTCTGGCGTCGCCTGACCAGCCTGCTGCCGGAGCCGCGTATCCGACGGGGCCTTGCACACTGACGCCGATCCACGCGGAGCCCGGGCGAGACGCGATGCCGGACCGGCTTCGGCACGTCGGGTTGCGTGGCGCGCCGTGACGCACGACGCGCTGCGTGGCCGTCGGTCAGGCGGGCGTGATCAGACCTTGCCCTCGAAATCGCGGTGGATGATCTTGGCGTCGCAATAGGGACATTCGACATAGCCGGTTTCCCGCGGAATCTGGAGCCAGACACGGGGATGGCCCAGCGCACCCTCCCCACCGTCGCAGGAGACGCGCCATTGATCTACGATGCGGGTTTCGGGAGCCTCGGTGACCATCGCGTTTCATCCTTCGGGTTGCCGTTTCCGGTGGTGAATATGGGCGAATGCGCCCGGGGGGGCAAGGGGGGTCAATCGACGAACAGGTAATGCGTTTTGGCGATTTCGAGGGCCTTGTCCCGGTCGATCGAGAGGAAATGGCCCAGTGCCTCGGCGTTGACCTCGGGCGGGTCGGCTTCGCGAATCCGGTGGTGGTTCGGAAAATCGGCATCGCGAATCTGGTCGATCTCGAACTGCATGTCGCCGCGGATCGTGGGCAGCAGGCGTTCGAGCGTTTCCTGCGGGGTCTTTTCGCCGGCCAGGCCGATCCGCTTGGCGTGACCGATGAGGTAATCGTCGCTGAACATGCAATCGACTTCGAGCATACGGGTCACCGAGCGGTCGCCGTAGAAATCGTTGAGCAGGTCGATATTGTTGGGATCGAGGCAGATGATCAGGCGTTCGGTGTCGTAGTAATCGAACAGCATCCGCATCAATGCGCGGCGGTGGCGGTGGCGTTTGCCCATGGAGGACTGGATTCCCCCGAGGTCGGGCAGGCGTGTGGCCTCCTCGTTGAAGAGATATTCGATGCAGGGGATGTTGGTCATCTTGCGGATCCGCTCGATCAGGCGCTTGGCGACATGCCATTTCTTGCAGACCACGATCATGAGCTCGCGTTCGCGGCCGAGCGAGCCCTCGCTTTCCCAGAAGCGGGGGGCAAAGCGGCGCCCGATCCGGCCGCGCTGGGTCAGGAACTTGAAGAGCGAGCGGCCTTCGTTCGAGATCTTGAAATCCCAGCCGCGGGTCGCATAGAGCAGCCCCAGCCGGCGCTTGAGTTCGCGGGCCTCGGGGCTGATCTTGCGGGCAAAGAGGAAATCCTGGCTGAGCAGCAGGTCGTAGTGATCGTTGTAGAAGGTCACCGGCATTCCATAATCGGTGAACATCAGGAAGGTGAGCGTGCGCGAGCGGATCTCGCGCTCTGGCACGAGGTGACGCACCAGTGTCTGGAAAAAGGTTTCGTCGGGAATCCAGGTGGTGCGGAAGAACCGCATCACGTCGGGGCGCGCGCGCGTGAAATCGAGCACCCACTCGATGGTGCGCCGCCGCAGGCACCACCATTGCGAGCCGATCATCACCTGGATGTCATCGGGGATCGCGCGGGTCAGGCCGAGGCGCTTTTGCAACTCGAACATGGCGTAGAAGCGTTTTTTCTGCGTGCGCTCGTTGAACCAGTGGCGATAGATCAACCGTTCCTCTTTCCAGCCGGTCTTGATCCAGTCGCTTTCGAAATAGTCGAAGCTTTCGATGTAATCGCAATCGTCGCGGTCGAGGAATTCATGGGCGTACTCGGCCGACTTGATCGCCATGCAATCACCCGAGAGCATGTAGAAATGGGTGGCGCGTGGAAACGCCTCGACCGCGGCCTCGATCGCGTTCAGCGACGCCTGCACGAGGCTCCATTCGCCCCAGCCGCACCTGATGCGCTTTTTCGCGAAGGTCACATTGGGGTTGTCGTCAAGCGCGGCGCGGATGCGCGTGTAATGTTCGGGTTTGGCGCGGGCGTCGAAATGGATCGCCATGTAGTCGCCCACCGACGTGAGGCGCTCGGCCTGCTTGATGATGGCCTCGGGGTCCTTGTGACACAGCAATATGAAGGCGATTCTTGCCATTGCGGGAAACGATCTGCTCCTTATGCCCCGGATTGTTTTAGTGATAGAGGTGAATGGTCCGTGAATAAACCCGGGTCAGTGGCGATTTTGGTCCCCGGACCTGGCGGTCGGGCCCGGGAAAATCGACATTCCTTTCATGAATCGGTGATGGTATAGAATCCGCAAGAAAAACAAGACAAGACTTCGGAGGCGCAGGATGGGGTTCCCGGGAACCTGGATGACCGAAAGCGAAAGCGTGGTTTACAGGGTGGTGCCGAAATGCGCCTGCTCGACCATCGGGCAGATCATGTATTACTCGGATCACGGCGAATTTTTCGACGGCGACATCCACGACGCGACCGAGGGCCTGCACAAATGGGCGCGCGACGAGAGCCAACCCTTGATCAACGCCAATGTGAAAACCCATTCGTCCTATGCCTTTACCTGTGTGCGCAACCCTTACACGCGCATCCTGTCGTCCTTTTTCGACAAGATCTGCGGCATCCAGCGCAACGGCAAGCGGTATCGCGGTAACCTGGTGCCGCTCATCATCCAGAAATACGGGATCGAAGTGGGCGACCCGGAGAACGGGTTCGAGTTCGACCAGATCAGGAGCTTCCGGCGGTTCCTGCTGTTCGCGCGCGACACGATCCGCTGGCGCCGGCCGATGGAGCCCGACATCCACTGGAGCGCGATGTCCGGGCATGTGAGCACCTTCATCGTGAATGGCGGGCGCTATGACAAGATCTTCTGGACCGAGAAGTTCAACGAGGGGATGCAGGAGGTTCTGGACGCGATCGACACGCCGGTCGAGGTGAAGCTGGACGCGGTGCCCCGGTTCAACGAGAGCGAGGGCCACGGACCCAAGCGGCTGCACCCGGTCGCGGATTATTTCGACGACCTGTCGATGCACCTGGTCAAGGAAATCTACAACCGCGATTTCAAGCTTTTCAAATACGATTTCGACGATCCGTCGAACAAGATGCCGGTGGGCGAGATCGACCTCGACGAGGTCCATGCCAAGCTGGGGGATTGAGTGGCGAACGGTGGGACGGCGCTCGGCCTTGCCATCGCCCCGCCCACCGTCCCACGGGGTGCGCAGATCGCGATTGGGGCGATATATTGGGGATAAGTCGGGCGTGACCCCTATATCGTGACGCGCTGGCGTTGACTCGATGGTCGTCACGCCGTCACAATCGCTCGAATACAGGGAATCAGACCGCAGGCAGGGGTTCGTGCGTTTTTCCAAGCTCAGACTGACCGGCTTCAAGAGCTTCGTCGATCCGACCGACCTGATCATCTCGGACGGGTTGACCGGCGTGGTCGGGCCCAACGGCTGTGGCAAGTCGAACCTGCTCGAAGCGCTGCGCTGGGTCATGGGCGAGAACCGCCCGACGGCGATGCGCGGCGGTGGCATGGAAGACGTGATCTTTGCCGGGGCCGCGACCCGGCCGGCGCGGAATTTCGCGGAAGTTTCGATCCTGATCGACAACAGTGAACGGCTGGCCCCGGCAGGGTTCAACGACAGCGACGTTCTGGAGATCGTGCGGCGGATCACCCGCGACGTGGGCAGCGCCTACAAGACCAACGGCAAGGATGTACGGGCGCGCGATGTGCAGATGCTGTTTGCCGATGCCTCGACCGGGGCGCATTCGCCCGCTCTGGTCCGGCAGGGACAGATTGCCGAACTCATCAACGCAAAACCCAAGGCGCGGCGGCGTATCCTTGAAGAGGCGGCGGGGATCTCGGGTCTCTACCAGCGCCGCCACGAGGCCGAATTGAAGCTGAAAGGCGCCGAGGCGAACCTGACCCGCGTCGATGACGTTATCGAGCAGCTGGCGCAGCAATTGCAGCAGTTGGCGCGGCAGGCGAAACAGGCGGCGCGGTACCGCGCGATCGGCGAGGAACTGCGCCAGGCGGAAGGGATGTTGCTTTACCGGCGCTGGAAAGAGGCCGAAGTGGCGCGTTTGGCCGCCGAGGGTGAACTGCGCGAGCGGATCAACGCGACGGCCCGGGCCGAGGCGGCGGCGCGTGATGCCGCCAAGCTGCGTGCGCAGCGCGAGGAGGCTCTGCCGCCCTTGCGCGAGGAAGAGGCGATCGCGGCGGCGGTGTTGCAGCGGTTGAGGGTGCAGCATGATGCGCTGGGCGATCAGGAGGCGCGTGCGAAAGAGACCATTGCGACGCTGGAACGGCGGATCGGGCAGTTGAGCGCGGACATGGAGCGCGAGGCGGGGCTGAACCGTGATGCGGGCGAGACGATCGAGCGGCTGGAATGGGAGGCGCGCGAGCTTGAAAAGGCCGGGGAGGGGCATGATGCGTGCCTCGAGGAAGCCGCCGAGGCGGCGCGCGAGGCGGCGCAGGTGTTGCAGGCGCGCGAGGGTGATCTCGCGCAATTGACCGAGGATGTGGCGCGGCTGGCGGCGCGGCACCAATCGGCCAATCGCTTCCTTGAAGACAGCCGCAAGACGCTGGCCCGCAGCGAGGCCGAGGCCGAGAAGGCGAAGGCTGCGGCGCGCGACGCCGAGGCGGCGCTGAGCCGGGCCGAGGCCGATCACGCCGAGGCGGAGCGGGCGGAGGCCGCGGCGCAGGACCAGGCCGAGCAGGCCGACGCGGCCCTGACCGAGGCCGAGGCGGCGCGGGCCGAGACGCAATCGCGCGAGGCCGATGCACGGGCCGAACGCAGCGAAGCCGAGGGCGAGGTCAACGCGTTGCGCGCCGAGGCGACGGCGCTGGCCAAGCTGGTCGAGCGCGACACCGCCGAGGGCGGGCAGATCATGGACCGGTTGCAGGTCGAGCAGGGATTCGAAAAGGCGCTGGGTGCGGCGCTGGCCGATGACCTGCGCGCGCCGGAAGTGGGCGAGGACGGGCCGTCGGGCTGGGCGCTGATGCCCGGCTACGATGCGGCCCAACCGCTGCCTGACGGGGTGGACGCGCTGTCGAACCATGTCAGCGTTCCCGAGGTCCTGGCCCGCCGGATGAGCCAGATCGGCCTTGTCGATGCGGAAGAGGGCGGGCGTTTGCAGGCTCTGTTGCGGCCCGGTCAGCGGCTGGTGAGCCTTGAGGGCGACCTGTGGCGCTGGGACGGGTATCGCGCCTGGGCCGAGGATGCACCGAGCGCCGCGGCGCTGCGGCTGCAACAGCTCAACCGGCTCGAAGCGCTCAAGCAGCAGATGGAGACGGCCACGGCAAGGGCCGATGGGGCGCGCGCGGCGCATGAGATGTTGCAGGCGCGCCTGAAGGATTTGAGCGAGGCCGACAGCCAGGCCCGCGAGGCGCGGCGTGCGGCCGACCGGATGCTGACCGAGGCGGCACGGGCGCTGAGCCGGGCCGACGCCGACCGCAGCCTTGCCGCGTCGCGGCTCGAATCCGCGGGGCTGGCACTGTCGCGCCACGAGGAAGAGGCGATGTCGGCGCGGACGCAACTGGCCGAGGCCGAGAAGGGCCTGGGCGATCTGGGCGATCTCGATGCCGCGCGGGGGCGGGTCGAGGATGTCAAGATGACCGTCGAGGCGGCGCGGATCACGATGATGTCGCGCCGCTCGGCCCATGACGAGCTGCGCCGCGAGGGTGAGGCGCGGCTGAAGCGCGCGCAGGAAGTCACGAAGGAGATCAGCGGCTGGAGGCATCGGCTCGAGACGGCCGGCAAGCGGATTGCCGAGCTGGGCGAGCGCAAGACCGCATCCGAGGCCGAGTTGCAGGAGGCGATAGCGGCGCCCGGCGAGATTGCGGCCAAGCGCGAGGAATTGGCGAGCGAGATCGAAAGCGCCGAGACGCGGCAGCGCAAGGCGGCGGATGCGTTGGCCGAGGCCGAGGCGGCGCTGCGCGCGGCGGTGACGGACGAGCGCGATGCCGAACGCGCGGCGGGCGAAGCGCGCGAGGCGCGGGCGCGGGCCGAGGCGCGCGCCGATGCGGCCCGCGAGACGGTGACCCATGCCGAGGACCGGATCGGGGAGGAACAGGAGTGCACACCCGCGACGCTTCTTGAAAGCCTCGGGACCGATCCCGAAGCAATGCCCGGATCAGAGGCGATCGAGGCGGATGTGGGCCGTCTCAAGCGCCAGCGGGATGCGCTTGGCGCGGTCAACCTGCGCGCCGAAGAGGATGCGCGAGAGGTTCAGACCGAGCATGACGAGCTTGTGAAGGAAAAGACCGACCTCGAGGAGGCGATTCGAACCCTGCGCAACGGGATCGCCAGTCTCAACCGCGAGGGACGCGAACGCCTGCTGACGGCATTCGAGCAGGTGAACGAGAACTTCTCGCTGCTGTTCCGGCACCTCTTCAGTGGTGGCGAGGCCAAGCTGGTGCTGGTGGAAAGCGACGACCCGCTCGAAGCGGGGCTGGAAATCATGTGCCAGCCGCCGGGCAAGAAGCTGGCCACGCTGTCGCTCTTGTCGGGGGGTGAGCAGACGCTGACCGCGCTGGCGCTGATCTTTGCGGTGTTCCTGGCCAATCCGGCGCCGATCTGTGTGCTCGACGAGGTCGATGCACCGCTCGATGATGCCAATGTCACGCGGTTCTGCGACATGCTTGACGAGATGTGCCGCCGGACCGACACGCGGTTCCTGATCATCACGCACCACGCGGTGACGATGGCGCGGATGGACCGGCTCTTTGGGGTCACCATGCAGGAGCAGGGGGTGAGCCAGCTGGTGAGCGTGGACCTCAAGAAGGCCGAGCAGATGGTGGCGTGAGCCGGCAGACGATCTTTCAGCGAAAAATCGGATGGGCGGGCGCCGTCATGCGGATCACTCGGCCATGTGACAGGCGACGCGGGTCTTGCCGATATTGCGCATCTCGGGGCGTTCGCGACTGCACCGCTCGACGGCCAGCGGGCAGCGCGGATGAAAGGCGCAGCCCGTGGGCGGGTTGATCGCGTCGGGGATCTCGCCCTTGGGGGCCTCGATCTCGCGGCCGAACCCGTCCATCTTGGGCGCGGCGGCAAAGAGCATCTGCGTATAGGGGTGCTTGGGGTCGTTGAACAGCACGTCGCGGGGGGCCTCTTCGACCAGGCGGCCAAGGTAGAGCACGCCGATCCGGTCGGCCATGTGCTGCACCACGGTGAGGTCATGGCTGATGAAGAGATAGGTCAGGCCCAGTTCCTCGCGCAGGTCGGACATCAGGTTGAGAACCTGCGCCTGGACCGACACGTCGAGCGCCGATGTGGGTTCGTCGCAGACGATGATCCGCGGGTTCGAGGCCAGCGCCCGGGCGATGCAGATCCGCTGTCGCTGACCGCCGGAGAACTCATGCGGATACTTGCCCGCATCCGCCGCCGAAAGCCCCACCTGTTCGAGCAGCTTCTCGGCCAGCCCGGTGGTATCGCCGCCCTTGGCCGCGACCGGCTCGGCGATCACGTCGCGCACCCGCCAGCGCGGGTTGAGCGAGGCAAACGGATCCTGGAATATCATCTGGATTTCGCTGCGCACCGCCTCGATCTTGGCCGCATCGGTTTCGCTGGCCAGATCGACGCCGGATATCTGCACGCTGCCTTCGGTGGGCGCGACGAGGCCGACCATGATCTTGCCGATGGTGGATTTGCCCGAGCCGCTTTCGCCGACGAGTGCATAGACGCTGTTTTCCTCGATCTCGAAGCTGACATCCGATACGGCGGTCAGAAGGGCGCGGGGCAGACGTTCGATCACCCGGTTCAGCAAGGGCTTCGAGACGTCGAAAACGCGGGTGAGATGTTCGACCTTGATGATCGCGCTCATGCCTGGGCTTCCTCTTTCCTGTCGGTGGCGAGCGGGAACCAGCAGGCGGCGCGCCCGTCGCAGCTGTCAATCGTTGGTCCGGGGTCCTTGCGGCACCGGTCCTGGGCATATTCGCAGCGCGGATGGAACGCACAGCCGGTGGGCAATGCGCCGAGGCGCGGCATCGCGCCGGGGATCTGGCGCAGGCGCTTGAGGCCCGCACTGGCCAGCGGCGTCGAAGCCATGAGCCCGTCGGTATAGGGGTGGCGCGCATTGGTCAGCACCTCGCGCACCCCGCCCAGTTCGGCCAGCCGCCCGGCATACATCACCGCCACGCGGTCGGCGGCCTCGGCGATCACGCCCATGTCATGGGTGACGAGCATCACCGCCACGCCGCGTTCGCGGCAAAGCCGCTTGAGCAGGGCCATGATCTGGGCCTGGACCGACACGTCGAGCGCGGTGGTGGGCTCGTCGGCGATGACGAGATCGGGTTCGGCGCAGAGCGCCAGCGCGATCACCACGCGCTGCCGCATCCCCCCCGAGAACTCGTGCGGATAGCTGTTGATCCGCGCGCTTGCGGCGGGGATGCCGACCTCTTCCAGCGCGGCGACGGCGCGTTTTCGCGCCTGGTCATGGCTCACGTCGAGATGTTCGCGAATGGTTTCGCTCAACTGTTCGCCCACGGTCAGCAGCGGGTTGAGCGAGGTCAGCGGATCCTGGAAGATCATGCCCATCTTCTTGCCGCGCAGACGACGCAGCGCAGAGCGCCCGAGATTGTGGATCGGCTGTCCCGAGAGCAGGATCTCGCCCGAGGTGATTCGTGCGGGCGGGTCGAGAAGGCCGATCACCGCGTTGCCGGTCATGGATTTACCGGCGCCGGATTCACCCACGACGCCGAGGATTTCGCCGGCCTCGATGTCATAGCTCACATCGTCCACCGGGCGCAGGAGCCCGTGGCGGGTGGGAATCTCGACGACGAGATTGCGAACGGAAAGAACGGGTGTGTCGGTCATCTGAGCCTCGGGTTCAGGGCATCGCGGAGCCAATCGCCCAGCAGGTTGATCGAGAGTGCCAGTGCCAGGAGGGTGACGGCAGGAAAGATCAGGATCCACCATTCACCGGAGAACATGAATTCCTGCCCGATGCGGATGAGCGTGCCGAGCGACGGCTTGGTCGGCGGTGCCCCCACGCCAAGGAAGGAAAGCGTGGCCTCGGCGATGATCGCGAGCGCCAGGCTGATGGTGGCAATGACCAGCACCGGGTTGAGCACGTTGGGCAGGATATGGCGCAGCATGATCGAGAACGGCGTGCGCCCGATGAGCCGCGCGGCCTGGATGTATTCCTTGTTCTTCTCGACCAGGGTCGCGCCGCGCACCACCCGGGCGAACTGGACCCAGTCCGACAGGCCGATGGCGAGGATCAGCACCCAGATCGCCATCTCGTCGCGGTATTCGGGCGGGGTGATGCCCTTGGCGATGCCAAAGATGAGCATCGCGACAAGGATCGCCGGAAAGGTCAGTTGCACATCTGCGATGCGCATGATGATGGTCTCGGTCCAGCCGCCGACATAGCCCGCCAGAAGCCCCAGCGTGACACCGAGCACCATGGCCAGCAGAACCGCCGAGAAACCCACGAAGAGCGATATTCGCATCCCGTAGAGGATGGTCGAGAACACGTCGCGCCCCTGGTCGTCGGTGCCCAGCAGGAAGATGTCGCCGGTCATGGCATTGGCCTGGCCGGGTGGGGTAAAGCCGTTCATCAGGTTGAGCGTGCCCGGGCTGAACGGGTCGTGCGGCGCGATCAGCGGCGCCAGCACCGCACCGAGGATCAGCACTATGACGACGAAAGACGACGCCATCGCCACCGGTGCGTGACGGAAGGACCAGAAAAGATCGCTCTCCCATGCGCGGCGCAGGCGCGAGGGCGGGGCGGGAGGAATGGGAGTGTCGGTCATGTCAGTGCCCTCCTGCGGTGCGGTCGACGCGCAGGCGCGGGTCGATCGCGAAATAGAGCATGTCGACGATCAGGTTGATGCCCACGAACATCACCGAGATCATCATCAGGTAGGCGGCCATGACGGGGATGTCCACGAACTGGACCGCGTTGATGAAGAGCAGACCCACACCGGGCCATTGGAACACGGTTTCCGTGATGATCGCAAAGGCGATGATGCTGCCGAGTTGGAGGCCCGTGATGGTGATCACCGGCACCAGCGTGTTCTTGAGCGCGTGGTGGAAATTCACCGATTTCTCACGGATGCCGCGGGCACGGGCAAAGCGGATGTAGTCCATCCGCAGCACTTCGAGCATCTCGGTGCGCACCAGCCGCATGATCAGCGTCATCTGGTAAAGCCCCAGCGTGATCGATGGCAGGATCAGTGCCTTGATCCCGCTCGTGGTGAGGAACCCGGTGGTCCAGCCGCCGACGCGCGTGACCTCGCCGCGCCCGAAACTGGGGAGCCAGCCCAGTTCGACCGAGAAGAGATAGATCAGCAGGATACCGATCAGGAACGTGGGCAGGGATACCCCGATGAGCGAGGCGGTCATGATCAGGTTCGCGGCGGTCCCGCGCCGTCTGATCGCGGTGAAAATCCCCAGCGAGATCCCCCCGATCAGTGCCATCAGCCCCGAAACGAAGGCCAGTTCCAGGGTTGCGGGGAGCCGTTCGAGAAAGATCTCGGCCACCGGGCGGCCCTGTCGGTAACTCTGGCCGAAATTGCCCTGTGCGGCCTGTTCGAGAAAGCGCCAATACTGCACCACGAAGGGCTGATCGAGGCCCAGCGTCTGGCGCAGGCGCTCGACATCGGCCTGGGTGCGTTCCTGGCCCAGCATGTTGTCGATCGGGTCGCCGACAAAGCTGAACATGGAAAACGCGACCAGCCCGACCACGAGCAGGACAAGCGCCGACTGGAACACGCGTCGAATGATATAGGCAAGCATCGAAGGCTCCGTTCAATGCGCAACCGCGCCCGCAAAGGGGCGGGCGCGGTCGGTGGTGCGGGCACTTGATGGCCCGCCCGGTTTGGCTCAGTTCATCGTGAAGAACTTGAACTTGGGGTCATCCTCGGGGCTGACCTCGGTGCCGACCTTTTCGCTCATGCCCCAGTTGAGAACCTGGTGGTGGATCGGCAGATAGAGGGTCTCTTCCTGCACCTCGTCCCAGATCTCCTGGATGGTCGCGTCACGCTTGTCCAGATCGGTTTCCGACGCCAGGCTGACGATTTTCTCGTCGATCTCGGGGTTGGAGTAACCGGTTCCGTTCCAGCTGCCGCGGTCGCTGCCACGGGTGTGGACGAGGAAATTGAAGATGTATTCCGAATCGTAGGTCGGAACACCCCAGCCCAGCATGTAGAAATCGGTCTCGCCATTGGTGATCAGCGGGAAGTGCTGCGCCTTGGGCTTGGCGTCGAGATTCACGTTCACCCCGATCTGCGCCAGCATTCCGACCACCGACTGACAGATCGCCTCGTCATTGACATAGCGGTCGTTGGGGCAATCGAGCTGGATCGAGAACCCGTCGCCATAACCGGCCTCTTCCATCAGTGCCTTGCCGGCCTCGATATCGGTCGAGGTCTGGTCCATCTCCTCGGTCCAGCCGTTGACGAAGGGCGGGGCGATGATGCCGGCGGGTTCCGATTGCCCGCGCATGACCACCTGCTTGATGGCGTCGCGGTTGATCGCGAGGTTCATCGCGCGGCGCACGCGCGCATCGGCCAGCGGGTTCTCGCCCTCGACATTGTCATTCTCGATGTCGTCGGCGCCCATGTTCATGCCGAAGAAGATGGTGCGGTTTTGCGGGGCCGTCTTGACCACGAGGCCGTCGCTCTCTGCCACGCGGTTGATGTCCTGAACCGGCACGTCCTGGATGAAATCGACCTCGCCCGAGAGGAGCGCGGCGACGCGCGTCGCGGCGTTCTGGATCGGGGTATAGACGATCTCGGTCACGTCGAGCGGGAATTCATCACGGCCCCAATAGTCCTCGTTGAGGGTCAGGACGGTCTTCACGTCCGGTTCGCGGCTGACCAGCTTGTAGGGACCGGTGCCGTTGCTGTTGCTCGAGGCGAAAGTCTTTTCGCCGGCTTCGACCTCTTGAACATCGACCGAGTCATTCGCCTCGGCCCAGTCCTTGTCCATCATGAAGAGGTTGGTCAGGTTCGACGGCAGGATCGGGTTTGGCCCGTCGGTGACGAATTCGACGGTGTGGTCATCCACGGCCCGGACCTCGACGATCGAGTTCAGCAGCTCTTTCATGTTCGAGTTTTCGGACTTTGCCCTGTTGATCGAGAACACCACGTCCTCGGCGGTGAAATCAGCCCCGTCGTGGAACGTCACGCCCTGGCGCAGGTTGAACACCCAGACGTTGGGATCATCCTCGCTCGGCGCCCAGTCGGTGGCGAGCGCGGGCTCGAATTCGCCGGTCATGTCGCGGATGATGAGCGGCTCATACATCTGGTGGGACAGCGTGTGCGTGGGGCCTTCGTTCTGTGCATGTGGATCGAGGGTGAGCGAATCGCCCGCCCGCGCCCAGCGCAGAGTTTCGGCCGATGCGCCGATCGCCGTTCCGGCAAGCAGCGCAGCAGCAAGGAATGCAGTCGTTTTCATGTCAAGCTCCCTGTTCTTTTCCGGGCGATAGCCCGTTCATGCCGCACAGGATAGACGAGTTTGTCGCACCTGCAACCTTGCACCTGCTTGCCGTTGCGCAAAGCACGGGGGTAATCGGGAATCCGGACCGTGACACGATGCGAAAAAGGGCGCGGCGTCCCGTTCCGGGATGCGCCGCGCCAGCCGACCGTGGCCCCGGGGAGGGCCGTCGGAGGAGAGCCTATTTGATCACCAGTTGCGGCGAGACCACATCAAGCCCCAAGGCCTTGCCCACCGCGTAGTAGGTGAGTTGCCCGGCATGGACATTGAGCCCGTTCAAAAGGTGCGGATCATCGGTGCAGGCCTGTTTCCAGCCCTTGTCGGCCAGCGCCAGCATGAACGGCATGGTCGCATTGCCCAGCGCAATGGTCGAGGTGCGCGCCACCGCGCCCGGCATGTTGGCGACGCAGTAATGCATGATTCCGTCGACCTCGTAGATCGGGTCGGCATGGGTGGTCGCGCGCGAGGTCTCGAAACAGCCGCCCTGGTCGATCGCGACATCGACGAGGGCCGCGCCCGCCTTCATCGTCGAAAGCTGGTCGCGGGTGATCAGCTTGGGCGCCGCCGCGCCGGGGATGAGCACTGCGCCCACCACCATGTCGGCCTCGATGACCAGTTCGGCGGTGTGGCCCTTCGAGGCGTAGCCGGTCTTGAACTCGCCACGGAACGCGTCATCGAGATAGCGCAGTCGGGTGAGTGACATGTCGAGCACGGTCACATCCGCGCCCATCCCCGCCGCCACGCGCGCCGCATGGGTGCCGACGACGCCGCCGCCGATCACCACGACCTTGGCCGGGCCGACGCCGGGCACGCCACCCATCAGCACGCCGCGCCCGCCATTGGCCTTTTGCAACGTCCATGCGCCCACCTGCGGGGCGAGCTTGCCGGCGACCTCGGACATGGGTGCCAGAAGCGGCAACCCGCCGCGGTCGTCGGTAACGGTTTCATAGGCGATCGCGGTGCAGCCCGACTCGAGCAGGTCGCGGGTCTGATCCGGGTCGGGCGCAAGGTGCAGATAGGTGAAAAGCACCTGTCCCTCGCGCAGCATCTTGCGCTCGGGTGCTTGTGGTTCCTTGACCTTGACGATCATGTCGGCGCTGGCAAAGACCTCCTCGGCGGTGTCGATGATCGTCGCGCCGGCGGCCTTGTAGGCGGCGTCGTCGAAGCCCGCGCCCATCCCGGCGCCGGTCTCGATGATGACCTCGTGGCCGTGGGCCACTGCCTCCTGCGCGGCGACAGGGGTCATGCCGACACGGAACTCCTGTGGCTTGATTTCCCTGGGGCATCCGATCTTCATGGGGCTCTCCTTCCCGATCCTCTTGCCGGTCAGAATGTCGCATTTCGGGCGCAATGTGCTTGGAATCTGACGCTGCGTCGCTGGACGAAACCGCAGAATCTTCGATATAGCCATGTAATGTTCGAAGGAGTTTGCGCAGATGTCGCTCGATGCAATTGATCGCCGTATCCTGAACGTGCTGCAGCGTAAGGGCCGGATGTCCAATGCCGATCTGAGCGAGGCGGTCAACCTGTCGCCCAGCGCCTGCCACAGGCGGGTGCAGAGATTGGAGAGCGAGGGGTTCATCCGCGATTATGTCGCGCTGCTCGACCCGCGCAAGATCGGGTTGCCGACGACGGTTTTCGTCGAGATCACGCTCCAGGGACAGGCCGACGAGGTTCTCGATGCCTTTGAGAAGGCGGTGGCGCGGATACCGGATGTGCTGGAATGTCACCTGATGGCGGGGACGGCCGATTACATCCTCAAGGTGGTGGCCGAGAACACCGACGATTTCGCGCGCATCCACCGACAGCACCTGTCGCGCCTGCCGGGCGTGGCGCAGATGCAATCGAGTTTCGCGCTGCGCACTGTGTTCCGAACCACCGCATTGCCGGTGTGATGTTCGACGCGGCGGCGTGGGCCGCCTGCGAGACCCTGCGTTCGGGGGATCAATCCCTTGAAAGGACGATCAGCCCCGGGGGTGCAAGGTGACGTTGTAACCGCGGTTCTCACGGTGCAGTCTTGGCGCGGGCGTGACGGCCCGAAAGACGTGCGAAGAGGCTGGGATGGATTGGGATCATATCATCGTGGGTGCGGGCAGCGCGGGCTGCGTGGTGGCCAAGCGGTTGGCCGATGCCGGGCGGCGGGTGCTGCTGCTCGAAGCCGGGGGGCGCGACAATTACCATTGGGTGCATATCCCCATCGGATACCTTTACTGCATCGGCAACCCGCGCACCGACTGGATGTTTCGCACCGAGGAGGAGGCGGGGCTGAATGGCCGGTCGCTGATCTATCCGCGGGGCAAGGTTCTGGGCGGGTGCAGTTCGATCAACGGGATGCTTTACCTGCGCGGACAGGCCGCCGATTACGACGGCTGGCGGCAGATGGGACTCACCGGTTGGGGATGGGATGACGTGCTGCCGCTGTTCAAAAAGTCCGAGGATTATGTCGAGGGCGAGTCCGAGATGCACGGTGCGGGCGGCGAATGGCGGGTCGAGGACCAGCGCCTGCACTGGGAGGTGCTGGACGACTGGATGGCGGCGGCACAGCAATGGGGCCTGCCCGCGACGCGCGATTTCAATACCGGCGACAACGAGGGCGTGGGCTATTTCCGCGTCAATCAGCGCGGCGGATGGCGGATGAACACGGCCAAGGCGTTCCTGCGCACGGCGACGGGGCGGGGCCTCAAGGTCGAGACGCAGGCGCATGTGCGGCGCCTGCTGATCGAGGGCGGGCGCGCCGTGGGCGTGGAATACGAGCAGGGCGGCACGGTGAAACAGGCGCGCTGCGGTGGCGAGGTGGTTCTGTCGGCGGGTGCGATCGGCAGCCCGCAGATTTTGCAGCTTTCGGGGGTTGGACCGGGGGCGCTGTTGCAGCGCCACGGGATCGAGGTGGCGCTGGACCAGCCACAGGTGGGCGCGAACTTGCAGGATCACCTGCAATTGCGCTGCGCCTGGCGGCTGAGCGGAGCGACAACGCTCAACACGCTGGCGGGGTCGTTTTGGGGCAAGGCCAAGATCGGGCTGGAATACGCGCTCAAGCGGTCGGGGCCGATGTCGATGGCGCCGAGCCAGCTTGGTGCGTTTTCGCGCTCATCCGAGCGGGTCGAGACGGCGGACCTGGAATATCACGTGCAGCCCCTCTCATTGGAGGCATTCGGGCAACCGCTGCATGATTTCCCTGCGATCACCGCGAGCGTATGCAACCTGCGGCCGGAAAGCCGGGGCGTGGTCGAGATCGCATCGCCCGACTCCAAGGCCGCACCGCGGATTGCGCCCAATTACCTTTCGACCGAGGGCGACCGGGCGGTGGCCGTGGCGGCGATCCGGCAGGCGCGGGAGATCATGGCTCAGGCGGCGATGGCCCGGTATCAGCCCGAAGAGATCAAGCCCGGGGTGGCGTTCGAAAAGGATGAAGAAGTGGCCCGGGCGGCAGGCGATGTGGGCACGACGATCTTTCACCCCACCTGCACCGTGCGCATGGGTGCGGATGAGACGGCACCGCTGGATGCGGAATTGCGGTTCCGGGGGCTCGGGGGCTTGCGGGTGGTGGATGCGAGCGTGATGCCACGGATCACCAGCGGCAACACCAACGCCCCCACGATCATGATCGCGGAAAAGGCCGCGCAGATAATGCTGACCGGTTGAGGCCGCAGGCTCAGAGCAGCGCCTCGATCAGGGGCCGGGTATTGTCATAGGTCATCTCGATCGGGTTCCCGCCCGTGCTGGGATCGCCCAGCGCCGCGCGGGTGAGCGCGTCGGGATCGGCGCCCGATACACCCAGCGCCGAGAGCTTTTGCGGAATGGCGAACCCGGCGTTGAACGTATCGACAAAGGCACGGAACCCGTCGAACCCGCCAGAAATGCCCAGGTAGGCGGCGGCGGTGTCGAACCGGTCGCGGATTGCGGGGGCGTTGAATTTCAGCACCTCGGGCATGCAGACCGCGTTGGTGGTGCCGTGATGCGTGCCCCAGATCGCGCCGACAGGGTGGCTGATCGCGTGGATCGCGCCCAGTCCCTTCTGAAAGGCGGTGGCGCCCATGGCGGCGGCGCTCATCATGTGGGCGCGGGCCTCGATGTCGCTGCCGTCGGCATAGGCGCGGGGCAGGTTCTCCTTGACCAGTCGCATCCCTTCGAGCGCGATGCCCTGGCTCATCGGGTGGTAATGCGGGCTGGAAAATGCCTCCACGCAATGGGCAAAGGCGTCGAGCCCGGTGCCCGCGGTGATGTGCCTGGGCATACCCACGGTCAGTTCCGGGTCGGCGATGACCACGGCAGGGAGCATGTCGGGGTGGAAGATGATCTTTTTCTCATGGGTGTCGGCATTGGTGAGCACGCCCGCGCGCCCCACCTCGGAGCCGGTGCCGGCGGTGGTCGGCACGGCGACGATGGGCAGGATGCCTGTGGGGTCGGCGCGGGTCCACCAATCGCCGATATCCTCGAAATCCCAGACCGGGCGGATCTGACCGGCCATGAAGGCCAGGACCTTGCCCAGATCGAGCCCCGAGCCGCCGCCAAAGGCGATCACGCCGTCGAAATCGCCATCGCGCAGCATGGCAAGCCCGGCGTCGAGATTGGCACCGTTGGGGTTGGGATCGACCTCGGCGAAACAGGCGCGGCCCAGCCCGGCCCCGTCCATCAGGTCGAGGGTGCGGGTGGTGATTTCCATCGTGGCAAGGCCACGGTCGGTGACGAGCAGCGGCCTGCGAATGCCTGCCGTCTCGCAGGCCAAGCCGATTTCGCGGATGCGCCCCGCGCCGAAGCGGATGGTGGTGGGATATGACCAGTTGCCGGTGAGGTTCATGGGGTCGGGCCTTTTCAGATGGTAGGGGTGGGTGGTATCAGGCGCGTTCGAACCCGCGCATGATTTCCCAGTCGGTCACAACGGCGTCGAATGTCTCCTGCTCGACCTCGGCGGCGCGGGTGTAGTGATCGACCACCCAGTCGCCCATCGTGCGGCGCAGCATGGCCGAATTGCGCAGCGCCTCGGTGGCGGCGCGCAGGGTGCAGGGAATTTCGGGCACGTCATCCATGCCATAGACATCGCCCGAAACGGGCGGCGCAAGGCTCAGCCCCTCTTCGATGCCCGAAAGCCCGGCGGCGAGTTGTGCCGCGCAGGCGAGATAGGGGTTGATGTCGGAGCCGGGAATGCGGCATTCGATCCGCACGCCCCGGGTGCCCTCGCCGACGAGGCGATAACCGGCGGTGCGGTTGTCGATCGACCAGGCGATTTTCGTCGGTGCGAAAGTGCCGGGGACAAAGCGTTTGTAGCTGTTGATATAGGGGGCGAGGAAGAAGGCGCCCTCGGCCGAGTATTTCAAAAGCCCCGCGACATAGGCCGCCATGGTTTCGGACATTCCGTGATCGCGCGTCGGGTCGTGAAAGGCGTTCTCGCCCTTGCGGAACAGGGATTGGTGGATATGCGCGGCGCTGCCGACCTTGGCATGGTGCCATTTCGCCATGAAGCTGGCCGCATGGCCCATCTGGTCGGCGATTTCCTTGACCGCCTGCTTGGCGATGGTGTGGTGATCGGCGGTCAGGAGCGCGTCGGCATAGCGGATGTTGAGCTCCTCCTGCCCGGTTTCGGCCTCGCCCTTGGAATTCTCCACCGGCACGCCCGCCGCCACCAGGTGATTGCGGATCGGGCGCATGACGTGCTCTTCGCGGGTGGTCTGGAGGATATTGTAATCCTCGTTATAGCCGCTGATCGGGGTGAGATCGCGAAATCCGCCGCGGCGGATCGTGTCGAAGCCTTGTGCGAAGAGAAAGAATTCAAGCTCGGTGGCCATCTGGGGCGTGAACCCCATCGCCTCGGCGCGGGCGACCTGCGCCTTGAGGATCTGGCGGGGGGAATGCGGCACGGGTTCGTGATCGTGATGGTCGATCAGGTCGCAGATCACCATGGCCGTGCCGTCGAGCCACGGGATGCGGCGCAGGGTCGAAAGGTCGGGCTTCATCACGTAATCGCCATAGCCCGAGGCCCAGCTTGTCGCGGCGAACCCGTCCGGCGTTTCCATTTCCAGATCGGTGGCCAGCAGGTAATTGCAGCAATGGGTCTCGACATGGCCGCTTTCGAGGAAATGCGAGACGTGAAAGCGCTTGCCCATCAGGCGGCCCTGCATGTCCACCAGGCAGACAAGCACCGTGTCGATGGCGCCGGCCATGGCTTCCCTGTTCAATTCGTCGAACGTCATCAGACCTGTCATCAATCCCATCCCCTGAACGCGGTATCGGCGCATTTCGGCGCCTTGCCCCCAGGATGCGCACAGGATCGACCGGGGGCAATCGCCCTCTCTTAATCCACGTCGTCGCCGATCTTGTCCCACGTGCGGGTTTCGAAATCGCCCGCGTCATGGCGTTCGCGCAGCTGGAATTTCGCCTCGCCGAAGGTCCGGTTGACCATGCGTCCGCGGCTGACGGCGGGGCGGGCGTCGATTTCCTGTGCCCAGCGCTGGACATGGGCATAACTTTGGACGTCGAGAAATTCGCCTGCCTCGTAAAGTCGCCCAAGCGCAAGTTGGCCATACCAGGCCCAGTTGGCCATGTCGGCGATGGTGTAGTCGTCGCCGGTCAGGAAGCGATTGTTGGCCAGACGCTTGTCGAGCACGTCAAGCTGGCGCTTCACCTCCATCGTGAACCGGTTGATCGGGTATTCCCATTTCTCGGGGGCATAGGCATAGAAATGGCCGAACCCCCCGCCCAGATAGGGCGCGCTGCCCATCTGCCAGAACAGCCACGAGAGCATTTCCGGACGGTCGGAGCCGAGGAAGCGGTCGAACTTCTCGGCCAGGTAGAGCAGGATCGCGCCGGATTCGAACACGCGCGTCGGTGTTCCGGTCGAATGATCCATCAGCGCCGGGATCTTGGAATTGGGATTGACTGCGACGAAGCCCGAAGAAAACTGTTCACCCTCCATGATGCGGATCAGCCAGGCGTCGTATTCGGCCTCCTTGATGCCCAGCTCCAGCAATTCCTCGAACAGGACGGTGACCTTGACCCCGTTTGGAGTGGCCAGCGAATAAAGTTGATGCGGGTGCTTGCCCACGGGAAGGTCTTTCTCATGGGTGGCGCCCGAAACGGGCCGGTTGATCGAGGCAAAGCGGCCACCGGATTCGGCGTCCGGTGTCCAGACCTTCGGGGGGCTGTAGCTGTCAGTCATGCGGGACTCCTTGTTGCGCTTTGCGCAGAGTTAGACACGGGATGGGCCGGGATGAAAGGGGCGACGGTGCGTCCGGCCTGTGCGCTTGCGCACGAGGCGCTTGGCCGCCGTGGCGGCGTCGCGTAACACGGTTGCATTCGTCGGTCGGAAAAGCGAGGGGGCATTCATGCAAGATGCCGAGACACTGCGCCTGATGGCCTGCCAGATCACGGTGCCGCAGATGACCAGCGCCGCCGAGCGTGACGCGCATCTCGCCGTCACGGTGGCAAAGATCGAGGCGCAGCTTGACCGGCAGGAGGCCGAACTTGTCGTGTTGCCGGAATTGTCGAGCATCGACTATTCCCGCGCCACCTTTGCCCGGCTCGACGCATTGGTCGAGCCGCTGGACGGTCCGTCGTTTCAGGCATGGCGTCGGGTGGCCATGGCGCATGGGGTGCATGTCGCGTTTGGTTTTGCGCGGGCGGATGAGGCCGGGCCGTTCATCTGCACCGCGGTCGTGGGGCCGGACGGGGCGTTGGCGGGGCATTATGACAAGATCCACCTCGCGCAATACGGCGCGTCGATGGAAAAGGAGTATTTCCGCCGCGGCGACCACCTGTTCACTTTCGAGGTCAAGGGAGTCCGGCTTGCGCCGATCATCTGTTACGACATCCGCATCCCCGAATTGTCGCGGGTGCTTGTCACCGAACACGGGGTTGATGCGATCCTGCATTGCGGTGCCTATTTCCGCGACGAGAGCTTTCACACATGGCACCCCTTCGCGATCACCCGGGCGCTCGAAAACCAGGTGTTTTTCCTGTCGCTCAACCGTGCCGGGGCGAGCTATGGAAATTCGCTGTTCTGTCGCCCATGGATGGACGAGGTAACGCAACCCGTGACGTTCCCCGAGCATGACGAGGCGTTTCGTATCGTGACGCTCACGCGCGCGGAGATCGACGCGGCGCGCGCGGGCTACAGCTTTCTCAAGGACCGCCTTCCGGATTACCGGTTGCCCATGATCGCGCCGAATGGCCCACGAAAATGAAAAACCCCCGTGGCCGGGCCGCGGGGGTCGTCGTTTCGTCCGAGAACGGGGTCGGCTCAGAGCAGACCTTCGCGCTGGGCTTTCTTGCGGGCGAGTTTGCGGGCCCGGCGAATCGCCTCGGCCTTCTCGCGCGCTTTCTTCTCGGAGGGTTTCTCGAAATGCTGCTTGAGCTTCATTTCGCGAAAGACACCTTCACGTTGCAACTTCTTCTTCAGGGCACGAAGCGCCTGATCGACGTTGTTATCGCGAACACTTACCTGCATGTGGTTTTCACCACCTTTCTAGAGTTGAGTTGCTGGATTAGCAGGAAGCCGGTGTATAGCAACTTAGACCGGCGTTGTCCAGACCGCCCTGTATCCGCCGGGGGTATCGGGCAGGAATGCCTCGATCGCCGCGCTGGCCACCACGATCGGTTCGCCACCCGGTTGGGGGGTCACGTCAAGCCCGCCCTCGACAACCTCGATTTCGACCTGTCCCACGGGCAGGCAGGCGGCAATCGCGGTGTGATCCACCGCGTCGGGGTTCTGGACTCCTATGGTCACCTTGACCCGCAGCACGTCGCGCAAGCCGGGATCGAGACCGATCAGGGTGAGAGAGGCACCCTGAAGGGCGGATTGCACTGCGCGCAGCGCCGCCTTGCCGTGGTTCTGCCCGTGCAGGTCGCTGCCGCTGCCCATTTCGATGATGAAACGGCGGCTCATGTCGTGCGCTCCAGATCGAGCGAGACCGAGATCGCGACATTGGCGATGACATTGGGCGGTGCATCGGGGCGCGGCACGTCGAGCCCGCCCCTGACCACCCGCACACGGGGTTCGCCATAGGGAAAGGCAGCGATGATGCGGTCGGTATCGACGGCCTCGGGGCGGGCGACGCCGATTTCCACATCGAGGATCATCGCCTCGCGCGGGGCGCCGAACAACTCGGCGAGGTTGATCGAGTTGCGCCAGAGCGCATCGCGCACGCCGCGCAGGGCGGCCTCGGTGTAATCCTGGCGACGCAGCGAGGTGCCAAGGCCCAGTTCGGTTAGAAGGCGGGTTTCGGCCATGGGTTAGCCCGCCGTGCGGCGATGGTTGGCAGTGGGGTGGTTCATCTGTCCGATCCCTGTGGTTTCACAAGAGTCTGGACAAGGTCGTGCGCGCATGCAAGCGTGTTTGCACGGGCATTCGAAAATCGGCGGGCGGCCCAAGGAGGAGCAGGCCACCCACCACATCGGGCCACGAGGGAGGTCGTGGCCCGGTATCTTTATTCGGCCGGAACCGCGAGTGTGGCGGATTTGCCGAAATGCTGGCGGTTGAGCCGGATCACCAGCGCGATCATCAGCACCTGAGAGATCACGGCGATGCCCGAGAGCACCCAGTAGGCGGGGCCGAACTCGACGATCACCCCGGCATCGACCAACCCCTTGTTGACAAAGAAATGCATCAGCACGGCAAATGCCACGCCGGGACAAACCAGCGCATAGGAGCCGGGCGAGGTTTTCGGGCCGAGCACGAAGTCGTCGAAGTAACCCTGACGGCGCAGCACCGTCAGCCCGAGCATGAGAAAGAGCACCTGAACCGCGATCATCCGGGCGAGGAAGATCATGGTGTCACCGGCCTCGGACTGAACATCGAAGGTGGCATGCAGCCCGTGGTCCTGGCGCAGGAAAAGGATCGACAGGATGGTGACGATGGGCACGATCACCATGAGGGTCGGTCCGGCCTCCTTGGCGGTGCCGTGTTGCAGCATCGACGAGAAGGCGGTCGCGGCGGCCAGGGCGGTGTAGATGAGCGCCGCGACAGCGAAGAAGGTCGAGATGACGAGCGCTGCGCCGACGGTCACGGTCTGGGTGCTCATCGCGGCGGGGGCGGCAAAACCGACGCCGACCATTGAAAGCGCGAAGGCGGGCAGAAGCTGGGCAAAGCTGTTATGCGCGGTGACGTCGAACACGCCGCCCTGCGAAAGGACGCGGCCGAGGAAATCGCCGATGATCTTGAGCGCCCAGATCCCGACGAGGCCGAAGGCGACCATGGCGAGCGGGAAGAGATACTCGACGACGGTCCAGAGCCTGGGCACGAAGGTCAGACCGACGATGAACATGGCGTTGATGGTCATGGCCGTGGCCAGTGGCCCGGCGAGCAACGTTGTTTCAGCATTGGAGTTGCGCAGTTTCTCGTAGGCCTCGGTTTTCGAGAAGGCCGAGAGCGCGGAGAAGTTCCAGGCAAGGTATTTCACGTTGAGAAAGGACATCGCCGCGATCCCGACCCAGGCGATCACGATGGCGATCTGCTGGGGCAGGTAGCCCTGGGCAAAGGCGGCCATCACGTCCTCGAAGATCGGAACGGGCTGATCGGGGTGCGGCACCCAGAAGAAGAGGAACATGAAGAAGGTGACAGCGAGACCGCCGGCGCCGAGCGAGGCGAGGAAATAGAGCGGGGAATAACTGTCAGCGGGTCTTTTGATATCGGTTTGCATTGGATCGGCTCCTTTCGGTTGCGGGAGTCACATATGAAGGTTGGAATATATATAACATGCGAAACATGGAATATGAAGGGTTAAGCCCGCTTGTAGCGCGGTCGAATTGTCGCGCCTGCCGGGCGGGGGAGGTCTTTACCGTTCGTTAACCGGGGCCGGGTCAGATTGTGCCATGCGCTGGATTCTGCCTTGTCTTGTCATTCTTGCGGGTTGCGACACACCGCATCCACGTTTCGCCGGGGTGGAGCCGGTGCGTATCACCGTGGGTCAGAGCACGTTCGACATCAGGGTCAGGGACCGCAAGGCCGAGGCGATCCGGCGCAACGCGGAATGGGCGCCGCGTCCGGAAGCGGTGGCACCGCGCGCGGTGGCGGCGATCGAGCGGGTGTCAGGTTGCACCGTGCGCAGGCTCGATGGAGACCAGGCGCAGTTCTTTGCTTGGCTCAAATGCGGCAGGGGCGACCGCCCGATGGAGATCTTGCCTGGGCGGATCGAATACGAGTGTGACATCGAGGATGCCTATGTCGATCGCGGGCTTGGCGAGACGGTGACCGGGATGACCTGCACGCCGCGCCGGTATTGAGGTCGCAAGGCCGCCCGGACCGCGCGCCCACCCGCCCGCCCCCGCGCGTCCCGGGCGGCTTTGGCCGAAGCCGCGGGCCGCGCCGTGGGTGCGGACGCTCCGCGGGGAGTATTTGCTGCAAGATGAAGCAATGGGAGCCGGTTCAGCGCAGGTGGGCGAGCAATCCGGGCGAGGCGTAGCCGTCGGGCACGAGGCCGCGGGATTTCTGGTAGGCGCGCACAGCGTTGATCGTGAGAGGACCGATCCGCCCGTCGAGTTTTTCAGGGTCGAACCCGGCGGCGCGCAGACGGCGTTGCAGTTCGACCCTCTCTTCGAAGCTGAGCGCGCGATCCTCGCGCGGCCAGCTTGCGCGGATCGGGCCGCCGCCCGCGATCCGATCGGCGAGATGGCCCACGCCGATCACGTAGGCGTCAGCGGTGTTGTAGCTTTCCAGCACCTCGAAATTGCGGAAGATCATGAACGCCGCGCCGTTGTGACCGCCGGGCAACAGGATCGAGGCGGGGCCGTGATCGGGAATGCGCGCGCCATCCGCGGCACGGACCCCGAGATTGGCCCATTGCGAGGGCAGTTTCTCAAGCTCGCGCCGGGCCAGCATGTGGTTGAAGCCTTTCGGCAGCGTCACCTCGATGCCCCAGGGCTGGCCGGTCTGCCAGCCGTTGGCGCGCAGATAAGCCGCCGCCGAGGCCAGCGCATCGGCGGGGTCGTCGCCCCAGATGTCGCGGCGCCCGTCGCCGGTGAAATCCTCGGCATGAGCGAGATAGCTTGATGGCATGAACTGGGTATGCCCCATGGCCCCGGCCCAGCTTCCGCGCAGGTCGGCGGGACGGGCGTCGCCATCGGCGAGTATACGGAGCGCGTCAAGCAGCTGCCCTTCGAAGAACGCCTCGCGCCGCCCGTCATGGGCCAGCGTGGCCAGTGCCTCGATCGTGGGGATGGTGCCGCGATAACTGCCATAGGCGGATTCGAGCCCCCAGATGGCAGTGAGGATTTCCTTTTCTACGCCGTAGCGCGCCTCGATCCGGTCGAGCAGCGCGCGGTGCTGTTGCAGCGCCTTTTTCCCGGCGGCGATCCGCGCATCCGAGGCGGCGCTGTCGAGATAGACCCAGACCGTCTTGGTAAACTCGTTCTGGGTGCGGTCCTTCTCGATCACGTCGGTATTGTAGCGGATGCCGCTCAGGGCATCGTCTAGCACATGGCCGGGGATGCCCGCGGCAATAGCACGATTGCGAAATCCGGCGAGCCAGTTCTGAAAACTCGCGCTCCTGGTCGAGATCACGGGATCCAACATGACGACCGGAGGGCGCAGCGATTGCACCGGTGGTTCGGCCAGCGTCGGTGCCGCGACAGGCGCGACAAGCAAAAGGAAGAGCGAAAGACGCATGTGCCCGATGCCTTGATTCAGCGTTTTTCAGAAGGATAAGCCAAGTCGCGCTTCAGACAAAGGCTGCTTTCTTGTGCGAGCGGAAATCGGCGGTGGCAAGCCGGAGTCAGCCGCGGGCTATTTCTTATTTCCGCGTACGCGAAACCTTGCGCTTCACCTTGTCGGATTTGCGTTTCGCGCGGGCAGGTTTGCGGCCACGGGGGGCCGATTTCGACCCGCCGCGCCGGGCACGGGGCAGGGGGTCGCCGTCGAGCGACACCAGTTCGAAGGCGAGCCCGCCGGTGACCGGCGCGGCCTCGATCAGCTTGACAGTGACACGCTGGCCAAGGCCGATCACGGTGCCGCTGTCGCTGCCGGTGAGGGTGCCGGCTTCGCGGTCGAGGCGGAAATATTCATGCCCCAATGCGCGCATCGGGACCAGCCCGTCGGCGCCGGTCTCATCCAGCGTGACGAAAACGCCGAAACGGGCGATGCCCGAGATGCGGCCGGAGAAGGTGCTGCCGACGCGATCCGACAGGAAGGCGGCGAGGTAGCGGTCATTGGTGTCGCGCTCGGCCATCATGGAGCGGCGTTCGGTTTCGGAGATATGCGCCGCGGTGGGTTCGAGCCGGGCGATATCGTCGGGTGAAAGCCCGTCCTCGCCCCATTTGTGGGCAGTGATCAGCGCGCGGTGCACCACCAAGTCGGAATAGCGCCGGATCGGCGAGGTGAAATGCGCGTAAGCCTGAAGAGCCAGGCCGAAATGGCCGAAATTCGACGGGCTGTAATACGCCTGGGTCATCGAGCGCAGCGTGGCGAGGTTGATCAACTGATCATTCTCGGTGCCTTCGGCCTGGGCCAGAAGCGCGTTGAGATGGGCGGTTTTCAGCACCTGGCCCTTGGCCAGCGTGAGCCCCGCGGCCTCGGCCGTGTCGCGCAGCGTGTCGAGTTTCTCGGGCGGGGGCTCCTCGTGAACGCGAAAGAGGAGCGGCGAGCGGCGGGAGATCAGTTCTTGCGCGGCCGCGACATTGGCCAGCACCATGAACTCCTCGATCATGCGATGGGCATCGAGCCGGTCGGAGAAATTCACGCTTTCGACCTCGCCCTCGTCCGAGATCACGACCTTGCGTTCAGGCAGATCGAGGTCGAGCGGCTGGCGGCGGTTGCGGGCATGGGCAAGCGCTTCGTAGGCGTTGAAAAGCGGGTGGATCACCTCGTCCATGAGCGGCGCGCATTGTTCGTCGGGATTGCCGTCGCGGGCCGCCTGCACGCGCCTGTAGGTGAGCGAGGCGGTCGAGCGCATGATGCCACGGGTGAAGCGATGGGCGATCTTTTCGCCATGGGCGTCGATCTGCATCCGCACGGCGATGCAGGCGCGCGGCACGCCTTCGTGCAGAGAGCACAGATCGCCCGAAAGCCGGTCAGGCAGCATCGGCACGACACGGTCGGGAAAATAGGAGGAATTGCCGCGCTTGCGTGCCTCGGCATCGAGCGCGGTGCCGGGGCGGACGTAATGGGCGACATCGGCGATGGCGACCCAGATCACATGGCCGCCTGCGTTCTTGGGGTCGTCATCGGGATGGGCCCAGCAGGCGTCATCGTGGTCGCGCGCATCGGCCGGGTCTATGGTGATCAGCGGCAGATCGGTCAGATCCTCGCGGTTTTCATCAAGCTTGGCGGGGTGCATCGCGTCGGCCTCGGCGATCACCTCGTCGGGGAAGTCGTGCGGAATTCCATGCTGGTGAATCGCGATGAGCGAGACGGCGCGCGGCGCGCTCGGATCACCAAGCCGGGCGAGGACGCGGGCGCGGGGCAGGCCCATGCGGCCCTTGGGGCCGGATTGTTCGGCCTCGACCAATTCGCCCTCTTTCGCGCCGCCGGTGTCGGATTTCGGCACCTGCCATTCCTTGCCGTCGCCCTTGTCGATGGGCAGGATGCGCCCGCCTTCGGGGGTCGCACGAAACACGCCCAGAACCTTGCGCGGGTTGGTGCCGATGCGGCGGATGAGCCTTGCCTCGTAGGCGAAATCGCCCTTGGTCTCGGTCAGACGGGCAAGGATGCGGTCGCCCTCGCCCAAGGCCGGGTCGGAAGCGCGCGGCACGATCACGATGGCGGGCGCGTCCCCTTCGCCCTGCCATTCCATCGGACGCGCGGTCAGGTCGCCGTCGGCGGTTGGCGCGCCGACCTGAAGCACCGCCACGGGCGGGAGCTTGTCCGGGTCGCGATAGGTTTTCTTGCGCTTGGTGAGGTGGCCCTCGTCCTCAAGCTCCTTGAGCATGCGTTTGAGGTCGATCCGCGCCGCGCCCTTGATCCCGAAGGCGCGGGCGATGTCACGTTTCGAGCTTTGGGTCGGGTTGTCGGAAATCCATTGCAGGATCTCGTCACGGGAGGGCAGCTGGCTCATGTCTGCGCCCTAGCATGGCCCGCAGGCCCTGCCAACACCGAAGCGCCGGGGATGGAGCGCGGGGTGCTTGCCAAGGCGGCGCCGGTTGCATAGGTGTTGTGTTACCTCGGGGTGCCTGGACGGCGGTTCAGGCTGAGATGCTGAGCAAGAGGCGAACCCGTTGAACCTGAACCGGTTAAGACCGGCGGAGGGAAGGTCTGGGAGACTCCCAACACTTGCCCCGCCCGTCGCAAGAATGGGAGATGACATGAAACGTCTATTCATTGCCGCGGGAGTTCTTCTGGCCACCCAAGCCACGGCAGAAACACCCGTTCTGACTGTCTATACCTATGACAGCTTCGTTGCCGACTGGGGGCCGGGGCCGGCCGTCGAGGCGGCGTTCGAGGAGGTTTGCGATTGCGACCTTCAATTCGTGGCGGCGGGCGACGGGGCGTCGCTCTTGTCGCGGTTGCGGCTCGAGGGCGCGCGCAGCAAGGCGGATGTGGTTCTGGGGCTGGATACCAACCTGACCGCGGCGGCGCGGGAAACCGGGCTGTTCGCGCCGCACGGGATCGAGGCGGAGCTGGATGTGCCGCGCCCGGAGGCATGGCGGGACGAGTTGTTCCTGCCCTATGACTGGGGCTATTTCGCCTTTGTGCATGATCGCGAGAAATTGCCACAACCGCCTGAAACCCTTGAGGAACTGGCCAATTCGGATGTCAGCATCGTGATCCAGGATCCGCGGTCCTCGACGCCGGGACTGGGCCTTTTGCTTTGGGTCAAGGCGGTGCATGGCGATGGCGCCGAAGCGATATGGGAAGGGCTTTCCGACAATATCGTGACGGTCACGCCGGGCTGGTCCGAGGCTTACGGGCTGTTTGGCGAAGGCGAGGCGGACATGGTGCTGAGCTATACCACGTCGCCCGCCTATCACCGGGTCGCGGAAGAGGATGACAGCAAGGCCGCGGCGATCTTTCCGCAGCATTACATGCAGATCGAGGTGGCCGGAAAACTGGCCGCGAGCGCGCAGCCGGAACTGGCCGATCAATTCCTGTCCTTCATGGTCTCGGATGCGTTCCAGTCGATCATTCCGACGACCAACTGGATGTATCCGGTTGCCATGCCTGAGGACGGTTTGCCCGACGGGTTCGACGCGCCGCTCGCGGAAGACAAGGCGCTTCTGTTTGCGCCGGACGAGGTTCCGGCGCAGCGGGAAGCGGCGCTGGCCGAGTGGCAGCGCGCGCTGTCGAAATGACGCGCAGCGGGCCGGGATGGGTCGCGGCGGGGATCGTCGCGGCGCTGATTCTCGGCCCGCTTGTCGCGGTTTTCATGCGCGCCGAGGCTGGCGCACAGGTGTTAACATCCGATTGGTCCGCCGTCCGGTTTACCATTTTGCAGGCCGCATTGTCGGCGTTGTTAAGCATTGCGCTGGCCATTCCAGTGGCCCGCGCACTGGCGCGGCGGGCGTTCCGGGGGCGGGGGATCCTGATCACGCTTCTGGGGGCGCCGTTCATCCTTCCGGTGATCGTCGCGGTTCTGGGGCTCTTGGCGGTGTTCGGGCGCGCGGGGATCGTCAACACGGCGCTGGCTTGGCTCGGCCTGCCGCCAGTGAGCATCTACGGGCTTCAGGGCGTGGTCCTGGCGCATGTGTTCTTTAACCTTCCGCTTGCCACGCGGATCATCCTTCAGGGCTGGCAGGGCATCCCGTCGGAACGGTTTCGGCTGGCGGCGAACCTGGGCCTGTCGGGGGTGCAGGTGGCGCGTTTCCTCGAATGGCCAATGCTGCGGGCAGTGGTGCCGGGGGCGCTGATGGTGGTGTTCGCGATCTGCCTGAGCAGTTTCGCCGTGGCGCTGACACTCGGCGGGGGGCCGCGGGCGACCACCGTGGAATTGGCGATTTATCAGGCATTTAACTTCGATTTCGACCTGGGCCGCGCGGCGCGCCTGGCAGTGATCCAACTCGTGTTGGCGGGGTCGGCGGCCGTGGTCGCGTTCTGGGCCGCGGTGCCCGCCGGGTTTGGCGCCGGACTGGGGCGGGTTGTGCGGCGGTGGGAGGCGGAGACCTGGGGGGCGCGGGCGCTCGATGCGGGGTGGATCGGGCTGGCGGCGGGGTTCCTGATCGTTCCGTTGGCGATGATCTTCCTCAACGGCGTTAGCGGTTTGACGCAGGTGCCCGGCGCGGTCTGGCGGGCGGCGGGCGTGTCGGTGACCATCGCGCTCATATCCACCGCGCTGTGCGTCGCGCTGGCCCTGTCGCTGGCGATGGTGCGGCGCGGCTGGGCCGAGGTGGTGGCCTTGATGGGGATCGCGGTTTCGCCGCTCGTGATCGGCACCGGCCTCTTCGTGATCGTGAACCCCTGGATGGATCCCGCGCGCCTTGCCATGCCGGTGACGGCGCTGGTCAACGCCTTGATGGCATTGCCTTTTGCAATGCGGGTGCTGGCGCCTGACGTGGCGCGCACCGAGGCGGATTTCGGGCGGTTGGCCGATGCGCTGTCCTTGCGCGGTTGGGCGCGGTTGCGCTGGCTGATCCTGCCGCGGCTGCGCCCGGCGCTGGGGTTTTCGGCCGGGCTGGCGGGCGCACTGTCGATGGGGGACCTGGGGGTCGTGGCATTGTTCGCGGACCCGGATTTCGCCACGCTGCCGCTGCAGATGTATCGCCTGATGGGCGCTTACCGGATGGAGGCGGCGGCGGGTGCGGGGCTGATCCTGCTGGCGCTAAGTCTTGGGGTTTTCTGGATTTTCGACCGGGGAGGGCGCGGCGATGTTGACGCTTGAAAATGTGGTGATTCGGCAGGACGATTTCGAGCTGCGCGCGGACTTCGAGGTGCCCAGGGGCGCGCGCGTGTCGGTGATCGGGCCATCGGGCGCGGGCAAGACGACGCTTTTGAACGTGATCGCGGGATTTTTCGAGCCGAGCGCCGGGCGGGTGCTGTGGGAGGGGCGTGACATCACCCGGAAACCACCCGGAGAGCGCGGGATTTCCCTTTTGTTCCAGGATAATAACCTCTTTCCGCATCTGACGGTCGCGCAGAATGTGGGGCTGGGAATCGACCCCGGCCTGCGGCTCACGCCGGCTCAGAAAGCGCAGGTCGAGGCGGCGCTGGAGCGTGTCGGGCTGGCCGGCATGGGCGGGCGCAAACCCGGGCGATTGTCGGGCGGGCAGCAGGGCCGTGCCGGGTTGGCGCGCATATTGGTGCAGGGCAAGCCATTGATATTGCTCGATGAACCCTTTGCCGCGCTGGGGCCTGCGCTGCGCGCCGAGATGCTGGCGCTGGTCGAGGACGTGGCCAGCGAGATCGGCGCGACGCTGTTGATGGTAAGCCACGATCCCGGCGACGCGCGGCGGCTGGGTGGCTTGGCGATTCTCGTGGCCGAGGGGCGGGCAGAGCCGCCCGTGCCGGTGGCGGACCTGCTGGACCACCCGTCACCCGTGTTAAGGGATTACCTTGGAGATTAACCGGATCGCAACCTGTGTTGACGGGTGCAGGAGGCCCCGAAAAGGGGGGGTGATTTCCGGCTGCTGCCCGGCTGCCAAGCGTATGCCAGGAGAAGCAACCATTCGTTAACCGTGAAAGGGTTAATTCGGCGTGCGGTCTGCTGAACTCACCTTGTTTGGGCGCATGCGGGCAGCCGCCCGGGCGGGTGCATGCCTTCTCTAGGGTGCCGCGGGCTGCCCGGTCGGGCAAAGAAAAACCCCGCCCGGTGAAGGGCGGGGTTTCGTGATTTCAGCCGGGGCTGGTGCGCGGGTCAGACCTCGCGCTTGCCCTTGTGTGGCGCCCAGAGGCGTTTGTTGGTGAGGTAGAGCAGCACCGACAGGACGGTGAGCATCAGCACCCCGACAAAGCCCGCCTGCTTGCGCGCCATCATCTTGGGTTCGGCCGTCCACATCAGGAAGGCCGCGAGATCCTCCGACATGGCCTCGATCGAATTGTCGCTGCCGTCATCGAACTCGACCATCTCGTCAGAGAGGGGCGGAGCCATCGAGATCCAGCCGCCGGGGAAGGCGGTGTTCTCGTAAAAGAGGGTTCCCGCCTCTTCCTTTTCCTCGCCGGTATAGCCGGTCAGGAGCGAGTAGATGTATTCCGGGCCACCCATTCCCTTGAAGAGCTGGTTGAGCCCGGTGCCCGCCGGGCCGTGAAAGCCCGCACGTGCCTTGGCCATCAGCGACAGGTCAGGCGCGTTGGGATCGCCCGACATCGGGAAATGGTCGGTCGGAATGGCCGGGCGGTAATCGTCGATCTCTTCGTCGAAAACCTCGAACTGCTCGGCATAGGCGCGCACTTCGGCCTCGTTGTAATGCGGGCCGCCCTCGTCGCCCAGCGCGCGCAGCGGCACATACCGCAATCCGTGGCAGGCGGAACAGACCTCGGTATAGACCTTGAGGCCGCGCTTGAGCTGGTTCTCGTCGAACTTGCCGAACGGACCTTCGAAGGAGAAGGCCACATCCTCGACATGCCCCTCTCCGCCGGCGGCCATGGCGCCCCCTGCCGAAAGGGCAAGGGCGGTTGCAGCGGTGAGTGCAATCTTTCTCAGCATTTCCCTTGTCCTTTCCTTATTCGGCCGGGGTGGTCTTGGTGCCGTAATGGGCATCGAAGTCCTCTTCGATGGTGGCCGGTGCGGCAGTCGGTTTCTCGATCACGCCAAGGATCGGCAGGATCACCAGGAAGTAGGCGAACCAGTAGGTGGAGCCGATCAGCGCGATGGTCGAATAGGGCGGTTCGGCCGGCATGGCCCCGGCCCACATCAGGACCAGGAAGTCGATGACGAGCAGGTAGAACCACCATTTGAACTGCGGCCGGAAACGGCCCGAGCGCACGCGGCTGGTGTCGAGCCAGGGCACGAGCACCATCACGATGATCGCGCCGAACATCGCCAGCACGCCAAAGAACTTGGCGTCGATGATGCCGCCGGTGATCCAGCTTGCCGCGATCACCACCCAGACATCGCCGTCAAAGGCGCGCAGGATCGCGTAGAAGGGCAGGAAATACCATTCCGGCACGATGTGCGCGGGCGTCACCAGCGGGTCGGCCTCGATATAGTTGTCGGGGTGACCGAGATAGTTCGGCATGAAGCCCACGATGGCAAAGAAGATCGCCAGGATCACCGCCAGCGCGAAGAGGTCCTTGATCACGAAATAGGGCCAGAAGGGAAGCGTGTCCTTCTCGGCTTCTTCCTTGGAGCCGCGGCGCACCTCAACCCCGGTGGGGTTGTTGTTGCCGGTGGTGTGGAAGGCCCAGATATGCACGATGACCAGTGCCGCGATGATGAACGGCAGCAGGTAGTGCAGCGAGAAGAAGCGGTTCAGCGTCGCGTTGTCGACCGCCGGCCCACCCAGCAGCCAGGTCTGGATCGGTTCGCCGATGAAAGGGATCGCGCCGAAGAGCCCGGTGATCACCGTGGCGCCCCAGAACGACATTTGCCCCCAAGGCAGCACGTAGCCCATGAAGCCGGTGGCCATCATCAGAAGGAAGATCAGCATGCCGATGATCCAGGTCACCTCGCGCGGCGACTTGTAGGAGCCGTAATAGAGCCCGCGGAAGATGTGGATATAGACGGCAAGGAAGAACAGCGACGCGCCGTTCATGTGCAGGTAGCGGATCATGTGCCCGCCGCGCACGTCGCGCATGATGTGTTCGACCGAGGCAAAGGCGTGATCGACATGCGGGGTGTAGTGCATCACCAGGATCACGCCGGTGACGATCATGTGCACGAGGCAATAGGCCAGCACGATGCCCCAGATCCACATCCAGTTGAGGTTCTTGGGCGTGGGGATCATCAGCGTGTCGTACATCAGGCCGACAACAGGCAGACGCTTGTGCAGCCACTTTTCGAAACCCGACTTGGGTTCGTAATGGTCGTGAGGAATTCCGGACATTCGCGCGTCTCCTTATCCGAGCACCAGATCGTCACCGTCGAAGGCGGCAACCGGGATCCAGAGGTTTTCGGGCGCCGGTCCCTTGCGGATGCGGCCGGCCGTGTCGTAATGCGAGCCGTGGCAGGGGCAGAACCAGCCCCCGAAATCGCCCGCGCCATCCCCGATCGGGACGCAGCCCAGATGCGTGCACACGCCGATCATGACCAGCCACTCGCCCTCCTCGTCGAGCGTGCGGTTCTGGTCAGAGGCATCAAGCGACGGGTCGTTGTCGTTCTGGGCGTTCTTGTCCATCAGGTCTTCAAGCGCCACTTCGCGCGCGGCCTCGATCTCCTCGGCGCTGCGGCGGCGGATGAAGACCGGCTTGCCCAGCCATTTCACCGTCAGTTGCGTGCCGACTTCGACGCCCGAGATGTCGACCCGGATCGAGCTGAGCGCTGCGACATCGGCCGAGGGGTTCATCTGGTTGACAAGAGGCCAGGCGGCGGCACCTGCAGCCACGGCACCGGCCCCTGCGGTGGCGTAGTAGAGGAAATCTCTGCGGGTGCCTGCGTGATCTTCTGCGTTGGACACGAGGTATTCTCCGTTTTTTCAGGCCGGAACCGGCGAGCAACAAGATGGCCGCAGACTCGCCGCGGCCCTTCTCGGGCGTTATGTAGCGAGGCTTGGCGCTTGCGTCCAGAAGGGAATGGAAAATGCGCCCTTTGGGCGCAGCTTGTGCCCGGTCGGACCATGCGCCCGGCAAGGCGGGACCCGGCCCTGTCGACCCCGGTCAGTCCCTTGGGGCGGTGGCCTGCATGCTGTCGCGCGCGGCGAACACGGTGAACCAGTCGTCGAGCGCGTCGCACCCCTTGCGCCAGCCGCGCGCGTCGTGGCGGAAATCGAGATAACCCAGCGCGCAGCCGATGGCGACATGGCCCATGTCGACCGGCCCGGCAAGGTGGCTCATCCAGCGGTCGTTGAGGGCGCGCACGGCATGGGCGATCTTGCTCCATTGCGCCTCGATCCAGTCCTCGGAGCGGTGCTCGGGCGGGCGCAGGCGGTTCTCATAGGTCACGAGGATGGCCGCATCCATGATCGCATCCGCCGTCGCCTCGAGCGTCAGCACCTCCCAGATGCGGGCCTCGGGATAGAATTCGCCACCGGCGCGGGCGTCGAGATAGCGGGAGATCACCCGGCTGTCATAGATCGCGGGCCCGTCGGGCCGCACCAGCGCCGGGATCTTGCCCAGCGGGTTGGCGGCGCGCACCGCGTCGGCGGTGGCCATGGGAGAGGTCTTGACCGGGACAAGGGTGACATCGTCGACCTGTCCGGTCTCGTGCAGGAGCGTGCAGACCTTGCGCACATAGGGCGAGGCGGCCGAGTAGATCAGTTCCATTCCAAGGGGGTCCTTTCGCGTGGTGTCGTGGCGACCTTAGAACGCGGGGCCGGAGCTGTCCACGCCGGTCACATGGGCGGCTTGCGCATCATCGCGGCGAGCACCGCGACCTCCTGTCCCTGGCCGTAGCTGGCCAGCATGTCCGCCGCGGCCAGCCGCGCCGGCGCGGGCTTGTTCTGGCTCAGCTTCCAGGTGCTGTCGAGCCGTTCGATGACAAACCGAAAGGGCCGGATCTGGCGCATCATGCGGGCCAGGGTGTCGGGGTCCATCTTGTCGGCGGTCCATTCCGGCTTGGGCGCGAGGCGGGATTCGAAATGCGCCGAAAGCCGGTCGAGGATGCCGGGCAGCTCCGCATCGGGCAGTGGGGTGAGCCGCCCGGTCAGGTGGATCGCGAGGTAGTTCCATGTCGGCACCTGATCGTCGATGCCATACCAGTCGGGCGAAACATAGGAATGCGGCCCCTGCACGGCGATGCGCGCGGCAAGCGGCGCGTTACAGGCCCGCGCGATCGGGTTCGAGCGCACCAGATGCAGCTCGACCGAGGCGCCGTCCCCGGCCACGAGAAACGGAACATGCGACAGCATCGGCGCCCGGTCACCGTCGGCGACGGCCAGAAGGCCGAATCCCGCCTCCCGCGCAAAGGCGAGAGATTCGTCCGCGTTGTCGGGGCGGTATGCCGGGTTGGGATGCATGGCGCTCCTTTCGTCTTTTGGCCATAGCGCGCGTGGCGGGGGGTATTGTCAAGGTGCTGCGCACAGGAGCGAATTGCGCAGGCTGGACGGTATGCAGATGAGTATTTTTCCCAAGAAAGAACACGGGCAGGAAAATTGTGAACCTGTCTCTTTCTTGGTGAAAATACTCGAAATCCGCCCTTTCTGTCTGCGCATCGCCGAAAATGCGGCGCCAAGCCCCCTCTGGCGGACGGGGTGGGTGGGTGGGCGTTCGCCAGAGGGGGCGGCCACGGGCTCTGGATCATCGCGCGATCTGCCGCTAAGCCGATGGCCGAGGAGTATGCCCGATGACCCGAACCCCCGACCGGCCCGAGAACCGCGACACGCCGCAAGGACTTGCCTTTGCCCTCACGGCCTATGGGCTCTGGGGCTTCTTGCCGCTTTATCTCAAGCTCTTGTCGCATGTTCCGGCGGCCGAGGTCGTGGCGCACCGGATCCTGTGGTCGGTGCCGGTGGCTGGTGGACTCCTGATCGTGCTGGGCCGGACCGACAGCATCCGCATCGCGTTGCGCGACCCTCGGATGCTGGCCATGGGTTGTGTCACCGCCGCGCTCATCTCGGTGAACTGGGCGATCTATGTCTGGGCGATCGCGACCAATCACGCGCTCGACGCGGCGCTTGGATACTACATCAATCCGCTTTTCTCGGTCCTGCTTGGGGCCGTGTTGCTCGGCGAGCGCCTGGCGCGAATGCAGGTCGCGGCCATCGCATTGGCGGCGTTGGCGGTTCTGGTGCTCACGCTCGACAACGGCCGGGTGCCATGGGCGGCGCTGGGCCTGACCTTCTCATGGGGGTTCTATGCCTTCTTCAAGAAATGGCTGCCGATCGGACCCAACCAGGGGTTTCTGCTGGAAGTGCTGATCCTCACGCCGCCGGCGCTGATCTGGGTGGCATGGCTCGTCGCAAGGGATGAAAGCCATTTCACCGGGGCTGCCGATATCGGCCTTCTGCTGGGCTGCGGGGTCGTGACCGCCGTGCCGCTTCTCTTCTATGCCAACGGGGCGAAACTGCTCAGGCTTTCGACCATCGGCATTCTGCAATATACCGCGCCGACCATGATCATGCTGATCGGCGTTTTCGTCTTTGGCGAAGAATTCGGGCGGGCCCGGATGATCGCCTTTCCGATGATCTGGGCGGCACTTGTCCTTTATACGACCTCGATGTTCCGGCAATTGCGGGCGGCACGGTGATCTCGCAGCTCCGGCCCTTGCAATCAGGCCGGTCAGGCCGCACTTATGCAGCCATGGCAGGCACGCTTTTCACCTTTGGTCACGGCTTCACCGCATCCGCACTGGCCCGTCTTCTGGCGCCGCGGGGCTGGCGGCTTTTCGGCACGACGCGCAAGCCCGAGAAACGGGACCGGATCGCGGCGGAGGGCGTCACGCCCCTCATTTGGCCGGGTGATGACCCGCGCCCGGCGCTGGCCGAGGCGACGCACCTCTTGATTTCGGCGGGACCGGGAGAGGACGGCGATCCGGTGATCGCGGAACTGGGGTCCGGCATTGCCCGTCTTGCGCCGCACCTCGAATGGGTGGGCTATCTGTCGACCACCGGCGTTTACGGCGATCACCAGGGCGGTTGGGTCGATGAGAGCACACCCCTTGCCCCGGGCACCGAGCGCGGCCGCCAGCGCGTCATGGCCGAGGCACAATGGCAGGCGACCGGCCTGCCGCTGCATGTCTTTCGCCTTGCGGGGATCTATGGCCCCGGGCGCGGCCCGTTCTCGAAGGTGCGCCGGGGCACCGCGCGGCGCATCATCAAGCCGGGTCAGGTTTTCTCGCGCATCCATGTCGATGACATCGCGCAGGTTCTGGCTGCCTCGATCGCGCGGCCCGATCCCGGCGCGGTCTATAACGTCTGTGACGACGATCCGGCCCCGCCGCAGGATGTGCTGGCCCATGCCGCCGAATTGCTGGGCCTGCCGCTGCCGCCCGAAGAGGATTTCGCCGAGGCCGAGATGACGCCCATGGCGCGCTCGTTCTATGCCGAGTCGAAGCGGGTGCGGAATGACCGGATCAAGGATGAACTGGGCGTGCGCCTGCTTTACCCCAGCTATCGCGAGGGCTTGCCCGCGCTTCTGAGTGCCAAAGGATAAACCCATGCGTCAACGCCTTGCGCGTCTTGTCGAACATCCGCGTTTCATCACCTTCATCACCGGTGTGATCGTCTTCAACGCGGCAATTCTCGGGCTCGAGACATCGAAACCGGTGATGGAGGCTGCGGGGCCGCTGATCCTGGCGCTCGATACCGCCTGCCTTTCGATCTTCGTCCTGGAGATCGCGATGAAGCTCGTGGCCCATGGGCCGCGGTTTTTCCGCAATGGCTGGAACATCTTCGATTTCGTGATCGTCGGCATCTCGCTTGTCCCGGCCGGCGCCGGTTTTACCGCGATGCGCGCCTTGCGCATCCTGCGGGTGCTGCGGGTGGTGTCGGTCGCGCCGTCGCTGCGCCGGGTGGTCGAGGGGTTCATCCGCGCGGTGCCGGGGATGGGGTCGGTCTTTCTGCTGATGGGGCTGATCTTCTACATCGCGGCGGTGATGGCGACCAAGCTTTTCGCCGACAGCTTTCCGGAATGGTTCGGCGACCTGGGCAGCAGCACCTATTCGCTCTTTCAGATCATGACGCTGGAAAGCTGGTCGATGGGGATCGTGCGCCCGGTGATGGAGGTCTATCCGCTGGCCTGGGCGTTTTTCGTGCCCTTCATCCTCGTCACCACGTTCGCGGTGGTGAACCTCGTGGTCGGTCTTATCGTCAACTCGATGCAGGAGGCGCATCACGAAGAGGACGTGGCCAATACCGATGCCTATCGCGACGAGGTTCTCTCGCGGCTCGAGGCGCTGGATGCCAAGATCGAGGCGCTTCGCCGCGAGCGCGACGGCGAGGCGCGGTAATCAACCGACCTGTCGCCCGTGGCACCAGACGCCGCGGATGACCGGCGTGCCGCCGATGCGTGCGACCCGGACCAGGTCGGCATGAAGGCCGGTGGCGACGCGACCGCGGTCCTCGAGCCCGGCGGCGCGCGCGGGGTTGGCGGTGACGGTGGCAATGGCACGGGGCAGGTCGTCCCAGAGATCGGCCAGCAGGAAGGCCGCGCTCATCAGCGCCGAGGGCACGTAGTCGGATGACAGGATGTCCAGCAGGCCAAGCTCGGCCAACTCATGCGCCGCGACATTGCCCGAATGCGAGCCGCCGCGAATGAGGTTGGGCGCACCCATCATCACCTTGATGCCATGCGCATGACAGGCGCGGGCGGCCTCGACCGTGGTCGGAAATTCGGCCAGCGCGATGCCGTGGCCGGCACTCTTTGCGACATGCTCGGCGGTGGTGTCGTCATGGCTGGCCAGCACGGCGCCATAGCGGGCGGCCTCGGTCACCGCCGCGGCCTCGTGACGCTCGCCATTGGCGCGGCGCAACGCGTGCAGGTCGGCGACGTGCTCTTCGAATTCCGGGTCGGTCAGGTTGAGCTTGCCCTGGACATACGCCTTGAGTTTCGAGATGTCGCGAAACTGGCGCTGGCCGGGGGTATGGTCCATGAGGCTGACGATGCCGACGCGGTCCTCGGGGCCGAATTCGGCCATTTCCTCGACCAGCGTTTCCGAGCAGACCTCGGCACGCAGGTGCAGGTAATGGTTGATCCTGAGCGCCTCTGCGGCGCGCAGATCCCACAGTTCGGAGGCGAGGTTGCGGGCATATTTGAGATAACGTCCCTTGCCGCCCGGCACCGAACCCACGCGCATCGCGTCGAACACGGTGGTGACGCCGACCGAGGCCAGTTCGCCGTCATGGGCGAGGATCGCGGCGGCATGGGGCCAATCGACCCTGGGGCGGGGCTGGATGTGACGTTCGAGATTGTCGGTGTGAAGCTCGATCAGGCCGGGAATGACCAGATCGCCCGCCGCATCGACGGCGCCCTTGGGCACGTTCTTGCCCGGTTCGATGGCGGCGATATGGCCGTCTTTCACTTCGATCGCGCCATGGATCACCTCATCCGGAAGCACGATCCGGGCGTTGGCGAGGGTCATGTCGGTCATGTCGTGGTCTCCGGGTCGGGGGTGAGGATGGATATCAGCCGGTCGAGGCCCATGTCGAGCGGGCCGGAATTGTCGATCTCGGTCACGTCGAGCCCCTCTGGCAGGGGCAGGCGGGCGCGGGTCAGCCGCGCGGCGATGTCGGCGGCACTTTCGCGGTCGCGGGCGCGCAGGCGCTGCGACAGAACGGCGTCGGAGGCGGTGACGTTGATGACGCGGAGGCCGGGAAAGGCTTGGGCGGCTTCGCGCAGCATGGCGCGCGATCCGTTGAAGAGCACGGTCTTGCCCTCTGCGACATGGGCGTTCACCGATAGCGGGATGCCATAGCGCAGCCCGTGGGCCTGCCAGTGCAGGGCGAACGCGCCGCGTTCGAGGCGCGTGGAGAACTCGGCCTCGCTGATGGCTTCGAAATCCTCGCCGCCTGCATCGGGTGCCCGGGTGATCACGCGCCGCACGACGCAGAGGCCGGGCAGGCGGGCGGCGGCGGCCTGCATCAGCGTGTCCTTCCCCGCGCCCGAGGGGCCGACGATGGTGAAGATCGCGCCGCTCATGCTGCGCGCGCCGGGGTGAAGGCCGAAACGTCGATTTCGCGGTCGGCGACGCGGGCGCGGGCCTCGGCATCGTGAAAGATGCCGATGATCGCGGCGCCGCGCGCCTTGGCCTCTTCGATCAGGCGCAGCACGGTTTCGCGGTTGGTGGCGTCGAGGCTGGCGGTGGGCTCGTCAAGCAGCATGGCGGGAAAATCATGGGCAAAACCCCGGGCGATGTTCACCCGCTGCTGTTCGCCGCCCGAGAAGGTGGTGGGGCTGAGCGACCAGAGGGTTTGCGGGATGTTGAGCCGGGTGAGCAACGCCTCGGCCCGGGCCTGGGCGGTGGCGCGGTCGGTGCCGACGGCCAGAAGCGGTTCGGCCACCACGTCGCGGGTTGGCACGCGGGGCACGACGCGCAGGAACTGGCTGACATAGCCCAGCGTGTCGCGGCGCAGGGCGAGGATCTCGCGCGGCTCGGCCCGGGCGACATCGGTCTCGCCCACGAGGATGCGGCCCGAGGCGGTGAGGTAATTGCCGTGGATCATCCGCATCAAGGTGGACTTGCCCGCCCCCGAATCGCCGGTCAGGGCCACGCATTCGCCGGGGGCGACGGTGAGGGAGGCGCCCTCCATCACCGGGATCACCGCGCCGCCCTGGTTGTGCAGGGTAAAGGATTTCGAGACGTTTTCGATACGGATCATCGGGTCACACCTGCAGGATCGAGGAAACGAGAAGCTGGGTATAGGCATGTTGCGGATCGTCCAGCACCTGATCGGTGAGGCCCTGTTCGACCACGTGGCCGGATTTCATCACCATGAGCCGATGCGCCAGGAGCCGCACCACGGCAAGGTCATGGGTGACGATGATCGCCGACAGGCCCATTTCGCGCACCAGCCCGCGCAGGAGGTCCAGCAGCCGCGCCTGCACCGACACGTCAAGCCCGCCGGTAGGTTCGTCCATGAAGACAAGCCGTGGCCCGGTGACGAGGTTGCGCGCGATCTGGAGCCGCTGTTGCATCCCGCCGGAAAAATCCGAGGGGCGGTCATCGAGCCGGTCATCGGTGATCTCGACCCGGCCGAGCCAGTCGGTGGCCTCGGCGCGGATGTTGCCGTAATGGCGCGCGCCCACGGCCATCAGCCGCTCGCCTACATTGCCGCCCGCCGAGACGCCCATGCGCAGCCCGTCGCGCGGGTTCTGGTGCACGAAGGCCCAATCGGTGCGCGACAGCATCCTCCGCTCGGCCTCGCTCATCCTGAGCGTGTCGCGGGGCCCGTCGGTGCGGGTGTCGAAGAGGATCTCGCCCGTGTCCGGGGCGAGATGCCCGGCAAGGCAGTTCAAAAGCGTGGATTTGCCCGAGCCGGATTCGCCCACGATCCCCAGAACCTCGCCGGGGTAGAGGTCGAAACTCACATCGGTGCAGCCGATGCGGGTGCCATAGAATTTCGCGATACTGCGCGCCGAGAGAAGCGGGGTCATGCTGCGTCCTCCTGTGGGGAAAGCCGGCCGCGATGGCCCTCGGCCCGACGCTGGGCGCAATAGTCGGTATCGGAGCAGACGAACATGCGCCCGCCCGCATCATCGGTGATCACCTCGTCGAGATATGTGTGACGCGCGCCACAGAGATCGCAGGGATGATCGGCCTTGCTCGCCTCGAAGGGGTGATCCTCGAAATCGAGGCTGACCACCCTGGTATGCGGCGGGATCGCATAGATGCGCTGTTCGCGGCCCGCGCCGAAGAGTTGCAGCGCCGCGGTTTCCAGCTTGGGGTTGTCGAATTTCGGGATCGGCGACGGGTCCATCACGTAGCGCCCCTCGACCTTGACCGGGTAGGCATAGGACGTGGCGATATGGCCGTGGCGGGCGATGTCCTCGTAGAGTTTCACATGCATGAGGCCGTATTCCTCGAGTGCGTGCATCCGCCGGGTTTCGGTTTCGCGCGGTTCGAGAAAGCGCAGCGGCTCGGGGATCGGCACCTGGTAAACCAGGATCTGGTCGGCGGTGAGCGGTTCCTCGGGGATGCGGTGGCGGGTCTGGATCACGCTGGCCGCGCGGGTCTGTTCGGTGGTCGCCACCTGCGCGGTTTTCTCGAAGAACTTGCGGATCGACACGGCGTTGGTGGTGTCGTCGGCGCCCTGGTCGATTACCTTGAGCGTGTCATCGGGGGTGAGGCAGGCCGCCGTGACCTGCACCCCGCCGGTGCCCCAGCCATAAGGCATGGGCATCTCCCGGCTGGCGAACGGCACCTGGTAGCCCGGCACCGCCACCGCCTTGAGCAGGGCGCGGCGGATCATCCGCTTGGTCTGTTCGTCGAGATAGGCGAAGTTGTAATCGCTCACAGCAGCCCCCTTTCGGCCAAGGCCAGTTCCAGTGCTTCGGGCGTGGTGAACTGCACCCCGTCCCAGCCCACGGCCCGCGCGCCGGCGACGTTCTCTGCGCGGTCGTCGATGAAGAGGCAATCAGCGGGCTCCAGCCCGTTGCGGTCGCACAGGATGGTGTAGATGTGCGGCTCGGGTTTCACGGTCTTTTCCATCCCTGAAACCACGACATCCTCGAACAGGTGGGCCAACCCGCCATGCAGGGCGAGCGCGACGGGCCATGTGTCGGCCGAGAAATTGGTCAGGCCGAAGAGCCGCCTGCCATCCCGTTTGAGCCGGTCGGCAATCTGCCACGTGCCGTGGATCGGCTCTTGGATCGTGTGATGGAACCGGTCGAAATATTCCTCCATCCGCGCGGCGTGCCCCGGGTGGGTTTCGCTTATGGCCGCGATCGCCTCGGCCCGGCACCGGCCGCCGTCATTGGCGAGGTTCCAGGCGGGGAAATCGACCGCATCGAACATCGCCTCGACCTCGGCCCGGGGCAGGTGGGCAAAGGCCGCGTAGGGATCCCAGCGCAGGAGCACGTTGCCGATATCAAAGACGATATGAGTCATTCCGCCGCCTCCTGCCGGGCTGCTTCCTGCGCCTCGGCGCGGACCTTGCGGATCAGCTCGAGCTCGGACTGGAAATCGACGTAATGCGGCAGCTTGATATGTTCGAGAAAGCCCGTGGCCTGGATGTTGTCGGCATGGGAGAGCACGAATTCCTCGTCCTGGGCCGGGGCGCCCTCGTTATCCTCGCCCAGTTCATCCCAGCGCAAGGCGCGATCGACCAGCGCCATCGAGATCGCCTTGCGCTCGGTCTGGCCGAAGACGAGACCATAGCCGCGGGTGAATTGCGGCGACTCGGTCTTGGAGCCCATGAACTGGTTGACGGTTTCACATTCGGTCAGGGTGATCTCGCCGATCTCGATGGCAAAGCCCAGCTCGGGGATGTCCATTTCCACGGCGACCGTGCCGATGCGCAATTCGCCCACGAAAGGATGGTTGCGGCCATAGCCGCGCTGCGTGGAGTAGGCCATGCCCAGCACGAAGCCTTCGTCGCCGCGCGTCAGCGCCTGAAGCCGCAGGGCGCGGGTGGCGGGATATTCCATCGGCGCGCGGGTCATGTCGGGCGGGGTGTCGTCACAGGGCGGTTCGTCCTGGATCAGCCCTTCACGGTTCAGGAAATCGGTGATCCGGGGCATCTCGGAGGCGAGACCTTCGCCCGTGGCGGCCCGTGGCGTCTCGCCCTCGGCGGCGAGTTTGAAATCCAGAAGCCGATGGGTGTAATCGAAGGTCGGGCCCAGCACCTGCCCGCCGGGGGCGTCCTTGAACGTGGCCGAAATGCGCCGGATGCAGGCCATGGCGCCGGTATCGACCGGGCGGGAATGGCCGATCCGGGGCAACGTGGTGCGATAGGCGCGGATCAGAAAGATCGCCTCGATCAGGTCGCCGCGCGCCTGCTTGATCGCCAGAGCCGCGAGGTCCGGGTCGTAAAGCGAGCCTTCGGCCATCACGCGATTGACGGCGAGGGAAAGCTGTTCGCGGATCTGCGCCACGTCCAGTTCGGGCACCGACGCATCGCCGCGGCGTTCCTCGGCCAGCCAGTCATGTGCGTTGTCGATGGCGCGTTCGCCACCCTTGACCGCCACGTACATCAGGCATCCTCCACGTTCGTGCTGCGTGGCAGCCCGGCAAGCGACGCGCCACAGGTGAAATAGAAATCGAGCCCGAGCGGAAAGAGCGCCCGGTTGGCGCGGAACGGCGCGATTGCGGGAAGCGAGAGATGCGCCTCGGTCTCGATCCCCGGCCCGGTGAGGCGCGCGCCCTCCGCCGTGAGCCGATCCAGCTCGACGATGATCGTGGTCGAACGGTCGGGATAATCCGCCGTGCCGGTGGGGAAGTCCTCCAGGCCGGGCAGGTCGGGCCAGCGGCCAAGGGCGAAATGTGCCGTCTCGGGGGGCGTGATGGGTGCGCCGGTGTGAAAGGCGATCCAGTCGCGTATGGCGGGCGTGTCATGCGAGGGGGCGAGGTAAATCGGCGTTTCCGCGTCGCAGAGCGTGAGCAGAAGCGCCGCCGCGGCGGGCGAGACCGGGGCGGGGGCATGAGCCCCGGCAAGGGTTTCCATGTGCCCGGGCCGGGACAGCGCCGAAAGCGCCGCGCGGAACGCATGGGCGGCATCGACGGACGGGTTGGCAAAGCCACCGGAAAGCGTGTCGTCGCGCATCAGTCTTCCCCCCGGACCATCGTGAAGAAATCGACCTTGGTGGCGGCGGCCCTGGCGGCGCGGCTGGCCTTGGCGGCCTGCAGTTGCGTTTCCAGCGGGTCAAGCACCGCGCGGCGCAGCTCCTCGGCGCGCTCGGTCTGCATCATCGCGTCGATCAGGGCGGCACGTTCGGCATGGGCCTTGTCGCGGCCCTGCACATAGCCATGCCCGACCTCGCCCGTGGCAAGGCGCAGGGCGCAGCGCGTCACCGTCATCTCGCCGAGATTGAAGGGCGCGCCGGTGCCGCCGGTGCGGCCGCGCACCATCACGCCGCCGACCTCGGGCGGGCGGAGCCATTCGAAGCCGGGCCAGTCGGTGATCTCGCCGGTGAGGTCGGCAAGGCGCTGGGCCGGGGATTTTGCCAATAGGCTCATCCAGCCTTTGCGGGCCTCGTTCTGGTCATCTTGCGCGGTCATCTAGACACCTTGCCGATTTGTCCACATTACTATACAACTAGACAAATCATAGGGCCGCCGGTGGTGGCATGGCAACCCGTCTTTCGTGAATTTTTGGTGACACATGGCACGCAAACCAGTCTGGACTTCGATCGCCGCGACCCTGGAAGGCGAGATAACGGCAGGGCACTACCGGGCCGGGGACAAGCTGCCGACCGAGGCGGTTCTGGCCGCGCGGTTCGGCGTCAATCGCCACACAGTGCGCCGCGCGCTGGCGGATATGTCGGAGCGGGGCATCACGCGCTCGCGGCGCGGCGCGGGGGTGTTCGTCGAGACGCCCCCGGCGGACTATCCCATCGGTCGTCGCGTGCGGTTTCACCGCAACATCGCGGCGACGGGGCGGTTGCCGGAAAAGCAGGTGTTGCGGGTCGAAACCCGGCTTTGCAACCGCGACGAGGCGGCGGCGCTCGGGCTGGACACCGGGGCGCGGGTGATCGTCTATGAAGGGCTTTCGCTGGCCGGGGGCACGCCGATCGCCCATTTCGAGAGTGTCTTTCCCGAGGCCCGCGTACCGGACCTCGCCGAGGCCCTGGCCGAGACGAGTTCCGTGACCGAGGCGCTGCGGATGAACGGGATTGCCGACTTCACCCGCGCCGAAACCCGGCTCGTGGCCGAGCGGGCATCGGCGACACAGGCGCTGCACCTGCGGCTGCGCGAGGGTGATCCGCTCCTCAAGGCGCTGAGCGTGAATGTCTGCCCCGAGGGGCGGCCGATCGAGCGGGGCACGACATGGTTCGCGGGCGAGCGCGTGACGCTGACCGTGGCGCCGGATTGATGACGCTGCGTCATGTAAACGATACGAAGCCCCTGTATAACCATGCAAAAAGCCAGAGCAGGTTTCGGCGATGATACGACGGCTTCCTCCCTTGCGCCTCACGGGTGCTGCAGTCCTGCGCGACGACGTGTTGCGCACCGATGATCTGTCCCTTGCGGAGGGGCGGATCGTCGGGGGGGTGCATGGCAGGGATGCGGTGGATGTCGACCTGTCGGGCTATTTCCTGCTGCCGGGGATCGTGGACATGCATGGCGACGGGTTCGAGCGCCACATCGCGCCGCGCCCCAAGGCACCTTTTCCGATCGACATGGCCCTGCATTCGCTTGATCGCGAATTGGCGGCGCACGGGATCACCACCGCGTGGCTGGCCCAGGGCTGGAGCTGGGAAGGCGGGTTGCGGGGGCCGGATTTCGCCGAGGATCTGGCCGGGGCGCTTATGGCCTACAGGCCCGGTGCGATGACCGACATGCGGTTGCAGATCCGCTGCGAAACCCACATGCCCGAGACCCGCGAGCGGATGATCGCGGCGGTGCGCCGGTTCGGGATCGACTACGTGGTATTCAACAACCACATCCCCGAGGCGATCCAGATGGTGCGCGAGGCGCCGCAGAACCTCGCCCACTGGGCCGAGCGAGAAGGCGGAACCGTCGAGGATTTCATTGCCCGTATCCGGGCCGCGCAGGACCGGGCCGGAGAGGTTCCGCGCCATCTCAACGCGCTGGCCGCGGCGTTCGACGACATGGGCGTGCTTTACGGCAGCCATGACGACCCGGACGGGGAAACCCGCGACCTGTTCCACGCCATCGGGGCGCGGATCTGTGAGTTCCCCACGCGGACCAACGCGGCCGCGGTGGCCCGGGCCTATGGTGACGCTGTGGTGATGGGTGCGCCCAACGTGGTGCGCGGGGGGTCGCAGTCGGGCAACGTGTCGGCCTCGACCCTCATCGCACGGAACCTTTGCGATGTGCTGGTGTCGGATTACCATTACCCGGCGCTGCCGGCCGCGGCGCAGGCGCTGGCCCAGGACGGGCCGCTGTGCTTTGCGCGGGCCTGGGCGATGATCTCGACCAACCCGGCGCGGATCATGAAGCTCACCGATCGCGGCACGCTCGACCCCGGCAAACGGGCCGATATCGTCGTGATGAACGCCCAGACGCGGGTGATCGAGGCGACGCTTGCGAGGGGAGAGCTGGCCTATCTCGCCGGCGAGGCCGCCGCACGGTTCCTGTCTGTGCTGGCGCAGCCACGACTTGCGGCCGAGTGAGGCGGCGGGCGTATGCTCTTCGTACGGACACCGACCCGGCCCGTCACCCCCTAGCGGGTTTCGTATTTCTCGAGAAACGCCTCGATGGGCAGCGCGCGGAACTCGGCAAGTCGCGCGCGCAGGGTCTGGTGATCCCAGTCCCACCAGGCCAGGGCGATCAGGCGTTCCGCGATGTCGGGCGCAATTCGCTGGCGGATCGGTCGGGCCGGTACCCCCGCGACGATCTCGTAGGGCGCCACGTCGCGGGTGACGACGGCCAGCGTCGCGACAACCGCCCCATGCCCGATGGTCACCTCGGGTCGGATGACGGCGCCGTGCCCGATCCAGGTGTCATGCCCGATCCGGACGATGCGGGCGCGGCGGCGGGCAAAGAAATCCGCGTCGTTTTCCGCGTCGTCCCAGTAATCCGCCGACCGGTAGTGAAAGTGATGCAGGCTGGCCCGGTCCATCGGGTGATCGGTCGGGCCGATCCGGGCAAAGCTGGCGATATTGGCGAACTTGCCGATCTCGGCATTGGCGATGTCGGCCTGACGGTCGCAATAGGAATAGTCGCCGATCACCGAGTGGGCCACGCGGCTGCCGCGCCCGATCTCGACATAGCGGCCAAAGGTGACATCGGTGATCTCGCAGTCGGGGTGAACGGACGGCGCGTCGGGGCTCAGGCGGGCCATCAATGCGCCTCGTTCCGGCCGATCAGGCGCCCGCGCAGCCAGCCCGAGAACCAGTCCATCGCGATCACCATCACGATCACCAGCACGATGTAATAGCTCACCTCTTCCCAGTCCTTCTGGGTGATGATCGCCTGTGTCAGCAAGAGCCCGATCCCGCCGCCGGTGATCGCCCCGATCACCGTGGCGCTGCGGGTGTTGGACTCGAGGTAATAGAGGATCTGGCTGAGAAACACCGGTGTCACCTGCGGAATCACGCCGAAGCGATAGCGTTGCAGCCGCTTGGCCCCGGTCGAGGCGACACCCTCGATCTGCTTGTTGTCGACATTCTCGAGCGCCTCGGAGAACATCTTGCCGAAGCTGCCGGTGTCGGTGATCAGGATCGCCAGCGCGCCGGTCAATGGGCCGGGGCCGAAGGCGCGGCTGAGGATGATGGTCCAGATCAGGCCATCGACCCCGCGCACGAAATCGAAGATCCGGCGCATGGCGAAGCGGACGCTCATCAGGCGGCTGAAGTTCTTCGCCGCGAGAAAGGCCATCGGCAGGGCGATGATCGCGCCCCCCATCGTGCCGAGAAAGGCCATGAGGATGGTTTCGAAGATCGCCCAGATCACATCCTTGTGCCGCCACATCTTGTTGGTCCAGACATCGTTCACGATGGCGGCAATATTGCTCTTGTCGGCGACCACCCGGTCGCCCGACAGGGCAAGCCCCACCAGTTCGCCAAAGCTCTTGCCGTAAAACGGGCTGTCAAGGGTGAACCAGAAGAGCTCCCAGCCGAAGGAATAGCGGTAGACCTCGGTGCGGGCGCGGGTGACGATGGCACGCCCGCCAGCGCCGGTGATATTGACGCGGGCATTGCTGGCGCTGATCCAGTCGGGCACCTCACCGTCGGGTGTGTCCAGAATGATGTCACGGCCCTCGAGCGTCACGGTGACGGTGCCGTAATCGGGGCGGGTATAGTGCAGGGTCGTCCCCTTGATCTCGGCGCTTTCCCCGGCCTTGAGCGTGACGTCGACCGCGTCCTCGCCGGTCCGCGTGACGAAATCGGGCAACATGCCCTCGGGGTAGGTGCCCTTGTTCTCGCCCTCGATGGCGAAGCGCAGACCGCCGTTGCGGTTGTCGTGGGTGACATGGGTCTTGTAGCTGTAGCTGTCAGCGACGAGGATCGCGGCATTGTCCATGCGTGCGCGATCTACCAGCCCGGGAATGTCGAACGCGAAGAAGAGATAGACGAAATAGGCCAGGATGACCGTCGGCGTGGCAAAGGCGATCAGCCGCTTGCGGGCGATCAGCGCGGTGGCAGTCTGTTTCAGGTCGGTGACGGGCATCGTTTCTGCGGTTGCGGTCATGGCCTTACACCTTTCCGACGAGTTTGTTGCGGTAGTGGCTCGATACCTGATCGAAGAAGACGATGGTCAGGAACAGCAGGATGAAGATCGCCGCCACCTGGTCATAGCGGCCCTGGCCCCAGCTGAAGGCGTTCTTGAGGTCATAGCCGATGCCGCCCGATCCGACGAACCCGAGGATGGCCGAGGCGCGGATGTTGATCTCGAACCGCAAAAGCGCATAGCTCAGCCAGTTGGGCGCGACCTGCGGCACGACGCCCAGCATCATCCGCTGAACCCAGGTGGCACCGGTGCTCTCCAAGCCTTCGAGCGGTTTGAGGCTGGCGTTCTCGTTGATTTCCGAGAAAAGCTTGCCCAGCGCGCCGGTGGTGTGCAGCGCGATGGCGATCATCGCCGGCACCGGCCCGCCGCCGAGAATGAAGATCAGCACCAGCGCAACGACGATCTCGGGGACCGCGCGCATGACATCCATCATCCGGCGAAAGAGGCCGATCAGCCGGGGAAACAGTGCCATGCCGCGCGTGGACAAGAGCGACAGGACGATCGCGAGCAACCCGCCCACCAGCGTCGAGGCCGCGGCGATGTTGATCGTCTCGATCAGCGAAGGAAAAAACTTGACCATCAGCGCGGGCAGGAGCGTGAACTTCTCGCTTGCCTCCTTGATCACCTCGCCGGGGAAAACGAAAATGTTGAGGATCCCGTCCCAGAAGCCACCTGCGTTGCGGCTGTCGGCGAGCATGAAGCCCGACGCCATCAACGCGATGAAGATCACCAGCATGATGCCACCATACATGCGCTTGGTGCGCGTCATGGCCATATAGGCGTCTTGAATCTCGGTGGTGCGCTCTGCGCCCACGGACTGGCCTATCGTGGTATCCGCCATTGCGGCTTCTCCTTGAGCGGGGAATTGGAAAAGGAATGACCGGCCCCGTGTTGTCGGGGCCGGCCGGGTGCGCGGTGCGCGGTCTTACATCTTGGATTTGCGTGCTTCGATGATCGAGATATAGGCGTCGTGGTCGATCGGCTGGAAGCCCAGGGCATCGCCGGCCATGAAGTTGTAGGCGCAGTCGGGGTCCATGTAGGGCAGCGACGCGGTGAGCGTGGCGATGTCGACCTTCACCCGCTCGGGCAACTCCTTGCGCAGCACGATCGGGCCTTCGGGGATCGGCTTGGATTTCCAGATCTCGACAAGCTCGTTCATGTCAACGAGGCCCGCATCCGACGCCTTGCGCAGCGCGCCCGAGTTGTAGCCGTCTTCCCAGTCGCCCATGCCGTCGGCCCAGGTCACGCCGCCGTCGATGTCACCATTGGCCACCGCGACGATGGTCTGCTCATGGCCACCGGTGAACTTCACTTCGCCGAAGTAGTCGCCCGATTCCATCGAGCCGCCGGTGCTCTCGGGGATCTCGATCGAGGGAATCAGGTAGCCCGAGGTCGAGTTCGGATCACCGAAGCCGAAGGACTTGCCCTGCATGTCCTCGAGCGAGGTGATGCCGCTGTCCTTGCGGGCGAAACCGATCGAGTGGTAGCCGTAGGAGCCGTCGTCATTGGTCTTGACCATGATCGGCTCGATCGCGTCAGGGTCGGTCAGCCAGGCCTTGGCATAGCCCGAAGCGCCCAGCCAGGCCATGTCGATCGACCCGCCCACAAGGCCCTGGATCACGCCGTCGTAATCGGCCGGGGTGAAGAGCTTGGTCGGAACGCCCAGCAGTTCCTCGGCCTTGGCGCGGAAGCATTCGTTGCTGGTCATCCGGTCCTGGGCGTTCTCGCCGCCGAGGATGCCGATGCGGAATTCTTCGATGTTGTCCTGTGCCAGCGCGGGCGTGACGAGTGCGGTGGTGGCCAGGGCGGCCGCGAGGATCTGTTTCATCTTCTCTCTCTCTTTCTCTCTCTCTGGTGGTGGGTCCCGACGCGGGTTCGCGACGGGGGTGGTGAACGTCAGACGATGGCCTTGGCCTCGTGAAGGGCGCGGGCAGCGGGGCGTTCGATGGTGTCGATGCTGGTGCTGGTCGCCGACTCGGAGAAATCGGCATCCGCCCCGTAGATGTCGCGTGCCACGCCGGTGGTGAGCTGTTCGGGCGTGCCGTCGAACACGATCCGACCCAGCCGCATCCCGATCACCCGGTCGCAATAGCGCCGCGCGGTGTCGAGCGTGTGCAGGTTGGCGATGACGGTGCGACCGTCCTCGTCGTGGATGCGGCGCAGCGCGTCCATCACGATCTGCGCGTTCATCGGGTCGAGCGAAGCGATCGGCTCGTCGGCGAGGATCATCTTGGGGTCCTGCATCAACGCGCGGGCGATGGCCACGCGCTGTTGCTGACCACCCGAAAGCGCCTCTGCCCTCTTGGACGCATGTTCGGCGATGCCAAGCCGGTCGAGGATCGCGATGGCCTTGTGGATGTCGGCCGTCGGATAGAGATTGAACATCGTGGCCAGCGACGAGCGCCGGTTGAGCGTGCCGTGCAGCACGTTCGAAACCACGTCCATGCGCGGCACGAGGTTGAACTGCTGAAAGATCATGGCGCATTGCGACTGCCATGCGCGCTTGGCGTTGCCCTTGAGACCCAGCACGTCGCGGCCTTCGAATTCCAGCTTGCCGCTGGTGGCGTCGGTCAGGCGGTTGATGATGCGCAGGAGGGTGGATTTCCCCGCGCCCGAGGCGCCGATGATCCCGACCATCATCGGCCTGTCGATCGAGACACAGACATTGTCCACGGCGATGTTCGCGCCGAAGCGCTTTGTCAGGTTGTCAAAGGCAAGCATACGGACCCCCGTTTCATGTGGGGGGATGCAGACACCAGAATTGTCAAACCGGTGTGACGGTAATACGAAAGTTGTGTAAAGGTACGGACCGCCTGGCCCTGGGTGCCGGTGCTTCGCGCAAGGCCCGTCTGAAACGAAAACGGCCCGGGCGGCGGGGTCCGGGCCGTTGATGCAATGCGGGGCTTTGCCGGTCCTGTTACTCGGCCTCGTTTGCCGGCTGGGCCTGCAGGAGCGCGTATTTCTGCTCCCCGAGGGTCTCGAACAGGTCGAGCTGGGTCTCGAGATAGTCGATATGCCCTTCCTCGTCCGCGATCAGCTCTTCGAACAGGTTCTTCGAGACATGGTCGCCCACCTCGTCGCAATGCTTGCGCGCCTCGATGTAAAGGTTGCGCGCGTCGTGTTCGGCGGCGAGATCGGCCTCGAGGGTTTCCTTGATGTTTTCCCCGATCCTGAGCGAATCGAGCTTTTGCAGGTTGGGGTGGCCTTCGAGAAAGATGATCCGCTCGATGAGCTTGTCGGCGTGGTGCATCTCTTCGATGCTTTCCTCGCGCGATTTCGCGCCAAGCCGGCCAAAGCCCCAATCCTCCTGAAGGCGGTAATGCAGCCAGTACTGGCTTACGGCTGTCAACTCCGAGCGAAGCGCGGTGTTGAGGTATTCAATAACTTTCTTGTCGCCTTTCATGAGCGGTTCTCCTTGGCTTTCTCTGTCTCATGTTGCGCAGAGTGGCTGGCACCTGAAAGCTGTCACTGGTCTCCATCGTGGCCATGAAATGCGGCAGGCACCCACCGCAATCCGCGCGCTTTCCAAGTGCGTGATACACTTTGCCCGGTGTCACGATGGTATCAGGATCGGCGCGCCGCATCCACTCGATTGCCGAGCGGATGTCCTTGTCGGTGATGTTCATGCAATGGCAGACGATCATGGTGAAGGGCCTCGCGGTTCTGGTCGGGGCGTGGAATCCCCTGTTTTGCGATCATATGGGCAATCTAGCTGCCGATCCAGAGAAAACCAACAGATTTTGTCGGAAATGATGCGACCATATGCGCCATGTTGACGCGACGCCTGGTCGAACCCTGCCAGATGACGGCGAGTCATGGGCCTCGTGCCTATTTCGTGAGAATCAGCTTCCCCGCCCGGGTGATGCGCAGGATGTAGTGCTGTTCACCGAGCACGATATGCGCGACCTGCCCGCCGAGCATCAGGTCTTCGGCCTTGTAAAGAGGGGTCGAGTCGCTGGCAGAGGACTGCATGTCGGCCGTGTTGCGATGCATCATGGCGTGTCCTCCGGGTTCTCGGGGAGCAGGCGGTCAACGAGCCATTCGCAATCGGGCAGGCGCAGCCCGCCCATGTCCGAGACAAGTTCCCAAAGGTCGTTCAGTCCTGTGCGTTGGTTGGCGTCATGCGCGGGATGTGATTGGCCCGCCATCTGGTTCATGTGCATTTCTCGGCTCCGGTTCTGACTGGTCGCGGGCTTCCCCGAAATGCGCCGGGGTGGCTGGGCATTTCTATAAATGACAAAAACAGTCAGAAATGTCAAACGGCACGTTTCAAGGGGTTCGGCAGACCCGCAACACAGCGAAAGCCGCGTACCCGAATCGCCGGGCGCAGCCAGGATCACCCGGGCGGGTGACCCTTTCCGCGGAGAAATCGCGCGCTATTGCGGTCAGAGGCTGTCCATCTTGCGCGCAAGCTTGGCGTCGAGCGCCGAAAGCCCGCCCGCGTCATGCGTGGTGAGCGTCACCGTCACATTGTTATAGACATTGCTCCATTCCGGGTGGTGCCCCCATTTCTCGGCAAAGATCGCCACCCGGGTCATCCAGCCGAACGCCTCGGGGAAATCGTCGAACTTGAAATCCTTGGTGATGGCATCGCGCCCCTCGACCATGGTCCATCCGGTGTCGAAAAGCGGTTTGAGCAGGCTGTCGCGGGCCGTGTCTGACAGTAGTTCGTTCAATCGTGATCCTCCTCTTGGATGGTTTTGCGGAACGGGCCGTATTCGGTGAGAATTTCGACCTCTTCGGCGACCGCCGCGCGTTCCGCGTCGAGATAGCGCGCGATCGCATCGCGAAACCCAGGGTCGCCCACCCAGGTCAGCGCGTGGCAGGTTGTGGGCATGTAGCCGCGCGCCAGTTTGTGTTCGCCCTGCGCGCCGGCCTCGACCGTGGAAAGCCCGTGGGCGATGGCGAAGTCGATGGCCTGATAATAGCAGATTTCGAAATGCAGGCAGGGGTGATGTTCGATGCAGCCCCAATAGCGCCCGAACAGGGAATCGCGCCCGATGAGATTGAGCGCCCCGGCCACGGGTTCGCCGTCGCGAAATGCCAGTACCAGCAGCACATCGTCGCGCAACCGCTCATGCGCGATGTCGAAGAACGCGCGCGTGAGATAGGGTGTGCCCCATTTGCGCGCGCCGGTATCCTGGTAGAAGCGCCAGACGGCATCCCAATGTTCGGGGCGGATCTCGTCGCCGGTCAGCGCCCGGATTTCTCCGCCGAACGCCTGTGCCGTCCTGCGTTCCTTGCGGATGGTCTTGCGCTTGCGCGAACTCAGCGAGGCGAGAAAACCGTCGAAATCGGCATACTCGCGGTTCTGCCAGTGGAATTGCTGCGTGGTCCGGTGCAGCATGCCCAGGGTCTCGCCCTCCTCGGCCTCGTCCGCGGTGCAGAAGGTGACATGCACCGAGCTGAGCCCGTTGCGGTCGGCCAGTTGCATCGCCGCCTGAACCAGCGCCTGCCGCCCGATACCGTCGAAACCCGGCCGCGTCAGGAAACGGCGCCCGGTGGCCGGGGTGAAGGGCACGGCAACCTGGAGCTTGGGGTAATAGCGCCCGCCCGCCCGCTCATAGGCATGGGCCCAGTTGTGATCGAAGATGTATTCGCCCTGTGAATGCGACTTGGCATAAAGCGGGGCGCAGGCGATGATGTCATCGCCGACATGGGCGGTGAGGTAATGCGGCTCCCATCCCGTTCCCCGCCCGACAGAGCCGCTGTCTTCGAGCGCCGACAGAAACCGATGCGTGGTGAAGGGATCGGCCGGGCGCCCGCCTTGGATGGCCTCGGGACAGGCACAGGCATCCCAATCGCTTTCCGCAATCTCGGAAAGCGATGTCATGGTCCGGATCTCGATCGCGGTTTCGGTGTCCATCCATCCCGATATTGGCGCGTCCGGGCGTCGGATCAAGACGGCAGTGCCGCGCGATATCCCTCGAAGGTGATATTGTCGGCGACTTCGCGGGCCTCGGTCTCGGCTTCGGGCGAGGTGACGGTCCAGCACAGGATCGCCCCCCCCTTGGCGCGCAACTCGGCCAGGCGCGGATTGTGCAGGTCATGCTGTTCATGCGACACGAAGCTCGCCCCGAGCCTGTCATAGTCGGGAATCCGCCCCAGGTGATCGCAGGTCGCCGTCGGCAACAGCGGCCAGTTATGCGGGGTAAAGGCGCTCGTGGTCAACCCGCGCGGCAGATCGGGCATGAGCCGGGCCATGACCTCGACTGCGTGGGGGTTGAACGACATGACCGCCACCGGCCCCTCGTAGCTGCCAAGCGCCTGCGCCGCGGCATATTCGAGCGTGCCGACATTCGGCCCCATGATTCCGTCCTGGTCCTTGATCTCGATCAGCAGCGGCGCGCGCCCCTGAACAAGGGCCAGAACATCGGTAAGGGTCGGCACGCCCTCGCCGTCACCATGCAGCAGGGGCAGGCGTCCGAGTTCGGTCGCGCTGCGCTGGCGGATCGAGCCGGACTGACCGGTCAGGCGGCCAAGATCGTAATCGTGGAACACCATCGCCTGACCGTCGAGCGAAAGCTGAAGGTCGATCTCGATCCCGTAACCCGCGGCGAGTGCCGCCCGGATCGCGGCGCGCGAATTCTCGGGCCGCCCGTCGGTTATGTCGTGCAGGGCCCGGTGCGCGATCGGGGCACGGGTGAACGATGGGTCGAGTTTCGTCATCGTCACTTGATCTGGAAAATGGCTTCGATCTCGACCGCGACGCCGAAGGGAAGCGAGGCCGCCGACACAGCCGAGCGCGAATGGCGCCCCGCGTCGCCGAGGGCCTCGACAAGGAAATCCGAGCATCCGTTGATCACCTTGGGCTGATCTCCGAACGTGTCGGTCGAGTTGACGAAGCCGGTCAGCTTGACCACGCGGGCAAGCCGGTCGAGATCGCCGCCGCAGGCGGCCCGGGCCTGGGCCAGGAGCATGATGGCACAGCGTTTGGCCGCGGCCACTCCGCCCTCGACATCCATGTCGGCGCCGAGCTTGCCCTTGATCAAACCGTTCTCGTCCATCGCCACCTGCCCGGACACGAAGACAAGATCGCCGACCTGCACATAGGGCACATAGTTGGCCGCCGGCGCGGCGGCGTCGGGCAGGGTGACGCCCAGTTCGGCAAGGCGGGTTTCGATTTGCGACGGCATCATGGCTCTCCTCTGGCTGATCTCGCGGCGACGCTATTGCAAACCAATGCCGAAGGGAAACCCGAATTGCCAGCGCGATGTGCATGCGGCGCGCGGTGCGCGAACGGGTGAAGCGATTCGCCGGCACCGTCGCTTTCTCTTGTCACCTGCCACGGTGATTTGTTGTCATTCGGCCCATCTTGTTCTATCACCGCAACTCGTATCCCCGTTCTGCCATACCTGAAACGGACGCTGGATGATGGGATGGGAATTTGCCGCCGACCAATCTCTTTGAAACCAGTCAGGTTCATCATGCACACACCAGCGTTCTTTCCCAAGACCGGCTTTTCGGCAGACGCGGCCCGTGCTGTCGGGATTGCCCGCCTCGGCCTGTCGGCTTGCCTTGTCGTTGGACTGGCCGGTTGCAGCGTCCCCGACTCCGACGACGCACCGGGCGACATTCATGACCCCTACGAAGAGACCAACCGCAACAACCACGAGCTGAACCGCGCGCTTGACCGGGGCCTCATCCGCCCGGCAGGCAAGGGATATGCCTCGACCTTGCCTGCCCCGGTTGCCGAAACCCTGTCAAATTTCGGTTCCAATCTCAGCCTGCCGGGCACGGTCGTGAACAACCTGCTTCAGGGCAACGTGGGCGGGGCGCTGCAGAACACCTATCGGTTTGCCTTCAACACGGTGTTCGGCATCGGCGGGCTCGGCGATCCGGCGGGCGATTTTGGCATCACCGAGGTCGAGACCGATTTCGGCGCCACGCTCCATGTCTGGGGCGTGCCGGAAGGTGCCTATGTCGAACTGCCGATTCTCGGGCCATCCACCGAGCGTGATGCGGTAGGTCGTGTCGTGGACCTGTTCACCAACCCGCTGTCCTATACCTTGCCCAAGCCAGAGAAATACTATGGCACGGTCGCGAACGCGGCGTCGAAACTGGGTGATCGCGGACGTTACTCGGATACGGTGGACTCGGTTCTCTACGAAAGCGCGGACAGCTATTCACAATCGCGTTCGATGTATCTTCAGAATCGCCGCTTCGAACTTGGTTCTGACGACGATGATGCCTACCTTGACCAATATGATGATCCATATGACGAGATTTACGATGATCCATACTCGGAATGACATGACCCGGCGCAATCTTCTCGGCGGCCTTTTCTCCGGTGCCGCGCTGGCCGCGCTCCCCTCCGGGGTCTGGGCCATGACCGCGGATGCGGCCAAGCGGCTGGTCGATCTGATCGTCGCCGATATCAACAAGGTGATCGACGCGCCGACCTCGGAGTCGGCCAAGATCGCGGAGTTCGAGAAGATCTTCGTGCGCTATGCCGATGTGCCGACGATCGCGCGCTATGCCCTGGGTGTCGATTCCCGCCGGGCGAGCGAGGCACAGCTCGACGCCTTCACCCGCGCGTTCCAGGTCTATGTCAGCCGCAAGTACGGTCGGCGTTTTCGCGAATTCATCGGTGGCCGGATCGAGGTTCAGAAGGCCCGCGAGGTCAAGAATTTCCACGAGGTCAGGACGATCGCGCATCTGCGCGGCGAGTCGCCGTTCGAAGTCGCGTTCCTGGTCAGCGACCGGTCAGGACAGCCCAAGTTCTTCAACATCTTCATCGAAGGTGTGAACATGCTCTTGACCGAGCGTGACGAGATCGGCGCCATGCTCGATCGGCGGCGGGGCGACTTGGACGCGCTGATCCAGGATCTTCGAAACATCAGCTGACCGGCACTCAGCGATTGTCCGCGCCGAAAAGACCACGCAGCACGCTGTTGATGTCTCCTCCGGTGCGGCCCCGGTCTTCGCGGCGCCCATCCGGCTCTTCTGTTTGCGTCGGAGGTGTCGGCTCCTTCATCGGCAGGGGACGCGCCGGCAGGTCTTCATGCACCCGTACCATGGTTTCGTGCCAGATCTCGGCCGGCAGCCCTGAACCCGTCACGCCGGTCAGCGGCGTGTTGTCGTCATACCCCATCCAGACCCCGGCCACGTAATCGGCGGTGAAGCCCATGAACCACGCGTCGCGGGTCGATTGTGACGTGCCGGTCTTGCCCGCAGCTTCGTGGTCGGGCAGGGCGGCACGCCTGCCCGAGCCCTCGGTGATGACCTTGTTCATCATCCAGATCAGCTGCTGTGCCGATTCCTCGAGGATCACGCGCTCGCCGATCCCCGTGCCGGTCGAAAAGATCGGTTCCTGCTCGCCCAGAAGCCTCAACTCGTTCATGCCATAGGGGGTGACCGAACTGCCCCCGTTCAGGATGCCCGCATAGGCGCCCGTCATCTCCAGAAGCGTCGCGTCGGATGCCCCCAGGGCGAGGGCCGGGCCATCGGCGAGGTCCGATTCGATGCCGAATTCAACAGCCACCTTGCGCACGATGTCGAGCCCCGATTCCTGCGCCAGTCGGACCGCGGGAACATTCAGTGACGTCTTGAGCGCATCAACCAGTGTGACCGGCCCACGGAACTCCCGGTCGAAATTCTTGGGGCACCATTCACCGGAGCCGGGGATCGTGACGCAATATTCCGTATCCTCGATCATATCCAGCGGCGACCGGCCAAGATCGAGTGCCGCGGCATAAACGAACGGCTTGAACGCCGAACCGGTCTGGCGCCTGGCCATCGTGGCGCGGTTGAACTCGCCCGAAACGCGGGTCTTGCGCCCGCCGACCATCGCGCGGACCGCGCCATCGGCAGACATCACCACGATGGCGGCCTGCGCCTCGGAGTCTTCGCGCACCTTGGATTCGAAAATCTCGCGCATGGCCTCTTCCGCGGCTGTCTGGATGCGCTGGTCGAGCGTGGTGTTGATGATCACGTCCTCGGTCGTGCCGCGGGTGAAGACCTCGGGGCCGGTCCGCATCACCCAGTCGGTGAAGTATCCGCCCGCGCGCTTCTGTGCCGCCTCGGAGAGCCGCGCGGGGTTTGCCACCGCCTCGGCATGTTCTTCATCGGTGAGATAGCCCTGCTCGTGCATCAGCTTGAGCACGGTCTGCGCCCGCGCCTGCGAACGCTCGAGGTTGTTGGTGGGTGCAAAGCGCGTGGGTGCCACCAGAAGCCCGGCCAGCATCGCGGCCTCCTGCGGGTTCACCTGCGCGGCGGATTTGCCGAAATAGCGTTGCGCGGCGGCCTCGAAGCCGCGCGCACCGCCACCCAGAAAGGCGCGGTTCATATAGACGGTCAGGATGTCGTCCTTGGTAAATTTCGCCTCCATCGCCAAGGCATAGACGGCTTCCCTGATCTTGCGCCAGAGCGATCCCTGGCGGCAATCGGCCTCATAGGCGGCCTCGCTTATCCATTTCTCCGGGTCATAAGGAACGCCAAGACAGATGAGTTTTGCCGTCTGCTGGGTGATGGTCGAGCCGCCGTGTCCCGACAGCGGCCCGCGACCTTCGCTCAGGTTGATCCGCACCGCCGAGGCGATGCCGCGGGGCGATAGCCCGAAATGGTGGTAAAAGCGGCGGTCTTCGGTGGCGATGATCGCGTTCTTGAGATGCCGGCTCACTGTGTCTTCGGTGATCACGCCGCCGAACTGGTCGCCGCGCCACGCAAAGACATCGCCGGAGGCATCCAGAAGCGTGACCGACCCGCGCGCGCGCCCGTCATAAAGCTGATCGACCGGCGGGAGGGTCAGCGTGACATAGCCGACGGCCAGCGCGACGATGATCGCGCTCACGGTTGCCACGCGCCAGCCGAACCCCCAGACCAGCCGCCAGACCCACCGCAGGAACCAGAGAACGAGCCTGGTCAGCGGGTTGCGGCGGCGGGCGCGGGTCTTGCGTTTCTTCGGTTTCGGCTTTGCCCGTGTCCTGGCTTTGGCGGTCTTGGACGGATACCGCCTGTCGGCCACCAGCGGCGGCCTTTTTCGCCCTGAATCACTCATTCCGTTGCCCTGCCCGGTGCCTGTTTGTTGCGCCCACAATAAACACTCGCCCGGCAAAAGTAGAGACCAAGCTGCGCATGTGTGGTTTTTTCGTCTGCATAAAATATGTGCAAAAATCGTGCGGCGTGCGTTTTTTAATCAGTACATCGAGAATCAGGGGAGGGAAACCCCCCGGCTTTCTTCCTTTTCCCCGATGTTCCGCGGTTTGCTGCAGTTGCAAACAGGCCGGACGTCCGGCGCAAGGACAAGGGGAACCGAGGTGAAACTGATCATTGCAACGATCAAGCCATTCAAGCTCGAGGAGGTGCGCGAGGCGCTCACCGGAATCGGGGTGCGCGGCATGATGGTCACCGAGATCAAGGGGTTCGGCGCGCAGTCGGGCCATACCGAGATCTATCGCGGCGCGGAATACGCCGTGAATTTCGTGCCCAAGATCAAGCTCGAAGTCGTCGTAAGCGCGGCCATGGCCGACGAGGTGGTGGAAACCATCACCAAGACCGCGCGCACCGGCAAGATCGGGGACGGCAAGATTTTCGTGCTGGACGTGGGACAGGCTGTCCGCGTGCGTACGGGCGAAACCAACGAAGACGCGATCTGAGCGTCGCGCCAAAGGGGAAAACGGATGAACTACCTGAAAACCAAAATCAGCCTTGCGGCGGTCATGGCCATGCTGGCGATGCCGTCCTTCGCGCAGGATGCTGGTGAAGCGGCCGCGACCGCCGTGCCCACCGATTCTGTCTTTGTCTTCAACACGCTGCTCTTCCTGATCGGCGGGTTCCTCGTGTTCTGGATGGCAGCGGGCTTTGCCATGCTCGAGGCCGGTCTCGTGCGTTCGAAAAACGTGACCATGCAGCTCATCAAGAACATCTCGCTCTTTTCCTTCGCGGCGATCACCTATTACATCATCGGTTACGTGCTGATGTATCCCGGTGATGGCTGGATGGTCGATGGCTGGGTCGGCGCGCTGGGCGTCGCCATCCTCGAACCTGTCGGCGTGACGGCCGCGGACGCGGATGCCTATGATTACGCCTCGACCGGGTCGGACTATTTCTTCCAGCTGATGTTCGTGGCCACCACCGCCTCGATCGTGTCGGGCACCGTGGCCGAGCGGATCAAGCTCTGGCCGTTCCTTGTGTTCGTGATCGTGCTGACCGCGCTGATCTATCCGATCCAGGCCAGCTGGAGCTGGGGTGGAGGCGTTCTCTCCGCCGCGGGCTTCAGCGACTTCGCGGGCTCGACCATCGTGCACTCCGTGGGTGGCTGGGCTGCGCTGACCGGGGCGATCATCCTCGGGCCGCGCCTTGGCAAATACACCAAGGAAGGCCGCACCGTGCCGATGCCGGGCTCCAACCTCGCGCTGGCCACGCTGGGCACGTTCATCCTGTGGCTGGGCTGGTTCGGCTTCAACGGCGGGTCTGAGCTTGCGCTGGGTGGCGTGGACAGTGCCGCCAATGTCAGCCGCATCTTCGCCAACACCAATGCCGCCGCCGCCGGCGGGGCCGTGGCCGCGCTGATCCTGACGCAGCTTCTCTACAAGAAGCCCGACCTGACGATGGTGCTCAACGGCGCGCTGGCCGGCCTGGTGTCGATCACCGCCGAACCGCTGGCGCCCAGCCTTGGCGCGGCCCTGCTGATCGGCATGATCGGCGGCGTGATCGTGGTCTTCGCGGTGCCCTTCCTCGACAAGCTCAAGATCGACGACGTGGTCGGCGCCATCCCGGTGCACCTCATCGCCGGTATCTGGGGCACGCTCGCGGTTCCGCTGACCAATTCGGACGCCTCGTTCGGCGCCCAGATCTACGGCATCGTGCTGGTCGGGGCCTTTACCATCGTCGCCTCGCTGGTGGTCTGGTTCATCATCAAGGCCACGATGGGCCTGCGGGTCGATGAAGAGACCGAGATCAACGGCCTCGACATGGGCGAGTTGGGGATGGAAGCCTATCCCGATTTCGGCAAGGGCTAAACTTCCGTCCAGAATGTTGACGACCGGGCCGGGCGCGCGCGACGCGCCCGGGCCTTTTCGTCACGTCTCAGCCATTGCCGCCGACGCGCTGCGGCGCGCCGGTGGCCATGTTGGTGCTGATATGGGGCTTGTTCGCCTCTTTCCACGCGGCCATGCCGCCGCCCATATGCGCGATCCGGTCCATCCCGACAGCAATCGCGGCGCGCGCCACCCGTTCCGACCGCACGCCCGAGCCGCAATGGAACACGATGCGCTTGTCGCTCTGCCCCGGCAGCTTGTCGGCGCGGAAGAACGACATCGGCATCAAGAGCGTACCTTCGATATGTTCGAACATGTATTCCTGCGGCGTGCGCACGTCGATCAGCACGATTTCATCGCGGTCGAAGGCGTCGGCCACTTCGTCCACGGTCCAGGTTTCCAGCACGGCATCATCGACGGTTTCGCTTTTCATTGCGGTGTCTCCTGTGGTTGGTGTCATGCGCCGGGCGGGCGCTGGCCTGCATCTAAAGCGTTTCAGGTTTCAACGGAATCGAAAACGCGCTGCCTCTCCCTTCGGTCTAACGCGCGTTTCGATCCATTTGTTTTCGTGCAAACCTGAAAAGCTCTAGCCGATCGGGCGCGTCTTTGCATCATTGGATGATGTCCACGCGCCCGGGACCAGGTGCTGCGACGCGCTAATCCGGTGGCAGAATCGCGCAGGTAATGCTAGGTCTTGTGGGATGAACACGCACGCCCCCAATATCCGTCCTGTCATCCGGCAGCTTGACGACGCCGCGATCAACCGCATTGCCGCCGGCGAGGTGGTCGAACGTCCCGCCAGCGCGGTCAAGGAGCTGATCGAGAACGCGCTCGACGCGGGGGCCACGCGGATCACGGTCGATCACGCCGATGGGGGCAAGACCCTGATCCGGGTCGGCGATGACGGCTGCGGGATGAGTGCGGCGGACCTGCCGCTCGCGCTCAGCCGTCATGCCACCTCCAAGATCGACGGGTCGAACCTGCTCGACATCCACACGTTCGGCTTTCGCGGCGAGGCCCTGCCCAGCCTGGGCGCGGTCGGGCGGCTCAGCATCACGACCCGCGTCGCAGGCGCTGAGGGAGTCGAGGTCGAGGTGACGGGCGGGCGCATGGGCACGGTGAGGCCCGCCGCGCTCAACCCAGGCACCATTGTCGAGTTGCGCGACATCTTCCACGCCACCCCGGCGCGGCTCAAGTTCATGCGCTCCGACCGGGCCGAGGCACAGGCGATCGGAGACGTGGTCAAGCGCCTCGCCATGGCCGAGCCCTACGTGGGCTTTACCCTGCGCGATGTCTCGGGCGGGGGCGAGGGGCGCGTGACCTTTCGCGCCGACGCGCAGAGCGGCGATCTCTTCGATGCGCTGCACGGCCGTCTGGCACAGGTTCTGGGCCGGGACTTCGCGGAAAATGCCCTGCGCATCAATGCCGAGCGCGAGGGGTTGCGGCTGGCCGGTTATGCCGCGCTGCCGACCTATTCGCGCGGGTCGAGCGTGGCGCAATACCTTTTCGTCAATGCCCGCCCGGTGCGTGACAGGATGCTCTACGGTGCCCTGCGCGCCGCCTATTCCGATTTCCTCAGCCGCGACCGCCACCCGGCGGCGGCGCTTTTCATCGATTGCGATCCGCACCTGGTGGACGTGAACGTGCACCCGGCCAAATCGGAGGTGCGGTTCCGCGAACCGGGTGTGGCACGCGGGCTGATCGTCTCGGCGCTGCGCCACGCGCTGGCCGAAGCCGGGCACCGCGCCTCCTCGACCGTCGCCGACGCGACGCTGGGCGCCATGCGCCCCGAGACCCCGGCCCCCGCGCGGGTCTACCAGATGGATCGCCCCTCCGGACAGGCGATTTCAACCGCTTACAAAATGCAGGCCCCGCAGATGGACAGCCCCGGCTTCGCCGAATCCCCCAGCGCGCGGATCGAACCCGAGACCGCCGTGACGGACCAGGGCCTGCCGCTGGGTGCTGCGCGCGCGCAACTGCACGAGAATTACATCATCGCCCAGACCGAAACCGGCATGGTCATCGTAGATCAGCACGCCGCACATGAACGGCTCGTCTATGAGAAACTCAAGCGCCAGATGGCCGAGACCGGCGTCGCGGCACAGGCGCTCCTGATCCCCGAGATCGTCGAGTTGAGCGAGGGCGATTGCGCCCGCCTGATGGAAATTGCCGGGGATCTGCAAAGGCTTGGCCTGACCATCGAACCCTTCGGCGGCGGTGCTATTGCGGTGCGCGAAACCCCCGCGATCCTCGGCGAGGTCAACGCCGGCGCGATGCTGCGCGACATCCTCGACGAGCTGGACGACATCGGCGAAAGCCTGAACCTCCAGGCACGTATCGAGGCGATCCTGAGCCGCGTGGCCTGTCACGGTTCGATCCGCTCGGGGCGCCGGATGCGCGCCGAGGAGATGAACGCGCTGTTGCGCGAGATGGAGGCGACCCCGCATTCCGGCCAATGCAACCACGGCCGCCCGACCTATGTGGAGCTGAAATTGTCCGATATCGAACGGCTTTTCGGGCGCACATGATCGAGATCAATGGCCATAGCCTGAGCGAAATGGAACTGGCCGCGCTGGTGGGCGGGGTGGTGCTTCTGATCATGCTCGTCCTGCTGGTTATGGCCCTGCGCGCGGCGGCACGCACGGCGCGGGCGACGGAGCCGCTGGTGCACCAGATGGCGGCGATGGGGCAAAGGGTGCAATCGCTCTCGGACGGGCAACAGCAGCTCTCGGGCGGCCTCATGCATGTAAGCGAGGCGCAGGCGGCCTCGCAGAAAAGCATGCTCGAACTGATGGAAAGGCGCCTGACCGACGTGTCGGGCAAGATGCAGGAAAACCTGCAGGGCAGCGCCCAGCGCACGGCCAGATCATTGGGTGAGTTGCAGGAACGGCTGGTCGCGATCGACAAGGCACAGGAGAACATCACCAAGCTGTCGGGCGATGTGCTCAGCCTTCAGGACATCCTGTCGAACAAGCAGACACGCGGGGCCTTCGGTGAGATCCAGCTCAACGATATCGTCTCCAAGGCGCTGCCGCGCGACAGCTACAGCGTGCAGGCGGCGCTGTCGAACGGGCGGCGGGCGGATGTGCTCATCCACCTGCCCAACCCTCCGGGACCGATCGTGGTGGATTCGAAATTCCCGCTCGAAGCCTACGAAGCCCTGCGCAACGCCCAGACGCAAGGCGAGCTGACCGAGGCAGCCCGGATGATGCGCGGGGCGGTGCGCGCGCATATCAAGGCGATCTCGGAGCGGTATATCCTCGAGGGCGAGACGGCGGACGGCGCGTTGATGTTCCTGCCTTCCGAGGCGGTCTATGCCGAGTTGCATGCCAATTTCCCCGAACTGGTACGCGAGGGCTTTGCCGCGCGGGTCTGGATCGTGTCGCCCACCACCTGCATGGCGACGCTCAACACCATGCGCGCGATCCTGAAAGACGCCCGGATGCGCGAACAGGCCGGCGCGATCCGCCGCGAATTGAGCCTCCTGTTCCAGGATGTGGACCGGCTGTCGAACCGGGTCGAGAATCTCGACCGGCATTTCGGGCAGGCGGCCAGGGACATATCGGAAATCAGGATTTCCGCCGACAAGGCCGGGCGGCGCGCCCAGCGGCTCGACAATTTCGATTTCGAGGAGCTGGCCCCGGACCCGTCCGACGCGGTGCCCCTCGCCGGCCGAGAAACGTCGTCCTGACCCTCGCCGCCGCCCGCCTGCGCGCGTCCCGCCCACCCGCCCCCGCGCGCAGGCGGGCTCGTGCCCCGGCTCGTCCGTACCGTGCGCAGAAAGGTGGACTTGAGTATTTTTCCCAAGAAAGAGAAAGGGGCTCGTGCCTGGTGTTCTTTCTTGGTGAAAATACTCGATCGCACCACCGGGCGGGCACGCGCCGCGCGGACGATTTGCGTCAGATCAAGGACGGGGGATTGCGTGGTGGTGATCTTTGGCCGACAATGACGAAAACCGCGAACGGAAGGATGATCCATGCTCGATATCTCTGTTTACAAGATCGCACAGGTGATCCTGATGTCGCGGGAACTGGACCGCGCCGAAGGCGAGTTGCGCGGCTTCATCGACCGGCTGACCGAGGAGGAACAGGCCAGCCTTGTCGCTGTGATGTGGATCGGGCGCGACAGTTTCTCGGCCGACGAGCTGGAAGAAGCGAAGGCCACCGCCATGGCCGAGGCGACGGTGCCGACGGCGGATTATCTGCTGGGGACGCCGCACCTGTCGGATCACCTGGAGAACGGGCTCGATGCGCTGGGCCTGTCGGCGGCGGATGACGAGGACGATCTCATTCGCGGCGGGTGAACGCGCGGTCCAGAGTCTCTGGCGGATGTTGCGAAACGCCCGGGTGACCCGGGCGTCTTCTTCCTGTCACGCCTGCTCGACGATCTGCAGATGCTGGGCCAGTTTCTCGACCTCGCCCAGCCATCGGGTGACCAGTTCGGGATCGGCGGGCGCGGGGCTGACGCCGGCAGGGATCTCGCGGTTCATCACCGCCTCGACCGCCAGCGACACCGGGATCGACACCAGTCGCGCCATTGCCGTGCCATGCTCGTCGCCCCAGGCATCCATCACGTAGGTCTTGTGCCAGGCGGCCTTGCCATCCTTCTCGGCCTTGAGGTCGACGCAGAGGATCACGCGGTCGGCCTCGCCCTCTTCATAGGCGTTGTCGCGCAGGAGCGCGTCGGCGATCTCCTGGAGGCGCGCATCCGAAGCGGTGTCCATCTCGGCGAAGATGTCGGCCCAGGCCTCGGCCCAGCCATTGAGCCGCAGCGTGCCGCGCACGAATTCGCGCACCGGCCATTCGGGCGCGAAACCGTAATCCGCCATGAAGGGCAGCGAATCGCGGTTGGGATAGACCTCGAAACTCTCGGGCGTGGGCAGCGGCGCGTCATAGCGCGACAGCGCGTCCCACGGTTTCCCGACGTTGAATTCCTTGAAGTCGCGGATCGAACGCGAGGGCGAGCGCAGCGCCTTCAACACCCCCACCGGCGCCCATGAGAACTTGTAGCGCATCGGGTTGGCCACTTTCGGCACGCCGCCGCAATAGGAGGTGAAGCTGATCACGTTATCCGGGGCATAGGCGTCCGAGGCGCGGTAATCCGCCACCAGCTTATGCGCCATCAGGTGGTCGATGCCCGGATCGAGCCCGACCTCGTTGACAAAGGCGAGCCCGGCCTCGCGGGCGGGTTCGTCAAGTGCGCGCATCTCGGGCGCGATATAGGAGGACGAGACGAAATGCGCACCTTTGCCAAGGCACATCTCGGCCAGCGGCACATGCCAGTCGCCGGGCAGCATCGACACCACGATATAGCCCTTTTCGGTCGCGGCACCCAGCGCCTCGATGTCAAAGATGCGGATGTCGTCGGCGATGTCGCCCACCGCTTCCTGTGCTTTCTCGCGCGTCCGGTTCCAGACGGTGACAGGATGGCCCGCCGCGATCAGCCGACGCAGGCCGGGGATCGAGGAAAAGCCGGTGCCGCACCAGTGGATTGTCATGTCGTCATCTCCTGTTCATTTGAATTTCAGCTTGGCCGTCACGATGGCGAGAACCGCGGTGACGGCACAGATATTCGCCACGATCAGCGGCCAGTCGGCCACGAGGATGCCATAGAGCAACCAGAGCGAGACCGTGGCGAGGAACATCAGGTTCGAGGGAAGCGAAAGCGCCGCGGTATCGCGCGAGGCCCAGGCCTTCCAGGCCTGCGGAATCCAGCAGACAGTGCCGAGGAAGGCCGCGAGATAGCCGATGACAAGGGTCATTCCGAGAGCGCCTTTGCGTGGGTTTCGAAGGTGTCGTGGGCGCGGGCCCAGACGCCTTGGGAAAGATTGGAGAGGGTGAGCAGCGTTGGCAAGAGCTGGGCAGCGTAATCCTGCGACGACTCGACCGGCAGCATCGAGGGCAGGTTGTCGATCGCCATCACGTCGAGCGGCGGAGCGTCATGGGCGCGGATGACCGGAGCGTCCCACGTGGTGGCCCGGTCATAGACCGGCACCGGGTTGTAATCGCTGTCCGGATCGCAGGCCACATCGCCGATCACGCTCAGGCGGCGCGGCGCGGTCAGCGCCGATTGCGGCACGAAGACCGGCGTGCCGGGGCGTGCAAGGATGCAGTTGAAGAAGATGTCGTGGTCAAGGATCGCGGGGAAGGGGCCGCCGCTTGCGGTCTCCGCCATGTCCCACTTGGTGACGTTGACACCCACCGCCTCGCAGAGGTCCGCCGCCCCGGTGCCGACCCGGCCCAGCGCCCCGATGACAAGGGCCGAGGGCCGGGTCGTATCCGTCGCATCGAGCCGCGCGGCGAGATCGGCGAGCATCGCGTCCTTGCCCGGATAGGCGCCCACCGGGCCACAGATGCCGCCCCCCTGTTGCGCCGCCCATGCCATGAGCGTGACCGCCGCCCCCGCGAACCCCGCCCAGTAGCCGAAGGCGGCGACGCGGCGGCCGTTCTCGTCGACGAGGTATTCCAGGTCGTAAAGCGTGCCACCCCCGGCCTTGAATCGCCTGAGCAGCGCCTTGCCCGAATGCTGGCCCTTGAAGGCATGGCCGAACATGATGTGCCGATGCGGCAGCGGGGTGCCATCGTCGGGCAGTTCCTTGAGGCCGAAGATGATCGCGTCGCGCGGCGCCTCGGGCCATGAATTCTCCGGCACGATCTCGGCCCCCGCCGCGCGATAGCCGTCGATGGGAATGGCACGCGTCGTGCTCTCCTCGACCGTGACGCGCAATCCCGCGTCGATCAGCGCCTTCGCGCCTTCGGGGGTGAGGCCGACGCGGTCCTCGTTCGGGCGCTGCTCGGCGCGAACCCAGAGATGTGTCATGGCTGGTCTCCGTCAGACGAATGTGCGGGCGTGTTCGCGCCCCGGAAGGTCGAGATGCGGCGTGGCGTTGAACCCGCCCAGCATGAGCGTGTCATGCACATGCTCGACCCGGTGGACGGATGAATTCATCACCTGAAGCATGATCCGCGCCATGCCGCCGTTCTCCAGCCCGAGGATATGGCGCACCACCATGCCGATCACCCCGCCCGAGGTCACGATCAGGATGCGCCCATGCCCTTCGCAGATCTCGTCCACGATCCCGGTCACGCGGGCCGAGAAATCGCAGAAGCGCTCGGGCACGCCGTCGAGCGCGTCGCGGGTCCAATGGTCGATCACCTCGGGCAGATGGACGGCAAACTCGGTGGGATCACGCGGCGCCGGGATGCCCGCCTGATCCTCGAGCGCCTGGGCCAGCGCAAAGTAGCTGAGTTCGTTGAGCCGCGGGTCGGTATCGGTGATCTCGAGCCCCATGGAAAGCGCCGTGTCACGCTGGCGGCTGAGCGTGCCGGTGATCACCCGGTCGAAATGCGGGTTGGTCGCGGCCATGTGCTCGCCCAGCCAGCGGGCCTGCTGATGACCGAGATCCGAGAGCCGGTCATAGCTCTCTTCATCGGTGGCGGCGGCATTGGCCTGCCCGTGTCGCACAAGGATGAGTTCGGCCATGGGGGACTCGCGTGGTTGCTGCGCGCAATGGATAGGCCAGCCGCGCCCGGGTTGGAAGGGGCCGGGTGGGAAAAAACGGGTGGTTGGGGGCGGGCCGCTTGCCGGGCGTGTTGCGTGGCAGGGGTGCACTGGCATGGACAAGCGGATCGGAACGATACTCGGGCAAGGGCGCGCGATCGCCGACCTGTGGGGTGGCGTCCCGCGGCCTCAGAAACGCGATTTATTCCAGCCAAGCTCTTCCACAGTTCGTGTTCTGCCTGCCCTCACCAATCGCCGCCCCGGGGGGCGGGTCGGCGATCGCGCGGCGGCTTCGCCGCTATTCGCGCGGGCCACCACTTTCGACAAGGGACACCCAGCCGTTGCGCAGCGGTGCAACAGGGAAATCTTTGCCCTGCGGCACGGTCTTGGCCGCGTGAAGGTCGGCTATGCGGGACCTCACGATCTTTCGTGGTGGCTGGACAAGCGCTCCTCTATACGCGCAGGCAAGTCACTAAACTTCGAAACGAGCTTTCCTTCAAATGGCTCATAGTCGCGATACAAGTCAGCCATTTTCTTGTCGCAGCGGAAAAGATCACAGTCCTGCACGTAGCACATTTGAATAATGTCCATTAAGTCAGAGGGTTCGAATTGGTAGTGTCTCCGCGAAGCTTTCAGCATGTAATGCGCAACATGATTTGCACGACCCTGACCGATTTCCTTCTCAAGGCTACGAACAACACTTGATGAATCAAGCGTCTTAGACTTATATAACTTCATTACTTCCCTGACTCGACGTTTTTCAACTCCGGCAAGAGAAAGTTCTGCCCGAATTGCTTTTCTCTTGTCTTCCATTTCGAGAATGGCCTGATGCAACTGTTGTAAACTATCCTCCACCTTAGCGAGGCTTGGGTCCATGAACTCCTTCTTAAAGTCCTCTTTTCCAGCGTATTCATAATATATTTTGCTAAATTCAGCTGGGTCTGAGAACCAACGATTTACCCGCTCTTCAAACTCAGCGTCTGAACACTGGCCTTTGCGAAATCTCGAAAAAATTCCACTTTCGATTAGTTCGTCAGTTACAGGTAAACCGGGCTTTGTTGCACAAATCGGCTAAGGGATTCACTGCATGAATCCAGCATGATAGCTGGATGGTATGAGCAGTTGGGCCCCTACGAAGTACAAGACCAC
>LJSU01000005.1 GCA_001314705.1 Rhodobacteraceae bacterium HLUCCO07
CGCGCTATTTGGTGGCCGCTCGCCTGTGGGCTTTGCCACCTCGGGGGTGGGTCATTTTTGGATGATCACACTGGGCCACTTTTGAATGCACATTGACATGGCTACCTCGGTAGGCCCTGCGCCCCGGCTCTCTAATATGCTCAAGGGTTGCTACAAATTCATCAACCCCGGTTCCATGCTCTGATTTCTTTGTTGTTGAGAATACCGACAAAAACTCCTTGAATTCGTCCCTAGTGAATGCGTCAGAGACGCAAATCGCAGCACTTTTGCATACCTCGACGATCTCCGAGGCCCCACGAATATGGTCATCGTGCCAATGCGTGATTGCGACCAGTTCAGCCTGCTCTGAAGCATTCACACCAATACGCTCGAAATATCGCAGCGCGACTGGCGCGGCATTTCCGCTCGACTTACAAGAGTCCACAACTAGCCACCGCCCACTACCGATATGCACAACAATGCACTCGCCGTAGCCGGGACCAAAAACCGACACTTCAATTTCGTTGGCCTTAGGAGGCGCTTCCATCAGACCAATCGATGCTATCGAACACATCTTCAATATGCGCGCGCGCCTGCTCAATAGTCGAACGGTTCCATGCGGGCAGTCTTCGAAATATGAGTCGGGAAAACTGTTGCCTTGTTCCAGAGATGGCCTGAAAGCCAATCACCAGCCGAAAAAGCGCACCAGGTTGAACCAGGTCGCGGTCACCTTCATCGACTCTATCCAGATCGAACGTGGTGAACTCATCGAAATCGACTTCACTTCCCTTGATGATGCGCAATCTGCACGCGAATTCGTCGTCACCGACGCTCTCAACTACACCTTCCCATTCAACAACCTTACTTGTTGAGGATGGTGCTGTTCGAACTTGCTGCGCAGTTATGGGGCCTGGGCGACGAACAACTCCCCAAAAAACTTCGATCCCAAGCATATTCTTTAGATCGCTATTGCTGACCGCGTTGTAGCGCTCCGCAGAATCGTCTGCGTCTAGGTTCTCGTGTCCCGTCAGCTTCGATAAGCTTATAAACCTTTTGAGATCGCGCTTTTCGCTCTCGAGGCTGATAAACTCTCGTTCTTCTGCAAACGATGTCGACATTCTAACTAGCCATTTCTGCAAAATGATTGATGATTTCGTCGGCTTTTTCTAACGAATCAACAAAAGATTGATCAAGCTTTGACACGGCCGCTTTTGCGCCAACTGTTTCGCCGTCATCTTTCAGATCGAAGTGTCTATTAACTGCGACAAAGATCCCCGTTCGGCGATCTAGCGCGTTGGACGGCTCGATCCGGACCTCAAAGTGGCCCGAAGAGTCTTCGTCATTCAGGATCTCTCTCATTCGCAATGACATCATGCCACCTAACTCGTCGCCCTCACTGGCTGCCAGTCTTTCTCCAAACGCTCCCCAAGGGCCAAGTGGGGCGAGGCTTCTGCCCATTTCCATTCTGCGCTCAGCAGAGACTGCTCTGAAGTGCGTGGACTTATTAACTCCGAAGCTGCGTACCTTTGAGTGAGGCAGGACATCACCAAATACGACCGAAATGAAATCCAGGAGTCGAATTTCTGGAGCATTCGACGTGGCAACCTGGAACTTACCCACCTCTGCAGTCACGACGATGTCACCTAGCGTCATATTGGAGATTTCGTTGTGAACCACACTGACTTCGGCGGCGGAGGCGACCTCCTTGGAAATTACTCCGTGCAGCTCGAACCAGGCAGGATGGAATATGGCGGGATTGAAACTGCCTAGCAGCACAATCGACCAATGACTTCGCTCGATTTCCACCAATTCCCGCTTCCCCGTTGCTCCACGCAACGGCGTGTCGCGCTACCTCCACTCGATTCGAGGTATAGCTGTGACCAGGCACACGGGCAACTGTCAAGTAACCCGAGGTCTGAACGAACACAGTGTCAAGAACTCGTGGAAAAAGCGTAAACCATCAGTGCTCTGGCTTGCGTTGTATAGTCAAGGCCACGCGCACCCGACATGATAAAGCGAGGTCGCGCACGCCTGCCTTCGCCCTTCTTCGCACCACTACGGCAACCCGCTGTTTTGCCTTGAAAAGCGCCCTCGCGTCCGGCGAACACGGAGCAAACCGCCTCAGGAGGTTCGCTCCCCATGCCCGACGACAGCACCTTCGCGCCGCCTGCCGACACGCTCACCACCGATGAGCGGCTAACGGAACTGGCCGCCATCCTCGCCAGCGCCATCGCACGCACCAACCCACCGGAAAAGAACGGGAATTCTCCGCTCGACGGAGACAGTTCGCTGGACATTCTCGCCGTCAGACGCCGTCGTCGGAGACAGGTTCGCAACCGAGTTGGAGATGACGCATGAGGAAATACGCAAGGAAATCAGGCGCGAAGGCTGCGCCCGCCCGCCAGGCGGCGGCGATCGACGTCCTGGTCGAACGGGCGGCGCTGAAGGCGATGACGGTGCCCGAGCTACAGGAGAAGTGGCAGGCCATCTTCGGGGAGCGCGCCCCTAACGCCAGCCGTGGCAATCTCGAGCTTCGGCTCGGCTACCGCATCCAGGAACTGGCCCTCGGCGGGCTGCGCCGGGAGACGCGCCGAACGCTCGATGCGCTGGCCGACGAGGTCACCAGCGGCAAGCTGGGCGGCATGGTTGCGGACCCGCGCAAGCCGACGCCCGGCACGAAGCTCGTCCGCGAGTGGGGCGGCGAGGAGCACATGGTCACGGTTTTGGCGGACGGCTTCGAATGGCAGGGCCGGCGCTTCAGGTCGCTGTCGGCCGCGGTCCGGGCGATCACCGGGGCGCATTGGAATGGCTGGCGCTTCTTCGGGCTCGATCAGACCGGAGGCACGCGATGACCAGAAAGACCCAGACCGAACCGGCGCGCCGCCTGCGCTGCGCCGTCTACACCCGCAAGTCGAGCGAGGAAGGGCTCGACATGGAGTTCAACAGTCTTGATGCGCAGCGGGAGGCCTGCGAGGCCTACATCGCCAGCCAACGGGCCGAGGGCTGGGCTTGCCTGCGCGAACGCTACGACGACGGAGGCTTTTCGGGCGGCACGCTGGACCGCCCTGCGCTCAAGCAGCTGATCGCCGATGTCGAGGACGGGCTGATCGACGTGGTCGTGGTCTACAAGATCGACCGCCTCAGCCGCGCGCTGATGGATTTCTCGAAGCTGGTGGAGATCTTCGACCGCCATGGCGTGACCTTCGTGTCGGTCACGCAGTCCTTCAACACCACGACCTCCATGGGCCGGCTGACGCTGAACATCCTTCTCAGCTTCGCCCAGTTCGAGCGCGAGGTGATCGGCGAGCGCATCCGCGACAAGGTCGCCGCCTCGAAGAAGAAGGGCATGTGGATGGGCGGCTATGTGCCGCTCGGCTACGACGTGGTCGACCGCAAGCTGATCGTGAACGAGGCCGAGGCCGCGCAGGTCCGGACCATGTTCGAGCTCTTCGCGCGGTCCGATTCCACCGCGGCCGTGATCCGCGAGCTGAACGCCCGCGGCATCCGGTCCAAGCGCGGCCGGCCCATCGATCGCGGCGCGCTCTACAAGCTGCTGCACAACCGCATCTATCGCGGCGAGATCACCCACAAGGGCGAGACCTATCCCGGCATGCACGAGCCTATCGTCGACGCGGAGTTGTGGGACGCCGCCCATGCCGTGCTGGCCGGCAACCGCAACCGGCGCGCCGGGCGCGCCCGGAGCACCGAGCCGGCGCTGCTGCGCGGCCTGATCTTCACCCAGTCCGGCGCCGCGATGACCCCGCACCAAACGAAGAAGGGCAACAGGCGGTACTGCTACTACGTCTCGATGGACGTGATCCAGAAGCGGCCGACGGCCGAACTGCGCGGGCCCCAGCGGCTCCCCGCGGCCATGGTGGAGGAAGCGGTCATCGGCGAAATCCGGCGGCTGCTGCGCACGCCGGAAATCATCGCGCGCACCGCACGGACCCTGAAAAAGGAGCGCCCCGATCTCGACGAGACCACCATCACCGCGGCGCTGGCGCAGTTCGACGACCTGTGGAAGGCGCTGATCCCGGCCGAGCAGGCCCGCGTCGTCCAGCTGCTCGTGGCGCGCGTGACGGTGGGCGAGGACGGGCTCGACATCGATCTGCGCCACGACGGGCTCGGCGCGCTGGCGAGCCTGATGACGCCCGCGCAGGAGGACGCCGCCTGATGCCCGCGAACGAGACGATCCGCGTCCACATCCCGCTCACGGTCCGCAAACGCGGCGGTCGCCCGCGAATTCTACCGCCGAAGGACATCGAGACGTCGAACCCGCCGCCGGGCCAGGATCCGCGCGTGCTGCGTGCTATCGGCCGGGCATGGGCGTGGCGACAGCGGATGGAGCGCGGCCAAATCACCACCATCGCCGATCTCGCCGCCGAGGAGGGCCTGTCCGACCGCTACGTCAGCCGCCTTCTGCGCCTCGCTTGGCTGGCGCCCGAGGTTCTCGAGCGACTGGTCGTGCGCCGCGAGCCTTGCGCAATCAGCCTCTACGACCTCTGCTTCGTGGCGTCCCTGTCTTGGGAGGAGCAGCCAGCGCGGGTGTTCGACTGACGGTCAGTGAAAGCTGGCCTGAAACGACGTCGGCGTCAGCGAGACATGCGCATCGAGCGGTGGGTAGAGCTCGAACGCCCTTGGCTCGCGCGAGAAATTCCACATCCGAAACAGGCACCACTCCGCCTGCCGTTCGGCGGCAACGGCCAGCTCGTTGCGCGTGATGTGGAAAGGCGTGCGCTCCCAACCGTTCGTCGTCTTCACCTCAATCAGGCGAGGCCGGCCGTCCAGCGCGTAGCTGGCAATGTCGTAGCCCGCCCCATCGCCGTCCTCCTCCGAGACCCAGCGGACCTTGCGCGCCAGGTCATCCCGTCCGGCGGCCTTCAGCGTGGCGTGCTCATGCGCCAGCACGCGCTCCTCGCCCGCGCGGCCGAGAGCGCGATTACGCTCGTCCCGGACCGCCACGTCGAACTTTCTGGCGATGTGCAACATCTGGTCCAGCTCCTGCGGAGGCGGCTGGTTGGATAGCGTAGGTGGCGGGCCGATCCAGATTTGCGCCGCCTCGCGCATGCCGGTCGCAGGGCGCATTCCTGGCAACCGGCCGAGCCAATCCGGATGCAGGTCCAGCCACCGCGCCACCGCATCGACCAGCGTCATCTGGAAATTGAAGGCGGGCTTGTAGCCGGGGATCCAGTCCTCGCCGAGCCCCTTCAGCACCGCGCTGATGTTCTGGTGCTTGAACTCGACCGATCCCTCAGACCGGTCATTCAGAAGCGGCAGGAGCGCCCGTCGATGCTCCGCCTTGCTGTAGCGGCGCCCGGCGATGTCGTCGGCCAGCATCGCGAAGTAATCCGCGACGATCAGGTCGTTTTCTTCATCGGTCCAGGGGCCACTCGCCATGCCGCCAGGCTAGAGGCGCGATGTGCGTTTGTCATCAATGGCTTCGCCAAGCTAGCCGCCGATTGAAACGCTCTGCTACGCGCTGGCCTGTGCCTGCCCGCCGGCCTACGCCTCCTGCACGTTCGGTCTCTGTCTCGCTCGATAGCGATGGAAACAGGGCGCGCAGTTTTGGCGGGGCCGCGAGTCAGGCCATTGGAATAGCTTGGAAAATTTCGACCGAACCGAAATCGGCGCGGTTCGCCCGACCAGAGACGAGAGGCCATTCAGAGACGGGAATCGCTGCGCGCCCGCGTCTCGGCGGTTCGCATCCTTCCGGCAAACCTCTTTGAAAACAGGGGAAACTTGCCGCTCCATGGGCGGTCTGAACAGGTTCGAAAGGGTGATGGTGGCGGAGGAGGTGGGATTCGAACCCACGGTGGGCGTGAACCCACGCCGGTTTTCAAGACCGGTGCATTAGACCACTCTGCCACCCCTCCGGCCCGCTTTGGTTAATCAAGTTGCAGCGATTCTAGAAGAGCCTGTTTTGGGAAGTTCGAGCGCAGTTTTCAGTCCCCGGTCGTCTTGATGTTTCCAGGGAACACCCGCAACCGGCGGGGGCAAAACGTGACCGGCGCGAGGCCACGCGGGCAAGTACGGACAGTCAAGGACAGCAAAACTGCCGCCTCACAGCCTTCGTGCAACGCGATCCTCCTAACGGCCGCGGTCACTCAATCGACCGCAAACCCGCGCCGGAACCGGTCCATGAAACGCTCCCGCGCTTCCGGTAGCGGCTTGCGAAGAAGTTCTGAGGCCAGTTTCTCGCGCAGGAAATATCCCGTTACCTCAAAGCCTTGGGAAATCTCCGCATCCGGCATGTCCCCGTGCCCCAACAGGCATTGCGGCAAGGGCAAGAGCCGATCCACCCAGTCGCCCGCGCCCACCCGCGACACCGCCCGTCCCGTCCGGGGCGAGACGAATTCCAGCCCCTCGCGCGCACCCGTCACGGCACAGGTCGACAGGTCGAGGCCGAAGCCCATCTCTTCCAGCAGCGCCAGTTCCCAGCGCAGATAGGCCAGCGGCCACAGATCGTCCTGCCCCAGTAGATCAAGCAACTGTTCGCTGCGCCGATAGAGCGTGCCATGCGCCTCGCGTTCGGGCAGCGAGAAGTGCAACAACGCCACCACCGCGTTGAGCCCTGCCAGCGCCAGCCGCGAGCCCATCCCGGCGGCCGCGCGCGAGCGCACTGGCTCGACCGTGAAACTGCCGATATGATCCTCCAGCCGCGCCCGCCATGTCACGTCGAGTTGCGCACCCGGCTGCAGGATCGGCGCAATCTTTCGGCTGGTGCCACCACGCACCACGCCCGCGTGGCGGCCACGGGATTCGGTAAACATCTCGATGATGGCGCTGGTCTCGCCATGCCGCCGCACGTTCAGCAATATGCCCTGGTCCCGCCATTCCATGCAGGCCAACCTACCGCCCGGGCGAGGCGGCGAAAATCACTTTTTCACCACGCCCTCGGCCACCCACTGATCGAAAATCGCCAGTGCCGCGTCGCTGAATGCCGCATCGTTGATATGCGTCTTGAGCCGATGCAGCGCCACGTTGGCGGGGCAGGTCGTGCCGATCTCGTCACAGAACGCCGCCAGCCCTGCGGCATCATGCAGGTCGGCGCCTTCGCGGTCCCATTCGTTGCAGCCCTCAAGCGGCAACAGGAACGCCACCGGCCCCTTGGCGGGGGCCAGTTTCTCACAGATCGCCCGCGCCACCTCGCGCCGCTCATCCGCATCCAGCACCGCCGAGGTCAAAAGCCGGTTATGCGCGTGGGTTTCACGGTCCTTCAAGCGCTCGGGCGGGTCTTGCCAGCCCACGAAATCGACCAGATCGTAGCAGCCCGGCGCGACAAGCTGCGGAATGCCCTGCGCGCCCGCATTGGTCATCCGGTCCGGCCCCGCCGAAATCCCCGAACCGAAAAGATGATTCACCACCTCCTGCGGCGCGAAATCGAACACGCAGGCAAAGGCGCCCTCGGCGGCCAGCCCCTCGAAGGCGCGCCCGCCCATGCCGGTGGCATGGAACACCGCAACCTCGAAACCGCGCTCCTCAAGCGCCGGTTTCAGGCGCACCATGTAGCGCAGCACCGTCTTGCCAAAGGATGTCATCCCAATGAGCGGCTTGTCGCGCCGTGCCGGCTCGACCGCCCGCGCCGCCCCCAGAACGGCGCCCGCCGCCTGGGAAAGCGAGGATTTGCAGACCGAGTTCAGCCCATAAAGCCCACCCGCCCAAAGGATCATCTGGATGTCAGGGGCAAGCCGTTCGGGCGGCAGCATCGCCGAGAACGACACGGTGGAAACCACGTATTTCGGCACGCCCAGCGGCAGCGCCGAACAGAGATCGAGCGCAAGGTCGGTTCCCATCGATCCGCCCAGCACGATCACGCCGTCGATTTCACCCGCGCGGTAAAGCCGCAAGGCCAGCGCCGCCGCACCCTCGGCCATGATCTGCATCGCGTGGTTCTCGTCGCCCGCCCCGATCGCCGCGTCGATGCTCGATCCGCCCGCCTCGGCCACGTCATGCTTGGAATGGTCCGTGGGCGCGTTCGGATTGCCGAGCACGCTCACATCCATCGTGCGCACCTTGCCACCCTGCCCGCGAATGCAATCGCAAAGGTAATTCAACTCGTCATCCTTGGTGTCATAGGTGCCCACCACCAGGATCGTCTTGTCATCGGCCATGTCTCATCCTCCCATCCTGTCCAGCCAGCGCCACGCGCTGCGCAGTGCCGTGGCCACGGCGCGTTCCGAACGCTCCGCCGCCCCCGGCTCGCCCAGCCGATCCGCGATCCAGCCGGGATAGGTCAACGCCCTGAGCAGCAGGAAGAGGTCGAGATCGGCTTCCCGCACCCTCCGCCGCGCGGCATATCCCTCGCAAAGCGCCGCGCGCAGCTCGGCGTAATCCGGCGCATCCTCGAAGCGCAGAAGAAAGGTCGCCAGTTCGAAATCGCGAAACCCGAACCCACCATCGTCAAAGTCGATCAGGTAGATCCGCCCCTCATCCCACAGCATGTTCTCGCTGATCAGGTCGGCATGGATCAGCCCGTAATCGGCCTCGCCCTCGACACGCGACAGCACGTCATCCGCCGCCGCCCGCACACGGCTCAGCAGTGCGCGTTCCGACGCATCCAGATGCGGATGCTCCCAGAACCGCCCCCAAAGCGGGTCCTCGCCCAGAAGCCCCGCGCGGTCCCATGAGGGCCGGGTGAACCCCTCGGGCTGCGCCCATGCGTCGGAAACGTCATGCATCCGCGCCATCGCGGCGCCCAGCGCATGGCAGAACCCGGGCCGGTCCGCGACGCCCTGCAACTCCCCGGCACGACCCAGCGCGGCACCCGGCACCCATCTCAGAACATCGACCTGGTGCCCCGCCACGCGGGCCATGAACCGCCCGTCGCGCGTGGCCAGCGGCGCAGGCACATCAAGACCCCCCTCGGCCAGCACCGCCATCCATTCCAGTTCCGAGGTCAGTTCCGCATCGCTGCGGTAGCCGGGCCGGTGCAGTCGCAGCGCGTAATCACCCCCGGGCGTCGAGGCACGAAACACCACGTTCTCGCGCCGCGCCGCGAGCTCGACCTCTGCCCCCTCCAGCCCCCACTGCAGGGCCGCGTTCTGTGCGATCTCAAGCAAGCGGCACCTCGCCCAATGCTTCGTCCACGGCCTCAAGCATCCGGTCGGCATCTTCGCGCGAGAACACCATCGGCGGGCGCATCTTCAGCACGTTGTAATGCACCCCGAGGAAATTCATCAGGACCCCCTTGTGACGCAGCGCATTGGCCACCCTTTTCGTGAAGTCGGTCGCCGGGGTTTTCTCGTCCCGGTCGAGCACCAGTTCGGCCCCGAAGAAAAGCCCCGACCCGCGCACATCCCCGATACAGGCATGCCGCGTGGCCAGATCGCGCAGCCCCGCGCGGGCATATTCGCCGACCACGCGCGCGTTCTCCTGCAAGCCCTCTTCGCGGATCACGTCCAGCGTCGCCTGCGCCGCCGCCATGCTCACCGGGTTGCCGCCGAAAGTGTTGAAATAGCGAAACGTGTCGCGAAACGCCTCCATCACCTCGCGGCGCGTCACCACGCCGGCCACCGGGTGGCCATTGCCCATCGGCTTGCCCATGGTCACGATATCAGGCAGGAACCCCGCCTTCTCGTGCCCCCAGAAATGCGTGCCAAGACGGCCGAACCCGGGCTGCACCTCGTCGGCGATGATCACGCCACCCGCGCGCCGCACCGCCTCGATGGCCGGGCTCAGCCATCCCACGGGCAGGTCGGGAAAGCCTTCATTGGCAAAGAACGGACAGATGACCAGCGCCGACAGCCCGTGCCCCTTGTCCTCCAGCCGCCTGATCGCCGCCACGACATGGCCCGCCCAGTCCGCCCCCGACATCGGCCGGTAGCTGTCCGGCGCGGGCACGAACTCCACCGTGTCCCACCGGTTCGGCGGCGGGTTGGTGCAACTGAGCTGGCTCACTGCATCGGTGTTGCCGTGATAGGTGTGATCGGTGGCGATCACCCCTGCCTTGCCCGTCACCGCCCGCGCCATGCGCAGCGCGATGTCGTTGGCCTCCGACCCGGTGCAGGTGACCATCATCGACTTCAGCGGCGCAGCGAATGTGCCGGTCAGGTCCTCGGCATAATCCACGATCCCCTCGTGCAGGTATCGCGTATGGGTGTTGAGCGTCCCGGCCTGCCGACAGATCGCCTCGACCACCTTGGGATGGCAATGGCCCACATGCGGCACGTTGTTGTAGCAATCGAGATACTCGCGCCCATCCACATCCCAAAGCTTCGTCCCCAATCCGCGCACGAGATGCACGGGCTCGTCGTAGAATGTCGTCAGACGCGGGCCCAACAGGCGCTCGCGGCGGTCGAGAAGGGATTCGGTCATGATCGGCTCCTTTCAATCATCAAAGCGCCCCCGCTTGTGGAGGCCGAATCCTCGCACATGGTTGAGACCGCTCTCACGCCGGGGCGCGAAGCGTCCCGGCATGCGCCCGCCCGCCCCCAAGGCGGGCGCATTCTGCGCCCACCCGGGCGGCCGCATGCCTCTGTTTCGCTTGTTGCGCAATGTTGCGCCACCGTCATGGGACCATATACAATTTCCCTGCCCCTGCAGACGAGACATGTGCGAAATGCCCTGCCGCATTGCCTCACAACTGTATCCATGCGGTCTTGAGGTCGAGATACTTGTCTATCGCATGAAGCGACTTGTCATGGCCATTCCCCGATTGCTTGACGCCCCCGAGCGGCACGGTGTTGTCCGACCCGCCATAGGTGTTCACATGCACGATCCCCGCGCGGATATCCCGCACCATGCGATGCGCGCGGCCCAGGTTCCCGGTCCAGACCCCCGCCGCCAACCCGTAATCGGTCGCATTGGCCAGCGTGATCGCGTCCTCGTCGCTCTCAAACGCGGTCACCGCCAGAACCGGACCGAACACCTCTTCCTGGAACACCCGGTTGTCGGGGCGCACCCCAGTCAGAACCGTGGGCTCCATGTAATAGCCACCGGTGCTTTCAAGAATGCGCCCGCCGCCCAGCGCGACGTCTGCCCCCTGCGCCGTGGCATCGGCCACGAAGCCAAGGTTGCCCTCCAACTGGCCCAGCGAATTGATCGCCCCGACCTGGCTTTGCAGGTCCAGCGGATCGCCCACCTTGAGGGCCCCGGCATGGCGCGACAATGCCGCGACGAATTCGTCATGGATCGAGCTTTCCACCAACAGGCGCGACCCGGCCACGCAGACCTGCCCCGAATTGCGGAAGATTCCCATCGCCGACACCTGCGCCGCCTTCTCAAGATCCGGCGCATCGGCAAAGACGACATTGGGGCTCTTGCCGCCCAGTTCGAGGTAAACCCGCTTGAGGTTCGAGCGCGCGGAATATTCCAGCAATCGCCGTCCCGTCGCCCCCGACCCGGTGAACACCAGCACATCCACATCCATCGACAGCGCCAGCGCCTCACCGGCCACGCTGCCCTGCCCCGTCACCACGTTGAGCACGCCATCCGGCAGGCCCGCCTCCATGCAGTATTCGGCGAGCTTGAGCAGCGAGAGCGACGCAGTTTCGGCCGGTTTCAGCACCACCGAATTGCCCGCGGCCAACGCAGGCGCCAATTTCCACGCCCCGATCATCAGCGGGAAATTCCACGGCACGATCGCGCCAACCACGCCCACGGGCTCGCGATGGACAAGCCCCAGCACGTTATCGGGCGTCGGCGCCACCTCGCCATAGATCTTGTCCACGGCCTCGGCGTAGTAACGGAACGTGCCCGCCGCCGACCCGGCCTCGGCCTTCAGCGCCATGTTGAACTCGGTGCCGTTGTCGCGCACGCCCAGCACGGTCAATTCCAGCGCCCGATCCTCGATGACATCGGCAATCCGGTGAAGCACCCGCTTGCGCTCCGCCGGCGCCGCCCGCGACCAGCGCCCGTCGTCAAATGCCCGCCGCGCCGCCGCGACGGCCCGGTTCACATCATCGGCACTGGCCCGCTCTAGCGTGGTGAACGCGGCCCCGTCGATCGGGGAACGTACTTCGAGCGTTTCTCCCGAACCTTTTTGCCACGCTCCGTCGACAAGTAATCCCTGCGGCGGAACATCTGCATTCCGAAGCGCGTCGATCTTTTCCTGGCTGACCATCTGGCCTCCTTCAGTTTGCGGCGTTCGATCAGTACATAGCGAATGTGCAGCGCGAGAACGCCGAGGATCATCACGAACAGGATCATCGTGATGGGCCGGTCGATGAAATCGAGCGGCGTCTTCACCCGCGCCATGCCCGCGCGCAGCTTGACCTCCATGATCCCGCCCAGGACCATGCCCAGCACGATCGGCACCGCCGGAAGCGACAGCCGCTTGAGCACGAATCCGAACACCCCGAAACAGGCCGCGATCAGGCAATCGGTGAACGAGTTGCGCAAGGAATAGACACCGACGAAGGACAGGGTGAGGATGCCAACCCCGAGGAACCGGTTGGGAATCTTCACCACCTTGACCAGATGCCCGGTCGCCGACAGCAGGAAGATCAGCACCAGCACGTTGAGCACCAGCAGCGCCAGGTAGAGCGCCACCACGAACGGCATGTCGTTCTGGAACAATTGCGGCCCCGGCACCACGTTATGCACATAGAAAACCGACAACATCATCGCAGTCAGCGCCTCCCCCGGGATGCCCAGCGCCAGAAGCGGCACCATGGCGGCGGCAGGCACCGCGTTGTTCGAGGTCTCGGCGGCGATCAGCCCCTCGCTCGACCCGTGACCGAAATCCTCCGGGCGCTTGCTGCTGCGCTGCGCATAGGTATAGCTCATGAACTGCGCGGTGAACTCGCCCACGCCGGGAATCATCCCCATCATCACCCCGAACGCGCCCGACACCCCGGCCACGCGCGGATGGCGACTCAACTCGCGCAATCCCTGGAACAGCCCGCCGCGCAGCGGCGTGAGACGCACCTTCTCATCTTCACCCTGCAAGAGGTAGAACGCCTGGGAAAGCGCGAACAGCCCCAGCACCACCACGATCAGGTCCACCCCGGACGAAAGCCAGCTTTGATCGAAGGTATAGCGCTTCGAATACTTGACCGGCTCCAGGCCCACGGTGTTGAGGAAGATCCCGAAAAACGCCAGTGCCCCGGCGATCAGCGTCTGACCGCGATGCGCGATCACCACGAGGATGAGACCCAGAAGCGCGGCAAGGAAAATCTCGCGGCTGCCGAACATCGGCGCGATGCGGGCCAGCACCGGCGCGAACAGGATCAGGCAGACCACCGAGAACACGCCGCCGAAGAACGAGGCCGAATAGGCCAGCGAAAGCGCCCGCCGCGCCTCGCCCCGCGCGGTCATCGGAAAGCCGTCATAGGTGGTCAGCGCATTCACGGCCGTGCCCGGCGTGTTGATCAGGATCGCCGGGATCGCGCCGCCATACATGGAACTGCCATAGATGCCCAGGAGCACGGTCAACCCCACGATCGGGTCCATGCTGAAGGTCGCGGGCAACAGGATGGCAATCGCCACCGCCGGCCCCACCCCCGGGATCGCCCCGATCAGGACACCGCCCACCGATCCGACCAGAAGCGCAAGGATCACGTCCCAGCGGGCCAGGATCTCCACGGCTGATGACAAAAGCTCCATGCAAGCCTCAGAAATTCAGGATCAGGAACGAGCGCAGCGCGCCGGGCAGGTATTCGTAAACCGCCCCGCCCGGGATACGCACCTGCAGGAAGGTCTTGAACACAACCACCACCGCAACCGCGAACCCGGCCGAAATCCACAGCATCTTGGGGCTGCGATACCCCACCCGCCAGGCCAGCAGCAGCACGAAGATCAGCGTTGCGGGCAGATAGCCCAGCACCGGCACGACCATCACGTAAACAAGGAACCACAGCACCCATTCAAGGGCGAAAAACCAGATCCGCCACTCAACCAGATCGGCCCGGCGCAACCGCTTGCGCGGCAACGCGCGCAAATGCAGCAACCCGAACAGCGCCATGCCGCCCACTGCCACCGCCGGCCAGAATCGCGGCTGCGCGAAAAACTGCGTGCCCTTGGCCCATCGCGTTTCGCTGCCCAACTGGCTGAGCAGCAGGAGCGACGCGACCACGAAAACGATCGCGAACAGACTCTGCCCCCGGACCGGCCCCTTGAACCGGCGTTCTTCCTCGGTCATTGCCCTGCCTCCCGGCTCGCGCTGGCGAAACGGCCGGGCGGATCAGCCGCCCGGCCGCCTCCGATCATTCAAGGATGCTTTCGATCCGTCCGACCGTTTCGATATCCTGCGCGATCCGCTCCGCGCTCTCGTCCGGGCCCTGCCAATAGATCAGCGCACCGGTTTCCTTGGCCACCGCCTGCGCCCGGTCGCTCATCGCGGTCTTCTGGGCGACCGCGATGATCTTGTCGCGCACGTCCTGCGGCGTGTCCTTGTGGACGAACAGCCCGTTCCAGAGCGCGATGTCGAGCGTTTCATCGACCTCGCCCGCGGTCGGCGCATCGGGCACCAGCGGGATGCGCTCGTCGGTGATCGACACCAGGACCTTGACGTCATCGAGGCACGGCAGGATCAGTTGCAGCGTGGTGTTGACAACATCCGCGTCGCCCGACGCCAGCGTGTTGCAATCCAGCGCGTCGAACGCCGCGTCGCTGCCCCATTCGAAATCCATGTTGGCAGCCAGTGCCTTGGTCACCTGCGTCGGCGTCAGGACATCGCCGAAATGGCCCAGCGCCACGTCGTTGTCCTGCGCATGGTCGGCCAGTTCTTCCATCGTGGAATAAGGCGCATCGGCCGACGTGGCGATCACGAAGGGATATGTCAGGAAAATGCCCAGCGGATCGAACTTCTCGGGCGTCAGGTCGTCGATCCCGATCTGGTGGCCGACCACCGGCACCCCGATCACGAAGCTGCCGATCGTGTAACCATCGGCCGGCGCGTTCGCCACCTCGATCGCCCCGGGGAACGGCCCGCCACCACCGCCGGGCTTGTTCACCACCGCCGCGGCCACGCCGTATTCATCCTGGAAATCCTCGGCGATCATCCGCGTGAGCACGTCCTCGAGGTCGCCCGGCGGCCACGGCACAACGAAACTCACCGGCTTTTCCGGATAATCCGCCAGCGCGGCCCCGCCCGTTGCGGCCATGGCAAGCGCAAGCGCGCCGCTCAGAATGTTGCGGTTCTTCATCATTCAATCTCCCTGTGTTCCGAGTCGTTTGAGTGGTTCATTATTCAAACCATTGGTTCTAAAATAGATTGACAGACCATGTTCGAGTCTGTCAACACTTTTAACAAGTGAACGGAAACCGCCAGTCCAGCGCAATTGAAAACAGCAACGAAAGACTCGCCACCACCGATGGGAACCGTCGCCAAAGCCTTGTCCCTGCTGGACTTTTTCAATCGCTCGCGCAGCAAGATCGGGCTGAGCGAACTGGCGCGCCTGTCCGGGCTCAACAAGGCCACGGTGCACCGGCTGCTCACCGAATTGCAGGCGCAGGGATTCGTCGAACAGACCGGATCGGCACGCGAATACCGCCTCGGCCCGGCCTTCCTGCGCCTCGCGGCCCTGCGCGAGGCCGCCGTGCCGATGCGCGACCTGGCCCAGACGGTGCTCGCCGATCTCAGCGCCGAAACGCATGAGACGACCCATGTCTCGCTCACGCAGGGCGACACGCTCGTCACCCTCACCTATGCCTATGCGCCGCTCCACGGCACCCGCGTCACCATGGAGGACGCCGAGCAACTGACCTTTCACAACACGGCCTCGGGGCTGGCCGTTCTGGCCTTTTCGCCGCCGGATTTCACCGATGCCATGCTCGCCCGACCGCTGGAAAAACGCACCTCGCTCACCGTCACCGACCCGGCCACGATCCGCGCCACGCTGACCCGCGTGCGCGAAACCGGCATGTCGCAATGCGTCGGCGGCTTCGAGGATGATGTCCATTCCCATGCCATGCCGCTCTTTGATTCCGAAACCCGGGTAATTGGCGCCATCGCCGTTGCCGCGCCCTCGGCCCGCATGACCCCCGAACATCAGGCCCTGATCCGCCGCGCGCTGCGCCACCACGGGCTGCGTCTTACCCGGCTGATGGGCGGCTTTCTGCCCGACGGATTCCAAAGAGAGGAGGCCGCATGACCGATACCACGACAGACCGCGCCCTGATCCTCGATTTCGGAGGGGTGATCTCGCGCACCCTGTTCGAAACCCATGACGAAACCGAACGCGCCCTCGGCCTCGGCCCCGGCACGCTCACATGGTTCGGGCCGTTCCACCCCGAAAGCGACGGGCTCTGGCAGGCGATGCAGGCGGGACGCATTACCGAACGCGACTACTGGCTTGAACGCACCCGCGAAGTGGGCGCGCTGATCGGCGAACACTGGACCGAGATGCGCCAGTTCGTGCGCGCCGCCCGTGGCGCCGACCCCGACGCGGTGATCCGCCCCGAGTTTCGCGAAACGCTCGCCACCTGCAAATCCGCCGGTATCCGCCTTGCGATCCTTTCAAACGAGCTCGACCTCTTCTACGGCGCCGATTTCCGCGACAAGCTGCCCTTCCTGGCGGATTTCGAGGTCATCATCGACGCCACCCATACCGGCATCCTCAAACCCGACCCGCGCGCCTACAGCGCCGTGCTCGACGCGCTCGGCCTGCCGGCCGCGTCCTGCGTCTTTGTCGATGACCAGCAACGCAACATCGAGGGCGCACGCGACATCGGCCTGCAAACCGTGCATTTCGACGTCGCCCGCCCGGGCAGCAGCTACGCCGAGGCGCTCCGCCTTCTCGGCCTTGAATGAAAGGATGGATGACATGAAAGACGGCAATTTTCTCAAGGAAAAGAACGCGCGTTCGCTCTGGCACCCGATGGCGCATCCGGCCGACAGCCTCGCCAACCCGCCGACCATCGTGACCGATGCATCCGGTGTCACCATCACCGATGTCGATGGCCATACCGTCGTCGATGGCGTGGGCGGTCTCTGGAACGTCAATCTGGGCTTTTCCTGCCAACCGGTAAAGGACGCGATCTCGGGCCAGCTCGACCGCCTGCCCTATTACTCGATCTTCCGCGGCACCACCAATGACGCGGTGATCGAACTGGCCGAGGAATTGCGCGATTTCTTCGCCCCCGACGGCCTTTCCCGTGCCTTCTATACCTCGGGCGGCTCCGACAGCGTCGAAACCGCCCTGCGGCTTGCCCGCCAATATCACAAGATCCGTGGCGAAGGTGGACGTACCAAGTATCTCAGCCTGAAAAAGGGCTATCACGGCACCCATTTCGGCGGCGCCTCGGTCAATGGCAACGCCAATTTCCGCACCGCTTACGAGCCGCTCCTGCCCGGCTGCTTTCACATCCCCGCGCCCTACACCTATCGCAACCCATTCAACGAGACCGATCCCGAAAAGCTGGCGCAGCTTTGCCTCGCCGCGCTTGAGGACGAGATCGCGTTCCAGGGCGCCGGCACCATCGCCGCGCTGATCATGGAGCCGGTGCTCGGCGCGGGCGGCGTCATTCCCCCGCACGCAAGCTTCATGCCCGGCGTGCGCGAAATCTGTTCGCGCCACGGTATCCTGCTGATCGCGGACGAGGTGATCACCGCCTTCGGCCGCACCGGATCATGGACCGGATCGCGCCACTGGGGCGTGCAGCCCGACCTCATGTGCACCGCCAAGGCCATCACCAACGGCTATTTCCCGTTCGGCGCGGTGATGATCGCCGAGCATGTCGCCCGGACCTTCGAGACGGACGAAACCGGCCGCGCGGCCATCGGCCATGGCTATACCTATTCCGGCCACCCGGTCGGCGCCGCCGCTGCGCTCGCCTGCCTGGCCGAGACCAAGCGCCTCAAGGTCAACGAAAACGCCGCCGCGCGTGGCCGTGAACTTCATGACGGCCTGCTGGCGCTTAAGGGCAAATACGAGACCATCGGCGATGTGCGCGGCGGTCATGGCCTCATGTGCGCGCTCGAACTCGTCTCCGACCGCGCCACCAAGGCCCCGATCGACAAGAAGACCATCAACGCGGTGCAGGAAGGTGCCTATCGCGCAGGTGCCATGGTGCGCGTCTCGGGCCCCAACATCATCCTCTCGCCGCCGCTGGTGCTCACCTCCGAAGACGTGCAGACCATCCTATCGGCGCTCGATGCGGGGTTCGCGGGCACCGCCTGAAGATTTGGCACAAAGGGCGAGCGCCGGACCGGGGGCTGGCGCTCCGACAGCCGCGCCGACAGCCGCGTCGCAGCCTTCATCCCGCAACGCCATCCCTCGCCCCGAACAGCGCGCAACCCATCCAAAGCGCCGGCCCGTGGGCCGGTTCGGCGCTCACCCGGCGCGCTGCGCGCGCTTTTCGGGCGGGACCGCCCCTACAACCGCCCCAGCAACTCCCGCGTGGGCCAGCCATCCTCCGGCAGCCGAAGCTCGCCCTGCACCTCGCGCACCGCCGCCCGGGTGCCCGCGCCCAGGATGCCGTCGATCTCGCCCACGTCGAACCCCCGCGCATCGAGCTTGCGCTGAAGTGCCTTCATCTCGTCCCCCGAAAGCCCCGGTGCCGGGTCGCCGGGGTCGAACTCCGGCGCGCCTTCAAGGCGCGTGGCGAAATAGGCCGCGGTCAGCACATAGGTGAAACTCTGGTTCCACTCGAAAAACACCCGGAAATTCGGATAGGTCAGAAAGGCCGGCCCGCCCCGCCCCTGCGGCAGGATGAGCGAGCCCGGCAGATCGGCCAGCCGCCCCTCGCGCGCCTGCACCCCCAACGCCGCCCATTCACTGGCAGGCAATTGCGTCGCAAGCCCGCTCTTCGACCAGCTGAACCCGCCCGGCACGACCACCTCCTGCAACCATGGCTCACCCGCGCGCCAGCCCAGGCTTTGCAGCATCTTGCCCCCCGACATCAGCGCATCCGCCGCCGAGGCCCTGAGCCGCACCTGCCCGTCACCGTCGCCATCGACCCCGTTTTCAAGGATATCGCGCGGCAGCATCTGCACCTGCCCGATCTCGCCCGCCCAGGCCCCGGTGGTGTGCGCCGGGTCGAAATCGCCGCGTTCGTAAAGCTCAAGTGCCGCGAAGATCTGTGGCCGGAAAAGATGCGGCCGCCGGCAATCATGCGCCAGCGTCACCAGCGCGTCGCGCGTGTTGAAATCGCCCTGGAACCCGCCGAAATCCGTCTCGAACGCCCAGAACGCGAGGAGCACCCCGCGCGACACGCCGAATTCCGCCTCGATCCGGTCGAACAGGTCCGCGAATTCCCGCGCCTTGGCCCGCCCGGTATCAAGCCGGTTGGAAGAGATCAGCCGCCGCGAGAAGGAGGTGAAATCCATCTGGAACACCCCCTGCCGCCGGTCCGCCGCCAGCACCTTGGGGTCCTGGCGTACCGACGAGAAGAACCGCGCCACCGTGTCCGGGTCATGCCCCCGTCCCACGGCCTCGCGACCGAGTTCCTCGACGAAGCCGGAGAACGAGCCGCCGCAAACGCCCTGGGCCGAAACCGGTCCGGCAGTCAGAAACGCAATCACGAGCATGGAGAAAAGACGCATGTTCAACCTCTTGGCATGAAATTCCTGTCAACACCTTAGCACGTGCCACATCGACGGCCAGTCACGAAACCCATACCACCACGGCAATCCCCAGAACCACCGCCCAGGCCCGCCAAAGCGCCATGGCGGCGGCCTCGATCTCTGGCACCCCCGGGTCGCGCAGACCGCCACCGTTTACCCAGGCAAACGCGCGCATCTCGCCCCCGTAGGAGCGCGGCCCCGACAGCGCCACGCCCAGCGCCCGCGCCATCGCCGCCTCAGGCCAGCCCGCGTTGGGCGAGCGGTGCCGCCGCGCATCCGCCACGATGTCGCGCCATGCACCCCATTGCCCGTAAAGCCCCGCGATCAAGAGCGCCGCGAGTCGCGCGGGGATGAGATTGAGCACATCGTCGAACCGCGCCGCCGCCCAGCCAAACGTCTCATGCCGCGCGGTGCGATGCCCGATCATGCTGTCTGCGGTGTTGGTCATCTTGTAAAGCAAGAGCCCCGGCAACCCCGCCACCAGGTACCAGAACACCGGCGCCAACACCCCGTCGCTGAAATTCTCCGCCGCGCTCTCGATCGCCGAGCGCGCCACGGCGCCCTCGTTCATCGCGGCGGTGTCGCGCCCCACGATCATCGCCACCGCGCGCCGCCCCTCGCTCAACGACAGGCGCAACCCATCGGCCACTGCGCGCACGTGATCGACCAGCGACCGCTGCGCCATCAGCACCGCGATCACCAGCGCCTCGACCAGCCCGCCCAGCGTCTGCAGGACCGCGCCGAGCCACCACCCGCCAAGCCCCAGCGCCACCATCACCGCGACACCCCGCGCCCGCCGCGCCTCGCCCCGGTTGAACCGCGCGTCACACCACCCCACCGCCCGCCCCATCAGAACGGCCGGGTGTGGCACCCGGTCCCAGACCGCGCGCGGCTCGCCGAAAAGCGCGTCGAGAATCAATCCCAGCACAAGGCTCACAGCACCGCCTCCAGCCGTGCCCACCCCTCCGGCCCCGGCAGGCCAAGGCGCAGCCAGTGATCCGAATAGGGAAAGATCCGGCTCAACACATGCGCCCGCCCCAGCCGGTCCTGAAACGCCGCCGCATCCACCACCTCGTAAAGCCGAAAGAGGTCGGTGCCACCCACCAGCACCCCATGGGCCGCCATCAACCCGTCAAGCCGCGCGGCATCCGCAGCGAGCCGCTGGCGTGTCGCCTCGGCCCATGCGCGATCCTCCAGCGCCCGCGCGCCGATCTCCAGCGCCGGACCCGACACCGCCCAGGGTCCCAGCCGCGCGCGCAGCCGCGCCATCTCGTCCTCTGCCCCGATCGCGAACCCCAACCGCAGGCCGGCCAGCCCCCAGAACTTGCCGAAACTCTTGAGCACGATGCGCCCCGGCCCGGCCGCCCCCACCAGTGAGTGCCCCGGCGCCACGTCGCAAAAGCTCTCGTCGATCACCATGCGCGGCGCGCTCAGTTCGTCTACCGACCAAAGCCGTCCGTCCGGGTTGTTGGGATGCACGATCACCCGCGCCTCGCCCCCGGGTCCGATTTCCCAGCCACCGGCGCGAAAGGCCGCCTCGTGCTCGTTATAGGTCGGCCCCGGCACATCGACCCGGCCCAAGGGCCACAGGCCCGGCAGCGCCGCGATGATCGCCGACGCCCCCGGCGCCGCCACGATCTCCAACCCCTCCGGGACACGCCAGAACGTCCGCGCCGCAGCAATGAGCCGCGCCTCTGCCCCCGCATCGGGCAACACCGTCCACGCCGTGTCCGATACCCGACCCACCGGGTAAGGCACCGGGTTGATCCCCGTCGAAAGGTCGATCCAATCGCCCCGCGCCCCGCCCCACCGGGCCAGCGCGGCATCTACACCTCCGCCATGATCGCGCGCTTGCTGCATCCTCGCCCCCGTCTCGCCTCTCCCCTTCAACCGGATTCGCAGGCGCTGGGCAAGTGCGCGCCAACACGCCGCCATACGGATTCCAGTCATCGTGATATTTCCGGTCTTTCAAACCCGCGTTTCGCGCAATAATCTGTCCCGAAACCGATATTTGTCGGAAACGGGAATCAGGGGGAGGATCGAAATGGGCTGGCTCAACGACGAAACCGGGCTTGAAAAAACCGCTGCGAACCACGTGCCGCTGACGCCGTTGTCGCATCTGCGGCGCGCGCGCGACATCTTCGCCGATCACCCTGCGGTGGTCTATGGCAGCCACCGCAAGACCTATGCCGAGTATTACGCGCGCTGCACCCGTCTTGCCTCCGCGCTTGCAGGGCTCGGCGTCGCGCCGGGCGACGTGGTGGCCAGCGTCATCCCAAACCTGCCCGCCCAGGCCGAGGCCCATTTCGGCGTGCCCGCCTGTGGCGCGATCCTCAACGCGATCAACACGCGGCTCGATTCCGATACCGTCGCCTATATCCTCACCCATGGCGGCGCCAAGGTCGTGCTTGTCGATACCGCCGCCCTGCCGCTGGTCATGAAAGCCATCGCCGAGATGGACGCCGCCGCCCCCAGGGTGGTCGAGATCGCCGACCCCCAGGCCGGTTATCCCGCCACCGGCGACCATCTCGAATACGAGGAGTTGCTGGCACAGGGCGATCCCGGTTTCGACTGGATCATGCCCCGGGACGAATGGGAAAGCATCGCGCTCAACTACACCTCCGGCACCACCGGCCGGCCCAAGGGCGTGGTCTATCACCACCGCGGCGCCTGCCTGAGCACCTATGCGCAGGTCGTGAGCTGGCGCATGGTGCTGCACCCGAAATACCTCACCATCGTGCCGCTGTTTCACTGTAACGGCTGGTGCCACACATGGATGATGCCGCTGCTGGGCGGTACGGTCGTGTGCTGTCGCGACATCACCGCGAAAAACATCTACGACGCCATCGCCGACGAGGGCGTCACTCATTTCGGCGGCGCGCCGATCGTGCTCAACGCCATCGTCAACGCCCGCGACGACGAACGCCGCGCCTTCGACCACGTGGTCGAGGTCTTCACCGCCGGGGCCCCGCCCCCCGCCGCCACGCTGCGCGCCATCGAACCGCTGGGTTTCAACGTGACGCAGGTCTACGGCCTCACCGAGACCTACGGCCCGGCCACCGAATGCACGTGGAAGGCGGAATGGGACGCCCTGCCCGACGAGGAACGCTACGAGATCAAGGCCCGCACCGGCGTCATGATGCCGATGATCGAGGAAAGCACCGTGATGGACCCCGAGACCATGCAACAGGTGCCGATGGATTCCACCACCCAGGGCGAGATCATGTTCCGCGGCAACGCGGTGATGAAAGGCTATTACAAGAACCCCCAGGCCACCGCCGAGGCGTTCCGCGGCGGCTATTTCCACTCCGGCGATCTCGCCATCCAGCATCCCGATACCTACATGAAGATCCTCGACCGCTCCAAGGACATCATCATTTCGGGCGGCGAGAACGTCAGCTCCGTCGAGGTCGAGGGCGCGCTGATGATGCACCCTGCCGTGTCGCTCTGCGCGGTGGTGGCCAAGCCGGATGAGAAATGGGGCGAAGTGCCCTGCGCCTTCGTCGAGTTGAAAGACGGCGCCACGACAACCGAGGACGAGATCATCGCCTTCGTGCGAACCAAACTCGCCGGATTCAAGACCCCCAAACAGGTGATCTTTACAGAACTGCCCAAGACCTCGACCGGCAAGATCCAGAAATTCGAGCTGCGCAAGACGCTCACGGACGGGTAGGACCTGCCACGTTTGCTTGGAACACCCCTCCCGGCCTTGAGCCGGGGCCGCTCCCCTATGTCATAGGCCCCGGCTCAAGGCCGGAACAGGCCCACATTCAACCTGCGACCACCTGCCCCTTGCGATCCGACAAAATATTCCATATCTGGAATGTAATTATGGAATCGTCTCGAAAGGATCACGACAATGACCGTTTCCCAGGCCGTCATGGCATTCGCCGGCTTCATGGTGCTGCTCTCGCTGGTGCTCACCTATTTCGTCCACCCCGCCTTTGTCTGGCTCACCGTCTTCGTCGGCGCCAACCTCTTCCAATCCGCCTTCACCGGCCTCTGCCCCGCCGCGGCCATCTTCCGCAAGCTGGGCTTCAAACTCGAAGGCACCGGAAAAGGCTGCGCCTGATCACGGGCCACCGGAGACGGACCATTCTCCTTTAGGGCATGCGCCTGCCCGAGGTGGGCGCGAATGCGCCCGCCTGGGGGCGGGCGGGCGCATGCCCGGGCCGCGAGCGGCCCAGGCAAAAAACGCCTCCGCCATACTCTCAATGCTTCGGAATACAACAATCTTTTCGTGGAAATATCCACTGCCAAAGGTCATACTTGGCACAAGATGGCACGAAACATCACCACGGAATCCGTAAAAATGCGCTTCTTTGCAGAGGCGTTTTCCAGACCCCTGATAGACAACACACTCCGCGGACTCTGGTGCGAATTCATGATTGCCGAAGCCTTGGGACCCGAATGCGCAAGCACCGGATTCTCATGGTATCCGTGGGATCTGCAAATCGGCGACGGCCGCACTACGTTTCCCGAGCGCATACGCATTCAGGTCAAGAACAGCGCGTCCCTGCAAAGCTGGAATCAAGCCAATGGTCAAAAAACAGACCCTCTTTTCTCGCTCACATGGCGCAAGAAACCCTATTACTTCGAACGCGACGACCCGGGCATCCCCTGCGAAACCGAGGGCTTCCTGTGCGACCTGTTCATCCTGTGCCACCACCCTGTCACCGACATCGGCACCGCTGATCAAAGGGACCCCGGTCAATGGGATTTCTACCTGTTGCCGGTGCACGGACCAAATTCCGCAGTGACGCAAGCCGAACTCCAATGGGCACAGCAGAAGCTCAGAGAGACAGGGCGCAATTCATCAACGCAGCGCCGGCCGTCAACCTTGCGTTCGGGCATCCGTGGAAGGCAACCATGTGAGCCGGTTGGGATTTCGGACCTCACGATTGACCGCATCCGCGCAACCTTCGGCACTCGGTAACACAAGCATTCTGCCCCGATACTCAGACCCCGCTTGCCAATTGCCCCCCCTGTCCCGCCCATGCTAACGTTTCAACGAACGAGGCAGGGCAGGCCCGAACATGACCGCACTCAGTGCATATGACCGGATCGAGGCCACCGGTCTGTGGCGTCCCACGCCGGACGACCAGCGCCGCGAGGTGATCGTCTCGATCGGCGAGGCGACGCTCACCATCTCCGACAGGAATGAGCAGGCGCTCGCGCATTGGTCGATCCCCGCCATCGCACGCGCCAATCCCGGCCAGCATCCGGCCATCTTCCATCCCGATGGTGATCCCGGGGAAACCCTGGAGCTGTCCGAGGACGAGGCCGAGATGATCGGCGCCATCGAAACCCTGCGCACGGCGGTCGAGCGCGCCCGCCCCCGACCCGGGCGTCTGCGCCTGGTGGGGTTCGGGGTTTCGGTCGCTGTCATCCTCGCGCTCGGCATCTTCTGGCTCCCCGGGGCGCTGCGCGAGCACGCGGTCGGCGTCGTCCCCGAGGTCAAGCGCAGCGAGATCGGCTCCGCCCTTCTCTCGCGAATCCGGCGCGTCGCCGGAAGCCCCTGCAGCGACCCACAGGCCCTGCCGGCGCTGAGCCGCCTCTCGGCCCGACTGCCCGCGCCCCAGGGGCCCGCGCGCCTTGTCGCGCTGCGCGGAGGGGTGCGCGACGCGGCGCATCTGCCCGGCAACATCGTATTGCTCAATCGCAGCCTGTTCGAGGATCATGAGGAACCCGACGTGGCGGCCGGCTATATCATCGCCGAACACCTGCGCGCCCAGATCGACGATCCGCTGCGCCGCATGCTCGACCACCTGGGCATGATGGCCAGCCTGCGCCTTCTGACCACCGGACAGCTCTCCGACGAGATGCTTGACAGCTATGGCGAAGACCTGCTCACCGGACGGCCCGCCCCGCTCACGGACGAGGCCCTGCTCGCCGGGTTCGAGAGCTGGTCCGTGCGCTCGACCCCCTATGCCTATGCCCGGGACGTCACCGGCGAAACCACCCTCGGCCTGATCGAGGCCGACCCGTTCGCCAGCGAGGCGCCCGAGCCGCTGATCCCGGATGCGGACTGGCTCAGGCTTCAGAGCATCTGCGGTGGTTAAAGGGTGTTGCACGCTATCGAATTCATTTCGCCCGGGCTGCTTGCAGCCCGGGCAGCGCCCGCCCCGCCCCAAGGGCGGGCGCTGCCCTTTCGTTGCGTGTCGGCCGAATTCGAAACCGTCGAAACCTGAACCGCGTTAACCCTTTTCGCGGCCCCACCATACACCGTCGCATGGCATACGCCCGGCAGCCGGGCAGCAGCCGGATGTCACCCCCCGGTTTTTCGCCGAAATACCGCGTTAACCCGGCGGGACGATGCGGCAGGGAAATGTCAATCCGCGGCTCCGCCCGGGTTCACCGCAGGAACACCTCGCCCTTCATCGTCTCGGGAATCTCGGCACCAAGGCGGCTCAGGATGGTGGGCGCGATCTGCACCTGCGCGATCTCGGTATCGCGCTCCGGCCCCTGCGCCGGGCCGAAGTAATACATTGCCGTCAGCTGCTGCAAATCGCCCCGCCCGCCATGATGCCCGCGCTCGTCCTGGCCGTGATCGGCGGTCACGATGACCTCGTATCCCGCCGCCCGCCACCTCGGAATGAACGGTGCCAGCATCTCGTCCATCACCGCGCAGGCGTGATCCATTTCCTGGCTCTCATGGAAGAACCTGTGGCCCATGCTGTCGAGCGTGCATGTGTGCAACAGACCGTAATTCAACGAAAATCTCTGGCAAAGGCGGGTCAGCGTGGCAAAGAGATCGACATCCGAAGGCGTCATCTGGTTGATCAGTCCATAGCCCGTCATCGAATGGAACCGGCCGTGGTTGATGGTCTCGCTCTCGGGCTCGTCATACTCGATATCGCGCACGTAATCGAAGGGCGAACGGTTGAAGAACTCGCTCCAGAAACTGTGCGCCACGGCCCCCGTCACACCACCAGCCTTGCGCACCTGGGCAAACACGTCCGGGTGCGACAGGCGGAACACGTTGCCATTTCCGGTGCAGCCATGCTCCTGCGCCGGAACCCCGGTGTGGATCGTGGCATAACAACTGGCCGAGATCGACGGAAGCGCCGCGCGATGGACAAACCGCTGCGCCTCGCCGCTCTCGACCCAGCCTTCGAGGTTGCCGAAGAGCCGCCGGAAATTTCGCAGCGGCACCCCGTCGAGGATGATCAGTAAGAGCTTTCCGTCCATGTCCTGTACTCCCTTGAAATAAAAACACATTTCCTTGATTCTGCGCCCGTGTCAGGTGTCCGTTCACAACACCACGACCCCCGAATGCTTGGCCTTGTCCTCGGGTTCGACATGGATGGTGATCTGCGCATCCGCGAATTCCGCGTGCAAGGCGCGCTCGATCCGGTCACAGATGTCATGCGCCGAGGTCACCGAGGTATCCCCGTCCACCACCAGGTGAAACTCGATGAAGGTCGCCTGCCCCGCCTGTCTTGTCTTGAGGTCATGCGCCTCTATCGCGCCCTCCGCCGCGTCGGAAATCACCGTCCTGATCTGCTCAAGCTCGCCCTCGGACACCGCCTCGTCCATCAGCCCGCTCAGGCTGGCAGAAACCACCCTCCAGCCCGACCACAGGATGTTGACCGCCACCAGCGCCGCCAGGATCGGATCGAGCAGCGCCCAACCGGTCAGGATCGCCAGCAAGATGCCGGCCGCCACGCCAACTGACGAGATGACATCGCTCAGCAGGTGCTTGCCATCGGCCACCAAAGCGGGCGAGCGCAGCCGGCGCCCCTGCTGCAACAGAACCCAGCACCAGAGCCCGTTGACGATATTCGCGGCCACGTTGACCGCCAGCCCCGCGAGCGGCGCATCCAGAGCCCGCGGGTTCATGAATGCCTGCGCCGCTTCGCGCAGGATGAACAGCGCCGCAACGATGATCAGCACTCCCTCCAGCACCGCGCTGAAGAACTCGGCCTTGTGGTGGCCATAGGGGTGGTTGCTGTCGGCCGGACGCGCCGCGATCCGAATCGCGATCAGTGCGGCAATCGCCGTGGCCACGTTGACGATGCTCTCCATCGCGTCCGAAAGAAGCGCAACCGACCCGGTCATCGCCCAGGCCACCAGCTTGAGTCCCAGAACCAGCAACCCGATCAGAATGCTGCCCGCGGCGATTTTCTGGGTTCGCTCCATATCGCGTCTTCCTGTTGGCCCGGTAGGGGCCATTGATCCGGCATTCACCAGACCGGCCCGTCTTTTTCAACCCTCAACCGGGCCGGCCTAGAGCTTTTCAGGTTTACACGAAAACAAATGGATCGAAACGCGCGTTCGACCGAAGGGAGAGGCAGCGCGTTTTCGATTCCGTTGAAACCTGAAACGC
>LJSU01000023.1 GCA_001314705.1 Rhodobacteraceae bacterium HLUCCO07
GCGCTATTTGGTGGCCGCTCGCCTGTGGGCTTTGCCACCTCGGGGGTGGGTCATTTTTGGATGATCACACTGGGCCACTTTTGAATGCACATTGACACCGGGCCAAGGTGCGCCAGTTCATCGGCATCCTGCGCGGGCTGGCGCTGAGGCAACGGTGTGCTGTCATGCTGCTGGGGCACCCGTCGCTCACGGGCCTATCCAGTGGCACCGGCACGTCCGGCTCGACAGCTTGGAACAACTCCGTTCGGTCGCGGCTCTACCTGTCACGCATCATTCAGGATGGATACGAGCCTGACCCTGACAAGCGCGTCATGTCCACCAAGAAGGCGAATTACGGGCGCATAGGCGGCGAGATCAACATGACATGGCGCGAAGGCGTGTTCGTGCCCGATGAGCAACCGACCGGGCTTGATGCGCTGGCCGTGAATGCCAAGGCGGAGCGCGTATTCCTCACGCTGCTGGGCAAGCTGACCGAGCAAGGGCGGCGCGTCAACGCAGCGGGCGGGCAAGCCTACGCGCCCAAGGTGTTCTCAGATCACCCCGACAATGAAGGCGTCACCAAGCGCGCATTCAAGGCGGCGATGGAGCGCCTGCTGTCGGCTGGCAAGCTGCGCGTGGCCGAGGATGGACCGCCTTCCAAGCGGCGCACGCATCTGGAGGTGACGGAATGAGCGTAGTTTCCAACCCCGTTCCAACCGCCTTCCAACCCCGTTCCAACCCCCTGTTCGCACACACCCCTTATACCCCGGGAAGTGTGCGCACCCTTGGAGGGATGCGCACTTCCTTGCCAGTGGTCCCAATGGGGCGGTTTCTATGCAGGCGTGTAACCGACCGCCCAACTGTTCCGTTCTCTCTCCGAAAAAAATTCCGGGGGGCGATCTGATGGCAAGGGCATCGAAAGAGGCATCGGCCGCACTGCGCTTTCTGTCGCGGCTCACGGTTCCCGAGGGGCGCACGGCCGGGAAGCGTTTGAAGCTGGCGAGCTATCAGAAGGACTTTGTGCGCGGGGCCTTCGCAAAGGGCACGGCCGTGGGGCTGTTGTCGATCGGTCGCGGCAACGCCAAAACGGCGCTTTCGTCGGGCCTGTCGCTGGGGCACCTGATGGGCGAGATCGCACCGCAGCCCAAGCGGGAAATCATCTTCGCGGCCCGGAACCGGGATCAAGCCAAGATCGCCTTTGGCTTTCTGGTCGGGTTCATTGAGGGGCTGCCCGAGGAAGAACAGGAACAATTCACGATCCGGCGCGGCTCCAAGCTGGAGGTGGAGACGGCCGAGAATGGCGGCGGGCTGGCGCGCGTGATCGCAGCGGACGGCAAGTCGATCCTGGGCGGTGCTCCGACGCTGGCAATCCTTGACGAACGGGCCGCATGGGAAAAGGAAAAGGGCGACAATCTCGAAAACGCAATCCTGTCGGGGCTGGGCAAAAGAGACGGCCGGGCGCTGATTATCTCGACCAGTGCGCCGGATGATGCGAACACCTTTTCCCGCTGGCTGGATGAACCGCCACCCGGCAGCTATGTGCAGGAACACCGGCCCGAGCCGGGCTTGCCGCCTGACGATCTGGAAAGCCTGCTGATCGCCAATCCGGGCGCGCGGCAGAATATCGGCTCAACCCCGGAATGGCTGGTCGCGCAGGCGCGGCGGGCGATGGCGCGGGGCGGTTCGGCGCTGTCATCGTTCCGCAATCTCAACCGCAATGAGCGTGTCGCGTCCGACGATAGATCGGTGCTGGTGACAACCGACGAATGGCTTGCGGCCGAGATCGCGCCCGATGCTCTGCCCGAACGGGCCGGGCCTGTCGTTCTGGGCATTGATCTGGGCGGTTCGCGCAGCATGTCGGCGGCGGCGCTGTTCTGGCCTGAGACGGCGCGGCTTGAATGCGTGGCAGCCTTCCCGACGAAACCCGGCCTTGCGGATCGTGGCGCGGCGGACGGCGTGTCGGGCCGCTATGTCGAAATGAGCGACCGGGGCGAGCTGGTGACAATGGGCGACACGACCGTGCCCGTTGACCGCTTCCTTGCGGACGTTGTGGCGCTGCTGGACGGGCAGGCACCGGCCGCAATCGTGGGCGACCGTTTCCGCCATGCGGAGTTTGTCGAGGCGCTGCGCGGGGCCGGGCTGGAGCGCGTGCCTTGCGTCTGGCGCGGCATGGGCTGGCGCGACGGCTCCGAGGATGTGGAGCGGTTCCGGCGGGCGCTGTTCGAGGGCAAGGTGCGCACCCTGCCGTCGCTGCTGCTGCGTTCCGCCTTCGCGGACGCAATCACAATCGTTGACCCGGCAGGCAATCACAAACTGGCAAAGGGCCGCTCGACCGGCCGGATCGACGCGGCGGCGGCAACGGTGCTGGCCGTGGCGCAGGGCGTCCGAATGATCGGCGCACCGAAAAGCAAAGGAGGGCGGATCGCATGGACCTGACCGCAAGAGCAAGCCGGATCATCGCGGCGCAGGGGCGCGCGGTGACATTGAAACGCGAGACACCGGGCGAACCTGACGGTTTCGGCGGCACGTTGCCGGGCACGGTGACAGACTATCCCGCGACGGCCGCAACGGCGCGCTACGGCGAAGAGCTGGCCGCAATCGCGGGCGGGCTGTTCGAGGTGGGCGACCTGCGCCTGTTCATGGCGGTGGACGTGGCGGTGACACCGCAGGTTGACGACCGCGTGGCGGCTGAGGGCGAGGATTATCGCGTGGTGCGCGTCTCGCCTGTCGGGACGGCGGGCACGGCTCATTACTACGACATGCAGGTGCGACGTGACCCGGCGGTATAGCAGGCATATCACGCGCGGCCCGCGTTGGCGGGCGTTGCGGCTGGAGGCGCTGCGCCGCGACGGCTGGGCCTGCGTCCAGTGCGGCGGGCGGCACCGGCTGGAGATCGACCATATCGAGGCGGTGCGCACCGCGCCGGAACGCGCCTTCGACCTGACCAATCTGCAAACGCTCTGCGCGTCCTGTCACACGCGCAAGACCCGAATTGAGTGCGGGCGTCCCGTTCTCAGTCCCGAGCGCCAGCAATGGCGCGACCTGCTGACCATGCAGGGCAACCTTTCGAGCACAGGAGATCAAAATGCTTGAATCGAAGAAACTGGAGCTTCGCCGCTCCGAAATCCGGCAAGAGCTGGCAACGCTGGCAGCCAAGCCGGAACCGACCGAGGATGAAGTGCGCAGCATGGAATCGCTCGACAAGGAATATCGCACGGCCGAGACCCGCTATCGCGCGGCGCTCATTGCTGAGGATGAGGAACGGCGGGAAGCCGGGGCCGATCTGGAAACCCGGTCAAGCCGGGAATGGGCCGAGGTCATGGCGGGCTTTGAAATGCGCCAAGTGGCCCTTGCTCTGGATGAAGGCCGCGCCCTTGAGGGGCAGACGGGCGAGATCGTCACCGAACTGCGGTCGCGCGGCGGCTATCGCGGCGTTCCGATTCCGTGGGAAGCCCTGGAAATCCGGGCCGGTGAAACCGTGGCGAGCGGCACCCCCGATCCGATCCGCACGGCCCCGATCATCGAGCGGCTTTTCGCGGGATCGGTCGCGGCCCGCATGGGTGGCCAGATGGTCAACGTGGGCGTGGGCGAGGTCGAATATCCCGTTGCCACGTCCAGCGTGACGGCGGGGTGGGCGACTTCGGAAACCGGCAATGTGACCGGCCCGAGTGCCTACACGACCGTTGATCGGCCCTTGAAGCCGGATCACAATTTGGGCGTCCAGATGCGCATCACGCGCAGGACGCTCAAGCAATCCGGCAGCGGGCTTGAGCAAGCGGTGCGGCGCGACATGAACGGCGCTATCGAGGAAGCCCTTGACCGCGCCGTGTTCTTGGGCAGCGGATCGGCAGGCGAGCCGACCGGCCTTTTCGCGGGTGCGTCCGGCTGGGGCATCAATGAGGAAGCCGTGGGCGCGGCCCCGACCTGGGGGGCGTTCCGGTCCGAGGTGGTCAGCTTCATCACCGGCAACGCGGCCAGCGGCCCCGGCGATGTGCGGCTGCTGATCCGGCCCGAGGTCTGGGACACGATGGATGCGGACATTTGGGACGCGGGCAGCGGGATCACTGAATGGAATCGTCTGACGAGTGCGCTGGGCAGCGTGACCATGAGCCACAACGCCCTTGCCGATCCGACCGGCGATCCGGCGGCGACAAGCGCGGTCCTGACGACCACGGCGGGCGGTGTTCCCCCGTTCTTCGTGGGGACGTGGGGCGCAATCGACCTGGTCCGCGATCCGTTTTCGGATGCGCAATCGGGCGGGCTTCGGCTCACGGCGCTGGCCACGATGGACGTGACCATTTCCCGCGCGGTGCAAACCCGCATCCTGACGGGCATTCAGTGATGCTCTGGGGCGGTGTAGCAGGCGGCGCGCTGGAGCTGCGCCGCCTTGACGGGGGGCGCGTTCGCATTGCGGGCGCGTTCCCCTACGGTTCGCCTGCCGAGCTGGGCCGGGGGCGTGTGGAGGTTATCGCTTCCCGCGCCTTCGCGGCCCGGCTGGAGGCTGGCGAGGATGTTCACCTGCTGAGCGGGCACGACTTCGAGAAACCGCTTGCCAGCCGCGCGGCGGGCACGCTGGAGCTGCGCGACAATGACGACGCTCTGAGCTTCGAGGCGACAATCTCACCCGAAACGACATGGGCGCGCGACTTTCTGGCGGCGCATGACGCGGGGCTGATCCGGGGCCTATCGCCCGGCTTTCGCGTCTCGCCCGATGGCGAGCGGATCGAAGCCCGGTCGGGCGTGGTGCGGCGCACGATCACGGCGGCGGACCTGTTCGAGCTGAGCGCGGTCACGCGGCCCGCATATGGCGGCGCGCAGATCGAGGCGCGGAATTGGAATGCGACCGAGGCGGCACCCGATGACGGGCTGCGCCGGGCGCTCAATCGCTGGAGGGCATGATGGAGATTTTGCAACGCGACGAGGCCGTGCCCGCGTCCTATCCCGCGATTCCGTCCGGGCTTTCAACGGAGGCGATGATGCTGGACGCGGCGGCGCTCTGGGCGCGGATCGAGGCGCACACGGCGCACCGCTTCACAACGCGCGAGGTGGTCTGGACGGTGGAAGGGCCGGGCGAGTTCAAGCCCGATCTGCAACCCGCCACGATCACGGCGCGCGAGGTCTGGGACGGCGTGGCATGGATCACGGCGAGCCTGTCGGACGGGCCGCTAGGCGGCGTCCTGCTGAACGGTGAAGGGCCTTACAGGATCACGGCGGACGTGGGCGGCGGCGACGTGCCTGCGCCCGTCTCCGAGGCTTACAGGCGCTTGGCCGAGTATCTGGCCGAGGATGGCAACCCGGCGGGCGCATCAAGCTACAGCTACAAGCTGGGCGACGTGGAAGAAACGACACAACGCAGCCCGGCGCATGTCGCGCGGGCGCTGCAAAACTCAGGCGCGGCCGATCTGCTGCGCACGTTTAGGAGGGCCTGACAATGGGTATTCTCGACATATTCAAGCGCAAGGCACCGGAAACGCGGGCGAGCGCGTCAGGCTTCACGGCCGAAATCATGTCGGCGCGGGAAAGCTATATCAGCGGGCGGCGTGGGCTGGCCGAGCTGACCGCGACGGCGCAGACATGCGTTTCTCTTTGGGAAGGCGCGATGACGCTGGCCGAGATCAACGGAACCGACCTGATCGGGCGGCGCGTGCTGGCGATGGCCGGGCGCAGTCTGGCGCTGCGCGGCGAAGCGGTGTTCCTGATCCGCGACGACCGGCTTGTGCCCGTATCGGATTGGGATTTGTCCACCCGCGACGGTGAGCCGCGCGCCTACCGGCTGAGCGTGTCGGAAGCGGGCGGCGGGCGCACGCAAACCGCCTTGGCGGGCGAGGTGCTGCATATCCGTATCGGATCTGATCCGGTCGCGCCTTGGCTGGGCGTGGCACCGCTCAAGCGGGCGCAGCTCACGGCCGGAATGTTGCACGCGGTCGAGACGGCGCTTTCTGAGGCGTTTGAAAACATGCCGCTGGGTTCGCAGATCGTGCCTTTCCCCGAAACCGAGGATACCGACCTGACCAAACTTGCGCGGGGCTTCAAGGGCGCGCGCGGCAAGCTGCTCTTGCGCGAGTCGGTGCAGGTGACGGCGGCGGGCGGGCCTGCCCCTGCGCAGGACTGGAGGCCGAGCGACGTAACCCCGGACCTGAGCCGGGCCATGACGCGGGAAACGCTCACAGCGGCGCGAGATGCGATTTGCGGCGCGTTCGGGGTTCTGCCGGGCTTGCTCTACAACGCGAACGGGGCCGCTTGTGCGCGAAGCACAGCGCCACCTTGCGACATACACGCTCCAGCCGGTCGCGGCGCTCTTGGCCGAAGAAGCAATGCTAAAGCTGGGCCAGCCGGTCGCGGTGGACGTGATGCAGCCGCTGCAAGCCTATGACGCGGGCGGACGTGCCCGCGCGGCGGCCGGGATCGTTCAGGCGCTGGCGCAGGCGAAAGAGGCGGGCGTTGATGCTGACACGGCAATGAAGCTGGTGGGCTGGAATGCCGAGGGCTAAGCGGCAAAAGGTCAGATCGGCGCAACGCATGGCAACGACAATGGCGGTTGTCATTGTTCGCGACTTTCGCGACGGCGTGATCGGTTCCAAGTTCGCCTATGAAGGCTGTTTCATTGCGGAATTGAGATCGTCGCTTTGCCTTGCGGGCTGGCCGTGGCCGGTGGCCGATCAAGCGGCGCGCAATGTCGTGGCCGAGGCGCTAAGGCTGGCGCGGGCATCTAGGCCAACATGGGCCGAGGGGCAGCGGGCCTTTGTCGGTGTCGAGGTCAAGGATTCCGTCTGTCGCCAATGTGGCGTCGGACTGCGCGAAAGGCAGGTGCACTATTGCTCCAACAGGTGCGCGAAGGCGTGGAACGCGGCGTTCAATGCAGAAGCGGCTTAGCTTTCTGGAGCCGCCCGCGTTCTGCGAGTGGTGCGGTAGCCAACTGCCGCCCGAGGCCGAGCGCGTGCACAACAAGGTCTACTGCACCCCGGATTGCCTTGCGGCGCATTACCGCGAGCTGCGCAAGAACCCTGTCAGGCAACTTGATTGTGCCTTTTGTGGCGCGGCGTTCAAGACGACCGACCCGCGCAAGAGATCATGTTCACCGCGCTGCGCCAAGCGGCACTACAAAGCGAGCAAGCGCGCCCCCCTTGATCCGCGCACTTGCCCCGAGTGTGGCACTACGTTTCAGCCCCGGCGGGCAACGCATGTGTTCTGTCGTCACACCTGCGCCTGCGTCTATGGCAACCGGCGCAGGCGGCGGGCCAAGGGCTGACCCGCTTTGCCTGTTGGCGGGTAGGTTGCGACAACCTTCTGCCTATATCGGATTAATATATTGATTATAAACATTAATTTTATGATATGTGGCGGAGACGATGGGATTCGAACCCACGAGACCCTTCCGGGCCTACTCCCTTAGCAGGGGAGCGCCTTCGACCACTCGGCCACGTCTCCGATGCCTCGTTTAAAGATCTGGTGGCACCGGGACAAGGGGCAATCAAGATAAATCACGTCGGGTCGGGGCAATTATTCACAACCGCTGCGATAGCGTTGTCGCCACGCTTGCGAGGAAGACACGCGTCTCATATTGGCCAAACCCTCGAGTTTCAACCTTTTCCTGGCTGCGAGACGATCCCCAAACGGCTTCTCTGATGGCTGACGGAGTTCAAAAACTGTCCTTGGCCTTGCGCACGGCGGCGAAGACCTTTGCCGGGTCGGCGCCGGTCAGCCCGACGGAGGACTGCACTTCGGCGACGTGCCCGCGCAGAAAGGGGTTGGTGTCAAGCTCCAGTTGCAGCGTGGAGGGCACGGTGAAGCGGCCTTCGGCGCGGGTGGCCTCGATTTCCTTGGCGCGCTGTTGCAGGGTCGGGTTTCCGGGTTCGATCGAGAGCGCAAAACGGGCATTGGCGGCGGTATATTCGTGGCCCGAACAGATCAACGTGTCGGGGGCGAGGGCGGCGAGTTTCGACAGGCTGTCAAACATCTGCGCGGCATTGCCCTCGACGAGCCGACCGCAGCCCAATGCCATCAGGCTGTCGCCGGTGAAGGCATAGCCCGATTCGGGGAAGTGATAGGCGATGTGGCCGACGGTGTGGCCGGGCACGTCGATCACGCCGATCCATTCGATGCCCACGGTAATGGTCTCGCCCTCTTTTACCTTGAGATCGAGAGGTGGCAGGCGGTGGGCATCGGCGGCCGCACCGATCACGACCGCCTCGGGCCAGTCGCGTTTCAGTGCGCCAAAGCCTTCGACGTGATCGTGATGGTGATGTGTGAGCAGGATATGGGTGAGCGTCAAGTCACGCCGTTCCAGTTCGGCGGCGATGGGGGCCGCTTCGGGCACGTCCACGAGAGCAGTGTCGCCTGTATCGGGGTCATGGACCAGAAAGGCGTAGTTGTCCGACAGGCAGGGGATTGTGACGAGATCGAAGGCCATGGCGTTTCGCGCTCCTGTTGATATTGTAGGGGCCAGAGTGACCGATCCGGAGCCGGGCCGCAATGCATCTTGATGTGCAGGATCTGCGCAACTTCTATTACCGTAGCACGTTGGGGCGGGCAGCGCAGGATGTGATCCGCGGGCAGATGCTTGAATTCTGGCCCGAGGCCAAGGGTCAGACAGTGGTGGGCTTTGGCTTTGCGGTGCCGCTCTTGCGACCCTACCTGGCCGAGTCGCGGCGGGTTGTGGCGCTGATGCCGGGGCCTCAGGGGGTGATGGCGTGGCCCTCGGGCATGCCCAATGTCAGCGTACTGAGCGAGGAGACGCATTGGCCGATCGAGACGGGGCGGGTAGACAAGCTTGTCGTGTTGCACGGGCTGGAGACCAGCGAGATGCCGAGCGCGGTGTTGCAGGAATGCTATCGGGTGCTGGGGCCGGGGGGCAAGGTGCTCTTTATCCTGCCCAACAGGGCCGGGCTGTGGAGTCGCAATGACCGCACGCCGTTTGGCTATGGCCGGCCTTACACGCTGGGCCAGCTTGATGCGCAACTCAAGGCGCATGGGTTCCTTGCGGGAGAACAGCGCACGACGCTCTATCAGCCGCCGAGCGCGCGGCGGTTCTGGCGCAGGACCGCTCCCTTCTGGGAGCGGGTGGGCCGGTCGGTGCCGATGATCGCACCGGGCGGTGTCCTGATGGTGGAGGCGTCGAAGCGGGTACCTGCTCCGAGCGGCGGGCTGGGCGTTCGGGCCCAGCGTCCGATCTCGATTCTCGACCCCAAGCCAGACGCCAAGCCGGCCTAGTCGAAGGGTCGCCGCGTCTGTGCGTCGCGCTTCGGATCAGCGGCGGATCTCGACCGAACCGGCGATCGGGCCGGTGAGGGTGAGCGAGGGATTTTGATTGATCTGGCCGAATTCACGCCGTGCCCCGGTGTCGGGGTCGGTGAAGTATCCTTCATTGCCGAGCCAGATCCAAGCGATAGCACGAAAATCGGGCGCACCGAGGCTGGTTGCGAATTTCGCGGTAATTGCGCCGGGGCTGAGTGGTGGGCTGCCTGGTGGTGACTGGACCAGCACAATCGAGCTGTGGGTATCACTGGACCCGGCGGTTTCGGTCGTTTCGATGAAACGGATTGCATGGACCGGACCCTGCGTCGCGGGGGGCAGCTTGATAGAAATCCGAGAGTCGGGATGGCTCAGATCGAAAAAGCGTTCGGGTGGTGGACCGTCTCGCCGCCAGTCATGGCACGGAGCAAAGCAATGACGGACGGATTCCGACTGCGACCTGTCGCCCGAGGCGGACGCGGGCGGGTATAGACCTTCTCCCTTAAGAGCGCCGGCAGTGATCGCGGCGGGGGCAGTATGAGGAACTGGTGGGGGCGTGAGGGTCTTGCTGTCACTCAGCGACAAGAGCACCACCGCGTCGCTCGGCAAATTGGACAGACCGGGCAGGTGTATCAGCAATGGCGGCGCATTGGGCATGACCGAAAGCGAGAGTTCGATGCGGTTTGCGGCCTCGTTGTGATGCTGGCTGAGTTGGGGAGTGGACCTGTCAAGCAAGGCATCGGGCAGGGCGATTACGATCATGTCCTCGTCCGGGTCGAAGCCCGGCATCTCGCATGGCGATTCGGGATAGGCGATGGAGATGTCCATGAACTGCATTCTTGAATGACCGAAATGACCATGAAACCTGCTGCGTGCCGTCACGCGCGGTGCACGCCAGTTTCGCGATCCCCGGGGGCAGAGTCAAACCATCCCTGACATGCAAATGGCACCCTTTGCGGGGGGCTCGCGTGTCTGGTAGCGTTAACGATTCAAAGGCCAGATCGCCGCCGCAACGACAAGGAATCGCGAAATCGGACCCGAATGTTCGCATTTTTCGCGCGCTGTTTTTTGTGCAAACGGTCGCACTTCTGTTAAATATCTGAAAACACGTTATATTCATGGGTGCAGGATTCGATTATAGCAGGTTGCTAGGTTCGATGGGCTCTGCTACACCCGCCCCGATTTCGACGTTTTGCGAGAGCAAGGCGACCAACGCCCCCGGATGCCATGCGGCTGGAGCAAAGGCTCTGCGCCGTGTGTGGTGTGTCAAACCGGGGCCAGAAAATCGGAAGGGTGGACGTGTCCGAACCAGCTTCGATCTCAACCGGCATCGCTGCGCGCTATGCCACGGCCGTGTTTGAACTGGCCAAGGAATCCGATAATTTGGCTGACTTGGAAGGCGATATTGCCGCGCTTGAAGATGCGCTGGCCAAAAGTGCCGATTTCAATTCGCTGATCTCGTCGCCGCTCCATTCACGAGACGTGCAAGCCAGGGCAATGTCCGCGATCGCGGACAAGATGGGCCTTTCGCAAACGATGGCCAGTACGCTTGCTCTGATGGCCGCCAAGCGCCGGCTTTTCGTTCTGCCCCAGCTTGTCCGGGCCCTGCGCGCCGCGATTGCCAAGGACAAGGGCGAGGTGACAGCGGATGTGGTGAGTGCCAAGCCCCTGACCAAGACCCAGGAGAGCAAGCTTGCCAAATCGCTCAAGTCCAGCTTCGGCAAGGACGCGATCATAAATTCGACCGTCGATGAAAGCCTCATCGGCGGTCTTGTCGTCAAGGTAGGTTCGAAGATGATCGACACGTCGATCCGCTCGCGCCTGAATTCTCTCCAGAATGCAATGAAAGAGGTCGGATAAATGGGTATCCAAGCAGCAGAGATTTCTGCGATCCTGAAGGACCAGATCAAGAATTTCGGCAAGGATGCCGAGGTTGCCGAGATCGGCCGGGTGCTGTCGGTTGGCGACGGGATTGCCCGTGTTCACGGGCTGGACAAGGTTCAGGCCGGTGAGATGGTCGAATTCCCCGGTGGTATCCGGGGCATGGCGCTCAACCTCGAAACCGACAATGTGGGGATCGTGATCTTCGGATCTGACCGCGACATCAAGGAAGGCGATACCGTAAAGCGCACCAACGCGATCGTGGATGTGCCGGTTGGCGATGAGCTTCTGGGACGCGTGGTGGATGGGCTTGGCAATCCGATCGACGGCAAGGGGGCGATCGAAACCTCCGAGCGCAGCCTGGCCGATGTGAAGGCGCCGGGCATTATCCCGCGTAAATCGGTGCACGAGCCGATGGCCACTGGCCTCAAGGCCGTCGACTCGATGATCCCGATCGGGCGCGGTCAGCGTGAATTGATCATCGGTGACCGCCAGACCGGCAAGACCGCGGTGGCGCTCGACACGATCCTCAACCAGAAGACCTATAACGACGCGGCCGGAGACGACGAGAGCAAGAAGCTCTATTGTGTTTACGTGGCAGTCGGCCAGAAGCGTTCCACGGTTGCGCAGCTTGTCAAGAAACTCGAGGAGACCGGCGCGATCGACTATTCGATCGTGGTGGCGGCGACGGCCTCGGACCCTGCGCCGATGCAGTTTCTAGCCCCCTATGCGGCCACCGCGATGGCCGAGCATTTCCGCGACAACGGGCGCCACGCGCTGATCATTTACGATGACTTGTCGAAACAGGCCGTGGCCTATCGTCAGATGTCGCTCCTGCTGCGCCGTCCGCCGGGACGTGAAGCCTATCCGGGCGACGTGTTCTACCTTCACTCGCGTTTGCTGGAACGCTCGGCCAAGCTCAACGAGGATCATGGTTCGGGCTCTCTCACGGCGCTGCCGATCATCGAGACACAGGCTGGGGACATCTCGGATTTCATCTCGACCAACGTGATTTCGATCACTGACGGGCAGATCTTCCTAGAGACCGATCTCTTCTATCAGGGCGTGCGCCCGGCCGTGAATACCGGCCTTTCGGTGAGCCGTGTTGGCGGTTCGGCCCAGACCAATGCGATGAAATCGGTTGCCGGCCCGGTGAAGCTGGAACTGGCGCAATATCGAGAGATGGCGGCCTTTGCGCAATTCGGGTCCGACCTCGATGCGGCGACGCAGCAGTTGCTGAACCGCGGTGAGCGTCTGACCGAGCTGATGAAGCAGGCGCAATACTCGCCGCTGACCAATGCCGAGATCGTCTGCGTGATCTATGCGGGCACCAAGGGTTATCTCGACAAGCTGCCGGTGAGCGATGTCGGGCGGTTTGAGCAGGGGCTGCTTGCGCATCTGCGCAGCAAGCACAAGGATGTACTCGACTACATCACCAAGGAGGATCCCAAGATCAAGGGAGACGCCGAGGACAAGATCAAGGCCGCGATTGACGAGTTCGCCGCAGACTTCGCGTAAGGGGAGATCGGGCAATGGCCAGTCTCAAGGACCTGAAAAACCGGATCTCGTCGGTCAAGTCGACCCGCAAGATCACCAAGGCCATGCAGATGGTCGCCGCGGCAAAACTGCGCCGGGCGCAGGAGGCCGCGGAGATGTCGCGGCCTTACACCGAGCGGTTCAACGCGGTGATCGCCAAGCTCGCCGCGTCGGTGGGTGACGCCGAGAACGCGCCGCCGCTTCTGGCTGGAACTGGCTCGGACAACGTGCATCTTCTGGTGGTGATGACCGCGGAGCGCGGCCTGTGCGGCGGTTTCAATGCAAATATCGCCAAGCTTGCAAAGGCCGAAGCGTCGAAGCTGGCGGCCGAAGGCAAGACAGTCAAGATCATCACCGTCGGCAAGAAGGGCCGCGACGCGATGAAACGCGACTATGGCGATCTGTTCATCGACCATGTCGACCTGAGCGAGGTCAAGCGCGTGGGCTTTGGCGATGCGCAGGCGATCGCGGCCAACGTTCTCGAACGGTTCGACGCGGGCGAGTTCGACGTGGCCAAGATCTTCTTTTCGCGGTTCGAAAACGTAGTCTCGCAGATCCCCACCATGCAACAGGTCATTCCGGCTGAAGTGGGCGACGAGGCGGCAGCCGACGCGGACAGCTTCTATGACTACGAGCCCGACGAGACCGAGATTCTGTCCGAGCTTCTACCCCGCGGAGTCGCAACGCAGATCTTCAGCGCCTTGTTGGAGAATGGCGCCTCCGAGCAGGGCGCACGGATGTCGGCGATGGACAATGCAACCCGCAATGCGGGTGAGATGATCGACAAGCTGACCATCGAATACAACCGCTCGCGTCAGGCCGTGATCACCAACGAGCTGATTGAAATCATTTCCGGCGCGGAAGCGCTGTAAGACAAACCGGAGACGAAACACATGGCAAACGCAAAAGGCAAAGTCACGCAGGTGATTGGCGCCGTGGTGGACGTGCAGTTCGACGATCACCTGCCGGCGATCCTCAACGCGCTGGAAACCGACAACAATGGCAAGACGCTGGTCCTCGAAGTGGCGCAGCACCTGGGCGAGAATACAGTGCGCACGATCGCGATGGATGCGACCGAGGGCCTGGTGCGCGGCCAGGAGGTGACTGACACCGATGCACCGATCATGGTTCCTGTGGGCACAGCCACGCTGGGCCGGATCCTCAACGTGATCGGCGAGCCAGTCGATGAGAAGGGCCCGATTGAAGCCGAAGAAAAGCGCGCCATTCACCAACCTGCCCCGGATTTCTCCGACCAGTCCACCGAGTCGGAGATCCTCGTGACAGGGATCAAGGTCGTCGACCTGCTGGCTCCCTATGCCAAGGGCGGCAAGATCGGCCTTTTTGGCGGCGCCGGCGTTGGCAAGACGGTTCTGATCCAGGAGTTGATCAACAACATCGCCAAGGTGCATTCGGGCCTCTCGGTCTTTGCCGGTGTCGGTGAACGGACCCGTGAGGGCAATGACCTTTACCACGAGATGATCGATTCCGGCGTTCTGACCCCTGACAATCTGGCCGATTCCAAGATCGCGCTGGTCTATGGTCAGATGAACGAGCCGCCGGGTGCGCGTGCGCGTGTGGCGCTGACGGGACTGACACTTGCCGAGCAGTTCCGCGACGCATCGGGTGCGGACGTTCTTTTCTTTGTCGACAACATCTTCCGCTTCACGCAGGCAGGTTCCGAGATGTCGGCCCTGCTGGGCCGTATCCCCTCTGCCGTGGGCTATCAGCCCACGCTGGCCACCGACATGGGTGCCATGCAAGAGCGGATCACCTCGACGACCAATGGCTCGATCACCTCGATCCAGGCTGTCTATGTCCCTGCGGACGACCTGACCGACCCGGCGCCTGCAACGACCTTTGCCCACCTCGATGCGACCACGGTGCTTAACCGTGCAATCTCGGAACTGGGTATCTACCCGGCCGTGGATCCGCTCGATTCGACCTCGCGGCTGATGGACCCGCTGATTATCGGCGAGGAGCATTACAGCGTGGCTCGCGACGTGCAGGAAATCCTGCAGCGCTACAAGGCGCTCCAGGACATCATCGCGATCCTCGGCATGGACGAGCTTAGCGAAGAGGACAAGCTGACCGTGGCACGGGCGCGCAAGATCCAGCGCTTCCTGTCCCAGCCGTTTGACGTGGCCAAGGTCTTTACTGGCTCTGACGGTGTGCAGGTTCCGCTCGAAAAGACCATCGACAGCTTCAAGCGGGTCGTGGCGGGCGAGTTCGACCACCTGCCCGAAGGCGCGTTCTACATGGTTGGTGATATCGACGATGTGATCGCAAAAGCCGAGAAGCTGGCCGCTGACGCTGCGTGATCCCGGGCGTCCCCCGGTTGTTTATATGGGCGGGGGGCTTCGCCTGGAAAGGAGATGAACATGGCTGATACGATGCAATTCCATCTGGTGAGTCCCGAGCGCCAACTGGCCTCTCTTGCGGTGGCGGAAATTCAGATGCCGGGCGCAGATGGCGATCTCACGGCGATGCCGGGCCATGCGCCTTTGATCACGACGTTGCGACCCGGTGTGGTTCGGGTGAAAGGTCCCGAAGGTGAAGCGGCGTTTCTCGTGACCGGCGGTTTTGCCGAGATCGGCGCCGATACCGCAAGCGTCCTGGCCGAGCTTGCCAAACCGGTCGCTGATGCATCGGCGGCTGATCTTGATCCGCTGATCGAGGCGACCACGGCGACGGCGACCGAAGCGTCGGGAGCCGCGCGTGACCGGGCCGACAAGCAACTGGCCGATCTCAAGGCTTTGCGTGACATGGTGGCTGGCTGACACCGGACGACTGGACAGGCGGAAGATCTAGGAAAGGCTCTGATCTATATCAGGGCCTTTTTCTTTTGCAAAACAGGAAATTTGAGGCGAGTCTTGAAGCTGATCGTTTGGATCTGCGGAGAAAATGCCGCGAAAGGCGAAGCATGAAACGGCTTACGGCAAACACGATTGGCATCCTTCAGGGAGACGAAACACTATTCGAGGATTTCGAGGATGGCGGTGAAATGTGGACCGGGACGGGCCAGCGTGAGCGGCGCAAACCGGTCCAGTTTTCCGAAGCCTTCACCGAAGCGCCGGTAGTCCATTGTTCCTTGTCACTTTGGGATGTTGACAACGGGGCCAACATTCGGGCCCATGTTGAGGCTGAGAATGTTCACGGTGAGGGTTTCGAACTAGTGTTTCGGACATGGGGCGACACGAGGATCGCACGTGTGCGCCTGGCGTGGATCGCGATCGGGCCATTGGCCAACGAAGATGATTGGGAACTCTACTGACACCTGTTCTCAGGATTATAATCAGAAAATACCCTCGTAAATCGGCTCCAGCATCTCGGTGTCAAACAATGAACTGACGCTGGTACCATTCCAGATGTTCAGAATCGCCTGGGCGAAAAGCGGTGCGGTGGGAAGGATGCGGATATTGGGTGCGGATCTTGTTGGCTCGCTGGCCTCGATGGAGTCAGTGATCACCAGAGATTTCATCACCGATTTGGTGATCCGTCCCACCGCGGGGCCCGAGAGCACCCCGTGCGAGATGTAGGAGTGGACCTCGCTGGCGCCATTCTGCATGATCACCTCGGCGGCCTTGCACAGCGTTCCGGCAGTGTCACAGATGTCATCCACGATGATGCAGCATTTTCCCTCGACATTGCCAATCACGGTCATCTCGGCCACCTCGCCGGGTTTTTCGCGGCGCTTGTCGACGATGGCGAGCGGGGCATTGATCCGCTTGGCTAGTTCACGTGCCCGGGCGACCCCGCCGACATCGGGCGAGATGACCATCACATCCGAGAGCCGGTCGGCGAACTGCTTAATGATATCAAGGGCAAAGAGTGGAGAAGCGTAAAGGTTGTCGACGGGAATGTCGAAAAACCCCTGGATCTGGGCCGCGTGGAGATCCATGGTCAGCACCCTTTCGATCCCCGCTCCCACGATCATGTTGGCAACGAGCTTGGCCGAGATCGGCGTGCGGGCCTTGGTGCGCCGATCCTGACGGGCATAGCCGAAATAGGGAATCACGGCGGTGGTGCGCGAGGCCGAGGACCGGCGCAACGCGTCGGACATGATGAGTAGTTCCATCAGGTTGTCATTGGCCGGATTCGAGGTCGGCTGAATGATGAACATGTCTTCGCCGCGAACATTCTCGAACACTTCGACAAAGATCTCGCCGTCGTTGAAGCGTTCAACTCGGGTATCGACAAGTTGGGTATTCACCCCTCTATGCATCGACATGCGCCGTGCAATGCCCTTGGCGAGAGTCAGGTTGGCATTGCCCGAAATGAGCTTCGGTTCCTTGGTGATTGGCATGGCGGCTTGGTCCCCGGGTGCGTCTGGCGTGACAGAATCGTGACGTTGACACCGCTTAGCATCTCTCTAGGGTCTGGCAAAGATGTGACGCCCCAGGTCTTGCGCGAAGGAGAGGAATTTGGCCCGGATCGAGTACTATTTTTCCACGCTGAGTCCCTATGCCTATCTGGCGGGTCGGCGGCTCGAGGAGATTGCTGCGCGGCACGGGGCTGCCATCACCTACAAACCGATGGACATTGCAGCCGTGTTTGTGCGCACCGGTGGTACGCCATTACCCGAGCGGCCCCCGGCGCGGCAGGCCTATCGGTTGCAGGAATTGCGCCGCCAGTCGCAGAAGGCAGGGTTGCCACTGACCCTGGAACCGGCCTTCTTTCCTACCAACCCGGCGCCCTCGTCTTATGCGATCATTGCGGCACAGGCGGCAGGTGGAGGTAATCTGGGGGTGCTGGTGCACGGCCTCTTGCGGGCTTGCTGGGCGGAGGAGCGCAATATTGCCGAGGAAGAGGTGGTGCAGGACTGCCTGCAGGCGGCGGGGTTCGATCCGGGATTGACCATGAGCGGACTTCTGAGCGGAGCCGAGACTTATGCCCGAAATACCGAGGACGCGGTTGCAGCGGGTGTGTTCGGTGCGCCATTCTATATCTGCGAGGATGGCGAGATGTTCTGGGGCCAGGACCGGCTGGAAGATCTCGATGCGCATCTGGCGGGTGAGCTCTAGGATGGTCAAGGACATTAGAGGCGGCCACCCGACATTCTGGACCGAGTTCGGCACTGGCCCGCGCCGGGCGCTTCTGATCCATTGTTCGCTGGCCCATTCCGGTGCATGGAAGGGGCTGGCTGCGCATCTGGGGAATGAACTGACGATGCGGGCCTATGACCTCCCGGGCCATGGGCGCAGCGATGACTGGACGCCTGCGCGCGACATGCAGGAGATGTCGGTTGCGATGGCGGCGGATGTGATCGGTGATGACGGGCCGATGGATGTGATCGGCCATTCCTTTGGCGCGACCGTGGCCTTGCGGCTGGCGATCGAGCGGCCGGAGCTGGTGCGCAGCCTCGTTCTGATCGAGAGTGTGTTCATCGCTGCGGCGCTGGCCGACAATCCGGAGCTGGTGTCACAGCATGATGAGATGAATGCTGGGTTCCGAGAGGCGCTGGTTGCGGGCGACCGGCGCGAAGCGGCGCGCGCCTTCATGCGCGATTGGGGCGACGGGCGACCGTGGGAGAGCCTGCCGCAAGAGCAGCGCGACACGCTGGCTGCAAAGATCCACCTGATCCAGGCCAATCAGGCGACGGTTCTGGAGGACCGCCCGCGGATTCTGGCGGATCGCAAGATCGAGGCGCTGGACGTGCCGGCGCTGTTGCTGCGCGGGGCTGAAAGCTCGGCCTTCGTGGGACCGACCCACGCTGCGATTGCTCGGCGGCTTCGCGGCGCGCGGGATGTGGCGATCGAGGGGGCCGGGCATATGGCGCCGATCACCCATCCGCGCGCGGTGGCCGACCTGGTCTCGGGTTTCCTCGCGGACGTGCCCGAGCGGGTGAACGCGGATTGAGCGGCGGCGGGGGGCGCTGCCCCCCGGGGCGCAAGACGCGTTGCGTCTTGTCGCCTTCCCCCCGGAGTATTTCGGGCAAGATGAAAGCGGAGTCAGCCCCGGGCCGCGGCGAGGAAGCGGTCGATTTCGCTATCGGGCATGGACCAGTCGCAGACCAAGCGGGCGGGGAGTGCCTCGTTGGGGTCGCCGCTGACCACGTTGTCGGCCAGAATGTGATAGACCGCACCCGCCGCGACAAGGCGCTGATGCATGGCACGGGGCATGTGGGTGTAGATCATGTTGGCGTCGGGCGTGCCGTCGATGTGAACGCCGGGCAAGTCGCGTAGGCCCTCAGCCAGGCGCGCGCAGCCCGCGTTGGCGCGCCGCGCGAGGTCGAGCCAGAGGTCGTCGGCGAGATAGGCCTGCATCTGGGCCGAGAGGTAACGGTGTTTAGAGAAGAGATGCCCGCCCCGCTTGCGGCGCAGTTCGAACTCCCACGCCGGGGCGGGATCGAAGAAGATCACCGCCTCGACGCCGATGCAGCCGTTCTTGGTGCCACCGAAGGAGACGACGTCGATACCCCGTTTCCATGTCATTTCGGCCGGGGTGCAGCCGAGCGCCACCAGCGCATTGGCAAAGCGCGCACCGTCGAGATGGGTCTTGAGCCCGTAATCGCGGGCGGTGGCGGTGAGCGCGGCGAGATCATCGAGGGAATAGACATGGCCGCGCTCGGTGACCTGGGTGATCGAGACGGGGCCGCGCTGCGGACCGTGGACGCCGCGGTTGCCCTCGTCCTCGATGGCGGTGCGCAGCGCGTCGGGGGTCATCCGGTCGCGGTCACCCACCAGGGTGAGCTTGGCCCCGCCGGTGTAGAACTCGGGCGCGTTGCACTCATCCTCGTGAATATGGGCAACTGGCGAACAGAAGATGGTTTGCCAGGGCGCGGTGAGGCTGGCCAGGGCGAGCGCATTGGCGGTGGTGCCGGTGGCGACGAGATAGACAGCGGCCTCTGGCGCCTCGAAGAGCGTGCGGATGCGCTCGCGGACCTCGTCCATGATCGCGTCGTCGCCATAGCCCATGGCATAGCCTTCGTTGGCGCGGCTGAGCGCGTCGAGAATGGCCGGGTGGGCCGGGCCGGAATTGTCGGAGGCAAAGAACATCAGGTAGGCTCCTCGATGATATGGTTTTCCCAGTCGTCCTCGTCGATCTCGAATTCGGGGACGGTGCGGTGCTGCATCGACACGCCGGCATCATGAACCGATTGCGCCGTGCCGGTCAAAAGCGGGTGCCAGTCTGGCAGGGGATCGCCCTGCCAGAGCCGTTTATAGGCACAGGTTTCGGGCAGCCAATAAGCGCTTCTTTCAATCGTGGCGGGGTCGAGCGTGATACACTCGGGCACGAACTGATGGCGGATCGTGTATTGAGCGCAGCGACAGGTCGTGTCGTCGAACAGGCGGCAGGCGACGCGGGTCAGCGCAACCTCGCCGGTTTCTTCATCTTCGAGCTTGTTGAGGCAACATTTGCCGCAGCCGTCGCAGAGCGCTTCCCATTCGGCACGGGTCATGCGGTCGAGCGGGGTCGATTCCCAAAAGCGAGGGCGCAGGCCGGTGCGGTCGATCGGGTCGGTCATGTCTGGGCGAGGATGTGGCGGGCGCGGGTGCAGTCGGCATCCATCTGCGCGATGAAGGCGTCGAGGCTTTCGAATTTTTCCTCGGGGCGCAGGTATTCGACCAGCCCCACCGAGAGCGCGGCGCCGTAGAGGTCACCCGAGAAATCGAAGAGGTAGGTTTCGAGATTTGGCGTCTCACCGTTGAACATCGGGCGCACCCCGATCGAGGCGGCACCGCGATAGCTTCCCTTGTGCGGTCCGTCTAGCACATCTACCAGCACGGCATAGACACCGAAGCGCGGCGGGTGCAGGCCGTCGATCGACATGTTGGCGGTGGGATAGCCCAGCTCGCGGCCGCGTTGGGCGCCACCGACCACGCGACCCTCGATCCGGTGCCAGTGGCCGAGCATGGCGGCGGCGTCACGTGAACGGCCTTCGCTCAGCGCGGTACGGATCGCCGTCGAAGACACTTCGCCCCGCTCGCCCTCGATCAACTTGGCGATGGTGACGCCAAAGCCCATTTGCGCGCCGAAAGTTCTGAGGTCATCGGCATTGCCCGAGCGGCCCTTGCCAAAGCAGAAATCGGCGCCAACGACGATATGTCGAAGGCCGAGCCCGTCGCGGATGATGCGGGCTGCGAATTCCTCGGGGGAAAGCGACGAGAGGGTGGCGTTGAAATTGAGCTCGTAGAGCCGCTCGACACCCAGTTTCTCAAGCCTGTGGGCGCGGGCGGCCGAGCCGGTCAGGCGAAAGGGCGGGGCCTCGGGTGCAAAGAACTGGCGTGGGTGCGGCTCGAATGTGACGATGCCGAGCGGCGCTCCGATCCGTGCGCCCTCGGTACGGGCAATGTCGATCACCGACTGGTGGCCGAGGTGCACACCATCGAAATTTCCGATGGCGGCCGAGGCGCCCTTGTCGGCGGGCGAGACGAATTGATGATCGCGGATGATGCGCATGGCGCGGGTCTAGCGGCGTGGCGGAGCAGGTGCAAGCGGGGAGCGCGCGCGCTGTGGGATTTCGGGCGCCCCTGCGGTCAGTCGAACTTGGTCGAAGGGGCCAGCACCGTCGCCTCGCCCACCAGCACCTTATTGCCGTCGACAAGGCAGCGGCAATCGAGCGTCACGCGGCGTTTGGCATGTTCGATGCCCACCACCTCGACCTCGGCCAGCACCATGTCGCCCGGGCGCACGGGGGCGAGGAACTTGAGGCTCTGGCCCATGTAGATCGTGCCGTGGCCGGGGAGCTGTTCGCCTATCACTGCCGAAATCAGCCCGGCGGTGAGCATGCCATGGGCAATACGGCCCTCGAAGATCGTGTCGCGGGCATAGTCGTCGTCGAGATGGACCGGGTTGCGGTCGGTCGAGACCTGCGCGAACATCTCGATATCTTCGTCGGTCACCACCTTTCGCAGGTGACGGGTCATGCCCATCTCGATTTCCTCTATGGTGATGGTTCCGCGTGGCAGGTTATCCAACATTCCGCCCTCCAAAGGCTGGTCTTTTGCGCAACTTTCAGGTGTCCTGATGGCCCATTTTGGAACTTTATTGCTTTGCAGATGCAGAAAGGCAAGCCCTGATTTGGTTTAGCGTAGCTGTCCAATGGCATAGTCGGGCGTAATCTTCTCGGTGGAAAGATAGGCGTCGAGCGCCTCCTTGTCGGGTTGCTGCGTTGTCTTGGTGATCTCGCGGGCCAGACCGCCAGTGATGTAAAGGGAATCGATCTCTTCGCCCATCGCCCCCTGGATGTCAGTGTGCAACCCGTCGCCGATGGCGAGGATGCGACTGTCGGAGGGTGGCGGCCCGAGTTCTGCCAGACGGCGGCGCGCAAGATCGTAGATCGGCGGATGGGGTTTTCCGAAATAGAGGCTTTCTCCGCCCATTTCGGTATAGAGCCGGGCCAGCGCCCCGGCGCACCATTCGCGCACCTCGCCACGATCGACCACGATATCGGGATTGGCGCAGAGCAGTTTCAGCCCCTTCTGCTTGGCGTAGAGAAAGGTGGGGCGGTTCACATCCGGGTCGGCCAGGGGATCGTCGGGACCGCAGCAGACGATGCCTTCGGCCTCCTGCAATGGGACAAGCTGGATATCGACCGGGTTCTCGATCACTTGCATCGGTTCGAAGAAGTCTTCGTCGCGGTCCCATTCGCCCATGAATAGTACCTTTTCCCCCACGACTCCGCGGAACATCGCGGCGCGGGCGCTGTCGCCGGAGGTGGCGATCGTGTCCCACGCGTCGCGGTCCACGCCGAATTGATCGAGCTGCGCGGCAACGCCCTTGCGCGGTTTGGGCGAGTTGGTGACCAGGACCACCTTGCCGCCGCGGGCGCGGTAGTCCTGCAATGCCTTGACCGCGGCTGGCAGGGCGCGCACCCCGTCATGGACGCAGCCCCAGAGATCGACGAAAAGTGCGTCGTAGCTGTCCGAGACCTGGGCGAGGCTGTCAATGATGCGGGTCATGGGCATTCCTTTGGCTGAGTTGCGTCAGGTATGGCAGGGGCGCCGGAGGATTGCCAGCGTTTCACGAAGCCTCGGCATGTGGGAGCGAGTCCCCTTTGCTCTCCAGGTATTTTCGGCGAGATGAAGATCGCGAGACGGGCGCTCGCGCCGATGTCGCATCAGTGGGATCGCACCGGGGAAAGGCAAAGCCGCAAGAAGGGCGCCATCTACGGCGCCCGTTTCCTGCCCTTTATCAATGTATTAGACTGCCAGGTTGGGGATGATCTGTTTCTTGCGCGACATGATGCCGGGCAGAACGACCGTGTCGCCCTCGGGCCGTGCGTCAAAGCTTTTTTCAGCCACGGTTTTCACCAGATCGTTGGGCACGAGGAGAGTGGCCTCTTCGTTGAGGATGTCCACGACGAAGAGTAGCACCTGGTCGACGCCGTCTTCTTTTGCGACCTGCACCATGGTTTCCATCAGGCTGTCCTTGCGGTCGAGCACGGTGGCGGGAGCGGTGGTTTCGAGCACGGAGACGCGGAATTTCGTGTCGGATACTGCGTATTCCTTGGAGTCCATGCGGATCAGTTCGGCATCCGAGAAGCTGGAGACATCGGATTTCGCGGCGAACATCTCGGCGGCGTAGTCGGGGATCAAGATGCCGAGGTCGGCGGCCAGTTTCTCGGCCACGGCGCGATCATGATCTGTGGTCGTGGGCGAGCGGAATTCGAGCGTGTCCGAGAGGATGCAGGTCAGCGCGGCCCCTTTGATCGCATCCGGTATCCTGTTGTAATCATTGCCAATCATGTCGAGCATGATCGTGGCGGTGCAGGCGAGGGGGCGGATGGTGATGTTGATCGGGGTTTTGGTTTCGAGGCCGCCGGCGAGCTTGTGATGGTCGATGATTTCCTGCACATCCGCAGCGTTGATTCCCGCGGGCAACTCGGCGGGATTGTTGGTGTCGACCACGACGCAGGCCTGGCCGTCATCGACGTCCGAGATGATCGCGGGCTTGTCGAGCGCCCAGCGGTCCAGCATGAACGCGGCTTCGGTGTTGGGCTCGCCCAGGAGTACCGGTTTTGCCTCTACGCCTTTGATTTCATTGAGATACCAGGCCCAGAGAATGGGCGAACCGGTGGAATCGGTATCGGGCGATTTATGGCCGAAAACGAGCGTGGTCATGGTGTCGCTGTCCTGTCTGATGCGGATCGAAATAGATGATTTCGCGCGCCTTATAGGGGCACGCGACGCGGATGTCACGGGGGCGCGGGCGGGTTTTTGCCGCAGTGCAGCATGAAGGGTTAACGTGGCGGGAGCGCGAGAAAGAGGGGGGGTGACCTCCGGCTGCTGCCCGGCTGCCATGCGTGCACCGCCCGATCGCGGCCCGGGGTGTTGCAGACGAGCGTTAACGCGCCGTGCGATGGCCGCCTGCGCCGGGGCTTTCATCGCCCGGGGCGGGGGGCTAACCTGCCGCCATGGCAACGCTGCGTGAAACCGATCTCTACCCGCCCGTCAAGGCGTGGCTCGAAGCCCTTGGCTACGTGGTCAAGGGCGAGGTCGGGGCGGCGGATGTCGTGGCCTGCCACCCGGGCGAAGCGCCGGTGATCGTCGAGCTCAAGACCGGGTTCTCGCTGCAGCTCCTTCAACAGGCCGTGGCGCGGCAGGCAGTGACAGATGCGGTTTATGTTGCTGTGCCGCGCTGGACGGGCAAGGCGGGCTGGCGCAACTTCAAGGGCAATGTCGGGCTGTGCCGGCGGCTCGGGCTGGGCGTGCTGTCGATCCATCTGGAGGCGGGAGCGGTGCAGGTGCATTGCGATCCGGCACCGTTCCGGCCGCGAAAGTCGAAACCGCGCCGTGCCCGGCTTCTGAAGGAATTCACGGCGCGCGCGGGCGATCCCAATGCGGGCGGCATGACGCGCGAGACCATCGTCACGGCCTATCGGCAGGGGGCGATGAAATGCGCCGCCTACCTCGCCGGGGCGGGCCCGAGCCGCGGGGCCGAGGTGGCGCGCGCAACCGGCGTGGCGCGGGCGACGACGATGATGCGCGACAACCATTACGGCTGGTTCGAACGGGTCGACAGGGGTGTCTATGCGTTGAGCGAGAGCGGTCGGGCGGCGCTCGGCGCGTGAGCGCGCAGGGGCGCGGCGCGGCCGAACGCGCGATCCGGGCGGGGGCGCTCGCCGCTGCCGCCCTGTGCCTTCTGCCCATGGCCGCCGTCGTCGCCGCTGCCCTGATGGGGTCGACCGAGACGCTGGCGCATCTCGCCGATACCGTTCTGCCACGCTACGCCTCGGCCACACTGCTGCTGGCGGGGCTCGTCGCACTCGGCACCGCGGCGCTCGGCACGGGCGCGGCGTGGCTGGTGACCATGACGCGCTTTCCCGGCGTGCGCATCTTCGAGGTGGCGCTCGCCCTGCCCTTCGCCTTCCCCGCCTACGTGCTGGCCTACGCCTATACCGACCTGCTCGACCATCCCGGCGCGGTGCAGTCCGCGCTCAGGGCTGTCACCGGCTGGGGCCCGCGCGACTACTGGTTCCCCGAGGTGCGCTCGCTGGGTGGCGCGGCGTTCATGCTGATCCTCGTGCTGTATCCTTACGTCTACCTGCTGGCACGCGCGGCCTTCCTGCAGCAATCGGCGACGGCCAACCTCGCCGCGCGGGCGCTGGGGCAATCGGCCTGGGGCGCATTCCGGCGCGTCTCGCTGCCCATGGCACGGCCGGCCATCGCGGGCGGCGTGCTGCTGGCGGTGATGGAGACGATCGCAGATTTCGGCACGGTGAAGTATTTCGGCGTCCAGACCCTGGCCACCGGCATCTACACCTCCTGGTTCTCGATGTCCGACCGCGCGGCGGCGGCGCAGCTCGCGCTGTGCCTGCTGGGCTTCGCCCTGTTCCTGGCCCTGCTCGAGCGCATCCAGCGCGGCGCGGCGCGCCACCACGGCGCGGGCAAGCGCTTCGAGCGGGCGCCGGCGGTCGAGTTGCGGGGCTGGCACCGCTGGGGCGCGGTCGTGCTCTGCGCCGTGCCGGTGGTGCTGGGCTTCCTGTTGCCACTGGGCCTGCTACTCGAGATGGGGATCGGCTCGGGGCAGAACCTGCTCGACGACCGCTATCTCGGCTTCATCCGCAACACGGTGACGCTGGCGGGCATCGCCGCGGTGCTGACCGTGGGCGCGGCGGTGCTGGTCGCCTTCTTCCAGCGGCTCGCGCCCGGGCGCCTCTCGGGCACGGCAGCCAACGTGGCGCGTATCGGCTACGCGGTGCCCGGCGGCGTGATCGCGGTCGGTCTGCTCGTCCCTTTCGCCGCCTTCGACAATGCGGTCGACGCCTTCATGGAGGCGCGCTTCGGCATCGACACGGGGCTGATCTTCACCGGTTCGATCTGGCTGCTGGTGGCCGCCTACATGGTGCGCTTCATCGCCGCCGCGCTGAACACCTATGACGGCGGGCTCGTCACCATTCACCCCAACACCGACGCGGTCGCGCGCACGCTCGGCCTCGGCCCCGGCGCGATGCTCGCCCGCGTGCATCTGCCGATCCTGCGCCCCTCGGTGCTGACGGCTCTGCTCATCGTCTTCGTCGACGTCACGAAGGAGCTGCCGGCCACTCTCATCATGCGCCCCTTCAACTTCGACACGCTGGCGGTGCAGGC
>LJSU01000027.1 GCA_001314705.1 Rhodobacteraceae bacterium HLUCCO07
TACACCGCGCTTGGCATACCCGTCACAGTGGCCGTAGGGTAAATCCGTCCGGGGAAAGGGGAAGTCCGGCCTTCAGCAGATTTATGCAACAAAGCCCTTCGAGATCAATCCCGAAATCATGCGACTGAGTTCGACAAATCCAATTCGGTGCGTCCAGGAACGCTCCTTGAGCAAGATGTTCAGCCTGATCACCGATCCTCTGAGAAACTGATCTCTTGGGCAACGCTCTACTCCAAGATGTATCTGCAATCGGCTTTTTCTACCATCACTGTAGAGCAAGCTTTTGCACGAAGTAACATACTAGTGGCAGCATACCCTCGGCAGGCGATCTTGAAATTAATCATCAACCACATGGCCGACTTGCTCACGTCCCCAATACATTTGATAGTTCGGGCCGTGGCTTTCTGGTTGCTGACCTTTTTCGGGTTTGTTCATCATGATCGGCAAAGGTGCAGGCAGATCGGGGCCCACGATGATCGCTTCGCCCTGCGAAAGAGATGGAATGAAAGCCGCTGCGCTGCGATCAAGATCACCGCAAGCTCTTTCGATGGTCTCCCGGTCTCGGTCATTGGTAAGCCGATGAACAAACAGGGTTCCAAGCTGACTGAGAACATCCTGTGGCACATCTCTCGGACGCTGGGTCGCAATAACAGTAGTCAGCCCATACTTCCTGCCCTCCTTTGCAATCAGACCAAACGCATCAAGGCTAACGCTATTGAATTCATCGCCAACTGTCCGGCCGATAAATTGATGCGCTTCATCCAAGCAACAAACGAGCGGATTCTGGCGAAACCGGGCTTGCCGTGCAAGACCAAGCAGGTATCGACCCAATGCATTCAAAAGCAATTCTCTGGTGTTGTGTTTGAAGCTCACCTTTTCGAATGAAAGTACCATTGCTCTGGCATTTGGATCGGCTAAGAAGCGCTCAATCTCTCGACAAATGTCCAGACCATCGTCTGAGAACAGGCAGGCCAATTCAGGGGAAGTCAAAAAGGTTTCAATTCGAATGATCAGTGAGTTGCAGTATCCAACTGCATTGTTGTCGAGTTGACCATATTTCGATGCATCACTGTTATGCACTGGCCGTACACACTCGTTTCGCACCTGCCGTGACAGAGCGCTGAAATCGAACCGGCATGTTTCAACTGCCAACTCGTCCGCAAGCATCAGTTCAGCTTGACCGAATGCGAGGCGGCTCTGATTTGCTTTTTCAATGGTCCCTTGCTCTTCCACGACGACATGCCCAACCGGATCGGCGCCCCTACGAATTAAGACACTTCGCCTGGAACCATTCTCCTCGACGGGGAACCGTTCTGCATCAGCCGTCAAGACCCGAGCCATTCGAAGGCTTTTGGTTGCACTACGGAGGGCTGGACCCTGACTTTGACCGGTCGGAGTAAAAAGCGCGTGCAGGTCCAGTTCCGACAATTTCTCACTCGGGAACCGCACCAAAGGCTGATCTTCATTGCCAGTTTCGCTAAACGAATACTGCCACGCGCCAGCTATCTTCCCTGTGAATTCTCCGGTGGGATCAAACAGGATACACTTCCCACCGATACGCACGATTTCATTGACGAGACGGGAAACCGTCCAGCTCTTCCCCCCACCAGTCGCACCAAAGACCCCGCAATGACGACCGAACAGTTTCTCCGGCGGAATGCTGAGGGCAGCATCGTCCAACCCAGAAAGATGGCCTAATTCCACGAGCAACCGCCCACCATCACGCTTTACGTCACCTTCGAGGGCATCCTTGATGGACTTGGACAGCGCCCCGCCTTCTGCGAGGTAGACCCCATCACCGACCCTTGGCTGAGTGTTAATGCCGCGCGTCACTTTCCGATTGGTCTTGCTGACGGTCGCCAACAGCTGGACGCGCCCCTGCGGCTCTACCGTCGGATCAGTTTCGATCTGGTGTTCAAGAACGTTTCGCTGCCGGTCTGGAATGCCAACCTCCGTCACGCGCCCCAAGATCGCTGAGCGGTCGCAATCGACAAACACGAAATCGCCAACTGAACCCTTTGCCAGCCCACGCCGACCAAGGGCCGCGAGAGCATTTGGCAAGGTGAGTTCCACAGCATTGGCGGTCACACGTGTGACGGTTCCGATACGCTTGGATGGGTCGATCAGGGAGGCAAGCTCGCTCATGTGCCATCGTCCTCGCGCAGATTCTCAAGCCGATCCTGTAAAAGCTGGCGATCCGTCTTGCCCGATATTATCGGCAGCGCGTCGGCAAGGTCTTCGAAGCGCCCATTCAGAATCGTGATGCGCGTGTCGCCCTGCTGAACAAGACGCGCGATCTTGCTCTGATAGGGGCGTTGTCCACTTAGATCGAGGTCGATCTCCTGTGCGTCTTCATCGAAGAGCTTGTGCTGTTCAACGAACCCGCGATCACAAAGCACAAGGCGCAGAGACAGGTTCGTTTCGATGGCTGACCAGATCGGAGCGCTGATGTGATCATCCGCGAAACCGAAGCCGGAGACGATCAACGTTGTATCGGGTTCCCGCAAAGCTGCCTGCAAGGCCGCGAACATGTCTAGATAGGGGCTTTCGAACGCCTCCTGATACTTCGAAGACCGAGGATAGATCAGGACTGGCATACGGTCCTCGCCGGGGTCTTCGACGCTTCGAATAACAACCTCATCAGACCGTCGCCGCCAATCCACCGACCCGTGCAGTTTGTAGAGGTGAAACACGCCATCGAGGTAGTCGGCTTTCGTACTGGAAGCGGCCCGCCGCACAATGTCGTGGTCGAAATGGTCGCGGTTAAACCGCTGTTCCGCACTGTGGGAAAATCCGTCGATCAGCACGACGCCGAGGCGAAGGCCTGCCGTCTCAATGCATAGATCGTAATTCGTGGTGAACAGCTTCACTCTGGGCTTCTCAGGGGAACGGCGGGCGAATTTGCGAAGAAACCCGGTGTGTGCTGGCAATTCCGTGTCGCTGCGCACAAAACCGACCTGCGCCAGAATTTCACGTTCTGCGGTGGCCACGAAGTCTTTCAGTTGTTCCAGTCTGGCGCGGTCAGGGAACGCGGCATCCTTTTCAGCCCGAACCTCCAGCAACTCGATGGACATCTTGCACAAGCTCAACAGGGCTTCGATGTTATCCTCGCCGTCGGCTGGCACATGTCCAATCACGGATTTCGCGATGTCGTTGAACGCAGCTTCGCCGCAACCGTTCTTGACCGCCTCCCACAGGTGCCACATGCCCGGCGCGTTCGGCCCGCCTTCGTTCTTGGCCGAGAAGGAGGCCCCAGACCCCAACAGCACCACGACATTGGTTGAATGCAGCGCCGCCAAGAGGGCCTCTTCGACCTGATCCTTGCATCCGGCCTTGGGTTTCTTGCTGGGGTCGTTCGGGTCTTCCTTCTCCCCCTCCCAGCGCAGCCACTTGCCATCGCGTGTCAACAGGCGCAGCAACTCTTTCTTGCCTACTGGCTCGCCATCCCAAAAGTTCTTCAATTCTTACACCCAAACATTCAATTCTAAGGCGAGGCTAGTTTATCTGAACAGACAGGTAAATCGTCCAGGAGTCAGGAATCACCAACGGGGGTGGCGCACTGGGGCCGCAAGCAAATCAATGTCGGCTTTTGACGTGGTGCTTTTGCAACTTGTTCCTGCAGCGAACGACAGGAATCCGCCCGAACTGCCCCCATCCACCTATCACCGGAACGCCTCTGCCCTTCCCAGTTCCGGTCTCCGCCTGCATTCCGGTCCTGCCGCCATGCTTTGCTTGATATGGGCGCGAATCCACGCCTCATGTCGAGACAAGCAATGGGGAGTAATCCATGGTCAACAGGCTGAAACTGAATGAGAAAACCGTCCGAGAGGCCGAGAACCTGGGGCGGGACTACCAGATCTTCGACACCGATGTGCGGGGGTTCTCGATCACCATCTACACCTCGGGGAACCGGGCTTTTACTCTCGATTACCGGTTTGGCGGGCGGCAGCGGCGGATGACCATCGGGCGCTGGCCGGAATGGAGCACGGTGGCCGCGCGGGAGCGGGCGAAAGAACTACGCCGCGACATTGATCAGGGTATCGACCCGCTGAGCCTGCGCGAGTCGGCGCGCGAGGCTCCCCGGGTCAGCGACATGATCGAGCGCTATCTGAACGAACACACCCCGCATCTCGCGCCGCGCAACGCGGCCGATCATCATTCGATCATGCACAAACTTGTGGCGCCCGACTGGGGCAACAGGCTGGTGACCGACATCACCAAGGCCGATGTCGAAAAGCTGCTCAACAAGATCGCCGCTGGCCGCGCGCGCCCCTCGAAGGCAAAACCCAACAACCGGGCCCGCAAGCTGCAGGGACCAAAGCCCACGCCGGTGCGCGCCAACCGGGTGGGCGAGGTGCTGCGCAAGATGTTCTCGCTGGCGATCGACTGGGGCTGGCGCAATGACAATCCCGCCAGCGGCTTTCGCCGGCGGGTCGAGACCGAGCGTGAGCGCTTTCTGACGCCCGAGGAAATCCGCCGACTGGCCAAGGCGCTGGATGCGGCCAGCGATCAGCGCGCAGCCGGGATCATCCGGCTCTGCATGCTGACCGGCGCGCGGGTGGGTGAGGTGCGACAGGCCCGGTTCGAGCAGTTCAACCTCGACCTCGGCAGCTGGTCAAAACCAGCGGCCACCACCAAGCAGCGCAAGATCCACCGCATCCCGATCTCAAACGAGGTTGCCGCCATCGTGCGCCAGCGCCAGCTTGTGGTGCCGCGCGGCAATCCGTGGCTGTTTCCCGGCGACACGCCCGGCCAGCCGGTGCAGGAAATCCGCCGGTTCTGGATCGCCATCCAGAAAGAGGCAGACCTGCCCGGGGTGAGGATCCACGATCTGCGGCACACTTTCGCATCCCTGCTGGTCAGCGGCGGCGCCTCGCTCGAGATGATCGGAAAGCTGCTGGGCCACACGCAGATGCAGACGACCCAGCGCTATGCACACCTGATGGATTCCCCGCTGCGCGAGGGGGTCAATACCGTTGCCAGCATCTTCCGGCCCCGCCCGCAGCTGGTGCACGATGCCGGGCAGGACCGGAAAGGCGCCTGACGGGCCACCCCGGTGACCCCCTTCCTCTCCAGTCCTCAGTCCTTCTCCCGCAGCGCCCGCCAGATCGGCGCGATCTTCTTGCGCGTGGTGCTCTCCTCGGGGATGTCGCCCGTTGGCGAATTCTGCGCGAACCACTCCTGCACTTCGCTGATCAACTCGCCCTGCGTCGCGGGCAGACCACGGTCGTTTATCCTCTTAAACAGCATGATATTGACCGCGTCCCAGTCATAGCGAGGCGAAGCCCCGGGCGACAAAGCCGGGCGGCGCAGCAAACCCCGGTCATCCTCGAACCTGTGCACCTCGTCAGCCATCAGCAACAGGTCGGTCAGCTTGATCGGCACGCCGTCTGGCGGGTCGGTGATGTATTGCCACTCGGTGCTGCCCGACAGTCGAATGCGAAACACCCGGCACTCTTCCTCGCTCGGCCCATGGCGGCGGAACATGCGCATCATGTCGGCGGCGCTCACCGCCACGATCCCCGCCACCGGCAGTTTGCCGCAGAACACAGCGGCGATGCTGGTGACCAGCGACAGATAATCGGCCGCGGCCCATCCGGCCACATCGGCCGCGGGACATCCCCAGCGTGCAGAAATCTCGGTCAGGGAATAGAAAACTCTGGGTGGCAGGTTCATGGAATGTGCATCCTCTCATCAAACGGAGACACCCGGGCCAGCGACGGGCATCACAGGCGGCGTCCTGACACGGCCACTTGCAAACGGGATCGCGGGCCAGAAACACGCCTCAAGGCGACATCATCGTGCATGTCCGGAGAACCCGGCGAGATGCCCCCGGTGATCTGAAACACGCAAAATGGAATCGGCCTGAGCTGACCGGAGTCAGCTACTCGCCTTTTAGGAGAGTTGTCGTTAACGTCCCTGTCAGATTCGGTCAGGGATGGGTCATGGACAGCAAGCGCCTCGGCAAAGCCCTCGACCTCATGCGCCTGGCCGAAGAGGCCGCGGCCCGGCCGGGCGGTATCAGCCTCGCGCAGATCACCGAAATCTTCGCCGTGAACCTGCGCACCGCGCAGCGCATGACCCGTGCGCTGGAGGAGGCATTTCCGATGGTGCAGACTTACACCGACCGAGATCGGCGCAAATGGTGGCAGCTGAGCGACCATCGCCTTTTGCGCCTGCAGGGCCTTCGCGACAGCGAGCTGTCCGCGCTCGACATGGGGATCCGGCGCGCGGAACGCGACGGGGCATTGACCGAGGTTGTCGCCCTCACCTCTCTGCGCAACCGGCTCTTGGGGACAATGCCGGCATCACTTGCCCGGCGCGCCGAGGTGGATGCCGAGGCGCTTCTGGAGGCCAGGGGCCACGCCTGCCGTCCGGGACCACGCGCGCAATACGACCCACGGGTTCTCAGCGTGATCGATTCCGCCCTCAAGGGGCCGTTCATGCTGGAGATCGCCTATTCCGGTGCCAATGACGCGAGCCCGCGGTCGCGCGCCGTGAAGCCCTACGGCGTGCTGTTCGGCATGCGTTGTTATCTGATCGCACGAGAGAGCGAGAATGGTGCGGCCTACCGGCACTTCCGGCTGGACCGGATCAGCCACGCCACCCTGATGCCGAACTCCTTCGTGCGCGACCCCGGATTTGATCTGGCTGCGCATTCCGCCCGGGCGTTCGGATCGTTTCACTCGGACGCAGAATACGGACCGGTGGTCTGGCGCTTCGCACCTCTCGCCGCCGACGTCGCGCGCGATTTCGTCTTCCATCCCGATCAGCAGGTCGAGACGGAGGCTGACGGCAGCCTGACCATCCGCTTCACCGCGGGCGGCTGGCTGGAGATGGCCTGGCACCTTTATCAGTGGGGGGATGCTGTGGAGGTGATTGCCCCGCCCGAGTTGCGCGCCATGGTCGACGCGCATCGCCGCAGCGATTTCCCCGCCCTGCCCTGAAGGCTGCTGCTTAGCCGGAGCGTAACCGGAACGGGTTTTGCCCCGCGCCGTCCGAATTCTGCTGTTGCATGCCGTTGAACGCGGCCCAGCATCGTCCCCCACGCCGGACGACAGAATCGACCTGTCGCTGACCACCGGAAACGGCGGAATGGCGCTGGGCGGCGCACCCGTTCCGCTTTCCGCCAGAGCAGCGAAACGCCCATGAAACATGGGGCGGAATTGCCCCCCACATCTCAATTCCGGTCTCCGCCTAGGTTCCGGTCCTGCCCGTCTGCTTCGCTCTTCCCGTCCCCGGCACCTGCCGGGATCTGGATGGGAGTTCGATATGCAGACCACAGCCCCTGCCCCGCAGGACCAACCCCTGAACCTGCTGGCCGACTGGATCAGCCGCGAACAACTTGCCGGTGAGCTCGGGCTTACCCGCGACACCCTCGCCCGATGGGAGGCCCGCCAGCTGGGACCGCCCTGCACGCGGATCGGCCGCAAGGTGTTTTACCGGCGCGCTTCGGTCGAGGCCTGGATCAATGCGCAGGAACAAAGCCGCCCGGCGGCCCGGACACGGCGGGGGCGGAAATGACCCGGCCCCTTTCTCACCCGCTTTCCGCACCGCCGGGTTCCGGCGACTGGATGCAGGACCGGCTGACCGAGGCGCGCGGCATCCTGGCCGATGCGACGCAGCACAGGGACACTCTGGTGATCCTCGCCTGCAGGACCGTCGTTGGCCTGACGGACGATGCGACCGAGCGAGGCGACGCGCTGGAGCTGTGGCGCCTGCTGGACCGCCGCCCCTTGCATGCCATCGCGGACGCTCGCGCGAAAGGAGGTGCCGCATGAACCGGCGCAGCACCCCCGAGGCGGACGCCCAGCGCGCCATCGTGCAGGCCCTGCGCATCGCCCTGCCCCGTGACGCCATCGTTCATCACTGCGCCAATGAGATCGCCGCAAGCGACCGGCGCGGAAGGATCCGCCAGTCGATCCTTGTGGGCATGGGCGTGCACCCCGGCTTTGCCGATCTGATCGTGATCTCCGGCGGCCACGTGCTGTTCCTCGAGGTCAAGAGCGAGACCGGCCGCTTGCGCAAATCGCAGGCGGTGTTTCGCGACACCGTCTGCGCGCAGGGCTTTGGCTGGGCGCTGGTGCGCTCGGTCGATGATGCGCTGGGCGCGCTTGCGGATCATGGATTCACCAGCCGGGCCCAACCGGCGCGGAGGGCCGCGCCATGAGCCACAAGGCGACCGTCTGGGCCATCCAGCAACGCGGGCTGAAGCCTGCCACCAAGATCGTGCTGTGGTTTCTCTGCGACCGGCACAACCCGGATTTCGGCTGTTTCCCGACACAGGCGCGGCTGGCCGACGACGCGGAAATGTCGATCTCGGCGCTGAACGATCACCTCGCCAGGCTCGAGGAGCTGCGCCTGATCCACCGCGTGCGCAGCCATGATCCGCGCACCCACAGGCGCCAGGCCACGCGCTACATCCTGGGGTTCGAGGATGGCTTTCCACAAGAGCCAGTTCCGAAAACCGGAGATGGGATTGCCGGAACGGACGACGAACAGGACAGCGACCCAACTCCGGAATTCGGACATGGAGCCATCTCCGGATTTCCGGCAAAGCCATCTCCGGATTTTGCCCAAAGCCATCTCCGGATTCCGGAGACTAACCTTGTAAGGGAACCTCTAAGTAAACCAGTAAAGGAGGAGGAGGGCGCGCGAGCGCGCGATGCCGATTTCGATCGGTTCTTTGCGGAATTGCTCGGTGCGCTGGGCTTTGCCGCAAACGCCACGCTCCCCGCCTGGTGGCAGGGCTGGCCTGCCCATACCCATGTACGGCGCTGGATCGATGATCTCGGGCTTTCAGAGGACCGGATCATCGAGGTGGCCCGCCAGTCCCGGCAGGATCACCCCGATCCACCCGATGGGCCCAAGGCGCTGGATCGCGTGATGGAACGCGAAGCCCGGCGCGATGCGAAGGCTGCCACGAGTGGCAACGGTCGCAGCGCCAAACGCAGCCGCAGGGGCCAAAACACGCCACCGCCCGGCCCGGATGAACTGGCGGAGTTCTACGCCGCCAAGGTCAATTCCGACGAATACCTGCCCCCGAGCATGATCAGCAACGCCATGTGCGAGGCGATGCTGGCCCGCGGGCTGGTCACACCGGAGCGCCTGCGTGAGCGCGGGGTGCGGTGAATGGCATGGTGTCACGTCCCCGGCACGGGCTCAGCCTCTGCGCAGGCGGCGGAGGCCTGGATATGGGCCTCATGCTCGCCGAGCCCGGCTATCACACCCGCGCCTTTGTCGAGTGGGAGGACTGGCCGCGAACTGTGCTCATCGCCGCGCAGCGCGCGGGCTACTTCGCCCCGGCCCCGATCTGGAACGATCTCCGCAGCTTCGATGCCCGACCCTTCCAGGGAGCGTTCGACACGGTCCTCGCCGGATATCCCTGCCAGCCGTTCAGCGCGGCCGGAAAACGCGGCGGCGCCGATGACCCCCGCCACCTCTGGCCCGATGTCGCCCGCGTCATCGGCGAATGCCGCCCGGCATGGGTCTTCCTCGAAAACGTCGCCGGGCACGTCACCCTCGGGCTCGAGACCGTCCTGCGAGAGCTTTGGGGCATGGGCTACACGCCTGCGGCGGGTCTGTTCAGCGCGGCAGAAGTCGGTGCGCCGCACCAGCGGCTGCGGATCTTCATCCTGGCCCACACCGATGAGCCTGCATCCCGGCACGGCCAGCTACAACCCGGCGGGGAACAGCGATTTTACCCGCAAGGCGGAAGCACTGGCGCTGGGCATCACCAACTGGTCGACGCCCAAGGCCACGGACGGCGCGAAAGGCGGGCCGGGCCAGAGCTATGGCTCGGGCGGAACCCCGCCCCTGCCAGCTCAGGCGGCGCAATGGCCGACGCCGGCCGCGCAGAACTGGAAGGGATCCAGCGAGGCCAGCATCACCCGGGCCGACGGCAAGAGCCGGATGGATATCCTGCACTACCGGGCGGAACAGGGCTTCACCCGCCCGGCCCCGGCGATCACGCGGGATGGGCGACGGTCCTCGCGACACGCCCCGATCTCGCGCCCGCTCTGGGCTTCGATGATTGCCTCGCATGGGCGCGCCGCATGTCGGCGGATCCTGAAGGGCCGGGCGCGACGGCGGCTCAATCCGCTCTTCGTCGGATGGCTGATGGGCTGGCCCATCGGGCACGCGCTCTGCGCCTGCTCGGAAACGGAGTTCATCCTCTGGCAGCAGCGCATGCGTGGTGCTCTCTCGGCGCTGCCCATGGCCTCGGGCCCGTGGATCTGGCGGCCGGCGGACGGAGCCCAGCGCCCGGCGCAGATGGATCTGTTTGAAGGATTGCTGCCATGAGCGCCCTCGGACGTATCGGTCGCGCGGGCGGCACCAAGGTAAAACGCGCGCTGGGCGTGCAAGCGGCGCTGGAATGGGCGTTCCGGATCGAGAAGGCCCAGCTGGAGCTGCCTGTTCCCCAGGACGTAACCGAGGAAGGCCTCGGCTTCGGCCTGGAATACGTCCTGCTGCAGCGCGCCGCGCTGGGCTGCAAAGTCGACGGCGGCCAGCACAAGATCGGGGGCTACACCCACGAGGACGCCGAGGTGATCGCTGCGACCGCCGCCGGGTTGCCCGACAGTTTGGGTGGTATCCGCATGGCGATCCGGGTGGCTGAACTGGCGCGCGCCGGGCGCACGCCCGACTGGATGCCCGGCGCCGTGCCGCGCTGCGTGCCGGTGGCAACGCGGCAAAATCAGCATGGCGTTCGAGCGATGACGGAAGTCGTAGGCACCGAACGGATCCTCTCGCGCGGACGGTGGCGCACGGTCGAGGTCCTGGCCTGCCCCGTCACCTGGACGCCCCATCCGGAGCAGATCGGATCCGCCCGGCGCGGCTACGACGATTGGTGGCAGGCGCTGGACTGGGTGCGGGATGGGTTGTTGGCGGGTGGGATGCTGCGGGAGGTGGAGGTGACCGCAGCCATGCCGAAGGTGCGGCCTTGGGAACATCCACGCGCGTCCAGGTAACCGATTGTTATTGCCTATTGGCACAATATCACTATATTGATGCCAAAGGAGAGAGCCATGCAGTTCGAGACCATCCAGCCTATCTCGGCCCGTCCCGACCTTCCCGTCATTACCGACGAGGAGGCGGCGGCCCTCGCACGCGCGACCGTCAACCTGTTCCGCGCCTGGCAGCTTACTGACGCAGAGGCCCGCACCCTTCTGGGCGACATGGCCCAGCGCACATGGGCGCGCTGGAAGACCGGCGACATCGGTCGCATCGATCGTGACCTCCGCGCCCGGATGGCAATCCTGATGGGCATCCACAAGGCGCTGCGCTATCTCTTCACCGAGCCTGCAAGAGGCTATGCGTGGATCCGCAAGCCCAATGAGGCCTTCGGCGGGCAGAGCGCTCTCGGCGTCATGATGCGCGGCGAGATCACCGATCTGATCGACCTGCGCAGCTATCTGGATGCCGAGCGGGGCGGCTGGTGACAGTGCCTGTCCGCCGCGTGGCATGGCCGCGCACGGTCCGTATCATCCGCACCATCTATCCACCGATCGACCTGTTCGAGGATATCGCGGACCCTGCGGACTGGGAGGCACTGGCCTCGGCCGAGGCCAAGTTCAACCCGCGCATCCGCGACAGCATCGGCGATCTGTCCAAGGTGCCGGTAGCGCGCCGCGTCACGGGCCCGGGTGCGAGCTGGGTCATGGCGCCCTTCGTGCATTGTTCACCGCTCCGGCCGGGACGGTTCTCGGACGGCAGCTTCGGCCTTTACTATGCGGGCGACAGCACCGAGGTGGCGATCGCCGAAACGATTCACCACCACGCGAGGTTCATGCGCGCCACGAACGAAGCGCCCGGCTGGACCTCGCAGTTCCGTGAGCTGATCGGCTCGGTCGATACTGATCTCGACGACGCCACCGGGCGGGCCGACCTGCTGCACCCCGACGACTATGGCCCCTCGCAGACCTTTGGTGCCGAACGCCGCGCCGCCGGGTCGAACGGCATTACCTGGCCCAGCGTGCGCTATCCCGGCGGGCAGAGCCTCGCAGTGTTCTGGCCGGACGTGATACCGATCCCCACGCAGGGGGCACATTTTGCCTATCACTGGAACGGCGCCGCGGTGGACTACGTCAAGCAGCTGGATACGGGCGAGGTGATGGGTGTGATCTGATCCCCGCCTTCATCACACGCCGCGACCGATTCCCCGGCAGCGTGAATTTCTGGATTTCCCCGCCCGCCTGAAATACGGTCGGGCCACGGGCAAGAAAAGGCGAATTAATCAATGGCATCAAATGACAACGGTTCCGACCTCGGCATTGAGGCCAGCCTGTTCAAGGCGGCCGACAAGCTGCGCGGCAATATGGAGCCGTCGGATTACAAGCACGTCGCGCTGGGCCTGATCTTCCTCAAGCACATCTCCGACGGCTTCGAGCTCAAGCGCCAGGAACTGCTGGCCGAATATCCCGAGGGCGCGGAAGACCCCGACGAATACCTCGCCGACAACATCTTCTGGGTGCCGCAGGAGGCGCGCTGGTCCCATCTTCAGGCCAATGCCAAGCAGCCTTCCATCGGCAAGCTGATCGACGAGGCGATGATCGCCATCGAGAAGGTCAACCCCTCGCTCAAGGGCGTGCTGCCCAAGGATTACGGCCGCCCCGCGCTGAACGCCGTCATGCTGGGCGAACTGATCGACCTGATCTCGGGCATCGCGCTGGGCGAGGGCAAGGACAAGGCGCGCGACCTGCTCGGCCGAGTCTACGAATACTTCCTCGGCCAGTTCGCGGGCAGCGAGGGCAAGCGGGGGGGCGAGTTCTACACACCCCGCTCGGTCGTGCGCACGATGGTCGAGATGCTGGAACCCTACAAGGGCCGGGTCTATGACCCCTGCTGCGGCTCGGGCGGCATGTTCGTGCAGTCGGAGAAATTCGTCGAGGCGCATGGCGGCCGTCTGGGCGACATCGCCATCTACGGACAGGAGTCGAACTACACCACCTGGCGGCTGTGCAAGATGAACCTTGCCGTGCGCGGCATCGACGCCGACATCAAGTGGAACTCCGAGGGCACCTTCCACAAGAACGAACTGCCCGACCTGCGCGCCGATTACATCCTTGCCAACCCGCCCTTCAACATCTCGGACTGGGGCGGTGAACGGCTGCGCGAGGATGGGCGCTGGAAATACGGCACACCTCCGGCGGGCAACGCCAACTTCGCCTGGCTGCAGCACATCCTGCACCACCTGTCGCCCACCGGCACGGCGGGGGTGGTGCTGGCCAATGGCTCGATGTCCTCCACCCAGTCGGGCGAGGGCGAGATCAGGAAGGCCATGATCGAGGGCGAGGTGGTCGATTGCATGATCGCCCTGCCGGGGCAGCTGTTCTATTCCACCCAGATCCCGGCCTGCCTGTGGTTTCTGGCGAAGGACAAATCCAACGGCATCGCGCGGGACAAGACGCTGCGCGACAGACGCGGCGCGGTGCTGTTCATCGACGCCCGCAAGCTGGGCTTCATGGTGGACCGGACGCGCAAGGAGTTCTCCGATGCCGACATCGCCCGGATCGCGGACACATACCACGCCTGGCGGCTGGGCGAAGGCTACGCCGACGAGCCAGGCTTCTGCAAATCGGCGAGCATCGAAGAGATCCGGTCGCACGGCCACGTCCTGACCCCGGGCCGCTTTGTCGGGGCCGAGGCTTTGGTCGAGGACGACACGCCCTTTGAGGAGCGGTTCGCGGCGTTGCAGGAACAGCTGGAGGCGCAGTTTGCCGAGGCCGAGGAACTGACGGCGACCATCCGGGCGCGGTTGGCGGGGGTTGGGTTATGAAGCGTATCCTTGGTGACTTTGTCAGCCTTCAACGCGGCACGACCTACAAGAGCGCGCTTCTTGGTAAGACTGGCCCGGTGCTGCTAGGGCTCGGCTCTATCGCCAAGAACGGAGGTTTCCGCAGTGACAATCTCAAGACTTACGGTGGTGACTCAGACCCCCGAATCTTGCTCGCCCCAGGGGACATCTACGTTTCATTGAAGGATGTGACGCAATCCGCCGACCTCCTTGGCGCCGTCGCGCGAGTTCCAGACGCGGTTCCGCAGGGGAGACTAACTCAGGACACAGTTAAACTTGTCTTTGAAGTTGGCGCACCGAGAGACCTCATCTATTGGGTGCTTCAATGCCCCCAGTATCGCGAATTTTGCAGGTCTCATTCAACGGGCACTACGAACCTCGGACTTCCGAGAGAGGACTTTCTTTCTTTCCCTATTCCTAAAGAGACCAGTGACCGGCTGAATCTGGTCAGCCTATTTGAGAGCATTGAACAGAAGATCGAGCTGAACCGGAAGATGAACGCCACGCTGGAAGCCATGGCGCGGGCGCTGTTCCGCGACTGGTTCGTCGATTTCGGCCCCACCCGCGCCAAGATGGAAAGCCACGCCCCCTACCTCTCCCCCGACCTCTGGTCGCTGTTCCCCGACCGGCTGGACGACGAGGGCAAGCCGGAGGGGTGGGAGGTTTCGACCATCGGCGACGAGGTGCGCGTGGTAGGCGGATCGACCCCCAGTACCAAGGAACCCGAGTTCTGGGATGGCGACATCAACTGGGGCACGCCGAAAGACCTGTCCAACCTCGCCGCACCCGTCCTGTTGGAGACGTCCCGTACCATCACTGCGGCGGGTCTTGCGAAGATCAGTTCGGGGCTGTTGCCGGTCGGGACGCTGCTGCTGTCGTCCCGCGCACCGATTGGCTATCTGGCCATATCCGAGGTGCCGGTGGCGATAAATCAAGGCTTCATCGGCATGATCTGCGACAAGCAGATTTCTAACGTGTTCGCCTGGCTCTGGACGATCGAGAGCAGAGAGGCGATCATCGCGAACGCGAACGGCTCGACATTTCAAGAAATCAGTAAACGCAACTTCCGCCCATTGCCCCTGCTTGTCCCATCTGAACCTGTCCTTGAAGCGTTCGATGCCGTTGCACAGTCGCTATACCAGCGTATCGCCCAGAACGAACGCGAATCCCGCACCCTCGCCCAGACCCGCGACCTCCTGCTGCCGCGCCTGATGTCAGGCGAACTGCGGGTGGCCGATCTAGACCAACTGGAAACCGTATGACCGACCTTTCACGCCCCCACCTCAAACGCGCCATCGTCAACCGGCTTGATGCCGTCGCGCGAGAACACCGCCTCGGCCATCAGGACGCTTACGCGAACCGCTATTCCATGCGCTCCGACGATGACGCGCCAGTGGAGATGATGTTCGAAAAGGACCCCGACACCGAACCGCACCTGTGGGTTCTGGCTGAGCAGGTCGCCTCCATACCCAAAGGTACCATCCCGGCGGAGTTCTATTCGAAGGACGACCTCTACAATGTCCCGGCAAAGAACGGCGACATGCAGTATGGCCGCCATTCCGCGTTGGAAAAGATGACTTGGCTAGGCAAGGCCGATCTGGTGCGGTTCACCCTGCGCAGCGTTGCGGACCTTGACCACATCGTATCTGTTCTCATGCAGGCCCAGCGCAGGAAGCAGACGGAAACATGACGACCCTGTCCGAAGCCGAAGTCGAAGCTGTCCTGATCGATCAGCTCGGGGCGCTGGGCTATGACTGCCTGAACGATGCTGTCTCCGGCCCCGATGGCAGCAACCCGGAACGTGACGCCTATTCCGACACCTTCCTGTCTGGCCGGCTTCGCGATGCCATCGCGCGATTGAACCCGCAGATCCCGGAAGATGCCCGCGAGGACGCGCTGCGCAAGCTGCTGGCGGTCGAGCGCCCATCGCTGATCGAAGAAAACCGCCGCCTGCATCGAGCCATGGTCGAGGGGGTGCCGGTCGAGTTTCGCACCGATGATGGCACAATCCGCGGCGATGCGGTGCGGCTGATCGATCCGGACGACAGGCTGAACGAATGGCTGGCCATCGCACAGTTCACGGTGATCGAGAACGGCAACAACCGCCGCCCGGATGTGGTGGTGTTCCTGAACGGGTTGCCGGTGGGCGTGATCGAGGTCAAGAAACCGGGTGCTGAAATGGCGACCCTAGGTGCGGCGTTCAACCAGCTGCAGACCTACAAGACACAGATCCCGTCGCTGTTTCGCGCCAACGCCGTGCTGGTTACGACGGATGGCGTCCAGGCACGCATTGGCTCGCTGACAGCGGACATCGAGCGGTTTATGCCCTGGCGCACGACCGATGGTATCGATGTGGCCCCCAAAGGTGCGCCGGAGATGTCGGTGCTGATCGAAGGGGTATTTGACCGAGTGCGGCTGCTGTCACTGATGCAGGATTTCACCGTGTTCGGCGACACGCCCGGCGGGATTGCCAAGATCATCGCGGGATATCACCAGTTCCATGCCGTGAAGCGGGCTGTGGCCAGCACAATCGAGGCCAGCCGGTCGGAGGGCGACCGTAAGGCCGGGGTGATCTGGCACACGCAAGGCTCAGGAAAAAGCCTTCTGATGGCCTTCTACGCCGGGCAGCTGGTGCGCGACCCAGCGATGGAAAACCCAACCATCGTGGTGATCACTGACCGGAACGACCTGGACGACCAGCTGTTCAGCACGTTTTCCATGTGCCGCGACCTGATCCGCCAGCCCCCTGTCCAGGCCGACAGCCGCGAGGATCTACAGCAAGTGCTTGCGCGGGCCTCGGGCGGGGTGGTGTTCACCACGATCCAGAAATTTGCCCCTGAGAAGGGCGAGGCCTATCCGATGCTGACCGACCGGCGGAATGTGGTGGTGATCGCCGACGAGGCGCACCGCAGCCAGTACGGGTTCAAGGCGCGGATCGAGAAAACGGGCGAGATCGCCTATGGCTTTGCCAAGCACCTGCGCGACGCGCTGCCCAACGCGTCGTTCATCGGCTTTACGGGCACCCCGATTGAAAAGGACGATGTGAACACGCCCGCCGTGTTTGGCCATTACATCGACGTCTATGACATTAGCCGTGCCGTCGAGGACGGGGCCACAGTGCCCATCTACTATGAAAGCCGTCTGGCCCGCATCGAACTGCCTGACGACGAAAAGCCCAAGGTCGACGCCGAGATCGAGGAGTTGACCGAAGACGAAGCCGTCAGCGAACAGGAGCGGCTGAAGCGCAAGTGGTCGACAGTCGAAGCGCTGGTCGGAGCCGAGAAACGGCTGCGCATGGTCGCCGAGGACCTGGTCTCCCATTTCGAAGCGCGTGTTCAGGCAATGGATGGCAAGGCCATGGTCGTCTGCATGAGTCGCCGCATCTGCGTTGACCTCTACAATCAGATCGTCGCCCTGCGGCCCGACTGGCATTCTGACGATGACAATGCAGGAGCGGTGAAGATTGTCATGACAGGCTCGGCCTCAGACCCGGAGTCTTGGCAACCGCATATTGGCGGCAAAGCCCGGCGCGATCTGCTGGCCAAGCGGGCAAAGGATCCGAAAGATCCGCTGAAACTGGTGATCGTGCGGGACATGTGGCTGACCGGCTTCGACGCGCCCTCGATGCACACGATGTACATCGACAAGCCCATGCGCGGGCACGGTCTGATGCAAGCCATTGCACGGGTGAACCGGGTGTTCCGCGACAAGCCCGCTGGCCTGATTGTCGATTACATCGGCATCGCACAGAATCTGAAATCCGCGCTGGGCCAATATTCCAAGTCGGACCAGGAGCAGGCGGGGATCGACGAGGCCGAAGCCGTGGCCGCCCTGTTGGAGCGGCTGGATATCGTGCGCGCCATGTTTCACGGATTCGATTATTCCAAAGGGCTGACCGGCACTCCGCACCAGCGCCTTGTGGCATTGGCGGAAGCGCTGGACTGGATCCTCGCAAAACAGGACGAGGCGGCCCAGCGAGAAACTGACAAGGAAGCCAAGAAGGCCGCGCACCGGCGATATCAGGACGCAGTGCTGGCACTATCAAAGGCATTCGCCCTTTGCTCGGCCAGCGACATCGCCCGCGAAATCCGCGACGAAATCGGCTTCTTTCAGACCGTGCGTGCCGCCATGGTAAAGGCCGCAGATACCTCCGGCCGCTCCGCCGCCGATCGCGATCTTGCCATTCGCCAGGTGGTGAACGACGCTGTCGCATCGACCGAAATCGTCGATATCCTTTCGGCGGCCGGGCTATCTTCGCCGGACATTTCCATCCTGTCGGACGACTTCCTGGCCGAAGTCGGGCAAATGGAGAAGAAAAACCTTGCCCTGGAAGCCCTGAAAAAACTGCTGGGCGACGAGATCAGATCGCGTAGCCAGTCAAACGTGATCGAGACCCGGAAGTTCTCGGAACGGCTGGAAGAGGCGATTTCGCGCTATCACACAAACGCCATCAGCACGGTCGAGGTGTTGCAGGAACTGATCGCGCTCGCCAAAGAGGTCCGCGAAGCCCGGAACCGCGGCGAAGAATCCGGGCTGACTGCGGAGGAAATCTCGTTCTACGACGCGCTGGCCGATAACCAGAGCGCTGTGGATATCCTTGGCAACGACCAGTTGAAAATCATCGCGCACGAGCTGCTGAACGGCCTCAAGGCCAATGTCAGCATCGACTGGGCTCACCGTGAAAGTGCTCGCGCCCGTTTGCGGGTTCTCGTGAAGCGCGTCCTCCGGAAGTACGGCTATCCACCGGATTTGGAAGACGCCGCTGTTCGGGGCGTTCTTGCACAGGCAGAAGCAATGCTTTCAGAAATGTCGGTGTAGGAAATCATCAAGACTCAGCTGATACGTTCCCCAATCCTGCTAATTGCTTTGGCGTTCGTATCGCCCGCGCTGGGCCAGAGCTTCTCCTGCCGGATCGGCACTCAGCCCGCCTGCCTTGATTACGGTGACACTGTCTGTTCCAGCGGAGGCATGTGTGTCGACCAAAACGCGGCCTGTTTCGACAGCTATCAGTGCGATTACGAGGGCTTCACCTGCAAATCCAATGTAACGGAATGCGTCGATGCGCATAACGTCCTTCTCCGCAAGCACAACAATCTGGTCGACGATTTCAACGCGAACCTCGAAATCGCAGAAAGGATGGCAGCCCGGTTGGACGACATAGAAACCTGCCTGATCTACGCCAGCACCCTCGAGGACGCAAAGTTGTGCGCGCCATGACCTTCAGCCCAGCGCGCGCATGTCAGGATTGTGCTACGCAAGCAGAGTGGCGGCCGCAATCAGGTATTCCGTTGCGGCGTTCCCAGGAGTGATTTCAGCATGGCGATTTTCAAATGGCTTTTCAGCCGCAGCCCCGAACCGCAGCAACGCACCCAGCCCCAGCCTGCTGCTTCTGAAAATCGGGCGCCTCAGATTATCCGCGACCCTGCTAGGCCGACATTCACTCATGCCCATCGTGTGCCAGCGGGCAGTTTCCGCTTTGTGGCATTGGATGTGGAAACCGCCTGCACCGATTCCGCCAGCATTTGCCAGATTGGGCTGGCATGTGTGCAGCCCGACAACCAGATCCAGACATTCTCCATGTTGGTCAATCCCGGCACCCGATTTGACGCGTTCAACATCCAGCTCCACGGCATCGGCCCAGATCATGTGGCGGACGCGCCCCGTTTCCCCGACGCCTTGGACATGCTGCTTCCTTTGCTGACGCGCCACCACCTCATCCAGCACAGCAACTTCGACAAGCAGGCGATGAATGCCGCCTGTGGATTTTGCGGCATCGACGCCCCTGACCTGCGCTGGAGCGACAGCGTCCAGATCGCGAGGCGAGCATGGCCCGAGTTAAAGGGCAACGGCGGGCACGGATTGGCGAACCTCAAGCGGACGCTGAACCTACAATTCCACCACCACGATGCAGGTGAGGACGCCCGCGCCGCAGCAATGGTCGTGCTGCACGCCGAGCGCCATCTTCGACTGCCCTTCGAGGAACTGATCAAACCAGCCACTCGGAAAAGCTACTCAGCCAAGGTCACCATGGACGGCGATCCCAAGGGCGCTTTGGCTGGGTCCGTGGTGGTCTTCACTGGCGCGCTGGGCATGTCGCGAAGTGACGCCGCAGCACTTGCCGCTCGCGCAGGCATGACCGTTAGGGCAGGAGTAACCAAGCAGACGACGCATCTGGTCGTCGGCGATCAAGATTTGGCTGTCCTTGCCGGGCATACCAAGAGCAGCAAGCACCGCAAGGCCGAAGACATGCAGAGCGCGGGGCATCCCATCCGCATTGTTGGCGAAAGCGAGTTCAAATCCCTTGTGGCCAAATCCGAGGGCACGTGACCCCCCTCCCATGGTTCCTCCCGGGCCCTATTCGTATACGGGGGGGCTGAGCGCGGCATTTCGCTAGCGACTGGCTTCTTCACCGGGGAATCCAGGTGGAATCCACCTCGGCGACAGCGCGATATAAAGTCACGACATTACAGCGCCTTACGTAGCATCCCCCCGCGCTCAAGGTGGATTCTTGACAAAAACAGTAAAATCCACCCTGCGGAAGCCAGGGAAGCCACCAGAGCCAGAAACCAGGCAACGGAAGCCACCCTTTCGCGAAGGCGTTGAATCCACGCGAGATTTTCTGTTGACAGACCTGCCCCCCTTGACTCATACCTTGATCATCGAAGAATAGCGCCCGGAGGAAACCCTCACGGGCGTTTTCCTTTTCCCGACATCGCGGACTTCGCTCACGCTGCTGACTATGTTGGCGGCGCGCGCGCGCGTCTGTTCGCCAATCCCTACATCCGAGACCTGCCCCATGGACCTTGTCTTCGCGCCAAGCGAGATCGAGACGTGGCCGATCGACCGGCTGCGCCCCTATGCCCGCAATGCCAAGATGCATGGGCACGACCAGGTGGCGAAGATCGCTGCCAGCATGGCGAAGTTCGGCTGGACCGTGCCCTGCATGGTGGCAGACGATGGCGAGCTGATCGCCGGGCATGGCCGGGTGCTGGCCGCCACGCTGCTGGGGCTGACCGAAGTGCCGGTGATCCGGCTTGGTCATCTCAACGAGGCCGAGCGCCGGGCCTACCGCATCGCCGACAACAAACTCACGGAACTTGGCGAGTGGGACGAGGCAATCTTGCGCGACGAGATCTCGGGGCTGCTGGCCGAGGATTTCGACCTGACGCTGCTGGGCATTTCCGACGAGGATCTGGACGCCCTGCTGCGCGACCCGGATCAGGTTGAAGGCGGGCCGGTCGAGGGCGAGGATGACATCCCCGAACCACCGGTGACGCCGGTGTCCATCGTCGGCGATCTCTGGCAGCTCGGATCGCACAGGCTGATCTGCGGCGACAGCACCTCGGCGGAGGTGGTTGGCCAGCTGCTCGGCGATGTGAAGCCGCTGCTGATGGTGACCGACCCGCCCTATGGCGTCGAATACGATCCGTCCTGGCGCAACCAGGCCGGTGCAGCCCAAACGAAACGCACCGGCAAGGTGCTGAACGATGATCGCGCGGACTGGCGCGAGGCCTGGGCGTTGTTTCCGGGCGATGTGGCCTATGTCTGGCACGGGGCGCTGCATGCGGGAGAGGTCGCCGAAAGCCTTGTGGCGGCGGGCTTCGCCATCCGGTCGCAGATCATCTGGGCCAAGGACCGGCTGGTGCTCAGCCGCGGCGACTACCACTGGCAGCACGAGCCCTGCTGGTATGCGGTGCGCGCCAGGGGCAAGGGCCACTGGGCCGGGGACCGCAGGCAGACGACGCTGTGGCAGATCGCCAGCCGCGATCAGGATGCCGAGACCGTGCACGGCACACAGAAACCCGTGGAATGTATGCGCCGACCGATCCTGAACAACTCGGCCCCCGGGCAGGCGGTGTACGAGCCCTTCATGGGATCGGGCACCACGCTGATCGCGGCGGAAACCACGGGCCGCGTCTGCTACGGCGTGGAGCTGAACCCGGCCTATGTCGATGTCGCGATCGAACGCTGGCAAGCCTTCACCGGCGCGGACGCGGTTCTGGCGGAAACCGGCGAGACCTTCGCCACGCTGAAAGCCAAGAGGCTTGCCGCATGACTGCGCCGCTCCTGCCGGGCCAGATTGAACACTGGCCGCTGGTCAAGCTCAAACCCTATGCCCGCAATACCAAGACCCATGACGCCGACCAGGTGGCGCGGATCGCCGCCAGCATGGCCGAGTTCGGCTGGACCGTCCCCTGCCTCGTGGCCGGGGACGGCGAGCTGATCGCCGGGCATGGCCGCGTCCTGGCTGCGGAGCAGCTCGGGTTGACCGAGGCTGGACCATCTGACCGAGGCGCAGCGGCGGGCCTACCGCATCGCCGACAACAAGCTTACAGAACTGGGCGGATGGGACGAGACGCTGCTGCTCGAAGAGCTGCGCGGGCTGATGGCTGAGGAGTTCGATCTCGGGCTGATCGGCATTCCGGAGGATGACCTCGATGCTCTGCTGGCAGACGCTGACGACCGCCCGGATATCTCTGACGATACGGCAGATTCCGTCCCCGAACCGCCCGCCGATCCCATCACCCGCCCCGGCGACATCTGGGCGCTGGGCAAGCACCGTCTGTGCTGCGGCGATGCCACTGATCCCGCTGCCGTGGCCAGGCTGATGCAGGGTGAACAGGGCACGCTGATGTTCACATCGCCGCCCTATGCCCAGCAGCGCGACTATGGCGCGGCGAAGGAGAAGGTTGGCGATTGGGATGCGCTGATGCAGGGCGTGCTCACCGCCGCTCCGGTCACCGACGCGGCCCAGCTGCTGGTCAATCTCGGCCTCGTCCATCGCGACAGTGAGTGGATCCCCTATTGGGAGGGGTGGGTGGAGTGGATGCGCCGCTCTGGTTGGCGGCGCTTCGGCTGGTATGTCTGGGATCAGGGCCCGGGCTTGCCCGGCGACTGGAATGGCCGCCTGGCCCCGTCGCACGAGTTCATCTTCCACTTCAACCGCCAGCCGCGCAAACCCAACAAAACGGTTGAGAGCAAACACGCCGGCGAAATTCTCGGCGGCGGTGGTCTGCGCACCATCGAAGGCCAGGTCAGGGCCAAGACCGGCACCGGCAACGCGATCCAGAGTCACCGCATCCCCGACAGCATCTTTCGCATCATGCGCCACAAGGGTGGGCTGGGTGCGGCCGGATCGCACCCCGCAGTGTTCCCGGTGGCGCTGGTCGAGGCGGTGCTTGCGGCCTTCACCGACCCGGGCGATCTGATCTATGAGCCTTTCTGCGGCTCAGGCACGCAGATCGTCGCCGCCGAACGCTCTGGGCGGCGGTGCTTCGCGATGGAACTGGACCCAGTGTACTGCGACGTGGCCGTGCGACGGTGGGAGATGGCGACAGGCAAAGCCGCTGTTCTTGCGACAGACGGAGCTGTTCCTGCCAGCAGCGAGCTTCGCCCATCATGACCATTTTCTGAGAACCGGATTTTGGGGTAATGAGAGTCCAGACTTGTGTCGGGAACCGCTATGATGATTGTCGCAGACGATAATTCCTCTGACGACGAACGGGCCAGAATGCTGGCTTGCATCGTAGAACTCGAAGATGCACTGGCAGATTATGTGGCAAAGTTCGGGATTGTGAATCGGCATGCAAAAGTGACCCACCTGGGTGGGTTATGATCATCTAAAACTGACCCACCTGCCACGTTAGCATCCGTGCGTCCATGCACGGAGG
>LJSU01000030.1 GCA_001314705.1 Rhodobacteraceae bacterium HLUCCO07
GCTCGACCGGATGGCAGAATGCGACCCGGTCGCATGCATCTATCGAAAAGGAGGAAGGCGGGGATCCCGAGGTTCGGGTGCTTAAAGTCTCCAAGGGCAACTATGTGAAGCCGGGCGAAGTCACGCGGTTCCGATGGTTCGACCATTACCTGGTCAGGCCCGATGATCTGCCGCCAGATGTAGCGGCAACGCTCGCCGAGGCATCACGTGCCACTGCCGCGAATGAAGCGTTCCTGCGGTGCCTCGCTGCAGTGACCGAGCAGGGTCGCGCGGCTTCCGATGGCAGGGGGCCAACTTATGCGCCGCGCATGTTTGCGAGGATGCCCGAGGCGAAAGGGTTTGATGATGAAGACCTCGCCGGTGCCATGGAGCGATTGCTCCACCTGGGCGTGATCAGAGCCAACGAGGTTATCGGCAAGTATGCCAATCGCACTGCACGCCGAGGGCTAAAGCGGGTCGAGCAGGGTGCACAATCAACTGCACAAAGTACTGCACAAAGCTCCGCACAAAGTTCTGCTCAAGATGCACAAAGCCCCTCGGGTGAGGTGCACAATGAAAGTGCACGCTCAACACCTCCCCCTACGGGGGAGATAGGGGGGGACTATGGTCCCCCCTCTATTCCCCTTGGGGGTGAGGGGCGCGATGCGAGCTGGGTTCCGGGTGATGATTGAGAAGGAGTTATTGAAATGAAGGTTTCCCCGCAGGCTGATGCCGAAGTCGCAATGGCAGTGATGCAAGAGGCGATGGAGCGACTTGTTGAGTTCCTCGAACCGATCGAGGCAGCAAAGATAATCGCCACTTTCGGCATATTCGGGCTGATCGAACGCGGCGGCTATGAGACAGCGCGCGAGCTGATGATGGGGGCGACTGCCGAAGCCCTAAAGGCGCAGCTTCGTGGCTCGCCCCAGTGAGCGGTTTGGGTCCTTCCTGGAGGCGTGCCCTATACGGGGGCCGAAGGCGCACTTCATGCGAAAGTCCCGTTATTTTTCAGGGCTATCGTTTGTTGTTTTGGTTCGGGTTGACATGGATGCCGGGTCAGGTGTACCCCTTGCGTTCCAGACAGTGAGCTTGGCCGTTCACCTCTGGCAATGTTCGCTGCAAAGGTTGGTCCCTAACGCGCGAACCCTTCGGACCTCGGCGCGCCCTGGCGGGTAGCGTCCAGCGCCGCCCCCAAATTTCCGAGGTGTCGACATGACACAACCGATTTTCACCCCGGCAGGGGTGCGCGCTGCCTCCCCCCTGCCGCTGCAGATCCGCGACGCGGAAGCGCCGCCCGAGCGGCACCGACCATTCGGAATAGTTGATGATGCCGTCGGCGCCGTGGGTCTTGAGGTATTCGGGCTGGATCGCCAGCGTGCGGGTCAGATCCTCGGGCGATTTCACGTAATGCGCCGAGAGGTCGAACTGCGTGCCCAGCCATTTATGGGGGTTGAGGACCACGCTGTCGGCGCGCTCCACCCCGGCCCAGAGGGGGCGGAACTCGGGCGCGATCATCGCCGCCCCGGCCCAGGCCGCATCGACATGGGTGAAAAGCCCGTGTGTTTCGGCCACGTCACAGGTCGCGGCGATGTCGTCGCAAGCCCCCGTGCCGGTGCCGCCAGTGCAGGCGATGATGCCCGCGGGGCGAAATCCGGCAGCAAGATCGGCCCGGATCGCGGCGTCGAGCGCATCAACGTCCATCGCGCGCAAAGGCCCGCGCGTGGGGATGCGCACGAGGTTCTCCTGTCCGATACCGGAAATCCAGATCGCGCGGTCGATCGAGCTGTGCACCTCGGCGCTGGCATAGACGCGCAGCCGGGGCTGGCCGGACAGGCCCTCTTGATTGCCCTGCCAGCCAAGCGCGCGTTCGCGCAGGGTCAGCATCGCGGCCAGCGTGGCCGAGGAGGCGCTGTCCTGGATCACGCCGTGGAAGTCGTCGGGCAGGGCAATAGCCTGGCGCAGCCAGTCCATCATCCGGGTTTCCATCTCGGTCGCCGCCGGTGAGGTCTGCCACAACATGCATTGCGGGGCCATGACGGTGACGATCTGGTCGGCCAGAACGGATGCGGGGGCGGCGTTCGACGGGAAATAGGCGAAGAAGCGCGGATGCTGCCAATGGGTCATGCCGGGCATGACGATGCGTTCGAAATCGGCGATCACGTCGTCCAGCGGTTGCGGCTCTTCCGGTGGCTGTTCGGCGAGCTGCGCGGCGATTGCACCGGGCCTGGTCTGCGCGCGCACCGGCCGGTCGCGCAACCCCGCGTGATAGCGCGCCGCCCAGTCCCCCAGCCACGTGCCCCATTTCGGAAAGTCGCTCCAGCGCATCCGGCCCTCCGCATTTCAGTTAATGTGTTAACTTTATCACCGGGGCATATCCCCGGCAAGCCAGAGCAGGGCATGATGCGGGGCAAATGTCAAAAGGGGGCTCTTGCCTGATCGGCGTCGCCCACGCCCCGGGGCAGGCGCTGCCCCATGGTGGGCACCGGTTGCCTTCGGACAGGTGCTCAGCCCTTGGCCCGGGCCGCCGTGATCGCCTGGGCCAGCGCCTCGCGGTCGCCGATATGGTTGGCCAGCACGAGGATCAGGCGCGCGTTGAGCGCGTCGCTTTCCTCCTTGGACAGGCCCTCATGCGCGGCCAGCAGGTCGGCATAGAAATCGTCGGGCGTGTCGATATTGGGGGTCAGGATCAGTTCGGCCATTCTCACTCACTCCTGTCCGGTGGCGCGGCGGACCGCGGCGCGGAAGATGTTCTCGTTCCAGCTTTCGCGGCGGGCGGCGACATGCTGATCGGGGCGGATGAGATAGACCGCCGAAGGCGCGACGCCAAGATAGCGCTGCTTGAGCGCAAGGGTCTTGTCGTCCTTGACCGAGAGCGCCAGCCGCTCGACCTCGATGCCCGCCTCTTCGAAATGATCGGGCGCCTCGGCGTCGATGGTCAAAAGCGTGAACTTGCCCGCAAGTTTCGGCAGCAGGAACCCGTCACCCAGCGGCGCATCGGGGCAGGGCGCGCCGGGGCGGGTGCGCGCGGGCCCGTCTTCGAGCGCATCGGCGGTGTTGAGCGGCGAGCCGTCATAGGTGCAGGGCACCGACAGGCGCCCCGAGTTGACCAGGGGCCGCGCGAATTCATGCTCTTCGGCCAGGTCCAGCACCGCGTCACGCAGGATGCGGCTCATCTCGGATTTGGGGGTGATGAAATCGGTCGAGCGGGTCGAGTTGAGGATGTTCTCGTCGGCACCGTGGATGCGCTCAACGTCGTAGCTGTCGAGCAGGGCGTCGGGCGCCTTGCCCTGCATCACCAGCTTGAGCTTCCAGACCAGGTTGTCGCTGTCCTGAACCCCGGAATTGGCCCCGCGCGCGCCGAAGGGCGAAACCTGGTGCGCGGCGTCACCGGCAAAGATCACCCGGCCGTGGCGGAATTTTTCCATCCGGCGGCACTGGAAGGTGTAGATGCTCACCCATTCCAGCTCGAACTCGACGTCCTCGCCCAGCATCGCCTTGAGCCGGGGGATGACGTTCTCGGGCTTCTTTTCCTCTTCCTTGTCGATGTCCCAACCGAGTTGCAGGTCGATCCGCCAGACACCATCGGGCTGCTTGTGCAAAAGCGCCGACTGGCCGCGGTTGAAGGGCGGGTCGAACCAGAACCAGCGTTCGGTGGGGAAATCGGCCTCCATCACCACGTCGGCGATGAGAAAGTTGTCCTCGAAGACGCGGCCGACGAAATCGAGGCCCAGCATCCGCCGCGTGGGCGAGCCCGCACCGTCGCAGGCGATGAGCCAGTCGGCCTCGAGCGTATAGGCGCCCTCGGGGGTCGCCACCTCGAGCTTGACGTGATCGTCATGGGTGCCGATCGCCTCGACCTTGTTGCCGCCGCGAATCTCGATCGGCTTGCCCGCGTCCTGCAAGTCGCGGACGCGCCGCACGAGGTATTCCTCGAAATAATATTGCTGGAGGTTGATGAAGGCGGGAAACTGGTGGCCCTCTTCGGGCAGCAGGTTGAATTCATAGACCTTGCGGGTGTCGAAAAAGACCTTGCCCACGTCCCATTTCACGCCCTTTTCCACCATCTCTTGGCCACAGCCGAGACGGTCGAGAATCTCCAGCGGGCGCTTGGCGAAACAGATCGCACGGGAGCCGAACGAGACCTTGTCGTTGTCGTCGAGCACCACGACGGGCACGTCGTCCTGTGCAAGGTCGATGGCGGCGACCAACCCGACCGGCCCGGCGCCGATCACCACGACCGGGTGGCGCACGGGCGCGGGCGCGTCCTGATCGGGCGACCGCTCATAGGGGTAGAGCGGGGTTTCGAAGATCTTGTTCATTCTCTTTCCTCCAGGCGGGGCATGGCCATCATGCCATGAAAGCCACGCGCACCGTTTGATCTGGGTCAGACCGTCCTCAGCCCTGAAGCGCGTCCCACATTTCCAGGTCGCGCTCGGCGGTCCAGATGCGCGGCGTGTCCAGCCCGCGCGCCTCGTCAAAGGCGCGGGCCACGTTGAAGGGCAGGCAATGCTCGTAGATCGCGTATTCGCTGAACTTTGGATCGCATTCGGCGCGCACCGCGTCCCATGCCTCCTTGAGGCTGCCACCGCGTGCGGCGACGCGGGCGGCGGGCTTGTAGGTGCTTTCGACGAAATCGCGGGTGTTCTCGATGGCGGCATTGACCATCTCGCGCCCGACAAGCGCGTCACCCCGCCCCGGCGCGATGGCATCGACATCGAACCACTTGATCGCGTCGAGCGTGTCGCCCCAATCGGAGAAATGGCCGTCGCCGCAATAGCAGGCCGAATGGTATTCGACGATATCGCCGGTGAACATCACGTTCTGATCCGGCACGTGGATCACCGCGTCACCCGCCGTGTGGGCGCGGCCGAGATGCATGATGTCCACCCGGCGGTTGCCGAGATAGACGGTCATCGCGTCCGAGAAGGTGGTGGTGGGCCATGTCAGGCCGGGGATGCTCTCATGGCCCTCGAAGAGGCGCGGGAAGCGCTGGAACTCGCTGTCCCAGTCTTCCTGGCCGCGCTCGACCACCATCGCGCGGGCGGCATCCGACATGATGATCTGCCCCGCATCATAGGCGCTGGCGCCCAGCACGCGCACGGCGTGGTAATGGGTCAGCACGAGGTGGCTGATCGGCTTGTCGGTCACTTCGCGGACCTTCTCGATCACCTTGTGGGCAAGGCGCGGCGTGGCCTGCGCCTCGACGATCATCACGCTGTCGTCGCCGATGATCACGCCGGAATTGGGGTCGCCCTCGGCGGTGAAGGCGTAAAGGCCCTCGCCGATCTCGTCGAAGGTGATGGTTTTCTCGGTCATGTCGCCTTGGGATGCGAATGCTTTGGCCATGGGTGCGGTTCCTTTTCGCGTTCCGCCGGTGGATGGGTTGGACGCCTCCGGCGGGAGTATTTGGGGCAAGATGAAGGGTTCAGCGTTTGTAAGGGTCTTCGAGCGCGGGCAGGATCGTGCCGGTGCATTCGCCGAAGCCGATGGTGTAGTCCTCGCCATGGGCGGCGCCCCAGAGCGTGAGCGTGTCGCCGTCCTCGAGGAAGCTGCGGCTCTCGCCGCTGTCGAGGGTGAGCGGTTCCTTTCCGCCCCAGCTGAGTTCGAGCAGCGAGCCGCGCTCGGGCCTGGTTGGTCCCGAGATCGTGCCCGAGCCCAGAAGGTCGCCCGGCGTCATCGGGCAGCCGGAGGTCGAGTGATGGGCCAGTTGCTGGGCCGAGGAATAGTAGATCTCGCGGTAGTTGGTGCGCGCGATCTCGGTCGCAGGCTTGCCCTCGGGGGCGAGGCGCACCGCAAGGTCGATGTCATAGAGCATCGGGCCGGTGTCCTTGAGATGGTCGAGAAGCTCGACCTCGCGCTCCGGCGTGGCGCAGCGGAATGGGTCGAGCGCCGCGGCGGTGACGATCCAGGGGCTGATGCTGGTTGCCGTGGCCTTGGCCTGGAACGGACCGAGCGGCTGGTATTCCCAGGCCTGGATGTCGCGCGCGGACCAGTCGTTCAGGAGCACGTAGCCGAAGATCATCTCGAACGCCTCGTCCACCGTGACGGGGCCGTCGCTGGGCTGGCCGACGATGGCGCCCATTTCCAGCTCCAGATCGAAGCGGCGCGAGGGCAGGAAGGCGGGCTTGTCGTGATCGGGCGATTTGAGCTGCCCCCAGGGCCGGCGCACATCCGTGCCCGAGACCACCACCGAAGAGGCGCGCCCGTTATAGCCGATGGGAATGTGCAGCCAGTTGGGCGGCAGCGCATTCTCGGCGCCGCGGAACATGGTGCCCACGTTCACCGCGTGATGCTTGCCGGCGTAGAAGTCGGTGAATTCCGCCACGAGGAAGGGCAGGTGCATCTCGACCTCCGATTGCGGCACGAGAAGCGGCTCGGCGCGCTCGCGGTCGGGGCTGCCCTCGGCGAGGATCTGGGAGATCCGCTCGCGCAGGGCGGCCCAGAGCTCGGGGCCTTCCTCCATCACCTCGTTCCAGAACGGCACGTCGAAGAGCGGCGTGTCGGTCAGCGAGACGAGCCCCGCCTCCTCGGCGCGGCGCATGTCGAGGATCATGTCGCCGATGGCCACGCCACAGCGCGGATCGAACGTTTCGGTCGAAAAGACGCCGTAGGGCAGGTTGTTGAGCGGAAAAGGGTGTTTCGGGTCGTTGGCCGAGGCCACCCAGGATTTGAGAAGCGTCATGGTGCGTCCTTTGTCGGGCATGGTGGGTTGCCGCCCACCCTACGGATTTGCGCAGGGGGGCGACACCCGTGATCGACATCATTTCTTGCCGGGCGTGCCGTCGAATTTCTTTTCGAGATCGGTCCAGCAATCGATGTAATCGTCCTGCAACGGCGCCTCGTTGGCGGCAAAGCCGGTGAGGTGCTGGGGAAAGCGCGTCTCGAACATGAACGACATGGTGTTGTCGAGCTTGTCCGGCCCGAGATTGGCGTTCGAGGCGCCCTCGAAGGCAGTCTTGTCCGGCCCGTGCGGCAGCATCATGTTGTGGAGGCTCATCCCGCCGGGAACGAAGCCCTGCGGCTTGGCGTCATACTGGCCGTGGATGTTGCCCATCAGCTCGGACATGATGTTCTTGTGATACCACGGCGGGCGGAACGTGTCCTCGGCCACCATCCAGCGTTCGCGAAAGAGCACGAAGTCGATATTCGCGGTCCCCGGCACGCCCGACGGCGCGGTGAGCACGGTAAAGATCGACGGGTCGGGGTGGTCAAAGAGGATCGCGCCGACCGGGCAATAGGTGGAAAGGTCATATTTGTAGGGCGCGTAATTGCCGTGCCAGGCCACCACGTCGAGCGGGCTTTGCCCGATCTGCGTCTCGTGGAACTGGCCGCACCACTTGATGGTCAGGCTCGAGGGAGTCTCGCGATCCTCGAACGCGGCCACCGGCGCCTTGAAATCGCGCGGATTGGCCAGCGCGTTGGCCCCGATCGGGCCGCGGCCCGGAAGCTCGAATTTCTGGCCGTAATTCTCGCACACGAAGCCGCGCGCCGGGCCTTCGAGCAATTCGACCCGGTAGACGAGGCCACGCGGTATGATGGCGATCTCGCGCGGTTCGATGTCGATGATGCCAAGCTCGGTGGCAAAGCGCAGCCGGCCCTCCTGCGGCACCACGAGGAGCTCGGAATCGGCGGAGTAGAAATAGGCGTCCTTCATCGATTCGGTGACGAGATAGATATGGCTGGCCATGCCGACCTGCGTGTTCACGTCACCTGCCGTGGTCATCGTGCGCATGCCGGTGAGCCAGGTCAGTTTCTCGCCCGAATGCGGCACCGGATCCCAGCGATACTGGCCAAGGCTCGCGACCTCGGGGTCGACATGCGGCGCCGTTTTCCAATAGGGCAGGTCGATGCGCGTGTAGCGATGCGAATGCTTGACGCTGGGCCGGATGCGATAGGTCCATGTCCGTTCCGGCGGATGGGCGGTGAAGGCCGTGCCCGAAAGCTGTTCGCCATAAAGACCGTAGTTGCATTTCTGCGGGCTGTTCATACCCTGCGGCAGCGCGCCGGGAAGCGCCTCGGTCTCGAAATCATTGCCGAAACCGGGCATGTAGCCCTCGTGCGGGCCGGGCACCGACGGCGCCTGGGTCATGTGATGGGGAAAGGATTGTTTGTTCATTGGGCGTCTCCTTTGTGGTTGCGCTGTTAACAGTTGATTTTGTAACTAACAACGGCAGGAGGGGTTCGTCGTGAGCATAGCAGATGATTTCGATTTACAGAATTTCCTGCCTTATCTTTTGAACCAGGCGGCGGAAGAAAGCTCATTGCGGTTCCAGCAGGTCTACAAGGATCGCTACGGCATGTTGCGCACCGAGTGGCGGGTGCTGTTTCATCTTGGAATATATGGGAAAATGACCGCCAAGGAAATCGGGGAACGTTCGAAGATGCACAAGACCAAGATCAGCCGCGCGGTGGCCAAACTGGCCGAGCGGCGGTTCCTGACGCGCCAGCGCGACGGGGCGGACCGGCGGCTGGAATATCTCGAACTCACCGAGGCGGGGCGGCGTGCCTATCGCGACCTGCGGCAGGTGGCGATGGAATATGATTCGGCGCTGGCGGCGCGCTTTTCGGATGCCGACATGGCAACGCTCAGACGGATGCTGCGCGCGCTGGCAAGCGGTGCGGCATGAGCGACCAGGTCAAGGGGCTTGTGATCACCACGCTGGCGGTGCTGATGGTGGTGCCCGATTCGATCTTCGTGCGGCTGATCGAGGCCGACGCGCTGGTCATCGCGTTCTGGCGCGGGCTGGGGGCGGGAGGGCTGATCCTCGTGGGCGTGCTGGCCTGGCAGGGCACCGCGCCCTATCGCCTGCTGCCCGGTACCGGGGTCTATGGCGCGGTCTATATCGTGGCCGTGGGCGGGGCCGGGGTGCTCTTTCCACTGGCGGTGAGCCTCACATCGGTGGCCAACGTGGTCTTTATCATCGCTGCCCTGCCGGTCTTTGCCGCGATCTTTTCCTGGCTCTTCATGGGCGAACGGGTGTCGCGGCGGATGGTGCTGACGATGATCGCGGTCGCGGTCGGGCTGGCCATTCTGGCCTATGGCTCGGACGAGACGCAGGGTGCGCACTGGACCGGCGACCTGACTGCGCTGGGCGTGGCGGCGCTCTTTGGTGCCGGTCTGACGGCGGCGCGCAAGGTGCGGCGCGTGTCGATGGTGGCGGCGGTGCCGATCGGCTATATCGGCGCATCGCTGATCATGTGGCCCTTCATCGCCCCGATGAGCATTCCGGGCGACAGCTGGCACCTGGTGGCCTTTCACGGCGCCTTCATCGCGGGCAGTTCCATGGGCCTCGCGCTTGGTCCGCGCTATATCCCCTCGGCCGAGGTCGGGCTGCTTATCCTGCTCGAATCGGTGCTGGCCCCGCTGCTGGCCTGGTGGATCCTGGGCGAGGATCCGGGGCCCTATGCGCTCGTCGGCGGGGCGGTGGTGATCGGCGCGCTGGCGCTTTCCAACGCGGTGGCGCTGGCGCGGCGCAAGCGGTGATCCGTGCGCGGACCGACCCTCGCGGACCCGCCCCGGGGCGGGGCACAATCCCGCCGTTCAGAAATCCACCTCGACGCCCGGCAGGTTCAGTGACTTCATCATGTCGCGCAACTCCTGCCGTGCGGCGATGTTCGAAATGTTCAATTGCTTGACCCCGATATCCTTGAGATCGAGGAGCGTCAGCCCGCGGGGGAACAGCTCGCGAAAGATCACCCGCTCGTGAAAACCGGGCGCGATGCGAAACCCGATGCGTTTCGACAGCCGCTCCAGCGCCTTTTCCATCTTTTCCTTGTTGACCATGCGCTGCGCGCCCAGCCGGTTGCGCATCACCACCCAGTCGATCGGCTTGAGCCCGGCCTGCGCGCGCAGCTGCCGTGCCGACCAGACCATTTCGGAATAGACCGACGGGCCTAGGATCTTGACCCCGTCATTGTCGATATGGGCGAGAAGGTCATAGTCGATGAAACTGTCATTGAGCGGCGTGATCAGCGTATCGGCCAGGCTGTGCGCAACCTGGCTCAGCCTCGTGTGCGAGCCGGGACAGTCGATCAGGATGAAATCGCTGTCGGGTTCGAGCGTGGCCACCGCGGCCGAAAGCCGGTGGTCATAGATGTTCTCGCCGGGTTGGAGGCCCGCCTTGTCGATCTCGGGCAGGTCATGATAGCTCGCCCCCGGCAGATCGAGGCCCGAGGCTTCGGTAAAGCGGCGGCGGTTGTCCATGTACCGGCCCAGGGTGCGCTGGCGCAGGTCGAGGTCGAGCACCGAGACCTTGTGCCCGAGCCGCGCCAGCGCCGTGGCGACATGCATCGACACGGTCGATTTGCCCGCGCCGCCCTTTTCGTTCCCGACAACGATGATATGTGCCATTGCCCGTCTCGCCCCTTGCCTGGCGCCCGGCTTGCCGCCGCGTTCCGCCTTGTTGCACACACTATATGTTGTGGGAAGCGATTTGGAAAGCGGAAGACAACGCGCGCGCCACCGGCGGCATCGGCGAGGCGTTCAAGGCCGTGGACGGCGTGCCGACCTCGGTCGCGGCCCCCGAAGCCTACCAGGCGATGGAATCGGGTGTCGTGGACACCGTGGCCTTTGCCCAGCACGCGCATCTGAGCTTCGGCACGATCAACGAAGCCTCGTGGTGGACCGCCAACCTCAACCCCGGCACGGTGAACTGCCCGATCGTGGTCAACAACGATGCCTATGACATGCTCGGCGATGCCGAGCGCGAGGCGCTCGACAGCTCGATCGACGAGTCGATCGAGCACTACCTCGACAACTACGCCGAGCTCCTGGCCCGCTGGGACGACGTTCTGGAAGAGAAGGGCGTCGAGAAGGTCATGATCTCGGACGAGGAGCTGGCCAAGTTCCGCGAAGTGGCGGCGGGTCCGATCCGTGACAAGTGGATCGAGGACATGAGCGCGCAGGGCCTGCCCGCAGAAGAGCTTTACGACCTGGTCGTCAACACGCTCGAAGAGACCCGGGCCAGCAACTGAACCGGGCGCAACCGCGCGGGGCCCCGGCATGTCCGGGGCTTCGCGTCCCTGATCAAGTGACAACGGGAGGCAGGCATGGCAGGTGCATCGCCTGTATTGGAGGACGACTCGGCCCTGAGCCGGCTTGACCGGGGCCTTTTTCGCATCGAACGGGCGATGGCCCTGCTTGCGGGTCTGGCGATCTTCTCGCTGATGCTTCTGGCGGTGCGCTCGGTCGGTGGGCGGGTGACGCTCAATGCGCCGCTGATGGGCTATGTCGATTTCATCGAGCAACTGATGCCGCTCATCGCCATCCTGGCGGTGTCCTTTGCCCAGCGTGACGGCACGCATATCCGCATGGACCTGCTGGTCGAGAACCTGCGCGGGCGGGCGCTGTGGCTGTTCGAGCTGATCAGCGTGCTCTTGATTCTCGTGCTGATCGTCTTCCTGATCTGGGGCAGCTGGGCGCATTTCCAGCGCTCGTTCGATTTCGACGCGCCGTGGTGGAGCCGCGACAGCACAACCGACGTGGCAATGCCGATCTGGCCGGCCAAGCTCCTGGTGCCGGTGGCGTTCTCGGTCCTGGCGCTGCGGCTCCTGATCCAGATCTACGGGTTCGGCCGGGCGCTGGTGCTCGGGCTCGAGGCACCGGTGGCGGTGCCGATGGTGGTCGATACGGCCACGCAGGCCGCGGCCGAAGCCAGGGCACTTGAAGAATCGGAACAGGAGCGCGCCGATGGAGCCGATTGATATTGGCCGTTGGGTGACCGGCGGGCTGCTGGTCCTCGTGGTCATGGGGATGCGCGTGGCCTTTGCCGCGGCGCTGGCGGGGCTGGTCGGCCTCCTGCTCATCTTCTGGTCGAAGCGCGGGTTCGAGCCCGAGCACTTTGGCTGGGCCATAACCGTGGCGGCCAAGACGGCGGGGCAGGTGCCCCATTCCAAGGTTGCCTCGCAATCGCTCAGCCTCATCCCGACCTTCATCCTGATTGGCTACCTCGCCTATTACGCGGGGTTGACCCGCGCACTCTTCGAGGCGGCCAAGCGCTGGCTGGCCTGGTTGCCGGGCGGGCTCGCGGTCTCGACCGTCTTTGCCACCGCGGGCTTTGCCGCGGTTAGCGGCGCGAGCGTGGCCACCGCCGCGGTCTTTGCCCGCATCGCGATCCCGGAGATGCTCAAGATCGGGTACGACAAACGCTTCGCGGCGGGGGTCGTGGCGGCGGGCGGCACGCTGGCCAGCCTCATTCCGCCCTCGGCGATCCTCGTGATCTACGCGATCATCGTCGAACAGGACGTGGGCAAACTCTTGCTGGCGGGGTTCATCCCGGGTGTCTTCTCGGCGGTGGTCTATGGCACGCTGATCGTGGGCATCGCGATGTTCTTCAAGAATGTCGGCCCGCCGGTGACCGGCTTCACATGGGGCCAGCGCTTTGCCGCGCTGCCGCCCGCGCTTCCCATCCTGGCGGTCGTCGTGATCATCATCTTCTTCGTCTACAACCCGTTCGGAGATAAATCATGGGGCACACCCACCGAGGGCGGCGCGCTCGGGGCGTTCATCGTGTTCTGCATGGCGATCTACAAGGGTATGCGCTGGTCCCAGCTCAAACCGGCGCTGATGGAGACGGCCAAGCTCACGGTGATGATCTTCACCATCATCTGGCGGGTGCTGATCTATGTGCGCTTCCTCGGGTTCGCCGATCTGCCGGGGGCGTTTTCCGACTGGATCACCTCGCTTTCGATGTCGCCCATGCTGATCCTGATCTGCATCCTTCTGGCCTATGCCGTGCTGGGCATGTTCATGGACGCGATCGGGATGCTGCTGCTGACCCTGCCGGTGGTCTATCCGGCGGTGATGGCGCTCAATGGCGGCGAGACGGTCAGCGCGGCGGACAGCGCCTTCGGCATGTCGGGGACGATGTGCGCGATCTGGTTCGGGATCCTCGTGGTCAAGATGGCCGAGTTCTGCCTGATCACGCCGCCCATCGGGCTCAACTGTTTCGTCGTGGCCGGAGTGCGCGAGGATCTCAGCGTGCAGGACGTGTTCAGGGGGGTCACGCCGTTCTTCGTGGCCGACGCCTTCACCATCGCCGGGCTGATCGCCTTTCCGCAGATCGTGCTTTGGCTGCCGTCGCTGGCATGACGGCATTCCGCGCAGAGAAGGACGGGAACGAGGCGGGGCAGGGCACGCCAGACCGCTTCGCCCTGATCGGGGCGGGCTGGGCTGATGGAGCGCCGGATCGGGGGCGGATAAAGCGTGCCGGGAAATCGCTGCGCCATCATGTATAGCGAACCTCCCGAGAGCGCGAAGCGCGGCAGAGTATCTGCGAGTCCGCTTTTCCCGAAGCGCGATGGCCCCGTCACCGTGCGCCGGGTTAACCTTTGACGGCCCGCGAAACCGTGGTTTTGCCCGGCAGCCGGGTGGCAGCCGTGCGGCAGCCGGATGTCACCCCCCTCGATTCGCGGCGGATCGGCAGAGGTTAATCCCGTGTTGTTTGCAATCGAACGGATCCCGCCCTTTCGTTGGGCGTCGACCGAATCCCGTGCGACAAAACACGTTAGATACAGCTTCAGATGATCGTGGTTTCCGACAGGAAGCGGCGGGTCAGCGCGGCCTCTTGCGCTTTCATCAGGCGGTGGGCGGTCTGCATATGCTCGCGCAGGATGGCGCGCGCGGCGTCCCCGTCGCCGGCCCGCAGGGCGTCCAGAAGCCTTGATTGATAGGTCATGCCCGAGGCCCAAAGCTCGCGATTGGGCGGGTTGTATAACTGCCGGGTCACGGTGATCTCGCTCAGCATGTTGGCGGTAAACCGGATCAGGAAACGCAGCAACGGATTGCCCGCCATCTCGGCCAGAACCGCGTGAAAACGCAGCGAGTCGATGTGCTGTTCGCGCTCCTGCTCGGGGGTTTCGGCCGGCGCCGCATAGCGCGCCATGACGGTTTCAAGCCGCGCGATCTGTGCCTCAGAAAGCCCGTCTTCGGCCAGTGACGCAGCCAGTTCCGGCTCCAGCGCCTCGCGGATCTGGTAGATGTCGCTGATCGAAAGTTGCTGAAAATAGAAGTAGTTACCCAGCAAGGCCGCGGCGCGCTCCTCCGAGACCTGATGCACGAACGTGCCCCCGCCCGGCCCGGTGCGCGACTTGACCAGCCCCTGTGCCTCAAGGATGCGCAGCGCCTCGCGGATGGTGCCCTTGGCCATGGAGAACCGCTCGATCAGTTCCGGCTCCGAAGGCAACCGGTCGCCCGGTTGCAGGCCACGCTCCATGACCCAGTCCTTGATCGCGTCGGCCACCTGTTGTGGCCGCGACTGGCGCGGCTCAGGGGTCGAGCGGGTGGTGACAGGCGGCACGCTGGTCTCCTTCGATAGGACGCAATTCGGGCCGGTCGGTCCGGCAGATCTCGGTGGCGCGCGGGCAACGCGAGGCAAAGGCACAGCCCGGCGGCGGGTTCATCGGGTCGGGCAATTCGCCCTGCGCCTGCCCGCCGATCGGCCGACCCACGACCGGGGCGCTTTCGGCCAGAAGCCTCGTATAGGGATGGCGCGGCGATGCAAAGATGTTTTCCGCCCGCCCTTCTTCGACCACCGCCCCGAAATAGAGCACGGCAACCCGGTCCGACACCGCCTCGACCACCGCAAGGTCATGGGAAATAAAGAGATATGTGAGGCAAAGCTCGTCCTTGAGGTTGGCCAGGAGGTTGAGCACCTGCGCCTGCACCGAGACATCGAGCGCCGAAACCGGCTCGTCCAGCACGAGGATGCGCGCGTTCGCCGCCAAGGCCCGGGCGATGCCGATCCGCTGGGCCTGACCGCCGGAAAACTCGTGCGGATAACGGTCGAGGAATTCGAGGCGCAGGCTGACCGAGTCGAAGATCTCGTCGATGCGCGCGGCGCGTTCGGCTCGGCCCATCCCGTGCAGGTGGATGAGCGGTGCCTCGACGATCTGGCGGATGGTCTTGCGCGGGTTGAGCGAGCTGACCGGGTCCTGGAACACATACTGGATGACACGCCCGAAATCGGCCGGGCTGCTGCCGCCCGTCAGCCCTTCGATCTCGATCGTGCCGGAACTGGGCGGCAACAGACCCACCAGCATCCGGGCGAGGGTGGATTTTCCACAGCCGGACTCCCCAACGATTCCAAGGGTTTCACCGTTCTCGACCTTGAGGGAGGTGGGATGCACCGCATGAACTTGCGCCTTGGGCGGGCGCAAAAGGCGCTTGCCCACGTCGAAGGTCTTGGTCAGGTCGCGGGTTTCGAGGGCGAGGCTCATGCAACATCCTCCTCGGGCAGAATGCAGCGGACCTTGCGCGCGCGCCCGGCCAGCGGAATCTCGGAGGTGGCGCAAAGCCCCGTGGCCTTGTCACAGCGCGGCGCGAAGGCGCAGCCATGCGGCAATTGATCGACGGCGGGTGGCAGGCCGGGGATGGCGTGCAACACGCGCCGCCCGGCCCCGAGTTCGGGCACACAGGCGATGAGCCGCTTGGTATAGGGATGGGCGGGAGCGTCGAGCACCTCGCGGGTGGTCCCCTCTTCGACGATGCGCCCCGCATACATCACCGCGACCCGGTCGCAAAGCTGACCTACCACGCCGAAAACATGGGTGATGAAGAGAATCGACACGCCCCGGTCGCGGCGCAGGTCGTCAAGCAGCTTGAGAATCTGCGCCTGCACGGTCACGTCAAGCGCCGTGGTGGGCTCGTCGGCGATGATCACCTCGGGTTCATTGGCCAGTGCCATGGCGATGGCGATCCGCTGGCGCATGCCACCCGAAAGCTCATGCGGATAAGACCGGGCGCGGGCGCGGGGATTGGGGATGCGCACATCTTCGAGGAGCTTGACCGCGCGGTCATGGGCGGCGTCCTTGCCTATGTGATGATGCACCCGGATCGCCTCGGTAAGCTGATCGCCCACGCGATAGAGCGGGTGCAACGTCGAAAGCGGATCCTGGAAGATATAGGCCACGCGGTCGCCGCGCAGGGCGCGCAGCCGGGCATAAGGCGCGCCGATCAGGTCCTGCCCATTGAGCCGCACCGCACCGCCGGTGATCACACCGGGGGGCGATTCGCGCTGGGGCCTCTCGGCAAGCCAGGGCGCGGCCCCCTCGACCATGTGGGGCGAGGACGTGATCGAGGCGATGCGGAGGGGGCGTGATGCCGCGAATGCGGTGGATGCGGTCACGCGACCCGACAGCGGCCGCGCCTGGCGCCAACTGACCGCGCTCGATCCCGGCGGCGGCACCGGCGTTTTCACCGGCGAGCACAACACCGGCTGGCATGGACATGCCGATGGCCCTGACGTGATCGTGGCGGGCAACATGCTCAGTGGACCCAAGGTCGTGACCGAGGCCCTAGCCGCGTTCCAGGTGACCCGCGGCACGATGGCCGAACGCCTGATCGCGGCGCTGGGCGGCGGCGAAGCGGCGGGCGGCGACAGCCGCGGGCTGCAATCGGCCGCACTTCTGGTTCTGGCCAGTGACTCGCCGCCCTTGACCCTGCGCATCGACTGGGCCGAGGCGCCGATGGCGGCGCTTGCAGAGCTTCATGCGCGCACCCGGAAGGGCGAATATGCCCGATGGCTGCCCTGCGTGCCCACACGCGACGATCCCGAACGGCACCCGGGCTGAGCTGCAACATGCCTTGACCGCTGCGCGAGGCCGGATCACCGTGGTTCCGGCGCAAGGCGGGGAGGCAGGGGCCATGGAATTCGATTATGTCATCGTGGGCGGAGGCTCGGCCGGATCGGTGCTGGCCAGCCGGCTGAGCGAGGATGCGGACACCACCGTCTGCCTGATCGAGGCGGGTGGGCAGGGCAAGAGCCTGCTGGTGCGCGCGCCCGCGGCGGTGGTGGCGATGCTGCCGGGTCATGGCAAGCTCAACAACTGGGCCTTCCAGACGGTGCCGCAACCCGGGCTGAACGGGCGTCAGGGCTATCAGCCGCGTGGCCGGGCGCTGGGTGGATCATCGGCGATCAACGCCATGCTTTACGTGCGCGGACATCGCGATGATTATGACCGCTGGGCCCAACTGGGCAATCCGGGCTGGGACTGGGAGTCGGTCCTGCCCTATTTCAAACGCGCCGAGAACAACGAATGGGGTGGGGACGACCTGCATGGCGGTGACGGGCCGCTGCAGGTCAGCGACCAGGCCGAGCCGCGCCCGATCACCCGCGCCTTTGTCGAGGCGGCGAAGCGATTGCAGCACCGCGAGCGCCGAGATTTCAACGCCGGCGACAACGAGGGCGTGGGCCTGTTCCAGGTCACCCAGTTTCACGACGCCGCGCGGCGGGGCGAGCGCTGTTCGGCGGCGGCGGGCTATCTGCACCCGGTGATGGGCGCGCGGCCGAACCTGACGGTGATGACCAGATGCCGGGCCACGCGGGTGCTCTTCGAGGGGCGGCGTGCCGTGGGTGTGGCCTATCGGCAGGGGCGGCAGGACGGGCAGGTCAGGGCGCGGCGCGAGGTGATCCTGTGTGGCGGCGCCTTCAACTCGCCGCAACTGCTGCAACTCTCGGGTGTGGGCCGGGCCGAGGACATCCGCCCGCATGGGCTGGACATGGTGCGTGAGCTGCCCGGGGTGGGGCAGAACCTCCAGGACCATCTCGACTTCATATTGTCATGGAAGACCCGCGACACCGACAATTTCGGCATCGGCCTGCGGGCGAGCGTCAACATCGTGCGCCATGCGCTGCGCTGGCGCAGGTCGGGGCGCGGGATGATCGCCACGCCCTTTGCCGAAGGGGTGGCGTTTCTCAAGACCGATCCGGGCGAGCCGCGACCCGATATACAGCTGCATTTCGTGATCTCGGTGGTCGATGATCACGCCCGCAAGCTGCATCTCGGTCACGGGTTTTCCTGCCATGTCTGTGTGCTGCGCCCGGGGGCGCGCGGCCGCGTTTTCCTGCAATCAGGCGATCCGCTGGCCGATCCGGGGATCGACCCCAATTACCTCGCCGATGCGGACGATCTGCGGCGGCTGATCAAGGGGGCAAGGATGACCCGCGAGATCCTCATGCAGGATCCGATGGCGAAATACCGCCACAAGGAGATGTATGGCATCCGCGACGGGATGAGCGATACGGAATGGGAGGATCACATTCGCGCCCGCGCCGACACGATCTATCACCCCGTGGGCACCTGCCGGATGGGAAATGACGACATGGCGGTCGTCGATCCCGAACTGCGGGTGCACGGGCTTGACGGGCTGCGCGTGGTCGATGCCTCGGTCATGCCCACGCTGATCGGCGGAAACACCAATGCGCCCACCATCATGATCGCCGAAAAGGCCGCCGACATGATCCGCGCCGCGCATGGCTGATCACTTGGTGTCGCCCGCAATGAAGGGGGCGAGGCTCGTGGTGAACTGCTCGATGAATTCCAGCGTGATCATCGAGGGTTTGCGCAGCACCGGACGCACCAGCGAGAGGTGATGCGGCACGGCGGGCGCGAAGGGCCGGAAATCGAGTCCCCGCTCGACATAGCGAACCGCGTCGAGCTCGCTCACCACCGAGGCGCCGACACCGTGACAGGCCAGTTCGCAGGCCGCGGTGAACTGCCGCGTTTCGACGATACCTCGCATCTCCACGTCCTGCGACAGGAACGCCTCGCTCAGGTCGCGGAAAAAGCTGCTGTCGCGGCGGGTGTGGATGAGCGGCTGCCCGGCAAGGTCGCGCGGGGTTATGATGTCATGTGCGGCCAGCGGGCTGCCTTCGGGGAAAATGCAGACGCTGCGGATCGCGACCTGTTCGCGCTCGACCGCCGGGTGGCCCTCGAACCCGTCGGTAATGCCAAAATCATATTGCTCGCCGATCATCCATGCGAGAATGCGTTCGGGCCGGTCGGGTTCTATCGTGATCGACACGCCGGGCCGGTCGGCGAGGAACCCCGCCACCACTTCGGGCAGGTGTGATGTGGCGAAACCGGGCAGACAGGCGATGCGCAGGTGGCCGGCCTTCTTCTCGGTGATGTTGCGGCTTACCTCGGTGAGTTGATCGACCATTTCCAGCAGCCGGCGGATGTCGGGCATCAGCATCCGGGTTTCCTGGGTGGCGACGAGCCGGCCGTCGCGCCGGTCGAGCAGCTGGAACCCCAGCGAGTCGCCCAGATCGGACAGAAGCCGCGAAACCGCAGGCTGGCTCACCCCGAGCGATTGGGCGGCGCGGGTCATCGAGCCGTATTCGACCACGGCGGCAAGGGCTTCGAGCTGGCGCAGGCGCACGGTGGACGACATGGACGGCGGGAACCTCTGCTCCGGTTTCGTACAAGTTATAATGATCTGTTATAAATCTGACATATGAAACTTTTATTGAATTATGAAGTTGAGGGTGCAAGATTTTTGCCACAACGAGAGCCGGACGGGTCATATGGCCCGAAAACCTTTCAAATCAGCGCGTTTGACACGCGAAGGGAGCGAGAGATGAGACAACTGATTCTTGGGGCCGTTGCGGCCGGAACCACCGCCTTGACGCCGATCTTGGCCTCGGCGCAGACGGAAGTGAAGTTCTGGCACGCCTTTACCGGCCGGCTGGGCGAGCTGGTCGCGGCACAGGTCGAGGAGTTCAACGCGAGCCAGGACGACTACAAGGTGGTCGCCAGCCACAAGGGCAACTATTCCGAAACGCTGAATGCCGGGATCGCGGCCTTTCGCGCGGATGAACAGCCCCATATCCTGATGGTGTTCGAGGTCGGGACCGCGACGATGATGGGCGCCAAGGGCGCGGTCAAGCCGGTGTATGAGGTCATGGCCGAAAGCGGTGCCGAGTTCGACCCCGACGCCTATATCGGCGCGGTCAAGGGCTATTTCACCACGACCGAGGGCGAAATGCTGTCGCTGCCCTTCAACTCTTCGACCCCGGTTCTGTGGGTCAATCGCGACGCGCTCGAAGGTGCGGGAATCGACCCCGATACCGATCTGAGCACCTGGCAGAATGTCGAGGGCGTGCTGGACGAGTTGAAAGCGGCAGGTCATTCCTGCCCGCTGGTCACCGCGTGGCAAAGCTGGATTCACCTCGAAAACTTCTCGGCCTATCACGACGTGCCCTTTGCCACCCGCGAGAACGGGTTTGCCGGGCTCGACACCGAGTTGACCTTCAACGGCGAGGCGCAGGTCGCCCATATCGCGAAAATGGGCGAGTGGGCGCAGGACGGCAAATTCGTCTATACCGGCCGCCGCAACGAGGGTGGCGCCAATTTCCGCGGGGGGGATTGCGCGCTCTTCACGGAAAGCTCGGCCGGTTATGCCGGTATCAAGTCAGAGGCCGAGTTCGATTTCGACGTGCGTCCGCTGCCCTATTGGGACGGCGTCGGCAACGCGCCGCAGAACACCATCATCGGCGGGGCGTCGCTCTGGGCCATGCAAGGCCACGAGGCCGAGGAATACAAGGGCGTCGGCGAATTCCTCGCCTTCCTGTCCTCGACCCCGATCCAGGCGCAATGGCACCAGGACACCGGCTATCTGCCGATCACGGAAGCTGCGGGCGACGCGACCCGCGAGGCCGGTTTCTATGATGAAAACCCGGGCACCGACGTGGCTGTCAAGCAGATGACCGCGAACGAACCGACCGCGAATTCCAAGGGAATCCGGCTGGGTTCCTTCGACCAGATCCGTGGCATCATCGACGAAGAGCTCGAAGCGGTCTGGTCCGGTGACAAGTCGGCGCAAGAGGCGATGGACAGCGCGGTCGAGCGTGGCAACCAGCTTCTGCGGCGCTTCGAGCAAGCCAACCGCTAAGCGCGTCAACAAGACCGGCGGGCCCTTGCAGGGCCCGCCATTTTTCGCTGTCGGGGGCCAGTCGAGGGCAGGAACATGGAAAAACGCGTGACCTTTCGCGGTGTGATGCTGCCGCTCCTGTTGATCGCGCCGCAGGTCTTCATCTCGGCGGTGTTCTTCTTCTACCCTGCCGGGCAGGCGATCTGGCAGTCGCTTTTCATCCCGGATCCGTTCGGATTGTCGAACCAGTTCGTGGGAACGGGCAACTTCGAATTCCTGTTCGGTGACCGGCATTACCGTTCATCGTTCTATAGCACCGCGATCTTTTCCATCCTCGTCACGTTGGCCTCCATGATTCCGGCGCTGTTTCTTGCTGTCCTGGCGGATCGGCTGATCAAGGGCTCGGGCGCCTACCGCACGCTGCTGATCTGGCCCTATGCGGTGGCCCCGGCGGTGGCGGGCGTGCTCTGGATGTTCATGTTCAATACCCGGGTGGGCGTGGTGTCATGGTATCTTGGGCAGCTGGGCTATGACTGGAACCACGTCCTCAACGGCAGCGAGGCGATGGGCCTTGTCGTTGCGGCCTCGGCCTGGGGGCGGATCAGCTACAACTTCCTTTTCTTCTTCGCAGCGCTTCAGGCAGTGCCGCGCTCGGTGATCGAGGCGGCGGCGATCGACGGCGCGCGGTTCTGGCGGCGGTTCTTCACCATCGTTCTGCCGCTCCTGTCGCCGACCACGTTCTTCCTGCTGGTGGTCAACGTGGTCTATTCGTTTTTCGAGACCTTCGGCGTGATTCACACGATCACCGCCGGCGGCCCGCAGCAGGCCACGACGATCCTTGTCTACAAGGTCTATGCCGACGGCTTTGTCGGGCAGGACCTGGGCTCGTCGGCGGCGCAGTCGGTGATCCTTTTGCTGATTGTCGGCTTGTTGACGGTGCTGCAGTTCAAGTTCATCGAGAAGAGGGTGCATTACTGATGGCGACGCAAACGAGCGGCATGGTCGAAAAACGCGGCGCGGGGCTGTGGCTGACCCATCTCCTGATGATCGCGGGTGTTCTGGTGATCTTCTTTCCGATCTGGCTGGCCTTTGTCGCCTCGAGCGTGTCCCAGTCCGAGATCGTGCGCCCGCCGATGCCGATCTGGCCGGGCGACAAGCTTTGGGAAAACTACAGCGCCGCGCTCTTTTCGGGCGTGAACGTGCCCGTGGCCACGATGTTGCTCAACTCGCTGATCATGGCGGTGGGCATCGCGGTGGGCAAGATCATCATCTCGCTGTTGTCGGCCTTTGCCATCGTCTATTTCCGCTTTCCGGGGCGCGGGTTCTTCTTCTGGATGATCTTCATCACGCTGATGCTGCCGGTCGAGGTGCGGATCGTGCCGACTTACGAGGTGATCGCTGGCTTTGGCATGCTCAACAGCTATTCGGGGCTCATCTTTCCCCTGATCGCCTCGGCCACGGCGACCTTTCTCTTCCGGCAGTTCTTCCTGACCATCCCCGACGAGCTGGCCGAAGCGGCGCGCGTGGACGGTGCCGGGCCGATGCGGTTTTTCATCGACATCGTGGTGCCGATGAGCCGGACCAACGTCGCCGCGCTTTTCGTGATCCTGTTCATCTATGGCTGGAACCAGTATCTCTGGCCGCTCCTGATTACCACCGACCCCGAGATGAACACCATCGTGATGGGCATCAAGCAGATGTTCCCGTCGGGTGACGACGTGGCCGAATGGCCGGTCATCATGGCCACCTCGATCCTTGCGATGATCCCGCCGGTGATCGTGGTGGTGTCGATGCAGAAGCTCTTCATCCGTGGCCTTGTAGATAGCGAGAAATGACGACATGGCGACTGTAACGCTCAAGAACCTTCGCAAGAGTTTCGGCTCCGACGATGTGATCCACGGAATTGACATGGAGATCTCGGACGGCGAGTTCATCGTCATCGTCGGGCCGTCGGGCTGTGGCAAGTCCACGTTGCTGCGCATGGTCGCGGGACTGGAAACCGTGACCGAGGGAGAGGTGCTTATCAATGGCGAGCGGGCCAACGAAAAGGAACCGATGGACCGCGACATCGCCATGGTGTTCCAGAACTACGCGCTCTATCCGCACATGTCGGTGGCGCAAAACATGGGGTATGGTCTGAAAATCGCGGGTATGCCCAAGCAGGAGATCGCCGCCAAGGTCGAGGCAGCGGCGCACCTTCTGCAGCTTGACGGCTTGCTTGACCGGCGCCCAAAGCAGCTTTCGGGCGGGCAGCGCCAGCGCGTCGCCATGGGCCGTGCCATCGTGCGCGAACCGTCGGTGTTCCTCTTCGACGAACCGCTGTCCAACCTCGATGCCAAGCTGCGCGTGCAGATGCGGCTCGAGATCAAGGAGTTGCAGTCGAAACTCGGGGTCACGGCGCTTTACGTCACCCATGATCAGGTCGAGGCGATGACCATGGCCGACCGCATGATCGTGATGAATGCCGGCGTGGCCGAACAGATCGGCACCCCGATGGAGGTTTACGAGACGCCGCAATCGCTCTTTGCCGCGCAATTCATCGGCAGCCCGGCGATGAACGTGCTCGATGCGCAGATTGCCGACGGGCGGGTGATGCTGGGCGACGTGGCTGTCTGCGACAGCGACCAGCGTGCGGGACCGGTGAAACTCGGCCTGCGCCCCGAGCATGTCGCGCCCGATCCGCAAGGCCCGCTGGCAATGGAGGTTCTGCTGTCTGAACCGCTGGGCGCCAACACGCTCTTGCACGGGCGGCTGGCAGGGACGGAGATCGCCTTCACCGCCAGCCTTCAGGGTGTGCACCTCGCCAACCACGACGGTGAGGCGATGCGCTTTGGCGTCGATCCGGTCGATTGCCACCTCTTCGATCCCGAAACCGGACACCGGCTTTAGGCTGTCGGCCAATTTAGGCTTTTCCCCGGCGGGGCGAGGCAGTATCCGCATGTCTCAGGGCAGGGGGCGCCGTCTCCTTGCATCACGGGATGAGACATGAAGAGGGACCGAAGATGAGTGTTGAGCGACTGAAACAGGATGTGCAGAACCTGCGGGTCGAGACCGAGGAGAACGGGGTCTGGACCGTCACGCTAAACCGCCCGACAAAGCGCAACGCGCTGGATTCCCACACCGTCGAAGAGATGGTCGAGGTGTTTTCCAAGTCCGGGCGGCTGGGCGCCAAGGCGATCGTGCTGGCCGCCGAGGGCGACCATTTCTGTGCCGGGCTCGATCTCATCGAACATCACGACGCGGATCGCCGCCCCGAGGATTTCATGCATCTGTGCCTGCGCTGGCACGAGGCGTTCAACAAGATGGAATATGGCGGGGTGCCGATCATCGCGGCCCTCAAGGGCGCGGTCGTCGGCGGTGGTCTCGAACTGGCCAGTGCCGCGCATATCCGCGTGGCCGATCACGGCACCTATTTTGCCCTTCCCGAGGGCCAGCGCGGTCTCTTCACCGGCGGTGGCGCCACGATCCGGGTGGCCGACCTCGTGGGCAAGGCGCGGATGGTCGACATGATGCTCACGGGCCGCGTCTACAAGGGGCAGGAGGCCATCGACGTGGGCCTGGCCCAGTACCTCGTCGAGGACAGCATGGCCACGGCGCGCCAACTCGCTGCGCGCTCGGCCGACAACCTGCCGCTCACGAATTTCGCGATCTGCTCGGCGATCAGTCACATGCAGAACATGTCGGCGCTCGATGCGGCCTATGCTGAATCGGTGGTCGCGGGAATCGTCAACACCCAGGAACCCGCGCGCGCCCGGCTCAAGGCTTTTGCCGACAAGACCGCCGCGCGCGTTCGCCCCGAGTGATGCAGCGTGGCCAGAATCAAGCTGACGCGAGGTAAATTCCTCTGGCGTCACATGACTGTCAAAAGCTAGGCTTAACCCCGGGCTCAGCGACAATAGCGGCCTTGGGGGTCATCCCGACCTCCCAAGGCCCCTGCGCATCGTAAAAGGGGACAAGCATGGCTTTCACGAGATTTTCAGGCACGGGGCTGGCCAGCGCATTCGCGCTCGCCATCGCCTTCGGGACAACGGCGGTATCGGCCGAAACATCGGTGTCCATCGGCTTTCAGCAGGAGCCCACGACGCTCGATCCGACCAGCGACGCGACCGCGTCCATCGACGGGATCATCACCCATAACGTGCTGGAATCCCTGACCGTGGTCAACGAATCGGGCGAGGTCCTGCCGGCGCTGGCCGAGAGCTGGACCATCTCCGAGGACGGGCTGACCTACCGCTTCAAGCTACGCCGGGATGTCACTTTTCACGACGGCACCGAGTTTGACGCCGAGGATGTGAAATTCTCGTTCGACCGCGCCATGGCCGAGGACAGCGAGAACCCGACCAAGGGCATTTTCAACCCGGTGGAGCGTGTCACGGTCATCGACCCGCATACGGTCGAGATGACGCTCAAGAACAAGGACGCGTTCTTCCTGTTCAACATCGCGCGCGGCGATGCCTCGATCGTCGCACCCGAAAGCGTGGACCAGCTCAAGACCGCGCCCATCGGCACCGGCGCCTACCGTTTCGAAGGCTGGACGCGGGGCGACCGGCTCACCCTTGTGAAGAACCCCGATTACCGCGCTGCCGATACCGTGGAGATGGACAAGGTGGTGATCCGTTTCATCTCCGACCCCGCCGCGGCCAGTGCCGCGCTCTTGTCGGGCGAGCTTGACGCCTTCCCGGGCTTTCCCGCGCCCGAGATGCTGCCGCAATTCGAGGCCGATCCGCGGTTCACCGTCACCATGGGCAGCACCGAGGGCGAGGTGATCCTTGCCATGAACAACGCCAAGCCGCCCTTCGACAATGTCGAGGTGCGCCGCGCGATCAGCCACGCCATCGACCGTGACGCCATCATCGACGGGGCGATGTATGGCCGTGCCACCCCCATCGGCAGCTTCTATCCGCCGCACGGACCGGCCTATGTCGATCTTCTCGATACCTATCCGCATGACACTGACAAGGCCCGCGCCATGTTCGAGGAAGCCGGCGTCGCTGGCAGCACCATGACCATCCGCGTGCCGCCCTTTCCCTATGCTACCCGCTCGGGCGAGATCATCCAGGCGCAACTGAGCGCCGCGGGGATCGACGCCAAGGTCGAGAATGTCGAATGGGGCTTCTGGCTCGACGAGATCTACAAGAAGCAGAACTACGACATGACCATCATCGCGCACACGAGCCCCAACGACATGGGCAATTTCGCGCGCGGAAAGTCGTATTTCTATGGCTTCGAAGACCCGGAGTTCACCGACCTGTGGGACCGGATCAGCACCGAGACCGACCCCGATGCGCGCAACGACCTGTTGCAGCAGGGACAGCAATACCTGGCCGAGAACGCGATCCACGGTTTCCTGTTCCAACTTCCGCGGCTCGGCGTCTATGACGCGCGGTTGCGCGGGTACTGGAGTGCCTCGCCGGTGCTTTACGAGCCGCGCGCCAGCATGTCCTGGGCCGAGTGATCCGCTGAACCTCAACCGGATTGGTGTGACGGCATGAGTTATTTCATCGCCCGGCGTGTTGCCGGATTCCTCCTGACGCTCTGGGCGGTGTCGGTTGTGGTCTTCGCGGTGATGAACGTGCTGCCAGGCGATCCGGCGCTGACCATCCTCGGGATCGACTCCACCGAAGAGGCGCGCGCCGCCCTGCGCGCGCGCCTCGGCCTCGATCAACCCGTGGTGCTGCGTTACCTGGACTGGGTCATGGGCGCTTTGCGCGGTGATTTCGGGCAAAGCTATTCCTTCGGCGTGCCGGTGTCCGACCTCATCGCCGAACGCCTGCCGCTCACCTTCTCGTTGGCGCTGTCTGGCATGGTCGTGACCGTGTTGCTGGCGCTCGTTCTGGGTGTCACGGCGGCGGCGCGGCATGGTCGGCCCGGTGACTGGGGGATCATGCTCCTGAGCCAGATGGGCATCGCGATCCCGGCTTTCTGGCTGTCGATGCTGCTGGTCCTGCTCTTCGCGGTCAAGCTGCGCTGGTTGCCGCCCGGGGGCTTTCCCGGCTGGGGCGATCCGGTTGCGGCGCTGCGCGCGCTGGTGCTGCCCACGGCGGCGCTGGCGCTGGTGCAGTCGGCGGTGCTGGCGCGGGTGACGCGTTCGGCCGCGCTCGAAGTGATGCGGCTCGATTTCGTGCGCACCGCGCGTGCCACCGGCTTCGGGTCGCGCCACATACTCTGGCGGCATGTGCTGCCCAATGCGCTCGTGCCGATCGTGACCATCGTGGGGCTGCAATTCGCGGGCCTCGTCACCGGCACGATCGTGATCGAGAACGTGTTCTACCTGCCCGGCCTCGGGCGCCTGCTGTTCCAGTCCATCGCCAATCGCGACCTCATCACGGTCCAGGCGCTGGTGATGTTCTTTGCCGCGCTGGTGGTGACGGCCAATTTCCTCGTCGATATCGCCTACGTGATCATCGACCCACGCCTGCGCGAGGCTCGCGGATGAGCGAACGGCGACTTTCCCCCAACCTGGTCATCGGCGCGGCGCTGGTGACGCTGGTCTGTGGCGTGGCGCTCCTGTCGGTGGTGTGGACGCCGCACCCTTACGCGGTGATAAACGTGTCGCAGAAATTTGCCCCCGCCAGCGCCGAGCATTGGCTGGGCACAGATCAACTCGGCCGCGATCTGGTGTCGCAACTGATGGTTGGGGCGGCCAATTCGATGATGGTGGCGCTGCTGGCCGTGGGGGTCGGCTGCGTTCTGGGCACGGCATTCGGGCTTCTGGCGGCGGCGCGGGGCGGCTGGACCGAAGAGGCGATCATGCGCGTCTCGGATCTCGGATTCGCCTTTCCGGCGCTCTTGTTCGCGATCATGCTGGCGGCGGCCTATGGCCCGTCGCTGAGCGTGGTGGTGGTGGCCATCGCCTTCATCAACATCCCGATATTCGCACGGGTCGCGCGCGCGGCGGCCAAGCAGGTCTGGCATCGCGAATACGTCTATGTGGCACGGGCGGCGGGGATGGGCCGTTTCGCGATCTCGCGCGATCACATCCTGCCCAATATCGCGGCCCCCGTCATCGTGCAGGCCACCATCGAATTCGCCGTGGCGATCCTGACCGAAGCCGCGCTTTCCTACCTCGGACTTGGCGCACAACCGCCCGCACCGTCATGGGGGCGGATGCTCTCCGAGGCGCAGACGCTGATGAGCCTCGCCCCGCAACTGGCGATCTGGCCGGGGCTGTGCATCTTCATCGCCGTTTTGGGCTTTGGCCTTCTGGGCGACGGGCTGCGCGACATGACCGACCCGCGCCTCATCCGGGAGCGGCGCGCATGATCGAGGTCGAAGGTCTCTCCATCACCAGCGCCTCGGGGCCGATCCTGCGCGATGTCGGGCTGCACGTGGCGCCCGGCGAACGGCTGGGCGTGGTCGGCGAAAGCGGCTCGGGCAAGACGCTGCTGGCGATGTCGCTGATGGGCATGGTGCCCGACGGATTGCACGTTACCGGCTCGATCCGCGTCGACGGGGCCGAGATGGCCGGCGCGGGTGAGGCCGCGTGGCGGCGCCTGCGCGCCCGGCGCGTGGCGATGATCTTTCAGGAGCCGATGAGCGCGCTCAACCCGCTGCGCCGGGTGGGCGATACCGTGGCCGAACCGCTGATCCGGCACCTTGGCCTTTCGCCCCGCGCCGCGCGCGACAAGGCGCTGGCGCTCTTCGACGAGACCGGTATTCTCGACCCGGAGCGGCGGCTTTCGCAATATCCGCACCAACTCTCGGGCGGCCAGCGCCAGCGGGTGCTGATCGCGCTGGCACTCGCGTGCGACCCCGAACTTCTGATCGCGGACGAGCCGACCACCGCGCTCGACGCCAACGTGGCGCTGCGCATCACGCGGCTCCTGGTGCGGCTGGCAAGGGAACGGCAGATGGGGCTTCTGTTCATCAGCCACGACCTCGCCGCGGTGAGCCGCACGACCGAACGTCTGATGGTGATGTATGGCGGCGACGTGGTCGAAACCGGCGCCACGGCCGAGCTGCTGCGTGCCCCGGCGCATCCCTACACCGCCGGGCTTCTTTCCGCGCGCCCGTCGCTCGCCACCCATGGCAAGCGCCGCCTGCCCACCATTCCCGGCAGCGTGCCACCACCGCAGGACCTGCCGCGCGGCTGCCGCTTTTCGGGCCGATGCGATCAGGAAATCGCGCGCTGCGCCGAGCAGAGGCCGAACCCCGTCACCACCGCCCCCGACAGTTGGGCCGCCTGCCACCTGTTGCAGGCCCGGTCGAAAGGGGCGGGATCATGAGCGCGCTTCTGTCGGTCGAGGCGGTGACGCGGCAGTATCGCATGCCGCGCCTGTCGCTGTTTCAGCCCGCACCGCTGCTGACGGCGGTGCAGGATGTGTCGTTCACGCTCGACACCGGGCACACGCTGGGCATCGTCGGCGAGAGCGGGTCCGGAAAATCGACGCTTGCGCGGCTGGTGATGGGTTTCGAGACGCCCGATGCGGGCCGCGTCGTCTTTGACGGCCAGGATCTGGCGCAGCTCTCGCCGGCGGCGATGCGGCTGCGCGTGCTCAACGTCACCAGCGGCGAGAACGCGGCCTTCGACCTGATGTTCCGGCTGGCGGTCGCGCCGTCCGACCC
>LJSU01000034.1 GCA_001314705.1 Rhodobacteraceae bacterium HLUCCO07
GGTCTTGTACTTCGTAGGGGCCCAACTGCTCATACCATCCAGCTATCATGCTGGATTCATGCAGTGAATCCCTTAGCCGATTTGTGCAACAAAGCCATTTGAAAGGCAAAAGTGCCTGTCGCAACCGGTCTAAGCACCCACCCGCGGACGGGCACGGCCCTGCGTCGCGCCAACAGCGAAAGCCTGCTATGGCGTCCTCCCGGTTCCCCGCGCACGAACAGGTGACACTTTTCCCCCTCAACCCCGGCAATCCACCATGATATAGAGCCCCTGATGAAGAACGACCGTTCCCAGACCGAAGATTTCACCGGCCCGCTCAAGCGGTTGCTGGCGGCAATCGTCGTGATCGCCCTGCTCGGCGTTTTCGTGCTCTGGCGAATCGATTCCCCGCGGGTCGAGCGTTTTCGCGCACAGGTGGTCGATCATGTCCTGCCCAGCTTCGAATGGGCCATGGTCCCCGTCACCGCCGGCGTCAACCTGCTGCGCGATTTCCAAAGCTACCAGGCCCTGCACGCCCAGAACCAGGAGCTGAAACGCGAATTGCAGACTATGAAGAAATGGAAAGAGGCCGCGGTGCAGCTTTCCCAGGAAAACGCGCGGCTGCTCGATCTCAACAAGGTGCGGCTCGACCCGCGCCTGACCTTCATCACCGGGGTGGTCATGGCCGATTCCGGCTCACCCTTCCGCCAGTCGGTCGTGCTCAATATCGGATCGCGCGACGGCATTCTCGACGGCTGGGCGGCGATGGACGGGCTGGGCCTCGTCGGGCGGATCTCGGGGGTGGGACGCCGCACCGCGCGCGTGCTGCTCCTCACCGACCCGAGCAGCCGCATTCCCGTCACCGTGCCCTCCTCCGGGCAGAGCGGGCTCCTGATAGGCGACAACACGCGCACCCCGACACTCGATTTTCTCGACAGCCCCGACATCGTGCGGCCCGGCGATCGGGTCGTGACCTCTGGCGACGGCCATGTCTTTCCAGCCGGGCTCCTGGTCGGAGAGGTTGCGATCGACCCGGGCGGGCGGATGCGGGTGCGGCTCGCAGCCGATTACGAACGGCTCGAATTCCTGCGGGTTCTGCGTCACCACGGACAGGAACGCATCGTCGATCCCGGTCAGCTGGTCCTGCCCGAGGTCTTGCCCGAACCTGACTCCCCGCTCGAACTTGGGCAGCGAGAGCAGGTGCAGGGAGACAGCGATGACTGAGATCACGCTCACCCGGCTGTGGTTGATGCGGGCACTCTTTGCCGTCATCGTGCTGGTGGTGTTGCTGTTCAACCTGTTGCCGCTCACTACCGCGCCGCGCTTCTGGGCCGGGCCGGATCTGATCATGAGCCTTGCGTTTGCCTGGGTTCTACGACGGCCCGAATACGTGCCCCTGCCGATCGTTGCGGGGCTGCTCTTCCTGGCCGACCTTGTTCTTGGGCGCCCACCCGGGCTTTACGCCGCGCTCACGCTCATCGCCTTCGAGAACCTGCGCGCCCGCGCGCCGCAGTTGCGCGACATGGCCTTCACCGTCGAGTGGCTCAGCGTCAGCGCCATGATCGTCGCCATCATGCTTGGCTACCGGCTGCTTCTGGCACTGTTCATGGTGCCCGAGGCCGCGCCGGCGCTCTGGCTCATCCAGCTTCTGGCAACCGTGGCGACCTATCCGCTCGTTGTCGCCCTCACCCGTTTCGGCTTCGGGCTGCGCAAGGCCCAGCTCGGCGAAGTCAACGCACTTGGCCAACGGCAATAGGAGGCAAGAACCGATGCGCCGCCCATCCCGCGAAACCGCCCAGAGCCAGCGTCGGATCACCCGTCGCGGCCTCTTGCTGGGCGGGATGCAGGCCGGCGTGCTGGCAACGCTCGCTTTCCGGATGCGCTACCTCCAGGTCAAGGAAGCCGAACAATTCCGGTTCCTGGCCGAGGAGAACCGCATCAATATCGAGCTTATTCCACCGACACGCGGCCAGATCTTCGACCGCAACGGCCGGATCATCGCGCGCAACGTGCCGGCCTATCGCATCACCATGACCCGCAAGGATGCGGGCGATGTCGAGGCAGTGCTGGCCCGGCTCGACGCACTGATCGAGCTTTCGCCCCAGGACATTGCCACCGCGCTCGAAGACCTGCGCACCCGACGCGGCGATACCCCCATCACCGTCGCCGACCGCGTCACCTGGGAAGAGATCAGCCGCGTCGCCGTCAACGCCCCCGCCCTGCCCGGCGTCACCCCCGAAGTGGGGCTCAGCCGGACCTATCCGCTGGGTGCGGATTTTACCCATGTAGTGGGCTATGTCGGTCCGGTCTCCGATTACGATCTCTCGCGGATCGATGCGCCCAACCGGCTCTTGCTGATGCCGCGGTTCCAGATCGGCAAGACAGGCATCGAGGCCCACGAAGAAGAGCGCCTGCGCGGCAAGGCGGGCACGAGACGGGTCGAGGTCAACGCCGCCGGTCGCGTCATGCGCGAGCTTGATCGCCAAGAGGGGAAACCGGGCGACGACCTGCAACTCTCCATCGATCACATGTTGCAGAACTACACCCAGTCGAGGCTGGGCGATGAAAGTGCTGCGGCGGTGGTGATGGACACCGAAACCGGCGACCTTCTGGCCGTCGCCTCTTCCCCCGCCTTCGATCCGAATCTTTTCGTCAACGGAATCTCCAGCACCGACTACAAGGCTCTTCTCGAGAACGAGCGCCGCCCGCTTGTCTCGAAATCGGTGCAGGGCGTCTATCCGCCCGGCTCGACCTTCAAGATGGTGGTCGCCCTCGCCGCACTCGAAGACGACATCATCACCCCTGAAGATACGGTGCGCTGTCGCGGCCATATCGAAGTCGCCGACAACCGGTTTCACTGCTGGAAACGCGCGGGCCACGGCAACATGGACCTGCACACCGCGCTGCGCGAAAGCTGCGATGTCTATTTCTACGAACTGGCCCTCGAGACGGGGATCGAACGCATCTCGGCCATGGCACGCAAGCTCGGCCTCGGTGAGCGTTATGACATCCCCATGTCGAGCGTGCACGCCGGCCTGGTGCCGACCCGCGACTGGAAACGCGCCGCGCGAGGCGAGGAATGGGTCATCGGCGATAGCGTCAACGCCTCCATCGGCCAGGGTTTCGTGCTGGCCTCGCCGTTGCAACTGGCGGTGATGACGGCCCGGCTCGCGACCGGGCGCAGCGTCAGCCCGCGCATGATCAAGTCGATCAATGGCGTCGAACAACCCAGCGGCCACGGCGAACCGCTCGATCTCAACGAGAATCACCTGCGTGCCATTCGCCGGGCCATGTTCGCGGTCTCCAACAACAACCGAGGCACCGCCTTTTCCTCGCGTATCCTGACCGATGAATACCGGATGTCCGGCAAGACCGGTACCAGCCAGGTGCGCCGCATCACCCCGGCCGAACGCCGCGCCGGCGTGACCCGCAACGAGGACCTGCCATGGAACCGTCGTGACCATGCACTCTTTGTGAACTTCGCCCCCCATGACGCGCCCCGCATCGCCGTATCGGTGCTGGTCGAACATGGCGGCGGCGGTTCGACGGCTGCGGCGCCCATCGCGCGTGACATCACCCTTCAGGCGCTCTATGGCGATGATCCGCCGCTCTCGGCCTACCCGGCCAAGGATCGCGCCCGGATCAGCGCCCAGCAGGAGCGGCTGCGCGACCTGCGCCCACCCCCACGCGATGACAGGCCGACCCGCGCATGAGCTATCTTGAACATACCGTCAAATACACCCCCACCGGCCCACGCAAGGTGCTTTACCTCAATTGGCCGATCGCGCTCCTGCTTGTGTCGGTGGCGGCTATCGGTTTCCTGATGCTCTACTCGGTCGCAGGCGGCTCGTTCCTGCCCTGGGCCGAACCGCAGATGAAACGCTTCGCCATTGGCTTCGTGCTGATGCTGGGGATCGCGATGGTGCCGCTCTATTTCTGGCGCAACGTCGCTCCGCTGGGCTATCTCTGCACGATCGCCCTTCTGGCCCTGGTCGCGGTGATGGGCGATACCGGCATGGGCGCACAGCGCTGGCTCGACCTCGGGTTCATCCGGCTGCAACCCTCGGAACTGATGAAGATCACCCTCGTGATGCTGCTGGCCGCCTATTACGACTGGCTGCCGCTCTCGAAGGTTTCGCATCCTCTCTGGGTGGCCCTGCCGGTAGCGATGATTCTCTTGCCCACGCTGATGGTGCTGACCCAACCCGATCTCGGCACAGCGATCCTGCTGCTGGCAGGCGGCGGCGCAATCATGTTTCTTGCCGGGGTCCACTGGACCTATTTCGCCGCCGTGATCGCCGCAGGGGTTGGTGTGGTGACAGCGGTTCTTCAATCGCGCGGCACCGAGTGGCAATTGCTCAACGACTACCAGTTCCGGCGCATCGACACCTTTCTCGATCCGGCGGCCGATCCGCTCGGGGCGGGCTATCACATCACCCAGTCCAAGATCGCGCTCGGTTCGGGCGGTTGGGCCGGGCGCGGGTTCATGCAGGGCACGCAAAGCCAGCTTAACTTCCTGCCCGAAAAACACACCGATTTCATCTTCACCACCCTGGCCGAGGAATTCGGTTTCGTCGGCGCGGTCTCGCTTCTCGCGCTCTATGCGCTGATCATCTTTTTCTGCGTGGTCTCGGCCCTGTCGAACCCCAATCGTTTTGCCGCCCTTCTGACGCTCGGGATCGCCACTACCTTCTTTCTCTATTTCGCCGTCAACATGGCGATGGTCACCGGCCTGATCCCGGTAGTTGGCGTTCCACTCCCGCTGGTCAGCTACGGTGGATCGGCGATGCTTGTCCTGATGGTCGGCTTCGGCCTCGTGCAATCGGCCGATGTCCACAAGCCCCGCTAGGATGTGTTGCGCGCGACCCCGCCCCGAAGGGCAACGCAGCACCGGCCGTGCTTATCCGCCGGCTTCGAGCTGTTGCGGCAGGGCATTGGCCCAACCGCTGATCGTGCCGGCCCCCAGGCAGACGACCATATCACCCGGCTGCGCCTGCTCCCTGACCAGCCGAACCAGGTCATCGAAATCGTCGATGGCCCGCGCATGGCGGTGGCCATGGGCGATCAGACCAGCGACCAGCGCCTCGCGACTGGCCCCTTCGATCGGGTCCTCGCCGGCCGCATAGACCTCTGCGATCGCGACCACGTCGGCTTCGTTGAAACACGAACAGAACGCGTCGAAATGGTGATGCAGGCGGGTGTATCTGTGCGGCTGATGCACCGCTATGATCCGGCCGCCCGGGTCGGTGCCGATGGCCTGACGCGCGGCCTTGAGAACGGCGGCAATCTCGGTGGGATGGTGGCCATAGTCGTCGATGATGGTCACACCGTTCACTTCGCCCACCCGGGTAAAGCGCCGCCCGACCCCCTTGAACGCCGTCAAGGCATCGCGAATCCTTGCCCCCTTCATCCCGAGATGCCGCGCCACCGCCACCGCGCCCAGCGCGTTGCTGACATTGTGATCGCCCGGCATCGGCAAGGTGCAGCCCTCGATCATCCGCCCCTCGGATTGAAGCGCGATATCGAAATGCGCAATGCCCCGCTCGTAGCGCAGGTTGACCGCCCGCACATCCGCCTGCGCGTTGAACCCGTAAGTCATTACCCGTCGGTCGGTAATCTTGCCCACCAGCGCCTGCACGTCCGGGTCATCGGTGCAGCACACCGCCAGCCCGTAGAACGGGATGTTGCTGATGAAGTCGTAGAAACCCCGGTGCAGGTTCTGCTCGGTGCCCCAATGCTCCATATGCTCGGGGTCGATATTGGTGACGATGGCGATGGTCGCGGGCAGGCGGTTGAAGGTGCCGTCGCTCTCGTCGGCCTCTACCACCATCCATTCGCCCTGCCCGACGCGGGCATTGCTGCCATAGGCATGGATGATGCCGCCATTGATCACCGTCGGATCGAACCGCCCGGCATCCAGCAGCGCCGCCACCATGGTCGTCGTGGTGGTCTTGCCATGGGTGCCCGCCACCGCGACATTGGATTTGAGCCGCATCAGTTCGGCCAGCATCTCGGCCCGGCGCACGACCGGCAGGCCGCGCCTGCGCGCCTCGTCGAGCTCGGGATTGCCCGGCTTGATCGCGGACGAGATCACCACCACTTCGGCGCTATCGAGGTTCTCGGCCCGCTGCCCCTCGAAGACCCGCGCACCCATGCCTTCCAGCCGCGCGGTGATCTTGGTTCGCTTCAGATCCGAACCCTGCACCGAATAACCATGGTTGATCAGGACCTCGGCAATGCCCGACATGCCGATGCCGCCGATCCCGACGAAATGGATGACCCCCACGTCACCGGGAAGTTTCGTTGCCGCTGCACTCATCTCGAACCTTTCCTGGTCGTCCCTTGGGGCGGGTGAAGACCCACCATCCCCTCTTCGCTAGCCCGCCAGTTCCTCGACCAGCGCGACAAGCTCCTCCGTCGCTTCGGGCTTGCCCAACGACTGCGCCGCCCGCGCCATGCGTGTCGCGCCGTCGGGATCCGTCAGAACCCGCGCGATCTCCTCGCCCATCGCTTCGACCGTCACCAAGGCTTCGGGCATCACGATCGCGCCGCCCGCCTCGGCCAACCCGCGCGCATTGGCGCTCTGGTGATCGCCCGTCGCATGGGGATAGGGGATCAGGATCGACGGTCGCCCGATCACGCTGATATCGGCCACGCTCGACGCGCCCGCGCGCGAAATGACCAGTTGCGCCTCGCTCATCCGGCGCGGCACGTCGCGAAAGAACGGCTCCACATCCGCGTCGATCCCCTGCTCGGCATAGAATTGCGCCACCCGCGCGGCGTCTTCATCGCGCGCCTGGTGGCTCACCCGGATATTGCGCAGCATATCCATGGGCAGTGCCGCGATCGCCGGCGGCACGATATCGCTCAGGACCCGCGCGCCCTGGCTGCCCCCGATCACCAGGATCGACATCGGGTAGTCCCCGGGCGGAATATAGGGTGCACCCGCGCGTTCCTGCACCGCTGCTCGCACCGGGTTGCCGGTGTGGACCCCGGCAACGCCCTCGGGCAGATCAGTGGGCCATGTGCCACAGGCGACCCGGTCGACGCGGCGCGCAAAGATCCGGTTGACCCGGCCCAGAACGCCATTCTGCTCATGCAGCATCCGCGGCAGTCGCAGCAACCGGGCCGCAGCCATCGCGGGAATCGCGGGATAGCCGCCAAAGCCAACCACCACGTCGGGCCGGTCACGCCACATCCGCCAGGCCGCCGCCAATGTTCCACCGGCGATTCGCAGCGGCACCAGCGCCTTGGCCGGCATCCCGCCGCGCGAAAAACTGGCACTCGCCACCTGCTCGACCTCGACACTGTGCGGAAACCCGCCGGTATAGCGCGCGCCGCGCGCATCGGTGGACAGCTTCACCCGCCATCCCCTGCGCAGCATCACCTCGGCCAGCGCCTGCGCCGGGAACATGTGCCCGCCCGTACCGCCTGCCGCGATGACCAGAAGTCTCTGCCGCTCCGTCATTTCATCCTCTTGCAACACCCGCCGACGCGCCTTGCGGCCTACCGTCCAGCGCGGCCAAAAATCTCGTCGATCCCGCCCTGCGGACGGGTTCGGGTCAAGGCCAGCAACATCCCCACCGCGATACCCCCCGCGATCAGCGACGACCCGCCATAGCTCACGAAGGGCAGGGTCATCCCCTTCGCCGGCAACAGCCGCACCGCCACCCCCATGTTGATCATTGCCTGAACGCCAAAGATCACGGCAAGGCCCGTTCCGGCCAGTCGAATGAAAGGATCACGCTCGCGCATGAGCCGCCAGAGCGACCGCAGAACCACGCTCGCATAAAGCGTGATGATCACGAGAACAAGCACAAGCCCGTATTCCTCGGCGGCCACCGCGATGATGAAGTCGGTATGCGCGTCGGGCAACGACCACTTGACCTTGCCTTCGCCCACGCCGACCCCGAACAATCCGCCCTCGCGGATCGCGTTGAAGGCAAACCCCAACTGCGTGCGCGGGTCGAGTTCCGGGTTCAGAAACCCGTCGATCCGGCGCGCGAAATGTTCGGACGAGTTATAGGCAAGCGACCCACCCAGCACGGCAAGGCCGGCCAGGACTAGAAGAATGACAATCGGCGCCCCTGCCACGAAATAGATCACGCCCCATCCGAACATGATCAGCGCCGCCTGCCCGAAATCGGGCTGCAATGCCAGAAGAACCACGATGATCCCGGCCAGGATCAGCGACAGGCTCTTGCCCGGCGGGCCATTGATCTCCTGGCTCGCGGCCATCATCCAGGCAGCGACCACCACGAAACCGGGCTTGAGAAACTCGCTCGGCTGCACGCTGGCAAAGCCCAGCGAATACCACCGCATCGCGCCCTTGCCGAAATCCGTGCCGAAAAACGGCAGGCCGAGCAGCGCCACGAAAGCCACCAGAAAGCCCAGCACGGCAAGGCGGCGCACCAGGTCGGGCGGCAACATCGACGTGATCAGCATCACGAGCAACCCCGCGATCCCGAACACCGCTTGCCGCGAGACATAATGAAACGCGCCGAACCCGTTCTTCTCGGCCAGGGGTACGCTTGCGGCCAGGGCCAGCAGAAGTCCAATGCCGAAGAGGATCAGGATGCACGACAGGCTCCAGCGATCCACCGTCCTCCACCATCTGGGCAGGATCGGATCGCCCGAACGCGCGGGCACCGCGCCATAGACCATTTCCGTCATGGGTAACTCACCGCCAACTCTGCCTCTTGTCCCGTTTCCGGGCCGCCCCTTCAACGGGGTCTCTCGGCAAAGTCTAGCACGGCGATTCGCCCATGGGAAGCATGTGCTTTGCGGCGGGCGCGTGGCCGCGCGCTGCGCCGCTCAGCCATTCCAGGTGCCCCGGATCGGGTAGTCCTTGGCCCGGACAAAGGCAAGGCCACCGGCCAGCGCCTCCAGGTCGGGCCGGGCAAAAGGCGCGTTCGAGATGTCGGCTAGATGCAAACGCCCCTCGCCATTGACCACGAACAGCCCCGGCTCGGGAAAGGGCCGATCCGTCTCTTCCGGGCTGCGCGGCGCCGATACGTAAAGCCCGAGCCTCTGCATCTGGTCGGTGCTCATCCCGTATCCGACCGGAAGGTCGAGCCCCACCTCTTCGACAAAGCTCCGCGCCTTTTCCTCGGGGTCGCCCGAGACGACCGTGACTTCGATGCCGTTCTCGGTGAACTTGCCCTTCAACTCTTCGAGCCGGGACAGGTATTTCCGGCACAGCGGGCAATGCGCGCCGCGATAGACCACGATCATCTGCCAATCATGCCCGCCCTGCGGCGCGCCCAACTCGATTTCTCCACCACCGAGCCGCGGCACGACCTCCTTGGGAAACGTCTCTCCGGATTTCGGTTTCTGCATGACTTGCGCTCCTTCCGTGTCGATCTGGCGCAACCCTGCGCCCTGCGCCGGCTACGGGCAATGGACGATGACAGGATTGCGATCAGGTGTGATCGTCGCGTGCGCTCTTGCCCCCCGCGCCGGCATCGGGCATGGCGCGGCACATGCAAGTCGAAACACTCATCCTCGGAGCCGGGGCCGCCGGCATGATGTGCGCCGCCCATGCCGGGCCAGGCACGCTGGTGATCGACCATGCCCGCGCCCCGGGCGAGAAGATCCGCATTTCCGGCGGCGGCCGCTGCAACTTCACCAATCTCGATTGCAGCCCGGCGCAGTTCCATGGCACCAACCCGCATTTCGCCAAATCCGCGCTGGCCCGCTATACGCAATGGGATTTCATCTCGCTGGTCTCCGAACACGGGCTGGCATGGCACGAAAAGACGCTGGGTCAGCTTTTTCTCGACGACAAGGCGACCGGGCTCGTCGATCTCCTGCGCGGCCTCATGGCGCGGGCCGGGGCCGAGCTGCGGCTTGAAACCGCGCTGGTGGACCTCACCCATGACGGCACGCGCTTTCACGCCACGCTCGAAACACGCGGCCACCGCGAAACGGTCGAGGCACGCCGTCTCGTGGTGGCGACAGGTGGCAAGTCGATCCCGAAAATGGGCGCCACCGGCCTGGCCTATGAGATCGCGCGTCAGTTCGGCCATGCACTCGTGCCGCCGCGCCCCGCGCTGGTCCCGCTCACCTTCCCCGAAAACCGCTTTGCCCCGCTTGCCGGCGTCTCGTTGCCGGTGCGCGCTGCTGCGGGCGGGCACGGCTTTGACGAGGCGATGCTGTTCACCCATCGCGGCCTCTCGGGCCCCGCGATCCTGCAAATCTCCAGCTTCTGGAGCGAAGGCCAGCCCATCGCCATTGACCTCGCCCCCGGCACCGACCTTCTGGCTCGACTGCGCGCCGAACGGCAAACCGCGGGGCGCAAGAAAATGGGCACCGCGCTGGCCACCCACCTGCCTGCCCGCCTCGCCCAGTACCTTGCCGAAAGCATGACCCTCAAGGGTAACCTCGCCGATCAGCCCGACAGCCGCCTTCAGCCCCTCTGCCGGACATTTCACGACTGGAACCTCACGCCTTCGGGCACCGAAGGCTGGCGCACCGCAGAGGTGACGGCGGGCGGGGTTTCCACCAACGGGATCTCAGCGCAGACAATGATGTCGAAAACCCTGCCCGGGCTCTATTTCATCGGCGAATGTCTGGATGTCACCGGGTGGCTGGGTGGCTACAATTTCCAGTGGGCCTGGAGCTCGGCCATGGCCGCCGCCCGGGCTCTCACCGACAGCTGACCGCACGACCGCTACTGTCGGGCACATGAGTATTTGGGCCAAGAAAGAGAGCGGGGCCAACGAACTGGCCCCTGTTCTTTCTTGGAAAAAATACTCGAATCCCACGCCGTCAAACGGCGCACACCGCTGCGATCTTCAGCGCTGGATACTCTCCAGGTAAACCATCAACGCCGCGAGCGGGCGCGGCACCGGAGAAAGCACGCCGTCGCCCGTGCCCACCGGAACGGTCGGCCCTTCCAGCAGCAGACCGAACTCGGGCATGTCCTGCTCCGGCAGACGCCCGCGGGTGTAACCGTCGATGTAGGAGAGGACCTGCGCGCGCGGAAAATCGCCCTCTTCCGCCTGCGAGATCATGGTCAGGTCGCTGGGTGCGCGCCCGCTCTCCTCACGGATCTCACGCGCCAGTTCCCCGTCCCCGCGCCCGTCGGCACCGTGGCACATCGCGCAATTCTCGGCATAAAGCGCCGCGCCCTCCGATGCATCGGGCATCTCCTGTGTTGCGCAGGCCACCAGCAACCCGGCCATCGAAATCATCGCGACAATCGCTCGCATATCGTCCTCTCCCCGCCTGTCCGGCCTTCATTCTTCCGCGGTTTGCATTGTCTCCAGAAACGCCACCAGATCGGCGATTGCGCGGCTCGTCATCACCGTCTGTCCGCTCGCCGTCTTGAGCGCGGTATCGTCACCCTCGAAAAAATCGCCATAGACCGGCATCGGGCTGCCATGGGCGACCAGCGGATCGCGCCCGTCGATTCGCTGGATGACCCGCAATACCGGGAACGTCCCCTCGTCCTGCGCGGCGAGAGAGGTCAGATCGGTGGGCTCGATCACCAGAATTCCGGCCATCGGCCCGTGCCCTTCGCCATCCAGCCCGTGACAGGTGGCGCAATGACGCTCGTATAGACGCGCCCCCGCGTCGGCATCCTGTCCTGCCGCCATGGTTCCGGCCATGGTCGCGATCAGGGCCAGCGCCGCCGTTTGTCCCGAGATCCAAGATTTCCGCATCCGTCGTTCCTCCGATAATCCATTCGTCCTGTCAGCGACCAGCCTAGCACATCCCACTGGCGCCACATTGACACCGATCATGTGGCAACTTCGCAGGCTCACCCCGCGTGCCGCAAGCCCGAACCAAGGCAACGGCAGCATTGCCCACCGCCTGCGGTCCCCGGTCACCGCAGCCCATCACACACAGCCGGCAGGCTCCGTGCCCGGGTCGAGGGAAACGGCCCACGCGCTGCGCCGGTTTCCGCATCTTCTGCCTCCACCCTGCACCTCAACCGGGCGGAGATCAATGCGCTCGCTGCAAGTTGCGATGGCCCTTGACCCCGGGATTGCCTAATGGCCAACAGGACTGGAACACCGCCGATGGCCATGCCAAACTCACCCGGAGTCAAATGCGTCGAACGACGCCCCGGGGCATAACAGGCAGGACGGAGCCAGAATTCATGACAGTGACAACCGACGCCGCGCAGGCGCTTCTGAAAGAGGGCTTTGCGCCCTGGGTCCAGGCTCTCGATCTGAGCATCACCGAGATCGGTGCCAGCGGCGCGACACTCGCCATGCCGGTGGCCGAACATCTCGAACGAATGGGGGGCATCGTCTGCGGACAGTCACTGGCGGCGATGGCCGACACCGCGATGGTCTTTGCCTGCATGGGTCACATGAACCGGTTTCACCCGGTCGCCACCACCACGCTCGACACCCAGTTCCTGCGCCCCGCCACCGGCGACGCGATCCGCTGCGAAGCCGAGGTGGTGCGCGCCGGCAAGGCGCTGATCTTCACCCGCGCCACGTTGATCGCCGAACCTTCGGAAAAACCCGTCGCCACCGCCACCGCCACGTTCTTCATTCCCTGATCAGGATCCCGCCGATGACGCCCACTTCCGCCTATGCCGCCGTGATGCTCGCCGCCGGGATCGGCATTCCCGTCCTGGCCGCGCTCAACGCCCAGCTGGGCCAGCGCCTCGGCAGCCCCTTCGCCGCCGGGGTGATCCTCTTCGTGGTCGCGCTCTGCGCCGGGATCGTGGTGCTCCTGCTGACCGGCCCCGTCCCGATTCTCAAGGCCCCGCAAGTGCCCAGGCACCTCTTTCTTGCCGGTCTCCTGGTGGCCTTCTACATTCTCTCGATCACCTTCGTTGCGCCACGTTTCGGGGTCGGCAACGCGGTCTTTTTCGTGCTCCTCGGCCAGTTGATCAGCGCTGCCGCGATCGACCATTTCGGTCTCTTCGGCGCGCAGATCAGCCCGCTCTCGCTGGCCCGCGCGGGCGGCATCGCGCTGATGGCGGCGGGGGTCTGGCTCACCCAGCAGGTCTGACACGCCACGCGGACACGGGTCTCACCCTGAAACGAGCCCACCATTCTCCAGCCGCAGCACCCGGTCCATCCGTGCCGCAAGGCCCGTGTTGTGCGTGGCGATCACCGCCGACAGCCCGGTGTCGCGCGCCAGCTCCAGCAGTGTTTCGAACACCCTGTCCGAGGTCGCAGGGTCAAGGTTGCCGGTCGGCTCGTCAGCCAGGAGCAGGCGCGGCTCGTTCGCCAGCGCCCGGCAAAAGGCCACCCGTTGCTGTTCGCCCCCCGACATCGCCGCGGGCCGATGATCGGCGCGCGCGCCCACCCCCACCCGCGCCAGCAAATCCCCAGCCCGCGTCATCGCATCGGCGCGGCGCCGCCCGCCCGCCAGTTGCGGCAGCATCACGTTTTCCAGCGCGCTGAACTCGGGCAGGAGGTGGTGAAACTGGTAGACGAACCCGACCTCTTCGCGCCGGACCGCCGTGCGCCGCCGGTCCGACATCCCCACCATCTCGCGTCCGCCGATCCGCACCGACCCCGCATCGGCCACGTCCAGAAGCCCCGCGATGTGCAGGAGCGTCGATTTCCCCGCCCCCGACGGCGCCACGAGCGCCACGATCTCGCCCGGATGCACGGCCAGATCCACACCCGAGAGCACCTCGACCGCGTTGGGCCGGCCCCGGTTATAGGTTTTCTCGACCCCCGCGAGTTGCAGAACCGGCTCACTCATAGCGCAGCGCCTCCACGGGGTTCATCCGCGCCGCACGGCGCGCCGGAAAGATCGTCACGATGAAGGACAGCCCAAGGCTCAGGCCCACCGCGCTCATCACGTCGTAGAGTTGCAGTTTCGCCGGCAGGAACGAGATCCCGCGCACCGACGGATCCCAGACACCCCCGCCCGAGACCGCGTTCACGAGACCGAAGATCGGGTCGATATAGATCGCGAAAAGGCATCCCAGAAGCACCCCCATCGCCGTGCCGATGATACCGGTAAAGGCACCGCAGATGAAAAACACCCTCAGAACCGCCCCCTCGGTCAGGCCCATGGTCCGCAAAATCCCGATATCGCGCCCCTTGTTCTTGACCAGCATGATCAACCCGCTGGTGATGTTCATCGCCGCGATCAGCACGAGGATGGACAGGATCACGAACATCACGTTGTCCTCGATATCGAGCGCGCGCAGGAACGATCCGCTGGCATCGCGCCATGTCCACAGCAGCGCCCGCTCGCCCGCCGCCTCGAGCAGTTCCGCGCTCAGCGCGTCAACCTGCTCGGGCTCGGCCACCATGACCTCAAGCTCATCGGCCACGCCCTCGCGGTTGAAATAGGACTGCGCCTCGTCGAACGGCATGTAGACGCGCGTGCGGTCGATGTCATAGCGACCGGCGGTAAAGACATAGACCACCTCATAGGCTTTCACCCGCGGGCTGGTGCCGAACGCGGTCTTGGCCCCGTCGGGCGAAATCACCTTGATCCGCTCGCCCACGCCCACGCCCAGCTCGCGCGCCACGCCCGATCCGATGGCAATGGCTTCATCGCCGCCGAACCGCCCAAGCTCTCCCTGCGACGCCTGCGGCTCGACGATGCGCGGAATGGTCTCGAGGTTCTCGGCACTGATCCCGAAAACCTCGATGCCCGCGTTGCGGCCACCCGCGCTGGCCATCACCTGCCCCTTGACCAGCGGCGCGGCGCGGATCACCCCCGGCACCGCGCGCACCCGCTCGGCCATGTCCTCGTAATCGGCGATGCTCCGGTCGCTCTGCCCGTTCTCGCCCGCCTGCGCCGCGTTGTAGATCGTCACATGCGCGTTGGCGCCCAGGATGGTATCGACGAATTCCGCGCGAAACCCCGACCGCACCGCCAACGTCGCGATGAGCGCCATCACCGCCAGCGTGATCCCGATCAGGCTGATCCAGGTCATCACGCTGACCCCGCCCTCGGCGCGGCGCGCCCGAAGGTATCGCCACGCGATCATGAATTCGAACCGCGCGAATGGGGGGGTGGTGCCTGCCATGTCTGCTCCCGGGTCTGGTTGGGCGCAATCTGCGCCGCGGCGCGGATCAGGTCAAGCCACGCGGCCCGCTGGCGCCGCTTTCCGCTGTGAGGCCAGACGCCGCGCGAGCCCGCCCAGCCCCCCGATCACCGCCACCCCGGCAAGGAACCCCGCGCCCGCGAAGACCGCGCCCTCGAATGTCAGCGGCAGCGCGGGTCGATAGGACTGCCAGACCCTGGCGGCAATCTCGGGATCGCCCAGATGCCCGGCCCGGTGCAGCCGCGTGAACGGCCCCGCCGCCTCCAACGCCTGCAAATCCCGCGACAGCCGTGCATGGCGCGCGATCACGCGGCCCACGGTTTCGGCCCGCGCAGCGCCCATCGCACTGCCCGCTTCCAGGTCGGCCAGCGCCGCCGCGCGGCTCAGCCCCAGCCCTGCCGCATCCGCGTCGAATTCATCGACAAAGCGCGACAGCTCGTCCACCGCGCCGCCCAGGCGTTGCACATATTGCTGGCTGAATTCGGGAAACTGCGACAACCCCGCCGCCCCGGTCAAACCCCCGGCCAAAGTGAGCACCCTCAGAAACATCTGCCCTGCCTCTTGTTTTCCGGCAGTCTAGCAGATCGCGCTCCGTTTGGAAAAGCGGCGCGGATACGACCCGATCAGCCTCGCCGCGAAACCGACGGGACAAGCAGGCCGCAAATGTCCGCACTGCGGACGAAGTGAGCTTTCGCTGCGGCTGCGACAAAGGCCGCTTCAGGACAATTGTTCGGCAAGCGATGGTTTCCCTGAGGTTTAGAACTCCAGCAGAAACCATCGTTGATGGTTGTTGTCTGGTCTTCAGATGTGCATACTGCTCTTACTGCTCTTACTGCTCTTCAGGCCAAGCGGAGGAGAGGTTCATGATTGTCGAAGCCGTAGAACCGGAAACTGGAAAGACGATCCAAATGGAATGCGCAGCCGATTCTGAAGACGAAATCCGGGATCTGCTTTCCTTTGATTTATCCGAAGATTCGCTCAAGAAACGGATAGACGCACTGGCAGTTTCGGCTGATGCAAAGTCTGTTCTTTTCACAATCGCAAAGACCACAATCAGGGTGGGATCAATCGTTGTGAAAATCGGCCGAAAGGTTCTCGACATCATCACAAAAATTATTGCTGAATTCCCCATGGCCAGTACTGGCACGATATTTGGAGCGATCTTTGGCTACTTGGTTTCGTCAGTGCCAATCATTGGATTGGTCTTCGGTCCGTTTATCGGGGCCCTTGCCATTGCCTTTGGGTTTGCAGTGGGTGCCATGCAGGACATTGGCAACAAGGCGCTCGAACGACGCATTATGTCTGCGGCTGTCTCCTTTGAAGCCTTGAAACCAAAGGTCTGATATGGATGAAAAGTGGTTCGAAGGGGCTTTGTTGCATAAATCTGCTGAAGGCCGGACTTCCCCTTTCCCCGGACGGATTTACCCTACGGCCACTGTGACGGGTATGCCAAGCGCGGTGTA
>LJSU01000003.1 GCA_001314705.1 Rhodobacteraceae bacterium HLUCCO07
GCCTGCGTCGTCGTCGAGGATCGTCGCCGTGCCGACCGCACCCTGCGCGCCCGAGAACACGCCCGACGGCGGCGTCGCCACGAGGTCGAAGGTCTCTGCAATCTCGGGGATAGTGTCGCCCAGCACATCCACGTTCACGATCGCGCTGGTCTGGCCGGGGGCGAATGTTGCGGTTCCGGACGCGGCGGTAAAATCGGACTCTGCGGTGGCGGTGCCGTTCACTGTCGTCCAGTCGATATCAGTCGTGGCGTCGAACGGCTCCGAAACCGATAGGGTGAACCGCGCTGTGGCCGTGCCTGCATCGCCTTCGGTGAGGACAGGGTCCGACACGGCGATGGCGCGGTCGGCCGGCGTTCCGTCGTTGTCCAGAATCCAGCCGAGGGCGCGGGTGAAATCCGCGCCGTCCTCGAAGGTGCCGCCGCCGGTCGGATTGAACAGTTCCACCTCGAGAAACTCGTCGGGCTCGTCAATGCTGTCGGCAAGGGTCTGGACGGTGAGCGTCTTTTCCGTTTCGCCCGCCTCGAAGGTCAGCGTGCCGGCCTCGCCCGTGAAATCCAGGAACTCCGACGCGGTGCCCTGCACGGTGCGATAGTCGACGGTGACGGTTCCCGCGGACGGCTCGGCCAGACTGACGGAAAATTCGAAGAGGCCGCTTGAGGGTGTCGTGCGTTCCTCGATCGATTCTGATGAAATGCTGATCTGCATGTCCGGCCTCCAAATTCCAATTAAAAAATATCGTTCAATATGCGGCGATCGTGGTCAGAATGCAACATTTCTGTATCGTCCATATGAACGTGCGATGATCAACGGAGATTCGCGGGCGGCCAGTCCGGTGGCATTGGTTCGGACAGGGGGCTGCTCCATTGGCAGCCCGCTGTCTGAGATGGCTATTCGCCGGGAAGGGGGGCAATCCGGCGATGCCCTCTCGACAGGCTCGTTTCGAGGCGCTAGCTACCCGGCAATCCGGTCAAGCAATCGTGGGCGGCAAGGATGGGTTTCTTTCGGCTTCTTCTGATCGCGGGATGCGTCCTGCTTGCGGCCTGTGCCGAGCCGGCGCCGCCGGAAGAGGCCGAAATCGCCGATCTGGCGCGCGCGATCCGCGCGCTCGACACGCGCGTCGATCCCGCCGAAGCCGAGCGGGCCGCACAGATCGCCTATTTCCATCCGCTGCAACTGGCCCGCGAATACGAGGTCAGCGACCCGCCGCTGATCCACAACACCAAGGTCAACATGGGATCGCGCCCGCGCGGGCTGTGTTGGCACTGGGCCGAGGACATGGAGCGGCGGCTCAAGCAGGAAGGGTTCAAAACGCTCGTCATTCACCGCGCCATCGCGAATTCCGACGCGCTTTTGCGGATCGACCATTCCACGGCGATCGTCGCGGCCAAGGGGGAGGACATGTATGACGGGATCGTGGTTGACCCGTGGCGCAAGGGATATGGCCGGTTGACATGGATGCCCACGCTTGAGGACCGTCAGTACAAGTGGAAGCCCCAACAGGAGGTGCTGGCGACGAGACGCGAAGAGCGCGCCGAAGGCTGACGCCGGCACGCGGTGGCGGAACGTCACCCGCTGCCGATCAGGACGCCCGCCGCGAACACCAGTGCGCCGCCCAGAACCACCTGGAACGCCGCGCGGAAGAACGGTGTTTGCATGTACCTGTTCTGTATCCAGGCAATCGCCCAGAGTTCGATGAACACGACGATCATCGCGATGATCGTCGCGGTCCAGAAATCGGGGATCAGATAGGGCAGGGCATGTCCGAGCCCGCCGATCGTTGTCATCATGCCGCTGGCGAAACCGCGTTTGACCGGGCTGCCGCGCCCCGAGATTTCGCCATCATCGCTGGCTGCCTCGGTGAACCCCATCGAAATCCCGGCCCCGACCGACGCGGCGAGGCCGACGATGAGGGTCGTGTGCGTGTCCTGCGTGGCAAAGGCGGTGGCAAAGATGGGCGCGAGGGTGGAAACCGAGCCGTCCATCAGGCCGGCCAGCCCCGGTTGCACCCATGTCAGGACGAACTGCCGATAGGCGCTCCGGCTTTCCCTGTCGCGCGTTTCATCGTCGAGATGCTCCTGTTCGAGCGCTTCGGCGGTCTGCTGGTGTCCGGCCTCGGCCGTGGCCAGATCGCCGAGCAGTTTGCGGGTGGCGGCATCCTCGACCCGCATGGCCGCCGCTAGGTAGAAGCGTTCGGCGTCGCGTTCCATCGCGCCGGCCTCGTCCCGGATCCGCTCCAGCCCGAGATTCTCGATGAGCCAGACCGGGCGCCGCGCGTAGTATCCCGCGACATGCTCGCGCCGGATCAGGGGGATCACATCCCCGAAACGCTGCGTGAACAGTTCGATCAGGCGCTGCCGGTGCCTGTCTTCCTCGGCGGCCATGCCCTCGAATATCCGCGCGGTATCGGGATAATCAGCGGCAAGGCGCGATGCATAGCTGCGATAGATCCTGGCATCATCCTCTTCCGAGGAAATCGCCAGGGCGAGGATTTCCTGCTCGCTCAGATCCGAGAAATGCCGACGCTGGGTAAAGAAGCGCATGTCGAACTCCCATGCCTGGTCATGATGCGAACGCTATGTGGAGCGCGCGGCCGGCACAAGCAGACATAATGACCTTGCCGCAGCTGAACCGGCCGGTTTAGTATGGGGCCGGCAAGTGGGAGATCGCAAGTGGGGGCGCAGGCCGAAATCAATCGCAGCGGGCGCAAGTTCGATCAGGTTCTTGAAGGCGCGCGCAAGGTTTTCATGGCCGACGGTTTCGAGCGTGCCAGCGTTGACGACATCGCGCGTGCGGCCGGCGTGTCGAAGGCCACGCTCTACAGCTATTTCCCTGACAAGGCCTTGCTTTTCAAGGAGATTGCCCGCTCCGAATGTGACCGGATGGCCGAAACCGCGCGTCAGCAGATTGATCTTGATGCGCCGATCCGCGATGTCCTGACAGCGGTGGCGACACAGATTGCCCGCCTGTTGCTGTCGGACTTCTCGCAGCGGATCTTCCGTATTTGTGTGGCAGAGCGTGACAGGTTTCCCGAGCTTGCGCGCGCCTATTATGAAAGCGGACCGGAAATGGGCCGCAAGCAACTCGAACAAGGGTTCGAAGAGGCGATGGCCCGCGGAGAGCTTCGGATTTCCGATGTCTCGCTGGCCGCCGAGCAGTTTGCCGACCTTGCCCGCTCCCGGCTCTGGTTGCGGGCCGTTCTCGGGGTGCAGACCGAATTTTCGGAGGCCGAGATCAGGGAGGTCGTCACCGGGGCGGTCGACACCTTTCTTGCCCGCTATGGGGCGCCATCCGATCGTGGATAGCCCCGCTCGCCGGTTGTGAGCGGGCATGGGCCGGGCGCGGCGCGTCTCAGCGAATCGGCCCGGCGTCATCCGGAAGATGCGCGCGTGGTGCCGGGGCGCGTCGCCACGACAGGAGCCGTCTGTCGTGAGTTTTCGCGCCATTCCGGGGCTCCTTACGGCCCCCCCTCTTTTCTTGGGCGGTTCAGAGGTTATATAGGTCGCCCGGGGAAGAGAAACCGAAACGCGAAACGGTGGGCCGATGACAGCCTGGAATGTGACCATGTCGGATGAACGCGAAGGCGATGACGACGCGTCGGTCGTGGTCGAGACGCGTACCAAGACCAAGCGTCCGCCGCTTTACAAGGTGCTTCTTCTGAACGACGACTACACGCCGATGGAATTCGTTGTGCATGTGCTTGAGCGGTTTTTCGGGATGAACCACGCACAGGCGTTCGAGGTGATGTTGACGGTGCACAAGAAGGGCGTCGCCGTGGTCGGCGTATTCTCGCACGAGATCGCCGAGACCAAGGTGGCGCAGGTCATGGATTTTGCCCGTCGTCACCAGCATCCGCTGCAATGCACGATGGAAAAGGAGTGAGGGCCGCCTGGCCCCTGGTTCCATGAGTGCCACGCGGCTTAGCCTTTTCCTGGAGGATCATCCGGGGCTGTTGCCCGAGAGTGGCGAGATCGCCGTCATGGGGGCGGTTTCGGGCTTGGACCTGTCCGGGCTTCCCGCGAACAGGTTGCGTATCGTGGCCCGGATGAAACCCGATGTCGATCATCTCGAGGCGTCGGGGCTGAGCGTGGTGGCCGATGTGCCGCAAGAGGCGGCGCTTGCCATCGTGATCGTGCCGCGCGCCAAGCCCGAGGCACGGGCGCTCGTGGCGGCGGCCATGGCCTGTGCGGGCGAAGTGATCGTGGACGGGCAGAAAACCGACGGCATAGAGAGCCTTTTTCGGGAGATGCGCCAGAGGTGCGCGTGTGGCGAGGCGTATTCCAAGGCGCATGGCAAGACCTTCCTTGCCCGTGGCACGCCGGAGGCTTTCGCGGATTGGGCGCAGGCGGGCGGACCGCGGGTCATAGAGGGTGGGTTCTCGACCCGTGCCGGGGTGTTCTCGGCCGACGGAATCGACCCGGCGTCGCGGCTGCTGGCGGCGGCCTTGCCGGAAAGGCCCGGGGCGCACGTGGTCGATCTGGGCGGCGGCTGGGGGTATCTCGCGGCGGCCATTCTCGAACGCGGGGGCGTCGAGCAGGTCGATCTGGTCGAGGCGGATCGTGTCGCGCTGGATTGCGCGCGGGAAAACCTCTCCGACGGGCGGGTGCGGTTTCATTGGGCCGATGCGACCCGGTGGATGCCCGAAACACGGGCTGACGCAGTGGTGATGAACCCACCGTTTCACGCGGGCCGCAAGGGCCAGCCCGAACTGGGCGCGCGCTTCATCGCGCAGAGCGCGCGGATGCTCGCCCCGGGCGGGCGGCTGTGGATGGTGGCCAACCGGCATTTGCCCTATGAGAAGGCGCTGCGGACCCATTTCCGAGAGGTTGCAGAAATCGGCGGTGACACGAGGTTCAAGGTTTTCTGTGCCTCGGGCCCGTCTCGCACCGGGGGCTGATATCCCGTAACGTCGCGGGACGAATCAAGAGAAGGAGCGGCCATGTCGCTTTCGATTTCCGGAAAGACCGCGATCGTGACCGGCGCCGCCAATGGCGTCGGCCTGGCGATTGCGCGGCATTTTTCCGACAAGGGCGCCAACGTCATGTTCGCCGACATGGATGAGGAGGGGCTTGCCCGTGAGGTGGGCGAGGTCAAGGATGGTAGCAATGTGAGGTATTTCGCAGGCGACCTGCGCGAGAAACTGACGATTGCGAACCTTCTGTCGGCGACCATCGACGCCTTTGACCGGATCGACGTTCTGGTCAATGCATCGCGGCAGGTGATGCGGTCGGACCCGCTCAACCCCGATGATGACGCGGTGGAGGTCCTGCTTCAGCAGAATCTGATGACGTCGCTCAGGCTGAGCCAGGTGGTGGCGAAACGGATGATAAAGCAGGCCAAGACCGACCAGGGGCGGGCCGCGGGTTCGATCATCAATCTTTCGACCATCCTGGCCTGTCGCGCCCATCCCGAGTTGATGGCGCTTTCGGTGTCGACCGCGGCGCTGGAACAGATGACCCGGTCGCTGGCGGTGGCGCTGGCGGGAGAGCGGATTCGGGTCAATGCCGTCGCAATGGGATCGGTGATGAGCGCGAGCCTCAAGGATCACCTGCGAGAGCATCCGGATTATCGTGACGTGATCGAGCATGGCACACCGCTGGGCCGGATCGCGAGCCCGACCGAACTGGCCGAGGCGGTGCAGTTTCTGGCCAGTGACGGGGCAAGTTTCATGACCGGGCAGATCCTCACCGTGGATGGCGGGCGCTCGCTACTGGATGCGGTTTCGGCGCCGGCGCATTGAAACGGGATGGGAAGGCAGGTCCGGTGACAGCGGATATGAGCAAAGAGAAAGCCAAGGCCAGTGCATGGTTCCGGCACTTGCGGGACGATATTGTCGCGGCTTTCGAAGGGCTTGAGGACAGCCAGACCGAAGGCCCTCTGGCCTGCCTGCCTGCGGGGCGCTTCGAGGTGAGCGAGACCCGGCGCGCGAGCGCGGATGGGTCTGACGCGGGCGGTGGCCTGATGAGCGTGATGCGCGGGGGGCGCGTGTTCGAGAAGGTCGGGGTCAATGTCTCGACCGTTTATGGCACGCTGGGCGAGCGGGCGCAGGCGGCGATGGCGGCGCGCAAGGGATTGGCGGGCATGAAGGACGATCCGCGATTCTGGGCCTCGGGCATCAGCCTCGTGGCGCATATGCAGAACCCGCATGCACCGGCCGTTCACATGAACACGCGGATGTTCTGGACGCCGCATGGCTGGTGGTTCGGGGGTGGCTCGGATCTCAATCCTTGTATTGAATATCAAGAGGATACCGAGCATTTCCACGCCGTGCAAAAGGCGCATTGCGACCGGCACGACCCGACGTTCTATCCGCGTTTCAAGGCTTGGGCGGACGAGTATTTCCATATCCCGCACCGGCATCGGGCGCGGGGGGTCGGGGGGATCTTTCTCGACGATCACAACACCGGCGACTGGGAGGCGGATTTCGCCTTTATCCAGGATGTGGGGCGGGCCTTTCTACCAGCATTTGTGCCGCTGACCGAGCGGCGCCGCAAGATGTCGTGGTCGGCGGCGGACAGGGACACGCAACTGGTCCATCGCGGGCTCTATGCTGAATACAATCTTGTATACGATCGTGGCACCAAGTTCGGGCTGGAAACCGGGCATGACGCCAACGCGGTGCTGATGAGCCTGCCGCCGCTGGCGAAATGGTATTGATTCCAGGCGGTTGGCCTGGGTGTGTTGCGCGTGACTGCATGAGAAAGTTGAGGTGTGGCACGCATCGTAACGGGTACGCAGGAAGGCTTGCGCCGGTGGCGGGGTGAAGCGCGGGTGGAAAGGTTAACACGCGCGTTTGGCCCAAAATCAGGGGGTGACATCCGGCTGCCGCGCGGCTGCCACCCGGCTGCCGGGCACAGGTTGAGACTTCGTTGACGAAAATGGTTAACGCGACATGCGCCGCCATCTGCCGCAAGTCAGCCAAGCCATAGCGTCGTGGCCAGATAGGCCGCGTAGCCGGTGACGAGGAACGCCCCTTCGCGCCGGTCGATGCGCCGTCCGGTGATCGCGAACAGCACCATGACGAGCGTGGCGCCCAGCATGACCCAGATGTCGAAGCCGATGACCTGTTGTGGCACGGCGAGCGGATGGATCAGGGCCGTCAACCCGAGAATCCCGAGGATGTTGAAGATGTTCGATCCGATGATGTTGCCGAACGCGACGCCGCCCTGGCCCTTGCGCACGGCAATGAGCGTGGTGACGAGTTCGGGCGTCGATGTGCCGATGGCGACGATGGTCAGGCCGATGACGGTTTCGGATATGCCGGCTGCCGCGGCAAGCCCGACCGCGCCGGAGACAAGAAACCGCGCCCCGAGAATGGTAATCGCAAGGCCGGCCAGCGCCATGAGCGCGGGCCACATGAGACGGGTCGGCGCAGCGCCTGGCAACAGATCGGCCTCGGCCACGTAAAGTGCCGTCGCGGCGGTCATGCTTCGACGCTCGCGCAGAATCGTGAACAGCAGATACGCCCCCAGCGAGAGGATCAGAACCGCACCGGCCAAACGACCAAGCGTGCCCCAGAGAACGAATCCCGTGCAGAGCAGCGTTGCCGCCAGCATCACGCCACCATCGCGACGCAGCGCGGCCGGATCGACGGCGACCGGATACAGGAACGCGGCGAGGCCGAGGATCAGCATGATGTTCCCGATATTGCTGCCGACGACATTGCCGATGGCGATGCCGGGCGACCCTGCGAAGGCGGCCTGAAGCGAGGTGACAAGTTCGGGTGTGGAGGTGCCGAACCCGACAAGCGTGAGGCCGATGACCATCGGCGAGATGCGCATGGCCTGCGCCACCGAAACCGCGCCGCGCACCAGAAGGTCACCCCCCAGGATCAACCCGGCAAGGCCCAGGATCAGCCACAGAAGATCCACCATCACAGGTCTCCTTGTTCTCGTGGTTCCGGTTCTCTTCCGGAAACTGGACGCAGGATCGCGCCTGCCACCGGCTCGGTGGGCTCAGCCGGTTCTGCGACGATGGCCTGTCAATCGGATCACCAGCCGCCCGGGTATCATGATCTCGTTCAGGATAACATGATGAAGCATCCATGCATCAATTGTTTCGCAGTGCCCCTGAAGCAAAGCGAACAGTTCGGGCACGATGTCGGGACATGCAAGATGGTTTATATGTTAAGTATTTGTGAAGGAACGAATAATTCAACTTTTAAGAAATGGAATTGATCCAAATCATGTTTTGGCGACATCTGCCGGGCTAAACACGCGTGCGACAGGAAGCGCGAGATTCGAAGTGGGCTGAGGGAGGCCTGACATCATGAAAACCCGACATCTGATTTCCACGACGGCCCTGACATTCGCGCTGGCCGGGGCGGCTACGGCGAATGAGCTGCGCGAATATGCCGAGGATATTTTCGAGCCGCTGCCCTCGACCATCCCGGCGCTGGCCGACAACCCGGTCACGCCCGAGAAGATCGATCTTGGCAAGGCGCTGTTCTTTGACCCGCGGATGTCGGCCTCGGGGGTGTTCTCGTGCAACTCGTGCCACAACCTCGCCACCGGTGGTGACGACAACATGCCCACCTCGATCGGCCATGGCTGGCAGAAGGGGCCGCGCAACTCGCCCACCGTGCTGAATGCCGTGTTCAACACCGCCCAGTTCTGGGATGGCCGCGCGCCCGACCTCGCCGAGCAGGCCAAGGGTCCGGTTCAGGCCGGTGTCGAGATGGCCAACACGCCCGAGAACGTGGTCGCGACGCTCAAGTCGATGCCGCAATACGTCGAGTGGTTCGAAGCCTCCTTCCCGGATCAGGATGACCCGGTGAGCTTTGACAATTTCGCCAAGGCGATCGAGGCCTATGAAGCCACGCTGATCACGCCGGCGCCGTTCGATGCCTGGCTCAACGGTGATGACGATGCGCTCACCGAAGAGCAGGTCGCCGGGATGGAGCTGTTCATCGACAAGGGCTGTGCCACATGCCACAACGGTGTGAACCTTGGCGGCAACGGCTATTACCCGTTCGGCCTGATCGAGAAGCCGGGCGCCGACATCCTGCCCGAGGGGGACAAGGGCCGGTTCGCGGTGACCGAGACGGCGGATGACGAATACGTGTTCCGTGCCTCGCCGCTGCGCAATATTGACCAGACAGCGCCCTATTTCCATTCGGGCCTGGTGTGGGATCTCAAGGTCGCGGTGCAGATCATGGGCGAAAGCCAGCTTGGTGAGGATCTGACCGACGACGAGGCCGATCAGATCGTGGCCTTCCTTGGCAGCCTGACCGGCACCATGCCGCGTGTGGAATATCCGGTGCTGCCGGTGGAAACGGCGACCACGCCGCACCCGACGGGTGATGTGACGGATCTGGTCGAGTAATTCCGATGCGGGGCGGGCATCTCCGCCCCGGTTTCCCTTTGTTCGACTGGCGCGCCCCCATCGGGCGCGCCCTTTCATTTCCGGGCTGGCCGCAATGCACGATCACCCGGCCAGTTTCGCCTGACTTGCGAACGGGCTGAGGCCCAGCCACGTTTGCATCTTGTCGATGAGCCCGGCGTGGCCAACAGCGCAGAGCGCGCCTTCGTCGCGGGCTTTTGCCACGGTCTTGAGGCCCATCCAGATCTCGGTCATCGTCCTGAGATCGACCGTCACGTACAGATCGACATCGAAACCCGGGTCCACATGGCACAGGTCCACGGTTCGGTCCGGCTCCACGATCAGCCACCATTTGCGCTGTGCGGGGGGCAGTTCGGGATAGATGAATTCGATCACCGCGCGCTGGACCGGAACCGGCTCGGTGTCGAGATTGCGGCGCATGTCCCACATCAGCAATTCGGGATCGAGGTTCTCGAGCGACGGTTCGGCCTCCACCCATTTCTGACCCCAGTTGCCGATGGATTCGATCACCGGCTGAAGATCGCGCCCCGCGCGGGTCAGGCGATAGGCGTCGATCTCGGGCGCATGTGACAGGCGCGTGCGCTCGATGACACCGGCCTGTTCAAGCTCGCGCAGGCGCTTTGAGAGCAAGGCGGGCGACATCCGGGGCACGCCGCGGCGCAGTTCGTTGAACCGGGTCGATCCGGCGATGAATTCTCGCAGGAGCACGATGGTCCACCTCGTGCAAAGCACTTCCGCCGCCATCGCGACAGGGCAGAACTGCTTGTAGCTCGCGTTCGTCATGATGGTCTCCTCTTGCCAGGTTGCCACCATAGTGCCACGCGCGCCGGGGCTGCGGCCAGTTCAGATGTTGTATCGCCCGGATTCAGTTCGTGAACTGGTCCGGTGCGTGCCGCATGTGTCACATTGTCACGGTACCGGGTCGCACCCGACCGCGACAAGGCCAAATCCAGGGAGAGCACGACATGACCACCTCAGTGATGGAACAGTTGAGCCAGGCCACGCTCTATGAACGTCTGGGGGCCGCCGCCGGCATCCGGCGGATCGTCGATGGCATGGTGGACGCGCATCTGCACAATCCCGCCATCAGTCCGCGCTTTACCCCCTATCTCGATCAGCCCGAGCGGGTCGAGAAGATCAAGCAGCATTACTGCACCCTGTTCGACGAACTGTCGAACGGACCGGGCGCATATGACGGGCGCAGCATGACCGAGACCCATCGCGGCATGAACATCGACGAGACGGAATACATGGCCGCGATGGACGACATCCTCGAAACCATGAAATCGCTCGGCCATTCCGAGGACACGCGCCAGGAGTTCGCAGGAAAGCTCTACGCGCTCAAGGACAACATCATCCGGGTTTGAACGCACACGGCCCATGGCCGCCAGACATTCCGAGGGAGGCACGCATGACAACCCAATCGACAATCGAAATCAGACGCTTCGAAACCCCCGACGAGGCGCTGGACATGAAGGAGCGCGGCGGGATCGACATCATCAGGATGCGCGACGGCACGACCGGGATGCATGCGGTCTTCGAGCCCGGCTGGACCTGGGAAGCGGATGAAAAGCCGCTTCTTGGCTCGCCCGACTCGTGCCCCATGCGCCATGTCGGCTATTGCATCTCGGGCAAACTGGTCGTGCGCATGATCGAAACCGGGGAAAAGACCCCGATTGCCCGCGGCGACTTTTTCGACATCCCGCCCGGCCATGACGCCCATGTCGACGGGGGCGAGCGGGTCGAGCTGATCCTCTTCGAGGCGCCGGGGGGCTGACGTCGGGGCACGGCCCGCGTGTCAAGACGGGGCCGCCCTCGCCGGGCGTGGCATGTGCCGGTGGTCGCCACCTGTAGCAAGAGACCCGATGAAGGCTGGGCAACAGGCAATAGACCATTCGCTATGAGTGGAACTGTCAGATGACGGTTTGGAGGCCGGAGCGGACGCGCAGGCCGCTTCAAATGCTGCGGGTGCAGTGGGCCGCAGCCAGCCCGAAGCAGGCTTAGCGCATTCCCTTCGATCCAAATTCATGATGCGTGTGTAGGGTTCTATAAAAGTTAGCCTCCTAGAACTTCATGTTTTACCATTCTTTCGGCGTAGCCCAATGCATGATATTTACGCAATCCACTTCGAATTTCGAAAGTCGACTATACAGCTCCCAATCCTGCGTGAAGACTCGAACATTTTCTTTTTTCAGCCGAGGAACACATGAGATAATGGCTGCATCCGAAAGGCCCACACTCATGTACTCGCTGAGTCCAATAACCTCTTTACTAGGCTGAAATATCTCCTCAAGTTTGAGAATGTAGGTGCTCAATGCACGGGCCGCACCATCAACCGGTTGTTGTTGACCTGCTCCTAAATGGTTAGAAGCTTCAGTTAAGACGTTTGGCAATGAGATATGATTATCGATTTCTATCAGCTCTTCATTCAGTTTCTGGAACATTTCTAACGTATGTTGTTTGGTTTTGCCTTTTCCAACAAGGTCAGGGCGCAAGGACCCACACAGAAACAAGACGAGTGGCCCGCTATCCAACAAAACCGAGGCCAAGGTTCAAGTTAGCCTCTGGAAGTTACCTTGCTTGTCCAAATGAAAATGCCGTACCTCTCGAACGGTTTTGGTGGTCTTGCTACCAAATCCGGAAAGGGCAGCCATAGCTGACGGGGAAGTTGGTTCGGAAGTTTCATAGCGTCTTCCATTGAAACCGATGGAAACGATCCATCCGTCATCTTCAGGCTCTAACCCTTCCAACAATACACCGTCCAGTTGTTTGCCACGACTAACAAGTTTTTCAAAGTAATCGAACGCCTTGTCAACAATCGCCTCAGCGGTCAGCGTCTGTTGCTCTTCCGCCATAATCAAAACCCTCCTGCGACATACATGGTCCAATATGCTTCATTTGATGCCCCAGTAAAACCGCCCATCTACCGCAAGATCGTTTGGTTCTGCGGATTGATCAAGTGCATTCTTCCAAGCCACGGCTTTGCAACTTTGCAACCCCCCCCTCTCTGCGCGCTGCCGCTGCTCGGTCCACCCCATGCTTCAAACGTAGCGAACGTCTCGAATGTCCCGCATTGCCACCCCCTTGGACTCCATTCCCGCAATCCGGGGCATGCCGCCCTTGATCGAACTTGCCCCGCCCGAAACAGCGGCCCGGCCGCCCGGGCTGCATACCATTGCCCGGCAGGCGGTTTTTCTGCGAAAGATCTGGCGGGAGGGGGCCGCCCCGTCGTGCCGGAGGCACGCCTTTGGCGTGGCCGGGTGCTTTCGGTGGGGTGCGCGTCGATTCGGGCAAACAATGACGTTGCGGGATAAACTGCCCTGCGCTGATGTGGTGTGCACCCGACCGCGGCCGTGCGCTGCCCTCTGTCAGACTGCGTTGCGAATGAGCGTTTCGTCCGTGCGGCCAATTCAGCGACGTGAATCTGCCCTCCACCGCCCTAGGGTCCAAACCCAATCAAATGATTGAAGTTCATGTATTCTCGTGATTCTCTTCCCGGGAGGGAAGAGGAGCAGAGAGATGGCAGGAGAATATTGGCT
>LJSU01000009.1 GCA_001314705.1 Rhodobacteraceae bacterium HLUCCO07
GCGCGGTTTCCAGATGGTGTTCCAGGATCCGTTCGGCTCGCTCGACCAGCGCCGCCGCGTGGGCTGGTCCATCGCCGAGCCGTTGCGCGCGCAGGGCGTGGCGGGCGATCACGCGCGCGCGGTGGCACAGGCGCTCGAACAGGTGGGGCTGCGCGCGGAACATGCCGAGCGCTTCCCGCATGAATTCTCGGGCGGGCAGCGGCAACGCATCGCCATCGCCCGTGCCATCATCACCCGCCCGCGACTGCTCGTCGCGGATGAGGCCGTGTCGGCGCTCGATGTGAGCGTGCAGGCGCAGATTCTCAACCTTCTCATGGATTTGCAGGACGATCTTGGACTTGCGATCCTGTTCATCAGCCATGACCTTGCCGTCGTCTCGAGCATCTGTGACGATGTGCTGGTGATGCGCGAGGGGCAGGTGCTCGAACGCGGCCCGGTGGCAAACGTCCTGACCCGCCCCGCGCAGGATTACACCCGCACGCTTCTGGCGGCGGCCACGCTTGAGGATTGACCATGACCCGTTTCGTTCACCTGACCGACCTTCACGTCACCGACCCCGAGCGCGATGATCCTCAACGCCTGTCCGACACGTCCGCGATGCTGGCGCAGGCGGTGGCCGAGATCGGGCGCATGGACCCGCCCCCCGATTTCGTGGCGATTCCGGGCGACCTGACCAATCACGGTGACATCGAAAGCTATCAATGCGTGCAGGCCGCGCTTGCGCCCTTGTCGGTGCCGGTCGTCATCTCGCTGGGCAATCACGACGCCCGCGAGAGTTTTCGCGCGGTCTTCGACCCCGATGCGCGGCGCGACGCGACGCCTGCCTTTCACGACCGGGTGTTGGCCGGGCTGCATGTCATCGCGCTAGACAGTTCGGTGCCGGGCCGGGTCGGTGGCGCCATCGGCGCGGAACAGTTCGGCTTGCTCGACGTGGCGCTGGCTGCGCATCCGGACCTGCCCAAGCTGATCCTGTGTCACCATCCACCCGCCATGCCACAGGGTGCGGGGCTGGCATGGGAGAGCCTGACACCCGAAGACAGCGCGACCCTTGCCGCGCATCTTGCCGGCCGGAACGTCATCGCCATCCTGAGCGGTCATGTCCATTGCAACCGCGTGCTGCATTGGCATGGCATCCCGGTGGTCATCGCGACCGGCCTGCACAACACCGTCGACCTGCTGGAACCGGCTGACATGGTGATGCAGGAGGGCGCGGGGCTTGCCATTGCTCAGGTTATGCCCGATGCGCTCGATATCCGCTTCGTGCCACTGGCGCCCCGGGGGGCGGTGCTGGGCCGGATCGGGGCCGACCGGTTGCGGGGGTTCGCCTGAGTGACCGCGCCAGGGATCGGGGATGACAAGGATGACCACCTTCTCGCGCTGAGCGGGGCCTACAACGTGCGTGATCTGGGCGGATACCGCACCCGAGCGGGCGATCTCACCCAGCGTCGCAGGCTGTTGCGCGCCGATTCCCCGCATCGGCTGACTTCGGGGGATCTCGACCTCTTGCTGGACACCGGGCTGCGCACCGTGATCGACCTGCGTGCCCCGCACGAGCTTGCCGGTGCGCCGAACCCGCTGGGCGCGGTTTCCTCGCTCGATTACCTGCACTTGCCGCTTTTCGACGCGCTGGCGCCGGCGAATGTGCACGAGGGCGCGACCGGGCCGGACCCGCTCCCGCATTTCTATGCGCGCACCCTGTCGACGCGCGCCGAGGCGCTGCGCGAGGTGATGCAGGCCATCACCGAGGCCCCGCCCGGCGCGGTGATGTTCCACTGCACCGCCGGGAAGGACCGCACCGGGCTCATCGCCGCGCTGCTGCTGGGCAATGCCGATGTGCGCGAGGCGGATATCGTGGCCGACTATGCCAGCACTGAACGTCACATCGCGCCGCTGGTGGCCGAGTTTCTCGAACGCGCGCGGGCGGCAGGCGGTACCGATATCGAAGCCTATGGACGCGCGCTCAGGTCGCGCCCCGAGACGATGCAGCGGGTGCTGGCCGATATCGCTCGCACCTACGGCTCGGTGCCCGATTACCTTGCCGGGATCGGCCTTGATTCGACCCAGCTTGCAAGACTGGCGGCGCGACTGGTTGTCGCGGCGTCAAGGCCGGGCTGAGGATGCGCTGCGTTACGCCTTGTGCATGGACATCTTCGCCCACCGTCTCCGAAAAATGCCCTGAACATCTTGTCTTGGGCGGGTTTGCGCCGATATTCCTTTTCGGGTAACAGAACAAGAACCGGGGCGAACAGGGCAGAGCGCGCGACATGTTTATCGAAAACGGTTTTCTGCTGGTGATCGCGGCGCTTCCCTTTGTCGGAGCCCTGATCCCGGGGCTGATGATCCGGGCCGGGCGCACGGCCTGCGCGTCCTTCACCGCCATTCCGACGGCTTTCGCTTTGGTGCTTCTGGCGATGCTCGCGCCCGAGGTGATGCAGGGCAACGTGATCCGCTACGAGGTCGAATGGCTGCCGCAGCTGGGCCTCTCGGCTGCCTTCTTTCTCGACGGGCTGGGGCTGCTCTTTGCGGGGATGATCCTCGGTGTCGGCCTCCTGATCACGCTCTATGCGCGCTTCTATCTCTCGGGCGAAGACCCGATGGGGCAGTTCTATACCTATCTGCTGCTGTTCCAGGGCGCGATGCTGGGCATCGTGATCTCCGACAACATTCTGCTTTTGCTGATCTTCTGGGAGCTGACCAGCCTCTCGTCGTTCCTGCTTATCGGATACTGGAAGCACCTGCCCGAGGGCCGGCAAGGCGCGCGCATGGCGCTGGCTGTCACCGGGGCAGGGGGGCTTGCGATGATCGGGGGGATGCTGATCCTGGGCCAGATCGTCGGCAGCTACAACCTCACCGACATCCTGACCGAGGGCGAGGCGATTCGGGCGTCCGAGTGGTATCTGCCCGCGCTCGTCCTGATCCTGCTCGGCGCCTTTACCAAGTCGGCGCAGTTCCCGTTCCATTTCTGGTTGCCACATGCCATGGCCGCGCCGACGCCGGTCAGCGCCTATCTGCACTCGGCCACGATGGTCAAGGCGGGGGTGTTTCTGATGGCGCGGATGTGGCCGGCGCTGGCCGGCACCGACGCGTGGTTCTACCTCGTGGCGACGACCGGGCTCATCACCATGGTGCTGGGCGCGCTGATCGCGCTTTTCAAGGACGACCTCAAGGCGCTCCTGGCCTTTTCCACGGTCAGTCATCTCGGCCTTCTGACCATGCTTCTGGGGTTCGGCACCAAACTCGCGGCGGTGGTGGCGGTGTTTCACATCATCAACCACCTCACCTTCAAGGCCGCGCTCTTCATGACGGCCGGGATCGTCGATCACGAAACCCATACCCGCGACATCAAGCGGCTGGGCGGCCTGCGCCATCTGATGCCCGTGACCTTTCTCGTCGGCACGGTGGCGGCGCTTTCCATGGCGGGCATTCCGCTTTTCAACGGCTTCCTGTCGAAAGAGATGATGCTCGAAGAGGCCGCCCACACGACCTGGGGCAACAGCCCCTACGCGGTCGGGGCGCTGGCCACGCTGGGCGCGCTCCTGTCGGTGGCCTATTCCTTCAGGTTCATCGCCCATGTCTTCCTCGGCCCGGTGCGCGACGACTACCCGGCCAAGCCGCATGACCCGCCCTTCGGCATGTGGGCGGCCCCGGCGCTCCTGGCGGCCTGTGTCGTGATCATCGGTATCCTGCCGGCGGCGGTGGTCGGCCCGCTCGTGGCCGTGGCCGGCGGCGCGGTGATCGGCGGCGGCGAGATGCCCTATTACTCGCTCAAGATCTGGCACGGGATCACGCCTGCGCTCTTCATGTCGGTGATCGCGGTGGCGGGCGGGCTTGTCCTGCTGGCAATGCACCGCCCGCTCGACCGGGTGTGGAACGCGGTGCCGCGCCCCGAGGCGAAAACCATCTTCGACGCGCTCATCGCGCGGGTGGCCGGAGCCTCGCGCGGCATCACCGAATCCATGCATAACGGTGCGATCAGCCGCTACCTGGCAATCTTCTTCGTCACCACGCTGATCGTGGGCTATGCCGCATGGGCCGGTGGCGGCTTGACGGAGGCGACACGCGCGCCGCTGCCGGTGCCGCCCGCCGTGGCGATCGGCTGGGTGCTGCTGATCGTGGCGGTGATCTCGGTCACCATCACCCACCGTCGCCGGTTCCTGTCTCTTGTCATCATTGGCGTTGTCGGGCTGATGCTTTCGGCCGGCTTCGTCTACCTCTCGGCGCCCGACCTCGCGCTCACGCAAATTTCGGTCGAGACGGTCACCATCATGCTGCTCCTGCTGGCACTGCATTTCCTGCCCAAGGAAACCCCGGTGGAAAGCGGCGCCGCGCTGCGGCTGCGCGACGGGGCGATCGCGGCCGCGTCAGGGCTTGGCGTGGCGGCGCTGGCCTATACGTTCATGTTGCGCGATGTCGATACGATCTCGGACTTCCACCTCGCCAATTCCTACGAGGGCGGCGGCGGCACCAACGTCGTCAACGTGATCCTCGTCGATTTCCGCGGTTATGACACCTATGGCGAGATCATCGTGCTGGGCATTGCCGGTCTGGTGATTTTCGCCCTCATGGAAACGCTTCTCAACGGGCCGGTCGCGCGGCGCCTGCGCGAGACGGTCTATGAGCCCGACCGCTCACGCGACCGCCACCCGCTGATGATGGTGGTGGCCACCCGGGTGATGATGCCCATCGCGGTCATGGTCGGCATCTACATCTTCCTGCGCGGGCACAACGAACCGGGGGGCGGCTTCGTTGCGGGCCTTGTGATCTCGATCGCGCTCCTGATGCAATACATGGCCTCCGGCTTTGCCTGGACACAGGCGCGGCAGCGGTTCGAATATCACGGGCTGATCGGCTTTGGCGTGATCATCGCGGGGCTGACAGGGGCCGGCGCGATGCTCGCCGGCAAGCCCTTCCTGACCAGCGCCTTCGACTATTTCCACTTTCCGCCGATCGAGGAATTCGAACTGGCCACCGCCATGGCCTTTGACCTGGGCGTCTTCCTCGTCGTCTTCGGCGCGGTCATGCTCATGCTTTACAGCCTGTCGCGGCTTGCGCGCATTGCCGGAGAGACGGTGAACCGCGAGCCAATGGATTATGATCCGACCGACCGGGTCGAAAACCGCAAGGAGGCGTGAATGGAAGTGGTGGTGGCAAGTGCCGTCGGCGTGCTGACCGCGAGCGGGATCTACCTCGTTCTGCGTCTGAGGGCCTTTCCGGTCATCCTCGGGCTGGCGCTGCTGTCCTATGCGGCCAATGTCTTTCTCTTCGCGTCCGGGCGCCTGGCGATCAACATGCCGCCGGTCCTGTCGAAATATGGCGAAGCGAGCTATACCGACCCGCTGCCGCAGGCGCTGGTGCTGACCGCGATCGTGATTTCCTTCGGCATGACGGCGGTGCTCGTGATGGTGGCGCTGGCTGCCTATCTCAAGGCCGGCAGCGACGCGGTCAACATGGGCGCACCCGGAACCGGCGCCGAGGATGAAGAGGCGGACTCATGATGATGCACTGGATCATCGCACCGGTCCTGCTCCCGGCGCTTCTCGCACCGGTGATCGGCTATGTCATGCGTCACGACATCACGCTCGCGCGGGTGGCCTCGATGGCCGGGGCGGTCGGCCTTCTGGGCATCGCATTGCAACTCGTGATCATGTCCTCGGGCGGCGAGACGCTCGTTTACCGCTTGGGTGACTGGCCCGCGCCCTTCGGGATCGTGCTGGTGCTCGATCGTCTTTCGGCGGTGATGGTCCTGCTCACCGCGATCCTGGCGCTCATCGTGCTCTGGCATGCCTGCGCCTCGGATTGGGACCGGCAGGGGCGGCATTTCCACGCCATTTTCCAGTTTCAACTGATGGGCGTCTGCGGCGCTTTCCTGACCGGTGACATCTTCAATCTCTTCGTCTTCTTCGAGATTCTGCTGATTGCCTCCTACGGGTTGATGATCCACGGCGGCGGGCGCGAACGGATGCGCGCCGGGCTGCAATACGTGATCATCAACCTGGCCGGTTCGACCCTGTTTCTCTTTGCCCTGGCGGTGCTCTATGCCAGCACCGGAACGCTCAACATCGCCGACCTGGCGCAGCGCCTGCGCGAAATCCCGGTCGAAGAGGCCGCGCTCGTGCGGGTGGCGGCGATCTTTCTGATGGTCGTATTCGCGGTCAAGGCGGCGCTCTTTCCCGTGCATTTCTGGCTGCCGGGCACCTATTCCAACGCACCTGCACCGGTGGCCGCCTTCTTTGCGATCATGACCAAGGTGGGGGCCTATTCCATCATCCGCGTTCATACCCTTGTCTTCGGCCCCGGGGTCGAGGCCACTGACGGGCTGATGGCAAGCTGGCTCTTTCCGGGGGCCGTGATCACCATTGCCATCGGCGCGCTCGGCGTGATGGGCGCGCGCCAGATCCTGCCGCTCGTCTCCTATGCCGTGGTCGGCTCCATGGGCGTCTTGCTGATCGCGGTGGCCAGTTTCACGCCTGCGGCGCTTGCCGCGGGGCTCTACTATCTCGTCCACTCGACCTTTGCGGCGGCGGCGCTCTTCCTGCTGGCCGATCTGGTCCTGCACCGGCGGGGCAGCGGGGCCCTGACGATGTTTCCCGCCACCGCGCAGAACGGGCTCTTTGCCGCGCTCTTCTTTGGCGCTGCCATCGGCATGGCCGGCATGCCGCCGCTCAGCGGTTTCCTGGGCAAGCTGCTGGTGCTCGACGCGCTGCGCGCGCCCGAGGTGATCGTCTGGGCCTGGGCCAGCGTGCTGGCCGGGTCGCTCTTCACGATTGTCGGCTTTGCCCGTGCAGGCAGCGTGCTGTTCTGGAAATCGACGGCCGTGACGGCCCAGGGGGCCGCGCCCGCGCGCGACATGCCCGCGCCGGTGACGACCTCCGAACTTGTGCCGGTCTTTGCCGCGCTAGCGGTGCTGGGCGCGCTCGCCGCGCTCGCGGGCCCGGCGGCCGGATATCTCGACGAGACCGCGAGACAGGTGTTCGACCACGCGGGCTATATCGACGCCGTTCTCGGAACCGGCCCGGAACACGCAGGGGAGGCCAAACCGTGACTGCGCGACTTTTTCCCCATCCGCTTCTGAGCGTCGTGCTCCTGATCGTGTGGCTCGGCCTCGTGAACAAGGTGACGCTGGGCAACGTGGTGCTGGGCGCGATCCTCGGCATCGCCGTGCCGATGCTGACCTCGCCCTACTGGCCCAACCGCCCGCGCATTCGCGCGCCGCTGCGCGCCATGGAATATGCGCTCGTGGTGGTGTGGGACATCATCGTTGCCAATGTGCAGGTGGCGCTGATCATCCTTTTCAAACCCAACGACCGCATCCACTCGCACTGGATCGCCGTTCCGCTCGAACTCACTTCGGCCGAGGCGATCACGGTGCTGGCCGGCACGATCACCATGACACCTGGCACCGTTTCGGTGACCTTCAGCGCCGACATCCACAGCATCCTTGTCCATTGCCTGCACACCGATGACCCCGACGCGGTCAAGGCCAACATCAAGAGCCGTTACGAGGCGCGTCTGAAGGAGATATTCGAATGATCGAGACCACCCTTGTCTTTGCCATCGGCTGTTTCGGGCTGGGCCTGCTCTTCTGCCTCTGGCGCATGTTGCGTGGCCCGACCCATGCCGACCGCATCCTTGCGCTCGATACGATGGTGATCAACATCATCTCGCTGCTGATCCTCTATGGCATCAAGGAAAGCACGGCGGTCTATTACGAGGCGGCAATGCTGGTCGCCATGGTCGGGTTCGTTTCGACCGTGGCCTACTGCCGCTTCGTGCTGCGCGGCGACATCATCGAATGAGGGCGACATGGAATCTCTGAGCGACATCCTTATCTCGTTTTTCCTCGTCGTGGCGGGGATATTCGGCCTGGTCGGCTCTTTCGGCCTCGTGAAGCTCAAGGGCACGATGCAACGCATCCACGCGCCCACCAAGGCCACGACGCTCGGCGTGGGCGGGGTGCTGATCGCCTCGATGCTCTATTTCACGCTGGTCAAGGACAGCTTTTCCTTCCACGAGTTGCTGATCACGCTCTTTCTGTTCATCACCGCGCCGATCACCGCGAACTTCATCTCGAAAACCTACCTCGCGAGGCATCTGCGCGAGGACGACCTGCCGGAGACCGGCCAGTCCTATGGCTGGGCCGTGTACACCGATCCGCCGGAATAGGACCGCCCGCGTCAATTCGTGCCTCGTCCCAAAGGGGCGCCGGTCCCGGCTGTTCGGCACTGGGTGGCTGATCACGAACCGGGGCGAATCACTTCACCAAAGCGTGAGGCGACAGTGATTCGCAAGTCAAGTACGCTATTGTGGGTTGAAGTGGATTTTCGATCTGCTCGGATAGCTTGCAATTTTGCCTGCGAGTCACGGTGATCCAGCGCCAAATTGATGCTCGCAGCTGGTGGTAGGGCCCTGCACCGACTCCATCGTCCAACGACAGCATGTTGTGTGGATTGGCTTCGAACGAACCTGCAAGATCACGTCCGGACTCGGGCCCCGGTGGTCATGAAAGATGACAGGATGGGAATTTCACGGTAAGTTTATACCTGCGGTGACAATGCTGCATACTACCAAGACTGCCACGTTTCGGCGTACCCAATAACTTTAATTTCGTTAACCAGTCCGGCCCTTTTTCGGGTTGGCTCATTTTTGGGCGATCAAATGTCTGATGATTATTCGATCGGGCAATCCGAACTCCGGGATGCCAAGAGCGATTTGAGAGGCCTTGTTTGGACGGCGGCGTTTTTCAGCGTGTTCGTGAACATCCTGATGTTGACCGGTCCGCTCTTCATGCTCCAGACCTATGACCGGGTGCTGAGCACCAAGTCCGAACCGACGCTGCTGGCCTTGCTTGCGATCGTGGCGTTCCTGTTTCTGATCATGGGCGTGCTCGATTGGTCCAGGAGTCGCCTGCTCACCCGCTTGGGCGCCAATTTCCAGGATCGCCTCGACAAGCGCGTCTTTCAGGCCATGCTCAAGAAATCCTCGACCGATCACGAGGTCGACGAGAATACCGGCTCGGGACAGCAGTTGCGCGACCTCGAAGCGATGCGGCGCTTTTACGGCTCTCCGCTTTTCGCGGCGCTGTTCGATGCACCCTTTGCGCCCATATTCCTGATCGGGCTGAGCCTTTTCCACCCCTATATAGGGATGTTCGCCTTTGCCGGTGGCATGATCCTGATCCTGACGGCCGTGGCGAACCAGTATGTCACCAAAACCAGTTCGGTCAAATCGGCGGTGGCAAGCTACAAGTCGGATCGCTATTGCGATCAGTTGCAGAACGAGGCCGAGACGATCCGCAGCCTGGGGATGCAATCCAACGCCTTCGCGAAATGGGCCGAGGCGCGCAAAAGGGCGCTGGAGCAGAACGTGCGGGCCTCGGATCTGGGCGGGAATTTCTCGGTCCTGTCGCGCGTTTTCCGGCTGTTTCTGCAATCGGCCACCCTTGGCCTCGGCGCCTGGCTGGTACTGCAGGGCGAGATCACGCCCGGCGTCATGATCGCTTCGTCGATATTGCTTGGCCGTGCCCTTGCGCCGGTCGAGACCGTCGTCAACCAATGGGGCGCGGTGCAACGGACCAAGCGCGCGTGGGAAAACCTTGCGTCTCTGCTGTCGGAGATCCCCGAAGAGCGCAGCCTGATCGATCTTCCGCGACCCGGGGCCAGGCTCAAGGTGCAGCAGATCACCGTCATGCCACCCAAGAGCACGGTTTCGACCCTAAAAAAGGTCAGCCTCGAGATCGAGCCCGGCATGGCCGTTGGCGTGATCGGACCGAGCGGATCGGGCAAGTCCACCCTGGCGCGGGCAATCACCGGGCTGTGGCCGCTTGCCGGGGGCAAGATCACGCTCGACGGTGCCCCGTTGCACCAGTACGATCCCGAGACGCTTGCGCAGTATATCGGGTACCTGCCCCAGCGGGTGACCCTGTTCGATGGCACCGTGGCCGAGAACATTGCCCGGCTGGCCCAGAGTTTCGATTCCGCCCGGGTGGTCGCCGCGGCGCGCAAAGCGGCCGCGCATGAGATGATCCTGGGCCTGCCACAGGGCTACAACACGCCCGTTCACACGATCGGCACACAGCTTTCGGGCGGGCAGATCCAGCGGATCGCACTGGCGCGCGCGCTCTTTGGTGATCCGGTTTTTCTTGTGCTGGACGAGCCGAATTCCAATCTCGACAACGAAGGCTCCATGGCCCTCAACGAAGCGGTCGTGGCCATGAAGGAAGCGGGCGGCGCGGTTCTGATCATGGCGCACCGGCCCGCCGCCATCAAGGAATGTGATTACCTTCTTGTTCTCGAGAACGGTCTCGTCAAGGCATGGGGGCCGAGAGAGAAGATCATGTCGGAGATGCTATCCAATGTCCGTGTCATCCGCAAGACGGTGGCCACGTCCGCCGGGGGGGGGCTGGCATGAGCGCGCAACCGAGAGGGCGATTTTCATCGCGCCTGCCGTATGTGGTTGGGCTGGGCGCTGTGGCCCTTCTGGTTTTCGGTGCCGTGGGCTGGGCCGTGAATGCGCAGATCGAGGGCGCCGTGATCGCGCCGGGGCAGATCGTGGTGGACCGGAACCGGCAGGCTGTGCAGCATCGGGATGGCGGAATTGTCGACGAGGTGCTGATCCGGGAAGGAGACAGCGTTGTCGAAGACCAGGTGCTGATCCGGCTTGATCCGACAGAGGCCCTGTCGGAACTGGCCATCGTCGAAAGCCGGCTTTACGAGCTGATGGCCCGGCGTGGCCGTCTCGAGGCAGAGCGTGACGGCGCCGAAGAGATCCGTTTCGACCCCAAGCTGCTCGCCATAAGTGCGACGAACCCGGAGGTCGCCGAACTGATCGAAGGACAGACACGGCTTTTCGAGGCACGGCGTGAAACCCTGCAGCAGGGCGAATCCCAGATGCGCAATCAGCAGGAGCAGCTCAAGAACCAGATCGACGGCATTGATGCCCAGATGGTTGCAAGCGAGCGCCAGATCGTCTTGATCGGCGAGGAGACCGTCACGCAGCAGAGCCTGCTGGATCGCGGGCTGACGCAAACCGCGCGCGTGCTCAATCTCAGGCGCGAGGATGCCCGTCTGTCCGGTCTCCAGGGCGAGCTGGTGGCGCGCCGCGCCCAGGCCATGGAGCGTTATTCGGAGATTGATATCGAACTCCTCGGGCAGAAGGCGCAGCGCCGCGAAGATGCCATCGCCATGTTGCGTGACATCCTGGTCAACGAACTGGAGAATCGCGAAAGACGCGAGACCCTGCTCACCCGTCTGGAGCGGATGGAGATTCGCGCGCCGGTCGCGGGGATCATCTATAACCTGCAGGTTTTCGGCCCACGCTCCGTGGTGACGCCGGCCGAGCCGCTCATGTTCCTCGTTCCCCAGGACCGACCGCTCGTGATCGAGGCACGCGTGAATGTGGTCGATGTGGACAAGGTCGCGTCACGGCAACAGGTCAGCCTGCGGTTCCAGGCCTTCAGCATGCGCGATACCCCGGACCTCATGGGCGAGGTGATGCGGATCTCTCCCGATTCTTTCGAGGATCAGGCCACGGGTCGCTCCTATTACCGGGTCGAGATCGCGCTTTCGCAAAGCGAGTTGGACAAGCTTGGGCCGGATCAGATCCTGATCCCGGGAATGCCGGTCGACTGTTTCATTCGAACAGGCGAGCATACGCCATTCGCCTACCTGACAGAGCCGCTGATCAATTACCTTTCCCGCGCCATGCGTGAATCCAGTTGATCGCATTCCTGTCAGAACAGGGGCGTGGCGCACGGCTGGGCGACCTTTCAATTGCAGAAAGCCAGGGCAGATCGAAAAAGCCCCGGCCAATCGCATGTTCGACCGAAGGAATTCGCAGCGGGTTTCATTTCTTTTGAAACCCGACCAGAGTCGCAATGTCATTTTGTGAAACTCACCTCCGAAACCGGTGCGAAACATGAAAATACCTTGCCTGAGGTTGAATTCCAAAAGTCCAATGCATTATTTTCAATATTGTTTCTACCTATAGGGTAGCAGATTTCCGCATTACTGCCCCCATATGGGGATACTCCGCAAACCCCACGAATGTTCAAGTCATCGTGAGGCCGACTCATGAGGAATCGGCTCTCTGAATGCCGGCGGACGAGCGCTTTCTCAAATCCGGCAACACATTGAACTTTCATTTTTGGGGGTAAGCACCATGAGTATGACATCATTTCAACAAGCGTGGAATCTGGTTGGCGGTTTCACCTGGCTCGGTGGCACACCGAACACAGACAACGGAGAATTCGACGACACGACCAACCGGGGCAAGGCCCTGGGTGGCGATGACCACGTCAAGGGAAATTCAAACGACAACGCGATCCATGGGAACGGCGGCAATGACCTCCTTCGCGGGATGGAAGGCGACGACTATCTCTGGGGTGGCATCGGCAACGACATCCTATTGGGTGACGAAGTCAACGGACCAGCCGGCAATGATCAGCTGGACGGCGGCACTGGCGAGGATGTCCTTGCCGGCGGCGCCGGTGATGACAAGTTGTATGGCGGCGATGACGACGATCTCCTGATCGGCGGAACCGGCAACGATTACATGGATGGCGGTGACGGCAACGACGTCGTGCTTGGTGGATCCGATGATGACGAGATCAGGGGTGGCCACGGCGATGACGTCCTTGTCGGTCAGTCCGGTGATGACAAGATCTACGGTGGAACGGGTACCGATTTCATGGTTGGCGGCGCGGGCGACGACTCGCTCTATGGTGGGGCTGGCTATGACACGATCGCCGGCAACTCAGGCCATGACTACATCAATGGCGGCGGTGGACTCGATTGGCTGCACGGTGGATCGGGCGACGATACCGTCCGCGGTGGAACCGGTGCCGACACGATCTTCGGCGGCGAGGGCGACGACGCGCTTCTTGGCGAGAGAGGTCGGGACCAGATCTCCGGTGGTGAAGGAAGCGACAACATCCAGGGTGGTGCTCACAACGATACCATCTGGGGTGGCGACGGTGACGACCGGATCGAAGGGAACGACAACGCCGACTCGATCTGTGGCGGCGAAGGCGATGACCTCATCTGGGGCGACAATGCCGACGGCCAACCGGCCATGGGCGAAGCAAGCGACACCATCTCGGGCGGTGACGGCAACGACACCATCTATGGTGGCGAAGACGATGACGTCGTGACCGGCGATGACGGTGAGGACCTCATCTATGGCGGCACGGGCGACGATACGCTCGGCGGCAATGATGGCGACGACACCGTCCATGGCGGAGAAGGCGACGATCACATCCGCGGTCACCAGGGCAATGACGAGCTCTACGGTGAGAGCGGCAACGATGTGATGGCCGGCAATCGCGGCGACGATTACATGGATGGCGGGGCCGGTGATGACTGCATGGATGGCGGCGCCGGCGATGACGACATGTATGGCGGCACTGGCAACGACAGCATGGATGGTGGCGACAACGATGACTGGATGGATGGTGGCGACGGTGATGATCTTCTCTACGGGAATACCGGGAACGACATCATTTACGGCGACCAAGGTCAGGAGACGGGTGGCCAGGACACGTTGCTGGGTGGCTATGGTGACGACCAGCTCTTTGGCGGCAAGGATGACGACGTCCTGATCGCCGACGAGGGCAACGACACCCTCACCGGTGGTGCGGATGGCGATGACTTCGTCTTCGGTCACGAAGCCTGGGATCAGGGTCTGCATTCCAAGAATACCGTTATCGATGATAACGTCATCACCGATTTCGACGATGACAACAGTGATCGGATCGTTTTCCACACCGACTTCGAGGGCACGCTTTCGGCCGCCATCCAGGGTGACGATGTGCTGATCTCGTCCTCGCTCGGTGGGTCCGTCCTGGTCGAGGGGCTCGTCTCGGAAATGGATGGCATCGACCCGAGCGATCCGTTCTTCAATGAAGGCAACCTGATCGACTTCCTGACCAAGACCGGGGAGTATGGAGAGGATGACGGCAAGGGCATCATCGTCTTCGAGGATGTTCATGTCGAAATCCCGTACTGCGAGCCCGACGATGCCGAGACGTATTGCGAGGAGCCCCGTCCCGAGAACGTGTGCGTCAAAACTCCGCTCGACGACACGCCGATCGGAAACACCACGATCTACTCAACCGAACAGCAGATCGCGGACTGGTATGTCGAGCAGGACGCGAACGTGAGCATCGTCAACGATGGCAGCGTTCTCAAGATCTGCCTGCTCAATGAAGATCAGCTCACCAGCCTGTAAGCGATGCCAGGATCTTGGCCAAAATGGAAAAGAGCGCCCCTCGCGGGGGGCGCTCTTACCGTGGCCGGCGGATCTTGGAAAATTACCCCACCTCGATTCGGCCATCCGGCTCCGGGGCGCACCGCCCCCAAAAGGCGGTGCGTTTTACTCGAACCTGACAACTCGAACTTAATCACAAAAGGAGCTCCGAGACTATCCACCAATGCGTTTACAATACCTGGTCCAAGTTTCTCCTGGGGAAACAAAGGGAAGGAAGATAACGCCGGAGCAACGCGAGACATGAAGTGCTTCAGACGTCATTTTTATTTTACGAGCGGATGGTATTCCGTCGAATTTAATAATGAAATTACTGGATCACCATCAGTACTGATCGCCGAAAGTCCGAATTGCCGCTTGGTAATTCGTACGGGCCGAATTTATCGAGTAGTGGGTAAAAGGAAATCAAACAAGATCGACGTGCCAGGGATTTATTAACTATCTTTCTCACTCGAATTTAGGTAATATGGAGGTGTAATCGACTCGAGATATTTTTGAACTTTTTCGACTTTGGGCATTCAGAGCGATCCTGCAAAGCGACGCGGGGCGCACTTGGGGGTGATGCTGTCAAGTCTGGGTTTTGACCTGGTGTTCGGTGCTGGCCGTAAAAGTGATGTGACCGGCAAGGATATTGAAGCGGCGCTCTGGATGGTTCTCGTGGGTTTGGTTGTTGGGGGCCGTGGTATGATTTACGACAGACTGGGCGCGCGTGCGCTACGCCAGAAATTCCTGGAGCAATTCGTTGTATCCGCGGATTTTTCCTATGTGATGATGGGGCTTTACGACTGCCGGCGGAAGGAGGCGTTCGAATCCTGGTCGGTCCGAAGGCAGGACTCGTCGTCCGATGATGTCAACGACACGCCCCGCGACATCGAGCGCGCGCTGGCCGTTCAGGCATCGCTGCACCTCGACCGTTTGCAGGAGGGCCCGACGGGCTATCCCTTATGGCTCCGGGCCGGTGGTTACATGCTTGGGATCGGGCGCCCGATGGCAGCCATGATTCCTTTCATGGCCATTTCCGCAGACGCCTGGAGCGAGGCGCCATCCCTTCAGGCGATGTTGCGCATCGGAATGGCCTATGTCCAGCAACAGCAAGCGGAAATCATCTATTCACGCTCGCCTTGGCCCGAGGGCCTTGCCGCTGCGACGCTTGAAATGCTCGCGCTGCGCTTCCTTGTGGTCGACCAAAAGACACAGGTCCTGCGTGACGGTCGCCTCGACGACGAAATCGCACAGGACGATCCCGACTGGCTCCTCCTGAACGGACGCTTGACGCTGAAGGACCGACGGGAGCGCACGCTGCTGCACGAGGCCATCAGAAACGCCACGGGCGAGGATCGGCGGGCCTCGATCATCACGGTCTCGACCCGCTCGGGCGGTGTTCGCCTGGCCATCGTGGCCCCGCTCACGGGCAGCGAGCCGCCGCTGGCCATGGTGCTGTTCGAAAACACGCGCACCGATCATGCCGCCTTGCGAGAGCATTTCTTCACCGCCCACGGGCTGAGCCCGTCGGAACGCCGGATCGCGCATGTCCTGCTGGACGGCGGAACATTGAATGAGGCTGCGGAAACCAACTCTCTCTCGTTGGCCACCGTGCGCAGCTATCTCAAGAGCGTCTTCGGCAAGACCAACACGCATCGCCAAAGCGAGCTGATCGCGCTTTACTACCGCTCGATCCTGCCAATTGGCACCTCGATCATCAGGTCGGAGTCGCACTCTGACCGGCCCGAGGTGCTGGTCGTCCAAAGACCTCCCGCAAAGATTGCGCGGGATCTGACCTCATCACCCTGACTGCAGCCCCGCAGGGTCCCCGGGGTCGGACATGCAAGCTTGGCGGCCTGCATGGGTCCGGCGATCGGCCATGCCGGTGTCGCTTCGCCTGTCCCGCTCATCAGCCGGTGAGCTTGTCCCGGCGCCGTCCGATCACCGGCGGCGCAACCCCGACCGTGACCGGCGGCACGTCGCCCGCCGCCTCGACCTCGACCAGGCAGGAATGCGCGATCGGCCCCTGGGCCAGTTTCGATGTGCCCTTGTCAGGGGTGAGCGTGTTGGGGTTGCCATGGATGCAGCTTTCGCCCGCGGGCTCATACCACGCGCCGGTGGCGATCTGGATCACGCCGGGGCGGATCTCGTCGCTGATCCTGAGCCCGGCAAGACAGGCCCCGCGCGCGTTGAAGAGGCGCACCACCTGGCCCTCCGACAGGCCGCGCTTCGCGGCATCCGCAGGGTTCATCAGCACGGGCTCGCGACCCGCCACGCGGTCGGCGCGGCTCAGTGCCCCGTGGTCGATCTGGCTGTGCAGCTTGGTTTTCGGCTGGTTCGAGACCATGTGCAGCGCATCCCCCGCATCCGCCTTGCCAAGCCATTCCAGCGGCTCGATCCAGGCCGGGTGGCCCGGGCAATCGTCATAGCCGAACCCCGCGATGGTCTCGGAAAAGATCTCGATCTTCCCGCTCGGCGTCTTCAATGGCCGCGCCTCGGGATCGGTGCGGAACGCCTCCATCATCACGGTCTGTTTCTCGGGCGCCGGCACCCGGTGCCATCCCGTGCGGCGCAGCTCGTCCAGGGGGGGCAGTTCGACCCCGCCGCGCGCTGCCGCCTGCCGCGAAACATCATAAAGCCAGCGTTGCCACTCCGCGGCGCTGCGCCCTTCTGTGAACGCCTCTTCCACGCCCATGGCCGCGGCGATCCCGCGGAAAATCTCGTGATCGTCGCGCGCCTCACCCACCGGCTCGGCGGTCTTGTCCATCATCGTGATGAACGGATCCTTGGGCGACATGGCGATGTCGTCACGTTCAAGCGGCGTGGTGCAGGGCAGCACGATATCGGCATGTCGTGCCAGGCTGTTCCAGCACCATTCGTTCACGATGATCGTCTCGGGCTTTGCCCAGGCCCGGCGCAGGCGGTTGAGGTCCTGATGATGGTGAAACGGGTTGCCCCCGGCCCACCATACCAGCCGCACATCGGGATAGGTGAGTCTGCGCCCGTTGTAATCGACCGTGCCCCCGGGGTTTTCGAGCATGTCGGTGACCCGCGCCACTGGGATGTAGTCCGCCACCGGGTTCTGGCCTTGCGGAAAGGCGGCATAGGGCACCTGTTTTCGGTTGAGCCCGGTATGGTTCATCGCCGAATAGCCGAACCCCACACCGCCGCCGGGCAGGCCGATCTGCCCCAGCATCGCGGCCAGCGTGATCGCCGCCCAATAGGGTTGTTCGCCATGATCCTGCCGGGTCAGCGCATAGGCGACCGAGATCATGGTGCGCCCCTTGGCCATGCGGCGTGCCAGATCGCGGATCGTCTCGGCCGGAATTTCCGTGATCGCGGCGGCCCAGTCGGCGGTTTTCGCCACGCCATCGGATTTGCCTGTCAGGTAAGCCGCGAACCGGTCGAACCCGACCGTGTATCGCTCGAGGAACGCACGGTCATGCAGCCCCTCGGCGAGGATCACATGCGCCAGCCCCAGCATCAGCGCCGCATCGGTCGAGGGTCTGAGCGCCAGCCACTCGGCATCCACCTTGTCCAGCACATCCGCCCGCAAGGGCGAGACATTGACGAACCGCGTGCCCGCCTCATGCGCCGCCAGAACCCCCGCCTTTTGCACATGCGCGCCGGTGCCGCCCTGCGTGATCTGCCCGTTCTTGAGCGGCACGCCGCCAAAGGCCACGAAGAGATCGCAATGCTCGGCAATCGAGTCCCACGATGTCATCCGGTCGAGAAAGCCGCGAAAATCGCCCAGCACATGCGGCACGATCACCTCGGCGGCGGCAAAACTGTAGGTGTTGACCGACGCGGTGAAGCCGCCCACGAGATTGAGAAACCGCTTGAGCTGTCCCTGTGCATGATGAAACCGCCCGGCGCTGGCCCAGCCGTAAGAGCCGGCATAGATCGCCCGGTTCCCGTGATCGCGCCGCACCCGTTCGATCTCGTCCGCGATCAGGCGGTTGACCTCTTCCCATGTGACCTCGACGAAATCTTCCGATCCGCGCCGTTCGCCACCCGTGCCCGGCCCGCCCTCGAGCCAGCTTCGCCGCACCGCCGGGGCGGTGATGCGCAGCGCATCGGTGCGCGTCTCGACCATGCCCGGGCCGATGGGCGAGGGGTCGGGGTCATGCTCGAACGGGATCACCCCTGTCGGTTCCCCGTTCTCGGTCTCGACCCAGTAGGTGCCCCAATGGCTGTTGGTGATCGGTTTGCGGTCGAGATCCTTCATCGCGCGCTTCCTTCATGGCCCGTTCGTCGCTGTGCGAGAGTTGCGCAAAGCACGGGCGAAGGCAAGGCGGGGCATGTGCTGGCCGCGTTCTTGGGATATGTTGCGCTTGGTCACGTTCATATCGCCCGGGTCGCTTGCGGCCCGGGCAGCGCCCGCCCCGCCCCATGGGCGGGCGCTTCACGCCCACCCCGGGCCGGGCGCCGCCCTTTCGTTGGGTGTCAGTCGGTCCTGTTCGGCGCAATACGCTTCAGGCTTCTTACGGCTCAGGCGAAATGCACTTGATCCCTGCGCACGCCGCGTTAACCCCTTGCATTAACCTTTTGTCAGGACTTACCCGGCAGCCGGGTGGCAGCCGCGAGTCATACGCTTTTCACCCCCTCGATCTTTCGCCGAAAAACCGTGTTAACCCCACCGCACGGTGCCCCGCGAGCCTAGCTCCGGGGCTTGATATAGGCCGTTGCCTCGATTTCCAGGAGCGCATCGTCCTCGACCAGATCCTTTATGACAATCAAGGACATGGCCGGGAAATGCCGGCCCAGCACCCGGCGATAGGCCGCGCCGATCTCGCGCTGGTGGGCCATGTATTCGGCCTTGTCCTTGACGAACCATGTCAGCCGCCCGATATCGGTCGCGTCACCCCCCGCCGCACGAACGATTGCGGCAATGTTTTCAAGGGCTTGTTCCATCTGCCCGATGAAATCGTGTCGTTCGAACACCTTCTGTGCATTCCATCCGATCTGGCCCGCGATATGCAGCGTGCCATCCTCCATCAACATCCCATTGGCATAGCCCAGGGCCGGGGCCCATCCTTCGGGCTGAATTGTCTTGGGCGCCATCTCGCCTCTCCTCATACAGTCTCGTAACCCGTTGAAAATTCAAAGCTCGCCGCGCAGGTGCCAAAGCTCGGGGAAGAGTTCAACCTCCAGCATCCGCCGCAGGTAGGCCACGCCGGAGGTGCCCCCGGTGCCGCGCTTGAACCCGATCACCCGCTCGACGGTGGTGACATGGTTGAACCGCCAGCGGCGGAAATAATCCTCGAGATCGACCAGCTTCTCGCCCAGTTCGTAAAGCGCCCAGTGGGTCGCGGTATCCTCGTAAACCACCTTCCACCGCGCCTGGATTTCGGGCTGTGCGACATGCGGCTGGCCAAGCTGCGGGGCAGGGGGGGCTCCGCCGCCCGTGCCCTCGAAAAGCCGTGCGACAACCACGTCGTAAAAGCTCGGGCGGCGCAATTCCTGCTCAAGCTTTTCAACCACTTCCGGCAGATGCGCATGGGGTTTGAGCATGTTGGGGTTGCGGTTGCCCAGCAGGTATTCGATCATCCGGTATTGCGCGGATTGAAAGCCCGATGACGGCCCGAGCGTGTCGCGAAACCGGGTGTAATCCGCCGGGGTCATCGTGCGCAGGACATCCCATGCGTTGTTGAGCTGCTCGAAGATACGGCTCACCCGCGCCAGCATCTTGAACATCGGCTCCAGCGCCCCCGCCTCAAGCGCGCTCCGCGCGGCGGAAAGCTCATGGATCGCAAGCTTCATCCATAATTCACTTGTTTGATGTTGGATGACGAACAACATCTCGTCATGGGCATCCGAAAGCGGATGCTGCTGATCCAGAAGCGTATCCAGATGCAGGTAGTCACCGTATGACATCGCCCCCTTGAGATCGAGCTTGGCCCCCTCGCGCCCGGGATCATAGCCACCGCTCATCGCTCCGCCCTCAGGCGAAAGCGTTGGATCTTGCCGGTTTCGGTCTTGGGCAGGCCCTTGGTGAACACCACGGAACGCGGGTATTTGTAGGGCGCGATCGTTGATTTTACGTGCTCTTGCAATGACTTGACCATTTCCGGGCCGGGGATCGCGCCGGCCGAGAGCACCACATGCGCCTCGACGATGGCGCCGCGTTCCTCGTCGGGCACGCCGATCACCGCGCATTCGGCCACGGCTTCATGCGCCAGAAGCGCCGCCTCGACCTCTGGCCCGGCGATGTTGTAGCCCGAGGACAGGATCATGTCGTCATTGCGCGCGGCGAAATGGAAATAGCCCTCCGCATCCATGAAAAATGCGTCGCCGGTGATGTTCCAGCCGTCCTGCACATATTCCGTCTGCCGCTCGCCGCGCAGGTAACGGCACCCGGTCGGCCCCCGCACCGCCAGCCGTCCGACCTCGCCGGGGGGCAATCCCGTCCCATCCTGGTCGATCACCCGCGCTTCGTATCCCGCGACCGGCTTGCCGGTACAGGCAGGGCGGTGGTCCTCGAAGCGGTTTGTGACGAAAATATGGAGCATCTCGGTCGCCCCGATCCCGTCGAGCATCGGCTTGCCGGTCTTTTCCATCCATTCGTCATAGACCGGGGCGGGCAGTGTTTCGCCCGCGCTGACGGCGGCGCGCAGGCTGGACAGGTCGGCGCCCTCGTCCATCGCCTTGAGCATGGCGCGATATGCGGTCGGCGCGGTAAAACAGACGCTTGCGCGGTATTTCTCGATGATCTCGATCATGTTGGGCGGCGTTGCGTTCTCCAAAAGCGTCGCCGCCGCGCCAAAACGCAGGGGAAAGATCGCCAGCCCCCCAAGCCCAAAGGTAAAGGCCAGCGGCGGCGAGCCCACGAACACATCCTCGGGCTGCACGTCCAGCACCTCGCGCGCGTATCCATCCGCGATTATCAGGAGGTCACGGTGAAAATGCATCGTGCCCTTGGGCTCCCCGGTCGATCCGCTGGTAAAGCCGATCAGCGCCACGTCGTCCTGCGCGGTTTCCACCGCGTCGAACTGAACCGGTTTCTCCAGTGCCAGCCGGTCCAGCTCTGCATCGTGGTTCGACGTGCCGTCAAACCCGACCACGGTCTTGAGAAAGCGCGACTGCTTGGCACAGGTCGCCATCTCGTCCATCAGGCGCGTGTCACAAAGCGCATGGGTGATTTCGGCCTTGTCGACATATTTCGCCAATTCGCCCGACCGCAGCATCGGCATGGTGTTGACCACCACCGCCCCCACCTTGGTCGCGGCCAGCCAGCAGGCCACCATCGCCGGGTTGTTGGCTGAACGGATAAGGACGCGATTCCCGGGCCTTACGTCCAGATCCTCAACCAGTGCATGGGCGAGCCGATTGGTCCAGTCGGCCAATTCCTTGTAGGTCCGCCGCCGCCCGTTGCCAATAAGCGCGGTATGATCGCCAAAGCCGCGCGCCACCATTGCATCGGTCAGTTCCACCCCGGCATTGAGCCGATCGGGATACTCGAACCCCTCAAGTCGCAGCTCGGGCCATGTTTCCGGCGCGGGCAGGTTGTCGCGGGCAAAACTGTCCTCGTGGGCCGATGGTCTGAGCATATCCTATCCTCCCTGATACTGCCCCAGGGTCTGGCGCGCGATCACCACGCGCTGCACGTCCGAGGCACCTTCGTAGATCCGCAGCGCGCGGATCTCGCGATAGAGTTTCTCAACTGTCTCTCCCGATTTCACCCCGTCACCGCCATGCAGCTGCACCGCGCGGTCGATGACCTTCTGGGCCTGGTCGGTGGCGAAAAGCTTGGCCATCGCGGCCTCGCGCGTGACCCTTGGCGCTCCGGAATCCTTGGTCCATGCCGCGCGATAGACCAGAAGGGCGGCCGCATCGACATCGAGCGCCATGTCGGCGATATGCCCCTGGACCATCTGCAGATCAAAGAGCGGTGCCCCCTGCACATGGCGCGTCGTCACCCGCACGACCGCCTCGTCCAGCGCCCTTCGGGCAAAGCCCAGCGCCGCCGCCGCCACGGTCGAGCGGAAGACATCGAGCACCGACATGGCGATGCGAAAGCCCGCGCCGGGCGCGCCGATCATCGCCGAAGTCGGCACCCGGCAATCGGTGAAGCGCAGCGTGGCCAACGGGTGCGGGGCTATGGTCTCCAACCGCTCGACCACTTCGAACCCCGGCAGGCCCGCCGGCACGACAAAGGCCGAAAGCCCCTTGGCGCCCGGCGCCTCGTCGGTGCGCGCGAAAAGCGTGTAGACATCCGCGATACCGCCATTGGAAATCCATGTCTTTTCGCCGTTCAGAACGTAATCATCCCCGTCGCGCCTGGCCGTCATCGTGGAATTGGCCACGTCCGAGCCGGAGGCGGGTTCGGTCAGCGCAAAGGCCGAAATCGCCTGTCCCGCCCGGGTGAGCGGCAACCATTCGTGCTTTTGCGCATCTGTCCCGAACAGCGAGATCGCCCCGGTGCCCAGCCCCTGCATCGCAAAAGCGAAATCGGCCAACCCGTCATGGCGCGCCAGCGTCTCGCGAATGAGACACAATGTGCGCACATCAAGTTGCCCGTCCAACGCACCGGAATATTGGAGAAACCCGGCCTCGCCCAGATCTGAGACCAGCGCCCGGCAGGCGGCATCCGTGTCGGAATGGTCGATGGAGAGCCTCGCGGCAAACTGCTCCAGCTCTTTGGCCAGTGCCCGGTGCTGGTCCTCGAAAAACGGCCAGTTCAGAAAGCTTCGGTCACTCATCGCACCCTCCTTCATCTTCATCTTGCCGGAAATACTCCGGGATGGTGACAAGTCGCGCCACGACTTGCACCTGGGGGCTCGCCCCCTGGGCATTCGGCTCAGTCGCCCTCGAAGACTGGCTTCTCCTTGGCGACAAAGGCGTTGTAGGCACGCTGGAAATCCTGCCCCTGCATGCAGATCGCCTGCGCCTGCGCTTCGGCCTCGATCGCCTGCTCGAGGCTCATCGACCACTCCTGCGCGAGCATGGTCTTGGTCATCATGTGGGCGAAATTGGGCCCCTCGGCGATGCGCGCGGCCAGCGTCTGCGCCTCGGGCAGAAGGTGATCGGCGGCCACTTCACGACTGAAAAAGCCCCAGTTCACGCCCTCCTGCGCCGACATGCTGCGCCCTGTGTAGAGCAGCTCGGCCGCGCGCGACTGTCCGATGATGCGTGGCAGGATCGCACAGGCCCCCATGTCACAGCCCGCAAGCCCCACGCGGGTAAAGAGGAATGCGGTCTTGGCCTCGGGCGTGGCCAGGCGAATGTCCGAGGCCATCGCCATGATCGCGCCGGCGCCCGCGCAAACGCCATCGACCGCGGCGATGATCGGCTTGCCGCACCCCAGCATTGCCTTGACCAGGTCCCCGGTCATGCGAGTGAAGCGCAAAAGCTCTTTCATGCTCATCTTGGTGAGCGGCCCGATGATCTCGTGCACATCTCCGCCCGAACTGAAATTGCCGCCATTGGGCGCGATGACCACCGCCTTGACCTCTTCGTCGTAATGCAGGTCGCGGAACCAGTCGCGCAGCTCGGCATAGGAGTCGAAGGTAAGCGGGTTCTTGCGTTCGGGGCGGTCGAGCGCGATCGTCGCAACCCCGTCGTCGATCCCGCATCTGAAATGTTTCACGTCGCTGCGCATCAGTCATGCTCCTTCATCGTGTCGCTGAGATGGTCGAGACGGCGGATCATGCCGTCCACGTCGTCCGCATCGAGCCCGGCCAGCATCGCGTCGATCCAGCCTTGATGCGCGCCGGCATGTCTGGCGAAAACCTCGCGCCCCTTGTCGGTCAGGCGCACGCGTTGTGCCCGCCGGTCACCCGGCACGGCCACCCGCAGGGCCAGCCCTTCCTCGGTGAGCTTGTCCACGATCCCGGTGATGTTGCCGTTCGAGACCCGCAACATCTGGGAAATCTCGCTCATCTTCAGCCCCTCGGGGCTGCGATTGAGCGCGGACATGACATCAAAGCGGGGCAGGGTCGAGTTGAACTCGGCGCGCAACCGTCGCCTGAGGTTCGCTTCGATCAGGTTCGACGCCTTCAGGAGCTTGAGCCACAGTCGCAGCCGCGCCTTGGAAAGCGGCTCCTGATCGTCGGATGTATCGGTCTTGCGCGCTTCGCTCATACGGTCCCCACCAGTTCTGCCTCGCGGTCGGCCAGGCGCCAGAGTTGATCGCGTCCGGGGAGATAGGGCAGGGGCCAGTCGGTTGCCTGCCGGTCGCCGATCCGGGCGCCCTCATGGAAGGTCCAGTAGGGATCGGCCAGGTGCGGACGCCCCACCGCCACCAGATCGGCACGGCCCGCCATCAGGATCGAATTGGCGTGGTCGGCCTCATAGATGTTGCCGACGGCCATGGTCTTGATCCCGGCCTCGTTGCGAATACGGTCCGAGAACGGTGTCTGGAACATCCGGCCATAGATGGGTTGCGCCTCGATGCTGGTCTGCCCCGCCGAGACGTCAATGATGTCGGCGCCCGCGTCCGCGAACATGCGCGCGATCTCGACGGCCTCGTCCGGGGTGACCCCATGATCGCCGACCCAGTCATTGGCTGAAATCCGTACGCTCATCGGTTTGCCTGCGGACCAGACGGCACGCATCGCGGCAAAGACCTCGAGCGGATAGCGCATCCTGTTTTCAAGGCTTCCGCCATATTCATCGCCCCGTGCGTTCGACACGGGCGAGATGAAGGACGAGATGAGATAGCCGTGTGCCGCGTGCAGCTCGATCATGTCGAACCCCGCGCGGTCGGCCATTTGCGCCGCCGCCACGAACTCATCGCGCGCCTTGTCCATCTCGGACCGGGTGATCTCGCGCGGGGTGGGGTTCTCGGGCGACCAAGGGATCGGCGAGGCCGAGACGACCTCCCAGTTGCCGTGCGGCAGTGGTGCGTCCATCCGCTCCCAACCCAGTTGGGTCGAGCCCTTGCGCCCGGAATGGCCGATCTGGCAGCAGATCTTTGCATCGGTTTCACCATGCACGAAATCGACCACCCGCGCCCATGCGCTTTCATGTTCGGGCGCGTAGAGGCCGGGGCAGCCCGGGGTGATCCGCCCTTCGGCACTGACACAGGTCATCTCGGTATAAACCAAGCCCGCACCGCCCTTGGCCCGTTCGCCCAGGTGCACGAGATGCCAGTCGGTGGGGCAGCCATCGACGGCCTTGTATTGCGCCATGGGTGAGACGACGATGCGGTTTTTCAGCTCCATTTCGCGCAGGGTGAATGGGGTGAACATCGGGGAACGCACCGGCGCATCCCGGGGCACTCCGGCCTGATCCATGAACCACCGCTCCGCGCTTTCAAGCCATTCGGGATCGCGCAGGCGCAGGTTTTCATGGGAGATCCGCTGCGAGCGGGTGAGCAGGGAATAGTTGAACTGCACCGGGTCGAGATCAAGGTAGCGTTCGACCTCCTCGAACCATTCAAGGCTGTTGCGCGCTGCCGATTGCAGGCGCAGCACTTCGAGCCGACGTTCGTCCTGATACCGCCGAAAGGCCGTCTCCATGCTGGGCTCGGAATGCAGGTATTCGGCCAATGCGATGGCACTGTCAAAGGCCAGCCGCGTGCCGGAACCGATCGAGAAATGCGCCGTGGCCGAGGCATCGCCAAGAAGCACGACATTCTCGTGATACCAGGTCTGGCAAAGCACGCGGGGAAAATTGATCCAGACCGCCGAGCCGCGCAGATGCGCCGCATTCGACATAAGTTCATGCCCGCCCAAATGGCTTTCGAATACCTTGCGGCAGGTCTCGACGGTTTCTTCCTTGCTCATGCCCTCGAAACCGAACCTGTCCCAGGTTTCCTGGCTGCATTCGACGATGAATGTCGCCGTGTCTGCGTCGAACTGGTAGACATGCGCCCAGATCCAGCCATGTTGGGTCTTTTCGAAGATAAATGTGAAGGCATCGTCGAATTTCTGATGCGTGCCGAGCCAGACGAATTTGCATTTGCGGGTGTCGACATCGGGTTTGAACGCGTCGGCGTATTCCTCTCGTACGCGCGAATTGATCCCGTCACAGCCGACGACCAGATCATATTCCTTGCGATACTCTTCTGCAGTCCTGAATTCCGTCTCGAACCGCAAGTTGACCCCCAGCTCGCGGGCGCGCTCCTGCAACAGGATCAGCATCTGCTTGCGCCCGATTCCCGCAAAGCCATGCCCGCCGGAGACCGTGCGCTGACCCTTGTGGATGACGGCGATGTCATCCCAATAGGCAAAATGATCACGGATCGCCTGGGCGCTCTTCGGATCGTTGGACTGCAGCTTGTCGAGCGCATCATCCGACAGAACCACGCCCCAGCCGAAGGTGTCGCTTGCGCGGTTGCGCTCGATGACCGCGATTTCATGCGCCGGGTCGCGCAGCTTCATCGAAATGGCAAAATACAGGCCGGCCGGCCCGCCACCCAAACATGCAATCCGCATCAAGGCCTCCCATGATTCGCCGGGTTGCAATGATCCCGGGTGCGTGGAGTCTGAACATGGAATATAGATAGTTCAAGATTGAAATTTACAAACATATAGAATAATCTGCAACAGGAGCGCGTCGACCCGGGAGTGTTGACGTGGTTCGGGGTGTTTTTTGTAGGGTATGCTTACGTTTTTGTTGACAAGTGTCGCCGTGTTGGGAACCTTTGAAGTTGAGGCAATATATTGCATCAACTTCCGCGATTCCTGCCGGGTGCAGCGGGGAGGAACTGTGTCCGATAGGGCAATATAGTGCCAATCAATGGGAGGAAGAAAATGAAACTCAAATCACTTATGCTCGCGGCCTGTGCCGCGACAATGACAATGGGCGCGGCTCAGGCCGAAGGCGTCAAGGTTGGGATGATCACGACGCTGTCTGGGGGCGGTGCAGGGCTGGGTATCGATGTGCGTGACGGTTTCATGCTCGCCGTCAAGCAGTCGGGCCGATCGGATATCGAAGTGGTGGTCGAGGACGATCAGCAAAAACCTGATGTGGCGGTGCAACTTGCCGACAGGCTGGTGCAATCGGAAAAGGTCGATCTGCTGACCGGGATCATCTGGTCCAACCTTGCCATGGCTGTGGTGCCTTCGGTGACAGCGCAGGGCAAGTTCTACATTTCGCCCAATGCCGGGCCTTCCGCACTCGCAGGCAAGGGATGTCATCCGAACTACTTCAACGTGGCGTGGCAGAACGATGCCTTCAATGAAGCAGCGGGCGCCTGGGCCTCCGAGAACGGCATCGAGAAGGTCTTCCTGCTGGCGCCCAATTATCCGGCGGGCAAGGACATGATCGCGGGCTTCAAACGCTTCTACAAGGGCGAGATCGCCGATGAAGTCTATACCAAGCTTGGCCAGAACGACTACGCCGCCGAAATCGCGCAGATCCGATCGGCGGATGCGGATATGCTCTATTATTTCTTGCCGGGCGGCATGGGGATTTCCTTCATGAAGCAATACGCCGGTTCCGGTGCCGACAAGCCGGTGATGGGGCCCGCCTTCAGCTTCGATCAGGGTATCCTGGGCGCGATCGGCGAGGCGGCGCTTGGGGTCAAGAACACATCGCACTGGTCCAAGGATCTCGATGTGCCCGGCAATGCCGAGTTCGTGGAGAGCTTCATCGAGGAATTCGACCGCCTGCCGTCGCTCTACGCGGCGCAGGGTTTCGATACGGGTCTGCTTCTGGTTTCGGCCATGGAAAAGGCCGACATCTCGGATGCCGACGCGTTCCGCACTGCGCTGGAGGCGGCGGATTTCCAGTCGGTCCGGGGCGATTTCGAATTCGCGCCGAACCATCACCCGATTCACACCATCTACATGCGTGAGGTGGTCAAGGAGGGCGATGTGGTCACCAACAAGGTGATCGGTGTGGCCGCCGAGGATCATACCGACTCCTATGGCGTCGACTGCAAGATGTAAGGCCATGACCGCCGGGGCTACGCGCCCCGGCGGACCGGGCGGAATTCACGGCAGGTTAACGGGCAAATGAATCTGGTCCTTCTGATCGAGCAGCTTCTCAACGGGCTGCAATTCGGTGTTATGCTGTTTCTCATGGCGGCGGGGCTCACGCTCATCTTCGGGGTGATGGGGCTGATCAACCTCGCGCATGGGTCACTCTACATGATCGGGGCGTTTGCCGCCGCCGCCGTGGCCTCGGCGACCGGCAGCTTCACCTTGGCGCTGATGGCGTCGCTGGCTGCTGCAGCGCTCGCCGGGGTGATCGTCGAAATGGTTGTCATCCGACGCCTTTACGACCGCGATCACCTTGATCAGGTGCTGGCCACGTTTGCGCTGATCCTGATCTTTTCTGAAGGCACCCGTTGGGTGTTCGGCTCATTTCCGATTTACCTCGATGTGCCCGCGGCCTTGTCGGGCGGGGTCAATCTGCCCTTTGGCATCAGATATCCGGCCTATCGGCTGGCCATCATCGGGATTGGCCTGGTCGTCGCCTTCGGGCTTTTCCTGCTGATTACCCGCACGAGGATCGGGATGCGTATCCGTGCGGGCGAGAGCGACCGCGAGATGATCGGGGCGCTCGGCGTCAACATCGCGGTGCTGTACACGGCGATCTTCGCCCTTGGTGCGGCGCTGGCCGGGTTCGCGGGGGCCTTGGTCGGCGCGATCCAGTCCGTCGAGGTCGGCATGGGCGAGCCGGTGCTGATCCTGGCTTTCGTCACGATCGTGATCGGCGGCATCGGGTCGATCCGCGGCGCCTTTGTCGGGGCGCTTCTGGTTGGGCTGACCGACACGATGGGTCGGGTTTTGCTCCCGATCCTGTTTCGCGCCTTCATGGAGCCCTCGGCGGCCACTGCGGTCGGTGCCGCGCTGGCCTCGATGTCGATCTATATCCTGATGGCGGCGATCCTGCTGTTCAAACCCACCGGCCTTTACGGGAGCGCCTGAACCATGCGGCGGGAGACCCTGATCAACACGATCCTGACCCTTGGCCTCTTGGCGGTGCCGCTGGTGGCCTGGGCAATGGACGAAACCTACGCCATCACGCTTGCCACCGAGGTCGTGATCCTCGCGCTTGCCGGCGTCGGGCTCAACCTCGCGCTGGGGCTGGGCGGCTTGGTCAGCCTGGGCCATGCGATGTTCTTCGGTATCGGCGGCTATGCCGCCGGTATCCTGGCAAGTCACGCGCAAAGTTACGATCCCATCATGGAATGGCCCTTCCTGATCGAGGGCACCCAGTCCATGCCGGTGATCTGGCTTCTGGCGATCGTGGCTTCGGCGTTGGTGGCACTGGCAACCGGGGCTCTGAGCCTGCGAACATCGGGCGTCTACTTCATCATGATCACCCTGGCGTTCGGCCAGATGTTCTATTACTTCACAATCTCTTGGCCCGCCTATGGCGGCGAGGACGGACTGTCGATCTACGTGCGCGACCGCTTCCCCGGGCTCAACACGCTCGATCCAATCCAGTTCTTCGGCCTGTGTTTCGTGTTGCTCATGGTTTGCCTCTTCATCGTGGCGCGACTGTCGCGCTCGGGCTTCGGCCTGGCGCTCAATGCCGCCCGCCAGAACGAGACGCGGGTGCGCGCCGTCGGGATCGAACCCTATCGCTTGCGGCTGATGGCCTTCGTCATTTCCGGCGCGATTACCGGGTTGGCCGGGGCGCTTTACGCCGACCTGAACCGCTTTGTCAGCCCGGTGATGTTCTCGTGGCACACCAGCGGGGAAATCATGGTCTTCGTGATCCTAGGTGGCGTGGCGCGGCTCTTCGGGCCGGTTGCAGGGGCGGCGCTCTTCATCATCCTCGAAGAGGCGCTGGACGGTGTATCGGACTATTGGCACATCTATCTCGGCGCGCTGTTGCTGATTGTCGTGCTCTTCGCGCGCGGCGGGCTCATCGGGCTGTTGGCAGGGCGCAATGGCGGGGGTGGCCATGACTGAAACGCTTCTCGAAATTCGCGGCATGTCCAAATCCTTCGGTGCTCTCAAGGCATCTGATGACGTTTCGCTCGACCTCAAGCAGGGCGAGATACATGCGCTGATCGGCCCCAATGGCGCCGGCAAATCGACGCTGATTGCCCAGATCGCGGGCAGCCTGCGCCCCGACAGTGGCGAGGTCTGGCTCGAAGGGCACAACGTGACCCATCAGGACGCGGTGGCCCGCGCCAAGGCGGGGTTGGGGCGGACGTTCCAGATTTCCTCGCTTGCGATGGAGGACACGGTGCTGCAAAACGCGATGCTCGGAGCGCTCGGTGCGCGCCGCCGCGTGCCCGGACTCTGGCGTCCCGTGATGCGCGACAGCGATCTGCGCGCAACCGCCATGGAGGCCCTGCGAGAGGTCGGTCTCGAGGAGTTCGCCCATTTCCGCACGGCCGATCTCAGTCACGGCCAGCGCCGCCAGCTCGAGGTTGCCGTCGCCCTCACGCTCCGGCCGCACGTGTTCCTGATGGACGAACCCATGGCCGGGCTCGGCGCCGAGGGTTCGGCCATATTGGTGGAGTTCCTTCGCAACCTCAAATCCCACGCGCCGATCCTCCTGGTCGAGCATGACATGGATGCGGTGTTCCAGTTGGCCGACCGGATCAGCGTTCTGGTCTATGGCCGGATCATCGCCACCGGCACACCGAGCGAGATCCGCGCCAATGCACAGGTGCGCGAGGCTTATCTGGGCGAGGAGGACGAGGAATGAGCCTTTTGCGACTCGAGCATGTCTCGGCCTTCTATGGCCCCTCGCAGGCGCTTTTCGATGTCTCGCTCAGACTCGACCAGGGCGAGGTCGTCGCACTCATGGGCCGCAACGGCATGGGCAAGACCACCACGATCAAGGTGATCTGCCGGATGCTCAAGCATCGCGGCGGGGCAGTGATGCTCGACGGGCAGGACATGGCGCGGTGGCCGTCCTATCGCGCCGCGCGCGCGGGGCTTGGCCTCGTTCCCGAGGGACGGCGCTGCTTTCCAAATCTTACCGTGCGCGAGAACCTTATCGCCCCGGCGCGGCCTGGCCCCTGGACTTTGCGCCGCGTGTTCGAGTTCTTTCCCCGGCTGGGCGAGCGCGCGGGCCAGATGGCGGTGTCGCTTTCGGGCGGCGAGCAACAGATGCTGGCCATCGGGCGCGCGCTGATGACCAACCCGCGCATCCTCATTCTCGACGAGGCGACCGAGGGCCTTGCCCCGGTGATCCGGAAAGAGATCTGGGCGGCCATCGCAGAGCTCAAGCGCGACACCGGGCTTGCCATTCTCGTGGTGGACAAATCCCTCAGGGAGCTCTCGCGCGTGGCCGACCGGGGGGTGATTCTCGAGCGGGGGCGCTCGGTCTGGGGCGGTGGCTTTGACCGTCTCGATGCTGATAAGCGGGATCGCTACCTGGGCGTCTGAACCGATTTTTCGCCGAAAAATCGTGCGTTGCGTACTCATTGCAGCAGAAAAATGGTTTTTCAAAAATTTACCATTTGATAAAATTTCAACTTGTGGCACCCTGAGAAAAAAGAACATCGAACTGGGAGATTGCCACAATGGCGCACACCATCCGGACCCCCGGCATCGTCGCGGGCCGTCTTGAGAAGGACGTTCTGGCCGAGAATTTTTCGGACCTGCACCCGCCGCTTGACGCGCATGAGGCGCATGTCGCCGCCGACCGCTGCTATTTCTGTCATGACGCGCCCTGCATCACCGCCTGTCCGACCGAAATCGACATCCCGCTTTTCATTCGTCAGATCGCGACCGACACACCGCTCGCCGCGGGCAAGACGATCCTGGAACAGAACATTCTTGGCGGGATGTGTGCGCGGGTCTGCCCGACCGAAACCCTGTGCGAAGAGGCTTGCGTGCGCGAACTGGCCGAGGGCAAGCCAGTCGAGATCGGGCGCTTGCAGAGGTTTGCCACGGACGCCTTGATGGCCCATGGTCCGCAGCCCTTCTCCCGTGCGGCGGCCACCGGCAAATCCGTGGCCGTGGTGGGGGCGGGCCCGGCGGGCCTGGCCTGCGCCCACCGACTTGCGATGCATGGGCATGACGTCACCATCTACGAGAAACGAGACAAGCCGGGCGGGCTCAACGAATACGGCATCGCCAGCTACAAGACGGTGAACGATTTCGCGCAGGCCGAGATCGATTGGCTTCTGGATATTGGCGGGATCGACATCCGCTATGGCCGGGCGCTTGGGCGCGATGTGACGCTGGAACAGCTTTCCGATGCCCATGACGCGGTGTTCCTCGGGATCGGCAAGCCCGGCGTGAACCGGCTGGGCGGGTTCGATCTTGACGGTATCCGCCCGGCGGTCGATTTCATCGCCGATCTGCGCCAGTCCGATGACCTCGCGACCCTGCCGGTGGGCCGCCATGTGGTGGTAATCGGCGGCGGCATGACCGCCGTTGATGCAGCCGTGCAATCGAAATTGCTGGGGGCGGAAAGCGTGACCATCGTTTACCGCCGCGCGCAGGCCGACATGCCGGCCAGCCGCTACGAACAGGACCTTGCGGCCTCCAACGGCGTGAACCTGATGTTCAATGCGCAGCCGGTCTCGGCAAGCGGAGCCGGGGCGGTCGAAAGCGTCACTTTCGAATATACTGCCGACAACGGGACGGGTCTCAAAGGTACGGGCGAAAAGTTCGACCTGCCCGCCGATCAGGTGTTCCTCGCCATCGGACAGGTACTGGAGGGCGCGCCCGAAGACCTGTCGCGCGAGGGTGCCGCGCTGGCCACCGACCCGCATCATCGCACATCGCTGGCCAATGTCTGGGCGGGCGGCGATTGTTCGGCCACCGGCGAAGATCTCACCGTGACCGCGGTGGCCCAGGGCCGCGACGCGGCAGAAGCGATCCACAAATCCCTGATGGGTGAAGGAGGGCCGACAAATGGCTGATCTCACAACGACTTTCCTCGGCATCACGACGCCCAACCCGTTCTGGCTGGCCTCGGCGCCGCCCACGGACAAGGAATACAACGTGCGCCGCGCCTTCGAGGCGGGTTGGGGCGGCGTGGTCTGGAAAACGCTGGGCGAGGATGGCTCGCCCGTCGTGAATGTCAACGGGCCCCGCTATGGCGCGGTCTGGGGGGCGGACCGCCGCTTGCTGGCGCTCAACAACATCGAGCTGATCACCGACCGCCCGCTGCAAACCAACCTTGACGAGATCGCGCGGGTGAAAAAGGACTATCCCGACCGGGCGATCATCGTGTCGCTGATGGTGCCCTGCACCGAGGAAAGCTGGAAGGCGATCCTGCCGCGCGTGGCCGAAACCGGGGCCGACGGGATCGAGCTCAATTTCGGCTGCCCCCACGGTATGAGCGAGCGCGGCATGGGCTCAGCCGTGGGGCAGGTGCCCGAATATATCGAAATGGTCACCCGCTGGTGCAAGGAAAACTACGACAAGCCGGTGATCGTGAAACTGACCCCCAACATCACCGACATCCGCTATCCCGCGCGTGCGGCCAAGGCGGGCGGGGCCGACGCGGTGAGCCTGATCAATACCGTGAGTTCCATCACTTCGGTCGATCTCGACGATTTCTGCCCAGAGCCCGCGATCGACGGCAAGGGCAGCCATGGCGGCCTTTGCGGCCCGGCGGTGAAACCCATGGCCCTCAACATGGTGGCTGAGATTTCCCGCGACGCGGAAACCGCGGGTCTGCCCATTTCGGGGATCGGCGGCGTCACGACATGGCGCGATGCGGCCGAGTTCATGGCACTTGGCGCGGGCAACGTGCAGGTCTGCACCGCGGCCATGACCTATGGCTTCAAGGTCGTGCAGGAAATGATCTCGGGCCTCGGCGACTGGATGGATCGCAAGGGATACGCAAGGACCGAAGAGTTCATCGGCAAGGCCGTGCCGAACGTGACCGACTGGCAATATCTCAACCTCAATTTCGTGACAAAGGCGCGCATCGACCAGGAAAGCTGTATCAAGTGCGGCCGCTGCTACGCAGCCTGCGAAGACACCTCGCACCAGGCAATCTGGATGAAGGAGGGGCGCGTTTTCGAGGTCAACGATGCCGAATGCGTGGCCTGCAACCTCTGCGTCAATGTTTGTCCGGTCGAGGATTGCATCACCATGGAACGTCTGCCGGCGGGCCAGACCGATCCGCGCACCGGCCAGGTGGTTTCGGACGATTACGCCAACTGGACGATGCACCCCAACAACCCGGCGGCACAAGCCGCGGAATAGCCCGGAGTCTTGGCAGAAAGGACCGCGAACGAGACTTCCGCGAATTCTGCGAAGGCGCGCGCGTTCGGCTGGAAAAGCCCGCCCAATGAGACGTGGCAACAGCCGGCGCAAGGCCAACCCGTCAGGGTCGCAGCAAACGGGTGAACATCAATTCCAGATGCGCCTCGGCATCGGGATAGGGGTCGATGTCCTCGCTCCCCAGGACTGCGTGCACCTGAACGTTGAAATCCGCGTAATGCTGGGTCAGTGCCCAGATCGAGAAGAACAGGTGATAGGGATCGACCGGCGCGATCTTGCCATCCGCGACCCAGCGGCGGATGACCCGCGATTTCTCGTCCACGAGGGTTTTCAGCTCGCCTGACAGATACGGCGCGATCCGCGGGGCACCCTGGATGATCTCGTTGGCGAAAAGGCGGCTTTCGCGCGGAAAATCGCGGCTCATCTCGAGCTTGCGCCTGACATATCCCACGATCTCGCTCAGCGGCTCACCCGCCTCGTCGAGCGCCCGCAGCGGATCGAGCCAGGCTTCGAGCAGCCCGTCAAGCAGCGCGGTGTGAATCGCCTCTTTGGACGGGAAGTAATAGAGCAGGTTCGGCTTGGACAGCCCCGCCGCGCGCGCGATCTGGTCGACCGTCGATCCACGAAACCCATTTGTCGAGAAAACGTCAAGCGCCGCTTCGAGAATCGCAGCCGTGTTCTTTTGCTGAATCCGCGTTGCCATCCACGCCTGCCATCACGTTCACATCCTCGCCCCTGTCCGGGCAAACCTGTTGCCAGATGATCAAGCATCGACCATTCATGCAGAATGGACTTTCCGGACATGCCAACATGATGCGAAGTTCTTGACTGACTGTAAAGCCGTGTTAGCGTCGGTTTTGACCTGTTGGTCAAAACAGGACCAATAAGGGGGGGGCAGGCCGATATGTGTCCCCCTCCAAAAGAAGCGAACAGAGAGGACCATGCCATGCCCGCACCGGGAGAAAACCTGAGGATCAACGCCGACCGTCTTTGGGACAGCATCATGGAGATGGCCAAGATCGGCCCCGGTGTGGCCGGCGGCAACAATCGCCAGACCCTGACCGACGAGGATGCCGAGGGTCGCGCGCTGTTCCAGTCCTGGTGCCATGCGGCCGGCCTGACCATGGGCGTGGACGAGATGGGCACCATGTTCGCGATGCGCCCGGGCACGGACCCCGATGCGCTTCCGGTTTACGTGGGCAGCCATCTCGACACCCAGCCCACGGGCGGCAAGTATGACGGGGTGCTGGGCGTGCTGGCGGGGCTGGAGATCGTGCGCACGCTCAACGATCTCGACATCAAGACGAAACACCCCATCGTCGTGACCAACTGGACCAACGAGGAAGGCACGCGCTTTGCACCCGCGATGCTGGCCTCTGGCGTGTTTGCCGGCGCGCTGGAGCAGGACTGGGCCTATGACCGGATCGATGCGCAGGGCAAGCGTTTCGGTGACGAGTTGGAGCGGATTGGCTGGAAGGGCGAGGAAAAGGTCGGTGCGCGCAAGATGCATTCGTTCTTCGAACTGCATATCGAACAGGGCCCGATCCTTGAGGCCGAAGGCAAGGATGTCGGCGTCGTAACGCACGGGCAGGGGCTGCGCTGGGTCGAATGCACGGTTACGGGGAAAGGTCAGCATACCGGCTCGACGCCGATGTACATGCGCCGCAATGCCGGCCGGGCGCTCGCACGTGTTACCGAGCTGGTACACGAAATTGCCTTGAAGCATCAGCCCAATTCCGTGGGTGCCATCGGCCAGATCGACGTCTATCCCAACAGCCGCAACATCATCCCCGAGAAGGTCGTGTTCACTGTCGATTTCCGCAGCCATATCCTCGAAGTGATGGAAGCGATGGTCGAGGAGTTGAACGCACGCGCGCCGGGGCTCTGCGCCGATATCGGGGTTAATTTCAAGTCCGAGGTGGTGGGTTTCTTCGATCCGCCCGCGTTTGACGAAACCCTCGTGAACCGGGTCCGCGCTGCTGCCGAACGACTTGGTTACAGCCACATGGATCTGGTCTCGGGTGCGGGGCACGATGCCTGCTGGGTCAACCGGGTCTATCCCACGACCATGGTGATGTGCCCCTGTGTCGATGGGCTAAGCCATAACGAGGCCGAGGAGATATCCAAGGACTGGGCGCAGGCCGGGGCCGATGTGCTGATGCATGCAGTGGTCGAAACGGCGGAGATCGTGGGGTGAGCCTTCGCGCGGCGATACCCGCCCCGGACATCTGCCGGGGCGATCCTCCGGAGAGGGAGTCGTGATGCAGGACCCGATTGCCGGACCGGTCGGCTCGATTGCGGCGCGCATCGCTGCCGAGCTTCACGACTACGATCCCGACGCGGGCAATATCCGCGCCGTGGGACAGGTCACACCGATGCCCGCCGACTGGCACCGGCTGTTGCTGGCCGAGTTCCGCGCGGCACTGATCGACCCGCACGAGGTCGAGACGCTGTTTCCGGGCGGCATGACGGAGATATGCTGGGCCGTCACCCGCTCGAACGGCGCCTATCGCGTGATCTATGTCCCGTGGGCCGGGGAGTTCTCGCTCGCGGTCGAGTCGAGATGCGGGCCGGTCGATATCGGTGTCCATGGCGACGCGGTATCGGTTTTCGGCGCGATACATTAGGATAAAACAGGGAGACAAGGACAATGAGCACCACAGTCATCAGGAATGGCACGATCGTCACTGCCGATCTGACCTACAACGCGGATGTCCTGATCGAGAACGGCACGATCACCGAGATCGGCAAGGGCCTCAAGGGCGACCGCGAGTTGGACGCCACCGGCTGCTATGTCATGCCCGGCGGGATAGACCCGCATACCCATCTCGAAATGCCCTTCATGGGCACCTATTCCACGGATGATTTCGAGTCCGGCACCCGGGCCGCGCTGGCAGGTGGCACGACGATGGTGGTCGATTTCGCCCTGCCCAACCCGGGCGAGGGGCTCTTTGACGCGCTCAAACGCTGGGACAACAAATCGACCCGGGCAAGCTGCGACTATTCCTTCCACATGGCCGTGACATGGTGGGGGGAACAGGTCTTCAACGACATGGAAAAGGTGGTGCGCGAGCGCGGCATCAACACGTTCAAGCACTTCCTCGCCTACAAGGGCGCGCTCATGGTCAATGACGACGAGCTTTACGCCAGTTTCCAGCGCCTCGCGGAACTGGGCGCCACGCCCATGGTCCATGCCGAGAACGGCGACGTGGTGGCCGAGCTTTCGGCCAAGCTCCTTGCCGAGGGCAATACCGGCCCCGAGGCCCATGCCTATTCCCGCCCGCCACAGGTCGAGGGCGAAGCCACCAACCGCGCGATCATGATCGCCGACATGGCCGGCGCCCCGCTCTACGTGGTGCACGTGTCCTGCGAAGAATCACACGAAGCCATTCGCCGCGCCCGGATGCTGGGCAAACGGGTCTGGGGCGAGCCGCTGATCCAGCACCTCACGCTCGACGAGGGCGAGTATTTCAACAAGGACTGGGATCACGCCGCGCGCCGGGTGATGTCGCCGCCCTTCCGCAACAAGATGCACCAGGACAGCCTTTGGAACGGGCTGCAATCGGGCTCGCTGTCGGTGGTTGCGACCGATCACTGCGCATTTACCACCGAGCAGAAACGCTATGGCGTGGGCGATTTCACCAAGATCCCCAACGGCACCGGCGGGCTTGAGGATCGCATCCCGATGCTCTGGACCCATGGCGTGGGCACCGGGCGGCTCACTCCCAACGAATTCGTCGCCGTCACATCAACAAATATCGCCAAGATACTGAATTGCTACCCGAAAAAGGGTGCGATCCTGGTGGGGGCCGATGCCGACATCCTCGTGCTCGACCCCGAGAAGGAGAAGACAATCACCGCCGCGAGCCAGCAATCGGCGATCGACTACAACGTGTTCGAGGGCCAGCACGTCAAGGGCCTGCCGCGCTATGTGCTGACCCGTGGCCAGGTTGCGGTGATGGATGGCGAGATGCGCAACGAGGAAGGCCACGGCAAGTTCGTCGCCCGTGAACCCAACGCGCCGGTGAATCGCGCGCTTTCGCAGTGGAAAGACCTCACCGCCCCGCGCCCGGTCGAGCGCACCGGCATCCCGGCCAGCGGCGTATGAGTGACACCCCGGCCATATCCGGCGTTCTCGAAGCCGCGCTCTATGTCGATGACCTCGACGCGGCGGCGGAGTTTTACGGCGATCTCTTGGGCCTCGAAGAGGTCGTGCGCCATGACCCGCGCCATATCTTCTATCGCGCGGGCGAGACCATCGTGCTCCTCTTCGTGGCGCATGAGACGCGGATTCCGCCCTCGTCGGATACCGCGCTGCCGGTGCCGCCGCACGGGGCGACCGGGCCGGGGCACCTGTGCTTCAACGTGCCGCGCACGGCACTAGACGACTGGCGCGCGCGGATCGAAGCCGCCGGGATCGAGATCGAGGCCGATTTCGAATGGCCCAACGGCGCGCGCTCGGTCTACCTGCGCGATCCGGCTGGAAACAGCATTGAATTTGCCGAACCGAAACTGTGGGAGCGCCGCGCGTGAACGACAAGACCCCCGTGATCCAGGCCAAGAACCTCGATCTGACCTTCCAGACCAATGACGGGCCGATCCATGCCCTCAAGGATGTGAGCCTCGACATCATGAAGGGCGATTTCGTGAGCTTCATCGGCCCCTCGGGCTGTGGCAAGACGACCTTCCTGCGGGTCATCGCCGCGCTCGAAGAGCCCACCGGCGGTAGTGTCACCGTCAACGGCATGACCCCCGACGAGGCCCGCCGCGCCCGCGCCTATGGTTACGTGTTCCAGGCGGCAGGGCTTTACCCGTGGCGCACCATCGAGGGCAATATCCGGCTACCGCTCGAGATCATGGATTTCTCGAAATCCGAGATGCGCGAGCGGATCGACCGCGTGCTGCAACTGGTCGACCTCGAAGGCTTCGGCAAGAAATTCCCCTGGCAGCTTTCGGGCGGGATGCAGCAGCGTGCCAGCATCGCCCGCGCGTTGGCCTTCGATGCCGACATCCTGTTGATGGACGAGCCCTTCGGTGCGCTCGATGAGATCGTGCGCGACCATCTCAACGAACAATTGCTCCGGCTCTGGGACAAGACCCACAAGACGATCGGCTTCGTCACCCATTCGATCCCCGAGGCGGTCTATCTCTCGACCCGGATCGTGGTCATGTCGCCGCGCCCGGGGCGAATCACGGATGTGATCGAGAATACGCTCCCGCGCGATCGCCCGCTCGACATCCGCGACACGCCCGAGTTTCTCGAAATCGCCCACCGCGTCCGCGAGGGGCTTCGCGCGGGGCATGCCTATGAGGATTGAACCGACCCTGCAGCCCGGGATGCGGCATCATGCTCCTTCATCTTCCCGGAAACACTCGAAAACGCCGTGCCATCGGATCGGCCGGGCATTTGAGTATTTAAAGCAAGATGAAGGACGGGGAGGGTGCGCGCGATGATGCGAAACATCCTGTCGATCCTCACCGTTGTCGCAGCGATCATCGGGCTTTGGTATCTGCTTTGCATCCCCATGAACATGCACGAGGCCACGCAACAGGCGCAGCGGGCCGGGGCCGAGGTCACGCCCGCCACCGCGTCCGAGCGGCTGCAACTGGGCGGGATCGCGTTGGCGGTACAGAATCCGACGCTGTGGCCGGGCGCGTTCGGGCAGGACCGCCCACGCCTGCCATCGCCCGATCAGGTGGTCGCCGAATTGTGGAACACCACGGGTGCGATGGTGCTCTCGGGGCGAAGCATGACCAAGCGCAGCCTGGTTTTCCACGGCTGGATCACGCTTTCGGCCACGCTTCTGGGCTTCGTGTTCGGCACCGGGTTGGGCATAATCCTGGCGGTGGGGATCGTCCATTCGCGCGCCATGGACATGAGCGTGATGCCCTGGGCCATCGCCAGCCAGACCATTCCGATCCTGGCGCTGGCGCCGATGATCATCGTGGTGCTGAACTCGGTCGGCCTTCAGGGGTTGATCCCGAAGGCGATCATCTCGGCTTATCTGAGCTTTTTCCCGGTGGTCGTCGGCATGGTCAAGGGGCTGCGCGCGCCGGGCATGATGCAGCTCGACCTGATGCGCACCTATAACGCCACGCGGGGCCAGACCCTGTGGAAATTGCGCTTGCCGGCCTCGATGCCCTATCTTTTCGCCTCGCTCAAGATCGGCATCTCGGCCTCGCTCATCGGTGCCATCGTGGGTGAGTTGCCGACCGGTGCGGTGCGCGGCCTCGGGGCGCGAATGCTGACCGGGTCCTATTACGGGCAGACCATCCAGATCTGGTCGGCGCTCTTCGCCGCCGCGATCCTGGCCGCACTCCTGGTGGGCACGATCGGGCTGATCCAGCGCAGGACATTGAAACGGATGGGGATGCAGCCATGAATGCGGCAGCAAGATCGTTTGGGGTGAGCCTTCCGGGGTTCGTGCTCTTGTCCACGCTGGGATTGTCGCTCGCGGACGGCTCGGGCCTGACAGGTGTTGCCATCGCGCTTGCCGCCGTCGTGATGGGCTGGTTCACCATCCGCGCGCTCGCCGAGCACTTCAAGACGCAGCGTTGGGCGCGGCTGGCGGCGCCGATCCTGCTGGGGGTGCTTATCCTGGTCCTGTGGGAGGTGACAGTGCGCGCGCTCGAGGTTCCGTTCGTCATCCTGCCGCCGCCCTCGGCGATCGGGTCCAAGATAACGAATTCGATGCCGCTCCTATGGGCGGACATGGTGCAAACCGTGGTAAAGGGGGCGCTGAGCGGCTACGTGATGGGGTGTGGTGCCGCCTTCCTGACCGCGATCTCCGTTGACCGTTCGCCCTTTCTCAAGCGCGGCCTGTTGCCCGTGGGCAATTTCGTCGCGGCCCTTCCGATCATCGGCACCGCGCCCATCCTGGTCATGTGGTTCGGTTTCGACTGGGAGTCGAAGGCGGCCGTGGTGGTGGCGATGGTGTTCTTTCCGATGCTGGTCAACACAGTCGCGGGGCTCTCCGAGACCACGGCGATGCAGCGCGACCTGATGCACACCTACGCGGCGACCTACCGCCAGACGCTCTTCAAGTTGCGTCTGCCCGCGGCAATGCCGTTCGTTTTCAACGGGCTCAAGATTTCATCGACACTGGCGCTGATCGGTGCAATCGTGGCTGAATTCTTCGGCTCGCCCACGCTTGGGATGGGCTTTCGTATCTCGACATCGGTGGGACAGCTTGCACTCAACATCGTCTGGGCAGAGATTGTGGTGGCCGCCATCGTGGGCAGCGCCTTTTATGGTAGTCTTGCAATGATAGAGAAGGGGGTCACGTTCTGGCACCCCTCGCAACGGGGCTGAGACAGGCAAGGAAATTTCAGAAGCAAACAGCAACTCAACAGGGAGCCAAGGGAAAAATGAAAAGATTGAAGACAACAGCCATCATGGCCGGCGCAATGACGCTGGCTGCGTCGCTGGCACAGGCCGCGGACGATGTGACGCTGCAACTCAAATGGGTGACCCAGGCACAATTCGCAGGTTATTACGTCGCCCAGGACCGGGGGTTCTACGAAGAGGAAGACCTCGACGTCACGATCAAGCCGGGCGGGCCGGATATCGCGCCGACCCAGGTGATCGCCGGCGGTGGTGCCGACGTAATGGTCGACTGGATGCCCGCGGCACTTGCCGCGCGCGAAAAGGGTCTGCCGCTCGTGAATATCGCCCAGCCCTTCAAGAGCTCGGGCATGATGCTGACCTGCCGCAAGGATGCCGGCATCGAGACGACCGACGATTTCAAGGGCAAGACGCTGGGCGTGTGGTTCTTCGGAAACGAGTTCCCGTTCCTGAGCTGGATGAGCCAGCTGGATATCTCCACCGAGGGTGGCGAGGACGGCGTGACTGTGCTCAAGCAGGGTTTCAACGTCGATCCGCTGTTGCAGGGGCAGGCGGCCTGCGTTTCGACCATGACCTATAACGAGTATTGGCAGGTCATCGACGCGGGTCTCACACCCGAGGAACTGGTCGTATTCAAATACGAGGATCAGGGCGTCGCCACGCTCGAAGACGGGCTTTACGTGCTTGAGGAAAACCTTGAAGATCCCGAGTTCAAGGACAAGATGGTGCGTTTTGTCCGGGCCTCGATGAAGGGCTGGAAATGGGCCCAGGAAAATCCCGACGAAGCCGCGATGATCGTGCTCGACAATGACGAGACGGGCGCACAGACCGAGAAGCACCAGACCCGGATGATGGGCGAGATCGCCAAGCTCACGGCAGGCTCCAACGGGGCGCTTGATCCGGCCGACTACGAGCGCACGGTGGCCTCGCTGCTGTCGGGCGGCTCGGACCCGGTCATCACCGAGGAGCCCGAAGGCGCCTGGACGCATGAGATTTCAGACGCCGCGCTCGATTGATCGGCGCGTGATAATGTGAAATCGGCCCCGGTTGCGTACCGGGGCCTTTTTTGTGGTGCATTCGCTGTGGACAAGGCCAGGGTGCGCGGCTAGACACAGGGCCGGTTCGGGGCGTGGCGCAGTCTGGTAGCGCACCTGTTTTGGGTACAGGGGGTCGTGAGTTCGAATCTCGCCGCCCCGACCACGCGGCAGAGCAGCCGCCAATGTTTCCACACCGTGATCGGACAGTTCCCAAAGCCTCTGTAAAGGTTGCAAGCACAGTTCCGGCAAAGCCCAAGGCAGGTCCGGAGAATCGCTTTTGCAGCATCCACACCGGCTTCGCTGTGTCGATTTTATGACACTTGTCGCCTGGTCGGAATTTTTCTTGCAAGACCAATCCAACGCGGCCGATCCGAAGCGGTTGCGAGCTCGGGGGCCGTGCGGATCTTCAATGTCGGTCGATAACCATCCCAGATTCAAGCCCTTTCAGATGGCATCCACTTTCATGCTTTCCCGGTTCTCAAATCGACTCGCCCTGTGGATGAATCAACCGGCTCCTCCGGATTTTGTGCTTCGGTCACGGTCAACCGCAAAATCGGCCAGATTTGAAAATAAAGCAGTTGACGATTAGGGGGGCTCTACGCCAGTTTGTGTAGGCCGGTCGAGAGGACACAACATATAGTGACCCCGCCAGACAGGCAGGAATAAAACGAACACTCGGATTATGGTCGGCCCTGTGCGGGCCAACCCACTCTGGCGGTGCGCAACGCGGGCCGCAAACGGTCGCTTTTTCCCTGCCAGCCGGCAAAATCGCGCTCACGCAAGGGCGCAAACGGGACTTGGAAGCAAATGGGGCAGCAATGAAAATTGAGAGAAAATTCACCAAGGCTGGGCAGGATGCATATGCCGAGATCGACTTCGTCACGACGGCATCGGAGATCCGCAACCCCGATGGCACGGTCGTGTTCCGGCTCGATGAAGTTGAAGTGCCGGCGGGCTGGAGCCAGGTCGCTTCGGACGTGATCGCGCAGAAATATTTCCGCAAGGCCGGCGTGCCGACGCGACTCAAGCGGGTCGCGGAAAAGGGCGTGCCCGAATTTCTCTGGCGCTCGGTTGCCGATGGCGAGGATGTCGAAAAAGGTGGCGAGACCTCGGCCAAGCAGGTGTTCGACCGGCTGGCAGGGGCATGGGCCTACTGGGGCTGGAAAGGCGGCTATTTCTCGACCGAGGAAGACGCGCGCGCCTATTTCGACGAGATGCGCTTCATGCTGGCCACCCAGATGGCCGCGCCCAACAGCCCGCAATGGTTCAACACCGGCCTGCACTGGGCCTATGGAATCGACGGCCCGGGGCAGGGGCATTACTATGTCGATTACAAGACCGGCAAGCTCACCAAGTCGAAAAGCTCCTACGAGCATCCGCAACCGCATGCCTGCTTCATCCAGTCCGTCGCTGACGATCTGGTGAGCGATGGCGGCATCATGGATCTCTGGGTGCGCGAGGCGCGGCTCTTCAAATACGGCTCGGGCACCGGCACCAATTTCTCGAGCCTGCGCGCCGAGGGCGAAACCCTCTCGGGCGGGGGGAAATCCTCGGGCCTGATGGGCTTTCTCAAGATCGGCGACCGCGCGGCGGGCGCGATCAAGTCGGGCGGCACCACGCGCCGCGCCGCCAAGATGGTGATAGTCGATGCCGACCACCCCGACATCGAGGAATACATCAACTGGAAGGTCAAGGAAGAGCAGAAGGTTGCGAGCATCGTCGCCGGCTCCAAGATGCACGAGCAGAAGCTCAACGGCATCTTCGCGGCGATCCGCGCCTGGGACGGCGCGCTGGACGACGCGACCGACCCCAAGGTCAACGCCGGGTTGAAAGCGGCGATCCGCGACGCCAAGAAGGTCGCGATCCCCGAAACCTATGTCAAGCGGGTGCTGGATTACGCGCGCCAGGGCTATGGCTCGATCGAGTTTCCGACCTATGACACCGACTGGGATTCCGAGGCTTACGCATCGGTCTCCGGCCAGAACTCGAACAACTCGATCCGGGTCACCGATGCCTTCCTGAAGGCGGTAAAGGACGACGCCGATTGGGAACTCATCCGGCGCACCGACGGGACGGTTGCCAAGACGATCAAGGCGCGTGACCTTTGGGAACAGGTGGGCCATGCCGCATGGGCCTGCGCCGATCCGGGCATCCAGTATCACGACACGATCAACGCCTGGCACACCTGCCCAGCGGATGGCGCGATCCGTGGCTCGAATCCGTGCTCGGAATACATGTTCCTCGACGACACGGCCTGCAACCTCGCCTCGATGAACCTGCTGACCTTCCTCAAGGACGGCGCGTTCCAGGCCGAGGATTACATGCACGCCACCCGGCTCTGGACCGTGACGCTGGAAATCTCGGTCCTGATGGCGCAGTTTCCGTCGAGGGAGATCGCGCAGCGGTCCTATGACTTCCGCACGCTGGGGCTGGGCTATGCCAATATCGGCGGGCTCCTGATGAACATGGGGCTTGGCTATGACAGCCCCGAGGGTCGCGCGATGTGCGGTGCGCTCACCGCGATCATGACCGGCGTTTCCTATGCCACATCGGCCGAGATGGCGGGCGAGCTGGGGCCCTTCCCGGGTTATGCGCGCAACGCCGATCACATGCTGCGGGTCATCCGCAACCACCGCAACGCCGCCTATGGCGCGACCGACGGCTATGAAGGTCTCGCCGTCAAACCCGTGCCGCTGGACCATGCCAACTGCCCCGAGGCCGGGCTGGTCGATCTCTCGATGGCAGTCTGGGACGAGGCGCTCAAGCTGGGCGAGGCGCATGGCTATCGCAATGCACAGGTCTCGGTCATCGCCCCCACCGGCACGATCGGCCTCGTCATGGATTGCGACACCACCGGGATCGAACCGGATTTCGCGCTGGTGAAGTTCAAGAAGCTCGCCGGTGGCGGTTACTTCAAGATCATCAACCAGTCGGTGCCCGCCGCGCTTGAGAAACTCGGCTATGGCCCGGCCGAGATCGAAGAGATCATCGCCTACGCGGTGGGCCATGGCTCGCTGGGCCAGGCGCCCGCGATCAACCATGGCTCGCTGGCCGTCCATGGCTTTACCCCGCGCGTGATCGAAAAGGTCGAGGCCGCACTGGGCAGTGCCTTCGACATCCGCTTCGTCTTCAACCAGTGGACGCTGGGCGCCGAGTTCTGCACCGAAACCCTGGGCATCCCGGCCGAGAAGCTCAACGATCCCGCTTTCGACCTGCTGCGGCATCTCGGGTTCTCGCGCGCCGATATAGACGCGGCCAACGACCATGTCTGCGGAACCATGACGCTCGAAGGCGCGCCGCATCTGCGCGAAGAGCACTACCATGTGTTCGATTGCGCCAACCCCTGCGGCAAGACCGGCAAGCGCTATCTCGGCACCGAGTCGCATATCCACATGATGGCCGCTGCGCAAAGCTTCATCTCGGGCGCCATCTCCAAGACGATCAACATGCCCAACGACGCGACCATCGAGGATTGCCAGAAAGCCTATGAACTCAGCTGGTCGCTGGGCGTCAAGGCCAACGCGCTCTACCGCGACGGCTCGAAACTCAGCCAGCCGCTGGCCGCGGCCCTGGTCGAGGACGACGAGGACGCGCAGGAGGTGCTGGAAAGCGGCTCGAGCCACGAAAAGGCCGCGACGCTGGCCGAAAAGATCGTCGAGAAGGTAGTGATCAAGGAAATCGTGCGCTCGAACCGCGAAAAGATGCCCGAGCGCCGCAAGGGCTATACCCAGAAGGCGATCGTGGGCGGGCACAAGGTCTACCTGCGCACCGGCGAATACGAGGATGGCCAACTTGGCGAGATCTTCATCGACATGCACAAGGAAGGCGCCGGCTTCCGCGCGATGATGAACAATTTCGCCATCGCGGTCAGCGTCGGCCTGCAATACGGCGTGCCGCTCGAGGAATTCGTCGATGCCTTCACCTTCACCAAGTTCGAACCGGCGGGCATGGTGCAGGGCAATGACAGCATCAAGAACGCCACCTCCATCCTCGACTACATCTTCCGCGAACTGGCAGTCAGCTATCTCGACCGGACCGACCTTGCGCATGTCAAACCGCAAGGCGCATCCTTCGATGACCTGGGCCGGGGCGAGGAAGAGGGCGTCTCGAACATCAAGGAGATGTCCGAAACCGCCGCCTCGCGTTCGCTCGAAGTGCTCAAGCAGATCAGCTCCACCGGCTACCTGCGCAAGCGCCTGCCCCAGGAACTCGTTGTGCTCCAGGGTGGGCAGGCCGTCGGGGGCACGGCGTTGAACGGGTTCGATCCGGTGACGACTCTCAACACGCTGGTGCCGGAAACCGCCGGGGCGGCGGCGGGCGCCGCCATGGCCGCCACCACCACAACGACGGCGATGGCCTCGGGCACCGTCCCCATGGACGCGCGCTCCAAGGCCCGGATGCAGGGCTACGAGGGCGAGGCGTGCGGCGAATGCGGCAACTACACGCTGGTGCGCAACGGCACCTGCATGAAATGCAACACCTGCGGCGCGACAAGCGGGTGTAGCTGAGACTTCCGGGGCGGGTGCGCTCGTCTCTGGCGTCGTTCAGGCCGCAGGCAACAAACCGGGCGGTGATCAATGAGTGAGCCTGGACGGCGAAACTGAAAGGGGGGTCTCGCGGCCCCCCTCTTTTCTTTTCCGCGATTCTCCCTGGACCTGCGGGCTTGGCAACGTGCGACCTGCGGCCGCACCGGGCCATGCCGGCCTGTCCGGCAGGACCTTGCTTGAATCCGATGCTGGAATGCGAAGAGATCCGCGCAACCGAGGGTGGCAGGATTTTGCCCGGCGGGTCTCCGCCCGATGCAAGGCGCCAACCGGCGGCAAACAGCCTGAAACAGGCCCACGTCGCAGGACCGGTTTCCAACCCGGGGGGCGCTTTGCTCCATGGCCCCCGAAGGCAGCGACCTTCATCAACCAAAAAGGAGATCACGATATGAAATTCCGCATTCCCAGCCTGGCCGCCATCTCGCTCCTGATGACGCCGGCGCTTGCCGTCGGGCAGGGCATAGGCGAGGCGGACGCCAACGGCGATGGCTTTCTGACCATGCAGGAGGTTCAGGCGGTGAACCCCGAAATCACCATCGAGGATTTCAACTCGATGGATTCCAACGCCGACGGAGTGCTTGATGAGGCCGAGGTTAAGGCCGCACAGGACATGGGCTTGATGGAGGCGCCGTCAACCGACTGACGGGGAACTTCCCCTTGCTGTCGGCCCCAAGGCGGCAGGGGGTTGGCCGGGCCGCACCGATCTCGGGGCGGCCCGGCGCAGCATTCCGAAGAGATCGCGCGGATCGTCGGGATCGGCCAGAAGGTCGAGCGGCGTGAAGAAACCCGAACCCGCGATCGCATCGCGCAGGAACCGCAACGCACTGAAATCCTCGATCGCGAATCCTACGCTGTCAAACAGCGTGATCGCGTCCGACTCGCGTCGTCCCGGAACCGCGCCGCTGATCACCTGCCAGAGTTCGGTCACCGGGTGATCCGGGGCCATCTGCTGAATCTCGCCCTCGATTCGGGTCTGTTCCGGAAACTCAACAAAAATATCAGAGCGATAGAGAATTTCGGGCGCAAGTTCGGTCTTGCCCGGGCAATCGCCGCCGATCGCGTTGATATGCATGCCGCTGCCCACCATGTTGTCGGTCAGGATCGTGGCATATTGCTTGTCCGCGGTGCAGGTGGTGATGATCTGCGCGCCCTCCATGCTTTCTTCGGCACTCTTGCACTCCACGACCCGCAGCCCGGTCCCCGCGAGGTTGCGCGCCACCTTTCGCGTCGCGCTTGCGTCGATGTCGTAGAGCCGCACCGTATCAATGCCGCAGATCGCCTTCATCGCCAGGCTCTGGAATTCCGCCTGCGCCCCGTTGCCGATCATCGCCATGCAGCGCGCGCCCTCGGGGGCGAGGTATTTCGCCGCCACGGCCGAGGTCGCCGCCGTGCGCAGCGCCGTCAGGAGCGTCATCTCGCTCAGAAGCACCGGATAGCCGGTGTAGACATCCGCCAGCAGGCCAAAGGCGGTGACGGTCTGCAACCCCTCGCTCGTGTTCTTGGGGTGCCCGTTCACGTATTTGAACCCATAGGCTTCGCCGTCGCTGGTCGGCATCAACTCGATTACGCCGACATCCGAATGGCTCGCCACGCGTGGAGACTTGTCGAATTTCTCCCAGCGGCGGAAATCGGCCTCGATGTAATCGGCCAGCCCGCGCAGCGTTTCCTCGATCCCCAGGTGATGTACAAGCCCCATCATGTGATCGACCGATACGAAGGGAACCAGCGCCTTGTCAGAGGGTTGTGTCATGATCTTCATCCTTTCGCATAGGTCGGTCGATCGAACACCTGTCGCCCCAGCGCCGAGGCCGCGAGATCGACCATGACTTGCGCGCTGCGCCCGCGCTCGTCGAGAAACGGGTTGAGTTCGACGAGATCGAGCGAGGTCATGAGCCCGCTGTCATGGATCATCTCCATCACAAGGTGTGCCTCTCGGAAACTGGCGCCGCCCGGCACGGTCGTGCCCACCGCCGGCGCGATGCCCGGGTCGAGGAAATCCACGTCGAGCGAGACATGCAGCGCGCCGCCCGCCTCCGCCACACGGTCGAGAAATGCTGCGAGCGGGCGGGCGATTCCATGTTCGTCGATGTGGCGCATGTCGTGGCAGCGGATGCGCGAGGCCATCAATGCCTGCCGTTCGGCCCCGTCGACCGAGCGCAGCCCGATGATACAGATATTCTCTTCGGGAATCGCGGCGGGCAGCGGCGGGAAGCTCTCGAACCCCGGACGCCCTGTGACATAGGCCAGCGGCGTGCCGTGCAGGTTGCCGCTTTGCGTGGTTTGCGGCGTGTGGAAATCCGAATGCGCATCGAGCCAGAGCACGAATTGCGGCCGACCGGCCTCGGCCGCGTGGGCGGCCACCCCGGCGACGCTGCCCAGCGACAGCGCGTGATCGCCGCCCATGAAGATCGGCAGGCCCGCCGCCATCGCCGCGCGCGCCGCGCCGATCAGCGCGCTGGTCCAGCCGATCACCGCGTATGGGCGGAACAGATGCCCGCCCGGCGCGTCCTCGGGATGCGGGGCCGGGGCGATGTTGCCCCGGTCCGTGACCCGGTGGCCGAGCAGTTCGAGCTCGTCCCCGAGACCCGCGATGCGATAGGCATCCGGTCCCATACGGCAGCCCTGCCGCGCCTTGCCGCTGTCCATCGGCACCCCGATCAGGTGAACGTCTCGCTGCTCCATCACGATCCTCTTTCTTTGCTCTCGGCTTGTATTTCTCCGATACGGGGATTGATCCAGCGGGCAAATGGGCCATCATGACGCCAGAATTGTCGAAACGAAGGGGAATTCGCACGAAATGGACGATACCGACCGGAAACTTATCTCGGCCCTGCGCCATGATGCACGCGCCTCGCTCTCCGATCTGGCATTGCTGCTTGGGGTATCGCGTACCACCGTGCGGGCGCGCATCGAACGGCTCAGGCAAGCGGGCGAGATCATCGGCTTCACCGTGGTCCTGAAGGAGGATGCGCAGGCCGACCCGGTGCGCGGGCTGATGATGATCGGAATCGAGGGGCGCGGCGCCGACCGGATCATCCGCCAGCTTTCGGGGCTTCCCGCCGTGCGCGGGGTGCACAGCACCAATGGCCGCTGGGACGTGATCGCCGAGATCGGCACCGCCACGCTCGAGGAATTCGACGAGGTTCTGGCCCGCATCCGCCGTTTCGACGGGGTGGCGACCAGCGAAACCTCGCTCCTGCTCTCGACCCGCAAATCGGCGCGGGGCTGATCGGGCGGGCTCAGACCCGGCTGCGCGCCGCCAGGAGCCACATTGCCATGAGGGCGAAGGAAATCACCGCATTCCAGCTCGCCATCGACAGGCTGAACATCTCCCAGGGCACTTCATCGCACATCACGACGCCGGTGGGCGAATCGACGCTCAGCAGATCCGCGCCCGACATCCCGCCCAGCCCGCCACCACCCGAGCAACTGGCCGGACCCTCCCACCAGCCGCGCTCGACCCCGGTGTGATAGACGCCGATGCCGCCCGTGCTGCCCGCCGCCAGAGCGCCGAGCAAGGGCAGGCCCCTTCCTGCCACCATCAGCGCCAACAGGCCGATCACCACCGCGGCCACATGGGGATAGCGTTGCCAGTAGCACAGCGTGCACGGCGCCATCTCGCCCACGTATTGGAACAGGAGCGCGCCGATCATCATCGCCGCCGACCCCCCGGCGGCAAGAATGATCAATGTCGGTCGGTCGAATGTCATAGGTATTTCACCGCGTAGAAGCCAGCAAGCAGAATGATCACGAACAGCGCGAACATCAAGCCCAACCGGCGCTCGATGAAGTCGCGGATCGGCGCGCCGAATTTCCACAGCAGAATCGCCACGATGAAGAACCTCAGCCCCCGCGCGAGGATCGAGGTGGCGATGAACGTGCCAAGGGGCATCGCCGTCCAGCCCGACATGATGGTGATCACCTTGTAGGGAAAGGGCGTCACCCCCGCGGTCAGGACCGCCCAGAACCCGAAATCGTTGAACCGCGTGTTGAACGCCTCCATGGCATCGCCCTTGCCCATCGCCGTCAGGACAGGCTGGCCGATCTGCTCATAGGCGAAGAACCCGATCGCATAGCCCAGAACCCCCCCAATCACCGACGAGACCAGCGCCACCGCCGCGATCAGGAAGGCGCGGTCCGGGCGGGCGAGGATCATCGGGATCATCAACACGTCCGGCGGGATCGGAAAGACCGAGCTTTCGATGAATGCCACCACCGCCAGCGCCCAGAGCGCGCGCGGGTGATAGGCCAGCCGCATGGTCCAGTCGTAAAGCCCGCGTATCATCCCGGCTCCCTTGCCCGTTTTCCGCCCGCGCCGCATTGCGCGCTGGCATCATCTCGCCATACCCTGCAAACTGTGCGCAAAAACCGACCAAAGAGGCACGATCGGAGGCAACCATGACGGTTCTCATCGCCGGCGCAGGCATTGGCGGGCTTACACTGGGGCTGAGCCTGCATCAACTGGGCATTCCCTTTCGAATCTTCGAGGCGGTGCGCGAAATCCGCCCCCTGGGGGTCGGCATCAACGTGCAGCCCCACGCGATCCGCGAACTTTACGAGATGGGACTTGCGGAGGCGCTCGACGCCGACGGTCTCAGGACCCGGGAGGTTGCCTATTTCTCGGCACAGGGCGGGCGCATCTGGTCCGAGCCGCGTGGCCGCTTTGCCGGTTACAACTGGCCGCAATACTCGATCCATCGCGGGCGGACGCAGACGCTGCTCCTGCGCGCGCTCATCGAACGTGCAGGCGGCGACGTGATTCATCGCGGTGCCGCGGTAAGCGATTGGCGCGACACCGCCAACGGGGTCGAGATCACGCTGACCGACCGTGCCACCGGGGCGCAGACCGGCACCGCGGAGGGCCGCGTCTTCGTTGCTGCCGACGGGATCAATTCACGCGCCAGGGCGAAACTCTATCCCGACGAGGGTCCGGCCCATTGGGGTGGGGTGATGATGTGGCGCGGGGTGACGCATGGGCCGACATTCCTCACCGGGCGATCCATGGCGATGGTCGGGCGCAAGGCGTGCAAGTTCGTCTGCTACCCGATCGAGGACTACGGCGACGGCACCTGCCTGATCAACTGGATCGCCGACCGGATGATGCCCGAAGATTACCAGTGGCGCGAACAGGATTGGAACCGCGACGGCGACCGTGCCGATTTCGCTCCCGCCTTTGCCGACTGGTCGTTCGACTGGCTCGATATTCCGGGTGTCATCGCCGATGCCCAAGAGATATTCGAATACCCGATGGTCGATCGCGACCCGCTCCCGGTCTGGACGCATGGGCGGATGACGCTTCTGGGGGACGCGGCGCACGCGATGTATCCGATCGGTTCCAACGGCGCGTCACAGGCGATCCTCGATGCGCGCATCCTCTCGCGCGAGCTGCGCGATCGTGGCCTGACCCGGGACGCGCTCGAAAGCTACGACACCATCCGGCGCGAGCCGGTCAATGCGCTGGTTCTGGCGAATCGTGGCGACGGGCCCGACAAGGTGCTCGACGTGGTCGCCGAACGTGCGCCCGATGGCTTCGACGACATATCCGAAGTGATGGATCGTGACGAGCTGGAAGAGGTTGCGGGCGCCTACAAGAAGATGGCCGGCATGGATATCGAGACGCTGAACCGGCGCGGCCCGCTCATCGGGGACTGAAACTGGCGCATTTTGCCCTTTTCAAGACCATTGGCGACGCGCTAAACGATGTGTCGGGCCCAAGTGGCGGAATGGTAGACGCAGGGGATTCAAAATCCCCCGGTAGCAATACCGTGCGAGTTCGAGTCTCGCCTTGGGCACCACCACCCGGTTTGCGAATCAATCGATTCGTCCTCTCTCCCCGAGGATCATTAAGAATCCGTGTTCAATTGTCCGAAAATCCGAAGATTGATGCCTGGATTGCGGCCGCGACCTTCGAATCTTTCCGTGAAGTGAACAAATTTCCGACACATTCGTTCAAATTGCATTGTTCCTGAACAGGAAACAACGGCCTGTGCATAAAGGTCATTGGCTGAGGACGCGCCCTTGCAGACTAGCCTTTGGAAAAAGGTCAGAACCGCTATTTCGCGATGGTGACGAATGAGAAACAATCGCCGGATGGGCAGTTGAAATCTGGCGAAATCAGGGCGAAAATCAACCATAGGGGGAGAGATCTTGTCTCATTCCCGCCAGATTCGGGTTTGTCCGCGATGCCGCTCAAGCTATTGTAACCCTGCCCGACTGGGGGGCATGTCTGCTGGCCATGGGGCGGCCACTAAACTGTGACACTTCCGCGTGATGCGGGGAAAGTGGTGAAACGCGCGCGCTGTTTTCGGCGCGTCACCAATACCGCTCGGGTGGGCCTTGGCGCCCGCATCCGTGCGGATCTTTCCACGCGGTGTGAAGCTGTCATGAATGAAGGGTTGAACGGGCCTCATCCACGCATTCGCGTGTCATGGTCCGCAGTGTCGCCAGGCGACAGGCCGGGAAGCCGGCCGAATGTGAAAGGGTCTTTTTATTATGGCTGATCTGGTACTCGATTGGGGGCTTTTCGGAGCATACGGCACGGATCTGGGATCCTCCCAGACCGTGGATACGGGTGGTGTCAATGTCACCGTCGATTTCAACCAGGAGGATCCGGGTGCGCAGGCCTTTACCTTCAATGCCGAAGGCTATGTCGGTCCGGATGATCCCTATGCCGATACGTCCTTCCTGAAGCTCTTCGGCGATGGGGGGGAGGGCGGAACCTCCGACACCTCGACCACGACGATTTCCTTTGCGTCGAACGACGAAGCCTTCGGGGATGAGGTGGAAAACGTCTCCTTCCGGATCAACGACATCGACACGGGCAGTGAAGAGCTCGGCGAGACGGGCGATTTCCATTTCGACATGCTCAACGTTCGCGGCTTCGACGCCGAGGGCAACGAGGTGCCCGTGACGCTCACCCCCGGCAGCGACGTGGACTCCAACGGCAACACGCTGAGCGGTGGCGACGACTCCTGGACGCCCATGGATGGCCAGGCATCCGCCCTGGTCGAGATCCCGGGTCCGGTGGCCTCGGTCGTGATCGATTACGACAACACGGGAGAAGGCGACCAGAAAGTCACCGTTTCCGACATCCATTTCTCGACGACGGATGCCGACCCGCAGATGCCGGTTCCAGGTGATGACAGCGCGACGACCGACGAGGATACGCCCGTCGTGATCGACGTTCTGGAGAATGACAGCGATCCGGAAGGCCAGCCGCTCGAAGTGACGGGCACGACCGATCCCGCGAACGGCTCGACGATCGTGGCCCCGGACGGGCGGGTCGTCTACGTGCCTGATGCGGGCTTCACCGGAGAGGACGCGTTCGACTACACGGTCGAGGATCCCGATGGCAACAGCGCCACAGCCACGGTCAACGTCATGGTGAATGAAGGCGATGGCGGCGGCCCCAACTATATCGTCGAGGGCGACGAAGGCGATGACCTGATCGATGCCGATTACACGGGCGACCCGCAGGGCGACATGATCGACGCCAACGATGCGCGCGACGGGTCGAACGATGACGTCGTGATCGCGGGCCCCGGTGACGACACCGTCCTTGCCGGTGAAGGCGATGATCTCGTCTATGGCGGTGCGGGCGATGACCAGCTTCAGGGCGAAGCGGGTGACGATATCCTGATCGGTGGCGATGGGGATGACACGCTCGACGGCGGTGCCGGCGAAGACACCATGCTCGGCGCCGACGGGCGCGACGCGTTCATCAATGTCAATCCCGGTGAACTGGTTGACGGCGGTGGCGGTCCGGGCGGCATCAATCCCGATGACGACCTGCCTTTCGACTACGACACCCTCGACCTCCGGGGCTCGGTCCCCGAAGGTGGCGGATTGCAGATCGAATACACCTCCGATGATCGCGAAGACGGCGTGGTGCGCTATTTCGACAGGGATGGCGAAGACGCCGGAACCCTCGAATTCCGCGAGATCGAGAATATCGTGCCCTGCTTCACCCCCGGCACCACCATCGCGACCCCCAAGGGCGAGCGCATGGTCGAGGATCTCAAGCCGGGCGACAAGATCATCACCCGCGACAACGGCATCCAGGAAATCCGCTGGATCGGCACCCGCACGCTCACGGGCCACGAACTTGCCCGTGCGCCCAACCTGCGCCCGATCCTGATCCAGAAAGGCAGCCTCGGCCATAACCTGCCCGAGCATGACATCCTGGTCAGCCCGCAACACCGGATGCTCCTGACCGGGGACAAGACCCAGCTTTACTTCGAGGAAACCGAAGTGCTGGCCGCGGCCAAGCATCTGACCGGCATGCCGGGCATCGACGAGGTCGGCACGCTGGGCGTTACCTATGTCCACTTCATGTTCGACCGTCACGAGGTCGTGCTTTCGAACGGTGCGTGGTCCGAGAGCTTCCAGCCGGGGGCCAATGTGCTCGACGGTCTGGGCGTGGAGCAGCGTGACGAGATTCTTGAGCTGTTCCCCGAACTCACCACCGCCGAGGGGCTCGACGATTACGCCGCAGCCCGCCGTGCGCTGAAACGGCACGAGGCCCAACTGCTCGCCCGTTGAGCCATCCATCAAGCGGGGTCGTGCCGGTCAGGCGCGGCCCCGGATCATCCTGAATGCAACGAATATGCGGCTGCCTCGGGTGTTGACCCTTCACCCGGGCACACGGGGGAGGGGTGCGCGCATCTCTCCCCCATTTTTCGTCGCGTCAGACATTTCGCCACGCGGCGAAATCTTCCGGCGTATCGAGATCGGTCAGCGCGTGCCGATCCGGTAGGGGCACGAGGCGAATCGCTTCGCCGCGCAACACCGCCCGCGCGCCCGCGTCACCCCGCAACGTCAGCAGAGCCGGGAAAAGCCGTGCGGGAAACACCACCGGATGCCCCGGCGTGCCATCCTCGCTGGTTGCGCGGTGCACCTGGTCGGGCGCGGCGCGAAAGGCATCCCGCATCGTCTCCAGATCCGCGGTGGTGATGTCGGGCATGTCGGCGGGCAGGATCATCACCGCCCGGGTGCCGGGTGGCAATGCTGCCACGCCTGCCCGGATCGACGCGCCCATGCCTTCCTGGGCATCCGGCACGAACACCGCCCCCGCCCCGCCGATCAGCCCCGTGCGCGGATGCTCCGGGCCGGGCAGGGTGACCAGGACCGGAATCCGCGTGGCCATGGCCCGCGTCACCACCCGCGACAGAAGCGGCTGGCCCGCGGCATCTTCGCAAAGCTTGTCACGTCCTCGCATCCGGGACGAGGCTCCGGCGGCGAGGATCAGGATGGCAATAGGGTCCATGTGGGCCAGTCTTTCCAACCGGCGCGCCAAAGACAAGCGCCGGCGCCTCCGGCGGGAGTATTTGGGGCAAGATGAAGGGCTGGGCCGGGTTCAGCCCCGCATCCGCGCGCCATCGGCATCGAAAAGCGGCGTCTCGATCAGCCGCGCCTTGCGCATCTCGCCCAGGATCTCGATTTCGGCTTCGAGGCCATCCGCCGCCACCTCGCGCGGGATCAGACCCAGCGCGACCGACTTGCCCGCATGGTGCGAATAGCCCCCCGAGGTGCAGAACCCCTTGACCGCGCCCTCGATCCAGATCGGCTCATAGGCGTTCACGTCCGCGTCCCCGGCCTCGACCTCGAAGGCCACGAGCTTGCGTTCCGATCCCGCCGCGCGCTCGGCCTTCGCTGCCTCTTTGCCGATGAAATCAACCGGTTTCGACCATTGGATAAATCGGTCCAGCCCGGTCTCGCCTGGCGTGTAATCGGGCGAGAACTCGCGCAGCCAGGCGCCGAAGAACTTGTCGAGGCGCAGGCTCATCATTGCACGCATGCCAAAGGGTTTCATGCCCAGCGGCTGGCCCGCCTCCCACAGCGTCGCCCAAAGGCTGCGCTGCGCCATCGGGTCGCAATAAATCTCGAAGCCCAGGTCGCCGGTGTAACTCACCCGCTGAACAAGGCAATCGACCATCCCCAACGTCATGTGCCGCAGATCCATGAAGCGCATGTCGGACACATCCTCGCTGACCAGCGATTGCAGCACTTCGCGCGCATTCGGCCCCGCGATCTGGAACCCGTTGAGCCGGTCGGAAATGTTCTCGACCTGCACGCCCTCGGCCTCGTTCTGTTCGAACCAGCGCATGTGATAGGCTTGGCTTCCGTAGGAGGCGGTGAGCTGGAACGCCGCGTCGCTGAGGCAGGACACGGTGAAATCGCCGATGAGCCGCCCCTTGGGCGACAGCATCGGGGTGAGCGAGATCCGCCCCGGTTTCGGGATCCGCCCGGCCATGATCCGGTCGAGCCAGGCGCGCGCGCCCGAGCCCGTCACCAGATATTTGCCGAAATTGTGCACCTCGTTGATGCCCACGGCCTCGCGCACGGCCCGAACCTCGCGCGCGGTGGCGTCCCAGGCGTTGGAGCGGCGAAAGGACGGCGTCTCATAGCGTGGCTCGTCACTTTCGGCAAAATAGTTGGGCACCTCGAGCCCGTATTGCGCCCCCCAGACCGCGCCCATGCCGTCGAAAATGTCATACATCGGCGTCTGCCGGCAGGGTCGCGCGGCGGGCAGTTCCTCGTTCGGGTAGGCCACGGAAAAGCGTTTCTGGTAATTCTCGACCACCTTGGGGCGCGTGTATCCCGGCGTGATCCAGTCGCCGTAGCGCGCGCAATCCATCGCGAAGGTATCGCGCTCGCACTCGCCCTCGATCATCCACTGCGCCAGCATCAGGCCCACGCCGCCGCCCTGGCTGAACCCCGCCATCACCGCGCAGGCTGACCAGTAATTGCGCATCCCCGGCACCGGCCCCACCAGCGGGTTGCCGTCGGGGGCGAAGGTAAACGGCCCGTGGATCACCGATTTCACACCCGCTCGCTCCAGCGCCGGAAAGCGGCGATAGGCGAAGGCGATGCTGTCCTCGATCTTGTCGAAATCGTCGGGCAACAACTCATGCCCGAAGGTCCAGGGCGTGCCGTCCACCGCCCAGGGCCGGCAAGGCTGTTCATAGAACCCGATGCAAAGCCCGCGCCCTTCCTGGCGCAAGTAGCTTTCCCCGGCCGGGTCCATCACGTGCGGATGCTCACCGCCCGCGTCGATGATCTCGGCGATCTCGGGCACTTCCTCGGTGACGATATACTGATGCTCCATCGGGTGCAGCGGGAAATAGACCCCCGCCATCGCCCCCACCTCGCGCGCCCAGAGGCCCGCAGCATTGACCAGGTGCTCGGCATGGATCGTGCCCTTGTCGGTCACCACGTCCCAGCTCCCGTCCATGCGCTGGTTGGTTTCCTTGACCATGCAATGCGTCTCGATCGTGGCCCCGCCCATCCTTGCGGCCTTGGCGTAGGCATGGGTCGTGCCGCTGGGGTCGAGATGTCCGTCAAGCGGGTCGTAAAGCGCCCCGATCACGCCCTCGGTATTCGTCACCGGCGCGATCTTGCGGATCTCGTCGGGCCCCACGATCTCGGTTTCCAGCCCCATGTAGCGATGCTTGGCCCGCTCGGCCAGGAGCATGTCCATCCGATCGCGATTGTCCGCAAGCGTCACGCCGCCGACATGATGCAACCCGCAAGAGAGCCCGGTGATCTCTTCCAGCTCCTTGTAAAGCCGGATCGTGTAGCCCTGAAGCGCGGCCATGTTGGTGTCGCCGTTGAGCGTGTGAAACCCGCCCGCCGCGTGCCACGTGGAGCCGGACGTGAGGTCACTGCGCTCGACCAGCATCACGTCCGACCAGCCCAGCTTGGTCAGGTGGTAAAGCACCGAACATCCGACGACACCGCCGCCGATCACGACCACGCGCGCATTGGTTTTCATGGGCCTGTTCCTCTCTGTTCCCGTCTTGCCGCCACCCTGACCGGTCCCGACAGCGCCCGGCATGTCACTCAGCGACGAAGCGCGTCGCATTCGGGCAATCCGAGCCCCGCACCCTGCGCCAATCTGGCCCGGAGCAAGGCGGGCCACAACACGCCCCGCACCCGAGACAAGAGCAAGGAGCACCCATGCGCACCCATGCACAGGCCGTCGTGATCGGAGGCGGCGTGATCGGCTGTTCGATCCTTTACCACCTGACCCGGGCGGGCTGGCGCGACGTCGTCCTGATCGAACGCGACGAGTTGACATCGGGCTCCACCTGGCACGCTGCCGCCAATATCCACGGGTTGCACGACAACACCAATATCAGCCGCATTCAGCATTACACGATGCAGCTCTACAAGGATCTCGAGGCCGAGACCGGGCAGTCCTGCGGTATCTTCCAGCCCGGCTCGCTCTACCTCGCCCAGACCGAGGCGCGCGAACACCAGCTTCGGCTGCAGGCGGCCAAGGCGAAACTCTATGGCATGAACTATCACGAGATCACCCGGGACGAGGCCGAGCGCCTGCACCCGCTGGTCGATTTCGATGGCATTCGCTGCATCATGTATGAACCCGATGGCGGCAATGTCGACCCGTCGGGCGTCACCAACGCCTATGCGTTGGGCGCGCGCGCGGGCGGGGCCGAGATCATGCGCTTTACCCCCGTCACCGCGACCGAGGCGCAACCCGACGGCACATGGATCGTGCGCACCGAAAAGGGCGATATCCGCACGCCATGGGTAATCAACGCCGCCGGCCTCTGGGCGCGCGAAGTGGCCGCCATGGCCGGAATCACGCTGCCGCTGCAACCCACCGAGCACCAGTATTTCGTGACCGAAACGATTCCCGAAATCGCCGCGATGACCCGCCGCCTGCCCTCGGTCGCGGATCGCGACGGCGAATACTACCTCCGGCAAGAGGGTCAGGGGCTTCTGGTCGGCGCCTATGAGCGCGACATGCGCTTCTGGGCCGAGGACGGCACGCCGCCCGATTTCGGGCATGAACTGTTCGCCGACGATCTCGACCGGATCGAGGAGAACATGCTGCGCGCGATCGACCGGGTGCCCGCCGTGGGGCAGGCGGGCATCAAGCGGGTGATCAACGGACCGATGATCTGGTCGCCCGACGCCAACGTGCTTTTCGGCTCGGTGCCCGAACGCCCGGGCTATTTCGCCTGCTGCGGCATCATCCCCGGATTCTCGCAATCCGGCGGCATGGGCAAGCTGGCGGCTGAATGGATCACGACGGGCGAAACCGGGCTCGACATGTTCGCATGGGACGTGGCGCGGTTCGGCGCATGGGCGGGCAAGGATTTCACTCGTGCTCGCGTTGCCGACCAGTATGCCCACCGCTTCGCCATCCACTTCCCGAACGAAGAACGCAGCGCCGGGCGCCCGGTGCGCACCCGCCCCGCCTACGAGATGCAACGCGAGATGGGCGCGGTCTTTGGCCTCAACTATGGCTGGGAACACCCGCTCTGGTTCGCCGATGCGCCGGGAGTGGAGGACACCAACGGCTTTACCCGCCAGAACTGGTGGGAACCGGTGGGTGCCGAGGCGCGGATGCTGCGCGAGCGCGCGGGCATCATAGACATCTCGAATTTCGCCAAGTACCGGGTCACGGGGCAGGGGGCCGAGGACTGGCTCAACGCGGTTTTCGCCAACCGCATGCCGCGCGTGGTGGGGCGCTCCTGCCTTACGCCGCTCATCGGCAAGCGGGGCGGCATCGCGGGCGATTTCACCGTCACGCGGCTGGCCGAGGATGAATTCTGGATCATCGGTTCGGGCATGGCCGAACGCTATCACAGCCGGTTCTTTGGCATGGTGCCGCTTCCCGAGGGGACGGTGTTCGAGTCCCGGACCGAGGCGATGTGCGGCTTCAACGTGGCCGGGCCGAGATCGCGCGAAATCCTGGCGCGGCTGACGAATGCCTCGCTGGAAACGGCGGATTTCCCCTTCATGCGCTCACAGCGGATCGAACTGGCCGGGGTCGATTGCCTCGCCCTGCGGGTGTCGTTCACCGGCGATCTGGGCTGGGAGCTGCATTGCGCCGCGAAAGACCAGGCGCGGCTTTATTCCGCGCTGCTGGACGCAGGGCGCGCTTATGGCGCGGGACCGGTCGGGTCGCGTGCGCTCATGTCGCTCCGGCTGGAAAAGGGCTATGGCTCCTGGGGGCGCGAATATTCGCCAGAATACTGGCCGCAGGAGGTGGGGCTGGACCGGCTGGTGAAGCTCGACAAGGAATTCCTGCACCGCTCGGCCGTGGCCGATGTGATGACCCGTGACGCGCGCGAGCACCTCGTGATGCTGGTTCTGGATGAGGGCGACGTGGCGGCCTCCGGCGCGGATGCGACAGGTGGTGAGCCGATTTTCCGCGATGGGCAGGGGATCGGCCGGGTCACGTCGGGCGGCTACGGCTATCACGTGGGGACGAGTCTCGCGCTCGGCTTCGTGAAGGATGCAGGGCCGGGGGACGCGGTCGAGGTCATGGTACTCGGCCGCCCCCACCGCGCGCGTATCCTCGATAAGCCGCCTTTCGACCCCGATGGGACGCGGCTGCGCGGCTAGGTCTGATCCCAATGTGCGCCTGCGGCGCGCAGGTTTCGTGCGGTTGGGGGTTTCACCCCCAAGGCGGCAAAATGCCAAGGCATTCTGCCGCCTTCCCCCAGAGTATTTCAGGCAAGATGAAGGGGGCTGCGCGCGTTGCGTTAACCGGATGCGGTTACATTCGTGACCGTTTTGCCCGGCAGCCGGGTGGCAGCCGCCCGGCAGCCGGATGTCACCCCCCGATTTAGGGCCGCGCCGTGGCGTTAACTCTTGTCGGCAAGCTGTTCGTCAAGCACCTGCCGGACGATGTCGAGATCGACATCCGGGGTCACGAAAGCCTGACCGATACCACGTGCCATCACGAAATGGATCTGCCCGTCACGCACCTTCTTGTCCTGGTGCATGAGCTGGATCAGCCTTTCCGAACTTGGAAGATTGCTTGGTATATCCGAAAGTTGCGACTTCATCTTCATGTTGTGCAGATAGGCGCGCAACCGGCTGGGGTCTTCCTGGCTGCACAGGCCCATCCGGGCGGAAACCTCGAAAGCCAGCGCACAGCCGATCGCGACACCCTCGCCATGCAGCAACCGCTCGGAGTAACCGGTCGCAGCCTCGAGGGCATGGCAAAACGTATGCCCCAGATTGAGAAGCGCCCGGTCCCCCTGTTCCGTCTCATCCCGCGCCACAATCGCGGCCTTGATTTCGCAAGAGCGCCTGACAGCGATGGCAAGGGTGTCGGGGTCGCGTGACAGAAAGGATAAACTATGCTCTTCAAGCCATTGAAAAAAATTATAATCCCCAAGAAGGCCATATTTCATGACCTCGCCATTACCGGCCAGGAAATCGCGCTCGGGCAATGTGCGGAGGGCATCGGTATCTGCCACTACCAGGGCTGGTTGGTGAAACGCGCCGATGAGGTTCTTGCCGTGGCGCGAATTGATACCGGTCTTGCCGCCGACCGAACTGTCCACTTGTGCCAGAAGCGATGTCGGCACCTGTACGAAACGCACGCCCCGGCGCAGAACAGCCGCCGCGAATCCTGCCAGATCGCCAATCACGCCGCCGCCAAGGGCAATGACCATGTCATTGCGTTCAATCTGCTCTTCGAGCAGCCAATCGACACTGTGCGTGAAATGCGGCCAGGACTTGGTTCCTTCGCCGGCGGGAAGAATCAGGGTAGATACAGATATTTCCTGCTGCTCCAAGCTGTTGATAATGTTTTCAAGATGGAGGGCGGCGACATTTTCATCGGTGATCACGGCCACACGCGCCCGATCCAGGTACGGCCGGAGCAATCTGCCGGTTTCACCGATAAGGCCGGGTCCGATTTGGATGTCATAGCTCCGGGCGCCCAGTTCGACATGCACCGTGTCGTTCATGTGGTTTTCTCCAAGACGTCCGGACGCTGGCGCAGGGCATCAAGAACGCACCTTGCCATTTCGCTTATGGAGCAATCAGGACGCGCGCGCAGCCTGATATCCGCAAGCGCATAGGTTGGCGCGCGCTGCTTGTACAAATTGGCGAGGGTTTCATATGGATTAGCTGTGTGCAGCAAGGGTCGCGAATTCTTGTGTTTTACACGATTCCAAAGCAGGCCGAGGTCGGCTTCTAGGCACACGGAAACACCACGTTGCGATATCATTCGGCGATTGAGCGCGTTCAGAAATGCGCCCCCGCCCGTTGAAACAACGCCCTTGACTTCGGCATCGAGTAAACGCCCGAGGACCTGGCTTTCCTTCTTGCGAAAAAATGGTTCGCCATCACGGTCAAATATCTCGGCGATGGTCATGTTCGCGGCGCGCTCGATTTCGGCATCGGAGTCGAAGAACGGCGCGTCAAGAATGCCCGCCAGAGCCCGGCCGACGGCGGTCTTGCCGACACCCATCATGCCGACCATGACAATCGTCTTTTTGACGTTCCAGTTCATTCCGTGCCGCGCGTCGTGGCGTTCCCCGGCCAAATCTTCCATAGCGCGCACCAATGACGTGATCTCTTGTAAAATGCCAGCTATAACTATCTTACTGGAACCGAAAATCAAAGCAATGCACCGGCAGAACATACGAGCGGTCCGACATGAAGCGCATTATCAAATGGCTGTTTATCCTAGTGATTGTTGCGGTGATCACGTTGATTGGTTATGCTTATCTAGGGCCTTTCTTCGGTGCTGATTTCTCGCCGCCTGGACAGGAGATTCGTCGGGACATTGAACTGGACGTCGATTAGTACCGCGGCCCTTGCCATTGTCGCAAGCATGGGTATGGCAGAGTTGGTTCGGGCGCAGGAGCCCCTTTCGGCCATAGAATGGCTTGAGAACCCACCTCCTCTGGTCCGCCGCGTGATTCCCGGGGTTGGAGAGGATCAAGGGGCCTCGCGTGGGCTGTTGGAACCTCCGGTCGCAGACACGGCCACGGTTCCGCGTGTCGCTGTTAGTCCGCTCGATCAAGTATCGGTTGGAGCGGTAGGATTGCTACCTACGTCTGTATCGGGTTTGCCTCGCCATCTCTGGCGTGAAAGTGCGACCTCCGATTTGAACGCCGCATTGGAACGGCAGGATGTTCTTGCCTTCCCGGCGATGCAATCCCTTCTCTATACCTTGCTGCTCGCCGAAGCTGATCCACCGTCTGACAGTGGAGCAGGACAGCTTTTTCTGAAAGCCCGGATCGGGAAACTGCTTGAGCTTGGCGCGGCGGAGGCGGCGGGGGCGCTGCTGGAACGGGCAGGGCCGGAGACGCCGGCGCTATTTCCGATGTGGCTGGATATCAGCTTGCTGTCAGGTAACGAGGACGCGGCATGCAGCGTATTGAATGACAAGCCATACCTGTCGTCCTCAGTCTCAGCACGCATCTATTGCGCAGCCCGAGGAGGCGATTGGGCGACAGCGGCGGTCATGTTCGACAGTGCTACGGCGCTTGATCTGATAGATCCCCCCGAAGAACAATTGATTGCAATCTATCTTGATCCTGAATGGGGCGAAGATCCCGTCGAACCGCCGCCTGTCGCGGAAATCACACCCCTCGTTTTCCGCCTTTTCGAGGCCGCTGGCGCGCCCCTGTCCACTGCGGCCTTGCAGCGCGTCTACGCCATGACCGATTTGCGTGACACTGTGGGCTGGAAGGCCGAATTGGAGGCCGCAGAGCGTCTCACTCGGACCGGGGCTCTTTCGGAGAACCGTCTGATCGCACTCTATACGGCTCGACGACCGGCAGCATCGGGCGGAGTGTGGGAGCGAGTGGAAGCGATCCGGCGTTTCGATACGGCCTTGCAGTCCGGCGATGTGGAGGCTGTCGAGGCATCTCTGGAGCGGGCATGGAAAGCGATGCAAGCGGTTCATCTCGAAGTACCTTTTGCACGCTTCTATGCCGCTGATCTCGCGGAACTTGCGCTCAGCGACCCTGCGCGTGGAATCGCGCTTTCGGTTGGGCTGCTGTCGCCCGATTATGAAGTGATCGCGGCCTCCGCCACACCACAGACATCCGACGAAAAGTTTCTTGTTGGACTCGCGCGTGGTGCGCCTGATTTGGCACATGCGCATGGTGCACTCTCGCGTTCCATCGTTCGCGCCTTCGAGCCTGTGGAACCACCTGACGAACTGCGTCCACTGCTTGAGGAAGACAAGCTGGGCGAGGCTGTTCTTCACACCATGACGCTTTTTTCGAGCGGAGCGGCTGGTAACCTGCGCCAGCTTGAGAGTGCGCTTCAAGGGTTGCGTGCGATGGGACTCGAGGACAGCGCTCGCCGCGCAAGCCTGCAGCTCATGTTGCTCGATCGCGGGGGATAGCCATGGTGCATCGTTGGGTTCCCCTTTTCTTGGAGGCCCAGGCGGCCGAAATGGGGGCAGCTGAGAACACCTGTATGGCATATGCGCGCGATCTGGGTGATTTTGACGCTTGGTTAATTGGATCGGGAAGCGACATTTCCAGTGCAAGCCGATCCGAGATAGAGGCCTATCTTGTGGCTTGTGATGCGCAGGGATTGGCTGTTTCGACGCGTGCTCGCCGACTCTCGGCTTTGCGGCAGCTTTATCGGTTTGCCTATGACGAGGGGTTTCGCACTGACAACCCTGCTGCAGATATCAAGGGTCCGGGACGTCCGAAGCGCTTGCCCAAATCACTTTCGCATGAGGACGTCGATCGGCTTTTGCAAGCGGCGCGTAGCCATGGACGAAGCGGGAGTGATCGGCTGCGCAACACTTGTCTGGTAGAACTTCTTTATGCCACCGGCATGCGGGTGAGCGAACTCGTCGCGCTGCCGGTATCCGCGGCGCGTGGAGATCCACGCATGCTGTTGGTTTCGGGCAAGGGAGGCAAGGAGCGACTCGTGCCGCTCTCGCCGCCGTCGCGGTCTGCGTTGGCCGATTGGCTCGCGGTGCGTGATGAGAACGATGCGCATGCGCGAAAGGCCGGCAATCCCGTTTCGCGGTTCCTCTTCCCGTCCCACAGCAAGTCGGGTCACCTGACGCGCCACCGCTTTTACCTTCTTATCAAGGAAATTGCAGCAAAGGGCGGCGTCTCACCAGAGACAGTTACTCCGCACCGGTTGCGTCATGCCTTTGCAACCCATTTGCTCGCTGGTGGCGCCGATCTGCGCTCGATTCAGGTCATGCTTGGCCATGCCGATCTCGCCACAACCGAAATCTACACCCATGTGTTGGATGAACGTCTGCGCCAGCTTGTATTGGACCATCATCCATTGGCGCGATCTGCGTCCGAAAAATGACAATCGCCCTCGTTTTTTGCACATCCCCTTGCTTTGCCAGGCTGCGATGCGCATAACCAGTGATCTGACAGACATAACATATCGATAAAATGGAACCTACTGACGCTTGGCTTGACGGAGCTTTCTGGATTACGTCGGGGTCGATTTTCCTGCTGCTGATCCTTTCCGGTTTTTTCTCGGGCAGTGAAACCGCCCTGACCGCCGCGTCGCGTGGCAAATTGCGGTCGCGCGCCGACAAGGGGTCACGCGGGGCTGAACGTGCGTTGGAGATAACGGAGGATAACGAACGACTTATTGGCTCGGTTCTTCTGGGTAACAACCTTGTCAATATCCTCGCAACATCACTTGCCACGGCGCTGTTCACCCGGATTTTTGGCGAGAGTGGAGTGGCCTTTGCAACGCTGATTATGACGCTCTTGGTGCTGGTCTTCGCTGAGGTGCTTCCCAAGACCTATGCCATCACGAACGCCGAGAGCGCTGCCAGTCTGGTGGCGCCGCCGCTTCAGGTGGTCATAACCGTTTTCTCGCCTATCGTCGGAGGAGTGCGTTGGTTCGTGCGGGGTGTTTTGCGCCTCTTTGGCATCAAGGCCGACCCGGACAGTCACATTCTGGCCGTTCGCGAGGAGATCGCCGGCGCTCTATATCTCGGTCATTCGGAAGGCGTAGTCGAAAAGGAGGATCGCGATCGGATACTTGGTGCGCTCGATCTGGGGGAGCGCGCGGTCGAGGAGATCATGCTCCACCGTTCTCGGATCGAGATGATCGACGCTGACAGCGAAGCCGGAACGATTCTCGCGCAATGCCTTGAAAGCAATCACACGCGACTTCCGGTGTTTCGAGGTGACCCTGACAATATCATCGGTGTCGTGCATGCAAAAGACCTGCTGCGCGCGATGCACAAGCTGATGTTTGGGGCAGAATCATCCCCCAATGGTCTCGGCGACTTCGAGATCTCCGAAGTGGTCATGAAGCCCTATTTTGTGCCGGAAACGACCACCCTCGACGATCAGATGCGGCAATTTCTACGGCGGCGAATGCATTTCGCGCTCGTGGTCGACGAGTATGGATCGCTGCAGGGATTGATTACACTCGAAGACATCCTCGAAGAGATTGTGGGTGAGATCACAGACGAATTCGACCCTGCCGCGGAACATCCGATCCGAAAGAGCGAAGACGGCCATTTCCTTGTCGATGGTGCCATGACAATCCGCGATCTGAACCGCGCGACTGACTGGAATCTGCCCGATGAACATGCCAACACGATTGCCGGACTTGTGATACACGAGGCCCAGATGATCCCGTCGGTCGGTCAGGTTTTTGCCCTGCACGGGTTTCGTTTCGAGGTGGCCGCCCGCAATGAAAACAGAATATCTCGCCTCAAGATTCGCCCACTGTAACAAGTCGGGGCCTGGCGGCGCTGGACGGATCCTGCCAGTCGCGCCAATTCACCTGTCGGGCGATCCTTGTTTCAATCGAGCAGTTTCACGAGCGCGTGCCGCTTCTTGCCGGCCGACAACTTGACCGGTGAGGCCAGCGCACCCGCATCAAACATCTGCCCCGGATCAGTCAGCGGTACATCGTCGATTCGCGCTCCGTTTTCGGCGATCAACCGTTTCGCCTCCTTGCCCGATTTCACCAGACCCGAACGCAGGATAAGCTGTGCCGCCGAAATCCCTTGGCCCAGTTCCGCACGCGTCAGTTCAAGCGTAGGCAGATCCGCGCCCATGCCACCTTTTTCGAATACTTCACGCGCTGTGGCCGCTGCTGCCTCCGCCGCGCTTTGCCCGTGCAACAGAGCGGTTACTTCGTTCGCCAGTACGACTTTTGCCTCGTTGGTTTCGGCACCTGAAAGCGCGCCCAGGCGTTCGCACTCATCGAGCGGCAATTCAGTATAGAGCTTGAGAAATCGTCCTACATCCGCATCGGCGGTATTGCGCCAGAATTGCCAGAATTCATAGGGGCTCAGCATGTCGCGATCCAGCCACACCGCCCCGTCCTGGCTCTTGCCCATCTTGCGACCATCCGATGTGGTCAAGAGGGGTGAGGTCAGCCCATAAACCTCGTCCTCAAGCACCCGCCGCGTCAGGTCGATCCCGTTCACTATATTGCCCCATTGATCGCTGCCACCCATCTGAAGCAGGCAACCGTAGCGTCGGTGCAGTTCGAGGAAGTCATAGGCCTGAAGTATCATGTAGTTGAACTCAAGAAAGCTCAGGCTCTGTTCCCGATCGAGGCGCGATTTCACGCTCTCAAAGGAGAGCATCCGGTTGACCGAAAAATGCCGCCCGATGTCGCGCAGGAACTCGATATACCCCAACTCGTCCAGCCATTCGGCATTATTCACCATGATTGCGCCGGTCGGGCCGTCATTGTAATCGACATAGGCAGTAAAGACACGTTTGATGCCGTCAATATTGGCGTTGATCTGTTCACTCGTGAGCAAAGGCCGTTCCTCGGCGCGAAAGCTCGGATCGCCGATCTTGGTCGTCCCGCCCCCCATCAGCGTGATGGGTTTGCCGCCGGTCTTTTGTAGCCAACGCAGCATCATGATCTGGATCAGGCTGCCCACGTGGAGTGATTTCGCCGTTGCGTCAAAGCCGATATAACCTGGCACCACACCCTTTGAGAGTGCTTCGTCAAGGCCTTGATAATCGGTACAGTCGGCCAGAAAGCCACGCTCGATCATCGTTGCCATGAATTCCGATTTGGGGTGGTAGGTCATGCGTCTTGTCCCATACTGTCTGCGGGACTGTATAGGGCGGGCAAAGGCCGAGGAAAAGTCCATGTTGAAAGCGGGCAAGGTAAAGGCGCTAGGGGCTATGAGTGGCACGTCTCTGGATGGTGTCGACGTGGCGCTCATCGAAACTGATGGGGAGCAGATTTTCGGTTTTGGCGCAACTGGCTATCGTGCCTACACTTCCGAAGAACGCATGATATTGCGCAAGGCACTCGGTAAATGGCCAGGGGACGATTTGCATGAGGCTCGGGTCGTGGTCGAGAACGCACATGTGGCCGCGCTCTCGCGGGTCGAGGGTGCGGAAATCATCGGCTTTCATGGCCAGACGCTCGCACATGATCCTCACGGGCGGGGCACGCATCAACTGGGTGACGGTGCCGCGCTGGCTCGGCGCCTTGGGTTGCCCGTTGTGTGGGACTTCCGGTCGGCCGATGTCCGGTTTGGCGGAGAAGGTGCGCCTCTGGCGCCCTTCTACCACTACGCCTGTGCGCGATATATGGGTGTGTCCGAGCCGATCGCCTTCCTGAATCTGGGAGGCGTAGGGAACCTGACATGGATCGACCCTCGCCATTCCGGTCCTGAAGCGCCGGGCGCGCTCTTGGCGTTCGATACGGGTCCTGCCAATGCGCCGGTCAACGATCTGGTGCAGGAGCGCTTGGGGCTGGATTATGACCGCGATGGTGTGTTGGCGCGAAGCGGTCGGGTTCAGGAGAATGCGCTCGAGCTTTTCCTGGACGATCCCTGGTTCTTTCGCATGCCACCCAAATCGCTTGACCGAGACGCCTTTGCCGACATGATTGGACTGGTACGCGAACTCTCTGACGCCGACGCTGCTGCGACGCTGACGGCCATGGTTGCGGCGGCCGTGCTGCGTGGTATGGAGCATTGCCCATTGCCGCCTGCTCGCGTTCTGGTCACCGGTGGGGGGCGGCACAACCCCGTCATGATGCAAATGCTTGGAGCGGCACTCGATTGTCAGATCCTTCCCGTCGAAGATGTCGGCCTCGATGGTGATATGCTTGAAGCCCAGGCCTTTGCCTATCTTGCCGTACGCGTGGCGCGCGGACTGCCCACATCCTGCCCCTCAACGACAGGTGTGCGTGCGGCCGTCGGGGGAGGGGAAATCAGCCGACCGTGATCACTTCCAGTGCTCTCTATGTGCGGCGATTATTCAGCAGAGTCATTGAGAACCAACTGCAACATGTTAAAGTTCGAGGCAGGCAAGCAGCTGTCTCGTACTTGTCCAACGCCAAAGGTTAAGTCAGGGAGCCGGCAATGGCGACGCGTGTAATTCCGGTCGACCCTTTCGACCTTGTGGTGTTTGGCGGTACCGGCGATCTGGCAAGGCGCAAGATACTGCCGGCGCTTTACCGCCGTTTTTGTGCAGGTCAGATCCCGAAAGAGGCAAACATCATCGGCGCTGCGCGCACGGACTTTGATGAAGCGGGCTACCGTGCCTTTGTGCGGGACGCGATCACCGAATTGGTTCCGGCGGTCTTATGCGCAGGGGATGCTATCGCGGCGTTTTGCAATCGTGTGCACTATATCAAGCTTGATGCAAGGGAGGATGACGGGTGGGAGACACTTGCGCAGATCATCAATCCGGATCGCATACGGGCTTTCTATTTCTCGGTCCGTCCGGAGTTGTTCGCCGATCTGGCCGAGCGCCTGTACCGCCACGGCATGGCGTCTGGAGAAACGCGGATCGTGGTCGAGAAGCCCTTTGGTCATGACCTTGCCTCGGCTTGCGAACTCAACGCCACATTGGCACACCATTTTGATGAAACTCAGATCTACCGGATCGATCACTATCTTGGCAAGGAAACTGTGCAGAACCTGATGGCGATCCGTTTTGCCAACATGCTCTTCGAACCGCTCTGGAATAGTCAGTACGTTGATCACATCCAGATCACCGTGGCCGAAACCGTCGGAATAGCCGGACGTGCAGAGTATTATGATCGCGCGGGTGCCATGCGCGACATGATGCAGAACCACATGATGCAGCTGTTGTGCCTCATCGCGATGGAGCCGCCGGCGAAGTTCGAGCCAGGCGCGGTGCGTGATGAAAAGCTCAAGGTGATCCGTGCACTCGACGATGTTGCTCCCGAGGATATCGTGCGTGGGCAATATGATGCGAGCAGCGATAAACTTGGCTATCTCGACGATGTGGGCAATGCAAACTCAACCACCGAGAGCTTTATTGCGCTCAAGACCGGGATAAGCAACTGGCGATGGGCGGGCACCCCCTTTTATCTGCGAACCGGCAAGCGCCTCAAGGCGCGGACATCGGAAATCGCCGTCGTGTTCAAGGATGCGCCGCATTCGATATTTGGGGCGGATGCCGGTCGGCATGCCAATATCCTGACCATCGTGTTGCAGCCCAATGAGGGGATAGAACTGGGCGTCACGATCAAGGAACCCGGCCCTGGCGGAATGCGGCTCATCGACGTGCCGCTGGACATGTCGTTTGCCGAAACGCTCGGACCCGAAGCGGAACTGGTTCCCGACGCCTATGAGCGTCTGATCATGGATGTGATCCGCGGCAATCAGACACTATTCATGCGCGGGGACGAGGTCGAAGCGGCATGGAGATGGACGGATCCGATCATTGCACAATGGCAAGAAAAGGGTGAAAAACCTTTGCGATACGAGTCGGGGAGCCCCGGTCCGGAGGACGCCTTGGGACTCATGTATCGCGATGGGCGCCACTGGCGGGAGATCAGGGAATGAAATTCATCGAATATGCCGATGCCGACATGATGGCGATCGACGTTGCCAACATTATGGCCGGTGAGCTTGAAAACACGCTATTTCACGAAGAGCGCGTATCCTTCGCCGTGCCGGGCGGCGAAACGCCAGGTCCGGTCTTTGACAACCTTTGTGCCGTAGATCTCGACTGGTCACGCGTTGATGTCTTTCTGACCGATGAACGCTGGCTGCCTGAGGATCATCCTCGCTCCAACACCAGATTTTTGCGACAACGTCTCCTCACCGACAAAGCTGCCGCTGCTGTCTATCATCCGCTCTACATTCCCGCAGAAAAACCGGAGGACGTACTTGCCGAGCTCGAATCCTCGCTCGTGTCCTGTCAGCCGATTTCCGTGCTTCTTCTCGGGATGGGGGCCGATATGCACTGCGCATCGCTGCTTCCGGGGGCCGAGGGTTTGGTGGACGCGTTGGCTGTCGACGCGCCGTTGCTGGTTCCGATCCGGTCGCCCGATGCGGCCGAGACTCGGGTCACCCTCAGTGCCCGGGTTCTGGATTCCGCGGTTTCCAAGCACCTTGTCATCACCGGCCGGCGCAAAAGAGATGCTCTTGAACGTGGCATGCATCTGCCACCCGATGAGGCCCCGATCGCGGCTGTCATGGATGGCCTAACGGTCCATTGGGCGCCGGAATGACGACGACATCCGATCTTGAAACGGCATGGGATTCCGTCGTTTGCAAGGCCAGAAAAGCCCGGTCGAGCCGAATTATCGATCTGTTCGGTGATACCGATCGTGCTGAACAGTTTTCGATATCCGCCCTCGGGATGCTGTTTGATTACTCGAAAACACATATCGACGTTGCCGCCCGCGATGCGCTCCTGAATCTTGCCCGTGCTGCCCGGGTCGAGTCGATACGCGACGCGATGTTCTCCGGTGCTCGGATCAACTGCTCCGAGGATCGTGCGGTGCTTCATACGGCTTTGCGTAACCTTTCTGGCGCGCCGGTCATCGTCGATGATGTGGATGTCATGCCGAGGATTCTCGAAACCCTTGAGCGTATGAAGGATTTCTCCAGCGACGTGCGGGCGGGGTGTTTCAGGGGCCAGGGAGGGATGATCACCGATGTGATCAATATCGGTATCGGTGGTTCCGATCTCGGTCCAGCCATGGCAACCCGCGCGTTGAGTCCATTTCACGATGGACCACGCTGTCATTTCGTCTCGAACGTGGATTCTGCCGATCTTGTCGATGTGCTGTGTACGCTCGACCCGACAACCACACTGGTCATCATCGCCTCCAAAACCTTCTCGACCATCGAAACCATGACCAACGCCGTCAGCATACTCGATTGGATGCAATCGCAAGTGGCCGATCCTGCAACGCAATGTGTAGCGGTGTCATCGGCTGTTGATCGAGTTGCAGAATTCGGTATCCCGCCCGAGCGGACCTTTGGATTCGAGGATTGGGTGGGTGGGCGCTATTCGGTGTGGGGACCGATCGGCCTGTCGTTGATGATTGCCGTCGGGCCTGAGGAATTCACCAGGTTTCTGGCCGGTGGTGCTGAAATGGACGCGCATTTTCGTGCGGCTCCTCTGCCTGAGAATTTGCCCGTGATGCTCGCTCTTGTTGGTCTATGGCATCATCAGGGCATGGGATTTCCCACCCGGGCGGTGCTCCCCTATGAACACCGCCTTGCGCGGCTTCCTGCCTATCTCCAGCAACTCGAGATGGAAAGCAACGGCAAGCGCGTTGGACAGGATGGGCATGCGCTATCGCATGGTTCAGGTCCAATTGTGTGGGGTGAGCCGGGCACAAACGGGCAGCATGCCTTTTTCCAGCTTTTGCATCAGGGCACGGAGATCGTTCCCTGCGAATTCATGATCGGGGCCGAAGGACACGAGCCCAATCTGGCCCATCATCACCGCTTGCTTGTGGCCAATTGCCTTGCACAGTCCGAGGCGCTCATGAAGGGGCGAAGCCTTTCCGAAGCATATGAGATCGCCGCTTCCATGGGGTATTCGGGCGACATGCTGATGGCTCAGGCTGAACATCGCGTTTTCGAGGGCAACCGTCCATCGACCACCTTGGCGTATCCATGTCTCACGCCGCGTGTTCTGGGCCAGATTCTTGCGCTCTACGAACACCGCGTATTCGTTGAAGGTGTGATCCTTGGACTCAATTCCTTCGATCAATGGGGGGTCGAACTGGGGAAGGAACTGGCCAGGCGGCTCGAACCCTTGCTGGCGGGTAAAGCTCCTTCGGACGATGTGAACCAATCCACCTTGCGGCTCGCAGCCTTTCTTCGCGCGCCTGAGTAGCGTTCAAGCGTCGAGGCGAACCCAGACTGGCACGTGATCCGAAGGCTTTTCGCGCCCGCGTACCTCCTTGTCGATGCGGCATTCCAGCAAGAGGTCGGCGCATTGTGGACTAAGCAGGAGATGGTCGATCCGGATTCCGTCATTCCGGTTCCACGCACCGGCCTGGTAATCCCAGAATGTGTATTGCTCCAACCCCGGATCGAAGGCCCGGAGCGCATCGGTCATTCCAAGATTGATGATACGGCGATAGGCAGCACGACTTTGCGGCAAGGCGAGTGCGTCACTTGACCAGGCTTCGGGTCTGGCGGCATCCTCGTCTTGCGGGATCACATTGTAGTCGCCGGCCATGAGAAACGGCTCCTCGTCTTTCATCATTTCCAATGCCCTTGCCCGCAACCGTTCCATCCAGGCCAACTTGTAGTCGTATTTGGGGCCGGGAGCGGGATTGCCGTTTGGCAGGTAAAGGCCACAGACCCGCACAGCCCGGCGGTTCACCACGGTCGCCTCGATCCAGCGCGCTTGCTCGTCCGTGTCATCGCCGGGCAATCCGCGCGTCACGTCTTCGAGCGGTAGCTTTGAAAGGATGGCAACCCCATTGAAAGATTTTTGCCCGTGGGTTTCGACCGTGTATCCCATGTCCTCGAAATGCTGGCGGGGGAAAGCCTCGTCGACCGACTTGATTTCTTGAAGAAGTACGACATCTGGATCGGCTTCTTTCAACCAGTCACTCAGCGCCCCGATACGCGCCTTGATGCCATTGATGTTAAAACAGGCGATTTTCATCGGTGCGTCCTTTGTCAAAACCGTTCTTCATGGGCGTCGTGTGCCCGATGATCATATTTCTCGAAGATTCTCGGACACGAGAATTTCGTGCTGCTGCAATGCAAACCTGTCCGTCATGCCGCTGATATAGTCTGCAACGAGCCGAGCGATGGATTGATCGTTGCGGTTGTGCTGCAATCCTTCTTGCCATGCCGATGGGAGCAACTCGGGTCGGGCCATGTAGAGCGGGAAGAGATCCCGTATCACTGCCGTTACCTTGTGACGCATCTCGACCACACTCGGCGCTCGGTACATCCTTTGGAACAGAAACGCGCGAATCTCATTCAACTTCTCCCAATGCGTTGGTGAAAAACGAATTATCGCCGCTCCAGCCATACGAATGTCTTCGACCCGTTTCGGGGCCAAGTGGTCAATATTGTCTCGACTTGTGCTGATAACGTCCTCCACCAGGCTTCCGAAGAACCGCCGCAGGGCCTCGTGCTGGCGTCTTTCGGGTGCGAGGCCCGGATAGCGCTTGTCAACAGTTTCGAAACAATGCCGCAAAATGGGAAGATCCGTCAGTTCTTCCATGGTGAACAGCCCTGCGCGCAGCCCGTCATGAATATCGTGATTGGAATAGGCGATGTCATCGGCCAATGCTGCAACCTGCGCCTCGCCGCCGGCATGGGTTGTGAGTTCGAGATCGTGCTGTGCGTTATAGTCAGCCAGTGCATAAGGCAGTTCTCCGCAGACCGGGCCATTATGTTTCGCAAGGCCTTCGAGGGTTTCCCAAGTAAGGTTCAGGCCGTCCCATTCCGCGTAATGCCGCTCTAGTGAAGTGACGATGCGCACGGCCTGTGCATTGTGATCGAATCCACCATAGGGGGCCATGAGTTCATTGAGCGCGTCCTCGCCCGTGTGGCCAAAGGGCGTATGTCCAAGGTCGTGCGCAAGGGCAATGGCTTCGGTCAGTTCCTGGTTGAGACCTAGCGCACCGGCGATGGTGCGCGCAACCTGCGCCACCTCGATCGAATGTGTGAGACGGGTGCGGAAATAATCGCCTTCATGTTCGACAAAAACCTGTGTTTTGTGTTTCAGACGGCGAAAGGCGCTGGAATGTATAATCCGGTCACGATCACGTTGAAAACAACTCCGGAACGTGCTTTCGGGTTCGGGATGGAGTCTGCCGCGGCTCTTATCTGGGAAGGTTGAAAAAGGGGCTGGATCGCACGTCATGGGGCCGCCGTTCTTGTCGATTGGTTCGCGGATACGTATATTGCACCAAGTGGAACAGTAAAACTGTGGAGATCGAAGATGCATCTTCCGCCAAAAGTGACAGAACGCGCATTTGAGCGCTTGGCCGAAATCGGGGCCGGGGATCAGGGACAAGCCCTGCGTGTTGCCGTTGAGGGCGGCGGGTGCTCAGGCTTTCAGTACTCCATCATCCTGGATACGCCGACCTCGGAAGACGTGATTCTGGAGGGCAAAGGTCAGAAGGTCGTTGTCGATGACGTCAGTCTGCCGTTCCTTTCCGGCGCGACGATCGATTTTTCCGAGGAATTGATTGGAGCACGCTTCGTGATCGACAATCCCAATGCCACAGCGTCTTGCGGTTGCGGCACATCCTTTTCGATCTGATTTCTTCATCAATTCGCCGGGTTCCGCGGCATGATTTGCCCAGTAGGCGGAAGGCAATCTAGAACGGGATCTCGTCATCATAGCCCTGGCTGGGGCCGCTGTCATAGCCACCGCCGCTTCCTCCGCCATAATCGCCACCGGTCTGTGCACCGCCAGCACCGCCGCTTTCTGCGCGTCCGTCCAGCATGACCATCGAGCCGCCGAAGCCTGAGACGACCACCTCGGTGGAATAACGGTCCTGGCCGTTCTGGTCCTGCCATTTCCTGGTTCGCAGCTGTCCCTCGATATAGACCTTCGAGCCTTTGCGCAGATATCGTTCGGCGACACCGACAAGACCTTCTCCGCGCAAGACAACGGAATGCCATTCGGTCTGTTCGCGCCGTTCTCCGGTGTTACGGTCTTTCCAGTTTTCCGACGTCGCGATGCGCAGGTTGCACAGCTTGCCACCATCCTGAAAGGTCCGTGTTTCAGGGTCGCGACCGAGGTTGCCAATCAGAATAACCTTGTTCACCGAGCCGGCCATCGTCTTCTCCCAAAGAATCCAAGTTTGTAGTTCGCAGCTTACATCATCCCGAACCCGTTAAGAAAAGGATAAAATGCGAACAATACCCGGTGGATTTGGCGATCCGGTCTATCGTGATTGTATCACGCCCTTTGTGGATGCGCGCGCGATCTGGAAGAATCATCAAAATCGGTTATAACCATCACTGAAGAATGTTTTGAGCGGGTAATGACATGCGCAGGATTCCGGGTCTGGTGGTGAGCGTGGGCTTGTTGATCCCGCATCTGGCCGCGGCGGATATTCTGTCGACGAAATCACGAAACACGCTTTTCAAATCCCAGACAAGGGTTCTCGATACCCGCGCCAAATCTCAATACAATGCCTCTGTCCGACTGCAACCACCCAGCGTTGTGGCCCCGTCGAAATGGGGCGATGGCAAGAGCTATTCGGGCGCATACAATGGCCCTTACCTGGCCATGGCGCGCGATGCGGCCCGGCGGCATGGAGTGCCCGAGGATCTCTATTTGCGATTGGTGCAGCAGGAATCAGGTTGGAAGGTCAAGGCATTGTCGCACAAGGGGGCGATCGGGCTGGCGCAGCTCATGCCAGGGACTGCCCGGGCGCTGCAGGTCAATCCGCATGATCCCTATGAAAACCTTGACGGTGGCGCGCGCTACCTGATGGCCCAGTATCGCGCCTTCGGATCGTGGCGTCTGGCGCTGGCGGCCTATAATGCCGGGCCGGATGCGGTGAAGAAACATGGCGGGGTGCCCCCCTACAATGAGACGCGCAATTACGTCAAGGTGATCTGGGGAAGCTGACGCCGCCCCAGACTCCCATCCGGTCAGTTCTTTTCCAGTTCCTTCGCATGCAGCCAATCGGCGTGTTGCGGGGCCTTCTTGGTGCGGCTCCATTCTTCGAGCATGTCCCATTTCACCTCGTCGAGGCGCGCCAGCATGGCGTCCTCCTCTGGGTCGGGACAGGCCAGTTCGACGCGGTGGCAATTGGGGTCGAAGAAATAGATCGAATGAAAGATCGAGTGGTCGGTCACGCCCAGGACCTCGACCCCGTTCTCCTCGAGATGTTCCTTGAATTTAACGAGCTCCGCCCGGTCTTTCACCTTGAACGCGATATGTTGGACCCATTCCGGCGTGTTAGGATCGCGGCCCATCTCGGGCTTGGTCGGCAGTTCGAAAAAGGCAAGGACATTGCCATTTCCGGCGTCGAGGAACACGTGCATGTAAGGGTCCGGTTCGTGGGTCGAGGGCACGCGGTCCTCGGCGATGGCGAGCACGAAATCCATGTTGAGCATCTTGCCATACCATTCGACGGTTTCCTTGGCGTCCTTGCAGCGGTAGGCGACGTGGTGGATTTTCTCGATTTTCATGTGAGCGTCCTTTCCTTTGCTGCCACCCGTTTGATGGTTGCATATGTAACCATCAAGGCAAAATGCATGGGCTGGATCGCGGCCCACGTTCTTTCCAGGTTGAAAACTTACTCGGCCGCCTCTTGTCCGAGCTTGATGACCGGTTCCATGGTCGCAAGCTCTTCATCCGAGAGGTGGCATTTGATCTGGTGGCCGGGTGTAAGCTGGCGCACCGGGGGCACTTCTTCCTCGCAAAGATTGCCCGGCACCCGGGATTTCCAGCCGCAGCGCGTCTGGAACGGGCAACCGCTGGGCGGGTTCATCGCCGAGGGGATGTCTCCTTCGAGCACAATATGTTTTTTCGTGACATGGGTGTCGGCGATCGGGACCGCCGAGAGCAGCGCCTCGGTATAGGGGTGGTAGGGTGGCGAGAACACCTCATCGGTGCTGCCCAGTTCGACCACGTGCCCGAGATACATCACCATGACCCGATCCGAGAGATAGCGCACGATCGACAGGTCGTGCGAAATGAACAGGAGCGTTGTCTTCTCGTTGCGTTGAATTTCCATTAACAGATCGGTCACGGCGGCCTGAACCGACACGTCGAGCGCCGAAACAGGCTCGTCCGCGACGACGATCCGGGCGCCGCCGGCAAAGGCGCGGGCGATGCCGACGCGCTGTTTCTGGCCACCCGAGAGCTGGCGCGGCATCCTGTCGGCGAATTCACGCGGCAGTTTCACGAGGTCCAGCAGTTCGAGCATGCGCGTGCGCCGTTCGGCATCGTTCTTGCCGATGCCGAAGATATCGAGCGCGCGCATGATCTGGCTGCCCACTGTCATCGAGGGGTTGAGCGTGTCGAACGGATTCTGGAACACCATCTGGATATCCGCCACCGTCTTGGTGTCGCGCTTCTCGATCGGGATCTGTTCGATATTCTTGTTGTCGAGCAGGATCTCGCCATCCGTCGCGGTTTCCAGCCCCATGAGAACCTTGGCGAAGGTCGATTTGCCGCAGCCGGATTCTCCAACGATGGCAAGGGTTTCGCTTTCCCGGGCCTCGAAGCTGAGGGTTTCGTTGGCCTTGACCACGCGTTTTTCCCCACCACCAAAGAGGGCGTTGGCCGCGACTTCGTAATATTTCTTGAGATTGTCCATCTTCAGGACGACCCTGCCGATGTCTCCCTTGGTCTTGGTCTCGGCCAGCGTTATCGGCGCACTCCAGTCGATATCGCGGAAGCGCAGGCAGCGGGTTTCGTGCTGCCCGTCGCCATCGACATCCTCCATGGCGATGTCGTCCTTGTCACAGAGTCCGGCCTGGAAATAGTCGCAGCGGGGTCCGAAATTGCAGCCGGGCGGGCGTTCGTGGGGCAGCGGGAAATTGCCCGGGATCGCCACCAGCGGACGCGAGTTCTTGTCCGCGCCGGGCAGCGGGATGGAGCGGAAAAGTGCTTGCGTATAAGGGTGTTGCATGTTGTTGAACACGGTTTCGATATCGCCGCGTTCGACCGCTTCGCCGGAATACATCACGCAGATCCGGTCGCAGGTTTCGAGCACCAGCCCGAGATTGTGCGAGATGAACAGCATCGAGGTGCCGTATTTCTGGCCCAGATCCTTGACCAGTTCGACGACCGCGGCCTCGACGGTGACGTCAAGCGCGGTCGTGGGTTCATCGAGGATCAGCAAGGAAGGCTTTGACATCAATGCCATGGCGATCACGATGCGCTGTTGCTGGCCGCCAGAAAGCTGGTGGGGATAGCTGCGCAGGATGCGTTCGGGATCGGGGAGCTTGACGTCGGTGACGACTTCGAGGGCGCGCTGATAGGATTCGTGTTCGCTCAGGCCCTCGTGGATCATCGGCACTTCCATGAGTTGCCGGCCGATCCGCATGGCGGGGTTGAGGGAGGCCATAGGTTCTTGATAAATCATAGCAATTTCGTTGCCGCGCAGGTTGCGCAACTCGGCATCCGTCAGGGCGGCCATGTCGCGGCCCTTGAACTTCACCGAGCCGCCGACGATGCGGCCGTTCTTGCCCAGATCGCGCATCACGCCAAGCGCGACCGTTGATTTGCCGCAGCCGGATTCTCCAACAAGACCAACGGCTTCGCCGGGGGCCACCTTGACCGAGAAATCCATCACCGCGGGGATTTCGTGGAGCCGCGTGAAGAAGGAAATCGAGAGCTTGTCGATCTCGAGGATGGGGCCGTCGTAATCATGGATTTTCGACATTAACTTTCTCCTTTTCACGCCCGAATCGGGGGGGTGACATGCGTGCACCGCCCGGCTGACATCCGGCTGCCGCCGGATGCCGGCCTTGGCCGAGCGGCGTTCGTTACCGTGCCGTTCGCCTTGGTCATCACGGGGTCAATCCTTCAGCGATTCTTCGCGCAGCCCGTCGGCCAGAAGATTGAGTCCGAGCACGAGGCTCAGGAGCGCGAAGGCGGGTGGCAGGGCAGGGTGCGGATAGATCGACAGGAGCTTGCGCCCCTCGTTGATCGTGGTTCCCCAGTCGGGGCTTTCGGGTGGCAGGCCGAGGCCGAAGAAGCCAAGGGTCCCCAGAAGGATCGTGGTATAACCGATGCGCAGGCAGAAATCGACAATGAGCGGCCCGCGCGCGTTGGGCAGGATTTCCCACAGCATGATATACCACGGCCGTTCGCCCCGGGTCTGGGCGGCGGCCACGTAGTCGCGCGTCTGGATGTCCATCACGAGGCCGCGCACGATCCGGAAGACGGTGGGCGAGTTGACGAAGACCACCGCCACGAACACCACGAGGATACCCGGCGGGATATCGAAGAAATCGAGCGGCCAGAACCGGATCTTGGAATGCGAGCCGCCATCGTTGATTGCCGCCGCGTAGATCAGGAAGAGCGGGATCAGGATCAGCGCCATCCAGAAGATGTTCTTCTGTGGTTGGGTGCGGAATCGCGACTGGATCAGCACCCCCATGAACACCAGCGGAAAGAGAAAGAGCACGGTGGCCATGTATTGCGGCAGGCCCGTCTCAACGATTTCAGGGGTCACGAGCAGATAGAAGAGCAGGATCACCGGGAAGGCGAGGATCAGGTTCGCGAGGAAGGAAAGCGCGGTGTCGAGCTTGCCACTGTAGTATCCGGCCGGAAGCCCCAGCGTGATTCCCACCATGAAGGCGAAGAGCGTCGCCAGCGGGGCGATCTGGATCACGATGGTGCTGCCATAGACCATGCGCGAGAAGATGTCGCGCGCGAGATTGTCGCCGCCCAGCAGGTAGACCGGGAATTCTTCGGGGGTGGCGCCCATCAACGGCGTGCCCGGAAGCTTGTTCTTCATGCCTGTCGCCTGGTCGAGCGAGGCATGGGTCGCGATCATGTCGAACACGCCGACGAAGAACGCCGTGAAGACCCAGAACATCACGAGGCCGAAACCGATCATGCCGATCACGCTGTCGAAAAGCTTGCCATAAAGGCCAAGCCGCCGCTTGTAGCGGATGGACACGCCATAGAGCACCACGAGGGCAATCCAGACCGGGGTGAAGCGCATGATCACGTTGGCCAGTATGCCGAGGCTTTGCAGCCGCGAGATGCGTTCATGCTCGGCGATTTCCTCGGCGGAAGGCATGTCGGCGGCATCGAATGTGGCAAGCCACTCCTTGTGCGCGGCCCCCTGCCACAGCAGCGTGACGGCGAGCCAGAGCACCGCAACCGCGGCGATACCGTAGATGGCCCATTTGAACAGGATGCCCATGAAGGCGGCCGGGTTGTCGAAGAAGCTGTCAAGAAACCACGCCAGCATCGCGGCGAAGATTGCGAGCCCAGCCAGGGCGCCGAGCATCCAGCCCAGGGTCGAGAGTGGCATGGCGCCCCCTTCGGTCCCTGCCAGGCCGTTGAAAACATAGGTGAAACCTACCAGCAGCAGAAGCAGCACGGCGATGCCGTTGAAGAGCGAGAAACTCGCCCGCGGGGTGTTGTCGATGAAGGCCAGCAGCGCGGCGCAGAGGCCGCAGGTGATGGCGAGGGTCACGAGCACCAAGAGCAGCGGGGCGAAAGAGCTGCCATAGGCGCCAAACCAGGTAAGCGGTTCCATGTCTCGGCTCTCCTTCGTTATGAAATGCGGATGCGTGGATTGAGGAACACGTAGCCGATATCGGAAATCAGCTGTGTGACCAGAACCACGAACACCGAGACGACCGAAACCGCCAGCAGCAGTTCGATATCGTTATTGCTGGCGGCTTGCACCAGCGTCCAGCCGAAGCCCTTGTAGTTGAACAGGGTTTCGACAATGACCACGCCATTCAGGAGCCATGGCACCTGCAGCATGATGACGGTGAAGGGTGCGATGAGTGCGTTCCTGAGCGCGTGTTTCATCACGATGTTGCGGAACTTCACCCCCTTGAGCCGGGCCGTTCGGATATATTGCGCGGTCATGACCTCGGCCATCGAGGCGCGGGTCATGCGGGCGATGTATCCCATGCCGTAAAGCGCGATGGTCAGAACGGGCAGGAAGAAATTCTGGAAGGTGGCGTCTTCCATGGCGCCGGTGGCGGTGCCCTTGAAGGGGGCGTTGCCTGCGATCAGGCCCCATTCGTTCAGCAGTGGCCCGAGCCCATAGCGCGACGAGGCCAGCATGGCGATGAAGATCACGCCGGAGACGTATTCAGGGGTCGCCGTGGTGGAGATCGCGAAGGTGGAGAGCGTGCGGTCGGTACGCGAGCCTTCGCGCATTCCCGCCAGGACACCGATCAACAGGGCCGAGGGCACCATCAGCAGCATGACCCAGAACATGAGCTTGGCCGTAAGCCCGAGACGGGTCGATATGATTTCGCTCACCGGATCCTTGAACACGGTCGAAAAGCCCCAGTAGCCTTGGAGGACACCACAAAAGCGCGGGGCCTCGGCGGGATCGGTGCCGGGCGGGATACAGCGCCCGGTCTCCTCGCCGTCATCGTCCAGGGTGCGTGCCCCGGGCATGACGCCGATCCACTGTGCATATTTCAGTGGCAAGGGTTGCAGATATCCGTTTTCGGTAAGCCAGCTTTCGACCTGCGCATCGGTCATGCGCATGTTGCCTTCGGTCTTAGCCAGTTTTTCGAGATTGGGATAAAGGTTTGTCAGGAAAAAGACGACAAAAGTCAGACAGATCGCCGTCAGCAGCATCGTCATGACCCGCCGGAGAATGAAAAGCCCCATCGGTATCTCCCAGTTGTTTTCGGGGTCGTTCGCCCCTGTGCCGGTTCTGATCCGGCTTTATGAGGCGGGCGCATCGTGTGCGCCCGCCTGTCTTTGTTGTCGCCGTGCGATCAGGCCGCGAAGCCGATCTTGTAGAGATGGATCTCGTGCGACGGGTGTTTGGCGGAATTCACCAGCTTGCCGTTGTGATGGTTGAAAAGCGACCGCCAGTAGGGCTGGATGATGACGCCATCCTCGCGCATCAGGCGCTCGATCTTCTCGATCACGACGCGGCGCTCATCGGCATCGGCGATGGCGTTGGCCTCGTTGATGAGCTGGTCGAACTCGTCGCTGGAATAGGCCGCCTCGTTCCAGGCTTCGCCCGAGCGATAGGCCAGCGTCAGGATCTGCACATCGAGCGGACGGTGGTTCCATTCAGTGGCGCTGAACGGGTATTCGGTCCACTTGTTCCAGAACGTGTTGCCCGGAAGAACCGTGCGCTTGGACTTGATACCCGCATCGCGCAGCTGTGCGGCGAGCGCGTCGCCGGTGTTGCGCTGGTAATCGTCATCGACGGTGATGAGCTCATGCTCGAAATCCGCCATGCCGGCCTCTTCCATCAGTTCCTTGGCGCGGGCCGGGTTATGCTCGGGCATGCCGATATCGGCGTAGGCGGGGTGGATCGGGCAGACATGGTGGTTCTCGGCCACTTCGCCGCGGTTGGAATAGCCCAGTTCCAGAAGGAAGTTGTTGTCTACCGCAAGCGCCAGCGCCTGGCGCACGCGCTTGTCGGCATAGGGTTTGACACCGTCGACCTCGGCCTCCTGGTTGCCACGGAACACCAGCGTGGCCGCAGTCACTGTCTCGGTCTTTTCCCAGCCGATCGCGTCCATCACGTCGATGAATTCACCGACGGTTTCATAGAGAAGATCCACCTCGTCGGCTTCGGCCGCGGCGACGAATGCCGAAGGGTCGGTGCCGTAGTCGATGAACTCGATCCGGTCCACGTAAGGTCCGCCATAGACCTCTGTGCCCCACCATTCGTGTTCGGTGTTGCGTTCGAGAACGCATTTGACGCCCACTTCCAGGTCGACCGGGAGGTACGGGCCAGTGCCGATGCCGTTCTCGAACGGGTCGCCGCCATCATAGCTCGAATGGGTGATCGCGGCCGGGTAGTCGGACATGTTGGCGATCACCGACACGTCGGGTGTCGAGAGGTTGAGCACTACGGTGTGGTCGTCGACCACTTCGATCGCGCCGTCGCGGGCCTTGCCGGACTCTTCGTCGATCAGGCCGCCCATGCGGCTGGCCATCGAGTTGGCCTCGACCGACTTGTCGCACCAGCCGGTAATGTTGCGGGCCACGTCCTCGGCGGTGAAATCGTCGCCGTTGTTCCATTTGACGCCCTGGCGGACCTTGAGGGTGTATTGGGTGGCGTCATCGTTGACTTCCCAGCTTTCGAGAAGCATCGGGCGGAACGTCCCGTCGGCGTTATATTCGACCAGATATTCGAGAAAGCCGCGCGACTGGTTGCCGATCTCGGACCAGTCATAGGCGCGGGGATCCTTCATGCCCTTGATGGATTGCTGGATGCGCAGCGTGCCGCCTTGCTGGATATCGGCCTGTGCGCGGGCGGGCTGGGCAAGGCCGCCCATCGTGTAGGCCGCCGTCGCGGTCACGCCAAGCGCGGTGGTGCGGGCCAGGAATTCGCGGCGGTCGAGCTTGCCCGCCTTGAAGTCCTTCACATAGGTCCACGCGGTCTTGTGAACGGGTTTTCCGTTTATGGTCTGGGTCATCTTGTTCTCCCTATGACGTTCGTTGTCGGTCTTCCTGGAAGGCATGTTCGCAATGCATAAAGAAACAGCTGCGACATTCCCCCATTTTTGCCTGGACCATTTGCGCATGTTTCAGCCCCCGGCGTCAATCGCTCTGATCGCCATTTCCTGTAAAAATGCGACATCCGACTATCAAAAAAGCGACATCGCCCGGCAGGGCAGGGTGTTGTGAGCGTGGAATTTTCCGTGTTGGCGATGCGATGGCCGCGGCGTGCAATGCCCCCTTGCGGCGCGTGCGCGCGGCAAGGGGGCCGGAGCGTTGCGGCCGGGTTCGGGTCAGGGTTGCGAAACCTTGCGTGCGACGCTGCTCCCCGCGTCGCGCAGGCCGGACGGGGTCTTGCCGGTATGCTGTTGCACGAAGCGGGTGAAATAAGCCGGGCTGCCAAAGCCCAGGTGTTCGGAAATGCGGCCGACGGGGTGGTCGGTGTCGCACAGCAGGCTTCTGGCGGCGTGCAGGCTGCATTCGGTGAGGATGGCGGCGGCGCTCATCCCGGCAGTGGTGTTGAGGCAGCGGGTCAGGTGCGTCGGCGTGATATCCAGCTTCTCGGCATAGGCGGCCATGGGTTTCCCGCTGCGGAAGTCGCGGACCACGAGATCGGTGAAGGCGGCGGCGATGCGGGCCTCGGCGCTGGCCGCGGCGGATTCGGGCGCGTCGACGAGCGCGCGTTTGAGCCAGATGGTTATGAGCGTCGCATGGGCGCGAAGCGCCGCGGCATGGAGATCGCCCCCGCCGGATTGTTCGCGCTGCATCGCCTCGACCAGCGCGGTCAGTTCCTGCTGTGCGTGCACATCGCGCAGGCGCAGGTGGTGGTTGCGTTCGGGCAGCGGCACGCCGGAATCGGGCGGCACCACCATGGCAAGGCCGAAACCTTGCGGCCCCGGATCCACGGAAAAGAGCGTGCCAGCAGGAATGAACAGCATGTTGTTTATGCCCATCCCCTTGCGCTGCCCCGCAACAACGGCGCGGCCCTGTCCGCGGGTGATCCAGATCAGCAGGTGGTCGTCGCGGAAGTGCTGAAGCCCAAGGCGCCACGGTGCCTTGCCCGAGAGGCTGACGAGCGTGTCGATGCGGGGCGTATCCTGTGTCATCGCGAGGTCTTTCGGGATGGGTGTGTGATGAATGGGTGACGCATGACCCCAAGGCGTAACCGCTTGTGCGCGATTGTGCCACGGGGCCGGTGTCGCGGTGGCCTCAGGCGGCGGGAACCTGCCGCCAGCTGCGCATCCGGGCGCGGAACCATGTGCGCTGGCGCTTGGCATACTGGCGGGTGGCGATGATGGCGGCGGCGCGGGCGTCGTCGAGTGTCAGCTCTGCGCGCAGATGGGCGATCAGCTCGGCCGCGCCGATGGCGCGCGACGACGGGCGCGTGGCGTCCCATGCCGCAAGGTTCGCGCGGGCCTCGTCCAGCGCGCCCTCATCGAGCATCCGGTCGAACCGGGTCTCGATCCGTGGGGTGAGCCAATCCTTGGGCGCGTCGATCAAAAGGGCGGTGGCGCGCGCGAGCGGAAGAAGCGGCGGCGGCGTGTCGTCCTGCCATGCCGCCAGGCCGCGGCCGGTGCTGCGCTGGACCTCCCACGCGCGCTGCACCCGCATCGGGTTGCGTGTGTCGATGCGCGCGGCGGTCGCGGTATCGAGCTCTGCCAGCAGCGCCTCGCGGCCCTCGCGCGTCATGCGGTCGTGGGCCTCGGCGCGGATCGCGGAGGGCGTGGCGGGTATCTCGGCCAGGCCCTCGGTCAGCGCGGCGAAATAGAGACCGGTGCCGCCCACGATGATCGGTCGGGCGGTTTCAAGCAGGGGCGCAACGTCGCGCAGCCAGTGGCCGACGGAATAGGCGGCATCGCCCGGCACATGGCCATAGAGCGCATGCGGGGCGCGGGCGAGATCGTCCTCGCCGGGGCGCGCGGTCAGCACCCGCCAGTTGGTGAAGACCTGGAGCGCGTCGGCATTGATGATGGTGCCGCCCTGCGCCTCGGCGATGGCGAGCGCGAGCGCGGATTTGCCGCTGGCCGTGGGGCCGGCGATGAGAACCGGGCGGTCGGGGGGAATGTCGGCAAACACGTCGTCTGTGGCAGGCAGCAATGGGCTCTTGCACGCAGTCATGGGGCTTTTCCTTGCTGATGGATCGAAATGAATAGCGGAGGGCGTTCACCGATTGCAACACCGGCGGAAACCCGTATTTTGCGCGCGAGACGAGGATTGCCCCGAAGGAGACCCCATGGACAAGGCCGATACGCCGCAACCCCGCTTCAACCGTGTCTTGCTCAAGATCTCGGGCGAGGCGCTGATGGGGGATCAGGGCTATGGGCTGCACCCGCCGACCGTGAGCCGAATCGCCCAGGAGGTCAAAGCGGTGCATGACATGGGGGTCGAGATCTGCATGGTGATCGGCGGCGGTAACATCTTTCGCGGGCTCCAGGGCAGCGCGCAGGGGATGGAGCGCACCACCGCCGACTACATGGGGATGCTGGCCACGGTGATGAACGCGTTGGCGATGCAATCGGCACTTGAGGCGCAGGGCGCCTTTTGCCGGGTGATCACCGCGATCCGCATGGACGAGGTGGCCGAGCCTTACATTCGCCGCCGCGCGGTGCGCCACCTCGAGAAGAAACGGGTCTGCATTTTCGCCGCGGGCACCGGCAACCCCTATTTCACCACCGACACCGCCGCGGCCTTGCGCGCCAACGAAATGGCCTGCGAGGCGATCATCATGGGCAAGAACGGGGTCGACGGCGTCTATGACAAGGACCCGCGCGAACACGCGGACGCAAAACGCTATGACAAGGTGTCGTTCGACGAGGTGCTGGCGCGCAATCTCAAGGTGATGGATGCGAGCGCGATCGCGCTGGCGCGGGACAACAACCTGCCGATCATCGTCTTTTCGCTCGACGAGCCGGGCGGATTCAGCGGAATCCTGGCGGGGCAGGGCACCTTTACAACGGTCGGCGGCTGAGCGCCGGCACGGTTGGAGCGTCGTGCGGGTTGGTCTATACAAAGCCCGCCCACAGGGGATATAGCACGCGGAACCGAAATTGCCCGCGAGGGGAGTGAAGAGCAGATGGCCGACGAAGAATTCATTCTGGACACTGACGATCTGGAACGACGGATGCAGGGAGCGATGTCATCGCTGCGCACCGAGTTTGCGAGCCTGCGCACGGGCCGGGCCAGCGCCTCGATGCTCGAGCCGGTGACGGTCGAAGCCTATGGTCAGCAGACGCCGATCAACCAGGTCGGCACCGTGAACGTGCCCGAGCCGCGCATGGTGACGATCAATGTCTGGGACAAGTCGCTGGTACGGGCAGTGGAAAAGGCGATCATGAACTCGGGGCTGGGGATCAACCCGCAGACAAATGGCACGATCGTCATGCTGCCGATCCCCGAACTCAACGAGGAGCGGCGGCGTGACCTCACGCGGGTGGCGGCGCAGTATGCCGAACATGCGCGCGTCGCCATTCGCAACGTGCGCCGTGACGGGATGGACCAGATCAAGAAGGCCAAGTCGGACGCGCAATTGAGCGAGGATGACCAGAAATTCTGGGAAACCGAGGTCCAGGAGATGACTGACCGCTTCATCAAGGCGGTGGACGAGGCGCTCGAGAACAAGCAGGGCGAAATCATGCAGGTCTGATGTGACCTGTCGCCGGACCGCACTGCGGGAGGAGTGGGCGATGTCCCCCAAGGATCAGGGCACGGACGAGACCGAGCGGCGCGGCCCGCGCCATGTGGCGATCATCATGGATGGCAACGGGCGTTGGGCGCAGGCGCGCGGGCGGCCGCGCCTCTTTGGCCACCATGCCGGGGCCAAGCGGGTGCGCGAGATTGTCGAGGCCTGTCCCGATCTCGGGGTCGAATACCTGACGATCTTTGCCTTTTCGACCGAGAACTGGAAGCGCACACAGGTCGAGGTGGCCGGGCTGATGAGCCTGTTTCGGCGCTATATCACGAAGGAGGCGCGCGCGTTGTGCGACGAAGGTGTGCGGGTGCGGTTCATCGGCGACCGGGTGCGGCTCGATGACAAGCTGATCCGGCTGATGGACGAACTCGAAGAGATGACGGCCGGAAACGCCCGCGTGCATCTGACCATCGCGCTCAATTACGGTGGCCGCGACGAGGTGGCGCGCGCCACCAAGCGGCTGGCCCAGGATGTGGCGGACGGCCGGCTCGACCCGGCGAGCGTGGATGAAGAAACCCTGCCGAAATATCTGGATACCTTTGTCTTGCCCGATCCCGACCTCGTGATCCGAACGAGCGGAGAGGCGCGGATATCGAATTTCCTGCTGTGGCAGTCGGCCTATGCCGAATACGAATTCATCGATACGCTGTGGCCCGATTTCTCGCCGGATATCTTTGCCGGGCTGGTGCGCAGCTATGGTGCGCGCGACCGGCGGTTCGGCGGTGTGAAGGCATGAGCGGTGCGCCCAAACCGACGCCAGGCCCCGCGCAATGGGGGGATCTTCTGCCCCGGTTGCTTTCGGGCGTGGCCATGGTCGCGGTGGGGGCGGTGGCGATCTGGCTGGGGGGCGCGGTCTTCGAGGCGCTCGCCGTGGCCATTGCCGGGCTGATGACATGGGAACTGGTGCGGATGATTCGCCCGCGCCATCGGCGCGCGGCTGTGCAGGAGGGCGCGCTGGCGGCTGTCGCGCTGGCGATCGCACTTTACGTCCCCGGCGGCGTGGCGGCGATCATCCTTGGGATCTTGCTCGTCGTTTTGGTAGGACGGACGGGAGCGCATCCGGTGCTGACCGCGGGATATGGCGCGGCAATCTTCCTGGGTGCCTATGGCCTGGTGATGCTGCGCAACGACGCCGGGCTGATCTGGACATTGTGGCTCGTCGCGGTGGTGGTGGTCACGGATGTGGCGGGCTATTTCGCGGGCCGGATCATCGGGGGGCCGAAGTTCTGGCCCCGTGTCAGCCCCAAGAAGACATGGGCCGGCACGGTCGCGGGATGGATCGCGGCGGCGGCCGTGAGTGCATGGATGCAGTTTCAGTTCGGCCTGCCGGTATGGCTGATCGCTGCCGGGGTGGGGCTTTCGTTCGCCTCGCAGATGGGGGATGCGGCGGAAAGCGTGCTCAAGCGGCGGATGAAGGTCAAGGACAGTTCCAACCTCATACCAGGTCATGGCGGGGCCATGGACCGGTTCGACGCGATGATGGGCGCGGCGCTGGCGGTTGCGCTGAGCATGATCCTTGCCGGTGTGGCATGAAACGGGTGTCTATCTTCGGGGCGACGGGGTCGATCGGGCAATCGACGATCGACCTGATCGCACGGTCGCCGGAGGCGCATGACGTGGTGGCGTTGACCGGAGGGCGCAACATCGCGCGTCTGGCGCAGGACGCGATCCGGCTGGGCGCCGATCTCGCTGTGACGGCGCAGGACGATCTCCTGGACGATCTGCGTGCGGCGCTGGCGGGCAGCGGGGTCGAGGCCGCCGCGGGCGAGAGCGCACTGATCGAGGCTGCCGCGCGTCCGACCGATTGGGTCATGAGCGCCATCGTGGGCGCGGCGGGCCTGGCCCCGGGGCTCAAGGCGCTGGAGCAGGGCGGCACGCTGGCGCTGGCCAACAAGGAATCGCTGGTGACGGCGGGGCCGTTGCTCATGCAGACGGCGCGGGCGCATGGCGCGACGGTTCTGCCGGTCGACAGCGAGCATTCGGCGATCTTTCAGGCGTTGGCGGGCGAGGATATGGCCGCGGTGGAACGTATCATCATCACCGCGTCGGGCGGGGCGTTCCGTGACTGGCCGCTGGCCGATCTGGAGCGCGCCACGGTCGAAGAGGCCAGCCGGCATCCCAACTGGGCGATGGGCCAGCGGATCACCATCGACAGTGCGTCCATGTTCAACAAGGCACTGGAAATAATCGAAACGCACGAGTTTTTCGGAATCGACCCGCAGCGGATCGAGGTGTTGGTGCACCCTGAATCGCTGGTCCATGCGCTGGTCGGGTTTCGCGACGGGGCGGTCATGGCGCATCTTGGCGTATCGGACATGCGCCATGCGATCGGCTATGCGCTGAACTGGCCCGCGCGCGAGGCGTTGCCGGTGGGCCGACTCGATCTGGCGGCGATCGGCCAGTTGAATTTCCGTCATCCGGACGAGGCGCGCTATCCCGCGCTCCGGCTCGCGCGTGAGGTGATGGCGCGCGGCGGGCTTTCGGGGGCGGTGTTCAATGCCGCCAAGGAGGCGGCGCTGGACGGATTCATCTCGGGGCGGATCGGCTTTACCGGCATGGCGGGCGTCGTCGCAGCGGTCCTGGACCGGATAGGGTCAAACGAGGGCCTTATTGATGCCCGGATGAGCCTTGATAACATTCGCGCGGCAGACCACATGGCCCGTAGGCTTGCGGAGGAAGAAATGCGCGAACGGGTGACCTGAGGGCAGTGTCGTTGGGCCACGTGGATTACGAAGATAACGAAAAGACAGGCAGGACAACGTTTTGGATATTTCCCTGATTCCGCAATTTGGCGGTCTTCTCATGACCGTGATCGCCTTTGTCGTGGCGCTCTCGGTGATCGTGGCGGTGCATGAATATGGCCATTACATCGTCGGGCGCTGGTCGGGCATCAAGGCCGAGGTGTTCTCGCTCGGATTCGGGCCGGTGCTTTGGTCGCGTCATGACCAGCACGGCACGAAATGGCAGATCGCGGCGCTTCCGTTCGGCGGATATGTCAAGTTCCTCGGAGATTCGAATGCCGCATCCGCCAAGGATGAAGATGTGGTTTACGGTCTCTCGGACGAGGAGGCGCGCCATTCGATGCACGGCGCGCCGCTCTGGGCGCGTTCGGCGACGGTCGCGGCGGGACCGATTTTCAACTTCATCCTGTCGATTCTCGTCTTTGCGGGGGTGGTTCTATGGCAGGGGCAGGTCGCCGAGCCGCTGACTGTCGGCAGCTTCCACGACATGCCAGGCGAAATGCAGCAGGAGCTGCGCGAGGGAGACGAGGTGATCGCGATTGGGGGGGTGCAGGTTCCTGCGTTCGAGGATCGCGCGGCGTTTCGTGATTTCGGCGACGCGGTGCCTGTCGAACCGGTCCTGGATTATGACATACGCCGGGAGGCACGCGAGATGCGGGTGCGCGGGCCCTATCCCTATCCGCCGATGGTCAGGCAACTGTCGCCGCAATCGTCCGCCTATGATATCGGGATGAAGGTGGGTGACGTCATCACCGAGGTGGATGGCGAACCGATCTTTGCCTTCGAGCAGCTGCGCGAGCGCGTCGAGAGCGGCGAAGGCAAGCCGCTGCTGCTGAGCGTGTGGCGGGACGGTGAGATGCTCGAATTCTCGCTGGTTCCGCGCCGGGTGGATGAGCCGCAGGAAGAGGGCGGGTACAAGACCAGTTGGCGAATCGGGATCGCGGGCGGCCTGATGTTCGAGCCGGCCACCGAAACGGCGGGTGTCGGGACGGCGCTCTGGGAGGGCGTGATTCAGACCGAGCGGATCATCGAGGGTTCGATCTCGGGGTTGTGGCACATGGTGACCGGGGCGATTTCAAGCTGCAACATGTCGGGGCCGATCGGAATCGCACAGGTGTCGGGCGCAATGGCAAGCCAGGGCGCGGCCAGTTTCATATGGTTCATCGCGGTGCTGAGCACGGCCGTGGGTTTGCTCAACCTGTTTCCGGTTCCGGTGCTTGATGGTGGTCATCTGGTGTTTTACGCCTATGAGGCCGTGGCGGGGCGTCCGCCGTCGGACCGGGCGTTGCGCGCCCTGATGACGATCGGATTGACGCTGATCCTGTCGCTGATGGTGTTTGCGCTGAGCAACGATCTGTTTTGTCCCTGATAGTTGCCGGTTCAAACTCCATAATCTTGCCGCAATCACGGTCTGCATTCGCCTTATTGCCATACTACCTTTGCGTGTGAACGAAACAGCGTCACCAAGGCAATGAGAGGTGTGACATGAGCACGATCGCGCGCGGATACCGGGGGCTTCACCTGTTGTGGGATCTCAACTGGGACCGTTTGCTTTACGTTTGCACCATCGCCGTCGCGCTGATGGCTGGAGCGTGGCTCGGGTCACAGTTCTGAACTCGAATCTCAGCTCGGTTCAACGCAATTGCCGGGCGGGGCCATCCCGCCCGGCCGTTTCATTGTGCCGGCCCCGGTTCAAAGACCAATCCTTTTTCCGCAAGCCTGCCCTTCGGGAGGCTTTTGCGTTTTTGACAAGTCAGGGTAATCCCTTTAGCTAGTCGTTAGTTGGGGTGTCTGACCGGATTGAGCAAATGACGCATGATATAAATGGCCCAGCCACGGGCCAGATTGAGCAAGACAGGAAGATGCGCGCGGTTCTGGCGTTGGTTTTCCTGGGAATCGCGTTCGTTTTCACGGCCTTGCCGGGGGGGGCCGGTGCGCAGTCCTATCGGTTCACCGATGTGACGATCGAGGGCAATCAGCGGATCGAACCGGGCACGATCCTGAGCTATGCGGGAATCGCTCGCGGCGAGACGGTCTCGGCCGCGGAGCTCAACGACGCCTATCAGCGCATCCTGGGCAGTGGATTGTTCGAAACCGTGACGATCGAGCCGAGCGGCAACCGGCTTGTCATCCAGGTCAAGGAATACCCGACGATCAACCGGATCAGTTTCGAGGGTAACCGGCGCCTGAAGGACGAGGAACTCGCCGATTTCATCGAGTCGAAATCGCGCCTTGTTTACAACCCGACGACGGCAGAAAGTGATGCCGAGACCATCGCAGAGGCCTATTTGCAGAACGGGCGGCTGGCGGCGCAGGTCAACCCCAAGATCATTCGGCGCAGCGACAACCGGGTCGATCTCGTGTTCGAGATCTTCGAGGGCGGCAATGTCGAGATCGAGCGTATCAGTTTCGTCGGCAATCAGGCCTTTTCCGACCATCGTCTGCGCCGCGTTCTGGAAAGCAAGCAAGCCGGACTCTTCCGGATTCTCATCCAGAAGGACACTTTCGTCGAGGATCGCCTGGACTTCGACCGCCAGGTGCTGCGCGATTTCTATCTCAGCCGCGGTTACGTCGATTTCCGAATCACGGGCGTGAACGCCGAACTGGCGAGGGAGCGCGACGGGTATTTCATCACCTTCAATGTCGAGGAAGGCCAGCAGTTCCGGTTTGGCGAGATCTCCACCGTGAGCGAGATGGACGGGGTCGATGCCGAGGAATTCGAGGCCATCCAGCGCTTGCGTCCGGGCGTTGTCTACTCGCCGTCGCTTATCGAGAACGCGATTGCGCGGATGGAGCGTCTCGCGGTGCGCAAGGGCATTGATTTCATGCGGGTCGAGCCGAACATCACGCGCAACGATCGGGATCTCACGCTGGACGTGGAATTCGAACTGGTGCGCGGGCCACGCGTATTCATCGAGAGAATCGATGTCGAAGGCAACACCACGACGCTCGACCGCGTGGTGCGCCGGCAATTCCGGGTGGTCGAAGGCGACCCGTTCAACCCGCGCGAGATCCGTGAAGCGGCCGAGCGCATCCGGGCGCTTGGGTTCTTTGAAGAGGCCGATGTGAACGCCCGCGAGGGATCGAGCGAAGAGCAGGTCATCATCGATGTGGATGTCGAGGAAGCTCCGACCGGCTCCTTGGGGTTCGGTGGCAGTTTCTCGTCGAAAACGGGATTCGGGCTTGCGGTCCAGTTCGAGGAAAACAACTTCCTCGGGCGGGGGCAGTCGCTGCGGTTCTCGATCTCGGGCGCGGAGGACAACAGGAACTACGGGTTCAATTTCGTCGAACCGGCCTTTCTTGGGCGTGATGTCGAGTTCCATTTCGATGTCGGCTATGTCGAGACCGAGGACTACAACGCGAATTACGATACGCGCGAAACGCGGCTTGGCTTTGGGCTGGAATTCCCGGTCAGCGAGCGGGCGCGGTTCGGGGTGAATTACAAGTTCGACCAGTCCGAGATCTACAATTATTCGGGGCCCAGCAAATCACTTCTGGCCGGTGAGGAATCGCAGGGCGCGTTGAACGCAAGCTCGGTCGGTTTCACCTTTTCCTATGACACGCGGATCAGCGGGCTCAACCCGAACGCAGGGATGCTGCTGGAGTTCAGCCAGGACTTCGGCGGTGCCGGGGGCGATGTCGATTTCTCGAAATCGACGGGGCGCATGATGGCACAGACCAGGATCCTGAACGAAGAGGTGACGCTGCGCGCGACGCTGGCCGGCGGGATGGTGAATTTCAGGAACGGGCAGTCGAGCCGGGTCACCGATCGCTTCCTGTTCGGCAGGGATATCATCCGCGGTTTCGAGTATGACGGGATCGGACCGCGGGAGCGTGGTCCTGATGGTGCGGGAGGCACGTTCGATGACGCGCTTGGCGGGAATTTCTTTGCCACCGCGAAATTCGAGGCGCAGTTCCCGCTGGGCCTGCCAGAGGAATACGGCATCGAGGGCGGGCTGTTCTATGATGTCGGCTCGGTCTGGGGGCTGGATAAGACGAGTGGCGACACGCATTACGAGGGTGGACCGGTGCGCCATGTCGCGGGCCTTTCGATCTTCTGGGATACCCCGGTCGGGCCGTTGCGGTTGAACTGGTCCAAGGCGCTTCAGAAAGAGACGTTCGACAGGGAACAGCAGTTCGAGTTGACCATTCAGACCAATTTCTGAGTCGATGATGGAGCATGCACTGCGGGGGATGATTCTGGCGATCTTGGCGGTCATGCTGTGCATGTCGCCAGCGGCGCGCGCGCAGGACCTCGGCCTGCCGGACAGCCCGGTTCTCGTCGTCGATCTCAACCGGTTGTTCAACGAAACGTTGTTTGGTGAACGTGTTGCCAGCGAACTCGAGGCCGAGAGCGCGGAACTGGCTGCCGAGAACCGTCGGATCGAGTCGGAACTGACCGACGAGGAGAAGGATCTGACCGAACGCCGCGCCGACATGTCACCCAGCGATTTTCGCGATGCCGCGGACGAATTCGATGCCAAGGTTCAGCGCATTCGGTCCGAACAGGAAGGCAAAGCCCGTGCGCTGGCCGAAGAGAACGAGAACGCCCAACGCCGTTTCCTGGGGGCGGCACGGCCAGTCCTCGAGCGGTTGATGCGCGAAAGCGGCGCTTCGGTTCTGCTCGACACGCGCGGGGTGCTTTTGAGTTCGGACGTGGTCGACGTGACCGATGCGGCCGTGGAGCGGATCGACGATGCGATCGGCGATGGCAGCGAGGTGCCGGCCGATGTCGAGGAGGATGCACCCGATCTGCCGGTCGAGCCGCAAGAATCGCCACCGCTCGTGATACCCCCGCAAGAGCAGGACTGAGGTGCCGGCGCGGTGATGCTTGCCCCGTTGGGGGGGAGTTGTTAAAGCCTTTCCCATTGAATTCGTTGCAGGGTGGATGCGAGGCCCGTTGCACAATCGAGCGCAGTGCGCTTGCCGACGGCCGCTGTCACGGTGCAAGAACCGTGTCGCGGGTACCATCGGCGGGCCGAGGAAAGGAACCACAATGACCGAGGCAACCCGGGCAGGGATCGATCTGATCCAGCGGATCATTCCGCATCGCTATCCGTTTCTGCTTGTGGATCGGGTCGAGGATATCGTGGGCTACCAATCGGCCCGCGGGGTCAAGAACGTGACCATGAACGAACCGCATTTCCAGGGCCATTTCCCTGGAAAGCCGATCATGCCCGGTGTCACCATCGTCGAGGCGATGGCCCAGACCGCGGCGGTGATGGTGGGCACCGCGCTGAACATGGCCGACCGCGACATGCTGGTTTATTTCATGGCGATCGACACCTGCAAGTTTCGTCGCATGGTCGAACCCGGCGACGTGTTGGAGATGTATCTCGAAACCCGGCGGGGCAAGCCCGGTGGCAAGGTCTGGAAATTCGCGGGTACGGCCAAGGTCGGTGACGAGGTCGCAGCCGAGGCCGAGTTCACCGCGATGATGGACCTGCCGAAGGAGTGAGCCGGATGAGCCGTATCCATCCCAGCGCGATCATCGAGGAGGGCGCGGAGATCGGCGAGGGCTGTATCATCGGCCCGTTCTGCCTTGTCGGGGCGGAGGTGCGTCTGGGCGCGGGGGTCGAGTTGAAATCGCATGTGGTCGTGACCGGAAACACCGAGATTGGCGCCGAAACGGTGATCTTCTCCTTTTCGGTGATCGGCGAGGTGCCGCAGGATCTCAAGTTCAAGGGCGAGAAAACCCGGCTGATCGTGGGCGCGCGCAATCGCATCCGCGAGCACGTGACGATGAACACCGGCACCGAGGGTGGCGGCGGTGTGACCCGGGTGGGCGATGACGGGTTGTTCATGGCGGGCTGTCACATCGCGCATGATGCGCAGGTGGGCCACCGGGTGATCATCGTCAACAATTCCGCCATCGCGGGGCATTGCGTGATCGAGGATGACGTGATCGTGGGCGGGTTGTGCGGCGTGCATCAATGGGTGCGCATCGGGCAGGGCGCAATCATCGGCGCGCTGAGCATGGTCACGAATGACGTGATCCCGCATGGCCTCGTGCAGGGGCCGCGCGGGGTTCTCGACGGGCTCAACCTCGTCGGGTTGAAGCGCCGGGGCGTGGGGCGTGCGGACATCACCGCGCTGCGCGCCGCGTTCCAGATGCTGGCGCAGGGCGAGGGGGCGTTCCAGGACCGTGCGCGGCGCCTGGGCGAGGAGACGCAAAGCGAGTACGTGCGCCAGATCGTCGATTTCGTGACCGCGGGCAGTGACCGCTCCTTTCTGACCCCGGGGTAAGGCGATGCTGGCATTGATTGCGGGGCGGGGGTATCTGCCCGACAAGGTGGTGGCGGCTTTGAACGAGCCGCCGGTTATCTGTGCTCTGGCGGACTGTTTGCCCGATCGTCTCGACCCGGACCTGGTGTTCCGTCTGGAGACGCTTGGCACACTCTTGTTGACGCTGGGTGAGCGCGGCGTCAGCGAAGTGTGTTTTTGCGGTGCGATCGACCGTCCATCCCTCGACCCGGCCATGCTCGATGCCGAGACACGCCCGCTTGTTCCGATCTTCATGGAGGCGCTGGCCAAAGGGGATGACGGGGCATTGCGCGCGGCGATCCACCTCTTCGAGCGTGCGGGCTTCGCGATCCGTGCCGCCCATGAAATAGCCCCCGAGATCGTGGCGCGGTCCGGGATTCCGACACGGCGGCAGCCTGATACGGGTCATCAGGACGATGCCGACCTGGGCGATCATGTTCTGGCCGAGATGGGGGCGGCGGATGCGGGGCAGGCCTGCGTGATCCGCAAGGGCAAGGTTCTGGCGCGCGAGGAGCGGGCGGGAACGGATGCGATGCTGGCCGGATTGGCCAATACGGCGGATGGCGCGCCCGGATCGGGTGCGATTCTCTTCAAAGGGCCAAAACCGGGACAGGACCGGCGCATCGACCTGCCCACGATCGGGCCGGGTACCGCGGTTGCGACCGCCGCGGCCGGCTGTGACGGGATCGTGATCGAGGCAGGCGGCGTGATCGTGCTGGATGAAACGCGGGTGATCGAAACTCTGGATGCGATGAACATGTTTCTCTGGGTGCGGGAGCGGCCATGAAAGTCTTTGTCATCGCGGGCGAGCCATCGGGTGACCGTTTGGGCGGCGCGCTGATGGCGGGGTTGCAGGAGCTGGTGCCCGATATCGCTTTTCGTGGCGTGGGCGGGCCGCAGATGCGCGCGCAGGGTATCGAAAGCCAGTTTCCCATGGAGGAACTGTCGATCATGGGCGTGGCCGAGGTGCTGCCCAAGCTGCGCCACCTTCTGCGGCGGCGCGACGAGGTGGTGCGCGCGGTGCTGGATTGGGCCCCCGACATTCTGATCACGGTGGACTCGCCGGATTTCTGCCTGCGTGTGGCCAAGGGGGTCAAGGCGGCGTCGGATATCCGCACGGTGCATTACGTCGCGCCCTCGGTCTGGGCATGGCGACCCGGGCGGGCGGAGAAGATGGCGCGCCACATCGACCATGTTCTGGCACTCTTGCCGTTTGAGCCGCCCTATATGGAGGCCGCCGGGATGGAGTGCGATTTCGTCGGTCACCCGGTGGTGAGCGAACCGGTGGCGATTGCCGCAGAGGCGGCGGCCTTCCGGGCCGAACACGGGATCTCGGGCGAAATGCTTTTGGTGTTGCCGGGCTCTCGCAAGGGCGAGGTCATGCGTCTGGCCGAACGTTTCGGCGAAGTCATTGGCCGGGTTGTGGCCGCGCGCCCGGGGTTGCGGGTGGTGGTTCCGGCGGCCGCGCCGGTGGCGGGCCTTCTGAACGGGATCGTGCCGGGCTGGGCGGGCGATCCGGTGCTGCTCGATCCGCGCGGTGTGGACGAGGATGTGTTCGCGGCGCGCAAGCGCGCGGCATTCCGGGCGGCGGACGGGGCGCTGGCGGCATCGGGCACGGTCTCGCTCGAATTGGCGGCGGCGGGCACGCCGATGGTGATCGGCTATGACCTCAACTGGCTCAGCCGCCAGATCGTCCCGCGGCTGTTGCGGGTCGATACGGTGACGTTGGTCAACCTGGTGAGCGGCACGCGGGTCGTGCCGGATTTCATCGGCAAGGCCTGTCGCGTGGAGCCGATGGCCGATGCCGTTATTGCGATGTTCAACGACCCGGAAGAACAGCGCGCGGCGCTGGATTTGACGATGGAGCGGCTTGGCCGGGGGGGCGAGGCGCCGGGGTTGCGCGCGGCGCGGGCCGTTCTGGTGCGGATGTGAGGCGGGGGCCAGGCCCCCGGCTGGCAAAATGCCTAGGTATTCTGCCGGCATCGCTCTGAAGTATTTCAGGCAAGACGAGGCTGAGGGCCAAGGGTCGCCCCTCAGCGCGCGTGAATCCAGCCACCGCCGAAGATGCGGCTGCCGCCGGTTTCGTAGAACACGCAGGCCTGGCCAGGCGAGACGCCTTCCTCGGGTGTCAGAAGCTCGACCTCGGCCGTTGTCGGTGTCAGCGCGCGCAGGATCGCGGGGCGGGGCGGCCGGGTCGAGCGGACCTTGACCATGATCTCGCGTTCGCCGATGGCGTCGAGGGCGTCGTCGCCCAGCCAGTTGACCTCGCGCACCGGCACGATGCGGGTGGCAAGCATCTCCTTGGGGCCGACGATCACGCGGCGATTGTCGACATCGAGTTTCACCACGTAGAGCGGGTCAGCCAGCCCGCCAATGCCGAGGCCGCGGCGCTGGCCGATCGTGTAATGGATCACGCCCTTGTGGCTGCCCAGGATGTTGCCGTCGATATCGACGATTTCGCCCGGCTCGGCCGCGCCGGGGCGCAGCTTCTCGATCACGCTGGCGTAATCGCCATTGGGTACGAAACAGATATCCTGGCTGTCGGGTTTCATGGCCACGGGCAGGCCGTATTTCGCCGCGAGCGCGCGGGTTTCGTCCTTTGAGGCCAGGTGGCCCAGCGGGAAGCGCAGGAAATCGAGCTGTTCCTGCGTTGTCGAAAACAGGAAATAGCTCTGATCGCGGTTGGCGTCGGCGGCGCTGTGCAATTCGGCGCCGTGCGGGCCGATCTTGCGCTGGATGTAGTGACCGGTGGCCATGCAATCGGCATCGAGATCACGGGCGGTTTCCAGCAGATCCTTGAACTTGACCCGTTCGTTGCAGCGGATGCAGGGCACGGGGGTGGCCCCGGCAAGGTAACTGTCGGCGAATTCGTCGATCACCGCGTCGCGGAAGATGTTCTCGTAGTCGAGCACGTAATGGGGAAAGCCCATTTCCTCGGCCACGCGGCGCGCGTCGTGAATGTCGATACCTGCGCAGCACGCACCCTTCTTGGCCAGCGCCGCACCATGGTCGTAAAGCTGTAGCGTGACGCCGACCACGTCATAGCCCTCTTCGGCGAGCATGGCGGCGACGACCGACGAATCGACCCCGCCCGACATGGCCACCACCACGCGGGTCTCGGAAACGGGTTTTGCAAAGCCCAGCGAGTTGAGCTGGCTCGCGGTGTCAAGCGACATGTCGGGTTCCTTCAAATCATGGGGGAATATAGGAAAATCCTAAACACTCTCAAGTCCCCGTTTCACCGATCATTAAGCCTGCTGGATGCATCACCTGTGCATCGCAATGACGAGGTTTGGGCGATGTACCTGAAAAAAGTCGACGGGCCAAGGGCCGTGAGCCTGCCGGATGGACGAGTGATGTCACGTTCCGATCTTCCGCCTGCGAATACCACGCGTTGGGTCGCCAGCCGCAAGGCGGCGGTGGTGCGCGGTGTTCTCTACGGCCTGATCTCGCATGAGGAGGCCCTGGCGAGATATGGGTTGAGCAAGGAGGAATTTCTTGAATGGGTCTCGGCTGTTACCGAGTTCGGAGAAGATGCGCTTAAGGCAACCCATCGACAAAAGTATAGACAACCCTGAGGTGAGTCCATAGTTTTTCTGCGACAGTAACTTGTGGTTAACCAATTTTGTTCACGTTTAATTCTGACGATAGCATTGAAGCGGAGAATCGAATAATGCGTGTGCTGCTTGTGGAAGACGACCCGACGACGTCGAAGAGCATCGAGTTGATGCTGACCCATGCCAACCTCAATGTTTACACAACAGATCTTGGCGAGGAGGGGATCGATCTTGCCAAGCTTTACGATTACGATCTCATCCTTCTGGATCTCGGCCTGCCGGACATGAACGGGCACGAGGTATTGCGGCAATTGCGACTGGCGCGAGTCGACACGCCGATCCTTATCCTGAGCGGCGCCGACGATACCGAGAACAAGTTGAGGGGGTTCGGTTTCGGTGCTGATGACTACCTGACCAAGCCGTTCCATCGCGAGGAACTCGTCGCGCGGATTCACGCGATCATCCGTCGCTCGAAAGGGCATTCGCAATCCGTGATCAAGACCGGAAAGGTCTGTGTCAATCTCGATGCCAAGACGGCCGAGGTCGATGGGCAGCCGGTCCACCTGACGGGCAAGGAATACCAGATGCTGGAACTGCTCAGCCTTCGAAAGGGCACGACCCTGACCAAGGAGATGTTCCTCAATCACCTCTATGGCGGGATGGACGAGCCGGAACTCAAGATCATCGATGTTTTCATCTGCAAGTTGCGCAAGAAGCTGGCGATTGCGACCGACGGGGAGAATTACATCGAAACCGTCTGGGGGCGGGGCTATGTCCTGCGCGATCCATCCCCGATCGAGGAACCAGATCGCCAGATCGCGATGGGGGCTTGAGAGGCGCTGGCTGAAGGCAACCTGAGAGGCGCCTGAGCTGACGCGAAAACCGTCGCCCGGGCCGCAGCCAATATTCGCCCACCGGCGCCGCGCAGGGATCGTGCGGCGCCCGAAATCCACCGTGGGTGCTTTTGTGCCCTGCAAGGTGGCGGTCTTTCGGGCGTGGGATCGTCGGGGCTGGGCGAGCTCAGGGTGCCGCGCAAGGCTGGACCTCGGCCCGGACCGCGGCTAATCCTTGGCGAGCGAGTCCCGCGCCAAGGTGGCGTGTTCTCGATGCTTGGGGGGTGATGTGGCGGGCGAAACACCGGTTGAGCAGTTGAGTGAGCGCGCGGCGCAGCACGAACTGGAGCGATTGGCGAAGGCGATCGCGGTGGCGAACGCGGCCTATCACACCCATGATGCACCGGAAATCTCGGATGCGGAATATGACGCGCTCAAGCAGCGCAATCAGGCGATCGAGGCGCGGTTTCCACATCTCAAACGCAGTGACAGCCCCAGCGATCAGGTCGGGGCAACCCCGGCCGAGGGCTTTGGCAAGATCCGTCATGCGGTGCGCATGTTGTCACTTGCCAACGCCTTCGATGAGGAGGATCTGCGCGAGTTCGATGACAGCGTTCGCCGCTATCTCGGGGTGGAGGCGGCAATTGCCTATACCGCCGAGCCCAAGATCGACGGGCTGAGCCTGTCGCTGCGCTATGAAGATGGCGCATTGGTGAGCGCGGCCACGCGCGGCGATGGTGAGACCGGAGAGAATGTCACGGCCAATGCCCGCGAGGTGGATGACATCCCCGAACGGATCGAGGGCGCGCCCGAGATCCTGGAGGTGCGTGGCGAGGTCTATATGAGCCACGCGGATTTCGAGGCCCTGAATGCGCGGCAGGCGGAGCGTGGTGGCAGGACATTCGCCAACCCGCGCAATGCTGCGGCCGGATCGCTGCGCCAGCTTGACGCGACGATCACCCGCGACCGGCCGCTGCGGTTCTTCGCCTATGGTTGGGGCGAGGTGAGCACGCCCCTGGCCGAAACCCAGATGGAGGCGATTGCGCGGCTGGAAGCGTTGGGATTTCGCACCAACCCGCTGACCCGGCTCTGTGCGGGTCTCGACCAGATGCTGGCCCATTACCGGATGATCGAGGAGCAGCGTGCGACGCTGGGCTATGACATCGACGGGGTGGTTTACAAGGTCGATGACCTCGCGCTGCAAAAGCGGCTCGGGTTCCGCTCGACCACGCCGCGATGGGCGATTGCACACAAGTTTCCTGCCGAACTGGCCTGGACCCGGCTTCTGGCGATCGACATACAGGTTGGGCGGACCGGCGCGCTCAGCCCGGTGGCGCGGTTGCAGCCGGTGACGGTGGGCGGCGTGGTGGTGTCGAACGCGACGCTGCATAACGAGGACTACATCGCCGGCCGGTCCAACACCGGCGAGGAGATCCGGGGCGGCAAGGATATCCGCGTTGGCGATTGGGTGCAGGTCTATCGGGCGGGTGATGTGATTCCCAAGATTGCGGATGTGGACCTTGGCAAACGGCCCGAGGGGGCGGAACCCTTTGCCTTTCCCGATCATTGCCCGGAATGCGGATCGGCAGCCATTCGAGAAGATGGCGACGCGGTAAGGCGGTGTACCGGGGGGCTGATCTGTCCGGCGCAGGCGGTGGAAAAGCTCAAGCATTTCGTTTCGCGCAAAGCATTCGACATCGAGGGGCTCGGCGCCAAACAGGTCGAGCAATTCCATCGCGATGGCTGGATCAGGGAGCCCGCGGATATCTTTCATCTGCAAGCGAGGTATGGCGAAGGGCTGCAACAACTCAAGAATCGCGAGGGCTGGGGCGAGAAGAGCGCGCAGAACCTCTTTGAAGCGATAGAGGAGAAGCGCAAGATTCCCTTTGCACGGCTTCTTTTCGCGCTTGGCATTCGGCATGTGGGCGAAGTGGCGGCGCGGCTTATTGCCCAGCATTACGTCACCTGGGACAGCTTTGTCTCGGCGATGGATGAGGCGCGGGCTCTGGAGGGGCAGGCCTGGGAAGATCTTCTGGCGATTGACGGAGTTGGACAGGTGCTGGCGACGTCGCTCGTGACCACGTTCGCGCAGGAGGCCGAGCGGGCGAGCATCGAGCGTCTGGTGCGCGAGCTTGAGATCGAGCCGGCCGAACCGCCGGTGCGCGCCGAAGGCAGCCCGGTCGCTGGCAAGACGCTGGTCTTTACCGGAACGATGGAGAAGATGACCCGGGCCGAAGCCAAGGCGCGGGCCGAAGAACTGGGGGCCAAGGTCGCCGGCAGCGTGTCGGCAAAGACCGATCTCCTCATTGCCGGGCCGGGGGCCGGATCGAAGGCGAAGAAGGCCGCGGAACTTGGGGTCGCGACGATCGACGAAGAGGGCTGGCTTGCCATGATCGAAGGGCTATGAGCGGGCGGCCCGAGCCCCTTTTCCCGCTTTTCGCGGATATCGAGACGCTGGAGGGCGTTGGGCCAAAGACCGCGCGCCACCTCGCCCAGATCGAGATCGAAAAACCGCGCGACCTGCTCTTCACGTTGCCTTATTCGGTGGTTGACCGGCGTCGGCGCGACACGGTTCAGGGGGCGGATCTGCCCGCGACGCTCACCGTCGAGGTCGAGATTGGGCAGCATCGCCACGCGACGCGGCGCGGCGGGGCCTATCGGATCAACGTCGAGGACACCAGGACCGCCTTTCAACTGGTGTTCTTTCATGCGCGCGACGAATATCTGCACCGGATTCTGCCGCCGGGTAGCCGAAAACTGGTCTCGGGGAGGGTCGAGATGTTCGACGGGATGGCGCAGATGGTGCATCCCGATTACGTGCTCGAGCCGCACGAGGCGGCCGAACTTCCCGAATTCGAGCCGGTTTATCCGCTGACATCCGGGGTGACGCAGAAGGTGATGGCAAAGGCGGCCCGCGCGGCGGTGATGCGTGCGCCGGATCTGGCGGAATGGATCGATCCGTTGCAAAAGGCCAGGGCGGGCTGGCCCGATTGGCGGGATGCGGTTGAGCGCGCCCATGCGCCGCGGTCGGTGGCTGATCTTGCGGCGACGGCCCCGGCGCGCGAGCGTCTGGCTTATGACGAGTTTCTGGCGCATCAACTGACCCTTGCGCTGGCCCGGGCGAAACTGCGGCGCGCCAAGGGGCGCGAGAGCCACGGGACCGGGAGGTTGCAGTCGAAGGTCCTGGAAGGGTTGGCCTTTCAACCCACGGGCGCGCAGACCCGGGCAATCAATGAGATCGCGGCGGATATGGGCAAGCCGCAACGCATGAACCGGCTTTTGCAGGGCGACGTGGGGTCCGGCAAGACCCTGGTGGCTTTCATGGCGCTTCTGGTCGCGGTCGAAGCGGGCGGGCAAGGCGTTATGATGGCGCCCACCGAGATACTGGCGCGCCAGCACCTCGAAGGGCTGCGTCCGCTTGCCGAAAGCGCGGGGGTGGTGCTCGAGATCCTGACCGGACGCGACAAGGCGGGCGAGCGCCGGGCCAAGCTGGCAGCGCTGGCGGCGGGCGATATCCAGATCCTCGTTGGCACCCATGCAGTGTTTCAGAAGGATGTGGAATTCCGTGATCTGCGGCTGGCCATCATCGACGAGCAGCACCGGTTCGGCGTGCGCCAGCGGCTGGAGCTGGGCCGCAAGGGTGCGGGGGCGGATGTTCTGGTGATGACGGCGACGCCGATTCCACGCAGCCTGTCGCTGGCGCAGTATGGTGACATGGATATCTCGATTCTCGACGAAAAGCCGCCCGGTCGACAACCGATCAAGACCGCGCTGGTCAGCGCCGCGCGGATGGAGGAGGTGGTCGAGCATCTGCGTCGTGCCGTGAGCGAGGGCAAGCAGGCCTACTGGGTTTGTCCGCTCGTCGATGAGAGCGAGAGTAGCGATCTTACTGCAGCGGAGGAAAGGTTCAAGCATCTGCGCGCCGCGCTCGGCGAAGGTCGGGTGGGACTGGTTCACGGCCAGATGCCGGGACCTGAAAAGGATGCCGCAATGGCCGCTTTTCAGCATGGCGAGACCAGTGTTCTGGTCGCCACGACGGTGATCGAAGTGGGGGTGGATGTGCCGAATGCCACGATCATGGTGATCGAACGGGCCGAGATTTTCGGGTTGGCGCAATTGCATCAGTTGCGAGGGCGGGTCGGAAGGGGGAGCGGCGCCTCGACCTGTCTCTTGATGTATCAGGCGCCCCTCAACGAAGGCGCCGAGCGGCGGCTGACCACGCTGCGCGATACCGAGGACGGGTTCCGCATCAGCGAGGTCGATCTGGAGATGCGTGGCGCAGGTGACGTGATCGGTGTGGCACAATCCGGCCTGCCGAGATTCCGGGTTGGCGACATGGAGCATCAAGCGGCGCTAATGGCGGTGGCGCAGAGCGATGCACGCAAGCTGTTGACCGATGATCCGGTGCTTGAAACGGATCGAGGGCGGGCGGCACGGAACCTGCTCTGGCTGATGGAGCAGGATCAGGCAATTCACCTGATTTCAGTGGGTTGAGCCATGTGTTCTATTAAAGTTCACTAATGTTCTCAAAAAGGTCTTTACAAGGTGGCTCCTGTGTGAGAACAAAAGAGCAACAATAGAGGTCAAGTGCAGGAGGCCGCCGATGGTCATTCAACTCAAATCCATCCTCGAACGCAGTCAGGACACCATCTGGCAGGATGCGATCGGGGCGGTTTCACTGATGATCCTGTTGATTGCCGGGCTGCATCTGCCCAGCCTCTTTTGACGCATCATTGATGAATTCTGCCACGTGAGCCTTTTCCCCTGCCTGTGGCGCAACCTGTCCCAATCCATGCGCCGAGACTGACACTGCCTGTCCCTCATGTCGTCCTGGGGTTGCCTCATCTGCCCTGGCTGAGCAGCGGGGCCAAGTTGGCTCACGCACCTGACCGCCGCCTTGGACACCAAGCGCGGCGGTTTTTTTCGGTTTGACCTCGATCAGGCGCAGTCGCTTTGCGCGGCCTTGTCCATCGCCTCGAGGGTGGCTTCGATGGCCAGCATGATCGAGGCATGGCGATTCTTGTAATCACGCGCAGGCCGCAGCACTTCCAACCCGTCGAAAGGGGCGGGCGGTGTCGGACCGTCGTGTTTGAGCATGTCGCGCAGGGCATTGCGCGCGGTCTCGACCTCGTCGCGGGTGCGGCCAATGATGTTGGCGCCGACAATGCTGGCTGCCGCCTGGCCCAGGGCGCAGGCTTTCACGTCCTGCCCGTAGTCGGTGATCACGCCATCGCGCATATTGATATCGACCGTAACGGTCGATCCGCAAAGCGGCGCGCGGCGTTTGACCGTGGCATCGGGCTCCGGGAGGCGGTCGAGATGCGGGATGTCGGCAGCAAGCGCGAGGATGCGCTCGGAATAGAGCTTGATGAGATCTGTCTCGCTCATGTCGTTTCCTTCCCGGTCCTTTTGTCCTAAATAGACCCGTCTGGCGTGGATGCAAAGGGGGCAGGCATGGGCTTTGATCCGGAAACACTGAAATATGATGACCGTGGACTGGTGCCCGCAATCGCGCAGGATGCTGCCTCGGGCGAGGTCCTGATGATGGCGTGGATGAATGCGGACGCGGTGCGCCGGACGCTCGAGAGTGGCAGGGTGACCTATTGGAGCAGGTCGCGGCAATGCTTTTGGGTCAAGGGCGAGACAAGCGGACATGTGCAGAAGCTCGTCGAGATGCGCATTGATTGCGACCGTGACTGCGTGCTTGTTTTGGTCGATCAGTCCGGTCCGGCCTGTCACACCAACCGGCGCAGTTGCTTTTACACCGCCTTGAGGGATGGCCAGGAGGTCGAGATCATGAGTCCGATCGAAGGCGATCTTGGGTAGGCGGGGCTGCGGGTGGATGATCGCAACGCAGTCGTTTTGGAACAAGGCGTCAGTGCGTATGAATTGCTTGAGTTTATCAATCGCTTCGATTGTAGATCTGTTCCCGGTAAACCCGTGATGTTTTCTGTGCTTCGGTCCATGAAGGAAGCCGGTGGGGCGGCAGATATGCCCGATATCGTTCACATGTGATCTGGCGTGCGATCGCCGGTCCGTACCACCTCATCATTCGCGCGCCCTGACAAGTCCGTTTTCGGGACCACAGTGCGGGTATTCATCGTCGAACGGCCCCAGAACTGTGACATCCCGGGTCAGACCGGGTTCCCAGCCGCTATACCCAGGTGATCCAGCGGCTTTGCGTCTGATTTTGGTTCTGTCGTTTAGGGAATCTGGTTCTATGCTTCTTCGGTTCGACGCCTCACGATGATGTGACAGGTTGTCGCGGGTGGGCTTTTTCGAAACCCGCGATCAGGGCGACCTGCGAGCCTGTGGGAAAAAGGTCTTTTGGTATGTCAATTCGATCCGGTGGCATGATGTTTCTGCGCGGCCTGGAGCGGCTGATCGACGGTCTTTCGGAATTTGCGGGCATGATCGGTTGGCTGCTGGTTCTCTATTGCATGATTTTCGGGGTCACCGACGTGTTCTTGCGATACTTGCTCAACCAGCCGTCGCTCTGGATCGGCACGACAGTGCAGGCGACGATGGTCCTGATGGCCTGCGTGGGCGGGATCTATGCGCTCAAGCACGATTCGTTCGTCAAGCTCGACATTTTCTACGCCAACGCGTCCGATCGAACCAAGGCGATACTGGATGTGCTTACGGCCAGTTTCACCTTCTTGTTCCTTTATGTGCTGATCACCCGCGGGATTGACGCGGCTGCACAATCTTATCGGCTCAATCAGATGACACCAACGGCGGTACCGCTCCCATTGGGGCCGATCAAATCCGCAATTCCGATCGGGGCAACGGTCGTGCTGCTGCTGGTTGTCAGAAAATTCATCAGGGACATTTGTATCATCTTCGGCGTCAACAAGGCGCCTGATCACTGACCCCATGCTTGCCCCTCGGTGCGCCGAAGGGGCCAACAACAAGAAACAATTCCAGCTCAACCCAACAGAGGAGGACACCATGAAGACCCGTTCAACCTTTCACGTCACCGCTGGCGTCGCGATGATGGCCCTTGGCCTTTCGGGGGCGCAGGCGCTGGCCGACAACCACGGCCCGCCCGACGATGTTACCAACTGGGTATTCCAGCCTTGCTTCGACAACACCGATGCCGGGTGGGGCAGCGGCGTTGTGCCTTGGATCGAGGCGGTCGAGGAAGCGACAGAAGGCACCGTGAAGATCCGGCTCGAACCGGCCGGTGCGTTGACCAGCGGATCTGAAGCGTTCGGCGCCACCGTCGGCGGTCAGATCGATGTGACCGCGTGCTGGGCCACCGTCTATGGCGGCGACATGCCCGAGGGCATGCTGGCTTTCGGCATGGCAATGGGCGCCGAAAACACGGAACAGGCCTGGGATGCGATGTGGGGTGATCCCGATTACCGCATCGGTGAGTTGGTCCAGCAGGCCGCAATGGAGCGCAACCTTCGTTGGGTCGGCTGGACCAATCAGGGTCCGAATGCCATGTTCACCAAGTTCCGCGTGGACAGTCTCGATGACCTCAAGGGCAAGAAGATGCGCGCCGGCGGACCACAGGCGATTTTCCATTCCACGATGGGCGGCTCGCCGGTTTCGATGGATGCCGGAGATATATATACCGCCATCCGCCTTGGCACGATCGAGGGCACCTACTGGGACACGGGGGGCATAAACGACATGTCTTTTCACGAGGTCGTCGACTACGCGATCATGCCTGGCTGGAACCCGGCGCAGCACCAGGAAATCTTTGTCAATCTCGATGCCTGGAACGGTCTGAACGACTGGCAACGCGAGCAGATCGACGGCATTTTCGAGGAAGTCTATTTCGAGACCAGCCGCATGCATGACGAAGGCGTGGCCGACGCTCTGAAGGATCTCGAGGATGCCGGCGGCGAGGTGATCCATCTGTCCGACGAGGAGATCGCACGGATGCGCGAGGTTTCGATCAAAGAGGTCTGGCCGCAAGTTGCCGAGCAATCCGAGCTCACCGCAAAGGGCGTGGAGCTTTGGAAAGCGTATCTCGAGGAAGCCGGTCTCTACTGACCCGGCACGGGCCCATTGTCGCCCCTGTCAACTATGTGCCGGTCCGCTGCGCAAGCGGGCCGGTGCTCTGATCCGCCCGAATTCTTTTCTTGCCTGCGGCACTCGTGCGGCAGTCCAGTTCCGCGAGGAAGTGCATGAGCCTAGAACTCCTCACCGCGCTCTATTTCATTGTCCTGTTCATCGTTCTTTTCATGGGGCTGCCTGTGGCCTTTGGCCTCGGCGGGACGGCGGTCCTGTTCGCGATGATCATGGAACCGCGTGCGTTGATGTCGGTGCCAAGCGCCTTCTATTCCACGCCCTGGAGCACGATCCTGGTGACCGTGCCGCTGTTCCTGTTCATGGGCAGTCTGATCCGCTTTTCCGGGATTGCAGAAGCGGCGTATGATGCCGTCTACAAACTTATCGGGCACATTCATGGCGGGCTTGCCATTGGCACGGTGGCGGTTTGCACGATCTTTGCGGCGGTGACGGGCATCACGCCGCCAGCCACGATTACCATGGCACAAATCGCTTACCCTTCGATGATGCGCTATAAGTATGATCGATCCATCGCTATCGGCGCGATCGCGGCGGGTGGTGCGCTCGGCGCGCTCATCCCGCCCAGCGTGCCCTTCATCTTTTACGGTCTCCTCGCGAAGGTCTCGATCGGCGATCTGTTCCTGGCCGGAGTGCTGCCGGGTCTCATGCTGGCTGTATTCTATGGTGTCTATATCGGCGTGCGGTGTCGGCTGCAGCCACATATCGGACCTGCACTGCCCCATGACAAACGGTTCACCGCGGGCGAAAAGGCGCGGGCGGTAGTCAACATATGGCCCTTCTTGGTGCTGATCGTCATCGTGCTCGGGGTCATCTGGGGCGGTGTCGCCACGCCGGCCGAGGCGGCCGCCTTTGGTGCAGCGGGGGCCTTTGTTATCAATCTGCTCTATGGGCGGTTGAGCTGGTACGTCTTGCGCGAGTCGCTGTCCACGACCATCAAGCTGACCGGGATGGGGTTGTGGATCCTGATTGGGGCGACGATTTTCCTGAATATCTTCAACACGATGGGCAGTCAGGATCTGCTTACGGAGCTGGTGCTGGCCATGCCGGGCGGCACCAACGGCATCCTGTTCATCATGATGGTCATAATCGTCGTGCTTGGCATGGTCATGGACGACTGGGCCATCATCATGTTGTGCACACCGCTCTTCGTGCCGATTATCGATGAGCTGGGTGTGGACAAGCTGTGGTTTGGAGCCTTGTTCATCGTCGCGATCCAGGTCGCCTATCTCACACCGCCCTTCGGTTTTGTGCTGTTCTGGCTCAAGGGGGTGCTGCCGAAATCGGTCAGCATGCGTGACATCTACGGCTCGGTCGGACCCTTCGTGTTGCTACAACTGCTCGGGTTGACGCTACTTTTCTTTTTTCCCGGAATCGCCGTGTGGCTGCCCAACACCCTTGATTGGTGAGGCGTGATGCAACACCCGTCCCGGTGAAATGCATTCAGGGTCAAACCTCGCTTCCCTGTTTACGCGTTCCACGACCGGGGCGTCTAGGACAATCTTATCGCGTGATATCCCGCAAAGCATCGGTTTGAACGTGAATGCAAGATCTTGTGCCGATCGCATCGGACTGTTGAATCCTTGAATGAAATCAAAGGTAAATGGCGGAGAGACAGGGATTCGAACCCTGGGACCCCGTGAAGGGTCAACGGTTTTCGAGACCGCCCCGTTCGACCACTCCGGCACCTCTCCGCGGGGATCTGTGGGGCCGTTTAATCGGCTTTGGCGGGCGGATCAAGAGGGGTTTTGCATTGCGCCGAAAGGGTTTTCCCCTAGATTTCAAGCAGAGGCAGCAGAACCAGCGGGTACCAGTCATGGATCAACGGAGCAGAGATCTTGCGCGTGTTGTGCGGCTTGCGCTTTTCTCGGGTGTCTTGTTTCTCGCCGCGCTGTTCCGCCCCGTCCAGGCGGAAGACCATGATCGGCTCAGGGCTTTCCTGAACGTAACCGGATTTGACGTTGCAGTAGATTCGATCGGCTTAATGGCCGCAGACGTTCCCGAGATTCTGGGGATGCGGGCCGATGCGTTTGGGTATCGTTGGAAAGAGATCACCGAACAGGTTTTCGATCGCGACGAATTGCAGCGGTTGGCGTTGGACATACTTGAAGGAACGTTGAGCGAGGATCTCTTGCATCATGCGGTCGAGTTTTATGCCACGCCCTTGGGGCAGCGTCTGGTTGAGGCCGAGAACCGCGTCCACATGCAAGGCGATGACAACTTGAAACGCGAAGAGGGTGAGAGAATCCTCTCCAGGCTAAGAGAGCGGGATGACCCAAGGATCGGCTATCTTGAACGGATGAATGCGGCGATCGATGCGTCGGATAATGCTGTCGCTGCCGTTCTGGAAATCCAGTTCCGGTTTCTCATGGCAGCAAGTGCATCGGGTTTGATAGATGGCCCACTGGATGCGGATGCACTGCGTGCGCTCCTCCGGGAAAACGAGGAAGAGATGCGTGCTCGGATGAGGGAATCGACGCTGGTCAATTCGGCCTATGCCTATCGCGACTTTTCTGATGAGGATGTCCGCACCTATGCCCGAGCGTTGGAAGAGCCGCGGATGCAGCAGGTTTATGAGCTGTTGAACGCGGTTCAATGGGAAATCATGGCGAACCGGTTCGAGGCGCTGGCAACAGCGCTCGGTGCGCTGGAGCTGGAAGAGGAGTTGTGATGATGCGTGTACTGATCCGCTCGGCGTTTGCCGTGACTTTGGCCCTTTTCTTTGCGCAGGAGGTGGCTGCGGATGAGGCCGAAGACCGGGCGGCGCTGAACCGGGCGCTGTCTTTGACCCCGCTCATGGAAATCATGCAGCAAGAGGGCGAGGAATTCGGCGCCGGTTTGGGGCAGAATTTCCTGCCTGGCGGTGGCGGAGCCGCGTGGCACCGTATCGTAACGCGCATCTATGACAGCGAAAAGATGGCCCGGACCGTGGAACGCGGCCTCGAGGAAGAATTGCCGGCGCGTCATCTGCCGGATCTTCTTGCCTTTTTCCGTTCGGAAACTGGAGAACGGATTGTCGAGCATGAGATCGCCGCGCGGCGGGCGTTTCTCGATTCTTCGGTCGAGGATGCGGCCAAGGCGGCCTATCGGGCCGCGCGGGAAGGCGGCAATGATGCGCCGGGCCAGGATCGGCGACTTGACCTGATCGGCTCCTACGTCGCGGCCAATGACCTGATCGAGTTCAATGTTGCCGGTGCGTTGAATTCCAATTTGCGCTTTTATCAGGGCATGGTCGATGGCGGAGGGCTCGAGATGAGCGATGCCGAAATGGTGGACGAGGTCTGGGCACAGGAAGAGGAGACCCGATCGGACACCGAAGAATGGATGATGTCCTATCTCATGCTGGCCTATTCGGATCTTTCGGAGGCCGATCTGTCCGCCTACACGACATTTTCCGAAACCGCGTCTGGCCAAGCGCTGAACCGAGCTCTTTTCGCCGGATTCGACAGGATGTATGCCGAGATTTCCTATGCCCTGGGACTGGCGCTGGCCGCCCATATGGAAGGGGAAGATCTATGAGCGGCAATCGTGAGCGCCTCGGTGCGGTTCTGGCCTCAGATAGTTGCGCCGAACACGAAAATCGCGGCTCCGGCCTCTTGACTTGCTCTACATGATTGAAGATAAGCCCCCATCCGGCGCGGGGAGACCTGTCGCCCGGGCATTATGTTGATGACGCCTTCAAGGGCGCGCTGTTCGAGGTGGGGCCATGCCCCGACAACGCCCATGATGGGGGCCGAAGGACGCGGAAGCAAAAGGAAATCGATTCATGTTCGCGGTAATCAAGACCGGCGGCAAGCAATACAAGGTCCAGTCCGGTGATACGCTCCGGGTGGAAAAACTGGCTGCTGACGCAGGTGAGACTGTTCAATTCAACGATGTGCTGATGCTGGGCGGTGAAAAGACCGTTGTCGGCGCACCGCTCGTCAATGGTGCGGCCGTGCAGGCCGAGGTGGTCGATCAGGTCAAGGGTGACAAGGTCATTCACTTCGTGCGTCGTCGCCGCAAGCACAGCTCCAAGCGAACCAAGGGGCACCGCCAGAAGCTGACCCTGCTCAAGATCACCGAGATTCTTGAGTCGGGAGGAGACAAGACCGGGATCAAGGCTGCGATGGGCGCCGGATCGGTGGGCGCGACCGCGGTGGCTGCGGCTGACGCGGCGGCGCCGACCAAGAAGGCGAATGCGAAGTCAAAGGCAGCGAAGCCTGCCGCCGCGTCGGATGCGGGCGATGATCTCAAGGCGCTTTCTGGTGTTGGCCCCGCGCTGGAGAAGAAACTGCACGAGGCCGGGGTGACATCGTTCGCCCAGATCGCCGAATGGACCGATGCGGACATTGCTGCTATGGACGAGAAACTCAGTTTCAAGGGCCGTATCGAGCGTGAAGGCTGGGTTGAACAAGCCAAGAAACTGACCAAATAAGACGGCAAAGGAGAAAGCGATATGGCACACAAGAAAGCAGGCGGTTCCTCCCGTAACGGCCGCGATTCTGCCGGACGCCGTCTTGGCGTCAAGAAATTCGGCGGCGAAAGCGTGATTGCCGGCAACATCATCATGCGCCAGCGCGGCACAAAGATGTGGCCGGGTGAAGGTGTGGGCATGGGTAAGGATCACACGATCTTTGCCACGGTTGACGGGCATGTCCAGTTTCACAAAGGCCTCAAGGGCCGCACCTTCATTTCGGTGCTCCCGGCGATGGAGGCCGCAGAATAAGCCGACCTTAAGGTTTCGACAACAAGGGGATCGGCATGAAGGCCGGTCCCCTTTCTCGTTCAAGGGTCTGCGTCGCGATGATGTGCATCCCCTGTGAGGAGCAAGGCGGGTAAGATTGAAAAAGTTTCGGGCGATACCGCGGGCGCGCGTTTTCGGAGGAGTAACAGCGCATGAAGTTGGAAAAGGTGATCAATCAGCCGGTGATCGAGACCGATCGGTTCGACCTGCGCCCGCTGCGGGTATCGGACAAGGGACTGATCGAGCTTTATGCAGGCGACGAACGCGTGGCACGCAACACCACGTCTATTCCTCACCCGTTGCCGCCAGGGGCGACCGAGGATTTCATCCGCCGGGCGCAGTCGGAGAACAGGGTGGAAGATGTCTGGGCGATGGACGCCACCAAGATTGGCGGTCATGAGTTGATGGGGCTGATCGGGCTGACCCGGATGGATCGAAATCAGGCGGAGATCGGCTATTGGGTCGCGCCGGTATTCTGGAACACCGGCATTGCACAAGAGGCGGTGGCCGCTGTCCTGGATGCCAATCCCCTGGACAGCAAAACCATTTTTGCCAGCGTCTTTCAGGACAATCCTGCCTCGGCGCGTGTGTTGACCAACCAGGGGTTCGAGTATCTCGGAGACGCTGAAACCTATTCGGTGGCGCGCGGGGCGACGGTGCCCACCTGGACCTATAGTTTGAAACGCGATTGAGCCCACATGGGCCTTTGCGTATGAGGATGACATGAAGTTTCTTGATCTCGCAAAGGTCCATATCCGATCCGGCTCGGGCGGCAATGGCTGTATCAGCTTTCGTCGAGAGAAATACATCGAGTTCGGGGGCCCGGACGGGGGCGACGGGGGCGATGGTGGCGACGTCTGGGTCGAGGCCGTGGAGGGCCTCAACACCCTGATAGACTTTCGATATCAGCAGCATTTCTTCGCCGACAACGGGCGTCCGGGAATGGGACGTCAGCGTACTGGGGCGGATGGAAAAGACATTGTTTTGCGTGTCCCGGTCGGGACCGAGATTCTCGATGAGGACCAGGAAACGCTGATTGCCGATGTGACCGAAGTCGGCCAGAGAATACTGCTTGCGAAGGGTGGCAACGGCGGCTGGGGAAACCTGCATTTCAAGACCTCGACCAATCAGGCGCCGCGTCGCGCCAACCCGGGACAGGACGGGGTGGAACGCACTCTTTGGCTGCGGCTGAAGCTCATTGCCGATGCAGGCCTGCTTGGACTGCCGAATGCGGGAAAATCGACCTTCCTTGCCGCGACGTCGAATGCGCGCCCCAAGATTGCGGATTACCCCTTTACCACCCTGCACCCCAACCTTGGCGTAGTGGGCGTGGACGGGGTCGAGTTCGTCATTGCCGACATTCCGGGCTTGATCGCGGGGGCGCATGAGGGGCGCGGGATCGGTGACCGGTTTCTTGGCCATGTCGAGCGTTGCTCGGTCCTGTTGCACCTCGTCGATTGCACGTCCGAAACAGTTGTCGAGGATTATCGCATCATCATTCACGAGCTTGACGCCTATGGCGGTCATCTGGCGGAAAAGCCGCGTGTGACAGCGCTCAACAAGGTTGATGCGCTGGATGAGGATCGCCGTGATGAGGTCAGAGCCGAACTTGAGGCAGAAGTGGGGCGCCCGATTCTGATGTTGTCCAGCGTGTCGGGTGAGGGGGTGACCGAGGCGTTGCGCGCCTTGCGCGCAGAGATCGATGAGGACCGTCTGCGGCACAAGGCGACCTCCGAGGAGCACGAGACGTGGCATCCCTGAGTGAGGCGAAACGGATCGTTGTCAAGATCGGTTCGACCTTGCTCGTCGACCGGGCGGGAGGAGGCCTTCGGGCCGACTGGCTGCGTGGGCTCGCACAGGATGTGGCAGGACTGAAGGCGCAGGGCAAGGATGTCGTTCTTGTCTCGTCTGGGTCGATTGCTCTTGGACGTGGCGTGTTGGGCTTGCCATCACGTGAATTGTCGCTCGAGCAAAGCCAGGCGGCCGCGGCGGTTGGGCAAATTCGCCTCGCGCGCGCCTACGAAGAAGGCTTGGAACCGCACGGGATTACCACTGCGCAGGTGCTCGTGACGTTGGAAGATTCAAGCGACCGCCGCCGTTACCTCAATTCACGCGCGACGATGGAGCAACTCTTGAACCTGGGCGTCGTCCCGATTGTGAATGAGAATGACACGGTCGCAACCGACGAGATTCGTTATGGCGATAACGACCGACTGGCCGCGCAGGTGGCGGTGACGGTGGGGGCGGATGTCCTGGTTCTCTTGTCAGACGTTGACGGGTTCTATGACGCCAATCCTGCCGACACGCCGAATGCCCGGAGATTTGACCTTGTCGAGCGTATCACACCCGAGATCGAGGCAATGGCGGGTGATGTTGGTTCCGGCCTTTCCAAGGGGGGCATGAAGACAAAGTTGATGGCGGCCAAGACCGCGACCGCCGCGGGATGTGCCATGGTGATCACGCAAGGTTTGCGTCTCAACCCGTTGAAAGCGATCGAAAAGGGGGAGGCTGCTACGTGGTTCCAGGCGCAGGGAGACCCGCAGGCGGCCCGCAAGCGGTGGATCGCGTCGATGAAGCCGCGCGGAACCATCACGGTGGATGTCGGGGCGGCGCAAGCACTCTCCCGCGGCACCAGTCTTTTGCCCGCCGGCGTCATGCGGGTTGGAGGCCAGTTCGGTCGCGGAGACCCTGTCGAGATACTGGATCTTCAAGGCCACAAGCTCGGACAGGGGCTCAGCCGGTACACGGTGGATGAAGCGGCCCGGATTACCGGTCTTCGCAGTCACGAGATAGAGCGGGTGCTGGGCTATCCAGGTCGGGCCGCGCTGGTTCATCGTGATGATATGGTTTTGTGAGCACAGGCGAACAGTGAGACGAGGATGGTCGAAATGATGGACGCCAACGATATCAAAGACATGATGGAGCTACTGGGAAGACAGGCCAGGGCGGCAGCGGCTGAACTGGCCTATGCCCCTGCCGAGACGAAAACGGTGGCTTTGAATGCTGCAGCCGATGCCGTCTGGGCGCGCCGCGCCGAAATCATAGCGGCCAATACCAAGGACATGGAAATTGGTCGCGAAAAGGGCCTCACCGCTGCCATGATGGACCGACTGATGCTTGACGAGTCGCGCCTCGGGGCGATGGTCGAGGGGCTCCGTGCCGTGGCCGCAGCGCCAGACCCCGTGGGCGAAGTGATCGCCGAATGGGACAGGCCCAGCGGGCTGCATATCCGTCGCGTGCGCACGCCGATTGGCGTTGTCGGCGTGATCTATGAAAGCCGCCCGAACGTCACCGCCGATGCCGGAGCTCTGTGCCTCAAGGCAGGCAATGCGGTGATCTTGCGCGGGGGCTCCGAGAGTTTCCATTCCACCAGGGCGATTCATCTCTGCCTGATCGAGGGGCTGAGGCATGCGGGCCTGCCGGAAGCCGCGATACAACTCGTCCCGACGCAAGACCGCGCTGCGGTGCGAGAAATGCTGGCGATGACAGAGTATGTCGATGTGATCGTGCCGCGTGGCGGCAAGGGGCTTGTGGGTCTCGTGCAGCGCGAGGCACGGGTGCCGGTCTTTGCCCATCTTGAAGGGATCGTGCACATCTATCTCGACGCGGCGGCAGACCCGGTCAAGGCGCTCGACGTGGTGATCAATGCCAAGACGCGGCGCACCGGGATTTGCGGTGCGGCCGAATGCCTCCTGATTCATGAAAGCATCCGTGACACCATCGGGCGGGGCGTGATCAAGGCATTGCTTGACAAGGGGGTGCGCGTTCACGCCGATGCGGAACTGTCGGTGATCGAAGGCATCACCCCTGCGACCGAGGAGGACTGGGGTCGCGAGTATCTCGACATGGACATCGCGGCGCGGGTGGTGCCCGATATCGACGCGGCCATTGCACATATCCAGCGCTATGGCTCGAACCATACAGACTGTATTGTCACTGAGGACGATACTGCGGCGGCACGCTTCTTTGAAAGGGTCGACTCGGCCATCCTGATGCGCAATGCATCCACTCAATTTGCCGATGGTGGCGAGTTCGGCATGGGGGCCGAGATCGGGATAGCGACCGGCAAGATGCATGCGCGCGGTCCGGTGGGTGCCGCGCAACTTACCAGTTTCAAGTATCTGGTCGAAGGTGATGGAACGGTGCGGCCCTGAGGATCAAAAGCGCAGGATCAGGGTCTCGTCGGTTTGGTCGAGATGCAGGCGCGAGCCCAGGCCTTCAAGGCAAAGTGGCAAGAGCGCGTATTGCACGTGCGCCGGACGCAGCCCGCCTGGCAACGCCCCATCGAGCGCGGCGCGGGCGTCAGGATCGAGCGCAATGCGTGGGCCTGTTGCCGCGAGCGTCCAACGCCCGGCGTGGCCGGATACAGTTATCATACCCCCCTGCGGCAAGGCAGTCTCGAGGCAGAGCAATCCAAGGTATATGGCCTGCACCTCGGCGCGGGGCACATCACCAACGCCTTGCCAGTCGGCTTGATGCCGGCCCCCTCGATAGCTATCGTTGATCACCTTGCCTATCTCGGACGTACCTATCATCTGTTCGGACGAGGCTACACCGAAGGCGACCCGAAAGAACTTGATCCTTGCGCTGGCATTGTTGACGCTGTCCGAGATGAGGCGTAGCTCGGGCGTGTCGATGGGGCCACCCATCCCGATGAGCTCGAGACCGTTGTGAATGGCGCCGACCGGGCTGATGAGATCGTGGCAAATGCGCGATCCGACGAGTGCCGCAAGGGTGAGATCAGGATGGGCCATGGATATCTCCGAAAGGGTGAAAAATGAATGAGCTCAACGCGATGCTTGAACCCGGGATGCTCGTGCGGCATCCCGAGCGGCCTGAATGGGGGGTGGGGCAGGTGCAGTCAAACATCGCAGGAAGGATCACGGTCAGTTTTCCCGAGGTTGGCAAGGTGGTGATAGAAGGTGCGCATGTGGCGTTGGTTCCGGTATTTGATGACGGATGAAGGTTATCGAAAGGTTAACAAGGATTAACCCTTCTTGCGAAGTGGCGGTGGGATGCCTAGAACCGCGCCGCAGGGTATGGGGGGATCGTGCGAATGGCTGAACCGGATTTCGAGGTGAGACTGGCGCGGGGGGATGCGGATCTGCGGGCGGCGCAGGGGGTGCGGTATCGGGTGTTCGTGGAGGAGCTGGGTGGGGGGGGAGGACTGGTCGACCATGAGTTTGGGCTCGAACGAGACCGGTTCGACCCGTTTTGCGACCATATGTTGTTGATCGACCGGTCGAAGGGACCAGATCAGGTGGTTGGAGTCTATCGCCTGATGCGGCACGGGCAGGCCGAGGACGCGGGATCCTTCTATTCCGAATCGGAATATGACCTCGCGCCACTCAGGGCCAGCGGGCGGCGGCTGCTCGAACTGGGCCGATCCTGCCTCTTGAACGAGTATCGCGGTGGCGCGGCGATGCTCCATATCTGGCGCGGGTTGGGGGCTTATGTGGACGCCCATGACATCGAGATCATGTTTGGCGTGGCCAGCTTTCACGGGACCGATGTCGAAGCCCTGGCGCAGCCCCTTTCCCTTCTGCATTACAATCACCTGGCCCCTGAAGAGCTGCGTGCGCGCGCGCGGGTTTTCCAGCCGATGGACCTGCTTCCGGAGGCGGCGATCGACCGACGCGCAGCCATGGTGCAGGTGCCGGCGCTGATCAAGGCCTACCTGCGGCTGGGCGGCGTCGTGGGCGAAGGGGCCTTCGTCGATCACGTGTTCAACACCACGGATGTCTGCCTGATCATGGATACCAGCCGGATGAACATGCAGCGCGCGCGGCTTTATTACGGGCAGGAGGCGGCGTCGTGACGCCATGGGATCCCTCACGGGAGCCGCCGCAGGCAAGGATCGGTCCGGCGGGCATGATCCTCGTCCTGATCCGGGGGGGGCTTCTCTCGGGCCTGATCTTTGGCGGACTTGGCCTTTTGTTGCTGCTGCGGCTGATCGAACGCCCCTTGAACGGGATGCACCGTCCATGGACCCCCTGGATCGTTCAGGCGGTGTCCGCGATCGCGCTCAACCTGCTTGGCATCCGCTACCAGGCGGTGGGAAAACCGATGCGCGAGCGGGGTGCCGTGGTGTCCAACCATTCGTCGTGGCTGGATATTTTCGTATTGAATGCCCGCAAGCGGGTCTATTTCGTCTCCAAGGCCGAGGTGGCGCGCTGGCCGGCGATCGGGTGGTTGGCGCGGGCCGTGGGGACGGTGTTCATCAACCGTGATTCACGGCAGGCGAAGGCGCAACAGGCGCTGTTCGAGGACCGCTTGCTCGCCGGACACCGATTGCTGTTCTTCCCCGAGGGCACATCGACCGACGGAATGCAAGTTTTGCCCTTCAAATCAACGCTTTTCGAGGCGTTCTTCAGCCTTGGTGAGGCGCATGCGCTTCATGTCCAACCGGTGACGCTGATCTATCGCGCGCCGCGCGGTCAGGATCCGCGTTTCTATGGGTGGTGGGGCGATATGGCCTTCGGCCCGCACCTGGCCCGGGTGATGTCGGTGGCACGGCCCGGAGCGGTGACGGTCATATACCACAACCCCTTGAACGTGAATGATTTTCCGAATCGCAAGGCGCTGGCCAAGGCTTGCGAGGCGGCGGTGCGGTCGGGCCTGCACCACAGCCAGGTTGGCGCCTGAACAGGGCAGGGTCGGGCTGTCGGCGCATGTATTCCGGATAGGAATGGTTAATGTCCGTGCCGCGGCACGGGCCGGGGGGTGATCTTCGGCTGCTGCCCGGCTGCCATGCGTGCACCCCCTGACACGCGGCTCCAGGGACGCGCGCAATGGTTAACGCAACGCGCGCCTTCAGTCGCCGTGCAACGGCGCGAGGAGGTCGGAGAGGGCGGCCACGGGATCGTCGGCCAGCCAGATCTCGTCGCCGATGGCGAAAAAGTCGGTGACAGGGGCGAGGCTGGCCACGAGATCGGTATCGAGCGCGCCCTCGGCGACGACCGGAACCTCGATCATCTCGGACCACCATTCGAAGATGTCGCGCCCGGCGACGGTCCCGTCACCCAGCGGCGTGTCGCCAACGGGGCCGAAACTCACGTAGTCGGCGCCCATCTCGCCCGCGGTCATGCCGTCATGGCGCGAGGCGGCGCAATGGGCGCCGACGATGGCGTCATTGCCCAGCGCCTTGCGCGCCTTGCGCACCGAGCGCGCGCCGTCGGTGAGATGCACCCCGTCGAGCCCCAGCCGTTCGACCAGAAGAATGTGACGTTCGATCACAAGCGCCACGTCGCGGGCAATCGTCACCTCGCGCACCGCGTCGGCGGCGCGGCAGAGCGTGTCCTCGTCATGCGATGAGAGTGCGAGGCGCAGGCAGGCGATCTCCTGCGCGTCGAGGACGCGGGCGAGCGTGTCGGGAAAGCGCGAAAGCTCGATCTCGGGGGGGGAGACGAGATAGATCTGCGGCTGATCGGGCTCGGCCATGGTGCGTCTCCTGACGGTGGGGTTCCGGGTGCTATAGCGCGGGAAATCGCGCGGGTGCAAGCGTTTGGCGGGTGGCCCCCGGGCGCGGTGCGTGGCGAGGCCGGGGATTGAGTATTTTTTCAAAGAAAGAGAGCCGGGGGTTTCATCGGGGATGGCCGTGGTTTATCCGAAAGCCGGTCAACCGAAGGATTGCCGATGCCGAGCGAAACCCCGCAACCCGCCTTTGTCCTGGTGCGTCCGCAGATGGGTGAGAATATCGGAGCCGCGGCACGGGCGATGTGGAATTTCGGCCTCGACCGGATGCGCGTGGTGGCGCCGCGCGACGGCTGGCCCAGTGAACGGGCGGTGGCGATGGCCAGCGGCGCGGGGCGGCTTCTTGACGAGGCGGGGCTTTATGACGACCTGCCCGGCGCGCTGGCCGATTGCACCCATGTCTATGCCACCACGGCGCGGTCGCGCGAGTTGACCAAGCCGGTGCTGAGCCCGGAGCGTGCGATGGCAGAGGCGCGGGCGCGGATCGCGGCGGGCGAGCGTGTGGCGGTGCTCTTTGGCCCCGAGCGCGCGGGGCTTGAGAACGAGGACGTGGCGCGGGCCAATGCGATCATATCGGTGCCGGTGAACCCGGATTTTCCCTCGCTCAACCTTGCGCAATGCGTCCTGCTGACGGGGTATGAATGGATGCGCGCGGGGGGTGACGTGGTGCATCTGGACGACTCGCCGCGCGGAGATTGGGCCAGCGGGCGCGAGGTCGAGGCGCTGGCGGCCCATTACGAGGAGCGGCTGGAGGAGGCGGGGTTCTTTTTTCCCGAGACCAAGGCCGAGGGCATGAAGATCAACCTGCGCAACCTGTGGAGCCGGATGCGGCTGAGCCGGGCGGATGTGCAGATGCTGCACGGGATCATGCGGCAAATGGTGCGCTGGAAGAGCCGTTGAAGCTGCGCGCGCGGCGGCATAGGTTGAGCGCGGTTCTGGCGGAGGCAGGCGATGGCGGAGAAACGGTCGATATTCGAGGATGTCGGGGCGGATGCAAAGCGGGCAGCCGAGCCGGCGGGTGGCATGATCGACGCGCGGCGGCGCGGGGCACGGGGAGCCGTGCGCGCGTGGCTGATGCTGCTCTTCGCGCTGGTGGTGATCATGATCGCGGTGGGCGGGCTCACGCGGCTCACCGATAGCGGGCTGAGCATCACCGAGTGGCGGCCGGTGACCGGGGCGCTGCCACCGATGAACGAGGCCGATTGGCAGGAAGAATTCGAGAAGTACAAGGCGATCCCGCAGTTCGAGTTGCAGCACAGCTGGATGGGGCTGGAGGATTTCAAGGTCATCTACTGGTGGGAATGGGGCCATCGGCAACTGGGCCGGGTGATCGGGCTTGTCTGGGCCGTGGGATTGGTGGCGTTCTGGGCGACGCGGCGGCTCCCGCCCGGCTGGGGCGGGCGGCTTGTCCTGATCGGGGCCCTCGGTGGCGTCCAGGGGGCCGTGGGCTGGTGGATGGTGGCCAGCGGTCTGACCGGCACGATGACGGCGGTGGCGAGTTACCGGCTGGCGACGCATCTGGGGCTGGCCTTTGTCATCCTGGGCTTCATCGCGTGGTACGTGATGCTCCTGGCGCGCGAGGAACGCGACCTGATGCAGGCGCGGCGGGGGCGCGAGGGGCGGCTTTTCTCGCTGGGCACGGGGTGGATGCATTTCGCGTTCCTGCAGATCGTGCTGGGGGCGCTGGTGGCGGGGATCGATGCGGGGCGCAGTTTCACCGACTGGCCGCTGATGGGCGGGCAGGTGGTGCCGCCGGATGCGTTCGACCTCAGCCCGGTTTGGCGCAACTTCTTTGAGAATGCGGGGCTGGTGCAGTTCATTCACCGGGGCGCGGGGTATCTTCTTCTGGCCTTCACGGTGATGGCGTGGTTGCGCGGGCGGCAGAGTGCGAATCCGGCGACGCGGGCGGCGTTCTCGGTGGCCGCGCTGGCGGTGCTGGCGCAGGTCGTATTGGGCATCGTGACGGTGGTGACCATCGTGCCGTGGCAATTGGCGATCCTGCACCAGTTCGGCGCGGTGGTGGTCTGGGTCCTGATCCTGCGGGCGCGGTTCGCGGCGCAGTATCCGGTGGCCGTTTCAATCAGGGGATAGGATGATGAGTGCATATGACGCGCTGATGGCGCATCAGCGCCAGACCGAGGCGCTGGCGCAGGTGGCCGGGCGGCTGGGCTGGGACCAGGAGACGGTGATGCCGCGCGGGGCGGCCGAGCAGCGAGCCGAGGAGAGCGCCGCCTTGCAGGCGGTGCTGCATGCGCGGCGCACCGATCCGCGCATCGGTGAATGGCTGGCAGCGGTGGACGAGGGCGCGCTCGACGCCGAGGCGCGGGCCAATCTGCGCCACATCCGGCGCGCGTTCGAGCGGGTGAGCCGGGTGCCCGAGGCGCTGGCCACGGCGCTGGCGCGGCTCACGAGCCGGGCGCAGGGACAATGGGCCGAGGCGCGTGGCAGCGAGGATGTGGCGGCGTTCCTGCCGGTGCTGGAAGAGATCGTGACGCTCAAGCGCGAGGAGGGCGCGGCGCTGGCGGCGGGGGGCGATGTCTATGACGCGCTTCTCGATGATTACGAGCCGGAGGCGAAGGCGGCGGAGTTGCAGGCCATGTTCGAGGCGCTGCGCCCGCGGCTGGTGGCGCTGCGCGAGGCGGCGCTGGCCGAGGCGCCCCCCAAGGGGGTGACCGGCGACTTCGACGAGCAGGCGCAGATGAAGCTCGCGCGCAAGCTCGCCCGTATCTTTGGCTATGACATGACGCGGGGGCGGATCGACAAGGCGGTGCATCCGTTCTCGTCCGGGTCGTTCAACGATGTGCGGATCACCACCCGGACCAACCCGGGCGATCCGTTCAACTGTCTTTACTCGACCATCCACGAGACCGGACATGCCTGCTATGAGCAGAATGTCGACCAGGCCTACGGGTTCACGCCGCTGGGGCAGGGCGTGTCGATGGGGGTCCATGAAAGCCAGAGCCGGATCTACGAGAATCAACTGGGCCGTAGCCGTGCCTTTACCGGCTGGCTTTATGGCGAGATGCGCGATTCGTTCGGCGATTTCGGGATCGCCGACGAGGACGCGTTCTACCGGGCGGTCAACCGGCTGCATAACGGGTTCATCCGCACCGAGGCGGACGAAGTGCAGTATAACCTGCACGTGATGCTGCGCTTTGATCTTGAGCGGCAGATGATCGCCGGCGACCTGGCGGTGGCGGACCTTGAAGAGGCATGGAATGCGCGGTTCGAGGCGGATTTCGGCTTTGCCGTCGACCGGCCCTCGAACGGGTGTTTGCAGGATGTGCACTGGTCGGTGGGATTGTTCGGGTATTTCCCGACCTACAGCCTTGGCAATGTCTATGCCGGATGCCTGCATGAGGCGCTGCGCGCCGCGTTGCCGGATCTCGACTTGCACCTGGCGCGGGGTGACCTGGCCCCGGCCACGGACTGGCTGCGTGACAAGGTGCAGCGCCATGGGGGGCTCCATCGCCCGCGCGAGGTGATCGAGAGGGCCACCGGGGCGACGGTGAGCGAGGCGCCGCTGCTGGATTATGTGGAGGCCAAGTTCGGCGCGATCTACGGGTTGTGAAACTGCCTTGAGATAGTTGGGGCGCATCGCGTCTGGCCGACTTCGATCGACGCCGGACGAGAGGGCAGCACAGGGCCGCGGTCGGGTGCGCACAACATCGGCGCAGTGCGGTTTATCCTGCAACGTCTTCCCAAGCCAGAAGAAACGCGCATCCCCTCAAAAGCACCCGGCCGGGGGGCGGCCAGGTGCTGCCCGGGCGGCTTCGCCGCCGTTCCGGGCGAGGCGAAATTCGATCAGGCAAACGGCCCCCTACAACAGCGCCATCCGCTCGGCCCGCTCGGGATCGGGGAAGGGGCGGTAGAGGCCGAATTCCTCCTCCGCGATCAGGTTGTTGACCGCGCGGTAGAGCGTGGCGACATGGTCATCAAGACTGCCCGAGAGGCGAAAGGCGCGGTCGAGTTGGGCAAGATCGGCCACCTCGATATGCAGGATGAAATCGCGATGCGAGTCCGAGGCGAGGTTGAGCTTGCGCCGGAAGAGGCGCCAGTGGCCGATGACGCCCTCGGATTGCAGGAACCCCATCCACTCGGACACGGCATGGGCAAAGGCCAGCGCCTTGGCCTCGTTGGCAAGGTCGATGGAGCAGGTATAGAGGTTCATCGCGTCATCCCCTCGAGAAATGGTCGCGAGGGGTATCGCAGGCAATGGTTACAATCCGGTGAAGAACTCAGCTTTCGCCGTTATCCGTTTCCTCGGCCTCGTCGCCCTTGTCGGCGATCCATGCGACGCTGACCACCTCTTCGCCCTTGCCGGTATTGAACACCTTTACCCCGCCGGCGCTGCGCGAACGGAAGGAAATGCCCTCGACCGGCACGCGGATCGACTGGCCCCGGGAGGTGGCGAGCATGATCTGGTCATCAAGCTCGACCGGGAAGGAGGCGACGATCGTGCCGCCACGCATTGCCTTGTCGATCGCCTGCACGCCCATGCCACCGCGCCCGCGCACCGGGTAGTCATGCGACGACGAAAGCTTGCCCAAACCGCCCGACGTGATCGTCAGGATCAGGTTCTCGGCCGCCGACATTTCGGCATAGCGCTCCGGGCTGATGGTGGCGTTGGCCGTTGCGGTGTTTTCATCCATTGCATCAACATCGTCGGCCAAGCCCGCGACAGCGCGACGCATTTTTAGATAGGCGGTGCGCTCATCCGTAGTTGCCTCGAAATGCCGGATCACCGACATCGACACAACCCGGTCCTTGCCCTGAAGCCGGATACCGCGCACGCCGGTCGAGCTTCGCCCGGCAAAGACGCGCACCTCGGTGGTGGGAAAGCGGATCGCGCGCCCCGCGTCGGTGACCAGCATCACGTCGTCATCCTCGGAACAAATCCTTGCATTGACGAGGCTTACAGACCCATCTTCGGGCAGTTTCATCGCGATCTTGCCGTTGCGCATCACGTTGGTAAAGTCCGACAGGCGGTTGCGGCGCACATCGCCCGCCGAGGTGGCAAAGACGATCTGGAGATCGTTCCATTCCTCCTCGGGGCGATCGACCGGCATGATGGCAGCCACGGACACACCTTGCGGAATGGGCAGGATGTTGACGATCGCCTTGCCCTTGGACGTGCGCCCGCCGAGCGGCAGGCGCCATGTCTTGAGCTTGTAGACCATGCCGTCGGTGGTGAAGAACAGAAGCTGGGTGTGGGTGTTGGCCACGAAAAGCGTGGTGACCACGTCATCTTCCTTGAGCCCGCCGCCCGAGAGCCCCTTGCCGCCACGCTTCTGAGCGCGGAAATCGGCCAGCGCGGTGCGCTTGATATAGCCGCCCTGGGTGACGGTGACGACCATGTCCTCGCGCTCGATCAGGTCTTCGTCTTCCATGTCGCCCGACCAGTCGACGATCTCGGTGCGGCGCGGCACGGCAAAGAGCTCTTTCACCTCGCGCAGCTCGTCGGCGATGATTTCCATGATGCGTTCGCGCGAGCCCAGAATTTCGAGGTATTCCTTGATCTTGCCGGCAAGGACTTCAAGTTCGTCAGTCACTTCCTTGACGCCCAGTTGGGTCAGGCGCTGGAGCCTGAGATCGAGGATGGCGCGGGCCTGTGTCTCGGACAGGTTATAGGTGCCGTCCTCGTTCATCGTGTGGGTCGGATCGTCTATGAGGCGGATGTAAGCGGCGATGTCGGCGGCGGGCCAGCGCCGTTCCATCAGCTTGCGCCTTGCCTCGGCGGCGTCGGCGGAGGATCGGATCGTCGCCACCACCTCGTCGACATTCGAGACCGCCACGGCGAGACCACAGAGCACATGGCTGCGCTCGCGTGCCTTGCGCAGTTCATGGGCCGTGCGCCGTGCGACAACATCCTCGCGGAAGTCGATGAAATAGCTCAGGAAGTTCCTGAGCGTGAGGGTCTCGGGACGGCCGCCGTTGAGGGCCAGCATGTTGCAACCGAACGAGGTCTGCATCGGGGTGAAGCGAAACAGCTGGTTGAGCACAACCTCGGCGGTGGCGTCGCGCTTGAGTTCGACCACCACGCGCACGCCGGAGCGGTCGGATTCGTCCTGCACATGGGCGATGCCCTCGATCTTCTTCTCGCGCACCTGCTCGGCGATCTTCTCGATCATCGACGCCTTGTTCACCTGGTAGGGGATCTCGTCGATGACGATGGCATAGCGATCCTTGCGCAGCTCCTCGATCCGGGTCCTGGCGCGGATGATGACGCTGCCGCGGCCTTCGAGATAGGCCTTGCGTGCGCCTGAGCGACCCAGAAGGATGCCGCCGGTGGGAAAATCCGGGGCCGGAATGTAGGAAATGAGCTGTTCGGAGCTGAGGTCCGGGTCGTCAATGAGCGCAAGGCAGGCGTGGATCACCTCGCCCAGGTTGTGGGGCGGGATGTTGGTGGCCATGCCCACGGCAATGCCACCCGCACCATTGACCAGCATGTTGGGAAATCGCGCGGGCAGGACCGTGGGTTCGCGGTCTTTTCCGTCGTAATTGTCCTGGAAATCAACGGTTTCCTTGTCGATATCGGCGAGCAGGTAGCTTGCCGGCTTGTCCATGCGCACCTCGGTGTAGCGCATGGCGGCGGCGTTGTCGCCGTCCATCGAGCCGAAGTTGCCCTGACCGTCGAGCAGCGGCAGGGACATGGAGAAATCCTGCGCCATGCGCACCAGCGCGTCATAGATCGCGGAATCCCCGTGCGGGTGGTACTTGCCCATCACGTCGCCGATCGCGCGGGCGGATTTGCGATAGGGCTTGTCATGGGTATTGCCGGCCTCGTGCATGGCATAGAGGATGCGGCGGTGGACGGGTTTGAGGCCGTCGCGCAGGTCGGGAATGGCGCGGCTCACGATCACGCTCATCGCGTAATCGAGATAGGAGCTTCTCATCTCCTCGGTGATCGATACGGTCGGGCCGTCGTAGGGCGGGCGCGAGGGCGCGCTTTCTTCCGTATTTTCAGGGGGTTCCGGCGTATCGTTCACGTTCTCTGCCCGTCTTTTGCTTGTGGCCCATATCTTGTTGTCAGGCTTATACCAGAGCCCGCATATGGGGTGCAATGGGCGATCCCGGCAGCCGTTGGCAGCAGGGATGGGAGGATGCTAACATATTGTTTTTGTTGAAAAGTAATTTTTACATGGCATGATTTACCCTCAGGACAACAAAAGGAAGGACCGCGATGACCGAGACCGAAATGCTTCTCAAGGGATACGGGCTGACCACGGCGGAGTTTTTCTATCGCATGCCGGATCATGTCCATGTGCTCAACAGCTTCATCTGGCAGGAGTATGACCTTGCCCCGGATCACCCGAAACTCTTTGATTTCATTGAGTTCTGGCAGCGCGAGATCGACGGGCCGCTGCATTCGGTGCGGTTCAACCACCGCAAGCTGGTGGCGCCGGGGGAATGGCGCAATGTTGTGGGCGAGTTCACCGTGCACTGACCGGGCAGCGATGGCACCGCGCGGTGGGGTAACGTCGATTTCTCGGCGAAAAACCGGGGGGTGACATCCGGCTGCTTGGCGTATGACTTCCGGCTGCCGGGGAAAACGGATGCGTGGAGGGTGGCAAAGGGTTAACGCGGCGCGGCGGGTTGATCCTGTGAATGCCAAGCCGAAGGGAACTGCCCGTGCCCGGAACGGCGGCGAAGCCGCCCGGGCAGCGAGCACCCGCGGTCGGGCGCTACCCTCTTGGCGAAAACCCGCTTCAGCGACACGCGCGCCGATCAGGGGATGATGCGCGTGTATTTCACGCCCTTGAGCGTGGCGCCGATATGCAAGCCCGCCTGTCCGAAGATCACCGCCAAGACCGGCGCGGTCGATGTGGTGGTCTCGGCGCGCAGGTTCTCGCCCATATCGTTGAACACGTATTCCACGTCGGCGCCCCCGGCCCAGCCGGGCGAGCGGCGGAATTTCGACAGCGCGTCCTCGGTCATGAAGAAGAGCACGTGGGCATGTTGCTGTGCCCCGATCTGGAGCCCGAAACTGCCCTTGGTCGCGGAATAGTAATCGACCGAAACGTCGTCCACGCGCAGCGCGCCGCGCCCGTAGCCGCCCCCGAAGCCGAAACCGGCCTCGGTCACCAGCGGCATGACCAGCATGCCGTGCGATTTCTCGGCCAGGTCGCGCGTCGCGGGATAGGTGTCATAGAGAAACTCGAGCGTGGTGTCGACGCGCGCGTCGATCTTGGCCCCGCCGCTGGAGCCGATGCCGTTGCCGCAGGCCGAAAGTGCCCCGGCAGAGGCGATCATGGAAAGCGCGAAACCGCGCCGTGTCATCGGAGTCATGGGTTCACTGCCTCGAAATGTTGCCTTGGTTGCCCGAAAGCCGGGTTGGCCCGGTCGTGGCGCGATTATAGGTCGATTGCACGGGGGTGTCACTAGCCAAGGTAAGGATGGGCGGGAAGACGTACCTGCGTCTGATCAGGTTGCCGCCTGCGCGTAACAGCGGCGAATCCGCCCGGCAGCCTTACCCGGACCGGATTGGCGATCAGGCCAGCGCGCGCGCCACCGTGGGGGCGAAATAGGTGAGGATGCCGTCGCAGCCCGCGCGCTTGAAACACATCAGCGATTCCACCATCGCCCGGTCGCCGTCGATCCAGCCGTTCTGCGCCGCGGCCTGGATCATCGCGTATTCGCCCGAGACCTGGTAGGCGAAGGTGGGGGCACCGAAGCTGTCCTTCACGCGGCGGCAGATGTCGAGATAGGGCAGCCCCGGCTTGACCATCACCATGTCGGCGCCCTCGCGCAGGTCACGTTCGACAAGGCGCAGCGCCTCGTCGGAATTGGCCGGGTTCATCTGGTAGCTTTTCTTGTCGCCCTTCAACGCGCCCGTGGCGCCCACCGCGTCGCGGAAGGGCCCGTAGAAGGCGGAGGCGTATTTCGCGGCATAGCTCAGGATCATCGTGTTCTTGTATCCGCGATCTTCGAGCGCGTCGCGGATCGCGCCGATGCGCCCGTCCATCATGTCGGAGGGGCCGATGATGTCGACCCCGGCCTCGGCCTGTGCGAGCGCCTGTTTCACCAGCGCCGCGACGGTTTCGTCATTGACGATCTCGCCATCCACGAAAAACCCGTCATGGCCCAGCGCGTTATAGGGGTCGAGCGCCACGTCGGACATGACCGTGATATCGGGGGCGGCCTGCTTGATGGCGCGGGTGGCGCGGTTGGAGAGGTTCTCGGGGTTCCAGGCCTCCTCGCAGGTGGCGGTTTTCAGAGCCGGATCGGTATAGGGAAAAAGGCAGATCGCGGGAATGCCAAGATCCTGCGCCTCGCGCGCGGCCTCGGCCACACGGTCGATGCTGCGCCGCACCACGCCGGGCATGGAGACAACCGGGTCTTCGACGCCCGCGCCGTCGCAAACGAAGACCGGCCAGATGAGATCGTTCACGGTGAGCGCGTTTTCCTGCACCAGCGCGCGAATGGCCGAGGAGGCCCGGGTACGCCGGTGGCGGGTGAGGGGAAAGGGGGCCTGAACCGGTCTCATGCGCGATATTCCTTTTTCATGCTTGCGCATCGCGACGATCCTTGGGGGTTCGCCTTGCGCTGGCGCAGTTCCAATGGCATGGAAGCCCCCGCATCTTCAAGGGTAGGAATTGCCGCGCGGCAAGTCTAGAAGGTGATCCGTGATTTCAGGGCCGTGAACGGCGGGCCGTGCAAGCAGGAACTGGGCCTTGGACTGGTATCAGACGATTTTCGAATTGATCGACATGCGGAGCTTTTCGAACCTGTGGTTCTGGATCGCTCTGGCGGTGATGTGGTCGACCGCGTCGCATTGGGTGCTCGGCGTGCCGTGGGACATGGTGTTGCGGGCGCGGCGCGAGGGCGGGCAATACGAGTCGGATCTCGAAGCCCTGGTGCGGATCTATACCGGGCGGCTCATGTATATCGCGCGGGTGTCGGGGCTCTGGCTGATCGGGTTTGCCTGTTTCTTCCTGACGCTTCTCGGGCTGCTGGGCTTCGTCTACGGGTTCGAGTTCGGGCAGGCGTTGTTCCTTCTGGGCTTTCCGATGTCGATTGTCGGGGCGTTGAGCTTCAATACCGCGCGGCTGATCCGGGACCGCGACGAAAGCGGCGATGCGCTCTATCGGCGGATGTACCGGCACCGCATCATCGTGCAGGCGATCGGCATGGTCTCGATCTTCGTGACGGCGCTTTGGGGCATGTTCCAGAACCTGGCACTCGGGCCGTTAGGCTGAATGGACATGAACACTTCCACGCATATAACGATGGGCGGTGCGCCCGAGGGGTTCGACGCGCGGCTGGTGCTGAACGAGGCCGGGTCGGGGCCGGTGGTGCATGTCGCGCGCGACGACAAGCGGATGGCGGCGATGGCGGCCAGCCTGCGGTTTTTCGCCCCCGAGATGCCTGTTCTGCGGTTTCCGGGCTGGGATTGCCTGCCCTATGACCGGGTATCGCCCAATGCCGACATCTCGGCCACGCGGATGGCGACGCTGGCGGGGCTGGTGCACGGGGCGATGCCGGGGCGGTTCGTGCTGCTGACCACGCTCAACGCCGCGACGCAGCGGGTGCCGGCGCGCGAGGTGCTGCGCGAGGCGGCGTTCAGCGCTCGGGTGGGCGAGCGCATCAACGAGGGGGCGCTGCGCGATTTCCTCGTGCGGATGGGGTTCTCACAGGCGCCCACGGTGATGGAGCCCGGGGATTATGCCATTCGCGGCGGGATCATCGACATCTACAGCCCCGGCGAGACGGGGCCGGTGCGGCTCGACCTTTTTGGCGACGTGCTTGACGGGGCGCGGCGCTTCGACCCGGCGACGCAGCGGACGGTGGAAAAGCTCGACGGGGTGGAACTGGCCCCGGTGAGCGAGGTGATCCTCGACGAGGCGGCGATCACGCGGTTCCGGCAGAATTACCGGATCGAGTTCGGCGCGGGTGGCAGTGACGACCCGCTTTACGAGGCGGTGAGCGCGGGGCGCAAGCAGGCGGGGATGGAGCACTGGCTGCCGTTCTTTCACGAGCGGCTGGAGACGCTGTTCGACTACCTGCCCGGCGCGGCGGTGACGCTCGATGACGGGGTCGGGGCGCAGCGCGTGGCCCGGTGGGAAAGCGTGGCCGACCAATACGAGACCCGTCGCCTTGCCATGGCCGACCGGGCGCGGCGCGACAGCGTCTACAAACCCGTGCCCGCCGATCAGCTTTACCTCGATGACGCCGCCTGGGAGCAGGCGGTTGCGGGGCACCGGGTGGTGCAGTTCCACGCGCTGTCACAGGCCACGGGGCCGGGGGTGGTCGATGCGGGCGGGCGGATCGGGCGCAGTTTCGCGCCCGAACGGAAATTGGAAAACGTGAACCTTTTCAGCGTTCTGAAAGATCATGTTGACGCGAAGATGACCGAGGGTCCGGTGGTGATCGCCTCCTATTCCGAGGGTGCGCGCGAACGCATCGAGGGGCTCTTGCACGACGAGGGCTTGATCGGGGCGGTCACCCTGCGCGATGCGCGCGGGATCGGCAAGCACGGGTTGCACCTTGCCGTCTGGCCGCTGGAACAGGGGTTCGAGGCGCCGCTGGAGGACAAGCGGCGGCTGACGGTGATCGCCGAGCAGGACGTGCTGGGCGACCGGCTCATCCGCACGAGCCGCAAGACCCGGCGGGCCGAGAATTTCCTGACCGAGGCGCAGGCGCTGTCGCCCGGCGACCTGGTGGTGCATGTCGATCACGGGATCGGGCGTTACCGGGGGCTTGAGGTGATCACCGCGGCGGGGGCCGCGCATGAGTGCCTGGTGCTGGAATATGCCGAAAGCGCAAAACTTTACCTCCCCGTCGAGAATATCGAGCTGCTGTCGAGATACGGCCATGAAGAGGGGTTGCTCGACCGTCTGGGCGGGGGCGCGTGGCAGGCCAAGAAGGCGCGGCTCAAGGAGCGTATCCGCGAGATGGCGGACCGGCTCATCCGGGTGGCGGCGGAGCGCGAATTGCGCAAGGCCCCGGTGCTGGAACCGCAGCACCATGCCTGGGAGGAGTTTGCCGCGCGGTTCCCATACGAGGAGACCGACGACCAGTTGCGCGCGATCGGCGATGTTCTCGACGATCTTTCGGCGGGGCGGCCGATGGACCGGCTGGTCTGTGGCGACGTGGGCTTCGGCAAGACCGAGGTGGCGATGCGCGCGGCCTTTGTCGCCGCCATGTCGGGCGTGCAAGTCGCGGTGATCGCGCCCACGACCCTGCTCGCGCGCCAGCATTTCCAGAGTTTCGCCGAGCGGTTCCGGGGATTTCCCATCAATGTCAGGCCCTTGTCGCGTTTCGTTTCGGCGCGCGATGCCAACCTCACCCGCGAGGGGCTGTCGAAGGGCACGGTGGATGTCGTGGTCGGCACCCATGCGCTTTTGGCCAGGAACATCCGCTTTGCCAATCTCGGGCTGCTGATCGTGGACGAGGAACAGCATTTCGGCGTCGCTCACAAGGAGCGGCTCAAGAGCCTCAAGTCGGATGTGCATGTTCTGACCCTGACCGCGACACCGATTCCGCGCACGCTGCAACTTTCGCTGTCGGGGGTGCGGGACCTGTCGATCATCGGCACACCGCCGGTGGACCGGCTGGCCATACGCACCTATGTGAGCGAGTTCGACGCGGTGACGATCCGCGAGGCGCTCTTGCGCGAGCATTACCGGGGCGGGCAGAGTTTCTATGTCGCGCCGCGCATTTCCGACCTGCCCGAGATCGAGGAGTTCCTGCGCGAGCAGGTGCCGGAGGTCACGTTCGTCGTGGCGCATGGGCAGATGGCGGCGGGCGAGCTCGACGACCGGATGAACGCGTTCTACGATGGCAAGTACGCCGTGCTTCTGGCCACGTCGATCGTGGAGTCGGGGCTCGACATACCGACCGCCAACACGATGGTCGTGCATCGCGCCGACATGTTCGGGCTGGCGCAGCTTTACCAGATCCGGGGCCGGGTCGGGCGCTCGAAGCAGCGGGCCTATGCCTACCTCACCACCAGGCCGCGTGTGCCGCTGACCCCGGCGGCGGAAAAGCGGCTGCGGGTGCTGGGCAGTCTCGACACGCTGGGGGCGGGGTTCACACTGGCCAGCCAGGACCTTGATATCCGGGGCGCGGGGAACCTGCTGGGCGAGGAACAGTCGGGCCAGATGCGCGACGTGGGATACGAGCTTTACCAGTCGATGCTGGAAGAGGCGATCACCAAGATCCGCGCGGGCGAGATCGAAGGGTTGACCGAGACGGACGAGCAATGGGCGCCGCAGATCAACCTCGGGGTTTCGGTGCTGATCCCCGAGGATTACGTGCCCGATCTCGATGTGCGTCTGGGGCTTTACCGGCGGCTGAGCGGGCTGCATGACAAGGTGGAACTTGAAGGGTTTGCCGCCGAGCTGATCGACCGGTTCGGGAAACTGCCCAAAGAGGTCAACACGCTCTTGCTGGTGGTGCGGATCAAGGAGATGTGCAAGCGCGCGGGGATTGCCAGGCTCGATGGCGGACCGAAGGGGGCGACGATCCAGTTTCACAACGATAATTTTGCCAGCCCGCAAGGATTGGTCGAGTTCATTCAGGATCAGCGCGGGTTGGCGAAGGTCAAGGACAACAAGATCGTGGTGCGCCGCGACTGGAAACGCGACAGCGACAAGATCAAGGGCGCCTTTGCCATTGCGCGCGACCTTGCGGCGAAGGTGAAGGCCGAGGCGAAAAGGAGCGCGACATGACGCTTGAGGCGGGGTTCCACGCGGTGCCGGCGGGGCATGTGGCGACGGTGGTGACCCATCTGGAGATGCGCGCGCCGGTGCCGGCGCGGCCCGAGCGCGATGTGGGGCTGGAGCTGGTCCGGATCGCGCGGCCCGATGCGGAATGGTACCGGGCGCTGTTTCGCAAGGTCGGCGCCGAGGACTGGATGTGGTTTTCGCGGCTGGTGATCGACGAGGCGTCGCTCTTGACGGTGCTGCACGACCCGGCCGTCGAGGTCTACGTGGCCCGGCGCGCGGGCGAGGAGCTCGGCCTGCTGGAGCTGGATTTCCGGGGCGCGGGGGAGTGCGAGATCGCCTTTTTCGGTCTTGCGCGCACGGCGATCGGGCAGGGCGCCGGGCGGTGGTTGATGAACCGGGCGCTGGAATTGGCGTGGCGTGCGGGGGTGGGCCGGGTGCATCTGCATACCTGCACGCTCGACAGTCCGCAGGCGATGGGTTTCTATCGGCGGTCCGGTTTCGTGCCGGTGCGGCGCGAGGTCGAGGTGATGCGCGATCCGCGCCTGACCGGGCATCTGCCGGAAACCGCTGCGCCGCATGTGCCGATCCTGAGATGATCGGGCCCGCCCGGCAGCGATGACGCCTTCGGCGAGAGTATTTCGGGCAAGATGAAGAACGGCTGCGCCCGGTTCCTGGGGCGGGTCAGGCGTTGGGGTCGGATTTCATCTCCGCTGCGAGTTTCGCCACCTTTTCCTTGAGAAACGCCCTGGCCGCCTTGCCGGCGAGACGCACGCGCACCTCGGTGAGGTAAGCCTCTTCGAGGGTCTGGGACGAGGCGCCGAGCACTTCGGCGACCTCGAAATGGAGGCGGTCCTCGCCGGTCTTTTCCATGATGGTGACGGTGCTCTCGGCCAGGTCCGAGGCGATTTTCTCGATCGTCGAAGCCATCAGCGGGTAATTTCGGTCAGGCGGCGCTTGACATAATCGCTGACGGCTTCGGTCAGTGTCTCCATGTGGTCGTTCTCGAAGAAATGGCCTGCGCCCTCGACCTCGGTATGGGTGACGGTGATGCCCTTCTGCTCGTGCAGCTTGGCCACCAGCGCGGTGGTGTCGGCGGGCGGCGCCACGCGGTCGCCGGTGCCGTTGATCACGAGACCCGAGGAGGGGCAGGGGGCAAGGAAGGAGAAATCATACATGTTGGCGGGAGGCGAGACCGAGACGAAGCCGGTGATCTCGGGCCGGCGCATCAGCAGTTGCATGCCGATCCAGGCGCCGAAGGAGAACCCCGCGACCCAGCAATGCTTGGAGTTCTGGTTCATCGACTGGAGATAGTCGAGGGCCGAGGCCGCGTCGCTGAGTTCGCCCACGCCCTGGTCGTATTCGCCCTGGCTGCGCCCGACGCCGCGGAAGTTGAAGCGCAGCACGGTGAAGCCGAGCCGGTGGAAGGTATAGTGGAGGTTGTAGACGACCTTGTTGTTCATCGTGCCGCCGAATTGCGGATGCGGGTGCAGGATGATGGCAATCGGGGCGTCGCGTTCGGGTTGGGGATGATAGCGGCCTTCGAGGCGGCCTTCGGGTCCGGGAAAGATGACCTCGGGCATATGGGTTCTTTACTTCCTTCGCAGCGGTCCGCAGCAAACTTGACGAAAGTGCTCGGACGGATTAGAACAATTCTAATTCAAGTGGCGCCGCACGAGAGACTGCAAGCCGCTTGATCAGATTGCGAGATAGTGCGAAGCCTGCCCGAGGTCAATGAATTCGCGCATATACGTCTGGCTTGGCAGGGGAGATGGCCCATGAAACTCAGCACCAAGGGGCGATATGCCATGGTTGCGCTGGCGGATATCGCGCTGCAACCGGGCGGGGCGCTGTCGACGCTCTCGGACGTGTCCCGGCGACAGGATATCTCGCTGCCCTATCTGGAACAGCTTTTCGTCAAGCTGCGCCGTGCCGGTCTGGTCGAGTCGGTGCGCGGGCCGGGAGGCGGCTACCGGCTGGGACGGCCGGCAACCGAGATCCGGGTGGTCGATGTCCTGACCGCGGTCGATGAGACGGTGGACGCGATGCACAAGGGCGCGGGCGCCTCGGGGGGGCTGTCGGGCTCCAGGGCGCAGTCGGTGACCAACCGGTTGTGGGAGGGGCTGTCGGCGCATGTCTATGTCTTCCTGCACCAGACCAGGCTTTCGGACGTGATCAACAATGACCTGGCGCCGTGCCCAGCGGTGCCGGGGCTGTTTGCCGTGGTGGACGATGGTGGCGAAGCCGAGGCCCGGACCGAGGCGTGATGCGGGTCTATCTCGATCATAATGCAACGACGCCGCTGCGCCCCGAGGCGCGCAAGGCGATGATCGACGCGATGGACGTGGTGGGCAACCCGTCGAGCGTGCATGCCGAGGGGCGCGCGGCCAAGGCTTTGATGGAACGGGCGCGGGCGCAACTGGCCCGGGCGATGGGGGCCGAGGGGGCCGAGATCGTGTTCACCTCGAGCGCGACCGAGGCCGCGGCGCTGGCCCTTCGGGGGCGGGGGCTGCATGGCGCGGCGATCGAGCATGACGCGGTGGCGGCCTGGGTCGATGACAGCCTGCCCGTGGATGGCGCCGGGCGGGTTACGGTGAACGATCCGGCGCGATCCACGCTGCAACTGGCCAATTCCGAGACCGGGGTGGTGCAGGTGCTGCCCGAGGGTTTGGCCGTGTCGGACCTGACGCAGGCCTTCGGCAAGCTGCCGCTGGAGTTCCCGGGCTGCGGCGCAATGGCCGGGATCGTCTCGGGGCACAAGCTGGGCGGGCCAAAGGGTATCGGTGCGCTGGTGATGCGGCGCGGGATCGACCTTGACCCGGTCCTGCGCGGCGGCGGGCAGGAAATGGGCCGCCGGGCAGGGACCGAGAACCTGATCGGGATCGCGGGCTTTGCCGCCGCCGCAGAGGCCGCGGCGCGCGATGTGGCCGCGGGCCGGTGGGAAAAAGTTTCTGAAATTAGAAATATTCTAGAGTCATCTATTGCCGCCGCCGCAAATGAGACTATTTTTGTCGGGAAAGACGCCATGCGGTTGCCCAACACCAGTTGTTTTGCCGTTCCGGGCTGGAAAGGCGAAACGCAGGTGATGCAGATGGATCTGGCCGGGTTCGCGATTTCGGCGGGATCGGCCTGTTCGAGCGGCAAGGTTCGCGAAAGCCGGGTGCTGGGTGCGATGGGGCTCGATGCGACTTTGGCCGGATCGGCGATCCGGGTGTCGCTGGCCCCGGAGGTGGCGAAGGACGAGGTGTTGCGTTTCGCCGATGCATGGGGCGCAGCCTACAGGAAATTCCGCGCCAGGGCGGCGTGAGAGCGAACAGGACGGAAGGAGAATACTGATGGCCATTCTGGAAGAACCGCAGGTCAAGGAAGGTGTCGAAGAGGAGACCGTCGAGGCCGTCCGCAGCCTGGGCGAGAAATACAAGTACGGTTGGGAAACCGATATCGAGATGGATTATGCCCCCTTGGGGCTGACCGCCGACATCGTGCGGTTGATCTCGGAAAAGAACGAGGAGCCGGAGTGGATGACCGAATGGCGGCTGGCCGCCTATGAGCGCTGGCTCCGGAAGGAAGAACCCAACTGGGCGATGGTCGATTACCCCGAGATCGACTTTCAGAACCAGTATTACTATGCCCGTCCCAAGAGCATGCAGGTGAAGCCCAAATCGCTTGACGAGGTCGATCCCAAGCTGCTCGCCACCTATGAGAAGCTGGGCATCCCGCTCAAGGAACAGATGATCCTGGCCGGCGTCGAGGGCGCCGAGGAGGCACCCGCCGAAGGTCGCAAGGTCGCGGTCGATGCGGTGTTCGATTCGGTGAGCGTGGGCACCACGTTCCAGGCGGAGCTGAAGAAGGCGGGCGTCATTTTCTGCTCGATCTCCGAGGCGATCCGCGAGCATCCCGAGCTGGTCAAGAAATACCTTGGTTCGGTGGTGCCGGTTTCGGACAATTTCTATGCCACGCTCAACAGCGCGGTGTTCTCGGACGGCTCGTTCGTCTACGTGCCGCCGGGCGTGCGCTGCCCGATGGAGCTTTCGACCTATTTCCGCATCAATGCGGAGAATACCGGCCAGTTCGAGCGCACGCTGATCATTGCCGACAAGGGGTCGTTCGTCTCGTATCTCGAAGGCTGCACCGCGCCACAGCGCGACGAAAGCCAGCTGCATGCCGCCGTGGTCGAGATCATCGTCGAGGAGGACGCCGAGGTGAAATATTCCACGGTGCAGAACTGGTATCCCGGCGACGAGGACGGCAAGGGCGGGATCTACAATTTCGTCACCAAGCGCGCCGATTGCCGGGGCGACCGGTCGAAATGCATGTGGACACAGGTCGAGACCGGCAGCGCGGTGACGTGGAAATACCCCTCGTGCATCCTGCGCGGCGATGACAGCCAGGGCGAGTTCTACTCGATCGCCATCACCAACAACCACCAGCAGGCCGACACCGGCACCAAGATGGTGCACCTGGGCAAGAACACGCGCTCGCGCATCGTTTCGAAGGGGATCAGTGCCGGCGTGGCGCAGAACACCTATCGCGGGTTGGTCAGCATGCACCCCAAGGCAACGAACAGCCGCAACTACACGCAGTGCGACAGCCTCTTGATCGGTGACAAGTGCGGGGCGCACACGGTGCCCTATATCGAGGTCAAGAACAACTCGTCCCGGGTCGAGCACGAGGCCACCACATCGAAGGTGGATGACGACCAGATGTTCTATTGCCGCCAGCGTGGCATGGACGAGGAAGAGGCCGTGGCGCTGATCGTGAACGGCTTTGCCCGCGAGGTTCTCCAGGCGCTGCCGATGGAGTTCGCCATGGAGGCGCAGCAACTGGTCGCGATCTCGCTGGAGGGTTCTGTGGGGTGACTTATCGGGAGGCACTCGTGGCGTCCCGGCGAGGGGCGCTGATCTTCGCGGTGCTTTTCTTCGTTCTGTCGCTTCTGGGTGATTATTGGTGGCAGCGCGAGTTTTCGGCCGTCGAGACCGGGGTGACGGTGATTGTGGCCTCTGTCGTCTTCTGGTTGCTCACGGCCTATCAGAAAATGGTAAAATCCCGATGATCCGCGAAATGGACAAAGGAAAGGGGAGTGCGTCTTGGCAGAGCAGGGCGACATGAACATGCGCGACAGGGTTCTGACCTGGCTGCCCTATGCGCTGCCGGTGCTGGGCGGGTTTCTGGGCATGGTCTGGGTCCAGGTCAACCGGGCCGATCAGCTCAACCCCGTTGTCGCGGTCGTGCTGGGCGTTGTGGCTGGCCGGCTTCTGGCGGGCCTGATCCTGCGACTGGTGCCCGCGAGATGAGTCCAAGGCACGCATATCCCGTTGCCCGGTGCGATTGGCCGCAGAATTGCACGGTCTTGCCACGGGGGCGCCTCAATTGGCAGCCACTGATCGCCTTGTGGGTGAAACAAAGCATGGCGGTTAACCATGGCGGTCGCACGGGGACATTCCGATTTCCAGGATCGGTTGAAGCGCATCGAGAAGAGGGGCGCCGGGCGCGCGCAGGTGTTCAACGCCGCCGACGGCTTGAAACCCGAAATCGAACACCGCGTGTCACGGCGCAAGACGACCGGGTTCCTCACAGTACCGTTCGCCCTGGTTCTGGGGGCGCTTTCGCTGATCGTGGCGCGGCTGGCGATCTTTCGCTATGGTGGCCTGCCCGAAGAATTCGCGCAGCCGGATTACGAGATGGCCGCCCAGGCGGGGCTGGCCCTGGCTATGGTGTTGCTGCTGGCGATCGTGTTCAACCTCATGCGCAAGCGTCATCTTCTGGCCTCGGTCATCGGCATCGCGCTGGCCATGACGGCGATGCACAACCTGGTGCACATGGCCCCCGGCGAATGGGCCAAGGTCTTCTCGCCGCAATGGGTCAGCGAGATTCGCGAAACGACGGAACCCAATACGCTCGAGTTTCGGGGCGCACGCTTCAAGCTGGGCTGAAATATTCATTTGAAACAACCGGATGCACCGGACCGCTGCCCTTGGGCGGCGGTTTTGGCATGTGACAAGGAAAGGAAGGCGACATGTTGGAAATCAAGGGTTTGAAGGTCAAACTTGAAGAAGAGGACAAGGAGATCCTGAAGGGCGTCGACCTGACGGTCGAGCCGGGCAGCGTCCATGCGATCATGGGGCCCAACGGCTCGGGCAAATCGACGCTGTCCTATGTCCTGTCGGGCCGCGAGGGTTATGTCGTGACCGAGGGCAGCGCGACGCTCGACGGTGAGGACCTGCTCGATCTCGAACCCGAGGAGCGCGCGGCGCTGGGGCTTTTCCTGGCGTTCCAGTACCCGGTGGAAATTCCCGGTGTGGGCAACATGACCTTCCTGCGCACCGCCGTGAACGCGCAGCGCAAGGCGCGGGGAAAGGAAGAGATGAACGCGACCGACTTCCTCAAGCTGATCCGCGCCAAGGCCAAGGAACTCAAGATCGACGCCGAGATGCTCAAGCGGCCGGTCAATGTGGGCTTTTCGGGCGGGGAGAAAAAGCGCAACGAGATCTTGCAGATGGCGATGCTCGAGCCGAAGATGTGCATTCTCGACGAGACCGACAGCGGGCTTGACGTGGATGCGATGAAGCTCGTCTCGGACGGGGTGAACGCGCTGCGCGATGCCGGGCGCGGGTTCCTTGTCATCACCCACTATCAACGCCTGCTCGATCATATCATCCCCGACGTGGTGCATATCATGGCCGACGGGCGGATCGTGAAAAGCGGTGGCCCCGAGCTTGCCCAGGAGGTCGAGCGCGACGGTTATGCCGGTATCATGGCAGAGGTGCCGGCATGAATGCTCCGATCCAATCGAAACGGGCGCAACTGAAACAGGCCAAGCTGGCCGCGACCGAAGAGCGGTTGCAGGGTCTTTCCCTGCCTCAAGGTGGCGTGTGGGCGACCGAAGCGCGGCAGTCGGCACTGGCCCGCCTGCGCGAGATGGGACTCCCGGCCCGGCGTGACGAATACTGGAAATTCACGCGGCCCGACACGCTGATCCAGCAAGAGGCGCCGGTGGCCGAGGTCCTTGCGCATGACGAGGCGCCGGTCTTTGACGGGATCGACCGTCTCAAGATCGTGTTCGTCGACGGCGTGTTCAGCGCGGCGGAGTCCGATCCGCTCGACCTTGCCGGGGTCGAGATCGAGCGGCTGGCGGATGCGGCAAAGGCCGACATCCACTGGGCGCGCGAGATCTTTGGCGTGCTCGAGGCGCGCGGGCAAAGCCCGGTGGAACGCCCCTTGGCAGCCTTCAATACCGGCTTTGCCGATGATGGCGTCGTGGTCCGGGTGACGGATCGGGCGCAAAAGCCCGTGAGCCTGATTTATCGCCATGAATCCGAGACTTCCGACGCGATGTTGCATCATGTTGTGCGGCTTGAGAAAGGCGCCGACCTGACCCTTCTGGAAAACGGACCGGCGGCGGCGCGGTTCAACAAGGTGCTTGAGGTCGATGTGGCCGATGGCGCGGCGTTCCACCATGTGCGCGCGCAGGGCCGCGACCATCAGCGCCGGGCGGCGACGCATATATTTGCCCGGCTCGGCGCCGAATCGGTGTTCAAGAGCTTTACCCTCACGGTGAATGGCATGCTCACGCGCAATGAATGCGTGGTCGAGTTCACCGGGGACGATGCCGTGGCGCATGTCGCGGGCGCCTGCCTCGGCGACGGCGATTTCCTGCATGACGACACGGTGTTCATCACCCATGACGCGGTCGCCTGCGAAAGCCGCCAGGTGTTCAAGAAGGTGCTGCGCAACGGTGCGACCGGCGTGTTCCAGGGCAAGATCCTCGTCAAGCCGGGCGCGCAGAAGACCGATGGCTACCAGAAATCGCAATCCTTGCTGCTCGATGATGACAGCCAGTTCCTGGCCAAGCCCGAGCTGGAAATCTATGCCGATGACGTGGCCTGTTCGCACGGCTCGACTTCGGGGGCGATCGACGAGGAGGGGCTTTTCTACCTGCGTTCGCGCGGGATCGAGGAGGGGCCCGCGACCGACCTGATGACACTGGCCTTCCTGGCCGAGGCGGTGGAAGAGATCGAGGATGAACATCTGGCCGAAGAGATCACCGCACGGCTGGAAGGGTGGCTGGCGCGCAGGCGCGGCTGATGTCGGTTCTGGGCGACATAGCGGCCACCTATCGCGACCCGCGACGGGTGGTGCGCCGGCACCTTTCCGCCGGGCCGCGCGAGGATCGCGCGCTCGCCGTGCTGATGGGGGCCTGTGTCATCGTGTTCGTCGCCCAGTGGCCGCGGCTTGCGCGCGAGGCGCATCTGGCGGATCAGGGCCTTGCTGAACTGCTGGGCGGGGCCTTGATGGGCTGGCTCTTCATCGCGCCGCTGCTGTTCTACGGGCTGGGCCTTGTTGCCTGGCTGGTGGCGCGGGCGCTCGGGTCGCGGGCTTCGCCCTATGACGCGCGCCTGGCGCTGTTCTGGGCGCTGCTGGCCTCGACCCCGCTTTTTCTGCTCAACGGCCTGGTGGCAGGATTTGTCGGCCCTGGGCCGGGCCTCACGCTTGTTGGGGCCTTGTGGTTCGCGGTGTTTTTGTGGTTTTGGGTATCGGGTATGGCCGCGGGCTGGAGGGGAACATGAAGATCGACTTTCAAGACCTTGTCAGAAAGACATTTCTGGCTCCGAACAAGGCCGCGGCGACGGTCCTTGCGATTCGGCGTTCGGTGGCGAACGAAGTGCTTTGGATGGCGGTCATCCTTGCGGCGGTGCTCAATGCACTCGTCGTTTCGGTCAACATGCAGCTGTTTCCGCCCTCGCCCGAGGCCGCGGAGGCATTGCCGCCGGCATTCCTGTCGCCGGGACTGTTGGCGATCTTTGTCGTGGGTGGGCTGGTGATCTCGGTCTTCGTGCTGCTTTGGGCGGGTCGGGTGCTGGGTGGCCGGGCAGACCTGGGTGACATGCTCGCCGTGATGACCTGGATCGAGCTGGTGCAGGTGGGGCTTCAGGTCCTGCTGACCATTCTGGCGCTCGTTCTGCCGGGGGTTTCACAACTCGCCGGGCTCGTGGCAAGCGTCTGGATGCTGTTCATCCTGGTGGCATTTATCGACAACGCGCATGGCTTTGGCAGCCCGATGCGCGCCGTCGGTGTGATGATCCTCAGCTTCTTCCTGTTGTTGATAGGTCTCATGTTCTTTCTGCTCCTGATCGGGGCGAGTGCCGAAGGAGGCATCTGAGATGTTTGACGTCGAACGGGTCCGGGCCGATTTTCCGATCCTCTCGCGCGAGGTGAACGGCAAGCCGCTCACCTATCTCGACAATGGCGCCAGTGCGCAAAAGCCGCGATGCGTGATCGACGCGGTGACACACGCCTATTCACATGAATATGCGAATGTTCACAGGGGGTTGCACTACCTTTCCAACCTTGCGACCGAGAAATACGAGGGTGTGCGGGGCATCGTCGCGCGATTCCTGGGCGTGCGGGACGAACGCGAGATCGTGTTCACCAGCGGCACCACCGAGGGGATCAACCTTGTCGCCTATGGATGGGCGGCGCCGCGGATGGAGGCGGGCGACGAGATCGTGCTGTCGGTGATGGAGCATCACGCCAATATCGTGCCTTGGCATTTCCTGCGTGAGCGCCAGGGTGTGGTGCTGAAATGGGTGGACGTGGACGCGACCGGGGCGCTGGACCCGCAAAAGATGATCGACGCGATCGGGCCGAAAACGAAACTTGTCGCGATTACCCATGTTTCCAATGTTTTGGGAACCGTTGTTGATGTGAAGGCGATCTGTGACGCCGCCCGGGAAAAGGGTGTGCCGGTGCTCGTCGATGGCAGCCAGGGCGCGGTGCATCTGCCGGTCGATCTCGACGAGATCGGATGCGATTTCTATCCCGTGACCGGGCACAAGCTCTATGGGCCGTCCGGGTCGGGGGCGATCTATATCCGGCGCGAGCGCATGGAGGAGATGCGCCCCTTTATCGGCGGCGGCGACATGATCAAGGAAGTCAGCCGGGACGAGGTGATCTATAACGATCCACCGATGAAGTTCGAGGCCGGCACGCCCGGTATCGTCCAGCAGATCGGGATGGGCGTGGCGCTCGAATACCTGATGGCGCTCGGGATGGAGAACGTGGCCGCGCACGAGGCGGACCTGGCTGCCTATGCGGGTGAACGGCTCAAGGGTCTCAATTGGCTGGGCCTTCAGGGCACCGCGCCGGGCAAGGCGGCGATCTTTTCCTTCAACATGGAAGGTGCGGCCCATGCACATGACATTTCGACCATTCTCGACAAGAAGGGCGTCGCGGTGCGCGCGGGCCGTCATTGCGCGGACCCGTTGATGGACCACCTCGGGGTGAGTGCGACATGCCGGGCCTCGTTCGGGCTTTACAACACCAGACAAGAGGTTGACCGGCTGGTCGAGGCGCTGGAACTGGCGCATGACCTGCTGGGGTGACACGGTCGCGCGGTCTGGCCCTCGTGAACGAGGGTTGAGAGTGCAGGATGAGCACACGGCGTTGGTTGCGGTGGCCGAATCGCGTGACAAGCGCAAAGCTGCCGGTTAACCTGCACTTATCTGCTCAAAAGAGGATGAAACAATGAAGTTCATGAAATTTGCAGCCGCTCTTGTCACCGTCGGTTTTCTTGCCGCTTGTGCCCAGCAGGAAGAACCTGCTCCGGTCGTGGTGGAAGAGCCGGAATATGACAAGTACGGCAACGTCGTCGAGGATTGATCGACAGGTGTCGGGCGGCTGGCGGGGTCTTCGACCCTGATCCGGGCGCCCGGCACGCCGATCTTCCACAGTGAGCGGGTCGGCTTGTACTGTCGCCATTTTGCGCCCGTCGATTGACCGCTGCGATGAAGCGAGTTCGGCATCGCGTATCCTTCCCGCAATCCGACCGCGGCGGTTGTGATCCGGGCAGATCTTCTTGTACCGTCTGGAATCTTCAGCACGAATCCGAGATTCCGGATTGCGACCCGGGTGCGTCGAAGCTATAGAAGCACCAGTTGGACCCATAGCTCAGCTGGATAGAGCGCTGCCCTCCGAAGGCAGAGGCCAGAGGTTCGAATCCTCTTGGGTCCGCCAACACCCGTGTCCAACCAGTTTCCGTGTCCAGGAATCGTCGAACGCCAGGGCGCGAGTTGCCTGATTGCGGCGGAGACTCCAGATCCCTCACGTTGGCGTTCCGAGAATTGGTCTGAACGCACTTTCGAACATCATGACGCGCGACAGCGCCGCCGTTCTTTCGGACAGGCGAGGCAAAACGCTGTGATGGCGGCGCTGTGGCTAAGAATGGCGATCCCCTCGCCGGATATCCTCCAGGGCTGCGTAGAACGCCGGCAGCACGACAAGGATCAGCATCGTGGCGGCGAGCAGGCCGAAAACAACCGAGATAACCAGCGGTTTCAGTGTCTGGGCCTGGGTCGAGGTTTCCAGTAGCAGGGGGGCCATACCCATGATGGTGGTCGAGACGGATACGAAGATCGGGCGGAAGCGGGCGCGCACGGCCTCTCCGGCGGCCTTGCTGGCCGACGACCCGTCGGCGCGGCGGGAATTGATGACCCCAACCAGCAGTATTGCGTTGTTCACGACGATTCCGGCGAGCGACGCGGCGCCGACCAAGGATGGCATCGAGATGTTGTAGCCCATCAGGACGTGCCCCCAGATGACGCCCAGAAAGGCCAACGGGATGGTGATCATCACGATGAAGGGTTCGACATAACTGCGAAACTGGAAACTGAGGACCAGATAGATGCCGACCAGCCCGATCAGGAAGCCGCGCAGGATCGACGCGACCGTCTCTGCCGAGTTCGCGGCCTGCCCGCCAATCTCGAAGCCGAGGCCCGGACTGGTGGTGGACAGGTCGGGGAGGAAGCCTTCTGTCATTCGGGCGGTGATGGCGTCGGCATTGCCGATCCGCCCATCGACATCCGCCGAGACGGTCAGCGTGCGCAGCCCATCGCGCCTTGTGATTCTGCCCCAGCCGCGCGCCTCGGTGATCTCTGCGATACTGGAAAGCGGGGCCGTGTCGTCGCCGGGCAAGGCAATCTCGAAGGCGCTCAGGTCGGCACGGGCGACCCGATCGGTGTCGGACAGCCGGACCTCCAGGTCCCAGGCCAGGTCGCCGCGCCTGATCTCGGCAAGCTGTGTGCCAAGAAAGGCCGCGCGCAATTGGCTTGCGACATCCGTGGCGGTCAAACCGAGAGCCTCGGCCCCCTTCGACAGGCTCAGCCGCAGTTCGGGTGCGCCGGGGCGCAGGTCGAGAATCGCGTTGCGCACGCCGGCATAGGTTTCCAGTTCTGCGAGCGTGACGCGGCCCGCCTCTTCCAGAGTGGCGAGGTCAGGATGGGTCAGGCGCAGCTCCACGGCAATGCCCTGCGGCCCGATACCCGGCTCCGTCAGGATCAGCGAGGTGACGCCGGGCAGGGGCCCGATTTCCTCGCGCCAGAGCGAGACGATATCATCGAGCGTGCTGGTCCGGGTCTCGGCCCCCAGAAGATCGACAGCGACGGTGGCGACATGGGCGCCGGTTTCGCCTGCCGACCGGTTGCGGCCCATGCGGGTGATGCGGCGGATCACCAGCGGTTGCGCCTCGGGCTGCTCAGGCGTGAGGCGGGCGTTCACGCGGTCAAGCGCCTCTTCGACCTGCGCGACCGCCTCGGTCGTGCGCGCCAGCGGTGTCCCCGCGGGCAGGAGCAGCCGCGCTTCCAGCACGTCGCCGTCGATCTCGGGCATCGCCTCGCGCTTGACCACGCCGCCGCCCAAGGCGCCGACGGTCAGGATCAAGGCACCGATGGCCAGCCCCGCGACCAGCCAGCGCCAGCGGATCGCAGCATCGGCGAGACCGCCGATCCCTTCGCGCAGGGTGTCAAAGCCCGCGTCGAAGCGGCGGCGAAAGCGCGAGGGCGCGGTTTCCTTCATCCCGCCTTTCAGATGGTGGGGCAGGATGAAGAAGGCCTCGATCAGCGAGGCGGCAAGCGCGGCGAGCAGGACGACCGGCAGAACCTCGAGCACGGCGCCCAGTTCTCCGGCGAGGAAGGCCAGCGGCAGGAAGACCGCGAGCGTTGTCAGAAAGGACGAGAGGACGCCGGGCGCCACGGCGACGACACCCGCGGTCACGGTGTCCACCGAAGCCCCTTTTGCGGCATGCACTGCGATGGAGTCCGCGATCACGATGGAATCGTCCATCACGATCCCGATCGCCATCAGGAGTGCCACGAGTGTCATCATGTTCAGGCTGAGCCCCGTCAGCGCCATCCAGACAAAGGCACCGGCAAAGGCCACGGGCAGGCCCATCGCAGCCCAGATCGCGAAGCCTGGGCGGAAGAAGAGGCTCATCACCGCGACGACCAGCACGAGGCCGATCACACCGTTCTGGACCAGCATAAGGAGCCTGTCGCGGATGATCGAGGTGACGTCCTGCACCACTTCCACCGTGATCGCTTCGGGCAAACGCTCGGTTTCTTCGGTCACAAGCGCCGCGACAGCGTCAAGTACGCGCAACGCGTCGGCATCCAGTGCCTTGGCCACGTCGATCAGGATCGCGGGCGTATCGTCGACGAAGGCGCGGTCATGGGACGGCTCGAAGCGTTGCTCGATATCGGCCACGTCGCCGAGGGTCAGGGTCGCGCCATTCGACCGGACCATTATCGGAATTGCGGCGAGCGTGGTGGCGGTATCCCGCTCGGCGGTGAAGCGCAGTGTGAGATCGGCGCCTTCCCCCTCGAGCGTGCCGGCGGGCAGGTCGATGTTCTGGGCGGAGATGGCAGCGGCCAGGGTGGACGGGGTCAGGCCGTGACTGTCGAGTTCGGCACGGTCTGCGGTGATCGACAGCGTCCGGGTGCCCAACCCGCTGCGGGTGACGTTCGCCACGCCCGGAAGCGCCGAAAGGCGGTCGGAGAGGGCGTCGGCGTAAAGGTCGAGTTCGCCCAATGGCATGTCGCCCGAGATGGCAATGGATGTAACCGGGTCGGAGCGGTGCAGTTCGCGCACGATGGCCGGATCGGCACGGTCGGGAAAGCTGTCCACACCCGCGACCTCGGTGCGCAGCGAATTGACGAAGCGCAGCGCGTCATTGCCCGGCGCCATGGTTGCGACGGCGAGGGCGCGGCCGCTTTGCGCGGTGCAGTTGAAGGTCTCCAGCCCCTCGACACCCTGCACCCCATCCCAGAGCGGCGCACAGATTGCGCCTTCCACGTCTTCTGCAGCCGCCCCGCGATAAGGCACGGTGATTTCGGCCTCGACCGCGCGGAAATCGGGAAATGTCTCGCGCAACAGGCCCGGCGCGGAGAAGATCCCGCCGGCCAATAACAGCAGCAATAGCAGGTTGCCCGCGGTCGGGTGGCCGGTGAACCAGCGGATCATTCCGATGCCTCGACAGGGTTCAGCGGCATGCCGGGGATCGCCGGGGCGATGTCGTCGAGCACCACGCGATCGCCCGGCGACAGCCCCTCGGTGATGACCACGCGCCCGTCCTGGGCAAAGGCCGGGGTGACGGGCCGCAGGTCCAGCAAATCATCGGCGTCAATGACCCGGACCATGCCGGCATGCAGCGCAGCTTCCGGGATTGAGATCACATCCTTCAGTGTCGTGCCTTCAAAAGTCAGTCCGACCTGCATGTTGGGGACAAGCGGCAAGCGCCGGGGCGGGTCCGCGCCCTCATACGGATCGTCGACCTCCACGACGACGGGAACGGTGCGGGCGCGGGCATCGAGCCCGCCCTCGATCCGGCTGACGCGCGCGGTCCATGTCTGTTTCGGGTCCGACAGCGGGCTCAGGGTCACGTCGATCCGGGAGAACGGACCATCGCGCATCAGGTCGGACAGCGTCATGCCCGAGGGGATGGTGCCAACAAGGCGGCGAAAGCTGTCGATCGGCAGATGCGCCACGACCTCGGCGGCATCGATGCCGTCACCACGGATGATGACCTGACCGGGAGCGATGGTCTGGAACCGTTCGGCGCTCACTTCGGTCACGCGAAGGTCGAAGGGCGTAGAGAGCGTGGTCCGTGCAAGCGACCGCCGTGCACCTGCAATGGCGGCTTCGCTCCGTGCAACCTGGGCCGTGATGCGCGCCTCGCGCGGCTTGATCAGCGCCAACGTGTTCTCCAGTTCCGCCACTGTGCGGCGGGCAAGAAGCGTGGCACGCTCGGCCTCGTCGGCGCGGGATTGTGGCAGGCTCCCCTGCCTGACGAGCGTGCGCGTCCGCTCCAGGTCCGCCTCGGCCAGCCGAAGCCGGTCCTGCTCGATCGCGAGGATGCGCCTTGTGTTGTCTGCCTCCGCCTCGAGTTGATCGCGTTCTGCGGACAGGGCCGCAAGGTCCGCCCGCGACTGGGCCAGCGACAGTTCGTAATCGGCCGGGTCGATGCGCAGAACCTCGGTTCCAGCAGCGATCAGCCGGCCCGGCGCCAGATCGGGGTGGCGCCAGATCACTTCGCCTTGCACTTCGCTCACGGCGACCCACGTGTCGGCGGCGCGCAGGTTGCCCCAGGCAACGGCGGTGGGGCGGAGATCTTCGGCCGCGACGGTCTCCACGCGGACGGGCAGGGCAGGTACGCCGCTCTCGTCCTGCGCGGGGCCGGGGGCCGAGGCGATCATCCAGACCGCCGCAGCAATTCCGAGGGCGATGGGCGGCAGGGCGAGGAGGGGGGACAGGCGCATCATGTCACCCCTGTGCATGGCGCATCCGCGTCGGCGTGCCACCGTGCCGGACAAACGGGTGATAGAGCGCGACGTGTGCGAGAACGGGCCAGCGCCGTGTGACCAGCAGATCGGAATGGCCGGTGTAAACAGGTCTGCCGAGCATCATGTATCCTTTGCGTCGGTCGCGAGTCGCGATTGCGGTTGTCGAGAGATTATGTTAGTGAGCGATAACTTACAAGGGGATACATCATGGCGACGCGGCAAAGAGCAGCGGATCGAAAGGCGCAAATCGTTGGCGAGGTGTTGCGGCTGGCCGACGAGATCGGCCCCGATCGCCTCAGCACCGCGGATGTTGCGCGCGCCATCGGCCTAAGCCAACCTGCGATCTTCCGGCATTTTCCGACCAAGGGCGCGCTCTGGCTGGCCGTCGCAGAGGGCATCGCGGAGCGCCTGCGCGAGGCCTGGGCCGGTGCGGAGGCCGAAGCCGTCGCGCCGGAGGCGCGTCTCAGGGCGCTGATCGCTGCACAACTGACTGTGATCTCGGAAACGCCGGCCGTGCCATCTATCCTCTTCTCGCGCGAACTGCAGGTGGACAATCCGGCATTGCGCCACGTGTTTCGCGGGCTTCTGGGCAGTTTCCAGTCACGCCTTGTCGCAGCGATCGGAGAACTTCAGGCGGCCGGCAGCTTGCGTCGCGAGCCGAGTGCGGAGGATGTCGCGGTTCTGCTGACATCGCTGGTGCAGGGCGTCGCGATCCGCTGGACTCTGGGCGCGCGCGGCTTCGCGCTCGTCGACGAGGGTCTGCGGCTGCTGGACGTCCAGTTGGCGTTGATGCATGGAGAGCAGGGCATTTTACATGACTAGGTCGAATCTGGTTCCCTGCATCGCGGGCGGTGTAGCCATCGCGTTCGGCGTCCTGACCGTCGCATCCGGCGGCACGACGCTTCTAGGCTCACTCGACATGGGGGCCGTCGTGCCGTTCGTGCTGTGGTTCAACACGGTCGCCGGGGTGGCCTATGTCGTTGCGGGCATCGGCCTCTGGCTGGGACAGCGGTGGGCCTTTGCCCTCTCGCTTGCGATCTTCATGGCGACGCTTCTGGTGTTCGCGGGCTTTGGCTTGCATGTCGCCCGGGGCGGGGCCTACGAGGTCCGCACGGTCTTTGCCATGGCGCTGCGCAGTGCGGTCTGGGGGAGTATCGCCCTTGCAGCGCGGCAATCCCCTCTTGGACCCGACCAGGATCGAAGCCGGGGCAGCGACTTGCCTTAACGGGTCCCGCCCGGTTAGGTTCGCCTTCAGATCAACCCTGTGCGCGGGTGCGCCTCAGGGACAGGAAGGGAAAGGCAATTATGAACAAGGATTCCGGGAAAGGCACGCTTCAATCGCTGCGGCAGGGCTCTACCGATGCCCGGGCCGTCGAGGCATATTATGACGACTGGGCGGACGGCTATGATGCCACGCTGGAGACATGGCAATACCGCGCCCCCGAGGATGCGGCGGATCTGCTCGCGCCCTATCTCGGGAACGGCGTGCGGGTGCTCGATGTCGGCTGTGGCACGGGGCTGCTCGGTCGGGCGTTGCGGCGGCGGGCCGAGGTGATCCTGACGGGGATCGACATCTCCGCGGCGTCGCTGAAACAGGCCGAGGGCCACGGGATGTATGAGCGGCTTGTGCGGCATGATCTTCAGGTGACGCCACTGCCGGTGGACGACGACGTCCAGGACATTGCCGCCTCGGTCGGGGTGTTGACCTACATTGCCGACGCCGAACCGTTGCTGCGCGAGATGTGTCGGGCCGTGCGACCCGGCGGCGTTGTCGCCTTCACCCAGCGCACGGATCTGTGGAAAGAGCGCAATTTTGCCGACATGATCGACCGGCTGGAGGGCGACGGCCTTTGGCAGCGCCTGCAAGTCAGCGCGCCGATGCCCTACCTGCCGGGAAACGCCGAGTTCGCGGATGAAATCGGGGTGATCCACACGCTCTGTCGCACGAAATGAACGGAACAGACCCCATGCCGGCAACCTCTGCGGACCGCGCTTTGCGTGCCGGTCGGCTTTGGCGACACGGTTCGGTCTGTTGACGCCAGACATCACATTGACGGTGCATGATCGGGGCGCCGGGATCAGGAGCTCTACGTGCCATCTCGATTCAGGCATTTCTGGAGGTTCCGGCGCAGCTCACCCTTCAATATCTTGCCCATCGGATTGCGAGGCAGGCTTTCGCAAATGAAAATGTTGCGTGGCACCTCGTAATCGGCCAACGCATTCCGGCACAGCTCCTTCAACCCGTCGGAAATACCCTCGGGCGTCGCGCCCGGGCGTAACGTCACAACAGCCGCGACATCCTCTCCCAGATCGGGGTGCGGGACCGCGACGACCGCCGCCTCGAGCACATCAGGATGGCGATACAGCACGGTTTCCACTGCAACCGAGGCGATCTTGAGACCACCACGATTTATCAGGTCCTTCTTGCGATCACCAAACCACAAGTAGCCATCGCGATCCAAACGACCGACATCGCCCGTTCGGATGCGCCGCCCGCGAAAGCTCTTCTCGGTCGCATCGGGGTTTCTGAAGTAACCGACGGCCACGGGCGCACCGGAAAGCGCGATCTCGCCCAATTCCCCCGTTGCAAGGGGCTGTGCCTCGTCATCGAGTATCTCGATGGTCATGCCCTCCATCGCGCGTCCGACAGAGCCAGCCTTTTCCTGCATACGCTCGGGCGGCAGGACGGTCCCCGCCGGGCCGCTTTCGGTCATGCCGTAAATCTGCACCTGCTGCACCCAGGGCCATAGATGCGCAATGCGATCCGTCAACTCCACGGGCATGCTCGCGCCGCCATTTGCGACCATGCGCAGCCCCGTCAGATCGTGGCGCGCAGGATCATGAGCCTGGGTCATGAAATTCAGGATCGAGGGCACACCATGGTAAAAGGTCGTCCCCTCATCGCGGACAAGATCGAGTCTGGCCTCGTTGTCGATCTGTCCCTCAATGACAAGGCCTGCCCCCGCGACCCAGCAGGACATGCCCGCCAGATTCAGGGCCGAACTCGTGAAAAAGGGAAATGCGCCCTGGTATATGTCATCGGAACGCAGGCCCAACGCTGCCCCGGTGCAGCGGCCAGTCGCGATCATCGTGCGGTGGGTGTGCATGACCGCTTTGGCCCGCGCCGTCGTGCCCGAAGTGAACAGCAGGCAACCCAGCGCATCGACCGACGGTTGCACCTCGATTGTCGGAGGCACCTCCCCGGCTGTCGGGGCGGTAAGGAGGGCCGGGTCAAGGATGATCGGCATTGCGTCGTCGAAACCCGGCTCGGCCCGGCACGCCAACTGACATCCCTCGACCAGGCGTTCGTGACCCGATGCGTCGCAAAGCACAAGGCGTGGGGTTGTCAGGGCAATGGCGTGCCCGAGCTCAGGTGCCGCACTGCGCGTGTTCAACGGCACCGCGACCGCACCGAGCGTCAGCGCCCCGAGTGCCGCGACAAAACACTCCAGCGCCCAGTCATTCGTCAGATAGATTCCGAGGCGGTCGCCGGTCTTGAGCCCGCTTTGCCGCAGCCATGCGGCGGCGGCTCCGGCCGCCCCGTGCAGTTCCGAATAAGTCAACCGATGCCGGCCCAGCCCCTGTGACATCGCCGACAATGCAAGGGCCGTTCCCCTGTCCCGCGCCTGCCGCGCGAGCAAGGACGGAACGTTCTCTTCCCCGTCCAGCCCGTCCGATCCGGGATGCGAATCCGTTCCGGACCGAGAAGTTTCTGATAACGGGCTGTGCATGGCGTGAATCTCAGGAGGTCGAGGCCGATTCTTCGGCTGCCGGGAGCATCATGCTGCTATCCAGACCCAAGCTTCGCGCGACCATTCTCAGGTAGGTCTTCTTGACGTCAGGCGGCAGGTCGGTGATCTCATGTCCACTGACGGCATAGCGCTCGAGCAGGTATTCGCGCGCGCCGATCATCATGTAGGCGATGACCTCAAGCTCGCTTTCGTCAAATCCACTTATCTCGTTTGCATCCCATCCGCGCTGAAGCGAACGTGTGTATCCGCCGGCCATGCGGCGCAGATACTGCTGGTGGGCCTTGGGAGCGAAAAAGGCCGCCTCATTCAAGATCCGGTGCAGTGCCGGGTTATGCTGAAGGTATTCGAAGTTTGCGTCGAGGCCCTTTCTCTCACGTTCCGCAAGGGTCTTGGCGTCCATCGTCGCATCGGCGATGAAGCGTAACATGGCTTCACCGACATGTGGCAGCAACTGGTCAAACAGGTCCTGCTGGTTTTGGAAATAGAGATAGATGAGGCCATGTGCCACGCCCGCCTCTTCGGCAATTCGACCGATCGACGCCTTGCCATACCCATGTCGCCCCACGACGACCGCCGCCGCGTCAAGAATGGCATTGCGTGTCGCCGCCTTTTTTTCCCGTTTCGCCATGTGAACCTTCATTCGTTTCCAGAATCCCCGTCACACTATCCGACGAAACAATTCGTGGACAAGGCGAGGCCAGGAGTTGTGCCGTTTTAACTCGGGTTCCCGGCCGCGCCGCGCAACTTCTCGCGGATCATATTCCGCAAGATGTGTTTTTGCACCTTGCCCGAGGCGGTGCGGGGCAGATCGTTCACTGCTTCGATCCGGTCCGGGCATTTCTGGCGTGCCAATCCATATTGCTTCAGGAAATCGACCAACTGCGCGACACTCGGCATCGGCGCCGAGGTTGCAGGGATCACGTAAGCGCATACACCCTCGCCCAGACGATCATGCGGCATCGAAACGACGGCCGCTTCCTTGATGGCCGGATGCGTGTGCAGCGCATCTTCGATCTCCTTGGCACTCAGATTCTCGCCGCCGCGAATGATGATATCCTTCTTGCGTCCCGTCACGGTCAAGATACCATCGGCCGTGAGTATCCCAAGATCACCAGTGCGAAAATAACCCTGTGAATCAAAAGTTTCCTTCGTTGCCTCCGGATCGGTATAGCCGCGAAACAGCGATGGCCCCCGCGCAAGAATCTCACCTTCGATGCCTGGCGGAAGGGGCTGATCTTCGTCGTCGACGATTTTGACCTCCCAGTCATTCACTCGACCGTCGCTGCGGGCCGCTCGGTCGGGATCATCCAGGCATCCTTGGGTCACCATGGGGCATTCCGAGCTTCCAAACACCCGGAAGGCACGACAGTTTTCAAACAACCTGTTGGCCCGGTCGATCAGAGCAGGTGGCACGGCTGCACCGCCACACGCATAGATACGCAGGCTGGGCAGGCGCTCTCCGAGCTTTTCCGCCTCGCTTGCCAACTCGGCAAGAAAAGGAGTGGCTCCGATCATGAAATCGACCTGTTCGCGGCGCGAAATCGCCAGCGCCTCAGCCGCGTCCCAGCGTTCCATCAGAATGGTCCGTGTCCCGAATTGAAACGGCATTTCCATTCCGTAGGAATACCCGGTCACATGTGTCACGGGACTTGGCATCAACAGGGTATCGCCTGCTTTCAATCCCCATGTCTCGAAGCTTTGACTGAGCGGGCGACGGGATTGATTGTGCGAATAGAGCACACCTTTGGGTTGGCCCGTGGTGCCCGAGGTATAGATGATCAGCTTCGCGTCATCGGGATCGGCAGCTTGTAACGCATGGTGGGCATCCCTGCCGCGCGCCTCGATGTCCTCAAACGCCAATTCCCCGGCACCCCGCACCGTGGCGACAGCCTTCAATCCCGGCAGCTCCGCGCGAAGCTCCTCGTAAATCGCGCCGTAATCCACTCCGCGCCAGCGCTCGGGAATAAAGGCGATCCGCGCGCGACAATCAGCCAGGATGAAGGTCAGTTCCGCCTGCCGATAGATCGGTATGACGGGATTGATGACAAATCCGCCCAAGGCGCACGCCACGTTCAGGATCACCGCTTCAGTCCAGTTGGGAAGCTGGAAGCTGACGGTGTCGCCCGGGTGAAGCCCGATCTCGTATAGCCCGCGCGCCATGTCCGTCGCCCGCCTCAGGCATGTCACATAATCCAGAGCGCCGCATTCATCCATCACGGCGATGTCGTCGGGATGGTCCTGGGCCATCCTTGTCGCGACGCCTGCCAATGTCAGTCCCGGCCATTCGCCGGCCGCACGGCGCGCGGTGCGCTCACCGGGCTCGAACCGCAGCGGCCAGGACCCCTGCGCTGGGGATGGTTTTTCAGACGGCAAGATAACGCTCCTTGAGTTGCGGATCGGCATCGAAATCCTCCCAGTTCCCATCGAAAACGATACGGCCGCTATCGATCAGAATGACCCTGTCGCTCACACGGCGTGCAAAGCTCAGGTTCTGCTCGGCAATCAGCAATGCCAAGTCGCGTGTTTCACGGATGCGCGTGATATGCGCGGCCATTTCATCGACAACGACCGGTGCCAGACCTTCGACGGGTTCATCGAGCAAGAGAAGGCGCGGTGCCCCCATCAATCCTCGTGCCACTGCGACAATCTGCTGTTGGCCACCGCTGAGTTGGTAGCCTGCTCGCTGCTTGAGCGGTTTCAGCAAGGGAAAGAGGTCATAGAGTTCATCGCTGGCGATAACCGATCCGGGGCGCGCCGCATGGCGGCCCAACTCGATGTTTTCAGCCACAGTGATGTTGGGATAGATGCGACGATCCTCAGGGACGAGAACGAGGCCGCGTTTCGTGCGCATATCAATGGGAATACCTGCCAGATCCTCCCCGTCAAAGCGAACCTCGCCGACAACACGCGGCCCAGCATCGAGCAGGCTCTTCATCAACGTGGATTTTCCTGCGCCATTACGCCCCAAGAGTGCGACGCATTCGCCCGGTGCCACGTCCAGTTCTACATCCTGGATGATATGGCTGCCGCCGTAATAGGCATTCAATCCTCGGACGGACAACAATGGTTCAGTGCTGGCCAAGATAGACCTCCCTCACACGTGCATCAGCGCGCACCTCATGCGGCTCGCCCGAAGCGATTATTTCGCCGTGGTGCAGCACCGTGAGGCGCGTCGCCAGACCGAAAACGACCTCCATGTCATGCTCGGTCAGCAAGAGCGTCAGCCCGTAACGCTCACGCACCTGCGAAACCAACCGAACCGCCTCGGCCCTGTCTGACGGAGACATGCCCGCCGTCGGCTCATCGAGCATCAGTATCTGAGGGCGCAGCGCAAGGCTCATCGCAAGTTCGAGCCGCTTCTTGTCGCCATGCGACAAGGTGCCGGCAGATTCGTCGCGCGTATCCTCAAGTCCCAGCTCGAGCACCAGGCGCTCGGCCTCGTCCATCACTGCGTGGCGTGGTGCGATGTGACCGAAGCTCGACCATAACCCTTTGTCCTTGCGTTCGCGGGTCTCGATCGCAACGATCAGGTTTTCGAATGCCGACATCATCGGAAATATGCGTGCCACCTGGAACGAACGCCCGATTCCGCGCTGCACCCGCTCCCAGCCGGCCAATTGCGTTACGTCGTCCCCGGCCAATGTGATCGTGCCACTATTGATCCTTGTTTCACCGCTCAGGCAGCGGAAGAGGGTGGTCTTGCCGGCGCCATTCGGCCCGATCACCACATGAGCCTCACCATCTTCGAGATCGAAGTCGACGTTTTCCAGCACCTTGACAAGCCCGTAGGATTTATGGATCGCGCGGGCTTCCATGATCCGTGTCATTGGCCTGCCTCCGTTTTTCCGGATTGTTCATGTTGGGCTGGACTTGAGCCCTCTGCCATCCGCCTTGCCTTTTTTCGTCGACGCTTGAGCAGCCCCAGAAGGCCACCGGGGATCATGAGAACGACTGCCAATAGCAATATGCCGACGGTGATCTCGGACAGGCCCTGCATCGTGCGCGTTCCAAAGTCGATTGTACCGAAGAGTATTGCCCCAACAGCAGGGCCCCAAAAGTATCCGGCCCCCCCCAGCAGCGTGAACAGAATGGGTTGCGTCGAAACGGTCCAGTATGCGATCTCGGGAGACGCGATCTGGGTAAACGGCACCATGACTGCACCGCAGAACGCAGCGATGCTGCCGGAAAGCACGAAAGCTGTCAGTTGCCAGACCTGGACATGCACACCCAGAAATGCCGTGCGGGTCATGTCTTGACGAATGGCTTGGATCAAACGGCCTGCCGGCGAGTTCTGAAAGCACCACAACATCATTGCGACCAGCGCCATCACGACAATGATGAAGTAATAGTAAGAGGTCGCGCTTGTCAGATCGATACTGAACACACCCAGGTCGATAACGGGTCGGCGAATGCCGACCAATCCGTCATTGCGACCCAAGAAGGTGGTTTTGGTGATCAAGATGTGGACAAGCTCGGAAAAGGCCAGGGTCAGAACGGCGAAATAGACACCGCTCGCCCGCCTCAGGGCGATGATCCCGAAAAGCAGCGCGATGAGCCCACCGCAGGCGGCGCCGAGCGCCAGCCCTATGACGAAGGGCACTTCAGGCATGCGAAGTGAAACGACTGCCATGGCATAGGCCCCGCCACCGAAGAACATCGCATGGCCAAAACTGAGAAGCCCAGCACCCGAGAACAGCAGGTTCCAGGACAGACCGAAAACGATGTTGATCGCAACCAGGCCGGCGAGAAACATCAAGCCGCTATTGGCTACAAATGGCACCACGGCAAAGGCGGCGAGGCCGCATCCCGCGATCATGAGATTGGTGCGAAACCTTGCGCGATAGTCGATCATGCGGTTTGCTCCTTGCCCATGATGCCTTCCGGCTTGACCAGGAGGATGATGGCCAGCGCCAAGAGGAAAAAGATTCCCGGGTATTGCGGAAAGAAGTAGGTTCCAAAGCTTTCGATCAGCCCCAGCAACAGAGCGCCCAGAAACGCACCTCGGATGGATCCCATGCCCCCGACGATCACCACACCAAAAGCCTGCAAAAGGAAGATCCCGCCCAGCTCCGGCGAAAGACTCTGGTTCGGCATCAACAGCGCACCGGCGACACCAGCCATCGCGAAACTGAAGATCACGGTGATCAGGTAGATCCGCTTGACGTTCAATCCAAGAAGCTGCGCCATCCATGGATCGGCGGCGACGACGCGGATCAGCTGGCCCAACTGGGTGCGCGAAATGAACAGCTCAAGCCCGATATAGGCTAAAACCCCGCACAAGATGATGAAGATGGTAAAGGTCGGCATGAATACATTGCCCACGAACACGACCGAGTTCAGCGCGGGTGGCGGCGTCACACCAAGGTAGTTCAATCCCCAGATCAACTGGACAGCTCCGCCGCAGACCAGCAGCAACGCATAAGTGGCGATCAGCGAGTAAGCGTCCTCGACGTCGCGCAAACGGCGAAAGACCAGTGCATCAACCGCCCAACCCAAAAGTCCGACGACGAGACCGGCCAGCATTGCACCAACCAGGTAAAGCCAGAGCGGCAAGGATCCCCCCATGCCTGTCATGAGCGAATAAGACACATATGCCCCGATCATGAAGAACCCTCCATGAGCAAAGTTCAGTATGTGCAGAATACCGAAAATCAGGGTCAGCCCGGCCGCGACAAGAAAGGTCGCCATGGCCCAGGCCAGCCCGTTGAACACGGTCAGGCCGATGTCATACAGCATCTATTTTGCTCCGGTTGGCTAGGGGCGGGGAAAGATTCCCCGCCCGGACTCTCGCATCCCCTGCTCAGAGGGCCTCAGTGTCCAGCATCTGGCCGGGACGCGCGGCCTCGATGACCTTCTCACCATCAAGCGAAACATAGTCGGTCACTTCAAAACCGTCGGGTGCCGAGGTCGAGGGCTCGATGAATGCCAGTTCGGCATTCTTGATGGCTTGGTTGTCCTCGGCCCGGATGTGGCGCACCCCGGTGGCGCTGTCAAAGCTCAGTCCCTTGAGTGCCGCGATGACGTCGCCGGTTTCGGTGCTGTCCGCCTTTTCGATCGCACCCGCATAGGCCAGTATCGCGGCATGGGCCTCGGCCGCCCAGCCCATCGGATACTTGTCTCCGGTTCTTTCCACATAACGCTCATACAGGTTGTCGGAAAGCGGATTGCCCTTGTTGGCCTCGAAATACCAATGGAACCCAGACCAGTGCGCGGGCGTTTCTTCCTTCATCGCGGTCGCCACGAGAAACTCATTTGCAGAGTCAAGCAGGACGTCGATCTTGTCGAAGAGCCCGAACGGGTTGGCTTGCTGATAGAGCGTGACCGCATCACCCCCATAGACCGAGGTGTAGATGCCTTCGACATCCTGGCGCATCGCTTGCGCGATGTAGTTGCGATAGTCGCCTGACCCGTAAGGGACCAGGATCGGGTCCGAAATGACCGCCTCTTCTCCGGTCAATTCCGGAATGACCTTGCGCATGGTCGCTTCGAAGATCTTCCAGGTGGTGCGCCCGTATTCATGATCCGGGATGATCCCGCCCCATTTGCGCAACTCGGGCCGGCTGGTCGCGATATGCCGCACCAACCCTGCGTTCCGGCTGACCGGACTGTCGCCCACGCGGAATACATGCGGGTTGTAGTTCTCGTGATTGAGCTTTTCGGTGCCGGCCCCCGAGGTGATGACAACGCCACCCTCGCTCTCCATGAGAGACCCCATGGCCAAGGCCACGGCACTCGAGATGGTGCCGAGCTGCAAGTTGGCTCCCTCTCCGATCAGTTCGCGTGCCGCCACGGAAGCGTCGTTGGGGTTCGCCTTCGAATCTCGGAACATCAACGCAACTTCGCGCCCGTTGATTCCGCCATTCGCATTGACGTGTTCAACCGCGATCTCCGCTCCTTCGCGCACGAAATTGCCGATCAGTTGCGCAGGGCCGCTCAACGGGGTCACGACACCGATGTTGATCGGTCCCGATTGCGCCACCGCGCTGCGCAGGTTGACAAAAGGCATTGCCATGCCCGCAACTGCCATGCCCTTGACCAAGGCACGCCGGTTCATCTTGTTAGCCATTCCAGTCTCCTCCCTAGATGGTGATCCAACCTTCGCGGTCAGATCTATTCCCCCGTGAACACGGGTTTGCGCTTTTCGCGGAATGCGGCGACCGCCTCGCGATGATCCTTCGAAACGTTCGACATGGACTCGTAGGCAACGCCGGTATCCATGATGGAATGGGCCAGTTGCTTGAGCCCGATATTGGTCGTCACTTTTGTCCAGCGAATTGCCTTGCGCGCACCAGATGCCAGACGGTGCGCGAGAGCGTAGACATCCTCGTCAAGCTTGTCGGCCGGCACGGCGCGGTTGATCAAGCCCATCTGCGCCGCCTCGGCGGCCGGAATGGGATCGCCGGTGAGCAGGTATTCCTTGGCTCGCAAGTAGCCGATCATCTGCGGCCAGAGGATCGCACCACCGTCACCTGCGACAAGGCCGATCGACACATGCGGATCGCCGATCTTGGCCGTGTCCGCCGCAACGACGACATCACAGGTCAGTGCAATGGTGGCGCCCAGGCCGATGGCATGACCGTTCATCCGGCAAATCAGAGGCTTTTCCATGTCAAGCTGACTGAAAATGATGCGCTTGGCTTCGACCGCCGTCACCTCGAAGCGCGCGGGATCGTCGATTGCGTCCTGCATCCAGTCCACATCACCCCCGGCGCAAAATGCGCGGCCCGCCCCTGTCAGAACGATCACGTCCGAGTCCGGATCGTCATTCAGATCGACGAACACGCTGGAAAGTTCCGAATGCAGCTTGGCATTCACCGCGTTCAGCGTTTCCGGCAGGTTCAAGGTCACGGTCAGCACCCGGCCGTCGCGCTTGAACGTCATCGTCTCGTATTTTTCAAACCTGTCCATGTCTCTCCTCCCAATGTCTCGTTCATCCACTCGCGCTCAGCAGGGTTTGCCGATGCGTTTCGCCACCGCCCAACATGACTTGCAACATCTTGATCCGCCGAAGCCCTGCTCCCAACGGCAGATCATCGGTCATGCCGACACCGCCATGAAGCTGGATCGCCTCTTTCGCGATATGCAGGGCACGGTCTATACTGCCCGTCACAGCCTGGGAAAGCGGGCGCGACTGCGCGTTGCCTTCCTCTGCCGCCCGGGCCGTTGCCAGAGCGAGCGAGCGGATCTCCTCCAGTGCGATGAACATGTCCGCCAGCCGATGTTGCAGTGCCTGGAAGCGGCCGATGGGCTGTCCGAATTGCTCGCGCTGCTTGACATAGGTGAGTGTCGCGTCGAAGAGCGACTTGCATAGACCGGTGCATTCTGCCGTCATCGTTGCCGCATGACAAAGGCGCGCCCTATCCTGCACCGTCCGCGCCGGATCACCAGAAGCAAGGATCATCTCGGGGCGCACGGCCATTTCCGAGAGTGCGAGGTCAACCTGGGTGGTGCCATCCATGGCGCGAAAACCGTGCTTGCCGATCCCGTCGGCATCTGCGTCGATCAGAACCGTGATATCATCAAGCGCAAGCACGACGACCTCCGCGGCATCGCCCATCGCAACCGCCGGAAATCGCCCGGACAGGCGAATATCGGACCCCGTTCGGCGGACCTCAAGGTTGCTTGCCATCTCTGGCAACAGCCCACAGGCCAACTTTTGTCCGGCCATAATTTCGGCCAGCAGGTCGGGCGCCCCCCCGCTCTCCTCAAGCATGTTGAGCGCCATGAAAACGGGCGTCAGGCGCCCTGCCAATGGCGTCGATGCTGCGCCTTCGATGACCACCGCCATCTCGCGGGATCCACCAAATCCGCCGGCGGATTCGCTCACGCCGGCCGAAAGCCAGCCCAATTCGGCGATCTGGCGCCAGCCGTCGGGGTCATGATGCGCTTCGGCGCCACCGTTGGGTCCGGTTCGATCGGAATTGTCCGCCACGAGCCGCGCAACGCTCTGCGCAAGCATGGTTTGTTCGTCGGTCAGGTTCAGTTTCACGTGACTCTTGCCTCAACCCAGGCCAAGCGCGTGCTTGGCAATGATATTTCGCTGAATCTCGTTGCTGCCGCCCCAGATGGTCGGCGCACGCTGGAACAAGAACTCGGAGACGATCCCCATGTTTCGCAACGCCTCTGCCGCGGGATCGTTCGTCTCCGCTTCGAGTCGCGCCACATCGTAGGCAATGGCCTGTGGACCCAATGCATCGACCGTGCATTCGGCTATGGATTGCACAATGGTCGATCCCCTGAGCTTGAGGATCGAGGCCTCGAACCCGGGCGCGGACCCGTCCATCACCGCGTCCAGCATTCGCAGCGTGGTCCATTCCAAGGCCAGCAGATCAGTTTCGAGCTTGTTCAACTGCGTCCTGAAATGCGGATCCTCGTCGAGGTGTCGCTCGGCCATGACAGCACGCAATCGGTCCAGCATGCGCTTTGCCTTGCCAATCTCGGCAGAAAGGACACGCTCGTGGCCGAGAAGGAACTTGGCATAAGTCCAGCCCGCGTTTTCCTCGCCCACAAGATTTTCCGCGGGAACGCGAACATTATCGAAAAAAACCTGGTTCAGGTGATGTGCGCCCTCGATCGACCGGATCGGCCGGATGGACACGCCCGGAGACTTCAGGTCGATCAGAAGGAAGGAAATCCCGCGCTGTGGCTTGACCTTGGGATCGGTGCGCACCAGCGCAAAGATCCAATCGGCCCAATGCGCCATCGAGGTCCAGATCTTGGCCCCGTTGACCACGTAGCTGTCGCCGTCGCGTTCGGCGCGGGTGGACAATTTCGCCAGATCCGACCCAGCGCCCGGCTCTGAATAGCCCTGGCACCAGAATACTTCGTTCGAAACGATACCCGGCAAGTGCCGTGCCTTCTGTTCTTCGCTGCCATAGGTGTAGATCACCGGGCCGACATAGTTGACGCCGAATGGCAAAAGCCAGGGCGCACCGGCACGGGTGGTCTCTTCCTGGAAGATATAGCTTTGTGCAGGTGACCAGTCGCAGCCTCCGAACTGTTTCGGCCAGAAACCTGCGATCCAGCCCTTGGCCGCCAAGATATCCTGCCAATGCATGTGGTCGTCACGCTGCAAGGGGCGACCCGACATGACCTTGTCACGAATATCGGCTGGCAAGCGCTCTTTGGTGAACGCCCGCACTTGCTGCCTGAAGGTCATGTCCTCCCTAGACCATCCTGCGTCCAAACCCGATCCTCCCTCGCTTCGAACTGATTACTGATTCAGTATTCATTTATCATGCTGTTTTGCGCAGACCTGTCAACGACCATTTTGGATTCGTGGATTCGAAACCTGTGGCGCAAGCCAAGCGGGTGGGGGCGAGTCATCGCATTCCATTGATATCTTGTCTTTTCGCGCTACGTATGAACGCGAAAATCTTGTGAAACGGCGCCGGACACCGACGTTCGGATCAAAGCGCAGCGATAGCCGGACTACTGAAGACCACGCATACCGCTATTCAAACATTGTCCGCGCTGAGCTGCCGATACGATTCGTGCATATCGCGCATCCTCGCGTTTCGTGGAGTCACGGGCTTGCGGCATATCAGGGCGGGGATCACCAGGGGTCCTGCGCCTGGACAGGTCGCCACTTTCCGGGTGCGAGGGTGCCCAGCCGCCAATCGCCGATGGCCACCCTGATCAATCGCAAGGTGGGATGACCCGCCGCGGCGGTCATGCGCCGAACCTGGCGGTTGCGGCCTTCGGTGATGGTGAGTTCGATCCAGCTGTCGGGAACGGTCTTGCGCTGGCGCACGGGTGGCGTGCGGGGCCAGAGCCATTCCGGTTCGGGAATCAGTCGCGCGTGGGCAGGGCGGGTCAGGCCGTCCCTGAGCATGACACCCCGACAGAGGGAGTCGAGCGCGGATGCGTCGGGGATGCCTTCGACCTGGGCGAGGTAGGTCTTGGGCAGCTTGAAGCGCGGGTTGGAAATGCTCGCCTGCAAGGCGCCGTTATCGGTCAGCAGCAAAAGCCCCTCGCAGTCGCGATCGAGCCGACCGGCGGGGTAAACTCCCTTTTCGGAAATGTAATCGCCAAGCGTCGGGCGCGGCGGATCGGATCGGTCGGTGAACTGGGTCAGCACGCCATAGGGTTTGTTGAAGAGGATCAGTCGGGGGGCGGTCTCGGGCGGGGAAGAGCGGGGGCCAGCCCCCGCACCCCCGGAGTATTTCGGGCAAGATGAAGGGGCTGAACCGGGTTTGCGGCGCGGTTTGCGCGCCGGGCCCCGGCCGGGGTCACGCGTTGCCATTGCCGGTAAAGCGCGCGGCATCGGCGGCGGCGCGGCGGATGGCGTTGGATTTGTGCACCGTTTCCTGATACTCGGCCTCGGGGTCGCTGTCATGGACGACGCCGCCGCCGGCCTGGATATAGAGCGTGTCGTCCTTGACCACTGCGGTGCGCAGCGCGATGCAGACATCCATGTCGCCGCCCGAGGAGAAGTAGCCCACGCCGCCGCCATAGACGCCGCGTTTCTCGGGTTCCAGCTCGTCGATGATCTGCATGGCGCGCACCTTGGGGGCGCCCGAGACGGTGCCAGCGGGCAGCCCGGCGAGCAGGGCCGAGAGCGCATCGTGATCGTCGGAGAGTTCACCCACCACGTTCGAGACGATGTGCATGACGTGGGAATAGCGTTCGATGATGAATTGCTCGGTCGGGCGGACGGTGCCGATCTTTGACACGCGCCCGGTGTCGTTGCGCCCCAAGTCAAGCAGCATCAGGTGTTCTGCGCGTTCCTTTTCATCGGCGAGAAGATCCTGTTCGAGGGCGAGATCCTCTTCGCGGCTCGCACCGCGCGGGCGGGTGCCCGCAATGGGGCGGATCGTCACCTCGTTGCCGAAGACGCGGACGAGGATTTCGGGGCTGGCTCCGATCACCTGGAAGCCGCCGAAGTTGAAATAGAACATGAAGGGCGAGGGATTGGTGCGTCGCAGGCTGCGGTAGAGCGCGAAGGGCGGCAGTGTGAAGGGCTGGGCCCAACGCTGGCTGGGCACGACCTGGAAGATGTCGCCTGCGCGGATGTATTCCTTGGCCTTTTCGACGGCCTGAAGGTAGTCGCGCTTGGTGAAGTTCGAGACCGGTTCGCCCGTTTCGGACGCGTCGCCCAGGTCTCGGGCTTGCCGTGGCAGGGCGCGATCGAGGTCGCGCACCGCGTCCATCACCCGTTCGGCGGCCTGGGCATAGGCGGCGCGGGCGGATTGTCCGGCCTCGGCCCATGCGGGGGCGCAGACCGTCACATCTCCCTTGACCCCGTCGAGCACGCAGATGACCGAGGGGCGCAGTAGCGTGGCATCGGGCAGGCCGAGCGTATCGGCTGGCACGTCGGGCAGGTGTTCGACAAGCCGGATCATGTCATAGCCGAGATAGCCGAAGAGTCCGGCCGAGGCGGCGGGCAGGTCGTCGGGCAGGTCGATCCGCGATTCGGCCAGCAACGCGCGCAGGTTGTCGAGCGGGGCGCCCGGCTGGTCCTCGAACCCGTCGGGATCGAAACGGGCCTGCCGGTTGAGGCGGCTGGTATTGCCGTGGCATTGCCAGACGAGATCGGGTTTCATGCCGATGATCGAGTAGCGCCCGCGCACCTCGCCACCTGTCACCGACTCGAGCATGAAGGCATCGCGCGCCGCGCCGGTGAGTTTGAGCATCAAGGATACGGGCGTGTCGAGATCGGCGGCGAGCCGGGTATAGACCAATTGGTTTTCGCCGCGCGCATGGGCGGCGGCGAAAGTTTCGAAGGAGGGGATGAGCTCCATCGCGGCGCCTATTGAAAATTGGACAGGACGGCGTCGATCGCCGCCTGGTCGAGTTCGAGCCCGGCGCGGGCCTGAATGTCATTGATGTAATACTGAAACAGATCCTGCGCCTGGGAGGCGCTGACCTGTTCGGTGATCGCATCACGCAGGCGGCGCACGTCGTTGTCGTTCTCATCGGGCGGCAGGATGGCATCGAGCCGCACCAGCGCGGCCCCGGCGGGAAGCTCGATGACCCGAGCCTCGCCTTCCTCCATGTCGAAGACGCGGGTCAGGAAATCCTGCGGCATGCCGGGGATGAAGTCGCCGCGGGTGATCTCCGTCTCTTCGGTAACGATGAGGCCGAGCGCGGCCATGTCGCTCTCGGGCGTGATCTGGTCCAGGAGTTTCTCGGCCTTGTCGGCAAGGCGCCGGGTAAGTTCGGCCTCTTCCCATGCCGCGATCACGTCATCGCGCACCTCGTCAAGCGGTGGCAGGCGGGGCGGCACGATTTCGTCGAGGCGCATGGCCACAATTCCGCCATCGTCGAGCGAGATCAATTCGGGGAAATCATCCTCTGAAATCGCCTCCGCAGCCTCCTGGAAGGCTTCGAAGCCAGCCGCATTGCCAGAGCTGTCGGGCGTCCAGTCGAGCGTGAAGAGCTTCATCTCGGTTTCCTCGGCCAGCTCCTCGATCGAGGCCCCGGCCGCAAGCAGGTCGTCGACCTGGTCCATCCGGTCTTCGACCTGTCGGCGGGCACGGCCCATCGCAAGCTCGTCGCGGATCAGTTCGGCGGCTTCCTCGAAGGGCATGTTGCTGGCGGGAAGAACGGCGTTCACGCGAAAAAGCGCGGGGCCGAGATCGGTGGGGAAGGGACCCACGGTGGTCCCGGGTTCAGCGTTGAAGGCGGCGGGTCCGGCCTCGCCCAGATCCGAGGGCAGGACATCGCCCATATCAACGTCTGAAAGTTCGAGGCCGCGCTCCGCGACGAGGTCCTCGAAGCTCTTCTCCTCATTCTCGAGCGCGATCTTGGCAGATTCGGCCGCGCTTTCGTCGGAGAACACGATCCGTTCGACCAGGCGGCGCTCGGGGCGATTGAACTCGTCGGCGCGGTCTTCGTATTGCTCGCGCAGCGTGGCCTCGTCGATCTCGACCTGGTCGACGATCATGTCGGGTGAGAGCCACGCATATGTGATACGCTTCATCTCGGGAAGCTCGAACTGTTCGGGGTTCTCGGAATGAAACGAACTGAGTTCATCCTCGGTGGGTTCGGACAGGGGCGTGTCGAGTTCGGCCTCGGAGAGGCGGGCCCAGGAGAAGTTGCGCCGCTCGGCGAGATGCGCGACGACGGTGTCGGCATAGGCAGGCATGGCGGTGACACCCGAGAGAACCGCGGATTGCAGGAAACCACGGGCAATCTCCTTGCGCAGGCCCTCTTCGAATTCGGTCTCAGACTGGCCGGTGCGGTCGAGGTAGAAGCGGTACCCTTCGCGGTCGAAATTGCCGTCGACCCCCTGGAAACCCTCGATCTGCAGAAGCTGGTCGCGCAGGTTGGAATCGCCGACGGAAAGTCCCAGTTCCGCCGTTTCGTTATCGAGCGCGGTGCTCGCTATCAGGCGGGCGAGAGCGATCTGGTCGAGCCCCATTTCGCGAGCTCTGGAAAACGGAATTGGCTCTCCGCTTTCGGCTTCCCGGGCACGAATTTCATCCTGAACGGCGCGCGTGAAAGCGTTGACGGTGATGTCTTGTCCACCAACCGAGCCGATGGTGCGGATGTTGCCCGAGAGATTGGTGACGCCGAAACCACCGAGGCCGAGAATGAGCAGGCCCATGAGAATCCAGACGAGGGTTTTGGAAGTGGTGCCGCGTGCCATATGCGCCCCTTTGGACAGGAAGGTGTTTGCAAACTCGGGATTGTCTAGTGCTTTGGCCGGTCGGGGGCAAGGGTCGGCAAGGCGCACGTTGATTGCCGGTCGAACGAAGTTTTGGCGCAGGATCGGGGCTGGTCAGGCTGCGAGGTCGGACAGCCGGTCAAAGAGCGTGGCGATGCCGGCGCGGTCGACATTGGCGAAGGCGATGCGCAACTGGCGCTGGCCCGCCGGATCGGCGTCGGGCATGAACATTGTGCCGGGCAGGGTGAGCACGCCCGCACGGCGCACGAGATCGGGGGCCAGCTTATCCGATGGCATGTCGAACGGGTGTTCGACATAGGCGAAATAAGCCCCGACCCCGAGCAGGCGCCAGCCCTTTTCGGCAAGCGGCGGAAAGGCCTCTTCGATGGCGGCACGGCGGTCGAGGATCTCGGCACGTTCGCCGGCAAGCCATTGGCCGAGATGGCGCATCCCCCAAAGCGCGGCGCGCTGGCCCAACTGGTTGGGGCAGATGGTGACGGTATCGAGGAATTTCTCGGCCTCGGCGAGGATCGCAGGCGCCGCGGTCATCGCGCCGACGCGATGCCCGGTCAGGCGGTAGGCCTTGGAAAAGGAATAGAGCTGGATCAGCGTGTCGTCCCATCCCGGCGTGGTGAAGAGATCGTGCGGTGCGCCGGGCTGCGAATGAAAGTCGCGATAGGTTTCATCCACGATGAGTTTCAGCCCCGTCTCGCGCGCCAGATCGAAAAAGGCACGAACGGTGTCGGGCGGGTATTCCACCCCGCCGGGATTGTTCGGCGTGACCAACACGATGGCGCGGCTGCGCGGGGTGATGAGCGCGCGCGCGGCCTCAGGATCGGGAATGAGCCCGGCCGCGGTTGGCAAGGGCACGGCCGTGATTCCGGCCATGTCGCACCACATTTTGTGATTGAAGTACCACGGCGTTGGCAGGATGACCTCGTCCCCTTCGCCGGTCAGGGCCTGAAGCGTGGCGCAGAACGCCTGATTGCAGCCCGAGGTGATGGCGACGTGATCGGGTGTGACCGTGCCGCCATAGGCCCGGCTCCATTGATCGGCCACCTCGGCGCGCAGGTCGGGCAGGCCGAGCACCGGGCCATAGAGATGCGCGCCCGCGTCGGTGCGGATGATCTCGGCCATGGCGTCGAGCATGGGGTCAGGCGGCGGAGCCACGGGGGCGGCCTGGCTCACGTTGATGAGCGGACGGGTGGAGAAATCGACCCCCTCGATCCAGCGGCGGGCCTCCATCACCGGGGGCGGGAATGTGGCTTGGGTGCGGGTAAGGGTCATCTGGGGTCTTTCTGGTTGGAGATGTCGACCGCCTCGGGCGGGAGTATTTCGGGCAAGATGAAGGCGTGGGATCTGTCTTTACTTCTTGCCTTCGCTCCTCCCCGCAGCGCGTCCCAGGTGGATCAATCGACGCCGCGATAGGGTTCGACATATTGCAGCGCCATATCCCAGGGAAAGAAGATCCAAGTGTCCTGTGACACTTCGGTGATGAAGGTGTCGACCTGTTCGCGGCCCTTGGGCTTGGCATAGACGGTGGCGAAATGGGCGTTTGGATACATCTTGCGCACCAGTTCCAGGGTCTTGCCGGAATCCACGAGATCGTCGATCACGAGAATGCCGCTGCCATCACCCATGAGGTCGGCATCGGGAGCCTTGAGCACCTCGGCTTCACCCTGTTGCTGGTAGTGGTAGCTCTTGATGCTGATCGTGTCGATGGTGCGGATGTCCAGTTCGCGCGCGACGATCATGGCCGGGGCCATGCCGCCGCGTGTGATCGCAACCACGGCGCGCCAGTTGCCGTTGTCGGGGCCAAAACCGTCCAGCCGCCAGGCCAGGGCGCGGCTATCGCGGTGGATCTGGTCCCAGCTGATGTGGAAACCTTTTTCATGGGGCAGGCGGTCGGTCATGGCGATGTCCCTTCAGCGGTCGAGTCAGCGGTCGAGCAGGAGTCGCAACCCGAGCGCGCCAAGAACGGCGGCGGCGATGCGGTCGAGTAACGGTTTCAGGCGCAGATATCCGTCGCGGGCGGGCCCTGTCGAGAGCGCCAGTGCGAAGAGCGTGTAGGCGATCCATTCGATGACGAGGTGATTGGCCACGACCAGCGCCTTTTCCGCCGCACCGAGCCCGGTGGGAAAGATCACGATCAGGACCGAGGCGGCGAAGATCACCGATTTCGGATTGGCGAGATTGACGGAAAGGCCGGTGAGAAAGGCACGGTGCCGCGGCACGGGGGCGGACACGGCGGAAAGCGGCGTGTGGGCATCGCGCCACATGCCGTAGGCGATCCACACTAGATAAAGCGCGCCCGCGATCTTCATCGCCACGTAGGCCCAGGGGAAAAGGGCGAAAAGCGTACCGAGCCCGAGCAGCGCGAGCCCGGTCCATGCGGCGGCCATGGTGCCAAGCCCGAGTCCGGTGGCAATACCATGCGCGCGCCCACCGGTGAGCGTGGCACGGATCGCAAGGAGCATGGCCGGCCCGGGCGAGGCCATGGCCGCAAGCAGCGTCAGGTTGAACGCGATCAGGTGGGCGGCTTCCATAGAAGATCAGTCCTTGCGCCCGTTCGTGGCGTCGATATCAGGGGCGTCCACGGCCTTCATGCCGACGACGTGATAGCCTGCATCCACATGCAGGGTTTCACCGGTGACGCCCGAGCCCAGGTCGGAGAGCAGGTAGAGCGCGGATTTGCCCACGTCGTCGATGGTCACGTTGCGGCGCAGCGGCGAGTTCAACTCGTTCCATTTCAGGATGTAACGAAAATCGCCGATGCCGGAGGCGGCCAGTGTCTTGATCGGGCCGGCGGAAATGGCATTGATGCGAATCCCGTCCTTGCCAAGATCCTCGGCGATATACTTGACCGACGCTTCCAGCGCCGCCTTGGCGAGAGCCATGACGTTGTAATGCGGCATCACCTGTTCGGCGCCGTAGTAGGTAAGCGTGAGGGCGCTGCCGCCATCGGTCATCAGTTTCTCGGCGCGCTGCATCACGGCGGTGAAGCTGTAACAGCTGATATCCATAGTCATCAGGAAATTGTCACGGCTGGTATCTACATAGCGGCCGCGCAACTCGCTCTTGTCGGAAAAGCCGATGGCGTGCACGATGAAATCCAGCCGGCCCCATTTCGCCTCGATCTCGGCGAAGGCACTGTCAATCGATTCCGGGTCTGACACATCGCAGTCGACCAGCGTCTCGACCCCGATTTGCTCGGCCAGTGGGGCCACACGCTTGCGAAACGACTCACCCATGTAGGTAAAGGCCATTTCGGCGCCCGCATCCGCGCAGGCGCGGGCAATGCCCCAGGCGATGGACTTGTCATTGGCAAGCCCCATGATCAGGCCGCGTTTGCCCACCATCAGATTGTTCGACATGCGTTTTCCTCGTGATCCCTTGCCCGGATCCGGAGAACCCTGAACCGGCGTTTGCAGATGATTGAATTCTTTAGGCGATCAACTAGGTTGCATCAAGGGCAAGGGTGCTCGGGGATACGGCGCGCAAAGAGGGCTGCAGATGAGTGACAGAAGTGGAATTTTTGCAGGCGACGATCCGTTCGCCATTGCCCGCAGTTGGTTGGCCGAGGCCGAGGACAGCGAGGTCAACGATCCGAACGCCATCGCGCTGGCTACCGTGGATGCGGATGGTCTGCCCAATGTGCGGATGGTGCTGCTCAAGGAGATCGAGGCGGATGGCTTTGTCTTTTACACAAACTACGGCAGCGTGAAGGCACAGGAGCTTGAGCAGGCGGGCAAGGCCGCCTTCGTGATGCATTGGAAGAGCCTGCGCCGCCAGATCCGGGTGCGCGGCACGATCACCCGCGAGGACGGTCCCAAGGCGGATGAATATTATGCCAGCCGCTCGCTCAAGAGTCGGCTGGGCGCCTGGGCGTCGCAGCAGTCGCAGCCGCTTTCGTCGCGCGCGGCGTTGATGGCCGAGGTTGCCCGGGTGACCGCGAAACATGGCACCAACCCAGCACGCCCCCCATTCTGGGGTGGTTTTCGGATCAACCCTGTGGAAATTGAATTCTGGGCAGATGGAGCGTTTCGTCTGCATGACAGGTTCAGATGGAGCCGCGACCAAGAGGCAGGAAACTGGTTGATTCAAAGGTTGAGCCCGTGAATTTCACGTTACGTGAAATGCCAAATCCTCGAAATCGGGTAACTTTTTATGCTTGCAACCGTGGCCACCATTGCGCATCACAGTGTGATCTGGGGATGATAGAACTGACGGAACTCGCAAGTTGATTGAAGATGGAAACGACACCCGCAACGTAAGCGGCCATGTGAAGTGGTTTGACCCCGTCAAGGGGTTCGGGTTCGTTGTGGCAGATGAAGGCGGGCCAGACATTCTGCTGCATGCGAATGTCCTTCGGAACTACGGGCAGAGCTCCGTCGCGGATGGGGCGCTGGTTGAAATCTGCGTGCAGGACACGGAACGCGGGGTTCAGGCGGTCGAGATCATCAGTATCGAGCCGCCCGCGAGGACCGAAGGGGTGCCGCTGGCCGATTTCGAGCAGATCGACCCGGAAGTGATCCGAAGCGCACCGCTGGAACCGGCGCGGGTCAAGTGGTTCGACAAGGCCAAGGGGTTCGGTTTTGCCAATGTTTTCGGAAGATCCGAGGATGTGTTCCTGCACATCGAGGTTCTGCGCCGGTCCGGGCTGGCCGATCTGCAGCCGGGCGAGGCGCTGGCCTTGCGCGTGATTGACGGCAAGCGCGGACGCATGGCAACCGAGGTCTGCGCATGGGAAGCCGGTTTGAAGGCGCAGGACGAATGATCGGGTGAGCCATATGTTGCGCCACATGCTCTGGACGCTTGCGATTGTTGCCGCGAATGTCTGGAGTGGGGTGGCCGCGGCAGAGTGTCCGGACGACGAGGTTACACTGCGAGGGCCATGGGGGCAGGCGCGGTTCGGTGTCGAACTGGCGGTTTCGGCGCAGGAGCGGGCCCGGGGCCTGATGCATCGCGAAAGCCTGCCGCAAAGCCAGGGGATGCTTTTCGTTTATCCGCGTCCGGCCCCTGTCGGTTTCTGGATGAAGAATACGCTTATCCCGCTCGACATGATTTTTCTGGATGAGGCCGGTCGCGTGGTGAAGGTGCATCACGAGGCGCAGCCGCATGATGAAACGGTGATCCGGGGCGGAGGCGAAGTGAAGGCGGTGCTTGAGATCAATGGTGGTCTGGCCAAGCGGTTGGGTATCGTTGCAGACAGCGAATTGCGGCATCCCGCATTCGGCTCGGAGGCGGCCTGGCCCTGTGAGTGACTGTCAGGTCTTTCGTGAAAGATGCGCAAGACCGTGGAGCGGAGCAAGATCGTCGTCGATGCAGCGCAGGACAAAGTGACCCATGAGGTCGCTATAGGCGCCGCGGGCCACGAAATGGTGTTTGAAATGCGGACTGTCGAGCTTTGCATGCAATGCGCGGCCGACGCTGCCGGCAAGATAGATCCCGCCATAGGGCAGGTGCATCAAGGCAAGAGAGCCCAGCATCGCGCCGAGTGCGCGCAAGACAAGGTCACGGGTGTCCGGGTGGGAGGTGATGATGTCGTCAGGGCTGCAATCCGCGCCGGTCAACAGGCGATGCGCGCGGGTCAACCCGGGGCCGGAGAGAAGTGCTTCGGCACTGTTGGAGCCGAAATCGCGGGCAAGCGCGGCAAGGATCGGTGCGTCGCGTTCGCTGGTGAAGGGCAGGGATTGATAGCCGCTTTCACCGGGAGGCACGAAGACATGTCCCGATAACGGATAAGCCAGCGCAACGTTCAGGCCGGTGCCGATGGCCAGCACGAGGCGGGTGTCAAGCAGCCGGTCACCGGCAATCTCGGGCACGGCAAGAGCATGGCCCATCGCCTGGAGATCGTTGAGCAGAGTGATCTGCCCAATTCCCGTGGCGGCGCTGAGCGCGGAGGCGGAGCAGGACCAATCCGGGCGGTTCGTCAGGCGCACATGGCCAGCGCGCACCGGCCCGGCGGCGGCAAGGATCAGGCGCCTGGGCCGTACGGGTTGCGCGGCAGCGTATTCTGCCAGCATCGGGATGAGACCGGAGCTTTGGTCATTGTCCAAACTGCAGATGGTCGTGTCGTCAAGTCGGCCGTTGCGGGCCAAAGCAAGGCGGCTTTTGGTGCCGCCGATATCCGCAAGAAGCGTTGTCATGGGCCAAGTCTACCCGAGCCACGGTGCAAGCAAAGCCCATATCCCCGGCGCCGCGAAATCGAGAGGCGCAGATTTACACGGGCTGGCATTCCCCGACCGGTGGCGCCCCCGCAGGTCACGCGGCGCGCGGGGGCAAGAAACGTGCTTCAGGCGCGCCGGCGGCGGCCTCCGGTACGCCCGGCGCGGCCGCGATTTTCCTGGCCGGGTTTCGGCGCAACCTTGTTGAAGTTGATCCACTCGGCCCCGCCGTCATCGTTGTTCATCAGGAAATTGGCAGCGCGGATCGCCTCCATTTCCTTGCCGGGACGGGGTTTGGTGCTGCCCAGACCAAAAAGCGTCACAAAGGTTTCGTCGTCCATGTCCTCGGGCAGGACGATCCCGGCGGCGGCGACCTCGGCCTTCTTCTCGGCGATTTTCGTGGGGCCGACAGGCAGGGCGACGGGGTTCATGATGGCCGAGGTCATGCCCGCGGTGATTGCCATGGGCAGGAAGGCATTGTTGATGCCGTGACGGTTGGGCAGGCCGAAACTGATGTTCGACGCGCCGCAGGTGGTGTTGACGCCCAGTTCCTCGCGAAGGCGACGCACGAGGGTAAAGACCTGCAAACCGGCGGTGCCCATGGCGCCGATCGGCATGACCAGCGGATCGACCACGATGTCATGGGCGGGTATACCGAAATCGGCGGCGCGCTCGACGATCTTCTTGGCCACGGCGAAGCGCACGTCGGGATCTTCGGAAATGCCGGTGTCGTCATTCGAGATAGCCACCACGGGGACATTGTATTTCTTGACCAGTGGCAGGACGAGTTCGAGGCGTTCCTCCTCGCCGGTGACCGAGTTAAGCAGCGGGCGGCCCTCGGCGGCCGCGAGGCCGTTTTCGAGCGCACCGGGGACCGAGCTGTCGATGCAGAGTGGTACATCCACGACGCGTTGCACCACCTCGACCAGTTGTTTCATCAGCGTGGGTTCGACGAAATTGTTGTCGGCATAGCGCGGGTCCTCGGCCATCTTGTTCGAAAACACTGCGCCGGAGTTGATGTCGAGCACCGTGGCGCCCGCGGCAAACTGGGCCAGCGCATCGGCTTCGACCCGGGAAAAATCGTCGCGTTCCAGTTCTTCGTTGAGAATCTTGCGCCCGGTGGGGTTGATCCGTTCGCCGATCACGCAAAAGGGCTGATCAAATCCGATGATCGCGGTTTTGGTTTTCGATTCGACGATGGTGCGGGTCATATGCTTATCCTTGCTCTTGCTGGCTGGCGGGGGTAGCGGAAGCGCCACCGTTTTCGATGGCCCATTGGGCGTTGGTCTTGATCCCGCCGAGCGGGAAGAAATGGACCTGTTCGATGAGGCTGTCGGGGTTGGCGGCCTTGTGGGCGGCCAGATCGGTGAGCACCTCGGTCGGCTCATAGGGCAGCAGCAGTTTCGAGACATCCCTCGCGCGGCGTTGCAGAACGCGGATCGAGGGGCCCACGCCGCAGGTGACGGCGAACTTGATCATGGTTTGAAGTTTGGCGGGACCGGCAATGCCGATATGGATAGGCAGGGTGATACCGGCCGCTTTCAAGCCGTCTGCCCATTGCACGATCGGCGCAGCCTCGAAGGCAAATTGCGTGGCGATGGCCATTTTTGCATCGGTGCGTTCGGAAAACTTCTGTTTCCAGTGAATGGCTTCCTCGACGTTCTTCATGCTTCCATCAGGGTCGATATCGCGATTGCCTTCGGGGTGGCCGGCAACATGCAGGCGTTTGAACCCGGCCTTGTCGAAAAGGCCGGTTTCCAGAAGTTGCATCGAGCTGTGGAAATCGCCAAGCGGCTTGTCCACACCACCGGCGAGCAGCAGCGCCTGATCCACGCCGGCCTCCCCCTGGTACATCGCGATCCAGTTTTCCAGAGTGGCCGCGTCACGGATGATGCGGGCTGGGAAATGCGGCATCACCGGATAGCCATCGCGCGCAAGGCGCGCGGCGGTAGCGACCATGTCCTCGATCGGGGTGCCCTCGATATGGGCGATGTAAATGCGCGTACCGCTAGGCAGCAGGTCACGGAAATCCTCGACCTTTTCGGCGGTGCGCGGCATCACCTCGATCGAGTAGCCTGCGAGAAACGCCTCGAGCTGCGGGTTGACCGGGCTGGCGGCGCCGGCGGTGGTGTCTTTCCTGCGGAAATTCAAAAGCGACATGATCGGCTCCCAAAGGCGCATGTGGGGCTCACGCCCATCCATCGTTGGCGATCAGGGCCTTGAGCCGGTCCTGATCATATTCCGCGTCGATACGCGCAGCCTCTGCCACGGCAACATCGGCGGGATCTCCGTCGACCGAGAAGGGGGCGGCCTTGCGCCATTCGGCAAGATAGGCGTCGGTTTCGGCCGCGCCCACCTTCATTGCCGCGCGGTCGATCGCCTGTTCGAAGCGCTCGGGCAGGGGCATCTTGGTGCCCCGGCGACCCTTGCCGACGATGACCTGCGCGGGGATGTCCCGCCAATAGACGATTGTGACATCGGCCATGGATGATTCCCTCTCACTCGTTGACCCCTCAATAGAGAGTCGCGGTCGCCACCAAAGGCGGATTTTCGACACGATTGCGTGCACAAGCGACGCGATGGACCATAACCGCCTTGTGCCCCTTCGGCGAGAGGGGTCGCTGTCCGAAATGTTCATCTCCTGTATGAAACTGTTTCAAGGCCCGGGTGCTGGCCTTGACCGGCGAACACGTGCTTGCGGCTGAATTGCAGTTCCGGCGAAGAATCTGCGAGCGCCGCGCCCTGACAAAGAGCTTGCAAGGGGGCGATGGTGCGCCTACCTTTATGTCAACTCGAAATGGAGGGCGTGACGAGATGGCGCCCAAGCGTCCCGAAGGTGCGGGCGCGTTCCCGATACCGGTTGAAAGCCCCGCGCCGAGACCGCCGGATCCCGCGCAGCTTTATGCGGCGCTGGACCTTGGCACCAACAGCTGCCGCATGTTGATTGCCCAACCCAAGGGCAGTCAATTCCATGTGGTTGACAGTTTTTCGAAATCGGTGCAGCTCGGGCAGGGCCTCGAGCGGACCGGAACCCTTAGTCGTGCCTCGATGGCGCGCACCGTGCAGGCACTGCGGATTTGCCAGCAAAAGCTCAAGCGTCACAATGTGAAACGGATGCGGCTTATAGCGACCGAAGCCTGTCGACGGGCACGCAATGCGGAGGATTTCATCCGGACGGTCAGACGCGAGACCGGGCTGCAACTGGACATCATTATGCCCGAGGAAGAGGCGCGGCTGGCGGTGATCTCTTGTGCGCCGCTGGTTTCGACCAAGACCGAACAGCTCCTGGTGGTCGATATCGGGGGCGGATCGACCGAGCTGGTCTGGATCGACCTGTCGCGTGTGCCAAACCGTGACCGGCCGCGTGCCATCATGCGGCTTCATACCGGGTTTCACACCACAGACAGCCCGTTTCCCGCGGCCAAGGTCGTTGACTGGATCAGCGTACCACTGGGCGTGGCGACCCTGCGCGACCAGTTTCGCGATGTCGAGGACGACGCGGCGCGCTTCGCGTTGATGAGCTGGTATTTTGAAGAAAACCTCGCGGAATTCGCACCTTACAAGGACGAGCAGGCGCGGGCCGGTTTCCAGATCGTAGGCACCTCGGGCACCGTAACGACCGTGGCGGCGTCGCATCTGGGTCTGAAACGCTATGACCGGACCAAGGTGGACGGGCTTCGCATGACGAGCGACCAGATTGACAGGGTGATACAGACCTATCTGCGGATGGGTCCGGGCGGGCGGCGGCGTGACCCGCGGATCGGGCAGGACCGGCAGGCGCTGATCATGTCGGGGGCGGCGATCCTGCAGGCCATGATGCGGGTATGGCCGACCGACAGGCTTTCGGTTGCGGACCGGGGCTTGCGCGAAGGATTGCTTTACGCGCAGATGAGTGCCGACGGGGTGCTGGAAGACGGGCCGTTCTGAACGGGCGGCGAGGATGTGATGATGGTGAAGAAACCCACAGGCAAGAACACATCGGGGCGCGGACAACGTGACCTGACCGTAAAGGTCAAGACCGCGCGCGGGCGCAAGCTGAGTTCGACGCGGTGGTTGCAGCGGCAGTTGAACGACCCCTATGTCCTGCGCGCCCGCAAGGAAGGCTATCGCGGGCGGGCCGCGTTCAAGATCATGGAACTGGACGACAAGTACCGGTTCCTCGTGCCTGGGGCGCGGGTGGTTGACCTCGGTTGTGCGCCGGGGGGCTGGATACAGGTGGCAGTGCCGCGGATCAACGCTCTGCTTGAGAAGAGCGGCAAGAAACAAGGCCGGATCATCGGCGTGGACCTGCAGGAGGTCGAACCGATCGCAGGCGCCGAGATCCATCAGCTCGATTTCCTCGACCAGGGGGCGGATGAAAAGGTCAAGGCGTGGCTGGGTGGCAAGGCCGATGTGGTGATGAGCGACATGGCCGCGTCCAGCTCGGGGCACAAGCAGACCGACCATCTGCGCATCATCACGCTATGCGAGGCGGCGGCGGAGTTTGCCTTCGACGTGCTTGACGAAGGAGGCACATTCGTTGCCAAGGTTCTGGCCGGGGGTGCCGAAGGCACGCTTCAGCAGCGGCTCAAGCAGAGGTTCGAGAAGGTGGCGAACGTCAAGCCGCCGGCGAGCCGGGCGGATTCATCGGAGAAATTCGTGGTGGCGACCGGCTTCCGGGGCTAGCGACTGTAACGCGTTTCAATACCGAGCAGGTGTCTTTTGGACCGCGGGTTCGGTCATGCCGACGGGCGACGGTAATCAGGCGTCGGGTTCGATCAGGCCAAGACCGCGCAGATAGACTCCGATGCCGGTTTCGAGCAGGTCTTCGGGCGAGTAGGGCGATCGGGTGCCGGGCGAATTTCGTGCGAAAAGTTCGACCACGCCATGTGACATGGCCCAGATATGGGCCGAGAACATCGCGGCGGGCGGGCGCATTGGTGGCGGTATATGTTGCGACAGGTCCTCGGCGGCGCGTTCGAGCACCGCGCGGGCGCGGGCAGAGGCGGCGGCGAGCTCGGGGGTGCGGTTGACCGAGATTCCGCTTTCGAACATCGCGATGTAGTGGCCCGGATACTTGCGGGCAAACGCGAGATAGGCGCGCCCCGTCGCCTCGAACGCGGCGAGCGCCGAGGGCTGGCCCGTGTCGTAGGCATATTGCATGAGATCGGCGAAAATCTCGTATCCCTGCCGGGCGGCTTCGGCAATGAGATCTTCGCGCCCGTCGAAATGGCGATAGACCGCAGCCGGGGTGACACCGGCCTGTTTCGCGGCCTCGGACAGGGTAAAGCCGCTCGGGCCGCGCGCCTCGATCAGCTGAAGTGCCGCCTCGACCAGGGCCTGGCGCAGGTTGCCATGGTGATAGCCGCGTTTACGCATCCCATATCTCGGGGCCGCCGCAGACCGCGCCGTCGATCCGGCCCAGCCCCTTGCCGTATTTGTGGGCATAGTCGATCCGCGACAGGACCGACCGGATCGCGTGGATCCGGGCGCGGCGCTTGTCATCGGAACGGATGATTGTCCAGGGCGCGTGATCGCTGTGCGATCGCTCGAAGGTTTCCGCGATGGCGCGGGTATAGTCATCCCATTTGCCAAGCCCTTCGATGTCGATCCGGCTCAGTTTCCAGTGTTTCAGGGGATCGCTTTCGCGCTTGAGAAAGCGCACAAGTTGTTCGGCGCGTCCGACATTGAGCCAGAGCTTGAAAAGCAGGATGCCCTCGTCGACCAGCATACGTTCGAAATCGGGCACCTGGGCGAAGAAGTGCTCTCGCTGGTCGTCGGTGCAAAAGCCGAAAACCTTCTCCACGACACCACGGTTATACCAGCTTCGGTCATAGAACACGATCTCGCCGCCCGCGGGCAGGTGGTCGATGTAGCGCTGGAAATACCATTGCGTCGACTCCCTGTCGGTTGGCTTTGGAAGGGCGGCGACGCGGGCGCCGCGCGGGTTGAGATTCTCGCGGAAACGCTTGATCGTGCCGCCCTTGCCGGCCGCATCGCGGCCCTCGAACACGATGGCGATGCGCGCGCCGCTTTGCTTGACCCAATGTTGCAGCTTGGCCAGTTCGATCTGGAGCGCGTCGAGTTCCTTGCCATAAGCCTTGCGTGGCATGCGTTCGGAATAGGGATAATCGGGATTGAGGATATCGCCCTTTTCTGCCCGTTTGATGGCGTTGCGGATGGGGGCGGGGGCCGCGTCTTCGAGATAGCGGGTTATGGCGCCGTCAAAGGGCGGCTCGAACGGGTCCGATCGGGTCACTCTGCATGTCCTCTTGCATGGATTGCCCATGATTAGCGGATTTCGCGAAGAGGCTAAAGCGGTTCGATGCGTGTGCGCCGGTCACTCTTTGGATGGAAGCCCCGCACGGGTGGCGGCGCGGTCGATGGCGGCGATCACCTCGGGCTGGGCGACGTGCTGGGGCATGTGGCCAATGCCGTCGAGCCGGGCCAGGCGCGCGCCGTCGATCTGTTCGGTCAGGGGCAGGGCATGGATGTCGAGGCCAACGGTGGTGTCGGCCGTGCCATGCACGCTTTCGACGGGCAGGTCGATCTGCGGATAGTGCCTCTGTAGCGCGGTGATCTCGGACAGGAGATTGACCCGTTGCAGGGCGATCGTGCGCAGCGCCTCGCGGTGCAGGGTCAGGCCGGCCCCGACATGGGAGGCGTAGCCGGGAGGCGGGTCTTGCGGGGCAAAGATTGCATCAATCGTGTCAGACACCCGGCTGTCTTGCGCATAGGCGGTGATGAGCGGAATCAGCAGCGGCCCGACGACCGGGTGCGAGGTCAGGCGGTAATACCAGCCCAGATCGCGTTGCCAGGGCTGCGACGGGGCCGAGAGCAGCACCAGCGCCGAGAGAGTTTCGGGCCGCCGTACCGCCCAGGCCAGCGCCACCGCTCCGCCATAGGAATGGCCCAGAACGATGGGGCGCTCGGCGCCAAGTTGCTGCGCGGCCCGTGACAGGAGGTCGGCCTGTTGGGTGATCGTAGCGCCGGTGCGGTTGATCCGCTCGGAATGGCCCAGCCCAGGTCGGTCGAAGATGATCACCCGGTAGCGCGCGGCCAGTGCAGGGGCGAGGGAATGCGTGAAGTCCCGAGTATTGCCCGAAAGGCCGTGGATCAGCACAAGATCTGGCGCATCCGCGCGATCCGGCCCCATGACCACCGCATGCACCCGGTGACCATCGACCGTGAGAATGCGCCCCTCTGGCGGGTGGCTGGCCACGGCGCGCGCCTCGTGGGCGCGGGCCTTCCACAGAGTGATGGCGACGAAAATCGCCAGCAGGGCAAGGGCCAACAACACGAGTTTCAATCGCCCGGGCTCCGCCAGTCGGTGGTTTCCATGCCGATTTTGGAGATGTCATAGGGGGTTGTCTGGTAAATCTCGGAAATCCAGTTGCCATAGAGCAGGTGGGCATGGCTGCGCCAGCGGTTCTGGGGAGTCAACGCCGGGTTGTCGTGCGGGTAGTAGTTGATCGGCACGATGATCTCGGTTCCCGAGGTCAAGTCGCGGTCATATTCCTGCTTGAGCGTGTCGCTGTCATATTCGAAATGGTTGAAGATATAGAGCGCGCGGTGGTTCGGGTCTTCGACCAGGCAGGGGCCGACCTCTTCGCTGCCCAGCAGGGTCGAAAGCGCGGGCACGGCGTCGATTTCGGTCTGGCGAACCTCGGTCCAGCGTGAGACGGGGATCACGCAATCGTCGGAAAAGCCGCGCAGATAGGGTGACGCAGGGGCGAGGTTCTGGTGCCGGAAACAGCCGAACGCCTTGTGCGGGAGCATGTGTTTGCGGATTCCGTGGAAATGGTTGATCATCGCCATCCCGCCCCAACAGACACCAAAGGTGGAATGCACGTGGGTTTGCGTCCAGTCGAAGACGTGGCGCAATTCGTCGATATAGGTGACTTCGTCGAAATCGAGATGCTCGATCGGGGCGCCGGTGATGATCAGTCCGTCGAACTTCTCACCCGTTTCACGCACTTCGGAGAAGGGGCGATAGAAGCTCTCCATGTGGTCGGCGGCGGTGTTCTTCGTCTCGTGCTCGCTCATGCGGATCAGCGACAACTCGATCTGCAGGGGCGTGGCGCCGATCAGGCGGGCGAACTGGTTCTCGGTCTGGATCTTCTTGGGCATCAGGTTCAGAAGCCCGATGCGCAGCGGGCGGATGTCCTGACGGGCGGCGGCGTCCTCGTCCATGACCTGCACACCCTCGCGCGTGAGAACGTCGAAGGCCGGCAGGTCGGAAGGAAGCTTGATCGGCATGGATGGGTGTCCTTGGGTAACGGGTGACGGATATAGCCGCGAGGTCAGGGAGTCTCAATCGCCTCGGCGATCACATCGGTGAAATCGGCCTCGGAAGCGATGCCAGCGACCTGGTCGGCGGTGATGGTCACGCCCCATCTGGCCATTGCCTCGTAGCGCGGCTGGCGGTGGGCAAGCGCCTTGGCATAGGTCCAGCGGATGAAGCTGTCGGGATCGACCTGAGTTTCGGTGCAGTCGTTCTCCGAAAGATAGCGCCGCCACATCGCATCGAGGAACTCGGGCTGATAGGCCATCGGCTTCGGGGCGCGATCAAAGCGGCGGATCAACTCCTCGGTATGGGCGGCATCGCCTTTGATCCAGACCATGAGGCAACGTGCGGAAAGCTCGTTCATGAGCGGATCGTCGGGATCGTCGGGATCGACCCATTCGCAGATCGATCCGCCCGTGTCGCAGATGAAATGCGGATAACCATAGAGATTGCGGGCGCGGGAGATGAAATACGCGGTGTCGTTCAACGCCGCGATCTCGCCCGCGCGGAACTGACCCTGGCGGCGGGTGTATTCGGCGTAAGGAAGGCCGCCCCGGTCGGGATCGCCCGGTTTGCCAAGGTAGGTCGAGACCGGGGCGAGGTTGTTGAAGGTGATGTTCGAGCCGATATGGATCGAGTCCGACAAGAGAAGATCGCGCAGGAACGGGTTCTTCATCGCCTCGCGCTTGACGTTGTCGGTGATGTATTCGCCCATGTAGCGGGTACCGATCCGGTAGTCGATGGAATAGTGATACCAGTCGCCCGAGTCGCGCAGAAGGTTGGAAACATGGGTTTTTCCAAGACCGGACATGCCGAAAAAGAGCACCGATCTGCGGGCGGCGTCGCGCCAGGCCCGGGCAGTGGGATAGAGCATGAAAGGAACCCCTTGGAATATGTTCCAAGCTTGGTAAATCGCCGCCGCGGTGCGGTCAAACCCTTATGGCGCGCCGCCGCAGGATGCGACCGTCGAGAATGGCCAGCCCGAACGCGATCATACCGAACCCGAGGATCGCATTCGCAGACAGTGTTTCACCAAGGCCGAGCGTGCTGATCACGATGGCGACCGGCGGCACGATCAGCGTGACCAGCATCAGGTTGCCCGACCCCGCCAGCCCGAGCACGCGGTAATAGAGCAGATAGGCAAGGCCGGTGCCCGGAATGGCGATATAGGCCAGCACCGCGAATGTGACCGGCGAGAGGGCAAGGGCGGGCGGCCCTTCCATCGCCCAGGCCACGGGCACGGCGACGAGGGCTGCGGCGCTGAGCATCCCGGCCGAGGCCACCGTCGGCCCCACGCCGGCCAGCGTCTTGCGCGCCCAGACCCCGGCCAGCGCATAGCAGAGCGTGGCGCCCAGAACGGCGAGTTGCCCGGCGCTGCGCAGGTCGAACTCCCTCAGATGTTCCAGCCCGATCACGGTGGCCACGCCAAGAAACCCGATGACGATCCCGAGCAGCTTGCGCGCGCTCAGCCGTTCATCGGCCAGGAAGATCGCCGCGACCAGAACGCCGAATATGGCGGTGGAGCCGTTGAGGATCGAGGCAAGGCTCGCCTCGATATGCTGTTGCGCCCAGAAGATGAGGGAAAAGGGCAGAACGTTGTTCAGGATGCCCATGACGGCAAATCCAAGCCAGAGGCGGGGCGTGTGCGGCACCGGGAGGCCGCGCAGCCACACAATTCCCCAAAGCATCAAGGCTGCCCAGAAGGTGCGGTTGGCGACGATGGTGATGGCACTCACTTCGGTCAGCGCGATCTTGGCGGCAGGAAAGATCACGCCCCAGATCAGCCCAAGGCTGATCAGCAGGGCCCATGCGAGCGGGGTGAGTGTCTTTTGCGGTGCCATGCGGGAGCCTTATGACGCCACCGTGCCGAGCGCGACCCGGATCATGCGGGTTTGCGCAGCGCGCGCGATTCGGTCCAGATATTGAGATAGTTGCCGCCAAAGATCACCGCCGCCCCGAGCAGCACGAACAGGTCCAGCGGTTCCTGATAGAGCAACATGCCCAGCACGGCGATGACCGGCAGACGGGTAAAATCGATCGGGGTGACGACCGTGGCCGGCGCCAGCGAAAGCGCCTTGGCGATGCAGAAATGCGCCAGCAGCCCGGCACAGCCGATGAGCACGATGAGCGGGACATTGGCCGCGTCGGGCAGGGCGATATCACCGTCGATCCCGGCACAGACGATGCCGAAAACCGCTTGCATCACGGTAAGATAGAAAAGGATGCAGGTGACGGTTTCGGTGCGGGTGAGTTTCTTTGTCAGCATCGTGGTCATGGCGAAACAGATCGCCGACCCCGCAGCCATGAGGATGCCGATGTCAAAGCTGTCGGTGCTGGGCCGGGCGACGATGAGAATACCGCAGAACCCGATCAGCGCCGACAGGAGTCGCACGGGAGTGAGGCGTTCCCCAAGGATCAGCGGCGAGAGCAGCACCACCCAGATCGGCGAGGTGAATTCCAGCGCGAAGACCTGTGCCAGGGGGATGAGCGTGATGGCATGGAACCACAGGTTCTGACCGGCGAAATGGGCGAAGTTGCGTATCGCGTGGGTGCGCAGGTCACGCCGCTGGATCTCGCGCCATGTGCCGGTGAGCGTGGCCAGGCCGAGCACGATGACGATGCCCACGAAGCTGCGATACATCATGATCTCGAAGGTATCGAGCTGATAGGAAACCTCGCGTCCGGCGATGGCCATGGTGGAGAACGACAGGATCGCGCCGCTCATCCACAGGGCGGCCAGGACAAAGGGATTTGACGGCTTGGCAAGGGGGGTTGTGCGCATCATGGGCTTATCTCTACGGTAAAGTCGTGGCTTGGCAATGGGGAGAGGGGAAAAAGCCATGCTCGAGATCGAAGGGCGCACCATCGGTGCGGTGTTCGACGCGGCCGCCGCGCGCTGGCCGGGGCGCGATTTCCTTGTGGCGAGCGCGTGGGAAGGGGCGCCGCTGCGCAGCCTGACCTATGGCCAAGTGGCTGATCTCGTGGATAAATACGAGCGTGCCTTGCGCGCGGCGGGATACGGGACCGGCCACCGGATCGCGGTCTGCCTTGGCACCTGTCCCGAGCATTACATTCTCAAGCTCGCGGCCAACCGGGCGGGGCTTTCCTTCGTGCCGGTCAATCCCGACTACCGACCCGGCGAGCTGGCCTATCTGCTCTCCGACAGCGAGGCGGTGCTGGCGGTGGCGAATGAGGCCCATGCCGGGCTGATGCGTGCCGGGATCGCCGAGGCCGGGACGGGGGTGGCCTTTGTCCCGCTTGCGTCGATGATGGAGGCGCTGCCGCCCGCGCCATGGCCCGCTGAACCGGGGGGCGTGAGACCGGAAAGCGAGGCCGGGCTGCTTTATACATCGGGCACGACGGGGCGGCCCAAGGGCTGCATCCTGAGCCATGAATACGAGCTTATGGTCGGCGACAGTTACCGCCTGATCCGTGGTGCGGTGGCGCTGCGCGATGGAAAGGACCGGGTGTTCAACCCGCTGCCCGCCTTTCACATCAACGCCGGGATCGTGGCCTTTTTCGGTGTCATGCTGACCGGTAACTGCTTGATTCAACCGCAAAGATTCAGCGCCCGGACATGGTGGGAGGATATCGGCGAAAGCCGCGCCACGGTGTTTCATTACCTGGGCGTGGTGATTGCCGTTCTGCTTTCGGATCGCGACACCGGACCCGAGGTTCTGGGTCATCTGCGGGTCGGTGTCGGGGCAGGGGTCGAACCCGCGCTGCATGTGGAATTCGAGCGCCGCTTCGGCATTCCGCTGGTCGAGGTCTGGGGCATGACCGAGATGTGCCGGGTGATGTCGATGTGGGAGGAGCCGCGCCGGATCGACACGCGCGCCTTCGGCCGGGCGCGCGACGACCTGCAGGTGCAGGTCTGGGATGACACGGGCAAGCCATGTCCGCCGGGCGTACCCGGCGAGATGGTGCTGCGCCATTCGGCGGCAACGCCCGCGAAGGGGTTCTTCTCGGGCTATCTCAACAAGCCCGAGGCCACGCAGGAGGCGTGGGCGGGCGGGTGGTTTCACACCGGCGACACGGTCACCATGGACACGGACGGCGTGCTTTATTTCGTGGACCGCAAGAAGAACATCATCCGCAGGGCAGGCGAGAACATCGCCGCGGCCGAGGTCGAGAACATACTGCTCGAAGATGAAGCGGTGGTTAACGTGGCCTGCGTTGCCGTGCCCGACGAGACCCGCGAAGAGGAGGTTCTGGCCGTGGTGGTGCTGGCCCAGGGGGTTGCGCCGCACGCGGAAACCGGCATGAAGATATTCAGTCAAGCCTTTGACAAGATGGCCTATTACAAGCTTCCGGGCTGGATCGTTTTCGTCGATTCTCTGCCTGTGACCGGCACCCAGAAAGTGGTGAAGCACCGCATCTTCGCCGAGGGCGAAGACCCGCGCAAGCGCCCCGGCGCGCTCGATCTGCGCCACCTCAAACGGCGGGAAAAAGGCAGCGCACGGTCGGGTTAACGCCGAATCTCGGGCGAGAAACAGAGGGGTGACATGCGTATGACTCCCGGCTGACATCCGGCTGCCGGGGAAACCGCCGGGATCGCCCCGCGATTTGCGTTAACGCACCGCGCGCCACTCACTCCCACTCGATCGTGCCCGGGGGTTTCGAGGTGATGTCATAGGTCACGCGGTTGATGCCCTGCACCTCGTTGATGATGCGCGTTGCGGTCTCGCCGAGGAACTCGTGGCTGAACGGGTAGTAATCGGCGGTCATGCCGTCGACGCTCGTCACCGCGCGGAGCGCGCAGGCGAAATCATAGGTGCGCCCGTCGCCCATCACGCCCACGGTTCGCACCGGCAGGATGGCGACGAAAGCCTGCCAGATCTCGTCGTAAAGCCCGTGCTTGCGGATCTGGTCGATGAAGACCGCGTCGGCCTTGCGCAGGATGTCGAGTTTCTCGCGCGTGATCTCGCCCGGACAGCGAATGGCGAGGCCCGGCCCGGGAAAGGGGTGACGGCCGATGAAGGATGCGGGCAGGCCCAGTTCGTGGCCAAGCGCGCGCACCTCGTCCTTGAAAAGCTCGCGCAAGGGTTCGACGAGTTTCAGCCCCATCTTCTCGGGCAGTCCGCCCACGTTGTGATGCGACTTGATCGTGACCGAGGGCCCGCCCGAGAACGACACGCTTTCGATCACGTCCGGGTAGAGCGTGCCCTGGGCGAGGAACTCGGCGCGCTCGATCCGTCCCGCGTATTTCTGGAACACGTCGATGAAGAGCCGCCCGATGGTCTTGCGCTTCTGTTCGGGGTCGCTGACGCCCTCGAGCTCGCCGAGGAACAATTCGGATTCGTCGGCATGGATCAGCTTGATGTTGTAGTGGTCGCGGAACATCGCCACGACCTCCTCGGCCTCGTTCTGGCGCAAGAGACCGTGATCGACGAAAACGCAGGTAAGCTGATCGCCGATCGCCTCGTGCAGGAGCACCGCGGTGACCGAGGAATCGACCCCGCCCGACAACCCGCAGATCACATGCGCGTCGCCCACCTCTTCGCGGATCCTGGCGATCGCCTCCTCGCGATAGGCGCCCATGGTCCAGTCGCCGGTAAAGCCCGCGATGCGCAGGAAATTCTCGAAGAATGTTCGCCCGTTCGGAGTGTGATGGACCTCGGGGTGGAACTGCACGGCATAGAAATGACGCGCCGGATCGCCGGTGATGGCAAAGGGCGCGTTGGGCGAGGTGCCATAGACCTCGAACCCCGGCGCAATGGCACTGACGTGGTCGCCATGGCTCATCCAGACCTGTTCACGCCCGTCAAGGAACCAGCCCAGCAGCAATGCCTCATGTCGGGCCGCGGGCGCGACATAGGCGCGCCCGAACTCGGCGGTGCCATGGCCGCGTTCCACGCGACCGCCCAGCATCTGCATCATCACCTGCTGACCGTAACAGATGCCAAGAACCGGCACGCCCAGCGAAAAGACGCTTTCCGGCGGGCGGGGCGATGCTTCGTCGATGACGCTGGCCGGCCCGCCCGAAAGGATCACCGCGCGCGGCGCGAAGTCGCGCAGGAAGGCATCGGTGACATTCTGGTAAGGGTGAATCTCGCAATAGGTGTTCAGCTCGCGCAGGCGGCGCGCGATCAGCTGCGTCACCTGCGAGCCGAAGTCGATGATCAAAAGGCGGTCATGAGTGCTCATGGCCCGGGATTAGGCCAAGGCCGCGCAAGGCGCAAGCGCCCTTCCTTCATCTTGCCCCAAATACTCCTGCCGGAGGCGCCCGAGGCCGCAGGCCGAGATGAAGAAGCGCGCGGGCCGCATGGCCCGCGCACATCATCACAACGGCCGGGATGTCGCATTTACCCGTCAAAGGCCGCATATGCGCCGCAGGGCAGGTACGAGCTGCGCTAAACCCGGATGAAACAGGAGCGGCACAAAGGTCAGGACAGCATCGCCATGACAGATACCACCACGCGCAGGCGCGCCCGCTCGGGCGGCGGGGCGGCCCGCCGGGCCGAACGCGGCGCGGTTTCCTTCGAGACCGCCCGTTTCATCACCCGCAACATCCCCGATTACGAAGTCCTCGGCGAAGAGGCGCTCGACATCATCGAGGCCAATGCCGAGACCATCCTCGAAGAGGTTGGCGTCAATTTCGTGAACAACCCCGGCGCGCTGCAACGCTGGCGCGATGCGGGGGCGGATGTGCGCGGCGAGCGGGTGCATATCCCGCGGGGCCTCGCGCGCAAGCTCTGCGCAACCGCGCCATCGCAGTTCACCCAGGCCGCGCGCAACCCCGAGCGCGCCGTGGAAGTGGGCGGGCGCAACCTCGTTCTGGCGCCGATCTACGGGCCGCCCTTCGTGCGCGATTCCGTGGGCGGGCGGCGCTATGCCACGATGGCCGATTTCGAGAAATTCGTGAAGCTGGGCTACATGTCGAAATGGCTGCACCATTCCGGCGGCACCGTCTGCGAGCCCACCGACATCGCGGTGAACAAGCGCCACCTCGACATGCTGCGCGCCCACATGACGCTTTCGGACAAGCCGTTCATGGGCTCGGTCACGGACCCGTCGCGGGCACGCGACAGCGTGGAGATGTGCGAGATCCTGTTCGGCAAGGAGTTCGTGGCCCAGAACACGGTGATGACCTCGCTCATCAACATCAATTCGCCGCTGACCTTCGATGACGTGATGATGGGCGCGCTCGAAGTCTATGCCGAGGCCGGGCAGGCCTGCATCATCTCGCCTTTCATCGTGGGTGGTGCGATGGCGCCGGTGTCGATCGCCGGCACGCTCACGCAAGTGCTGGCCGAGGTCCTGGCGGGCGTGGCCTACAGCCAGCTCGTCCGCCCCGGCGCGCCGGTGATCTTTGGCGCCTTCGTGTCGTCGATCGACATGAATTCCGGCGCGCCGACCTTCGGCACCCCCGAGGCGAGCCATATCACCTATGGCGCGGGGCAACTGGCGCGGCGGCTGGGCCTGCCGTTCCGGTCCGCCGGGTCGTTCTGCGGGTCGAAACTGCCCGATGCGCAGGCCGCCTACGAGACCGCCAACAGCCTCAACATGGGGCTCTTGTCGGGCGTCAACTTCATGCTGCATTCCTGCGGCTGGCTCGAAGGCGGGCTGGTGGCGAGTTTCGAGAAATTCGTGATGGATGCCGATCAGCTCGGCACGCTGCACCAGTTGGCGCGTGGCGTGGACATGAGCGAGGACGCGCAGGCGATGGACGCGATCCGCGAGGTCGGCCCCGGCGGGCACTACCTTGGCTGTGCCCATACGCAGGCCAATTTCAAGACCGCGTTCTGGAAGACCGAGCTTTTCGATTACAAGCCCTTCGAAACCTGGGAGGACGAGGGCGCGCGCGATACCCAGACGCTGGCGGCGATACGGGTCGAGAAACTCCTGGCCTCCTACCAGGCGCCCGCGCTCGATCCGGTGATCGCCGAGGCGCTGGACGATTATGTCGCCCGCAAGAAGGCCGCGGAGCCGGACGCGTTTCTGTAGGCTTCGCCCGAGCGACGGCGAGAGGGCGGGCCCGGCGTTGCCGGCCCCTTGCCAGGCGTGCTGCATTCCGCGGCGGACGTCTGCGATCGCAAGACTGGACGAGGGCATCAGGTGGGATTCTGGCAAATACATGCCTTTCGGGTTAAGGTGAACCCGCCCGATCAGCTGCCGAAACCGGAGAATCGCCGTGATTGCGCTTGAATCTCCAATGAGACTCGCCACGGAAGGCGATGCATCAGAACTGGCTGATCTGGTCAACTTCGCTGGAGAGGGGCTGCCGCTCCACATATGGACCGGACTCGCGGGTGAGGGGCAAGACCCTTGGGAAATCGGCCGTGCGCGCCAGGCCGAGAAGGCGCGCGAAGGGCAGACCATCGTGTTGGACAGTGCTGATGGTGTCGTGGCGAGCCTGACGGGCTATGCGATCAGTGCGGAGCCGGTCCCGATCGGCGCGGACTTCCCGTCCCTGTTTCGTCCGCTTCAGGAACTGGAGAACCGGGCACTCGACAGTTGGTATGTCAATGTGCTGGCCTGTTACCCGGAGCATCGTGGTCAGGGAATCGGGTCTCGATTTCTCGGAGTCGCGGAAGATGTCTGCGGGTCTGAAGGCTTGCGCCAGATGAGCGTCATCGTCGCGGGCAACAACATCGGCGCACGTCGGCTCTACAAACGTCATGGCTATGAAGAGACCGACAATCTTCCTTGCGTGAAGGATGATTGGGCGACCGATATCGATAGCTGGGTTCTTCTCATGAAGCAGCTGCGGTGAAATTTGTCACCATTGCCTCCGTGCCGAATGATCAAAGAGAACTTCAACACGTTTGGTAAGGGTCGTGTCCGGCGTGGCCCGCCTGTTTCATCGGGCCTGTCGCGGGCGATCATTCGGCCGGAGTAAGCGTGGGCGCATCCGTTGCCGCGACGGGGTGGCAATGCCGGGCCATGCGCGCCTCGGCCAGCATCGCGATCAGCACATCGACGTGACGCACGATGGAATAGCCCGCATAGCCCGCGACGCGCTGATCGTTGAGGTCGGATTCGATCTCGATCAGGCGGCGCAGGGCGGTGTCGGTTGGCGGCGCCTGGCCCGGGCCGAGCACGCGGCGCAGATGGGCCGTGCGGCAATATTCCACGGCCCCTGCACGGGCGGCCTGGATCAGCAGCCGGGGGCGTTCGAGACGGTCGATCACGCTTGGGCGATTTGTCATGGCTATCCTCGTCATGATTGAATGCGATGTCCATGACACAGGTTTAGCGGGTGTTGCGTGCTCTCGGCAGGCGGCGCACGGCGGGGTCAGAATTGTTTATCATTTTTCAACAATTCTGCTCAAAGCCGTTTTTGTTAACCAATCCGTAACAAATGCATCTTTAGGTTGTGGATAACCCTGTGGATAAGACATGGCGCAGAAAAACCGGGGACAAGGGAAGGCAGATGTTTGGACATGCGACTGTGCGGGGCCGGAATGGCATGCCCGGGTGGGTGCCGGAAGCGGCGCGCCATTACCTGGTCCATACCGAATGCGGGCTGTCGATCCGGGCGATTGCCCGGTCGGTATCGCGACATCCTTCGACCGTCCTGCGTCAGGTTCGCCGCTGGGAAATTTTGCGCGACGATATCCTGATCGACGAGGCGCTGATCCGGTTGGCCCGGCTGGTCCCTCGCGAGGCCCGACGTCGCGAAGTCAAGGAGCCAAGTGACATGACCCTGCAAGAGAGGCCCATCGCGGCCAGCCCGGACGATGATACCTTCGAGATCGAGGCGCGACGCGTGTTGCGCCGATTGTGCGAGTCGGGGGCCGTCCTGGCGGTGGCGCCCGAGATGGACAAGGCCGTCGTGGTGCGCGACACGACCGGCGGCGGCACAACGCGCACCGCGGTCGTCGAACGCGCGATGGCCCAGGCGCTGGCGGTCAAGGACTGGATCGCCTGTGTCGAACCGGGGCGCATCGCGCGTTATCGGATCACGCAGGCCGGGCGCACGGCACTTGGCCGGATGCTGGCCGCACAGGAGAACGCGGCACAAGGGGCGGCGCAGGGATTTGCCGAGGCGCAAAGCGGCTTCGACCGGCCCGGTCTGACGCCCGCGGGGCAGGGGGCGGAGCGCAAGGCGCCGCGTTTCGCCCCGGGGGATTCACCGATGGCGGCGTTGGCGCGGCGGCGCGACCGTGACGGGGTGCCGTTTCTGGCTGCCGATCTCGTGGCCGCCGGGGAACGGCTTCGCGAGGATTTCGAACTGGCCCAGATGGGCCCCCGGGTGCGCGGCAACTGGGACCATGTGCTGACCGGGGCGATCAACGGTGGCAGGCCTGCCGCAGGCGCCGATGCAATGGGCGGATCGAGTGCCGCCCGAGCCCGTGTCGAGGCGGCCCTGCGCGAGCTGGGCCCGGGACTGGGTGATGTTGCGCTGCGCTGTTGCTGTCATCTCGAGGGCCTGGAACAGGCCGAGAAGGCACTGGGCTGGAGCGCGCGGTCAGGCAAGATCGTGCTGCGCATCGCGCTGCAACGGCTCAAGCGGCACTATGCCGGGCTCGGGGACGCGGCGGGCATGATCGGCTGACATGGGCTGGTCAGCCGCCCACGATCCAGCCCACGGCATAGGCCACCGCCCCGCAGGTCGCCCCCACGGCGAAGGTTTCGCCAAGGGCACGCAGCGCCTGTTGCCCGGTCGCCCGCCAGCGCAGCCCCCCAAGCGCGGCAAGCGCCAAGGCGCTGGTGATCAGCGACCAGGTGAACGCGGCCGGCTCGGGCGGCATCAGAAGATAGGGCAGCAGCGGCGCCAGGCCGAAGACCACGAAGCTCGAGAACGTGACCAGCCCCATGAGCGCGGGGCTGTGGCCCCGCGGGTCGGTCATGCCATAGCCATATGTGATCATCAGGTCGGCCAGCATCTGCGGGTTGCGGCGGAAAACGGCACTGGCCTCGGCCGCGTCGGCCGGTGACAGGCCCCGGCGCTCCAGCAGCCGGGCAAGCGCATCGGTTTCGCGGGTCGGAGCGCCCGCGATCTCGTCAAGTTCGGCGCGCCACCGGGCGCGGTAGAGGTCATGCGAGGAGCGGGTCGAGAGAAACTCGCCCAACCCCATGCTGACCGCGTCGGCAAAGAGGTTGGCGAAGCCAAAGACCAGGACCGCCAGCGCACCGATCTCGGCCACGCCTTCGGCCATGGCCCCGGCAAAGCCCGCGACGATCGCAAAGGTCGTCACGATCCCGTCATTGCCGCCATAGGTGATCTGCTTGAGATATTCGCGCATGTGGCCCCGCGCGAGCGTGTGATTGCCGGTCTTGCCGGGATGCTGGGTCATGGCGATCCCCTGTATGCCATTGCCTTGCCGGATCTTTCCTGCCTCGTGCTGCCCGTTCGTGGCCGGTTTGGCAAGATGCGAGATCGGCGCGGGCGAAAGGCAGGGCACCGGATGGCCCATGCCGGGTTTGCGTGAAACTCGGGTGGCAGACGGGGGCGCAGAGGCGTATAAGGGCAGGGAAATCAATGACCGCCGCCCCAAAAGGACCCGGCCCATGCGCGATCTGAAACTGCCCGACCAACGCCACCCGGAAAAGGCCCACCGTCCGGACCGGACCCAACCGAAAAAGCCCAGCTGGATCCGGGTCAAGGCCCCGTCGGGCAAGGGTTATGCCGAAACCCACCGGATCATGCGCGAGAACAAGCTGGTCACGGTCTGCGAAGAGGCCGGATGCCCCAACGCGGGCGAATGCTGGAGCCAGGGCCACGCCACGATGATGATCATGGGCGAGGTCTGCACCCGCGGGTGCAGCTTCTGCAACGTGGCGACCGGGCGGCCCGACGCGCTTGATGCCTTCGAGCCGGGACGGGTGGCCCATGCAGTCAGGACGCTGGGGCTCAACCACGTGGTGATCACCAGCGTGGACCGTGATGACCTCGAAGATGGCGGGGCCGAGCATTTCGCGCAGACCATCCGCGCGGTGCGTCACCAGTCGCCGGGCACCACGATCGAGATTCTGACGCCCGATTTCCTCAAATGCGATCCTTCGGTTCTTGAAACCGTGGTCGCGGCAAAGCCGGACGTGTTCAACCACAACCTTGAAACCGTGCCGGGGCTTTATCCCAGCGTGCGGCCCGGGGCGCGGTATTTCCATTCCCTGCGGCTGCTGCAGCGCGTCAAGGAACTCGACCCGACGATGTTCACCAAGTCGGGGATCATGGTCGGCCTCGGCGAGGACCGGCAGGGGGTGTTGCAGGTGATGGACGACATGCGCGCGGCGGATGTCGATTTCCTGACCATAGGCCAATATCTGCAACCCACGCCCAAGCACCACGCGGTGGACCGTTTCGTACATCCCGACGAGTTCGCGGCCTACGAGAAATCGGCCTATGGCAAGGGGTTTCTCATGGTCTCGGCCACGCCGCTCACGCGCTCGTCCTATCACGCGGGCGACGATTTCGCGAAACTGCGCGAGAACCGGCTGAAGAAGCTGGCAGAGGCCTAGGACCGTCGGCGCGGAGCATGGGCTAGGTGATCGCGCCCAAGGTGCGCGTTCTCAGAGTGCAATCTCGCGGGAGAGTTCGGCCGGGGGCGCGGCCGTCTCGATGGCGCGCCCGACGCGGGCCGCCCGTTCCGCGCCCAGAAGTGCGTTGGCCTTGGCCTTGATCTTCGCCGCCCTCCGGTCGAGCGGCAAGCGCGCATCGAGATCGTGAAACCGGGCCTGCACCTCGCCCGAACGCATCTCGACCTCGAGCCGCGCCTGCATCTCGCTCAGGGAGTCGTCCGCGCGGACATCGACCAATGCACGCAGCGCCACGAGCGCCGGAACGGCGCAGAGCGCATCGGTGTAGCTCTCCAGTCGCGCGGTGTCATGGCCGAGGAAATGCATGGGCAGGACCGTGGCATAGGAAAACTTGGCCCCCAGCCCGGTTTCGGGTGCAGGCTGGTTGCACACGCTCATCCAGCGCGGGTGGGTCGTCACCCGGATCGCCGCGATATCGTCCGGCGAGGTCTCGATCTCTGCGGCAGCTTCGAGCGCGGCATGCAGACCGTGGCAGCAGGCATGGAACTTGTGACTGACGGTTTCGAGCATCCAGTCAGCGCCGAGCCCGTCAAACCCCGTGGCATCGGCCGCACCGTGATGCGTGGGCCCGAAACCGAGCGGCCCTTCGAGCGCGCCGAGCCGTGCCTCGATCCCCAGCCGTGCCAGCATCGCCGCCTCGACCCCGTTGGCCGCGGAAAGCCCCGCGTTGAACGGCTTGCCCATGGTGCCGAATTGCGATTTCAATCCGCTGGCCCGCGTTGCAAGCAGCCCAAGCGCGGTCTCCATCTGGTCCTGGGTCAACCCCATCAGCCGCCCCGCCGCGACAGTGGCGCCCACCGCGCCCGCCGTCGCGGTCTGGTGATAGCCGACCTGGTAATGCCCGCGTCCCAGCCAGACCCCGAACCGGATCGAAGCCTCCATCCCGATCAGCGCGGCTTCCTGCATTTCGGCCCCGGAGCGGCCCAGATGCTCGGCCACGGCCAGCGCCGCCGGGATCACGCCGACCGACGGATGCCCGATATGGGCGAAATGCGTATCATCGTAATCGAGCGCGTGGGAAATCGTGCCGTTGACCATTGCGGCCATGCGCGCCGGTGCCCGGCCCCCGCCGATCAGCCCGGCCTGAGCCGCGCCGCCTTCCTCGCGTGCCATGGCCCGCATAACGCCTGCCACCGGCTCATCCGCGCCGGCAATGCCCACCGCCATCCAGTCGATCAGGGACAAACGCGCCACCGCGCGCGCCGTCTCAGGCGCGTCGCAGGGGGTCAGCGCAAATGCCGCAAGCTCTTCCGATACCGCCATTTTCCCCTCCCGGTTCGGCACCTCCACCGTATCACCCGCCCCAATGAGGGAAAGCCCCCATCCCCTTCATCTTGCCGAAAAGACCCGAAAAAGGTCCGCGACCATGCCTCAGGTCGAACCGTAAAGCGCCTGTGCGCGCGCCTCGAAGGCCCGAACGATCCGTTGCATCGCCTCGTTGAAGACCAGCCCGATCGCCTTTTGCAGCATGAAGTTGCGGAACTCGAAATCGACGAAGAACGACACCTCGCACCGGGATTCTCCGACATCGCGGAAATTCCATGTCGAGTGCATGTAGCGAAAGGGCCCGTCGAGATACTCGGTCTCGATCCGCTCATCGTCGCGGTAGAGCCGCACCCGGCTGCCGAACCGTTCGCGGAACACCTTGAAGGAGATCACCAGGTCGGCCAGCATCTCGTCGCCGCCATCCGGCATGGGCGTGACCGAGCGCACCCGTGCGGCCGCGCACCATGGCAGGAACTGCGGATAGGCGGCCACGTCGGCCACCAGGTCGAACATCTGGCGGGCGGTGTAGGGCAACACCCGTGTTTCCGAATGGGTCGGCATTTCGCTGTCCAAATCGCGTGACACTGGGGGCCGGTTTCGTATTAATGGGGCCGGGATTCAAGGGGGTAACATGCCACAACGTCCTTATGTGATCGACGAAATGATCTCGGCCAAGTCCATCGCGGCCCGCATCGAGGCGCTGGCCCGCGAGATCCGGGCCGAGTTTGACGATACCGACAAGCTCGTCGTGGTGGGGCTCTTGCGCGGCTCGTTCGTCTTTATCGCCGACCTCGTGCGCGAGCTCGACCTGCCGGTGGAGGTCGATTTCCTCGAGGCGTCATCTTATGGAGACGGGATGGAATCGAGTCGCGAGGTGCGCATCCTCAAGGACCTGCGCGGCCAGATCGAGGGACGCGACGTACTGGTGGTCGAGGATATCGTGGACACCGGTTTCACGCTCGATCACGTGCTTCATCTGCTGGGCAGTCGTCACCCGGCAAAACTCAAGACGATCGCACTTCTCGACAAGCCCACGCGCCGGGAGACGGGGGTGCGCGCCGACTGGATCGGGTTCGAGATTCCCGATGAGTTCGTCGTGGGCTATGGAATCGACTTTGCGCAGCGCAACCGCAACCTTCCCTATATCGGCAAGGTGCGTTTTACCGATGAAGACGCGCTTGCATGATCCCGCCGCGCCTCTTCCTGCGGATGTCGCGGTGGGCGCGTCACCCGCCGCCGATGTGGAAGGTCAAGCTGGTTTTCGGTGTCATCCTTGTCGGGCTGGTGATCGCGGGCGTCGAGTATTTCATCGGCTGGCCGGATTTCCTGACCCTCGATCCGCGTCCGCCGCGGGTGCCGCGAATGCAATGATCCTGTCATACGGCTATCACGTTTGCGCGAGATGCTGTTCAGTGCCGCACAGCGGGACTTGCAAAAATGCGGCTTCGCGCATTGGCTTGGTACCGTATACTGTTCATAATTCAAGATTGCAGACTGGGAGGTCTAGACATGAAGAAGACATTCACCGGATTGAGCGCGCTGGTTCTGGCCGGGGCCGTGGGCAGCACCACTCTCGCGCAGGAGGATGCCGCCATCGAGGCCGCGCTCAAGGCGCGGCAGTCGCATATGCAGCTTTACGCCTTCAATATCGGGCTGCTGGGCGGCATGGCCAAGGGCGAGATCGAATATGACGCCGACACGGCCAGCGCGGCGGCGGGCAATCTCGCCGCGCTCGCCAAGCTCGACCAGTCGCGTTACTGGCCCGAAGGGTCGAGCACGCTGGAACTCAGCCCCGATCAGACCAGCGCCCTGCCCGATATCTGGGACGACGACAGCGATATCGGCGAAAAGGCCATGGACCTGGTCGAGGCAACCGCCGAGATGGAGACGGCGGCGGGCGATGGTCTCGATTCGCTGCGCGGTGCAATCGGCGCGGTTGGAGAAAGCTGTAGCGGTTGCCACAAGCCCTATCGGCAATCCGACGACTGATCGGGTTTACCGGAGTGCCGGAACCGGGGCGGCCTGGCGTCGCCCCGACATGCATGAGGGTCCATGTATAACATCCTGAGATATCTCGTCATTCTCGCCCTGATCGGCACAGCCGCATTCTGGATCGTGACCCGCCCCGCGCAGGTTGACGAAGCGCGGCTCGACCAGTTCACACCGGATGCGGAGCGCGGCGAAACGGTGTTCTGGGCGGCCGGGTGCGCCGGCTGTCACGCCGCTCCCGATGCCGAGGACGACGAGCGGCGTGTGCTCTCGGGCGGCATGGCCTTTCCGTCACCGTTCGGTACGTTCCACGCTCCCAACATTTCGCCCGATTCCGACCACGGCATCGGCGACTGGTCGGTCACGGACCTTGCCAACGCCATGCTGCACGGCACGTCGCCCGGTGGCGCGCATTACTACCCGGCCTTTCCCTATGCCTCCTACGCGCGGGCAACGCTGGATGACGTGGCCGATCTGCACGCCTACCTGATGACATTGCCCGAGAGCGACACGCCCGACGAGGCGCATGACGTGGGCTTTCCATTCAACATCCGGCGCAGCCTGGGGGGATGGAAAATGCTCTTCACCCATGACGACTGGATCGTGCCGGTCACGGGCGAGACTCTGGAACGCGGGCGCTACCTTGTCGAGGCGCTGGGGCATTGCGGCGAGTGTCACACCCCGCGCAACGCGCTTGGCGGGCTGGATTACGACCGCTGGCTTCAGGGGGCGCCCAGCCCGGATGGCGAGGGCCGCGTGCCTGCGATCACCCCGGACAAGCTCGACTGGTCCGAGAGCGATATCGCGGGATATCTCGCGACCGGGTTCACGCCGGAATACGATGCCGCAGGCGGGCATATGACCGACGTGATCAAGAACCTCGCCAATCTTCCCGAGGACGATCTGAGCGCGATTGCTGCCTATCTCAAGGAAGTGCCGCCCGGGTCGTGACGTGACGCGTGTTCAACCCAGTGCCGACAGAAGCACGAAAAGCGCGTGATCGCGCGCGGCCTTGCGCACCCAGTCGCGTCCGCGGGGGCCGAATTCCTGGGTTTCGCACTGCGTGGCGTGGCCGGAGCGTGCGAGTCCGAAACAGACCCGGCCCTCGGGCTTGAACTCGGACCCGCCGGGACCGGCGATGCCCGTAATCGAGACGGCCAGCTGCGCATCTGAACGGGCGATCGCGCCTTCGGCCATTTCGCGGGCGACCTCCTCAGAGACCGCGCCGAACTGTGCCAGCGTCTCGGGGCGCACGCCCAGCATCTCCTGCTTGGCGGCGTTGGAATAGGTGACGAATCCGCGCTCGAACACGTCCGAGCTTCCGGCGATATCGGTGAGTGCGGCGGCGACCATGCCGCCGGTGCAGCTTTCGGCGGTGACGATCATCAGCCCGTGCGCGCGGGCGGCGTCAAGAACATGAGCGGCGGTCATGCGCCCAGAATGCCATGCGAGACGAATGCCGCCAAGCCCACGATGAACGCGGCGGCAATCCCGGCGAGGATATCGTCGAGCATGACACCCACCGGCCCGTGCTGACGGTCGGCCCAGCCGATCGGGCCGGGTTTGAGGATGTCGAAGAACCGGAAGGCCAAGAATGCCGTGAGCCAGCCGGGCCAGAGCGCCAGCGCATCCCACCCGGAATAGCCCGCGTGGGAGGCCCCGATCAGCACCGGCAGGAGCGCGATCCACTGGCCCGCGACCTCGTCGATGACGATCTCGGAGGGGTCGTGATCGGGCTTGCCCCGGGTCTCTTCGGCGGTGGCCCACCATCCGGCGAGGATCGCGACGGGAACGAGCAGGGCAACCAGCAGCCAGCCGCCGACAAGATGGAGGCCAAAGGCGGCGATGACAGCCGCCGCCGAGCCCCACGTGCCGGAAAAGGGTTTGAGATAGCCGATGTAGAAGAAGGTGGCGATGAGGCGCGTCATGCTGTGAGGTCTCGCGTCTGTTGGGGTTCGTGAGGGGCCAGCCCCTCACACTCCCCGGAGTATTTGCGGCAAGATGAAGAGCGGGGCGGGGTCATGGTTTGACGAGCGCGGCGGTGGCCATCGCGGCGATACCTTCCTCGCGGCCGGTAAAGCCGAGACGCTCGGACGTGGTGGCCTTGACCGAGACGCGGGCGGGGTCAAGGCCGAGGATATCGGCGATGCGGGCCTGCATAGTGGCAGCGTGTGGGCCGATTTTCGGGCTTTCGCAGATGAGCGTGCAGTCGATGTTGGAAAGGGTGAAACCCTGTTCGCGGGCCAGTTCGGCGGCGTGGCGCAGGAACACAAGGCTTTCGGCGCCTTTCCATTGCGGGTCGGAGGGCGGGAAGTGTCGCCCGATATCGCCCATGGCCAACGCGCCGTAGATCGCGTCGGTGATCGCATGCAGGCCCACATCGGCGTCGGAATGGCCCTGCAGGCCGCGATCATGCGGCACGGCGATGCCGCAGAGCATCACGTGATCGCCCGGCCCGAAGCGGTGCACGTCATAGCCATGGCCCAGCCGGATATCCATCTGCCCCCCAAGGATGCGTTCGGCCCGCGCGAAATCCTCTGCGTGGGTGATCTTGAGGTTGTCGTCATGCCCCGGAACGATCCTGACCTCAAGCCCCGCGGCACGGGCGATTTCCACGTCGTCGGCGGCGCCGCCCGCATGGGCACGGTGGGCAGCGAGGATCGCGGCGAAGCGAAAGCCCTGCGGCGTCTGGGCGCGGTAGAGGCCGGCACGGTCACGCATGCCGGTGACGCGCCCATCGCTGCCCTGCCAGAGCGCATCGGTCACAGGCAGGGCCGGGGCGGCGCCCGGGGCGGTGGCGAGCGCCGTGATCACCGCGTCGATGACGGGTTGGGGCAGGCAGGGCCGCGCAACATCGTGAATGAGCACGAGATCGGGGGGATCGGCGGCCAGTGCCTCGAGCCCGGCCCGCACCGAGGCGGCTCGACTGGCGCCACCGGCCGTCACCTCGATGTTCCGGGCTGGCGTGAATGCCCCGATATCGTCGGGATGGAGTACCAGCATGATCCGGCCGACCTCTGGTGCCGCCTGAAACCGGGCCAACGTCCAGTCGATCACCCGTTGCCCGGCCAGCAGGCGCCACTGCTTGGGCGCACCGGGGCCGGCGCGTGTGCCGCGGCCGGCGGCGACGATGAGGGCGGCGATCTTCATGTCCGACGGGATAGGGCCAGATCGAAGAAAGGGCAATTGTCATGATCGGCCCGGACTTGCTTAAAATTTAGGCGCTGACCGCGCATCGTCCGATTTCAAGCCGCTGTTTCGTTGTGATTTCGTCTGAAGCGCCTTAGGTGAGACTCACTGCACAAGGATTAATCGCTTGACCCTGGCCCGGTATGATATCGCATTCGACCCGCCCGTGGCGCTGGCCCCGTTGGCGGGAATCACCGATCTGCCGTTTCGCAATCTCGTGAGTCGCTTCGGCGCCGGGCTGGTCGTTTCGGAAATGATCGCGAGTGGCGAGTTCCTGACCGCACGGCCCGGAACCCGTGAAAAGGCCGAACTGGGCGCCGGGATCGAGAATACGGCCGTCCAGATCGCGGGGCGCGACCCCGGCGCGATGGCCGAGGCCGCCCGGCAGGTGGCCGATATGGGAGCGCGGGTGATCGACATCAACATGGGCTGCCCGGCCAAGAAGGTCACCGGTGGCCTCTCCGGTTCGGCGCTAATGCGCGATCTTGACCACGCCCTGTGCCTGATCGAGGCGGTCGCGGGTGCGGTCGATGTTCCGGTGACGCTCAAGACGCGGCTGGGCTGGGATGACGAGGCGCGCAACGCCCCCGATCTTGCCCGCCGGGCCGAGAGCGCGGGCGTGCGGCGGGTGGTGATCCATGGGCGAACCCGATGCCAGTTCTACAAGGGGCGGGCCGATTGGGCGGCGATCCGGGCGGTGAAGTCGGCGGTCTCGATCCCGGTGATTGCCAACGGGGACATCGTGGATACGGACACGGCGCGCGCTGCGCTGGCGCAATCACAGGCCGATGGGGTGATGATCGGGCGCGGCGCGCAGGGGCGGCCCTGGATACTGGCCGAAGTTGCGCATGATCTTTATGGCGCAAAGGCCCCGGAGATTCCGAGGGGTGAGGCACTTTGTGCCATGATTTCCGAGCATTACGATGCAATGCTCACCTTCTATGGTGCCGAACTGGGCCTGCGTGTCGCGCGCAAGCACCTCGACTGGTACATGGACCGGGCAGGCACGCCTGCGCCGCTGCGACGCGAGGTGCTGACCTGCCGCGAGCCGGCCAGGGTGGTGCGCCTTATCCCGACAATGATCCATCACGGAGAGAGGGCGGCGGCATGAGCAAACCGGTCACTGATGATGCGATCTGGGTGTCGCTTCCGGTTCCGGCGGTGGTGGTCGGTGCAGATGACATGATCGTCGATGTCAATCCGGCGGCCGAAGGCTTCCTGATGAGTTCCGCGCGCGCCCTGAGGGGGCAGCCGATCTGGGACCGGGTCATGATCGACGCACCGCTGGAGGAAGCGTTCGAGCGCGCGCGCCGCAACGCTACGCCGCTATTCGTCAACGACGTGGACGTGGGCACCGGCGAGCGCGCGCCGCTGCACTGCAACATCCAGATCGCGCCGATGCAGCCACGATCGGAAGGGGAGGGCGGCATGATGCTGTTCCTGATCTCCCCGCGCGAACTGGCCGGGCGCATGACACAGAGCTTTTCAGTGAAATCGGCGGCGAAATCGGCGATCGGCATGGCCGAGATGCTCGCCCACGAGATCAAGAACCCGTTGGCCGGAATCACCGGCGCGGCCCAGCTCCTGAGCATGAACCTCGGGCCGGAAGATCTTGAACTGACAGACTTAATCGTGAGCGAGTCGCGGAGGATCGTGAAGCTTCTGGAGCAGGTCGAGCAATTCGGCAACCTGACCGCACCGGATTTCCAGCCGGTCAATATCCACGATGTGCTCGACCGGGCGCGACGTTCGGCCCTGCTGGGCTTCGGCGCGCATATGCAGATCATCGAGGAATACGACCCCTCGCTCCCCCTGGCCTGGGGCGATCCCGACCAGCTTTTGCAGGTGATGCAGAACCTGCTCAAGAACGCGGCCGAGGCGGCGGGCAAATCCGGTGGCAGGATCACGCTGCACACGTTTTACGAACACTCCTTCCGCTTGCGCCGGTCCGATGGCAGCGGCGAAAGCCTGCCCCTGCAGATCGAGGTGATCGACGACGGGCCGGGGCTGCCACCCGATATCGCCGATGACGTGTTCGATCCCTTCGTTTCAGGACGCGAGAACGGCACCGGGCTGGGCCTCGCGCTGACCGCCAAGATCATCTCGGATCACGGTGGCTGGATTTCCGTCAAATCGGTGCCCGGACGCACCGTCTTTCGCATTTCCCTTCCGCTCGCCCCCAAGCCGGGTTCCGGGCGCGACACATAAGGAGACCCCCCGATGGATGGCACCGTACTCGTCGCCGATGACGACCGCACCATTCGAACCGTACTGACCCAGGCGCTGACCCGGGCGGGATGCAAGGTTCATGCCACGTCGAGCCTGACCACGCTCATGCGGTGGGTGGGTGAAGGCAAGGGCGACGTGGTGATCAGCGACGTGATGATGCCCGATGGCAACGGGCTCGAAATGCTTCCCAAGATCGCCCAGGACCGGCCCGGCCTGCCGGTGATCGTGATCTCGGCGCAGAACACGATCATGACGGCGATCAAGGCGGCCGAGGCCGAAGCCTATGATTACCTGCCCAAGCCGTTCGATCTGCCGGACCTGATGAAGCGCACCGCCAAGGCATTGGAATCCCGGCGCCGAATCGGCGTGCGCGCCAGCGTCGCGGACGAGGCCGAACGGCCCGACGACCTGCCGCTTGTCGGGCGCACCCCGGCGATGCAATCGCTTTACCGGCTGCTCGCGCGTGTCATGAACACCGACCTGGGCGTTCTCATCTCGGGCGAGAGCGGCACCGGAAAGAACCTGATCGCGCGGGCGATCCATGATTTTTCGGACCGGCGCACATTGCCCTTCGTGACCGTCACCGCGGGCGACCTGCGCGACCTGGAAGGCCCGGCGCGGGTTCTGGCGCGGGTCAAGGGCGGTACGGTCCTCTTCGACGAGATCTGTGATATCGAGCCCGAGCTTCAGGCGCGCGTCGTGCGCATGATCGACACGCCGGGCGACCACGTTCCGCGCTTCATGGCGACAAGCCAAAGCGACATGGCACAAGCGATGGAGGAGGGCCGTCTCAGGCATGATCTTTACTATCGGCTGGACGGTGCGGCGCTTCATGTCCCGGCCTTGCGCGAGAGGGTCGATGACATACCGCTTCTGGCAGAGCATTTCCTGGCCCGCGAGGAACAGGCCGGTGCGCCGCGGCGATATTTTTCCGACGAGGCGGTCGAATTGATGCGCAAGTACAGCTGGCCGGGCAATGTTCGACAGCTCGAGAACGCGGTGCGGCGTCTGGGCCTGACCGCGCGCGGGGACGAAATCACGCGCACCGAGGTCGAGCAGGTTCTGGGCAATCAGCCCGCGACCGAGCCCGCGCTGGGACTCGAGGAGGGGGACAAGCTCTCGGCGAGCGTCGCGCGACATCTTCGGCGCTACTTCGACCTGCATGGCAACATGCTGCCGCCGGCGGGCCTCTATGCCCGGATCCTGCGCGAGGTCGAACTTCCGCTGATCGAGATCGCACTCGATGCAACGGGCGGCAACCAGGCCAAATGCGCCGACCTTCTGGGGATCAACCGGAACACCCTGCGCAAGAAGATCGGTGATCTCGATATTCAGGTGACACGCCGCCGCAAATTGATGTAAAACCGCAACAGAACCGTGGCCGGCGTGCCGCAGTGCCGGAAGAGGTCACGGAATAATGCGGTGCGGCGCCGAAGCGCCACAACATCATGGGGGCAGCGGGTGGCAACCCGAGCACATAAGTTTACAGGCGGCTCGCGCCGAAAATCGACGTGGGATCGGCTCATCCGGCTCAGACGTCAGCGACGGGCACAGAACATCGCCACGCTGGGGCTGGTGATTCTGGGGCCGATTCTGGTGCTGGCGACCTATTTCGTGCTCGGCCCGTTCGAGCAAGGGACGAATTCCTCGGCGCTGCGTTTCGTGATGCTGGCCGATCTCGTCTACGTTCTGCTCGTTGCGGGCCTGGTCCTGCAGCGCGTCGCACGCATGGTGGCGGAGCGACGGGCGCAATCGGCAGGATCGCGGCTCCACATGCGGCTGACAGGCGTCTTCGTCATCATGGCGCTCACGCCCACGATCATCGTGGCGATCTTCGCCGTGCTTACCGTGAATGTCGGGCTTGAAGGATGGTTTTCAGAGCGGGTCAGGCAGGTGGTGGGCAGTTCCTTTTCGGCCGCGCAAGCGTATGAGGAGGAACATCGGCAATCACTTGACAGCTCGGCCCGATCTCTGGCGGAGATGATCGACGTTGCGCGCGACGCCACGCCCTTCATGCAGGACCCCGAGATCCGCGAGGTTCTGACCGTCGGTCAACAGCGGTTTCAGCCGGCCATGCGCGAGGCCTATGTGATCGACGGCAGCGGGGAGCTGCGCGCGCGTGGCGAACGCTCTTATCTTTTCGAGTTCGAGCGCCCGACCGCTGAACAGATTGCCGAGGCGCGCGAAACCGGTATCGCCATCATTCGCGACTGGGACCATGACGAATTTCGCGCCATCGTGCCGCTCGAGAACTTTCCCGACCGCCTCGTCTATGTCAGTCGCGAGGTGGATGGCCATATCCTCAACCTGCTGGACGAAACCCAGGAGACCGTGCGGCTCTACCAGCAACTCGAACGGGATCGCGGGCGGGTACTCTTCGAATTCGGCCTGCTTTACCTCGGCTTCGCGGTCATCCTGATTCTCGCCGCGGTGTGGCTGGGCCTTTGGTTCGCCGAACGTCTGGCGCGGCCGGTGGGGCGGCTTGCCGGTGCCGCGCAACGGGTGGGCGCGGGTGACCTCGATGTGCGGGTGGTCGAGGAAGAAGACGACGACGAAATTGCCATGCTGGGGCGGTATTTCAACCAGATGACGCAACAGCTCAAGGCGCAGCGCGACACCCTTCTTGCCAACACCGAGCAGATCGAGCGTCGTCGACGGTTGTTCGACTCGGTGCTCAGTTCGGTGACCTCAGGGGTCGTCGGGGTCGATCCGCAAGGCAGGGTGGCCTTTGTCAACCGCTCGGCCGAGCGCCTGCTGGACTGGCAGGGGGTCCAGTCGCAACTGGCGCTGACGGTGGCGGTGCCCGAGTTCGAACCACTGTTCCGGAAATTGCGCGAGCGCGGTGCCGAGGTCGCGCAGGAAGAGGTCAAGGTGAGCCGGGGCGGGCGGCTCGAGAACCTGCTCGTGCGCATGGCGGTGCGGCGCAGCGAAGAAGAAAAACTGGAAGGCTATGTGGTCGCGTTTGACGACGTGACCGATCTGGTCAGTGCGCAGCGCATGGCAGCCTGGGGCGATGTGGCCAGACGCATCGCGCATGAGATCAAGAACCCGCTCACGCCGATCCAGCTTTCGGCGGAACGCATCGAGCGCAAGTTCGCGCGCCATCTCGACGAGGCGGAGGCGGCACGTCTCGCCGAACTGACCGGAGTGATCGTGCGACAGACCAACGACCTGCGCCGGATCGTCGACGAGTTCTCTAAATTCGCGCGCATGCCAGAGCCCGAGCGCAAGCCCGAGAGCCTGCGCGATCTGGTCAACGGCGCGGTGCTCTTGCAGCAATCCGGGCAGCCCGACGTGAACATTTCTGCCGAACTGACCGACGATCCACTGACCGGGGCATTCGATGCCACGATGATCAGCCAGGCCCTCACCAACCTGATCAAGAACGCAGGCGAGGCGACCGAAAGCTATGCCGAAAGGCATGGCACCGAGGGCTATGCCCCCGAGATCCGGGTCACCGCCGTCAGGCGGGGGGACGAGGCGCTGATCACGATCTCGGATAACGGTATCGGCCTGCCCGAGGATCGCGCAAAGCTTTTCGAGCCCTATGTGACAACCCGCGTGAAAGGCACCGGGCTCGGCCTGCCGATTGTCAAGAAAATCATTGAAGAACATGGTGGCAGCCTTGTGCTCGAAGACGCCGCGCCGTTTTCGCGTGGCGCGCATGTCGGGGCGATGGCGGTGATCCGTCTGCCGGTCGATCCTGCGGCCGGAGAACCGGAAGAACGGAGTGAAGAAAATGTATGAGGGGGAGTCATGGGTGATATTCTGATCGTTGACGACGAACGCGATATCCGCGAGTTGATCGCGGACATCCTGGAGGACGAGGGCTATACCACGCGTTTGGCCGGTCAGTCCGACGACGCGATGAAGGAGGTCACGACGGACCCGCCCGCGCTCATGATCCTCGACATCTGGCTCAAGGACAGCCGGATGGACGGGATCGACATCCTCAAGACCGTCAAGCGCGACCGCCCCGAGATCCCGATCATCATCATCTCGGGCCACGGCAATATCGAGATCGCGGTCGCCGCGATCAAGCAGGGGGCCTATGACTTCATCGAGAAACCCTTCAATATCGACCAGCTTCTGGTGGTGATCCGGCGCGCGATGGAAACATCCCGCCTGCGCCGCGAGAATACGCAGCTCAAGCGCAAGGAGATCACCAGCGCCGAGATGATCGGCCAGTCGGGCGCCTTTCGTGCACTTATCGGTCAGCTTGACAAGGTGACGCGATCGAACGGGCGGGTGATGCTCTCTGGACCGCCCGGCGTGGGCAAGGAAATCGCGGCGCGCTATATCCACGGCAATTCCGCGCGCAAGGAGGCGCCCTTCGTGGTGGTCAGTTCCGCCTCGATCGAGCCCGACCGCATGGAAGAGGTCCTGTTCGGCCGCGAAAGCCCCGATCGCGGGGTGGAGCCCGGCCTGCTCGAAGAGGCGCATGGCGGTGTGATCTATTTCGACGAGGTGGCGGACATGCCGCCGGGCACGCAATCCAAGATCCTGCGCGTCCTTGTCGATCAGCAGTTCCTTCGGGTCGGCGGATCCGACAAGGTGCGTGTCGATCTGCGGTTCATTTCATCGACCTCCCGTGATCTTGAAGCGGAGATCGCCGCCGGGCGTTTCCGCGAAGAACTCTATCACCGGCTCAACGTGGTGCCGATCACCGTGCCGAGCCTCGAGGAACGGCGCGAGGACATCCCCGTGCTGGCCGAGCATTTCATTGCCGACTTCAACCGCACCCAGGGTCTGCCCCTGCGCGCGCTTTCGGATGAGGCCGTGGCCCTGATGCAGACCATGGCATGGCCGGGAAATGTGCGGCAGCTCAGGAACGTGATCGAGCGGCTGCTCATTCTGGGCGAGCCGTCGGGCGAGATCGAGGCGCGTGAGTTGCCCGGCGAGAGCCTGGGCGAGGCCGATGACGATCGCGTGGTCCTGCCGGGTGTCTTGGCCACCTTGCCGCTGCGCGAGGCGCGCGAGGCGTTTGAACGCGAATACCTGCTCACCCAGATCAACCGTTTCGGTGGCAACATAAGCCGCACCGCGCAATTCGTCGGCATGGAGCGCAGCGCGCTTCACCGCAAGCTCAAGTCGCTGGGCGTGGTGACAACGAACAAGTCCGGGGCACGCATCGCCACCATGACCGGGGAACAGGAGTGATCGGTTTTCGACCTGTCCGGTAACATGATCCGGCCGAAAAACCGATCCCATTCAAAAAAAGAAGACCGACCCACCTCTTCAGGGGGCCGGTCGAGGTGAGGAACGGAGGGACGACCTCGTTCCCCTCAGGTTATTCAGGTCACGTTTCTGAAGTTCCAGCCACCGGGGAAGAGGCGCCATTTTCCGCCACCCACAAAGGCCAGTGTCACCACGGCGGCGAGGGCGATCAGGCGGTCAGGCGACCAGGCCAGTGTCAAAAACGCCTCCATCGGGGCGTCATGGCGCAGGACGACGCTACCCGTGCAAAGAACGAATCCGATGAGGCCGACAATGCGGCTGCGGATACCGGCGATCAACCACAGCGCGATTATGAACAGCAAAAGCGCCGCCGCTTCATCCTGCCACCCGACGCTGCCATGGAAATGGCTCGGAAACGCCTTTGCCAGCCATTCGGGATGCGGCCAGTACTTGTATTGTGCGACGTGGGCTAGAAAAAAGATCGCAAGGTAGAAGCGACTGAGCAACCCCGCGATGGGTGTAAGTTGATTCATGACATGCCTCGACTGCGTTTGTTGCCGTTTTTTTAATCATGCAGTCTGCGCGAGGTTGACTCAACTCACAATTGTGCAACTCCGATCGTGCGAATCATGCAATTGCGTCATCCGTTCCTATTCGGCCTCCTCGATTTTCTTCAGGCTTCGGATGATCCAATCAACCGTCGCCCTGATTTCTGGGTCGTCACTGCGGCTTTCGTGATGAATGACAAACAGGTCGACCGTCACCGCCAGATCTTCGACATCGAGTTCTTTCAATCCGGGCGCATTCCGGGCCACCGCCCTTGGCAGCGGGCCGGCAAGACCCAGGATCTGCATCGCCCGGACCGCCTGATCGAAACTGTCGGTTTTCAGGGACGGCGCACACCCGAAAATGCGCTGCGCTTCTTTGATATGGGCAGCGGCGAACTTGTCTATGAGCGTGATCCACCCTCCGCCCATTTCCCAGCTTTCGGGGGCGTAGAGCGCATAGTCAAAGGTCGCACAGCGCCGCACCTTGAAACGCCCGGCAGAGGGCGGGTGAAACGCGATGACGATGTCATTCAATCCCAGGCCTTCTGCATTGACGCGCCGTTCGAACGCGGGCAACACCTGCGGCCTTTTTTCGGCAAGATCGGGGCATTGGGGGATCAGGACGTGCGCAATGATCGACGTCGGCCCGGCGATCTTGACCTCACGTTTCGCATCCGGGTTCGCCTGGTTCTGGGTAAGGCGTCGCAACTCGTTCGCGAGCATCCCCTCGGCGTTCTCGAACGCTTCGATCAAGTTCATCAGGCTGGGATTGAGCCGCCAGTTTCCATCCGATTTCACGAAAGGATAGAATCCGAGCACTTCGCGCAGCCGCGAGACCTGGCGCGACACGGTCGAGGGCGTCACCCCGAGCACGCGCGCCGCCTCGGCCATGGAGCCGCTGCGATGCACCGCAAGTACGGTCCGCAATTCGTCGAAGATGGCCGGTATCGGCTGGGAGAGGTTGAACTGTTTCATCAGGCCGCGCTTGTTTCCTTTCGGGTGCTCGCTAAAAGGTATGCAATGCTTACCTTTTGTGGTCGCTGGTGCGTATGTGTGGAAAACAGGGACGATTACAAATGCGGCACATTAATGGCCGCTATGACCTGTGGCGGCACCTGATCGGTGCGGAAGAGGCGGGCAAGAAGATTTGCCTGCAATCTCAGCCTGGTGCCACGCGCTCCTGCACATTCACAAGTCGCATTTACAGGTGCCTGCTCGGCTATGAATGTTTGCAGAGCCTTGTCGACTCTCTTATTGATGTTGCAATCCTGCCACTACAGGCGCCGCTTGTCCAGCGCAGTCGTGACCTCGATCACTCGCGATTGACCACCTGGAAGGCGCCGCCGCCATGCCGGATCACGCAGGCCCTTGGTGACAGGCGTTTGGGCATCTCGGTGGTGATCGCAGGGCGCACCGATTGCGCCACCTCGCGTGGGCAGGGCGGCAGGTTGATCCTCGAATAGCCCCTGTCTTGCATGCAAAGCGCCGCCACGCGGTTGCGCAAGCCCAGGTTGGCATCCTCGGTGACGACACGCGACGGCGTCATGTACCCGGGCGTCACATGGCATTTGCCCTTCTTGGGACAGACCTTGCGCCCGGGCACCCATTCGCCCGGGATCACCCGGCTGACGTTGCGCACCGGCACTTCGCGCTCGGCCTTGAGCGTGCAGGCGACCTCGTCGCGCTCGACCGCGTTCAGGCTGACCCCGGGCTTGTAATAAAGACCCATGGGGCCACACCCGGTCAGCAGGACAGTCGCGATCAGTGCCAATCTCTTCATCCGGGGACCCGTTGAACCTGTTACATTACTCGCAAGCCTAGCGTGCAATGATCCATCTGACAAAGCAATTGACCACCGCTGTGCCATCTGCCATGCAAACCCCTGCAACAAGGGGATTGCAGGCCATGAAGGTCATCATTTGCGGGGCCGGACAGGTCGGCTGGCAGATCGCGCGGCATCTTTCAGGCGAAAAGAACGACGTGACCGTGGTCGACAACAACCCCGACCTGGTACGCCGGGCCACCGATACGCTCGATGTGCAAGGCATTGCCGGTTTCGCGTCTTATCCCGACATTCTGGAGCGCGCCGGCGCGCGCGACGCCGACATGATCATCGCCGCGACCTATTCGGACGAGGTCAACATGGTCACCTGTCAGGTGGCACATTCGGTGTTTGCCATCCCGCGCAAGATCGCGCGGCTGCGCGCACAGAGTTACCTGACGGCGATCTATTCGGATCTTTATCGCCGCGACCACTTGCCCATCGACGTGGTGATCAGCCCGGAACGCGAGGTGGCCGAGGCCGCACTCAACCGGCTGCATGCTCCGGCCGCGTTCGACACCGAGAATTTTCTCGGTGGACGGGCCAAGATCCTCGGAATCTCGATCGATGAGGATTGCCCGGTACTGAACACGCCGCTTCGGCAACTGACCGATCTCTTCTCGACCCTCAAGGTGATCGTCGTCGGCATTCGTCGCAAGGGCCGGTTGTTCGCGCCGGAGGCGGGCGATCAGATCTTCGCTGGCGATGCGTGTTACCTCTGTGTCGCGACCGAGGATGTCGCGCGCACGCTCGACGTGTTCGGCAAGACCAACACCAAGCCAGAACGCGTGGTCATCGTGGGCGGCGGCAATGTCGGTCTGGCCGTGGCATCGGCCCTTGAATCGAACGAAGAGCGGATCCGCGCGAAAATGATCGAGAAAAGCCGCAGCGTCGCGGAGCGCGCGGCCGACATACTCGAGCGCACCATCGTGCTGCATGGCGACGGGCTCGACCCGGTGCTGCTGAACGAGGCCGGCGTGGATCGGGCCAACGCGGTTCTCTGCCTGACCGATGATGACAAGACCAACCTTCTTGCCGCGGTACGCGCCAAGTCCGAGGGCTGCCCGATGGCGATCGCGTTGATCAATGATCCCTCGTTGGTGCCCTTGATGGAACCCATGGGAATCGACGCCTATATCAACCCGCGCACCACCACCGTGTCGTCGATCCTGCGCCATATCCGTCACGGGCGCGTGCGCGGGGTCTATTCCATCGGGGATGCCGAGGCCGAAGTGATCGAGGCCGAAGTCCTGTCCACGTCGCCGATCACCGGGCTGACCGTGCGCGATATCGACTTTCCCGAAGGCGTGCTGATCGGCGCAGTGCTCAAACCCGGCAACAAGCTGATGAAACCCACGGGCCACATGCGGATAGACGAAGGTGACGTCATCGTGATCTTCGCCATGTCCAAGGATGTCCCCGAGGTCGAACGGCTGTTGCAGGTCTCGATCGACTTTTTCTGAGCCGATGAACCGCCTTCGCAACATTCCGCTGTTCCTCGCGCTCTGGGGCGTCATGGCGGCGTCGATGTATGTTCCGGCCATTCACGGGCTGGTCAACGAGCGCTTTGCCGAGGCGCGAGCGTTCTTTTATTCCGGTACGCTCGGGCTTTTCCTTGTGGCGCTGATCGCCATCACGCGGAGTGGACGGCGCCCGCGCAAGCGGGGCGGGTTGGGCGAGCTCTTGGCGCTGTTCGGGGCGTTCACGCTGTTACCGGTTTTCCTTGCACTGCCGCTATACGAGGGACTGGGCACCACCAGTTATGTCAACGCCTATTTCGAAATGGTCTCGTCGCTGACCACGACCGGCGCAACCCTGTTTGCCCCTGCGCGTTTGTCGGACACGATGCACCTCTGGCGGGCCCAGGTCGGCTGGATGGGCGGTTTCCTGATGTGGGTCGCGGCCGCGGCGATCCTCGCGCCACTCAATCTTGGCGGGTTCGAGATCACCACATCGGCCGAACCGGGGCAGGGAGATACCGCGCCGGACCATTATGACCGAGCCCACGCGATGCAACGCATCCTGCGCAGCACGCGGCTGCTCCTGCCAATTTATGGGGGATTGACGGCAGTGCTCTGGCTCTGCCTGGTGATCTTGGGCGACCGCCCCCTGGTGGGACTGGCCCATGCGATGTCGACCATGGCGACGAGCGGCATCTCTCCGCTGGGTGGAGTAGAGACCGCCGGTTCGGGCATGATGGGCGAGGCAGTGATCTTTCTGTTTCTGTTCTTCGCACTCAGCCGACTGACCTTTTCGTCCGATACCCTGACCTCGGCCCGGCCCGGCCTGTTGAGTGATCCGGAATTCCGGCTGGGTTTGCTGATGATTGTCGGCGTGCCGCTGGTCCTGTTCCTGCGACACTGGATCGGTGCCTTCGATTTCGACGACGTCGAGGATCTTGCCGCGGCGGCCCGCGCACTTTGGGGCGGGGTCTTCACGGTATTGTCGTTCCTGTCCACCACCGGATTCGAAAGTGCGGCCTGGGGCGATGCACGCGACTGGTCCGGTCTCGGCACGCCCGGGCTGATCCTTCTGGGGCTCTCGCTCATCGGTGGCGGGGTCGCGACGACAGCAGGCGGGGTCAAGCTGCTGCGGATCTATGCACTTTATCTCAACGGCCTGCGCGAGATGGAGCGGCTTGCCCACCCCAACTCGGTCGGGCGCGCCTCGAGCCACAGCCGGCGGCTGCGCCGAAAGGGGGCGTTTGTCGCATGGGTCTTTTTCATGCTGTTTGCACTTTCGCTGGCCACGGTCATCGGGCTGATGTCGCTCGTCGGGGCGAGTTTCGAACAGGCAACGGTACTTGCCATTGCGACGCTGTCGACCACGGGGCCGCTGATCGAGGCGGCAGCGGAAACATCCATCGTTCTGGCCGATCTGAGCACGACGGGCAAGATGATCCTGTCGGCGGCGATGGTCCTGGGGCGTCTTGAAATGCTGGCGATCATCGCCTTGATCAACCCCGCATTGTGGCGCGATTGACGCGCCGTGCGCGGCGATCTCTTTCCGGCTTGACAATTAGCTCTGGAAACTCCCCCTTGGCCGCGACATACTCGGGTGCAACCAAACAAGGTGCCGCAGAGGGGTGCCGGGCAAGAACAAAGGCATTTGACACATGGCTTCAGACAGACAGAACCTGCAAGACGCGTTCCTCAACCATGTCCGCAAGACCAAGGTTCCCGTGACGATTTTCCTGATCAATGGCGTGAAGCTCCAGGGTGTGATCACCTGGTTCGACAATTTCTGCGTGCTGTTGCGCCGCGACGGACAGTCACAACTGGTCTACAAGCATGCGATCTCGACCATCATGCCGGCCCAGCCGATCAACCTCTACGACGGTGAAGACGCCTCCGGCTCATGAGCGCTGAGACCGACGGCGACACCCATGAGACCCAGGCCCGACTGACACGGGCGTGGGTTCTGCATCCCGACATTCGTAGTGATCCGAAACCCGCCCACGGGCGCCGCGATCCGGCGCGTGCGCTCGAGGAAGCCGTGTCGCTGGCCGAGGCGCTGCCCGGGCTGGAGGTCGTGGGGCAGGAGGTCGTGCGACTGCCCCGGCCGCATCCGGGCCTGTTGTTCGGCACCGGCAAGATCGAGGAACTCAAGGCGCGGATCGAGGCGGCCGAGGTCGAGCTGGTGCTGGTCGACGGGCCGGTTTCGCCCGTCCAGCAGCGCAACCTCGAAAAGAAATGGGGGGTCAAGCTGCTGGACCGCACCGGGCTCATCCTCGAGATATTTTCCGACCGCGCCGCCACACGCGAAGGCGTGCTGCAGGTCGAGATGGCCGCGCTTTCCTATCAGCGCACGCGGCTGGTCCGGGCCTGGACCCACCTTGAGCGTCAGCGCGGCGGGCTGGGATTCGTCGGCGGCCCCGGCGAGACCCAGATCGAGGCCGACCGCCGCGCCATCGACGAACAGCTCGTCCGGCTGCGCCGCCAACTGGCCAAGGTGGTCAAGACCCGCGACTTGCACCGCAAGGCCCGCGCCAAGGTGCCCTATCCCATCGTGGCGCTCGTGGGCTATACCAACGCCGGAAAATCGACGCTTTTCAACCGCCTGACCGGGTCGGATGTCATGGTCAAGGACATGCTCTTTGCGACGCTCGACCCGACCATGCGCCGGGTGCAGCTGCCCGATGGGGGACCCGAGGTGATCCTGTCGGACACGGTGGGGTTCATCTCGGACCTGCCGACCGAACTGGTCGCGGCCTTCCGCGCCACGCTGGAGGAGGTGCTGGCGGCCGATCTCATCGTGCATGTGCGCGACATCTCGCATCCCGAGACGCGGGAGCAGGCCGAGGATGTGGAGGCGATCCTGGCCTCGCTGGGGGTGGCACGGGAGACGCCGCAGATCGAGGTCTGGAACAAGATCGACCTGCTGGACGAAGGGGCGCGGACGGCGGCGGTGAATGCGGCGGCGCGGGATGAGAATGTTGTGGCTTTATCGGCGGTTACGGGGCAGGGGGTCGAGGATTTGCTGGCCCGCATCGCGGAGCGGCTGGGCGGGGTGCGCCATGAAAGCCGGGTTGTCCTGCCTTTTTCACAAGGCCGAAAACGCGCGTGGCTGCACGCGGAAGGCGTTGTCGAGCACGAGGAAGAAACCGAGGATGGCCATGCCCTGACCCTGCTCTGGACCGACCGGCAGGAACAACGCTTCCGCGATCTCTAGGGGGCACCGCCCGCACAGGTTAACGACCCGACAGCCCCGGATTTCAGGGGGGTGACATCCGGCTGCCCCCCGGCTGTCCCCCGGCTGCCGGGGAAAACGGCGATGGTTTACCGTTTGTCAGGTTAATGGGGCGTTCGGTGGGGGTGGGGATGGAATTGTGTGCGCGTCATTCCTGCTTGGTTTAGCGCGTGTTGCATCGGAACGGAATCAAGCCAACCCGCCCCGGCCTTGAACCGGGGCGGGAGTTACCAATCAAGCGCAACACGCCCTAGGTTCGAAGCGAAGGGTCTATTCTGGACATTGTCCCCACTTCAATATGCAGTGACGAGGCCCGGTTAAACGCTGGCCTCCAAGCCAGCAAAACATTCAAGAATACACGGTTCTAGTGACTACCTTGTTCTACGCTCTATCGCGAACCTGAGCTAACCTGTAGGCTGGTCCCATTTTAAGAAGGATGCATCGTTGTCTGGAAGAAAGAACCACCATGTGCCCCAGCTTTTGCAAAAAGGATTCGGAAACGAGAAGAAGAAATCTGTCCAAGTCTGGGTTTATAGAAAGGATAAGCTGCCTTTTCCCACGTCCACAGCGAACTTTGGAGCAGAGCGAGACTTTTACATCGAAGGCGAAGACCGTCTTGTCGATGATCTAATCACTGAATTCGAGGGCGAGATAGGCAACTTCATCCAGTCTATGAAAAGCGGTGACCAGCAAGCCCTTGAGGATCGGTCGACAATTGCCTCAATTTTGGCTCATCTTGAAATGCGATCAAAATTTTTACGTGAAGAGATGATGTTTGTCTCCAACGTGCTTTTTGAGGAGCTAAGGCTTTATCTTAGAAAACCGCAAAACATGCTTCGCTATCTGCGTAGTGCCGCCGCAAATAATCCTGAGGTAATCCAAAATGGCATTGACGAACTAGGGCTGAATGACGAGCAGCGCATACTTGCCAATGCTTGGGTGGAAGCAAATCTTGACCGGTTCCTCGAGGATAATTCAACGCAGTTTATGGCAAAGTTTCAGCCCTTCCTTGGTATTTTGATCGACCGTTTGGGAGAGGCCGTCAAAGGAGGCCACTTGAAAGCGCTGCGAAAAGATGTGCGAGAAATAGGTCGACGCAAAGCGTATCTCGAGCTTTCGTATCGAATGGTGAACTTCGAAGAACCGGGGCTGATACTACCTGATACTATGGTTAGCTTTTTGAAACGCGACGGACGTGTGACGCCCTTCTTGGAAAATACTGATACAGTGGAGGAGATTTACCTTCCTTTGACATCACATAAGGCTCTGCACGGATATATGCGTGATCCGGCATGCCGGGAACTCAACACTGTGAACAGAATTCTAGCTTCGTGCGCCGGTCAGAGTTTCGTTGCCCAAGAAAACGACGTCAAATTTCGCGCCCTAACATCGCGGATTGGGAAAAACGCCCAAATGATTTCCAAGGCGGAATTGCGTAAGGTCATACGTACCGTCATTCCCGTAGGCTAGAGCAGTTGAAGCTTCGCGACTGTCACCAGTTACCACCCGCTGACCCCGCCCGGGCTGCTTGCAGCCCGGGCAGCGCCCGACCCGCCCCATGGGCGGGCGCTTCTCGCCCACCCCGGGTCGGGCGCTGCCCTTTCGTTGGGTGTCGGGCGAGGCTGTTCGGTGCAGCATTTCTTACCTCACTCCCCCCTCGGCACCAACCGCGTCACGCCGACCGAGGCGGCGCGGGCCAGATCCGTGTCGAGCGACATGGGGATGTATTCGCCGCGCCGCCATAGAGTGGCCATGTCGTCGTAGTGCCGGCTCAGGACGTGGCCGGACTGGCCCGTGGAGATGATGAACACCGAACTGTCGGGATCGGCGAAATCGTAGACTCCGCGAAAGCCCGCGCCGTGGACGTTGCGGAACGGGTTGGCGCCTTTCCCGGCGGTCATCGCGCGGTTGAGGGTGTTGTCGCCGCCGCTCGTCGATTGGCGGATGTTGACGAAATAGCGCAGGAGCGGCACCTCGCCCAGCACGGGGTGATCATGCGTGGCCTGGTGCAGGTCGCCCCAGGCCAGCGATTCGAGCGAGGTGCCTTGCGTCTCGGCCAGCCATGTCAGCGCGTCGTCGAGCGCCATGCGCGCGATGTCGGAACAGGTCTCCTGCCGGCTCGAATGGATTACGTCGCACCAGGCCGCGGCGCCATCCACGTCGCGAAAGACGCGCTCGATGAAGAGCGGCTCGACATGGGTGAATTCATCGGCCAGCGGCCCGAGCTCGTCACGGATGAGCCGTTCCTGCAGGGCGCGCATCCAGGCCATGTAGATGAGCGGTTCGGGGAGGTATTCGTTCATCTCGCCGTTCCAGTCGGCCAGCAGGTCGAGCGCCACCTTGCGGCGGCGTTCGGTGGAGCCTTCGGGTGCGGCTTCGCCGGTGAACCACAGGTCCTTGCCGACAAGCGGCAGGAGGGTGCGGGCGGTGACGCTCACGGTGTCGAGCTGGGCCTCGACGAAGCTGTCGCGGCTGTGGACCTGGCGCAGTTGCATGAGGCGGGTCCAGCGTTGCACGCGCTGCGTGTCGCCCCAGTCGTGGCTGACATGCAAGGGGAAGGGGCGTTCCAGGAGCTTGTTGTTGGTGTTGCCGACGATGCCACCCTCGGGGGCGATGAATTCGGGGTTGGCGTCGTAGTTGAGCCGCCCCTGCCAGCGGTTCTGCGGCTCGGCGCCGAGGGCGGGCATGCGGCCCTGGCTGTCGTGGTCGGCGTCGCGGCGGGGCATGGCGCCCACGGTCTTCATCGCCACGTTGAGGCGGTCGGCAAAGATCAGGTTCTGCGAGGGGGCCACGTATTTCTCGCCCGCTTCGATCGCCTCGGAGATGCTGCGCGCCCGCATCAGGCCGATGCCCGCGCTCATCGTCGTGTCCTCGTCGTCGAGCGCGGTCCAGGCGACGGAGGCGACATGGCCGGGCGGCGTGATCGTGCCGAGCCCGGCGTGGGAGCCGGGCAGGACCGGGCCGTTCTCGGTCCAGCGCAGGGTCATCGTGACCGGCGCGCTGTCCTTGATCTCGATGATCGAGCGGCGGGTCTCGAAGGGTTTGAACCCGTCGGGGGTGCGATATTCCTCGGAATCGTCGGGGTTGAGTTCCTCGATCATCACGTCGAGATCGTCGAGATAGGACGAGGTCAGCCCCCATCCGAGGCGGCTGCCGCGCCCCGAGAGCACCAGCGGCACGCCGGGGATGGTGCCGCCGATCACCCCGCCGGAGCCGAGTTCCAGCCGCGCGAGGTACCAGATCGACGGCGCGGAGAAGCCCAGGTGCGGATCATTGGCCAGAAGCGTGCCGCCCGTGGCCGAGCGGCTGGGCGCCGCGGCCCAGCCGTTCGAGGCATTGGCAAGGCCCGGCCCCCGGAATGGCGAGAGCGGGCCATCGGGCCTCGCGCCGGTGTCATCGGCAATGCGCAGATCCCCGGCCCCCGGCATGATCGCGGCATATTCCGGCAGCGCCCCCACGCCGGAGCCCGGCGCATCGGGCAGGATGTCGGCCAGCCGCGCCTCGTCGGGCAGGGCCAGTGACAGGCGCGCGCGCAAGACTTCGCGGTCGAGCTGCGACATCATCTGCACCGCCATCAGCTTGATCATCGCGATCGAATCCGCAGGCTGCCAGGGCGAGACCGGCATGTCGAAGAGGAACATCTCGGGCGCGCCGCGCCCCAGGGCGTCGCGGTTGATCTCGTCGAGGCGCGCGTTGACCCCGTCGGCATAGGCTTCCAGCGCGGCCAGCGTATCGGCATCCTGAGCCGCGACCGAAGATCGCGCAAGGCGGTAAAGATCGAACCGGCGCATGAGCTTGTCGATGTCGAGGGTGCGCGCGCCGAACACTTCCGAAAGGCGCCCCTGCGCGGTGCGGCGCATCACCATCATCTGCCACAGCCGGTCCTGGGCATGGGCATAGCCCAGCCCGTAGAACACCCCGGCGTCATCGTCGGAAAAGACATGCGGCACATTGGAATGATCGCGCACGATCTCGACCGGCGTGTCGAGGCGCTCGACCCTGAGCCGCTTGTCATAATCGGGGAGCGACCGCGCGGCGAAGTAATAGACCGCCCCCACCGCCAGCACGGCCAGGACCAGGACCGCCACCGTGATCCGCATCAACCATCGAAATACCCGCGCCATTGATCGACTGCCCTGTTCCTGCCTGTCCTGTCGGCCCAGCTGTGCGCCCGGAGCCTCCTGTCAAAGCCCCTTGCCATTCCGCGCCGTGCCAGACAAACCTTAAGTGGAATGAAGGCAAGGGGAAAGACATGGCAAAGCTGGCATTTCTTGGATTGGGCGTGATGGGCTATCCGATGGCGGGGCATCTGCGCGCCAAGGGGCACGAGGTCACGGTCTATAACCGCACCGCGGCCAAGGCCGCCGCCTGGGTCGAGGCGCATGGCGGCGCCGCGGCCGCAACCCCGCGCGAGGCCGCGGAAGGGGCCGAGTTCGTGATGGCCTGCGTCGGCAACGACGACGATCTGCGCGCCGTCTGTCTCGGGCCGGAGGGGGCCTTTGCGGGCATGGACAAGGGCGCGATCTTCGTCGATCACACCACCGTTTCCGCCGCCGTCACCGGCGAGCTTTACGCGGCCACCCGCGAGATCGGGGTCAGTTTCGTGGACGCGCCGGTGTCGGGCGGGCAGGCGGGGGCCGAGAATGGCGTGCTCTCGATCATGTGCGGTGGCGACAAGGTGGCATTCGAGGCCGCCGAGCCGGTGATGGCCGCCTATGGCCGTTCGATCAAGCGCCTGGGCGAAAGCGGCGCGGGGCAGCTCACCAAGATGGTCAACCAGATCTGTATCGCGGGGCTTGTTCAGGGCTTGGCCGAGGGGCTGCATTTCGCGCAAAAGGCCGGGCTTGACGGCAAGGCGGTGGTCGATGTGATCAAGGGCGGTGCCGCCGGAAGCTGGCAGATGGAGAACCGTCATGGAACCATGCTCGACGACGAGTTCGACCACGGGTTTGCCGTCGACTGGATGCGCAAGGATCTGGGCATCTGCCTTTCCACCGCAGATGAAAACGGCGCGTCGTTGCCGGTCACGGCGCTGGTCGATCAGTTCTACAAGGACGTCCAGAAGATGGGCGGCGGGCGCTGGGATACCTCGTCGCTGATCAGGCGGCTGACGGCCATGGGCTGACGCGCCCGGCGCGGGCGAGGGCGCGGGCGACATGACCTGGAACCTCTTTTCACAAATCGCCATTGGATCGGGACTCGTGATCGTCTCGGTCCTGTTGTCGGCGGCGATCTTCATGGGCCTCGAAATCCTCGTGGCCCGTGCACATCGCTGGCTGATCCGCCGCCCGCACCTGCCCAAGCTGATTTTCGTGCTGCTGGCGGCGGTCATCGCCGCGCTCGGGATGATCACGGTCAGCGTCTGGGTCTGGGCGCTGGCCTTTCTCTGGCTGGACATCTTCAGCACGCTTGAGGCGGCGCTCTATTTCTCGCTGGTCTGTTTCACGACGCTGGGCTTTGGCGACGTGATCCTGCCCCACGATTGGCGAATCCTGTCGGGCATGACGGCGGCCAACGGGTTTCTCAACATCGGGATGATGTCGGCCATCGTGATCGAGACCCTGCGCCTCGTGCGCAAGAACCAGCTCGACTCATGACCGTTCAATGCGTGTTGGTGTTGGAAAAGAGCTGGATCACCACGATCCCCGCGACGATCATGCCGATCCCCAGAACCGCGGGCAGGTCGAGCCTTTGTTGAAAGACGACAAAGCCGATCATCGCGATGAACACGATCCCCAGCCCCGACCATATGGCATAGACCAGCCCCACCGGCATGAACTTGAGCGCCAGCGCCATGAACCAGAACGACGTGCCATAGGCCAGAACCACAACGATCGACGGTGCAAGCCGGCTGAATTGCTGGCTCGCCTGCAGGGCGGTCGTGCCGATGGTTTCGGTCAGGATGGCGATAACCAGGTAGATATAGGCAAGATGCATGACGGGCTCTTTCGCAGGGAAACCGTGGGCAGGACTGCCCCGGATGTGCCACAAGCAAGTCGCCCGGCAAAGCCCGAAACGTGGTCAAATCTTGAGCAGGCGAGCGAATTTCCAATTGTATACCATCGCACACATTGACGAAGCGTCCCGGTTGGGATACCGCAACGGGCAATAAGGGCAGACCCGCCCGTGCTGACCTCAAAGAGGAGAGATGACCCATGGCCGACAAGACCCCCGATATCATCTATACAATCGTTGACGAGGCGCCCGAGCTTGCCAGCGCCTCGCTCTTGCCGATCATCCGCACCTTCGCGGCGGCGGCCGATATCAGCGTCGGCACAAGGGATATCTCGCTGGCCGGGCGCATCCTGGCCGCCTTTCCCGACTTCCTGAACGAGGATCAGCGCCAGGGCGACGACCTGGCCTGGCTGGGCGAGTTGGTCAAAACGCCGGATGCCAACGTGATCAAGCTGCCCAACATCTCGGCCTCGACGCCGCAACTCGAAGAGGCCATCGCCGAGTTGCAGGCGCAAGGTTATGCCGTTCCCGATTATCCCGACACGCCGCAAAGCGACGCCGAAAAGGACATCCGCGCGCGCTATGACGCGATCAAGGGCTCGGCGGTCAACCCGGTCCTGCGCGAGGGCAATTCGGATCGCCGTGCCGCGAAGGCGGTCAAGGAATACGCCAAGAAATATCCCCATTCGATGGGGGACTGGTCTGCCGACAGCAAGACCACGGTCGCGGCGATGCCCGGCGACGATTTCTTTGCCAACGAGAAATCCACCACCATCACCCCCGATCAGGCCGGAGCGGCGAAAATCGTGTTCAAGGGCCGCGACGGGACCGAGGCCGTTCTCAAGGACGGGTTGCGCTATGACGCGGGGACCATCGTCGATGCGACCTTCATGTCGGTCAGGGCGCTGCGCGCCTATATCCGCAAGGAAATGGAGAACATGGAGCCGGGCGTGCTTTTCTCGGTTCACCTCAAGGCCACGATGATGAAGGTTTCGGACCCGATCATATTCGGCCATTTCGTCTCGGTCTGGCTTGAGGATTTCATCGCCAGGCACGGGGCGGGCCTCGACTGGAACCCCAGTGACGGGATCGCCGATCTGGAAAAGCAGATCGAGGGCAACGCGCAAGCGCAGGCCGATCTCAAGGCCGCGCTCGATGCGCGCCCGCCGCTCTACATGGTCAATTCCGACCGGGGCATCACCAACCTGCACGTGCCGTCGGACGTGATCATCGACGCCTCGATGCCGGCGCTGATCCGGGCGGGCGGCAAGGGCTGGGGCCCCGACGACAAGCAGGCCGACGCCAAGTGCTGCATCCCCGACAACTGCTATGCCGGGGTCTATGACGAGACGATCAGGTATTTCAAGGAGCACGGCAAGCTCGACGTGACCACCTGCGGCGCGGTGTCGAACGTGGGGCTGATGGCGCAGAAGGCCGAGGAATACGGCTCGCACCCGACCACCTTCGAAGCGCCGGCCGACGGCACGATCTCCATTGTGCTGGACACGGGCGAGGTGCTGCATTCGCATGAGGTGGAAGAGGGCGACATCTGGCGCTCCTGCACCGTCAAGAAGGCGCCGATCGAGGACTGGATCGCGCTTGGCATCCGCCGGATGAAGGCCACGGGGCTGGCCGCGTTCTGGCTCGATGCGAACCGTGCGCATGATGCCGAACTGATCAAGTATGTCGAACCCGCGCTGAAAGAGGCCGGGGTCGAGATCCCGATCATGGCCCCGCGCGAGGCCACGCGCTTTACCCTCGACAAGATGCGCGAAGGCCATGACGTGGTGACGATCACCGGCAACGTGCTGCGCGACTACCTGACCGATCTCTTCCCGATCCTGGAACTGGGCACATCGGCCAAGATGCTGTCGATCGTGTCGCTGATGCAGGGCGGCGGGCTCTTCGAGACCGGCGCGGGCGGTTCGGCACCCAAGCATGTCGAGCAACTGGTCGAGGAAAACCACCTGCGCTGGGATTCGCTGGGCGAGTTCTGCGCGCTGGGCGAGAGCTTCAAGTTTCTCGCCGACAAGGGCAATGCCCGCGCCGTGACCATCGGCGAAGCGGTCGAAGAGGCCACGCAGCGCGTGCTCGAGGAAGAGCGCAGCCCCAAACGCAAGGTCGGCCAACCCGACAACCGCGATTCGCACTACTGGTTCGCGCGCTACTGGGCCGAGGCGCTGGCAAGCCAGACCAAGGATGCCGGGCTGGCCGAGCATTTCGCGCCCATCGCCAAGGCGCTGGTGGAGAAGGAAGAGCAGATCCTTGCCGAACTGATGGCAGGGCAGGGCAAGCCGGTCGATCTGGGCGGCTATTACCACGCCGACCCGGAAAAACGCACCGCCGTGATGCGCCCGAGCAAAACGCTCAACGCGATCATCGGCTGATGATTGGCTCGGGGCGGGTCGCGCAGCATGACTGAAATCACCCGCCCGTCGCGCCAGCGACGGGCACGCGTCCGCCCGCCCCAAGGCGGGCGCGTTCCGCGCCCACCCGGTCGGCCGCGCGCCCGTCGTCGAAGCGTAGTGCAACACATGCTGAAACAAGAATGAGGCGCGTCGCCCCGGCGGCGCGCTTCTCCGTCAGGGCAGGCTGCGCTGCTCGATCCGGCGCAGCCAGAGCATCAGCGCCAGCGCCACCACGGCCAGCACGAACACGCCCTGTGCCAGCGGGGCGGATGTCCCGTCAAAGGCCAGACCGATCGGCACGGCCAGCCCCATCGACAGCACCGTCGCAAGCCCCGCGATCACCGAGGCCGCGGTGCCCGCGATATGGCCCAGCGGCTCCATCCCCATCGCGTTGAGATTGCCCAGCGTCATCCCGGCCTGAAAAAAGAGCGTCGTCTGCCAGAGCAGGAAGGACACGAAGCCCACATCCGGGGGCAACGCAAGCTGCGACAGGATCACCATGACCCCCGAGAACAGCACCTGTGCCGCGAGCATCACCGTCACCAGGAAACGCATCCCCAGACGCACCACCAGTGCGGCATTGATGAAACTGGCGCTGGCCGAGACGATGCAGACAGCGCCGAACCACCATGGAAAGCTCGCGGCGCGGTCGTAGGTTATGTCGTAGATCTGCTGCACGCTGGCGATGGTGGCGAACAGCATCGCGAAACACAGCATCTGCGCCGCGATCGTGATCCGAACCATCGGGTGGCCCAGGATCTCGCGCAGCGCCCGCAGGATCGGCCCGATCTGAAACGGACGACGCCGCTCGGGCGGCAGCGTCTCGTCGAGCCGCAGGCTCACCCAGGCCGCGCCGATCAGCGAAAACAGCACGAAGGCCACGAAGATGCCGCGCCAGCTCGAAAGCGCGATGATCCCCGCCCCCAACAAAGGCGCGATCGCCGGGACCAGCGCAAAGATCATCATCACGATCGACATCAGCCGCGCCATCAGCCGCCCGGAATAAAGGTCGCGGATCACCGCCATGCCCACCACCCGCGGCCCCGCGGCGCCCAACCCCTGCACCAGCCGGGCAGCGAGCATCAGCTCGAGGCTCTGCGCCGCCCAGGCCGCCGCCGCCCCGGTGATATAGACCGCCGCCCCGGCAATGATCACCCGCTTGCGGCCGAACGTGTCGGAAAGCGGCCCGGTGACGAACGTGCCCAGCCCCAGCCCGATCACGAACGCGGTCAGGATGAGCTGGGCATTGTTGGGGGTTTCGGGGGAGAGTTCCGCCCCGATCTGTGGCAGGGCGGGCAGCATCGCGTCGATGGAAAAGGCAACGGTGGCGAACAGCATCGCCATGAGCGCGACAAACTCGGCCCTTGCCATGGCAAACCGTGGCGGGCTTTCAGCCTCTGGGGGAAGGGGGGCCAGACTGTCGCTCATCCCGGCGCATTAGCACGCCCATCACCCCGCGGCCAGATGGCACTTGCACAATTCTGAGTAAATTAGTAAGCAATCGCCGCAATACCTGACAAAAGGAATCAGTTATGCGGAAAGTTCTCGCTCCCACCTCCACACTTGCCGCCCTTGCCCTGATGCTCGGCGCCACGGCGCAAGCCGACACGGTCGCACTCGACAACGGTCAGATGACGTATGAAATCTTCGAGCACAGCGTCGGCCATGTCGATCTGGCGACCTGCCCCGAGGGGTTCGACAACGACAAGGTGTTCTGCCGTCTGACCGTCGCCGAGGAGCGCGCGCATGTGTTCGCCTTCGCTTTCGAAGGCGACCAGCTGCTGCAGGCGATCCGCTCCTATGAATTCGACGAGGAATTCCTGAACTTCTGAAGAACCGGCCCACCCCGCGCGTCCCTGGCCGCCGGCCGGGGGCGCGTGCCGTTCAGGTTCCGGTCGCGATCTGCGCGGCGATATCGTCGATGACCTTTTGCCAAAGCTCGACCGGCTGCGCCCCGGGCACCGCGTGCTGGCCCGCGACGATGAAGGTCGGCACCGCCGTGACCCCCATCTCGCGCGCGCCGGTATCGCGGGCGAGAATCTCGTCGCGGTCGGCTTCGCTCTGCAGGAGCTTGAGGATCACCGCCGCATCGAGCCCCGCGGCATCGGCAATGTCGGCCAGAACCTCGTGATCCGCGATATCGCGCCCATCCTGGAAATAGGCGTGAAAGAGTGCTGCGACCACCGGCGTCTGCCGCCCCTCGATACCGGCCCAGTGGATCAGGCGATGCGCATCGAGCGTGTTGGGCGTGCGCGCGATCTTGTCGAACGCGATGTCGAGCCCGGCCTCCTGCGCCCGCGCAACCACCGGCATGTAGGCTTCAAACGCCGCTTCCTTGCCGCCGAACTTGGTTTCGAGATAGCTCCGCCGGTCCATGCCCTCGGGCGGCATGTCGGGGTTGAGCTGATAGGGGTGCCATTCGACCGTGAACGGATGGTCCGGCCGGCTTTCGAGTGCGCGGTCGAGCAGCGTCTTGCCAATGTAACACCACGGGCAGATCGGGTCGGAGAAGATGTCAAGCTTGACCATGTTGCGCCTCGTATAGCTGTTTCAGCGCCTGGCGCTGGAGTTTTCCGTTCGGATTGCGGGGCAGGGCGTCGACATGCACGAAGAGGCGCGGCTGCTTGTATCGCGCAAGCCTTTCCTTTGCATACGCTGCCAGTGCGTCGGCGTCCAGCGGGGCCTCGGACGTGTAGAACGCCGCGATCACCCTTGCATCGGCCTTGACCTCGACATCGGTAACGCCGATCTCGCTCAGGCCCGGGAAGTCGTGGAACGCCGCCTCCACTTCGAGCGGCGAGACGCGATAGCCGCCGGCGTTCATCATGTCATCGACCCGCGCATGATACTCGATCTGGAAATCCTCGCCCATCGCGCCGTGATCGCCGGTCAGGAACCATTCGCCGCGAAACCGCGCGGCGGTTTCCTCTTCGGCCCCGAGATAGCCCAGCATCAGCCCCGGGTCACGCCTCGACACCGCGATGGTGCCATCCTCGCCCAGCGGCACCGGTTCGCCCGCCTCGTCGACAATGGCCACCCTTCGCCCCTCTTGCGGCCGCCCCAGCGTGCCGGGCCGCGCCGGGCAGGTCGGGCTGGCCGAGATGAAGGTCGAGCATTCCGACATGCCGAACGCCTCGTAGAGCATCGTGCCCGTCGCCGCGTTCCACGCCTCGCGGATCGCCTCGGAGAGCTTTTCCCCCGCGCTCAGCCCGTGGCGCAGGCGGGGCAGGTCAAGCTTCGCGTTCTGGCTTAATATCTTGCGGTAAACCCCCGGGGCAGCTGCAAAAATCGTCGCATCATGGCGCCTGAGCAAGAGCGGGATCATCCCGGGCGCGGTGCCCGGCTCGGGGATGAGCGCGGTCGCGCCCACGCTCCACGGGTCCATCAAGCCGGTGCCCAGCGTATAGGTCCAGTTGAACGCACCCGCATGACAGAGCCGGTCGCCTTCGCCGAGGCCATACCAGCCCTCGTGCATCATCTGCCGCGCCCAGATCGCGCGATGCGCGTGGCAAACCGCGCGCGGCTGGCCCGATGTGCCCGAGGTGAAGATGACATAGGCCAGCCGGTCGGGATCGCCCATCTCGTAGTCGCAGGGTGCCAGATCGCGCATCGCGGCGAGGTCATCCTGCCCGATCACCGGCACGCCCGGCGCGTCGGGGCAGGCGATGCCGTCGCCGCGCAGGATCGCCGCAGGTTTCAGCGTGTCGATCATCGCCGCCACCTCGCGCGCGGTGAGTTGCGACGAACTTGGAACCGGCACGCAGCCCACCGCCATCGCCCCCAGGTAGGCGATGGGAAACTCCACCGTGTTTCCCAGCCGCATCAGCACGACATCGCCCGGCTTCAGCCCGGCCTGCAGAAGCCCCGTTCCGGTGCCGCGCACCGCCCGCCCAAGCCGCGCGTAAGACCAGCGCTCGGCCGGCGCCGGGCCCAGAACCGCGAGCGCGATCTTGTCGGGCAGATCGGCGGCCCGGCCCAGCACATGGGCGGTGAAATTGAACGGGTCGGGGCAGGGGGTGAACGGCCCCTCGTCATAGATCGAGCGCATGGCGTGTTGCTACGCCCGGACCGGAAGAGTTGCAAGCGCACGTGGCCGGCACATCACTCCTGCCACCACCAGACATCGGGCATGAACCAATAGCCATCGCCATAGACCGGGAGCCGCTCGGGATAGCGCAGTTGCCGGGCATGGGCGATCCGCCCGATCCCGAACTCATAGGTCGGAATCACGTAGCGCCCCGCCATCAGCACGCGGTCGAGCGCGCGCACCGCGGCGGTGAACTCGGCCTCGTCCGCGGTTTCCAGCATCCGCTCGATCATCGCGTCGATGGCGGGCGATTTCACCCCCATGAGGTTGCGCGACCCGGGCTGATCGGCCGCGTCACTGCCCCAATAGGCGCGTTGTTCGTTGCCCGGCGAAAGCGAGAACTCGCGCCTGAAATCGGTCATGTCGAAATCGAAGGTCTGAACCCGGGAGAAATACTGCGCATTGTCCACCACGTCGAGCATGGCGCGCACCCCGATCCGTTCCAGCGCACGGATGAAGATGTTGGCGAAGGCCTGTTTCTCGGTCGACCCCTGCGGCAGCAGGATCGAGAATTCCAGCGGCCGCCCCGACGCGTCGCGCATCACCCCCTGATCGGCCTCGTAGCCCGCCTCCTGCAAGAGCCGCATCGCCGCGCGCAGGTTCTTGCGGTTGCGCGCCGTGCCGTCCGAAACCGGCAGCGCATAGCCTTCGAGCGCCCCGGGCGGCAGCGTGTCGGCAAAGGGGATCAACAGATCGCGCACCCGCCCCTCGGCCGGGCCGGGCCGCATCCCCAGTTCGGTGCCCGAGAAATAGGAGGTGATCCGCTCTTGCCGGCCGCCGGTGATCGCGTCGTTCATGTATTCGAAGTTGAAGGCATGGATCATCGCCGCCCGCACCCGCCAGTCGTCAAACGGCGCACGGCGCGCGTTCATCACGAAGCCGGTCATCCCCGAAGGCTTGCCGCTGGGGATCTCGGATTTGACCACGTCGCCCGACCGAACGGCCCGAAAGTCATAGGCACTTTGCCATTTCTCGGCATTGGTTTCGCGATAGACGGTCAGTTCGCCGGCCTTGAACGCCTCGAACATGACCGCCGCATCCCCGTAGAATTCGATGCGGATCTCGTCGAGATTGGCCCGCCCCTGCATCAGCGGAAGATCGCGGCCCCAGTAGTCGCGATCGCGCCGCATCACCACGTTGCGCCCCGGCTCGAAACTGTCGATCACGTAAGGCCCGGTACCGATGGGCACGGTGTCGAGGCCGGAATCGGTGAAATCGCGGTCCTCCCATTGGGCCTTTTTCAGGATCGGGCGCAGCCCCGCGATCAGCGGCAACTCGCGATCCTCGGTATTGAAGGTCAGGCGCACGCTGCGCGGGCCGGTCTGTTCCATGCTTTCGACCTTGGTCCAGAAGCTCAGGTAGATGGGGTGCCCCTGCGTTCCCAGCGTTTCGAAACTCCAGATCACATCCTCGACCGTCACCGGGCTTCCGTCAGAGAATCGGGCCTCCTCGCGCAGGGTGAATTCCACCCAGTTTCGATTCGGGCCGGTCTCGACCGATTCGGCCAGGAGCCCGTAAAGCGCGAAGGGCTCGTCCCAGTTGCGCCCCATCAGCCCTTCGTATCCCAGAAATCGCAACTGCCAGGGCGCGGTGCCTTTCAGGATGAACGGGTTGAGACTGTCGAAGCCGCCGGTATTGCCGGTGACGATGCGCCCGCCCCGGGGCGCATCCGGGTCGGCATAGGGCAGCGACACAAAATCCGGTGGCAGGCCCGGATCGCCATACATAGATATCCCGTGCCGTGGGTCCGCCCGCGCCATGAGCGCAAGGAAAAGACAGCCGAGAATCGTCGCCCCAAACACCGTTTTCCGGATCGTGAGGGGGAAATAATCTGATCCCATTTTTTCAACAATCCCGCGCTGCCCATGTTTTGCTGGCGGTCAGGCTAACGGGGGTTTCACGTGTTATCAAACTTTTAGCTTGGACAAGCGCTCCAAATTGCTTATAAAGAGGGCACTGCTCGATAGGTTTCTTGCCTGTATGAAACCTGCCTCAATAACTGGACGCCGGCCTTGTGCCGGCGTTTTTTTTTGCGCGGAACCCTGCCGCTCGGGGCGCGTTTTCCCCCGCTTCATGAAAGCGTATCCGATCCGTGTTATGGTTGACCTCCGGTCACGCACTGACCGCCGAGCAAACACCATATGCAGGAGGCAATCATGGACTCCGTCAAGATCGCAGAACTGGCCCGTGCCCTGCGCACGGCACACGGGCCCAAGGCCCCGGTCGAAGCCGCCCGCAAGATCCGCGAATACGAGGTGTCGGGCAATCGCGCCGAAGTCGAGAACTGGCAGCGAATCAGGAACGCGCTCGACACGACCAGCGCCCCGCACCAGGGCTGAGGCCGCGGCGAATCGCTGTTTCGCCTGCCTGACGGTCATGGCAAGGTGAGGTCATCCCATTTCAGGAGACAGACACACCATGACACTTGCAGGCAAGACCGCCGTCGTCACCGGATCGAACTCGGGAATCGGCCTCGGCATCGCGCGCGAACTGGCGCGCGCGGGCGCCGAGGTGGTGATCAATTCCTTCACCGATTCGGAAGAAGATCACCAACTCGCCCGCGACATCGCCGCCGAATTCGGCGTCTCGGCGCGCTATGTGTCAGCAGACATGTCGAAACCCGACCAATGCCGCGCGCTGATCGAGAAGGCCGGTGCCTGCGACATCCTCGTGAACAATGCCGGGATTCAGCATGTGGCCGCGATCGATGAATTCCCGACCGAGAAATGGGATGCGATCATCGCGATCAATCTCAGTTCAGCCTTTCACACCACGGCCGCCGCGCTGCCGGGGATGCGCAAGGCGGGCTGGGGCAGGGTGGTCAATATCGCCTCGGCCCACGGGCTGACCGCCTCGCCCTACAAATCCGCCTATATCGCGGCCAAGCACGGGATCGTGGGCCTGAGCAAGACCACGGCGCTTGAAACCGCGGGGCAGGGGATCACCTGCAACGCGATCTGCCCGGGCTATGTGCTGACCCCGCTGGTGGAGTCGCAGATCCCCGACCAGATGAAGGCGCATGACATGGATCGCGACACCGTTGTGCGCGAGGTGATGCTGGCCCGACAGCCGTCAAAGGAATTCGCCACCGTCGAGCAACTGGGCGGTACCACCGTGTTCCTGTGCTCGCCGGCCGCCGACCAGATCACCGGCACCACGATCTCGGTCGATGGCGGCTGGACGGCGCTCTGACGTGACCCGCCGCATCAATCTCGCGCTCCAGGGCGGCGGCGCGCACGGGGCATTCACCTGGGGCGTGCTCGACCGTCTGCTCGACGAGGACGACATCGAGATCGCGGGCATTTCGGGCGCCTCCGCCGGGGCACTCAACGGGGCCGCTCTGAAATCGGGGTGGCTCATGGATGGGCGCGAAGGGGCGCGCGCTAATCTCGACTGGCTGTGGCGCCAGATGGGCGCGATCGACAGCCCGCTATTCCCGCACTGGATGGGGCTGGCGCAGATGTCGCATTCGGTGGGCAATTCGCTGCCCTATCTCTGGGCCGAAAGCATGGAGCGGATGATCTCGCCCTATGTGTCGGGCCCGTTCTATGTCAATCCGCTGCGTCGCGTGGCCGAACGGTTCGATTATGACCGCGTGTGCGCCCATGACGGGCCGCGGCTTTTCGTCGGGGCGACCAATGTGCGCAGCGGCAAGATCCGCGTCTTCCAGGGCGACGACATCAGCACCGATGCGCTTTTGGCCTCGGCCTGTCTGCCCACGCTCTTCCGCGCGGTCGAGATCGACGGCGAGGCCTATTGGGACGGCGGGTATACCGGCAACCCCGCGCTCTTTCCGCTTTTCGCGCCCGACCTGCCCGGCGATATCGTGATCGTCAACATCAACCCGCTCGAACGCACCGAGATCCCCCGCACGCCGCAGGACATCCGCAACCGCATCAACGAGATCAGCTTCAACTCCTCGCTCCTGCGCGAACTGCGCGCCATCGCCTTCGTGCAGCGCCTGCTCGACGAGGGCCGGATGCGACAAGGCGAGATGAAGCGTCTCAACCTGCACATGATCGCCGATGACGCGCTGATGAACGAGCTTTCGGTGGCGACCAAGCTCGTGCCGATCCCCGATGTCATCGCCCGCCTCAAGACCGCCGGTCGCGAGGCTGCGCAGGCCTTTCTCGACACCCATGGCGACGATCTGGGGCAGCGTGGTTCCGTCGATCCCGGCAGCATTTACGGCTGAACCTGGTGCGGCGGTAAGGCAGAGGACTTATTGTCCCGCTTCCATTTCCGGCACCGGCTGCGTCGGGTCTTTCCTGTTGGGATAGACCAGCCCCGCCGAGATCACGAGCTTGGCGGCATCCTCGACGCCCATCTCGAGCTCGATCACCGAATGGCGCGGCACGAAGAGCAGGAAGCCGCTTGTCGGGTTGGGCGTCGTGGGCATAAACACCGACAGGATCTCCTCCTCGACCGGGATGCGCCGGGCGATCTCGCCCTTGGCCGAGGTCGAGATGAAGGCGATCGCCCAGATCCCCTTGCTCGGGTATTCCACCAGGCAAGCCTTGTCGAACTGCGATTCGGTTTGCGCAAAGATCGTCTCGGCGATCTGCTTGATCCCGCCATAGACCGAGCGAACAATCGGCATCCGGTCCACGATGCGTTCGCCCCAGCCAAGGAAGCTGCGCCCGATCAGCCCCTTGGCGATCCAGCCGACAAAGATCGTGAAAATCAGGAACAGGATCACCCCGACGCCGCGGACGCTCACGTTCACTTCGCCCTCGCCGAACAGCCAGCGGAACCAGTGCGTGTCCGCAACCCAGCGATTGATCAGCACATCGGGGTGATACCTGTCCGGTATGAAAGGCAGAACCCAGCTGTCGATCCAGCCGACAAATGTCCAGATCAACCAGAACGTGATGGCAATCGGCACCACCACGACAAGACCAGCCAGGAAATTGTTGCGAAGCCCCGCAAAGGGACGCCAGCGGCGTTGCGGTTTTTCGCTGTCATTGTCGTCAAGGGGTGATGTCATGCGATAACCATCATATCAGAGTTGCGTCTCGACATAAGTGCATTTGTCGAGCCGGGCAATCCGCATCGATACAGGCGCGCCGCACGGTGTGTTCATCCCTTTCCCGGCGACGGGTCGGCGTCATCTGCCGGCAGCCGGGCGGCAGCCGGATGTCAGCCGGATGTCACCCCCCGGATTCGGCACCTCGAGCGGCGTTAACGGCTGTGGCGGGGCAGGGGTTGCCAATGCCGCGCAACCCCTCTATACGCGCGACATTCAATCCGCAGGCAAGGGCGGGTCTATGGGGGAGACATCCCCATTGGTCCACCGGTTGAGGCATCCGCCTTGCACCCCTTGCCAAGGCGAAAACCGGAAAGGAAACAACGACATGGCTCTTCCCGAGTTCACCATGCGCCAGCTTCTGGAAGCAGGCGTTCACTTTGGTCACCAGACGCAGCGCTGGAACCCCCGCATGGGCGAGTTCATCTATGGCGCGCGTAACGGCATTCACATCATCGACCTTACCCAGACGCTCCCGATGCTGGATGCGGCCCTCAACGCGATCCGCGAAACCGTCTCCAAAAGCGGCCGGGTCCTGTTTGTCGGCACCAAGCGTCAGGCCAGCCAACCCATTGCGGACGCAGCAGAAAAATGCGCGCAATACTACATGAACCACCGCTGGCTGGGCGGCACGCTGACCAACTGGCAGACCGTTTCCAAGTCGATCAACCGACTCAAGGAATATGACGAGCGCCTCGCCGAAGGCGCCGAAGGCCTGACCAAGAAGGAACGCCTCGGGATGGAACGCGAACAGGCCAAGCTCCAGGCATCGCTTGGCGGGATTCGCGAAATGGGCGGCGTGCCCGACATGCTGTTCGTCATCGACGTCAAGAAGGAGGCCCTGGCCGTGGCAGAAGCCAACAAGCTGGGCATTCCGATCGTCGCGGTGGTCGATACCAACTGTTCGCCCGACGGAATCGATTACGTCATCCCCGGCAACGACGACGCCGCCCGCGCGATCGCCCTTTACTGCGATCTGGCCAGCCGCGCCGCCCTTGACGGGATGCAGGCCCAGCTTGGCGCCGCCGGCGTGGATATTGGCGAACTGGCCGAAACGCCGGTCGAAGAAGTGACGGTCGAGGCTGTCGAGGCCCCGGAAGAGGCAGGCGCCGAGGCCAGTGAAAAAGGCGAGGCATAAGCCCGTCACGCAATTGTCGCGCGGGCGTGTCAGGCACACGCCCGCAGCGCTAACCGATATGAAACAATTTCAGGAGAGCCTGACATGGCGATCACAGCAGCAATGGTGAAGGAACTGCGCGACAGCACGGGCGCAGGCATGATGGACGCGAAGAAAGCACTGACCGAGGTCGATGGCGACATGGATGCGGCCATCGACTGGCTCCGCACCAAGGGTCTGGCCAAGGCCGCCAAGAAATCGGGGCGCACCGCGGCCGAGGGTCTTGTCGGGGTTGCGGTCGATGGCGGCAAAGGGGTCGCGATCGAGCTGAACTCGGAAACAGATTTCGTTGCCAAGAACGAAGAGTTTCAAAAACTTGTCGGAGATATCGCGCAGGCCGCGCTCGGTGTCGGTGATATCGAGGCCCTGAAAGCCACGGAAATGGGCGGCAAACCCGTCGAGGCCGCCGTGACGGATGCGATTGCCAAGATCGGTGAGAACATGACGCTGCGCCGGATGGCTTCTGTCGAAGGCGACTCCGTTGTGACCTATGTGCATAACGCGGCAACGTCCGGCATGGGCAAGATCGGTGTTCTGGTCGCCTATAGCGGCAATGATGAAGGCTTCGCGCGTCAGGTCGCGATGCACGTCGCCGCCGCCGACCCGCGCCCGCAGGCACTGGATGCCGACGCGCTCGATCCCGCCATCGTCGAAAAGGAACGTCAGGTCCAGATCGACATCGCGCGGGAATCGGGCAAGCCCGACAATGTCATCGAGAAGATGATCGAGGGGCGGATGAAGAAATTCCTGGCAGAGATCACGCTTCTCAACCAGGCGTTCGTGGTCAATCCTGACCTCACCGTTGCGCAGGCGGCCAAGGAGGCCGGCGTCGAGATCACCGGCTTCGTGCGCCTGGAGGTTGGCGAAGGGATCGACAAGGAGCAGGAAGACTTCGCAGCCGAAGTTGCCAAGGTGGCTCAGGGCTGATCCTCCCGGGTCGCATCAGGTTTGCGAACCCGGTTTGCAAACCAGAATTCTAAAGAAATAAAACGGTGCCAGCTTTTGGGCTGGCACCGTTCCATTTTGTCCGCCCCTGCAAATGGGGATGAGAAAGGGCGGTTCAAATGTCGGCCTTCCAGCCGAAGAATAGACTTTCAGACCGACTCCGGCGTGAACCGGACAGAGCAAAGAGCCCTGAAATTCCAGAGATTTGCCCTGTACGTTCCCAAGCTTCAAAAGCCACCACTCACGGAACACTATCATGGTGACAGCGTGAAACGAATTGCGAAAGTAAGGGAAACCTTACCTAACGGAAACACGCAAGAGCCGCATTCGATGAAACCTCGCCATCGGAAATGAGCAGGCAATGTATTGATGAATGGAGCATGTCCGTCAATACTCGACCACGAACATCTGGTTATGTAACGCTGCTTTCAACACCGCCTGGGCAGTCGTTTCCACGCTCAAAACTTCCCGGGCAAGGCGCAGATGCTTTTCGACGGTTGCCGGCGTCAACCCCATCAGGATCGCGATATCAGCCGTTGTCTTTCCGTCACCCACCCAGTGCAGCGCCTCGAGCTGCCGTTTGGTCAAACCGCGGGTCGGGCTGGAATAGGGCAGGGACAGGATCTTGAGATGCGCCACGTTGTTCATGACGACAAGGTCGGTTCCGTGCTCTGCCCAGACCTCATCGACTTCGGCCTGTGTCATGTCCTCGCGTCCGGTCAAGGCGATGGCGCCCTTCGACCGGGGCGAAATCGACTTGAAACTGATCGTGTATCCGGATGTCACGCGCATTTTCTTGTTGAACTCGACGACCTTCATTTCGCTTTCCGACAACAGGCCGCTTTTCATCATGTCGCCCACAATGCTCCAGCTGGCGACGCCTTCGTTTTCGAGCGACCACTTGACCATCGGCGCATGAAAATACATCGACTGGCCAAGGAACCAATCGGTGTATTCCTTGTCGTGATTGGTCAGGATGATGAAATCGTCGGGATCGCCGAGCGATTGGCCGCTTCGGTAATTGGTATAGCCGTAAAACAATCGAGTGAACCCGTATTGCGCCATTTTACGACAATGCATGTCCCAGAGCGCCTCCATGGATGGCGCGTTGGTCAACTCGTCAAGGTATTCTGCCAGGTTCATTCGTCTGTCTTTCACGTTAACCAAACGGTGGGATGACAACCGACCGTATCATTAAGAATTCTGAGCCTATTTCACATTAGACCGATAGAAACTCGCATTTGCAAAGAGTTCGGTTCGAGTGGTTCCAAAGATTTAGCGGCCAACATGAATTATGTCGAGAGCGTCCGGGGCGACTCGCTTGATCATCAGTTGTTTAACATAATACTTATTATGCGCTTTCTTTTCTCGAGCCGGAGGGTCGTTTTCTTCTCTCCCCCTGCATGATCAAAATCATGAAGGCCGGCCTGCAACGCATTGAAAGCCGGCCCCTTTTACAGGATTGCAGCGGTCAAAAGAACGCCTGCAAACCTGTCTGTGCACGTCCAAGGATCAAGGCATGGACGTCATGCGTTCCCTCGTAGGTGTTGACCGTTTCAAGATTGATCATGTGGCGAATGACATGAAACTCAAGGCTGATCCCGTTCCCGCCATGCATGTCGCGGGCCATGCGCGCGATGTCGAGCGCCTTGCCGACATTGTTGCGCTTGACGATGGAAATCATCTCTGGCGCGGCCTGCGCATCGTCCATCAACCGCCCGACGCGGAGCGACGCCTGGAGCCCGAGCGCGATCTCGGTCTGCATGTCGGCGAGTTTCTTTTGAAACAATTGCGTCTGTGCCAAGGGGCGTTTGAACTGGTGCCGGTCAAGCCCATACTGCCGTGCCGCATGCCAGCAGGCCTCGGCGGCCCCGATCGCACCCCAGCTGATCCCGTAACGGGCCCTGTTGAGACAGCCGAAGGGGCCTTTGAGGCCTTCGACGTGGGGCAAGAGCGCGTCCTCGCCCACCTCGACGCCATCCATGACGATCTCGCCTGTGATCGAGGCGCGCAAGCTCATCTTGTTCATGATTTTCGGGGCGCTGAGACCCTTCATGCCCTTGTCGAGGACAAAGCCACGGATCTTGCCGCCATGCGCTTCGGACTTGGCCCAGACCACGAAAACATCGGCAATGGGCGCATTGGAAATCCACATCTTGGAGCCGGTGAGCCGGTAGCCGCCTTCGGTTTTCTCCGCGCGGGTCTTCATGCCGCCCGGGTCGGAGCCGGCATCGGGTTCCGTAAGGCCGAAACAGCCGATCCATTCACCCGATGCCAGCCTGGGCAGGTATTTCCGGCGCTGTTCTTCCGAGCCATAGGCATAGATCGGGTACATCACCAGCGAGCTTTGCACGCTCATCATCGAGCGATAGCCGGAATCGACGCGCTCGACCTCGCGGGCAACAAGGCCGTAGGTCACGTAACCGGCTGACAAACCGCCATATTCCTCGGGTGTCGTGGTACCAAGCAGGCCCATCTCACCCATTTCGCGAAAGATCTCGGGATCCGTCCCTTCGGTCGCGAATGCTTCGGTCACGCGCGGCAACAGCTTTTCCTGCGCATAGGCGCGCGCGCTGTCGCGGATCATGCGTTCCTCTTCGCTCAGCTGATCCTCGAGGCGGAACGGGTCGTCCCAGGTGAACTGACCAAGATCCGGGGCATCCTTGGCGCGCAAGGCGGGTTTGTCGAGCATGTTGGAATCTCCATCGAACGGTGGGTTTACGTTTGCGCAAGTTTACCTTGAGAAAATCGCATGATAAATCGACTTATCCGCATGGTTACATTAAATCTTGGAATAGATGATAGCGCCACGACGATTCCTGCCCTCGGTCCCTGCCCTGCAGGCGCTCGAAGCCGTCGAACGCCTGGGGAGCGCGACGGCAGCGGCCGAGGAGCTTGCCCTGACACAAAGCGCGGTGTCCCGCCAGCTGCAAACGCTCGAAGAGCAGCTTGGGGTACCGTTGCTCAATCGCAGCCGCAAACGGCTGGCGCTCACATCGGCAGGTGCGCGCTATGCCGCAGAAATCCGGGGCGCCCTGCAACAGATCGCGCAAGCCTCGCTTCGCCTGCAGACGGATATGGGGGGCGGTGCGGTAAACCTTGCCATATTGCCCAGTTTCGGGATGCGCTGGCTGGTGCCGCGCCTGCCGGGCTTTGCCAAGGCGCATCCAGATGTCACGATCAACATGACCACCCGGCTTGAGCAGTTTAACTTTGCCGCTCAACCATTTGATGCAGCTATAACTTTCGGGGATGGCGATTGGCCCGGATCGCAAAAGCTCCTGCTGGCGCTGGAATATGTGCTGCCGGTCGCCCGGCCTGCGCTTCTCGCTGGCCATTCGCTGAACCGTGCCGAAGACCTCCAGCGGTTGCCGCTCTTGCATATCCAGACGCGGCCGCGGGCCTGGGTCGAGTGGCTGGCCGCCCACGGGGTGGAGGCACCGCATGTCACCGGCACCTATTACGATCAGTTCACAACGATCATCCAGGCGGTTCTGCACGGTCTGGGGGTGGCGCTTCTGCCCGACTACCTGATCGGACAGGAACTGGCCGAGGGGCGCCTTTTGAGCGCTTATGGCGGGCCGACCGAAAGCCGCGGGGCCTATTGGCTGGTCTGGCCCGAGGACAAGGCCGACGACCCGGCCCTGTGCCAGTTCAGAAACTGGCTGCGCGACGAGGTTCAGGGCGAGGACATGCTGCCGCGTTGAGGCCTTTTTCACGCAATCGCAATGGGTTATAGCGTATCGCAGCAAGTCGGATTCACCTATGCCGGACGAAAGGGCAGCACAGGGCCGCGGTCGGGTGCTCACCACACCAGAGCAGGGCAGTTTATCTTGCAACGTCTTCCCTGCTTCGGGCGACGCGCAACCCCTCGAAAGCACCCGGTCACGCCGAAGGCGTGCCTCCGGCACGACGGGGCGGCCCCCTCTCGGCAGATTTTTCTGCGAAAAATCGCCTGCCGGGCAATGGTGTGCTGCCCGGGCGGCTTCGCCGCCGTTCCGGGCGGGGCGAATTCGATCAGACCCTAGACGACGGGCGCGGCAGGCGGATGACGCCTTTCGGACGCGAAACCCGTTAACCCGATCCATGAGCGTTCCGCATGTTAACGTCTTAACGCGGGGCGCGAACCGGGGGGTGACACGCGTATGACTCCCGGCTGCCATCCGGCTGCCGGGTGAGGCGTTAACCCCTGGTCCGCAAGGGTCTTGCCCGGGCGCGCGCGGTATTGCGAAAGCGGTAGGGTTTTCGCTCCACCATGGCGGTTTCGATTCGGGCAGGACGAGGAGGCCCCGGATCAAGTCCGGGCCGGGTTGTTCCGAAATACGGGGTCGGCCCCCTATCCCAGCGCATAGCCCGCGCCACGCACCGTGCGCACCGGGTCCGCCCCGCCGTGGCTGGTCAACGCCTTGCGCAGCCGCCCGATATGCACATCGACCGTGCGGGTGTCGACATAGATGTCGCGGCCCCAGACCCGGTCCAGCAACTGTTCACGGCTCCAGACACGCCCCGGCTTTTCCATGAAGGTCGCGAGCAGGCGAAACTCGGTGGGGCCCAGTTTCAGCGGCTTGCCATCGCGGGTCACGCGGTGGGTTTCACTGTCCAGCACGATATCCTCGAATGTCAGCTGGATGCCCACCGTCGAGGGCCGCACCCGGCGAAGCTGCGTGCGGACGCGGGCCATCAGTTCGACCACCGAGTAGGGCTTGATGACATAGTCGTCGGCCCCGGTCTCCAGCCCGCGCACCCGGTCCACCTCTTCCGAGCGGGCCGAAAGCATGATGATTGGCACGTTGCGCGTTTCGGGCCGCATCTTGAGCCGGCGGCAGACCTCGATGCCCGAAACGTTGGGAAGCATCCAGTCGAGCAGGATGATATCCGGCGTTTCCTCGTCCACCATGACCATCGCCTCTTCTCCGTCGCCGGCCCGGACGACGTGAAAACCTTCGGCTTCGAGGTTATAGGCGAGCACTTCACGCTGCGCCGGTTCATCCTCGACCAGAAGCACGGTGGGTTGTTCGGACGACATGGGTCAGTTCCCTTTCGCGATGTTCGGATCGGTGGATGTGCGATCGGCCTTTTGCCGGTCCTCATCGGGGAATTCACCGGTCACGAGGTAGACCACCTGTTCGGCAATGGACGTGACGTGATCGCCCATGCGTTCGGTGTTCTTGGCGATGAAATGGAGATGCATGCAGGGCGTGATCTTGCGCGGGTCTTCCATCATGAAGGTGATGAATTCGCGAAACAGCGCGTTGTAGAGCTGGTCGATATCCCGATCGCGGCGGATCACCTCCATCGCAAGTTCGGCGTCGCGCTGGACATAGGCGTCGAGCGCGTCCTTGAGCATGAGTTCCACATCGCGCGCCATGCGCTTGAGCGACACGTCGGCCCCTTCTATCGGCGCCATCTCGACCAGAACGGTGGTGCGCTTGGCCATGTTCTTGGCATAGTCACCGATGCGTTCGAGGTTGCCCGCGATCTTCATCACGCTCAGCACCAGGCGAAGATCGGTGGCGATTGGTGCGCGCAGCGCGATGACGCGTGCGCAATCGTCGTTGATCTGATCCTCGAGATCGTCGATGACGTGGTCGCGCATGCGCACCTTGCGCGCCAGTTCCTCGTCACGGGCCGCGAAACTGTCGGCGGCGTCGAGGATGGCCTGTTCGACCAACCCGCCCATCTTCATGATCCGCGCCTGGATGGTTTCGAGATCGCGGTCAAAGGCTGCGGTGATGTGTTCCTGGTTCATCGTTTCACTCCCTGGGGCAGTTGAATGCCCGCGGCGTCATTTGGCTGGGCAAGCTCTCGTACCCATCTGCAAGATCCCGCCTTGCATGACAGGTTTGCCCGAGCCGGAGGGATCGGCGGTCGCGCGATCGCCTGCATTGTCCCGATCTGTCGGGTCGCAGGCCGGATGACAAGGTTCACATGGATCAAGCAGGCACCTGTTCCTGGTTGCTGTGCCGTCTATGACCGGTGGCCCGGGCTGCGATAGCCCCCGCGTGCAAAGCTTGTATGACATTCGCGTAACGAATTTGTGACGATTGCCTCGTTGAGCCATCGCGCCGCATCAGGCGGCGGGCAGGATCACGGTAAAGGTGCTGCCCTGCCCCGGCTCGCTGTCTATCCGCAACCGGCCGCGATGGCGGCTCACGATATGCTTGACGATGGCAAGGCCGAGCCCGGTGCCGCCAACCTGCCGCGAGCGATGCGAATCGACCCGGTAGAACCGTTCGGTAAGGCGCGGAATATGAATCGGGTCGATCCCCTGGCCCTCGTCGCGGACCGAGAGCACCACCGCGGGGCCGCGCAGCGTCGCGTCGCGCGGTGACACGACCAACGACAGCGTCACCGCCCCCCCTGCCCCGCCATACTTGATGGCGTTCTCGACAAGGTTCGAGATCAATTGCCTGAGTTGGTCCTCGTCTCCGGGAACCATGCAGGCGCCCGCCGGCAACTCGTCCGCCAGCGCGACCCCGGCCTCGTGTGCGACGGGCGCGAATCCATGCAGCACCGAACGCGCCAGCGCCGCCAGATCGACCTCTTCGGCGGGCCGCATCCGTTCCTGCGCCTCGACCCGGCTCAGCGAGAGCAGATCCTTGACCAGGCGCTCCATCCGCTCGGCCTCGGCCTGCATTATCCCCAGAAACCGCTCCTGTGCGACGGGGTCGCTTCTGGCGGGGCCGCGCAGGGTCTCGATGAAACCCATGAGCGCGGTGAGCGGCGTGCGCAACTCGTGGCTGACATTGGCGACGAAATCGCGGCGCATCTGCCCCGCGGCCTCGAGATCCGAGACATCCTTGAAACTGACCAGCACGCCGCGGATGTCGGCGGCGTCGATCCAGCCGCATTTCACCACATAGGTTGCATCGCGCTCGCCGTCGCGCAGCAGGTACCGGGTTTCACGCGCGATCTGTCGGCGCCCGCAACTCTCGATCGCATCGAGAAGGTCGGGCTGGCGCAGGGCCGTGACATAGTAGCGCCCTGCCACATGCTCGCCCAGAAGCGCGAGCGCGCCGGCATTGGCCCCCGCGATCCGATCCTGCGTATCGACGAACAGCGCCGCCAGCGGCAGCGCATCGAGCAGGTTCCGGATGGACGTGTCTGTCATGATGACCTTGCCAGGAATGATCGCGCGCAGCCGACATGCGCCCCGATCGGGTTCGAATTCTTTATTCTGGAACTCGACAAGATTGCCCGCAACCGTCACGCCACCGGCGTGAGGCCAGCGCGAAACCGGCGCATGTTGTCCTGGTAATGCTGGGCGCTGGCCCGAAGCATCGCCTTGGCCGGCGCATCGAGTTGGCGGATCACCCGGCCCGGCGCCCCCATGACGAGGCTGCCGTCGGGAATCTCCTTGTTCTCGGTGATGAGCGCCCCTGCCCCGATCAGGCAGTTGGCGCCGATCCTGGCCCCGTTGAGGATGGTCGCACCCATGCCGATCAGGCTGCCGTCGCCGATGGTACAGCCATGCAGCATGACCTTGTGCCCGATGGTGCAATCGGCCCCGACGGTCAGCGGATAGCCCATGTCGGTGTGAAAGACGCAGTTTTCCTGCACGTTCGAGCCGCGGCCAACCGTGATGGGTTCGTTATCGCCCCTCAGGGTTGCCCCGAACCAGACCGAGGCACCGGCTTCGAGCGTGATCCGCCCGATCAGGTTGGCGTTGGGCGCCACCCATGTATCTTCGTGGCAGTGCGGCGCGTGGCCGTCGAGCGCGTATAGGGTCATTCCTCCATCTCCTCGAATTCGGTCTGAAGCCTGCGCACGTGATCGACCAGCATCGGCTGCTGGGTTCGGCGCAGGCGGGTGGCGGTGACGATGCCGCGCAGATCGGCATCGGTGCGGTCGAGATCGTCATTGATCAGCACGTAATCGTAGCTGCCCCAATGCGAAATCTCGTCCCAGCTTTTCTGCATCCGGCGGACGATCACCTCGGGCGTGTCCTGGCCGCGGCTGACAAGACGGCGGTGCAGTTCATGGATCGAGGGCGGAAGCAGGAAGATCGACAGCGTGTTGGGCGCCAGCGCCGAGTTGCGGATCTGTTGCGCGCCCTGCCAGTCGATGTCGAAAAGCACGTCGGCCCCGGCGTCAATCGCCTCTTCCACGGGTGAGCGTGGCGATCCGTAGAAATTCCCGAACACATGGGCGTGTTCGAGCATATCACCCGCGGCAACGTCGCGTTTGAACGCATCTTCGGTCATGAAGTGGTAATCGGTGCCGTCCCGCTCGCCCTCTCTTGGCGCGCGGGTCGTGGCAGAGACCGAAAAGCGGATCGTCGGGTCCCAGGCGCGCAGGCGTTTGGAAAGCGTGGATTTGCCCGCGCCCGAGGGCGAGGACAGGATGATCAGAAGGCCGCGTCGCTTGGTCATCGGGTCACTCCACGTTCTGAACCTGTTCGCGCAGCTGGTCGATCACCGCCTTGAGTTCGAGCCCGACCGCGGTCATCGCCATGTGCTGGGACTTGGAACAGAGCGTGTTGGCCTCGCGGTTGAATTCCTGGGTCAGGAAATCGAGCTTGCGCCCGACCGCGCCATCGGCGGCCAGCAGATCGCGCGCGGCGCCGACATGGGCCTGAAGGCGATCAAGCTCCTCGGTGATGTCGGCCTTGACCGCGATCATGGCCAGTTCCTGCGCGACGCGGTCGGCGTCGGTACCGGCGGCATTGTCGAGCACGCGGGCGAGGTTCTGTCGCAGCGCCTCGGCCATGTCGAAGCGGCGGGTGTCGGCCAGCGCGGCGGCCTCGGCGGTGAGTGTCTCGATGCGGCCGATCTGGGTGTTCAGCACGTCGTGCAGCGCCCGGCCTTCGGCGGCGCGCATGGCGAGGAAATCGGCCAGCAGCGGCTCGAACGCATCAAGCAGGGTATTGCGCAATGCGGTGGTGTCCTCATCGCCGCCCGATTGTTCGAGCACGCCGCGCTGGGCCAGGATATCAGCGGCACGCGAGGGAGCGAGGCTGATTCCGCGATCGAGCGCGCGGGTCTCGATCACGGCCAGCGCGTCAAGCACGGCATCGAGCTGTGCGGCATTGACCGAAAGCGTTGCGAGTTCGTCCTCGCGGGTGAGACGGAGCGAAAGCGAGACCGACCCGCGCGTGAGTGCCGCGCCAATCCGCGTGCGCAGCGCCGCCTCAAGACCGGCGATCCAGTCGGGCACGCGCAGCCGCAGGTCGAGCCCCTTGGCATTGACGCTGCGCAACTCCCACGCCCAGGCATAGGGGCCGGATTGGCCCTTGGCCGAGGCAAAGGCGGTCATCGAGTGTATCACGGGCGTTCCTTCGCATTTTCCCTTGTCCCCTGATGCCACCGCGCCCGAGCGGGGGCAAGCCGTTGAATTCCCGCGACACGGCCGGCCCGAACCGATTTCGGGGTTAACCAAATCCTTACATTGCGCGCGCAATTTGCATCAATCCGTGGCAAATTAAGACATCGGTAATCACTCTGACCCCAAGGTTGACGCAGCTGTCGCGCCCCGGGTCAGAGCGTTTTGACAACTGGGGATATGCCATGTGTGGTTGTGGTAATGCGGGTGGGAACGTGATCGACATGACGGGTTTCATTGCGGAAAACCGGTTTCGATCCCTGATCGAGGTCGAAGCCTATTGGGAAGGGCTCCGGGTTGGCTGTGACCTTCCGCGACGTGCGGACATCGACCCGCGCGGGATCGAGAACGCGCTGGAATATGCCTTTGTCCTCGAACGGATCGCACCCGGCCTGGCGCGTCTGCGGATCGCGGGGATGCATCTCAATGACCTGATGGGAATGGAGGTGCGCGGGATGCCGATCAGCGCGATGCTGCCACCCTCCGAACGCGCCGGGTTTTCCCGAACCCTGGAGGCGGTCATGTCCACGCCCGCGGTGGCGCGCCTCACGCTGAGCGCGGAGACCGGCATCGGCAAGCCACCGCTTGAAGGGCGGATGCTCCTCTTGCCGCTGCTCAGCGACATGGGCGAGATCACCCGGGTTCTGGGCTGTTTCGAGACCGTCGGACAGTTGGGGCGCGCACCGCGCCGCTTCAGCGTGGCGCAAACCGACCTGCGCAGCCTGCCCGACCTCGGGCCAGTCGAGGGAATGGAAGAAAGCCCGGTGTCGCGGCAGCCTGAGGCCGGTTTTGCCGAGGCGCCGCGGCGGTTCGAAAGGCCGCGTTCTGGTGCACGGCCGGGTTATCTGCGGCTGGTGAAAAGCGACGACTGAAGCCACATCCGGGACAGCGGGCGCCGCAACCCGGGGCGGCGCCCCGGGCGCGCGTGACCTGTCACCCGGTCTTGACCTCCGCCGCTTCTGCCGCGCGCCGGGCCGTGAGTTCCTCGGCCACGAGAAACGCGAGTTCGAGCGATTGCGACGCGTTGAGGCGCGGATCGCATGCGGTGTGATAGCGATCCGAGAGCGACTCGTCGGTGACCGCGCGCACCCCGCCGGTGCATTCGGTCACATCCTGGCCGGTCATCTCGAAATGTACCCCGCCGGGCACCGTGCCTTCGGCCTTGTGGGTGGCAAAGAACTCGCGCACCTCGCGCAGCACCAGGTCGAAGGGTCGGGTTTTCAGCCCGCTGGCCGACTTGATGGTATTGCCATGCATCGGATCACAGACCCAGACCACGTTCGCGCCCTCTTCTTCGACCGCCTTGATGAGGCGCGGCAGGTGTTCACCGACCTTGCCGGCGCCGAAGCGCGTGATCAGCGTGAGCCGCCCGGCCTCGTTCCCGGGGTTGAGCTTGGCCAGCAGGCGCTTGAGATCGTCCACCTCCATGGTGGGGCCGCATTTGAGCCCGATGGGATTGAGCACACCGCTCAGGAACTCGACATGCGCGCCATCGGGCTGGCGGGTGCGATCCCCGATCCAGAGCATGTGCCCGGACCCGGCGAGCCATTTGCCGGAGGTCGAATCCACCCGTGTCAGTGCCTCTTCGTATTCCAGCAGAAGCGACTCGTGGCTGGTGTAGAAATTGACCGTGTGCAGCGCCGCGGAACGGTTCGAGTCCACACCCGCCGCCTTCATGAAATCGAGCGTGTCGGAAATGCGGTTGGCCATCTCGCGATAGCGCGCGGCGTTTTCGGTCTCGGTGAAGCCCAGCGTCCAGCTATGGACCTGGTGCACATCGGCATAACCGCCTGTCGAGAACGCGCGCAACAGGTTGAGCGTCGCCGCGGACTGGGTATAGGCCTGAAGCATCTTTTTCGGGTCGGGGATGCGCGCCTCGGGCGAGAAATCCAGCTCGTTGATGATGTCGCCGCGATAGCTGGGCAGTTCAACGCCCTCGACCACCTCGGTCGGCGCAGAGCGCGGCTTGGCGAATTGCCCGGCCATGCGCCCGACCTTGATCACCGGCACCTTGGCGCCATAGGTCAGCACCATGGCCATTTGCAGCATGACCTTGAACGTGTCGCGGATCGCATCGGCCGAGAACTGTTCGAAGCTTTCGGCGCAATCGCCCCCCTGAAGCATGAACGCCTCGCCGCGCGAGGCGGCACCGAGCTGTTCCTTGAGGCGCCGCGCCTCGCCGGCAAAGACGAGCGGCGGATACTGGCCGAGCTGGGCTTCGACCGCCTGCAACTCGGCTTGATCCGTGTAATCCGGCATCTGGATGCGCGGTTTGGCGCGCCAGCCGGATCTTGTCCAGTCACTCATTGTCTTTCTCCGGGTGTCTTGCGTTACGGTCACTTCATATACAGAACCCGGATCGCGCTGACCATACGCGAATCGCCGCCTCTTGACGTGGCGGTCCGGGTCTGCCCAAGTGAACAGCAGCGACAGGATTTGCCGTTTACAGCACGTGACCACGCGCCCGAGGCGGAGACTACGAAAGAGACGAGTTGATGGACGACCCTCGCCAGACAATCAAGCTTGAAAGCGTGCCCTCCAAGCCGCGGCGTTTTATCTTTGTGCTGCTCGACCAGTTCACCCTTTTGTCATTCGCCAGCGCCATCGAGGCGATCCGCATCGCAAACCGGATGTCGGGACGCGAGCTTTACGAATGGAAGCTGGCCGGCGAAGGTGGCGAGATGGTGTCGTGCTCGGCGGGCACCAGCTTTGCGCTCGACATGGATCTTGGCGAGGTCACGCGCGATGACACGATCCTTGTCTGCGGCGGGATGCGCATCCAGACCGCGACCACCAAGAAGCTCGTGTCATGGCTCAGGCGCGAGGCCCGCAAGGGGCCGGTGATCGGCGGGCTGTGCACCGCGGGTTATTCGTTGGCCAAGGCGGGGCTTCTGGATGGCAAGCGTGCTACCATCCACTGGGAAAACCAGGACAGTTTCACCGAGGAGTTCGACGAGGTGACACTGACCAAGTCGGTGTTCGTGGTCGATGGCAACCGCATGACCACGGCCGGGGGCACATCGTCCATCGACCTCATGCTCAAGCTTATCGCAGACGACCATGGCGAGGAACTGGCCAATGCGGTGGCCGATCAGTTGATCTATTCCTCGATCCGTACCGACCAGGACACGCAACGCCTTTCGGTGCCCACGCGGATCGGGGTCCGGCATCCGAAACTGAGCCTTGTCATCCAGAAGATGGAGCAGAACATCGAGGAGCCGATCAGCCCCTCGATCCTGGCCCGCGAGGTGGGGATGAGCACACGGCAGCTCGAACGGCTGTTCCGGCGCTACCTCAACCGTTCGCCGAAACGCTATTACATGGAACTGCGCCTGCAAAAGGCACGCAACCTCTTGATGCAGACCGACATGAGCGTGATCAACGTGGCGCTGGCCTGCGGGTTCGCAAGCCCGTCGCATTTCTCGAAATGCTATCGCGCGCATTACGACACCACGCCCTATCGCGAACGCGGCAGCCACGCGACGCGGCTGTCGATCTGACCGAACGCACGGCTTTTGCACCATGGCGCTCATTGTGACCGCGCTGCAGTCGCTGCGGCGATGAAATGCAACAGCCCCTATTCCGGGCGAAGGCGATAGATCGTGCCATTGCCCTCGGAGACGATCCAGAGCGCGCCATCCGGCCCCTCGCGCAGGTCGCGCACGCGCGCGGTTTCGCGGCTCTCGATCCGCCCGACCTCCTCCTCAGCCCCGGGGGTCAGGACCGCGACATGATCGAACTTGAGCGAACCGACGAAGTGATGCCCGCGCGCGGCCGGCCAACCGTTGCCGGAGTGGATCACCATCCCCGAAGGCGCGATGGACGGATCCCAGTAGAACTCGGGCTGCTCCATGCCCGGTTTGGACGTGCCTTCACCGATCTTGCCGCCGGAATAATGGCGGCCATAGGCGATGACCGGCCAGCCGTAATTTGCACCGCGCCGAACGCGGTTGATCTCGTCCCCGCCGCGCGCGCCGTGTTCGTTGACCCAGAGCTGCCCCTCGGAATCGAGCGTGGCGCCCTGCGGGTTGCGGTGGCCATAGGACCAGATCTCGGGCTGCGCGTCCGACTGCCCGGCAAATGGATTGTCGGAGGGCACGTCCCCGTCGCGCGTCACGCGAATCACACTGCCATTGTGACGCGCGCGATCCTGTGCGGATGGCCGGTCGCCCCGGTCACCGATGGTGAGGAAAAGCGTGCCATCCGGCGCCTCGACGATCCGGCCACCGAAATGCTGTCCGCCGGATGACCCCGGGGCCATTTCAAAAATCACCCGCAGATCGCGCAACCGGTTCTCGTCGAGCTTTGCCACGGCAAGCGCGGTGCCTTCGCCGTCGCGCTGGGCCTTGGCAAAGCTCAGGAAAACGGTGCTGCTTTGTTCAAAATCCCGCGCGATCGCGATATCGAGCAAGCCGCCCTGCCCGCGCGCGGCGATGTCAGGCAGGCCGCTGACCTGCTCGCGGGTGCCATCGGGCGCCAGAAGCCAGAGACGACCCGCGCGTTCGGTAACGAGCATTCGCCCATCGGGTAGAAACCCCAGCGACCATGGCACCCGAAACTCCTCGGCCACGGTTTCGATCAGCGCCGGCCCCAGCGGCGTGTCGATGCGGCGCTCTTCGGCCCCGGCGGGTGCCGCCCACCAGAACACGGACATGATACCGAGAATGGCAATGAAAAATCGCATGACGATCCCCCTTTCGGCGACTGATCCTAGCACGGTCGCGACCGCGGTGCGTCAACGTTCACGTGAGTGAAACAATTGCCTTGCGGAATGTCGCCTTAATGCTTTTCTTTTTTCGTCAGCCGGAATAGGCTTTGCACCGGACTTATCGTTCCAACATGGGAGAAAATCATGAAGAAACTGATTGCTACCACCGCAGCGACGGCGCTTTTTGCCGGTGCGGCACATGCCGAAGAGATCAAGATCGGCGTCCTTCTGGGCTTTACCGGACCGATCGAATCGACCGTTGCGCACATGGCCCCCGCGGCTCATCTGGCGATCAAGGAAGTCAGCGACAGCGGCCTTCTGCTCGACGGCGCGACCGTTGTTGGCGTCGACGGCGACACCACCTGCATCGATTCCTCGGCCGCGACAGCCGCCGCCGAGCGGTTGATCACATCGGACCGGGTCAAGGGGATCGTCGGTGGCGACTGTTCGGGCGTGACCGGTGCGGTGCTCAACAACGTGGCGGTGCCCAACGGTGTCGTGATGATATCGCCCTCGGCGACGTCGCCGGCGCTGAGCCACAAGAACAACGAGGATGAAGGATTGTTCTTCCGCACCGCGCCCTCTGACGCCCGCCAAGGCGTCGTGATGGCGGAAATCCTGATGGAAGAAGGCATCGAAGAAGTCGCCGTGACCTATACCAACAATGACTATGGCAAGGGTTTGGCCGACAGTTTCGAGGCCTCGTTCAAGGAGATGGGTGGCACGGTGACGATGAGCGCCGCGCATGAAGACGGCAAGGCCGACTACTCGGCCGAAGTCAGCTCGCTGGCCTCGGCCGGTGGCGAGCGCCTGGTTGTTGCGGGATATGTCGACCAGGGCGGCGCCGGTATCGTGCGCTCGGCGCTCGATAGCGGGGCGTTCGAGACCTTCCACTTCCCCGACGGGATGATGTCGAATGCACTGGTCGAGAATTTCGGCGACGAGATCAACGGCTCGACCGGCCAGCACCCCAGCCCGACCGAAGAGCTGGTCGAGCGGTTCAGCGAGGTCGCGGAAGCCTCGGGCGGCGATTGGGATCCGACCACGCCCTTCACGCCCGAAAGCTATGACGCCGCGGCGCTGATTCTTCTTGCCATGCAGGCGGCCGGATCCTCCGATCCGAGCGACTACAAGGAGAAGATCATGGACGTGGCCAATGCCCCGGGCGAGGAGATTCAGGCCGGGGAACTGGCCAAGGGCCTGGAAATTCTCGCCGACGGCGGCGAGATCGACTATGTCGGCGGCACCGGTGTCGAACTGATCGATCCCGGCGAAGCTGCAGGTCTCTTCCGCCAGGTGCTGATCAAGGACGGTGAAAACACCACCGTTCAGTTCCGCTGATCCAGCGATAGCCAACCGCATGCGGCCCGGAACCTCCCGGGCCGCATGCCACGATAATCCGGCGGGAAACGCCGGGCACCTCCGGGGAGAGGGCACATATGATAACCGTTGACGACGTGCACAAGCATTTCGGCGGGTTCCATGCTGTTGATGGAGCAACGCTTGAAATCTCCGAAGGGTCGATCACTGGCCTAATCGGACCGAACGGCGCAGGAAAGACCACTCTTTTCAACGCGATCGCGGGCGTTCTTCCACCAACGTCCGGGCGTGTGACCATGTATGGCGAGGACATCACCGGCCTGCCCCCGCACACGCTTTTCCACAAGGGCCTGCTCAGGACGTTTCAGATCGCGCATGAATTCAGTTCGATGACCTGCCGCGAGAACCTGATGATGGTGCCGGGCGACCAGTCGGGCGAACGCATCTGGAACACCTGGTTCGGACGCAAGCGCATCGCCGAAGAGGAACGCGCCCTGCGCGCCAGGGCCGACGAGGTTCTGGAATTCCTGACCATCGAACACCTGGCCGACCATCGCGCGGGCGAGGTCTCCGGCGGGCAGAAGAAGCTGCTCGAACTGGGGCGGACCATGATGGTCGATGCCAAGATCGTCTTTCTCGACGAGGTCGGCGCCGGCGTGAACCGCACGCTGCTCAACACCATCGGAGACGCGATCATTCGCCTCAACAAGGAGCGCAACTATACCTTCGTGGTGATCGAGCATGACATGGATTTCATCGACAAGCTGTGCGACCCGGTGATCTGCATGGCCGAGGGCAAGGTGCTGGCCCAGGGCACGCTGGACGAGATCAAGACCAACGAACAGGTGATCGAGGCCTATCTCGGCACCGGATTGAAAAACAAGGAAATGGCGGGGGCCGAGGCATGAGCAATGGCGGCAACCCCTATCGCGATGACAGGGGCAACAAGGATCGCAGCATCACCAACCCGCATGGCTCCGGTGAAATCCCGCTGCGCGACAGTGGCAAGACGAGCCGCGTGGAGGGCGAAAGCCCGTTCCTGATCGGCGAGAACATGACCGGCGGCTATGGCAGGAACGGGCCCGACATCCTGCATGATTGCACCATCGCGGTGAACCCCGGTGAGATCGCGGTGATCGTGGGCCCCAACGGGGCGGGAAAATCCACCGCGATGAAGGCGGTTTTCGGAATGCTCGACATGCGCGAGGGGCGGGTTCTGCTCGACGGCGAGGACATTTCGGCGCTGTCACCTCAGGACCGGGTGGCCAAGGGCATGGGGTTCGTGCCCCAGACCAACAACATCTTCACGTCGCTCACCGTCGAGGAGAACCTCGAGATGGGCGCGTTCATCCGGCACGACGACATCTCGGACACGATGGAACAGGTTTATGACCTGTTTCCGATCCTCAAGGAAAAGCGCCACCAGGCCGCGGGCGAATTGTCGGGCGGTCAACGCCAGCAGGTCGCTGTAGGCCGGTCGCTCATGACCCGGCCAAAGGTGCTGATGCTCGATGAGCCGACCGCCGGGGTCAGCCCGATCGTGATGGACGAGCTTTTCGACCGGATCATCGAGGTGGCCCGTACCGGCCTGCCGGTCCTGATGGTCGAACAGAACGCGCGCCAGGCGCTCGGGATCGCGGATCGCGGTTTCGTCCTGGTGCAGGGGCGCAACGGGCACACAGGCACCGGCAAGGAACTCCTGGCCGACCCCGAGGTCCGGGCGAGTTTCCTCGGTGGATGAGATGCGCGGGACGCATAATCGCCGCGCTCACGGCCGCCACGCAGGCGCCGGGCAAGGCCTGCGCTTTCGAAACCGGGCGTTTTGCCGCGCAACGCAACGGTCATGCCAGGTCAGGTCCAAAGATCGGGGCGCATTCCGGACGCTGCGGAGGCGCGCCGTGATGCGCGTGCTGGCATGGAATACGCGATGTGAGGGCGTGGTGCCTGCACGGAAAACCATAAACATGCAAAAGACCCGCGCGGCCATGCCGCAAAGCGGACCGACAAGGGAAGGAAGCCGATGGAGATCCTGAACGCGTTCCTCGTGCTGGCCAATTTCGTTCTGATCCCGGCCATCACCTATGGCAGTCAACTGGCGCTGGGGGCGCTGGGGGTGACGATGATCTATGGTATCCTGCGGTTCTCGAATTTCGCCCATGGCGATTCGATGGCCGTCGGTACGATGGTTGCCATCCTGTTGACCTGGTGGTTCCAGTCGATGGGAATCACTGCCGGGCCACTGCCCACCGCGCTGCTGGCGCTACCCTTTGCCATTGTCGTGACGATCGGGGTTCTGCTTGGCACCGACCGGCTCGTCTTTCGGTTCTACCGGCGGCAAAAGGCCAAGCCGATCATACTGGTCATGGCGTCGCTCGGGGTGATGTTCGTCTATAACGGGCTGGTGCGCTTCGTTCTCGGCCCCGACGAGCATCGCTTTGCCGATGGCGATCGCTTCATCATCTCGGTACCCGACTTCAAGGCGCTGACCGGGCTGCCCGAGGGGGTCGCCATCCGCACCACGCAAGGTATCACGGTGATCACGGCAGTGATCGTCGTGGCGGCGTTGTTCTGGTTCCTGGGGCGCACCCGCACAGGCAAATCCATGCGCGCCTATTCCGACAACGAGGATCTGGCGCTGCTCTCCGGCATCAACCCCGAGCGCGTGGTGATGTATACATGGATGATCGTCGCGGGGCTCATCACAATCGCGGGCGTGCTTTACGGGCTCGACAAGAGTTTCAAGCCCTTCACCTATTTCCAGCTCCTGCTGCCCATCTTCGCCAGCGCCATCGTCGGCGGGCTCGGAAGTCCGCTGGGCGCCATTGCGGGCGGGTTCATCATCGCCTTTTCCGAGGTGACGATCACATATGCCTGGAAACGGGTGCTGACCTATGCGTTACCCGATGAGCTTGCACCGTCGGGCCTCGTCCAGTTGCTTTCGACCGACTACAAGTTCGCTGTCAGCTTCATGATCCTGGTCATCGTGCTGCTGTTCCGGCCAACCGGTATCTTCAGGGGAAAATCGGTATGAGCGAGACATTGAAAAACACGCTTCTGTTCGCGACCGTCGCGGCGCTCATCATTCTCACCGGCTTCGTGCAAAGCTGGAACTCGGCCCTGTTCATCATCAACATGGGGTTGATCAGCGCGATCATGGCTCTCGGGGTCAATCTCCAATGGGGTTTTGCCGGCCTGTTCAATGTCGGCGTCATGGGCTTTGTCGCACTGGGTGGGCTGGCCGTGGTGCTGGTGTCGATGCCGCCCGTGGGCGATGCCTGGGCCGCGGGAGGCGCGCAGGTCCTCATCGGGCTGGCTCTTGGCGCCGCGACGATCGCAGGCGGCATTCTGACCTATCAGAAAATGGCGCCGGGGCGGAGCCGCACGCTGGCCCTCATCGGCGTGCTCGGGCTGGGCTTTTTCGTCTTTCGGTATGTCTTTGACGCAGGTGTCGAGGCCATCGAGGGGGTGAACTCGGCGGGCACCGGCTATCTCGGGGGGCTGGGCCTTCCGGTGCTGCTGGCCTGGCCGGTGGGCGGGCTTCTGGCGGCCGGTGCGGCGTGGTTCATCGGCAAGACGGCACTGGGGCTGCGCTCGGATTACCTGGCCATTGCCACGCTGGGCATCGCCGAAATCATCATTGCCGTTCTCAAGAACGAGGACTGGCTGTCGCGCGGGGTCAAGAACGTGTCGGGCCTGCCCCGCCCGGTGCCATATGAGATCGAGTTGCAACGGGACCCCGATTTCGTCGCCCGCGCCGAGGGTCTGGGCCTCGATCCGGTGATCGCCTCGTCGCTCTATTCCAAGATGGGCTATGCATTGCTGTTTCTCGTCGTTCTGCTCATCGTCCTGTGGCTGGCGCAGCGGGCGCTGCATTCGCCATGGGGCCGGATGATGCGTGCCATTCGCGACAACGAGGTCGCCGCCGAGGCCATGGGCAAGGACGTGACCGCGCGGCATTTGCAGGTCTTTATCCTGGGCAGCGCGATCTGCGGCGTGGCCGGTGCGATGATGACCACGCTCGACGGGCAACTGACGCCAAGTTCCTATCAACCACTGCGCTTTACCTTCCTGGTCTGGGTGATGGTGATCGTCGGAGGGTCGGGCAACAACCTCGGCTCGGTGCTGGGCGGATTCCTGATCTGGTTCCTCTGGGTGCAGGTCGAGCCAATCGGCCATTCGCTCATGAGCGTGATCACCTATGGACTGGCCGACGATAACGCGCTGCGCCAGCACCTTCTGGAATCCGCGGCGCATATGCGGCTCCTGACCATGGGGCTCATACTGCTCCTGGTGCTGAGGTTCAGCCCGCGTGGCCTCATCCCCGAGAAATGACCGGCGGGGCGCACGGCGCCCCGTCATTTCGAAGTCCCCCTGCGGAAGCTCGATCGCGATCTGATCGAGGAACCTTGGGCCGGTCAACGCCCCTTGAAGAGCCCGCCCAGGATGCCGCGCACGATCCGCCGTCCGGTAGTGCCGGTCAGTTCCTTCATCACCGTTCGGGTGAGTTGTTGGCTGATGCTGGCATCCGCGCGCGAAGATCGCGAGGATGATCGCGTGACCCGCGCACCGGAATAGCGCCGCGCCTGCCGGAATTCGCGCTCACGCTCCTCGGCCTCGCTCTCTTTGATCTCTGCCTCTTCGGCAGCGCGGGCCGCTGTGGCGGCGCGATCAGCCAGCATTTCATGCGCCGAATGGCGATCCTTTGCCGTCTCGTACTTGCCTGCAAGCGGGGAGGCCGCGATCACCGCCGCCCGCTCGCCGGGTTCGATCGGCCCGAGTTGTGACGATGGCGGGCGGATCAGCGTGCGCTGCGCGATGCCGGGCACGCCCTTGTTCTCGAGCATGGAAGTCACTGCTTCGCCAACGCCGACCTCGCGGATCGCCTTCTCGATGTCGAGTGCCGGATTGTCGCGATAGGTCTGGGCGGCGAGGCGCAGGGCCTTGCGGTCACGCGCGGTAAAGGCGCGCAACGCATGCTGGACCCGGTTGCCAAGCTGGCCCAGCACCGTGTCGGGGACGTCCGCCGGGTTCTGGGTGACGAAATAGACGCCGACCCCCTTGGAGCGGATCAGGCGGGCGACCTGTTCGACCTTGTCGATCAGCACCTTGGGCGCGTCATCAAACAGCAGATGGGCCTCGTCGAAGAAAAAGACGAGCCTCGGCTTCTCGGGGTCGCCGATCTCGGGCAGTTCCTCGAACAACTCGGACAGAAGCCAGAGAAGAAAGGTGGCATAGAGCCGGGGGGCGCGCATCAATTCATCGGCGGCCAGGATGTTGATCCTCCCGCGTCCGGCATCATCTGTGAGCATCATGTCGTCAAGATCGAGGGCAGGTTCGCCGAAGAAGCCCGCCCCACCCTGGTTCTCCAGCACCAGGAGCCGACGCTGGATCGCGCCGATCGACTGGGGTGCGATCATGCCATAGCGGGTCGAAAGGGTGGCGCGGTTTTCGCTCACCCAGACCAGGAGCGCCCGGAGGTCCTTGAAATCAAGGATCGGCAAACCTTCATCGTCGGCGAGCCGGAAGGCGATGTTGAGCACCCCCTCCTGTGCTTCGCTCAGGCCCAGCAGGCGTGACAACACAAGGGGTCCCATCTCTGCAACTGTGGTGCGGATCGGGTGCCCCTGACGTCCGAAAAGATCCCAGAACGTGACGGGAAAGCCTTCGTAGACATAATCTTCAAATCCGATCTTGCCCGCACGCTCGATGAAGGCATCGTGGTGCTTGAACCCCGCGCTGCCGGATTTCGCGAGACCGGCCAGATCGCCCTTCACGTCGGCCACGAATACCGGGACCCCCCGGGCCGAGAAACCTTCGGCCATGATCTGGAGCGTCACGGTCTTGCCGGTGCCGGTCGCACCGGCAATCAGACCGTGGCGATTGGCATGGCTCAGAAGAAGGCCCTGCTTCTGGGCATGATCCTGGCCGCCCCCGCCGATGAAAATTGCGTCGTCCAAGTTGCGTTGCTCTCTGTCGTCGTCAATGTGCCGCTTGACCATACAAGCTTAACCACTTGGTGCCAGAATAATATCGACCCCGGGGCCGACGGTCCTCCCGGCCCCTCGGTCGGCTTCCTCCCTGTCAGACTGGCCGCGCCCTTGGGCGCGGCGCTTTTCAGGGGAAAATTTCCCGATTTTACCTGTTGACGCAACGGCTTGAACGACATAGCGTTCCAACAATTACTAAGTCGGCCGGTCCGACGGGGAGCAAAAACGGGAAAGAGGCCGGCTGGCCTCTTTTTCATTTGGAGACCACATCTCGGCACGGATGATCCACGCGAGACATGTCATCCTGCGCTGCCGCTCACCACGCAAGAATTTGCCGCTCGGTACTTTGCAGGGCTTGGATTTGCGCTGACATGCCGGTCGCAACGTGCTAGAGCCTGCGTCAAGAAACACATCGCAAGACAAGACGGAAAACAGATATGCAAAAGCTTCTCTCCAGCCTCTCCCTTGCAGCATTCCTCGCATTGGCGCCTGCACTGCATGCGCAGGACACGACAACGGAACCGGCGAATGACGAGTCGGCGAATGACGAGTCGGCGGAAACCGAAGACTCCCCTCCACTGGCCGAAGGGCTTTCGATGGGTGAAGAGGATGGCCAGGGCCAGATCGAACCCTATGTGAAGGCCGAGCATGGAGACTGGTCGCTGCAATGCTTTCCCGTTGAAGACGACGACGGCGAGGAGCCTTGCCAGTTGTATCAGCTTCTCAAGGATGAGATGGGGACCGATGTTGCCGAGGTGGCAATCTTCCGTCTGCCCGACGGAGGCCAGGCGGTGGCCGGTGCAACCGTGACCGTACCGCTTGAGACCCTGCTGACGGCCCAACTCACCGTCGCCATTGATGATGGCCAGAGCAAACGCTATCCGTTTTCCTTCTGCTCACCGGTGGGCTGTTATGCGCGGATCGGCTTTACCGAGGACGATGTCGCGGCCTTCAAAGGCGGTGCCAAGGCGACAGTGACACTGGTGCCCGCACCTGCCCCGGACCAGGAAGTCGTCCTGAAAATGTCGCTGTCGGGTTTCACCGCGGCCTATGACGAAGCCACCGTCATCGAGAACTGAGTCCCTCTGGATCGGTGCAGGAAGGCCGCCCATGACGAGGCGGCCTTTTTCGTCCGGTGTTTCCGGCCTTGGTGTTCTTCAGACTTTTTTCAGCGCCAGGACGGCGTTGAGACCGCCAAACGCAAAGGCATTCGAGAGCGCCGCGTCGACCCGCGCCTCGCGTGCCACGTTGGGCACGACATCGAGCGCACATTCCGGGTCCGGCTCCTCATAACCGATGGTGGGCGCGATGACGCCGTCGCGCAGCGCCATGATACAGGCCAGAAGCTCGACCGCGCCGGTGCCGCCGATGAGGTGACCATGCATCGACTTGGTGGACGAGATCATCAGGTGATCGGCATGGGCGCCGAACACGTCCGCGACGGCGGCGCATTCGGTCTTGTCATTGGCGGCCGTGCCGGTGCCGTGGGCGTTGATATAGCACACGTCCGATGCGTTGAGCCCCGCATCCTGAAGCGCGCCGGCGATGGCCCGTGCGGCCCCCTGTTTCGATGGCATCACGATATCGGCCGCGTCCGAGGACATGGCAAAACCGGCCACCTCGGCCATGATTTCCGCGCCACGCTTCCTGGCATGTTCGTAGTCCTCGAACACGAACACGCCCGCGCCTTCGCCCTGCACCATGCCGTTGCGATTGGCCGAGAACGGACGGCAGGCGTCGCGTGACATCACGCGCAGCCCCTCCCACGCCTTGACCCCGCCAAAGCAAAGCATGGATTCCGAACCACCCGTCACCATCACCGGCGCCATGCCATGGCGCACCATCTGGAACGCCTGTGCCATGGCGTGGTTGGACGAGGCACAGGCCGAGGCCACGGTAAAGCTCGGCCCCTTCAGATTGAATTCCATGCTGACATGGCTGGCCGCCGCGTTGTTCATCAGCTTGGGCACGACAAAGGGATGCACCCGGTTCTTGCCCTCTTCGTAGACCGTGCGGTAATTGTCGTCGAGCGTGGTCATTCCGCCGCCGGAATTGCCCAGAACCACGCCGGATCGCGCCGCCAATTCTCCGTGAAACTCCAGCCCCGCCTGCGCAATCGCCTCGCGCGCTGCGACCAGCGTGAACTGCGTGAAGCGGTCATAAAGCGATATCTGCTGGCGGTTGAAGATGCCTTCGGCCTCGAAGCCCTTGACCTGTCCGCCGATCTTGATCGCAAGCCGGTCGACATCGCGAATCTCGATCGGGCCGATTCCGCATCGTCCCTCGCGCATCGCCTCGAGCGTCTCGGTCACGTCATGGCCAAGGGCGTTGATCGTCCCGGCACCGGTGATGACGACGCGCCTCATGCCCTGATCAGTTCTTCTTTTCGGCGATCAGTCGCTCGATCCCTGCCACGATCGACGCGACGGAAGAAATGTCGAAATCGCTCTCCTCCGGTGCATTGGCATTGAACGGCACGGAGATATCAAACGCCTCCTCGATCGCGAAAATGGATTCCACGAGCCCGAGACTGTCTATGCCCAGATCCTCAAGCGTGCTGTCCATCGTCACATCAGACGGGTCAAGCACCGCCTGTTCGGCAATGATCGCGACCACCTTGTCCTTCACGCTCATCACGCACGACCTCTTTGTCATTCCTGGCGCCCATGTAATGCCTTTGAACCCGAACCGGAACAAGGGATTTGCGACATTTGAATGACGCGGCCCCGCCCGGGGATCACTCGCCCGCGTCCAGGGCATCGATCCGCGCCTTCATCGCGGCGAAATCCTCCATCATCCGGGGCAGCCGGCGCATGGCCTTGTAGATCTCGACATGCTGGTCCATCCGAACCGCAGGATACCCCAGCACGACACGTCCCGCGGGCACCTTGCTCAGGATCACGGACGCCCCGCCGGCGACCACACGGTCGCCCACGGTGGTGTTGTCGGTCACACCGACCTTTCCGCCCAGAACGACATGGTTGCCCACAACGCTCGATCCGGCGACACCGACCATGCCGGCAAAAAGACAATCATGGCCGATCACCACATTGTGCCCGATATGGCCGAGATTGTCGATCTTGGTGCCGTTGCCGATCCGCGTGGCCCGGATCGTGCCCGCATCGACGCAGGTGTTGCAGCCCAGTTCGACATCGTCGCCGATCTCGACCGCGCCGAGGCTGTGAATCCGCACCCAGGATTGCCCCACGGCATCGACATCCGCGCCCAGGCTGTCGCGCGCCTGCTCGACCGCGTTGACCTCGGGGGTGACAAAGGAAAACCCGTCCATGCCAATGGTAGCCCCAGGATGGGCGATCAGGCGCGCGCCGATCCGAACACGCGGCCCGATCTTGACACCCACATGCAAGAGCGCATCCGCGCCTATCTCGCTGTCCGGACCCACATAGACCTGAGGTCCGAGCGTCGATCCCGCGCCGATCCGGACGCCGGCACCGATCACGCAATAGGGACCGATCGCCACATCGGCACCAATCTCGGCACCCTCACCGATGATCGCGCTGGGATGGATGCCCGGAGCGTAGCCCGGCCCCTTGTCCAGAGCGGCGGTCAGGCCAGCCATGGCAAAGCGCGGGCGGGCGGGAATGATCGCGGCCTCAAGCCCGAGCGCCTGCCAATCGGCCCCTTGCCACAGCATTGCGGCGCGCGCGCGCCCTGCCGACAGGCCATCGGCATATTTTCGACGCGTCGCCAAAGCCAGATCCGTCGGCCCGGCATCGGCCGGTTCCGCCACGCCGGAGATCTCGATCGAGAGATCGCCGAACGCCTCGGCCCCGATCGCTTCGGCGATCTCGCTGACGGATTGTCCCATGTACCTGTTCCCCCGTTTGTGCGGGGCCAGATCTACCCCTGAACCGGCTGCAGTGTCACCCCCGCCCGGGACAGCGCATCCCAGATCGCTGCATCACGCCCATAGATGTCGCGACGATACTGGGTGTTGCCCTTGGCCCTGGTAAAGGCGGTGCGATAAATCAGGTGAACGGGAACCGGCGTTTCCAGATTGACGCGTGTCTGCCGGCCCGAATTCAGGATCCTCTGGAAAAAGGGCTCCGGGTCGGCCTCTTGCCGCGACAGCAGCTCATAGGCGAAATCGTAGGGATCGTTGAGCCGAACGCACCCGCTCGAATAGGCGCGTGTCTCGCGCGAGAAAAGATGCTTTTCCGGGGTGTCGTGCAGATAGATCGCATAAGGGTTGGGAAACATGAACTTGACGGTGCCAAGGGCATTGTTGCGGCTTGGCGGCTGGCGCAGGTTGAAGGGGAAATTGCCGGCGGAATAACGGGCAAAGTTCACCTGCCCCCGTGGAACAACCCGACCGCGCGAATCCACCACCTGGAGATGCCCCAGCGCATTGGGATTGTTCTGGAGTTGCGGCAGGTAATCACGCCGCAGAATTCCGCGCGGTACGGTCCAGTCGGGATTGATCTCGAGATAGGTCATATCTTGCGAGAATTCCGGGGTCTGCTTGTCGCTTCTGGTCGAGCCGATCACCGAACGGGTCTCGAAAGTCACGCTGCCATTGTCGACGATCCTGGCCGTGAAATCGGTGATGTTGACCAATATGTAGCGGTTGCGCGGGTCGATGTTGACCCAGCGTTCCCGCTCCATGGCGACATGGATGGATTTCAGACGCTCATCGACCCCACGATTGATTTCGGCCATGGTTCCGGGACCGGCCACGCCATCGGGGGTCAGCCCGTGGTCGGCCTGGAACTGCTGCACGGCCCGCTGAACCCGGGCGTCATAGCTTTGCGACATCGACCGGCGCAGGTAGCCCATCGCTTTCAACCGGTCACGCAGCGCCACCACCTGTTCACCCGCGTCGCCCGGCTCGAGTGATCGGGCGGCCACGGTCCTGCCCCACCCGCCGCGGGCGGCAACACGCTCGAGTCTCAGCTTTTCCTTCATCAGACGGGCGTATTCGTGACTCTCCGGCGGCAGGGTGCGAAAGAAGTCGGCAGGATCGGATTGCGCGAAATCGGCGAGATATTCAGCCCCCTTTCGCACCGGCACATTGCGCTTGATGCCATTGTCGATGCGTGCAGGCACGAGCATTCCGGTTTCCATGTCGCGCGCGAGTCGCAGCAAGCGCCTCGACATCTCCACCTCGGCAAGCCCGCGATCGCGCGGGCTGCGCACCTGCGCAAGCTGCTCTCTCAAGCTCCCGGGGTCATAGCGTTCGCTTGGCAAACCATGGATCGGAGCCGTGTCGATGGCCGCGAAGAGTTCCTTGCGCCGCTCGGCATCCTGTGCGGATGCGCTGGTCCAGATCGGGCGATAGTCATTATTCCGGTAAAATTCCGCCAATTCATCGTCACGCGCCGCGGCTTCGGCCACGGCCTGCTTGAAAGCCGTCACCTCGGACCGGGCCGCGCTGGCCACAACCAGGCACGCGAAAAGGATTGCGAGCCCAGCTGCAATGTGGACCCCGACCCGCGATTGCCGCCAAAGCGTTGTCATCAATGTCCCCGAATCCGTTGTTATCACGCGAAATAATCCTGTCTTGCCCGGCCAATGGCATTCTGTCCATTCACAAACACGCCAGAACGCACGGGTGACGCCAGCTGATGCAATCCCACAACTCACGCCCTCGCGCCAACGGCATCTTGGTCACAGCGCGGGAGATTTCAGCAAAATTCTGCCGACTCCCCTTGAATTGATACATTCCCATGCACAAGAGGGTTGGCCGTCGATTCGATCTATGCAATAAAAACCCCAATTCGGGGATGAATGGCGGGATACGCGTAACATCGCGTGAACAAACAGGTAGGCGACGGGACGGCGCTTTTACATGACTGATCAAAGCTCTATGGGCATTTCGAGACGTGGACTGCTCGGGATGTTCGCCGCAACAGCGATTGCGGCAGCACCAACTTATCCAAAGGCAGCAGGGTTCCTTCGCGGTGGCGGAGACATTAGGCGGATCAAGATGTACTCGCCGCGAACCGGCGAGAAGATCGACATGATCTACTGGATCGAGGGCGATTACATCAGGGACGCGGTGGACGAAGTGAACCGCTTCATGCGCGATTGGCGCACCAATGATGTGAAGGCCATCGACCTGCGCACCATCGACATAATGGCAGCATCGCACAACCTTCTCGACGTGACCGAACCCTACATGCTCTTGTCCGGCTATCGCAGCCCAAAAACCAACGCCATGCTGCGCTCGCGCTCGGGCGGCGTGGCCAAGAACTCGCTCCATCTCAAGGGCCAGGCAGCGGACCTGCGCCTGTCCTCGCGCTCGGTCAGCCAGATGGCGCGCGCCGCCGCGTCCTGCCGGGCCGGTGGTGTCGGACAATACTCGGGCTCGAATTTCGTGCACATGGATTGTGGTCCGATCCGCAGCTGGGGTCGGTAACGCCCGACCAGATGGTTTTTCCACCAAACGCCCGTGCCAATCGCGCGGGCGTTTTCCTGTCCGGCATCCGGCCAGGGTTGTTGCCCGGCTGGCAATGCGGCCACGACAAGATCAGGCACTTGCCCGCCCTGCCCTTGCAGAAAGGACGCATCCGATGACACGACAGAACGAATACGGCCAGCCTATAGGCGACCCGGTTCCCGGCCCCTTCCCCCGCCCGCGGCCACCGCGCAGCGAAATGTCGGGGCGTTATGGCCGTCTCGTCCCGCTCGACCCATCCCATGCGCCGGCGCTTCACGCCGCCTACGTCTCGGCGCCGGACGGGCGTGGCTGGACCTACCTGCCAAATGGCCCCTATGAGCACGAGAACGACTATGCCGAATGGGTGGAGCAGGCCGCACGGAGCGATGACCCGCTCCATTTCATCGTGCTGGACCGCGACGACCGCCCGCTCGGCACCGCCAGTTTCCTGCGCATCGACCCCGGCGCAGGCGTGATAGAGGTGGGCTTCATCAACTTTTCACACCAGATGCAGCGCAGCCGCCTTTCCACCGAAGCGATGTTCCTGATGATGTCGCGCGCCTTCGACGACTTGGGATACCGCCGCTACGAATGGAAATGCGACGCGCTTAACGCGCCGTCGATCACGGCGGCGAAACGGCTGGGCTTTACCTATGAAGGCACCTTCCGGCAGGCCACGCATTACAAGGGTCGCAATCGCGATACCGCGTGGTTCTCCATCATCGACAGCGAATGGCCCGCCATCCGCGCCGAGTTCACCCGCTGGCTCGACCCCGGCAATTTCGACAATGATGGCCACCAGATGATCCCGCTCAAGACAAGATAATGGCCCGGAACACAAAGAACCCATCGGGCGCAAGCCGGCATCGCGCAGCCTCCGGCTGGCCCCAAGTGCCGCCGCGTCGCGCTTTACCAGGCCCACGCCATGCCTAACCTGCCGCGGGGGAAAGCCGAGGGAGGAAACCCGATGTCCATCTATACCGAGAACGACGCCACCGGTCTTGCCGCGCTGGTCGCCACGGGCGATGTCACGCCCGATGAGTTGCTCGACGCCGCGCTGGAACAGGCGACGGCGTGGAACCCGCATCTCAACGCCGTCGTGCACATGCAAGAGGATGTGGCGCGTGCAAAGATCCGCGACGACCTGCCCGAGGGGCCATTTCGCGGCGTGCCATTCCTGATCAAGGATCTGGGCTGCGAGGCAATGGACTTTCCCACCAGCAACGGCTCGAAACTTTGCGAAGGGATGCGCTGGACTTACGATTCGACCCTTTTCACCCGGTTTCGTGCCACCGGCCTCAACACCTTCGCGCGCACCACCTCGCCCGAGTTCGGCGTCGGCCCGGTGACCGAATCGCAGGTCTATGGCGGACCCACCCGCAACCCGTGGAATCTCGACCATACATCGGGCGGAAGCTCGGGCGGCGCGGGGGCCGCGGTCGCCGCCGGGATCGTGCCGGCCGCGCATGGCTCGGACGGGGGCGGGTCGGTGCGCATTCCCGCCGCGTCAAGCGGCCTCGTGGGCTTCAAGCCCACCCGCGCGCGCCTGCCCATGGGCCCGGGCACCGGCGAAGGCTGGGGCGGCATGGCGATCGACGGGGTGTTGACCCGCTCGCTTCGCGACACCGCCGCGCTGCTCGACGCGGTGGCCGGACCCGAATCCGGCGCCCCTTATGCCGCGCCCGCGATGGAGGAAAGCTATGCCGCCGCCATGGCACATGATCCGGGCCGCTTGCGCATCCGCATGGTCACCACCACCTTTACCGGTGGCGCGGTCGATCCAGAATGTGTGGCAGGCGTCGAGAAAACCGCGAAACTGCTCGAAAGCCTCGGGCATGAAGTGGAGCCATGGGCGCCCGAACCCGAACTCGACGTGCCCGCGATGATGTGGGCCTGGACCAGGATCGTGGCCTGCGGCACGGCAGGACGGGTGGCGAACATCCTCGGCGACCGCCCGCTCGATCCGGCGATGGTCGAGGGCGTCACGCGCGGCGCCATCGCCTATGCCAGGACCGTGAGCGGTGTGGACTACCTCGACGCGGTGGGCCGCATCCACGCCTTCGGCCGCCGCATGGCGCATGTGTTCGACACCTGCGACATCATTCTCTCGCCCACGCTGCGCGAACCGCCCTGCAAGGTCGGATATCTCAAGCCCGACAATGATGACTGGGCCGAGTATCGCAACGGGGACGACAGCGTTTTTGCCTATTCGCCTTTCACCGCGATCTTCAACGCCTCGGGCCAACCCGCCGTCTCGCTGCCGCTGCACTGGGCAGGCGATTTGCCGGTGGGCATTCATCTCGCCGCACCGTTCGGAGCGGACGCGCGCCTCATGTCGCTTTGCGGCCAGATCGAACGCGCCGCCCCATGGGCCGGAAAACAGATGGAGGTGATCCGCCGCGGCCCGCCCGCATGAAATTTCCGCGACAGACCCAACATCTTGTTGCGGTGCGGCATGTCACCCGCTAGAGAGGCGGCACAGATGCGAATGACGCGGTTTGCATGACTGATGCGCGGGGCCGGTTGCCGAAAGGGGACTGGCCCCGTTTCATGATAGCGCCGACAGTTTGGCCCCGGCCAAGTGCCATGCAAAAAGAAGAAGGCGCCAGATGCTCAGACGCGGTCCTTGCATGATCTGACGCCTTCCCCTGAACAATCACCCCTTGCAGGGCCCTGTTCGGATGCTTTGGCCCTTGCGAGCCGCGGCAAGCGGGATCAGGGTTTGCACCCCGTCCCCCCAAACCGGCCCGGAACCACGAGGTTGCCCCTTGCCCCGACCGGCCAACGCGATGGCTTTCTGCGCTGCCTTCAAACTGCCCCCGAAAGGGCCGTGATTCGGCCAGCGTCCCTTGGCTCTCAACACGGGCTATGGTTCGGTGTAACCTATCCCTCGCCCGCTCCAGCCCCGGAAGACCTCCGCGCCCCGCTCCAGGTCTTGCGACCCTTTGCGTTATCATCAGGCTGCGCCCCAACACCCGAGTCGGGCAACAGAAAAATGACGGGCGGATGAAATTTCTTGGGGATAACTTGCTGGAATTGCGCGGGGATTTCCTGTGGAAGAACCGGAATTCCCATGTGTTTCGGCAGGGTTGCAGGGAACGGTCACGCCCACGGCAGTTCAAGGCGCCAAATGCCAGCGAGAAGAGCCGTTTCCGTCGATCCTGCCGTCAGGAAAGCCCCTCGGGCGCCTTCACGTATTGACCATCCTTCCAGTTGGGGTCTTCACGCCGCACCTTGCGGGCATTCCAGATCCCGGCCGGAACGCCGATGACAAGCCCCAGCGCGCCGGCGGTGGCAAAGGCCCAGGGCGAATACCACCCCGCAACGAAAAAGACGATCAAGGCTGTGCCCGTCAGGCAAAACACCCAGATCACACCAAGAATTGCTTTCCATCCATATTTCATGGCGACCTCCTTTCGGTTCGCGCCAGGAAGGCATCGCGTGCCCGCGATCCTGTGTTTCGGCTCACCCGTCCATCTTCAGGGCCGAAATGAACGCCTCCTGCGGGATTTCAACTTTCCCGAACTGGCGCATCTTCTTTTTACCAGCTTTCTGCTTGTCGAGCAATTTCTTCTTCCGGGTCGCATCGCCGCCATAGCATTTGGCGGTCACGTCCTTGCGCATGGCCGAAAGCGTCTCGCGCGCGATGACCTTGGCGCCGATGGCCGCCTGGATCGGGATCTTGAACATGTGGCGCGGGATCAGTTCCTTGAGCTTTTCACACATCGCCCGGCCACGCATTTCGGCGCGGTCACGGTGAACCATCATGGCCAGCGCGTCCACCGGCTCGTCATTGACCAGGATCGACATCTTCACGAGATTGTCCTCGCGATAGCCGATCATCTCGTAATCGAAGCTGGCGTAACCCTTGGTCACCGATTTCAGCCGGTCGTAGAAATCAAAGACCACCTCGTTGAGCGGCAGGTCATAGACCGTCATCGCGCGCCCGCCGACATAGGTCAGATCAAGCTGGATACCGCGGCGTTCCTGGCAGAGCTTGAGCACATCGCCGAGATAGTCGTCGGGTACCAGGATGGTTGCCTTGATGCGCGGCTCCTCGATGTGATCGACAAGGCTCATGTCGGGCATGTCGGCGGGGTTGTGCAGATCCTGCCGCGTTCCGTCCCGGTGATAGAGGTGATAGATGACCGAGGGCGCCGTGGTGATCAGTTCGATACCATATTCGCGCTCCAGCCGGTCGCGCACCACTTCGAGATGCAGAAGCCCCAGAAACCCGCAGCGAAAGCCAAAGCCGAGCGCGGCGGAGGTCTCCATCTCGTAGGTGAAGGAGGCATCGTTGAGCGCCAGTTTCTCGATCGCGTCGCGCAGATCCTCGAACTCGTTGGCATCGACCGGGAACAGGCCGCAGAACACGACCGGCACCGAGGGTTTGAAGCCCGGCAGCGGTGTGGCGCAGGGGCGTTTCTCATGCGTGATCGTGTCGCCGACACGAGTGTCGCGGACCTGCTTGATCGAGGCATTGAGATAACCGATCTCGCCCGGTCCCAGGGCGGCGACATGGGTCATGGCGGGGCGATAGACGCCCACGTCATCCACGTCGTAGGTGCCCCCCGTTTTCATCATGCGGATGCGGTCGCCCTTTTTCAGGGTACCGTCGATGATGCGAACGATACATATCACGCCGAGATACTGGTCATACTTGGAATCGACCAGCATCGCCTTCAGAGGCGCGTCCGGGTCGCCGCCATGGGGCGGCGGCAGGCGCGTGACAATGGCTTCGAGCACGTCGGGGATGCCGAGGCCGGTCTTGGCCGAGATTTCCACCGCGTCGGAGGCGTCGATGCCGATCACGTCCTCGATCTGTTCGCGCACCCGGTCGGGTTCGGCGGCGGGCAGGTCGATCTTGTTGAGGACCGGCACGATCTCGTGATCGGCCTCGATGGCGGTATAGACATTGGCCAGCGTCTGCGCTTCGACACCCTGCGTGGCGTCAACCACCAAGAGCGATCCCTCGACCGCGCGCATCGAGCGGCTGACCTCGTAGGCGAAATCGACATGCCCGGGCGTGTCGATGAGGTTGAGCACATAGGTCTGACCGTCCCGCGCGGGGTATTCGATGCGCACGGTATTGGCCTTGATCGTGATTCCCCGCTCGCGCTCGATATCCATCGCGTCGAGCAACTGCTCTTTCATGTCGCGTTCGGCGACCGTGCCGGTCAGCTGGATAAGCCGATCGGCCAGCGTGGATTTCCCGTGGTCGATATGCGCCACGATCGAGAAATTGCGGATATGCGAAAGCTCTGTCATGGCTTGCATATGAAAGGGTTTTGACCCGCGGTCAATAGCGTGCGCCCGCACGGGCCTGCCGCCCTTCCAACCCCTTCATCTTGCCCCAAATACTCCGGGGAGCGCGAGGGGCTGGCCCCTCGCATCCAACCTTACCACCGCACAACGCCGCGTTCCTCTTTCCCTCGCCTGCGTTCCACGTCACCATCCCTGTCAAAGGAGACCCGACATGATCCCCTACAACGTCCTTGACCTCGCCCCGATCCCCGAAGGCGGCAGCGCGGCAGACGCGCTGCGCAATACCGGCGATCTTGCCGTTCACGCCGAAAACCTCGGTTACAGCCGCTTCTGGCTGGCCGAACATCACAACATGCCCGGCATCGCCTCGTCCTCGACCGCCGTTCTGATCGGTCACGTGGCCAGCCGCACGACACGCATCCGCGTGGGTTCGGGCGGGATCATGCTGCCCAACCATGCGCCGCTGGTTGTGGCCGAGCAATTCGGCACGCTGGCCACGCTCTACGGTGACCGGATCGACCTTGGCCTCGGGCGGGCGCCGGGCACCGACGGGCGCACCGCGCACGCGCTGCGCCGCGGCCGGATGGAGGACAATTTTCCCGAAGAAGTGATCGAGCTTCTGGGCTTTCTGAACCCGGCCCAGCCGGGCCAGCCGGTGCGCGCGATCCCGGGCGAAGGCACGCAGGTGCCGATCTGGATCCTGGGTTCCTCGCTTTTCGGCGCACAACTGGCCGCGCATCTGGGTCTGCCTTACGCCTTCGCCAGCCATTTCGCCCCGGACGCGCTCGAAGCGGCCTCCCGCACCTATCGACAGGGCTTTCGCCCCGGGATCACCGATGAACCCCGCTTCATGATGGCGATCAACGTCTTTGCCGCCCGGACCGAGGCCGAGGCCCGGCTCTTGCGCTCGTCCCAGCTTCAGGCATTCGTCAACCTGCGCAGCGGACGCCCCGGCCCGCTGCCCGCTCCGCGCGAGCAGGTGTCCGGCAGCCCGCAAGCCATCGAAAACGCCGAGGCCGCCTTGCGCATCGCCGCAGTCGGCACGCCCGATCAGGTCCACACAAAGCTGCGGGCACTGATCGACCGCCACTCCCCGGACGAGGTGATCCTGTCGGGCCAGATCCACGACCCGGAGGCCCGGATGCTGTCCTTCGACCTCGCGGCGCAGGCGATGCGCGCGATCTGAAGGGGCCGTGACGCAAACCGGCAGACGGCCAGCACGGAAACGGCAAGGACGCGGGGTCGGTCAGAGCTTCAAGACCGAGCCGACCCGAGCCGGGTCATTCGGTCCGAAAGCGTTCCGCTGACATGGTGCGCTGCGTTCCGCCTTATGGCTGAGCCGCCTGCATGATCGCGCTGACCGGGGTCAACGCGATGTCCCGGGCGCGATCTTCCAGCCCCCAGAGCACCAGCGCCGACACCGTGTCGGCCCGCAACCGCCCGACCATCACGACGCCGTTCTCCTCGCCTTCCGCCTTGAGCGCGGCATAGTTGAGAAAGCGCCTGATAACGCGGGGCTCTTCGCCCTTGGCATCGAAGTCACGGAAAATCGACGCCGCCGGAACGCCCGCCCTGACAGCGAGCTTCCGGCCGGTGTCGAGCCCCTTTGGATAAAGCAGGAGGCCATGACCGGTCGTCTCGGCGATTTCCGTGACTTGCGTGACGATTTCCCGGCTTGACTGGATACCGTCGCCGGGGGCTTCCATGACGCCCACCGCCTCCGGTACCCGTTCAAGCAAGACCGGCATCGCCACTTCCACGTCTTCTGCCCGAGCGCCCTCGGGCAGATCGACAAGCGCAAGGACCTCGAAGCCTGCGTCCCGGTAAAGCGCCATCCGATCCCGCGCATCAGGACGACTGGCATCAACCGCGAAACTCAACGCATAGGGAAAGTCCGACAGGGCTTCGATGTCGATACCCGAGTCGGGGTCGTCGATGAGAACGATTGCCATTCTTGGCTTGTCTTCAATGTCGTCAAATGGCGCGCTGAATCGCTGGATCGGAGGCTTCGACGTCGGCTCGGCCGTTTCCGGTTCCGGCGCGGGCGTTTCGCGCAATGCCGGCGACCGCGCCGCCGTGCCGATCATCGGTCGATTGGACGTCGTGGCGGACTCGTTGCGTTCCGTCAACCGCGTTGCCGGCCTTCCGATCGTGATGACGGGATCGGCATCCCCCCCGCCGCTTTGCGATGCATCCGGGCGTTCGACCCTGTCTTGCTCTTCCTCGTCGGTTCCGTTCGCCCCGGGCATGGTTCCGGCGCCGTCATCATCCCCGCGCTTCTCTGCTTCCGGTTCGGCCAGGGGTGCAGGGCGCGGCTCATCGGTCTCCGGCTCCAGCACCGTGGTCGAAGCGTTCGGGCGTGCCGGCGCAGGGTCCACCCTGATCGCCAGTTCTTCGGTTGCAGGCGTCGCCTTGTCCCGCGGCGCGGTCACGGCATTCGGGTTGTCGGAAGTCCGTTCCGTTTGCGAAAGCGTGGTCGCACCCTCTGTCGCACGATCGGACAGCGTGGGTTTCCCGGGGGCCTCGCTCAGAACGGAAGGGGCCTGGGGCTCGGGAAGGTCAGGCAAGGCAAGCGCGATTGCCCCGGTTTCGGCCTCGGGCGGCCGGGAGAGGGACGGATCTGTCGTGACCGAGGTCTCCTGCAATGGCACCGTGGGCAATTCGCCCGGCAAAGCGAGGAGCGGCAGCGCGTCGCGCGCGATCGGCACCGCCGGCGCGTCACCCCCCGGCGGAGGGGACGCCCCGGATCCGGGCTGGTCAGTTTGAGGAAGCTCGGCCGGTCGAATGCCGCCTGCATCGACCGATGCCGGGTCATCCGGCATACTCGCCTCGAGCCGCTCCTTGCCGGGTGTCCGCGGGCCGGATTCGCCGGTCGGAAGGTCTGCCTGCGCGTCCTGGTCCGGGCGACCGGGCTCGGCCCACGCCGGCCCCTCCGATGCCACCGCGTCCGGTTTCGGCAGATCCGGCAGATCGGGGGTGCCAATCATAAGCGACAGGCCCACCGCGCCCACGGTCGCAACAACCGCGCCCATGGCAATGCCGCTCAAAAACCCCCTTACCACGTCCTCGCCCTCTTTTTCCTGCTCGATGGGACAGTGCGCCCCTTGACGCTACGCCCCAAGCCTGAGCAAGTATATCGCGACCCGGGGCGGGGTCTCCAGCCCCAATGACAACAAGTTGGGCAAGATGCTGCTGCTGATCGACAATTACGACAGTTTTACCTACAATCTCGTGCATTTTCTCGGGGAATTGGGGGCCGAGGTCGTCGTCAGGCGCAACGACGCGCTGGACACACAGTCGGCCATGGCAATGAACCCGTCGGGAATTCTGCTTTCGCCCGGGCCATGCGATCCGGATCAGGCCGGCATCTGTCTTGAAATCGTGCAGGCCGCGGCCGAGACCGGCACCCCGCTTCTTGGCGTTTGCCTGGGCCATCAGGCAATCGGACAGGCCTTTGGCGGCAAGGTGGTGCGCTGCCACGAGATCGTGCACGGCAAGATGGGGTGCATTCGGCATGATGGCAAGGGTGTCTTCCACGGCCTGCCCAGCCCGTTCGAGGCGACACGCTATCATTCGCTCATCGTCGACCGCCAGAGCCTGCCCGACACGCTGGAGATCACGGCCGCGCTCGAGGACGGAACGATCATGGGCCTGCAGCATCGGTCATTGCCGATCCACGGGGTGCAGTTTCACCCCGAGTCCATTGCCTCGCAACATGGACATGCCCTTCTCAGAAACTTTCTCGACGTGTTGAAGGTTCCGGCATGAGCGATCGATTGAAACCCCTGATCGGAGCCGCGGCCGACCGGCCGCTGACACGTGACGAGGCCGAAACCGCCTTCGCGATCCTGTTCGAAGGCGATGCCACGCCCAGCCAGATCGGCGGTGTTCTGATGGCGTTGCGCACCCGCGGTGAAACGGTCGAGGAGTATACCGCAGCGGCTTCGGTCATGCGGGCCAAGTGCCACCGCGTCCATGCGCCGGAGGGCGCGATGGACATCGTTGGAACCGGTGGCGACGGAAAGGGGACACTCAACATCTCGACCGCGACCGCCTTCGTGGTCGCCGGCGCAGGGGTGCCCGTTGCCAAGCATGGCAACCGCAACCTGAGCTCGAAATCCGGTGCGGCGGATGCCCTCTCGGCCATGGGGATCAACGTGATGATCGGCCCGCAACTCGTCGAAAAGGCCCTGGACCACTGCGGGATCGCCTTCATGATGGCGCCCATGCACCATCCCGCCATGGCGCATGTCGGCCCCTCACGGGCGGAGCTGGGAACACGCACCATCTTCAACATTCTCGGGCCGTTGACCAACCCCGCCGGGGTCAAGCGGCAGCTGACCGGTGTATTCGCGCGCGATCTCACCCGGCCCATGGCCGAGACTCTCGGCCAGCTGGGAAGCGAGCGCGCATGGCTCGTGCATGGATCCGACGGCACCGACGAGATGACGATCACCGGCCTGACATGGGTTTCGGCGCTGGAAGAGGATGGCAGCATCCGCGAGGTCGAGCTTCACCCCGAGGATTTCGGCTTGCCGGTGCACCCGTTCGAGGCCATCATCGGTGGCAGCCCGGAGGAAAACGCCAAGGCATTGCGCGGGCTGCTTGCAGGTGAAGCCTCGGCCTATCGTGACGCGGTTCTGCTCAATTCCGCGGCAGCGCTGAACGTGTCCGGGCGCGTCGACAATCTGCGCGACGGCGTCGAAATGGCGCGAGAGAGCATCGACTCGGGTGCGGCCAGGGCCAAGATCGAAGCGCTCGCGAGAATCACGACGGAGGGCCAATGACCGCAACCATCCTCGACAAGATCAAGGCCTACAAGCTTGAAGAGATCGCTGCGGACAAGGCCGCAAAGCCTGTCGACGTGATCGAGTCCGAAGCGCGCGAGGCGCCGTATGTGCGCCCGTTCGCATCGGCCCTGTTCGATGCCTCACGCGAAGGCTATGGCCTGATCGCCGAGATCAAGAAGGCCAGTCCCTCCAAGGGGCTCATTCGCGAAGATTTCGACCCGCCTGCCCTTGCGCGGGCCTACGAAGCCGGCGGCGCGACCTGTCTTTCCATTCTGACGGATGCGCCGAGTTTTCAGGGAGACAAGACCTATCTGAGCGAGGCCCGCGCCGCGGTCGAGCTGCCCGCGCTGCGCAAGGATTTCCTTTATGACCCCTATCAGGTGATCGAGGCGCGCGCGCTCGGGGCCGATTGCATTCTCATCATCATGGCAAGCGTGTCGGACGCGCAGGCGCTCGAACTCGAGGCGACCGCCCAGGAATGGGGCATGGACGCCCTGATCGAAGTCCATGACGAGACCGAGCTTGAACGCGCCGAGAAGCTGGAATCGCGCATGATCGGCATCAACAATCGCGACCTCAACACGTTCGAGACCTCGCTCGACACCACGCGCCGCTTGTCCCGCATGGTCCCACCCGATCGCCTGATCGTTTCAGAAAGTGGCCTCTATTCGCCCGACGACCTGGCCGATATCGCGCGGTTCGGTGCGCGTTGCTTCCTGGTCGGGGAAAGCCTGATGCGGCAGGACGATGTCGAGCTTGCCACGCGCGATCTGCTGTCCCGCCCGCTCACCCCGGGAGGCGCCTAGACCATGGCTGAACTCACCCATTTCGATGCCCGGGGCGACGCCCACATGGTGGATGTCACCGACAAGGACGAAACCGACCGCGTCGCGCGCGCCCGCGGTTCGGTGCAGATGGCGCGCGCGACCTTCGACCTCATCTCGGAAGGCCAGGCCAGCAAGGGCGACGTTCTCTCCGTGGCGCGTCTGGCCGGTATCATGGGCGCGAAACGGACAGCGGATCTGATCCCGCTCTGTCATCCTCTGCCGGTGACCAGGGTCGCGGTGGATCTCACGCTCGATCCGGACCTGCCCGGCGTGCAGATCGAGGCGACCGTCAAGACCACGGGCAGGACCGGCGTCGAGATGGAAGCGCTGACCGCCGTCTCGACTGCCGCGCTCACCGTTTATGACATGGTCAAGGCCGTGGACAGGGCCATGGTGATTTCCGACATTCGCGTCGTGATGAAGGAAGGCGGGAAATCGGGCCGCTTCGTCGCCCCATGATCAGCGTCGACGAAGCCCTCGAAAAGCTCTTTGCCCTCGTGTGCCCGACCGCCCACGAATCTGTCCCCCTTCTCGAAGCCGCAGGTCGCGTTCTGGCCACCGATGTGACGGCCCGCCGCGATCAGCCCCCGTTCGCGACCTCCGCGATGGATGGCTATGCCGTCATCAGCGAAGAGGCCGATCTGCACGCGCAATTCAAGGTCATCGGCGAGAGCGCGGCCGGGCACCGTTTCGCGGGCGAAGTCAAACCCGGACAGGCGGTGCGCATCTTTACCGGGGCGCCCCTTCCCAAGGGGGCAAGCCGCGTTGTCATTCAAGAGGATGTCGAACGGCGCGCTGATCTCATCACGATCACCGACTCGCAAACCGGCGGCACGAACATCCGCCCACAAGGCGACGATTTCAGGGCCGGAGATGTGATCCACGCCCCGCGCATCATCGGTCCGACCGACCTCGCGCTGCTGGCAGCGATGAACATTGCCCACGTCCCGGTTCATCGCAAACCCGTCGTGGCGCTGATCTCGACCGGCGACGAACTGGTCATGCCAGGCGAGGACCCATCACCCGACCAGATCGTCGCGTCCAACAGCTTTGGCCTCTATGCGATGCTCCGCGACTGGGGGGCGGAACCGCGCCTGCTCCCGATCGCGCGCGACAATCGGGAAAGCCTCGAGACCGCGTTCCGGCTTGCCGAAACGGCGGATCTCGTCGTCACGATCGGCGGCGCATCGGTCGGCGACCATGACATGGTGGGCGATGTCGCCGAAACCATGGGGCTGGAAAGATCCTTCTACAAGATCGCGATCCGTCCGGGCAAACCGCTCATGGCCGGGCGGATGGGCAATGCCGCGATGGTCGGTCTGCCGGGCAATCCCGTCTCCGCCATGGTCTGTGCGCGGGTCTTTCTCGCCCCGATGGTCAGGTCGATGCTGGGCATGAAGGCCGAACGCGCGGAAGAGAAGCGGGCCGTTCTGACGCATGATCTGCCTCGGAACGGGCCACGCGAACATTACCAGCGCGCGGTTGTCGAGAACGGACAGGTGACCGTCGCCGCGCGCCAGGACAGCGCCCTGCTTTCGGTCCTGGCCGACGCCAATGCACTGGCCGTGTCACCGCCCGACGCCCCGGCTCAACCCGCCGGGAGCGAGATCCGCTACATCTCGATCTGATCGGGCACCGCCCGTCGAAGCCCTAGATGGCGGGCGGTTGACACAAAACGGGAACATGTATAGAACAAAGTGCATCAGTCGTCCGAAACGGAGACAGGCCAATGCTGACCCGCAAACAACTCGACCTCCTGGAATTCATCCACAAGCGCGTTCAGCGCGACGGCGTGCCACCGTCATTCGACGAAATGAAAGAGGCACTGGATCTGCGCTCGAAATCCGGCATCCACCGCCTGATCACCGGCCTGGAAGAGCGTGGGTTCATCCGACGTCTTGCGCACCGGGCGCGGGCCATCGAGATCGTCAGGCTTCCCGACAGCATGAGCGGCGACAGCGCCGGCTTTCATCCCAGGGTGATCGAAGGGGACCGTCAAGACATCGGCAAACCGGCAAATGCAATCGGTGTCGAAGCGGTCGAAGCCTGCGAACTGCCCGTCATGGGCCGAATTGCCGCCGGCGTTCCGATCGAGGCGCTTCAGCACGCCACGCATAACGTGGCAGTGCCGCAGGCGATGATACGTGGCGGGCAGGAACATTACGCGCTTGAGGTCAAGGGCGATTCGATGATCGACGCCGGCATCAATGACGGCGACGTTGTCATCATTCGCCAGACGCCGACCGCTGACAATGGGGATATCGTGGTTGCGCTGGTCGAGGATCACGAGGCGACACTGAAGCGCTTTTTCCGGCGTGGGAACGCCATCGCGCTCGAGGCGGCCAACCCTGCGTATGAAACGCGCGTTTTCCCCGATGACAAGGTCAAGGTCCAGGGGCGCCTCGTCGGGCTGATCCGCACCTATTGACGCAAACCGCGCGTGTTCCAGAGGCGATCACCGGTGTAATCCCGCGTGGTCGTCATCATCGCGTGGCCCTCCCGCCCGTCAAGGCGCAGCGCCACGGCCCCGGTGGCCCGCATGCGCTCGGGATCGAACGTGTCACAGGCCAGATCCTCGGGCAGGTCCGCATTGCTCACGACGATCTCGCCTTCGGTGCAGCGCAGCTCGGCCGACGCACGTTTGCCCGTCACGTGGATGATGCGCACCGGGTTTGCGGCGGTCACGGCCTTCCATTTCTTCGCCGCCGCATCCTGGCTGATCGGGGTGCCATCGTTTTCCAGCCAGTTGGTCGCGACGAAACCGGCGCCGCGGGCCTTGCTCAGGGCGCGCCCATCCTCGCCCATTACCCCCACCAACGCACCGCCTTCGGCGATCAGGACGTCAGGTCTTTCGACCATGGCCCATGCAACCACCGACACCGCGACCGGACCGAGGCCGACAAATCGCAGGCGCCCCTGCCACAGGAACAGGATCAGGAAGCCGAAGGCCATCACCGGCAGGACGAACCAGTCCGGACTGGGCACCGCACCGCGTGACCCTTCGATTCCGGTCACGGTATGTGCCACGCCGAGGATCCAGTCGAGCCCGGCACCGGCAATCGACAAGGGCACGCCATCCAGCCCGAGCGGCAGCAGAAGCGCAGCGCAGACCAGTGCCGGGATGATCAATGTCCCCATGAGGGGCACCGAGATGAGATTTGCGATCAGCCCGAGATGGGCCGTCTGATTGAAATGTGCCGCCCCGATCGGCCCGGTCGCCGCCCCGGCCACGGACGAGGAGATGATGACGGCCATGACTGCACGGCTCCAGGAGGCCCGGCCAAGGCTGAACCGCGCATCGCGAAGCCAGCCGAAGACCGCGACAAGAGCGGTGGTCGCCGCGAAGGACATCTGGAAACCCGGACCGAGCAGGGCTTCGGGCCGCAGGATCAGAATGATCGTCGCCGCGAGGCCGACTGCACGCAGGGAGATCGCGCGCCGATCGGCAATGACCGCCAACAGCGCAACCGCGACCATGACAAAGGCGCGCTCGGTCGCAACATTTCCCCCCGAAAGCGACAGGTAAGCCGCAGCGAACACGAGCGCGATCACCGCCGCGATCTTCTTGCCGGGAAAACGCAATCCCAGGGGCGGAACGGCCGCAAGCCCGACCCGGACAACCGCAAAGACGAACCCGGCCAGAAGCCCCATGTGCAGGCCGGAAATCGCCAGAAGATGCGCAAGATTCGACGCCCTGAGCGCCTCGAGCGTATCGGGCCCCATGCCTGCCCGATCACCGGTCATGATCGCCGCGGCGAAGGCCCCGGTCTCGCCCGGCAGGCGGGCCTGGACATGCTGCGACAACGCAAGGCGCGCCCGCAACAGGAGCTTTTCCGAGCCGGCCGGCTCAAGCAACAGGAGCGGCGTGCGCGCATAGCCCACCGCACCCAGCTTCTGGAACCAAGCGTGGCGCTGAAAATCAAATCCGCCGGGCTCGACCGGGCCGCCGGGCGGGGAAAGAAGCGCTGTCACGATGATCGTTGCACCGGGAAGCGGGGCCGATCCATCGGGTCCATGCAGCGATATGCGCATGCGCTCCGGCCGCCGCTCCGGCGCAAGGCGCGCCATGACGACCTGATCGAGCGTGATGCGCGTCGCGCCGCTTCCCGAACGGTCAATGCCGATCACCCGACCCTCGACAGGCCCGTAATAGCGCCAGCCGAGGACAGGATCTTCGAGTATATGCGTCCTTGTCATGGCCAGAGCGAACCCGAAAGACACAAGGACCGCCGCCCAGATGAATGGCGCCCAGAATGCACCCGCATACCGCGTCAGCAGCGCCCCGAGGACCACGCCGCAGGCAATCACCGGCAGGACAAGGCGGGGCGGCTCGACCTGAAGCCCGAAATACAAGCCGATCCCGAATGCCATGCAGACGGGAACCCAGGGAAAGAGGTGCCCCCGTTGCGCGAGAACAGCGGCTTCTATGCGCCCCCCGAGCGGCATGGCTTGTCCTTGTCTTGGCGGATCATTAGACAGGCACCGAGCCTATCCAGCCATGGTTACCGAAAGATTAACGCCCATGACCGAAGATGTCGTCACACGCTTTGCCCCGTCGCCGACCGGATTCCTGCATATCGGCGGTGCGCGCACGGCCCTGTTCAACTGGCTCTTTGCGCGCGGGCGCAATGGCAGGTTCCTGCTTCGGATCGAAGACACCGACCGGGCACGTTCGACCGTCGAGGCGACCGAAGCGATCCTCAAGGGGCTTTCATGGCTCGGGCTGGAGCATGACGGGGATGTCGTGAGCCAGTTCTCTTGCGCCGAACGCCATGCCGAGGTCGCCCGGACGATGCTGGAGACGGGGCAGGCCTACAAGTGCTTCTCAACCCAGGAAGAGATCGAAGCGTTCCGCGAACGTGCCCGCGCAGAGAAGCAATCGACGCATTTTCAAAGCCCGTGGCGCGATGCAGACCCGGCCACGCATCCGGATCGGCCCCATGTCGTGCGCCTGCGGGCCCCGCGCGAAGGCGTGACCGTCATTCGCGACAAGGTCCAGGGCGATGTCACGATCCGCAATGACCAGCTCGATGACATGGTGCTCCTGCGGTCGGATGGCACGCCGGTCTACATGCTCGCGGTTGTTGTCGATGATCACGACATGGGCGTGACCCACGTCATCCGGGGGGATGACCACCTCAACAATGCGGCCCGACAACAGCTGATTTACCAGGCCATGGGCTGGCACGTGCCGGTCTGGGCGCACATTCCCCTCATTCACGGGCCAGACGGAAAGAAACTGTCAAAGCGGCATGGTGCGCTCGGTGTGGAGGAATACCAGGCTATGGGATATCCGGCGGCCGGCCTTCGCAATTATCTCGCCCGCCTGGGATGGAGCCATGGAGACGATGAGTTCTTTACGGATGCGCAAGCCATAGAATGGTTCGATCTCGAAGGGATCGGACGTGCCCCTGCCCGCTTCGATTTCAAGAAGCTCGAGAATATCTGCGGAATGCACATGGCCGCATCGGATGATGCTGCGTTGCTGCAGGAGTTGCAGGCCTTTCGGGCCGCAACAGGGCAACCCGCCTTGCCGGAACGGAAAGTTGACTTGCTTCTCGCGGCCATGCCATTCCTGAAAGAGCGCGCCAAGACCTTTCCGGAACTCACTGAAAAGGCGGCATTTGTTCTTCAGGATCGCCCGATTCAGCCAGATGAGAAAGCAGCCGGTATTCTCGATTCTGCATCCCGTGGTATACTGGGTGAATTGACGCCGCATCTGCAAAATGCTAGCTGGTCGCGTGCTGATCTGGAACACGTCATGACCCGGTTCGCAGAGGAAAAGGGTACAAAATTCGGCAAGCTCGCGGGTCCGCTCAGGGCCGCTCTGGCAGGTCGGACGACAACGCCCAGCGTTTTCGACATGATGCTGGTTCTGGGGCGCGAAGAATCGCTGGCCCGCCTGTCCGACGCCGCCAAGACATGAATGGCTTTAACCGTAGTGAAAGCCGAAAAGCCATAGTATAGCCCCAAGCGGTACGCGCCGGGGTTACTTCAGGAAGGAAGAAGCATGACTGATAGCAGCAAGACCGCGACACTGACCATCGACGGCACATCCTACGACTTGCCACTGCTTTCGCCGACGGCCGGGCCGAATGTCATCGACATCAGGAAACTCTATGCCGATGCGGGTGTTTTCACCTACGATCCGGGCTACACTTCCACGGCGTCCTGCGACAGCACCATCACCTTCATTGATGGCGCCAAGGGCGAGCTTTTGCATCGCGGGTATCCGATCGATCAGCTTGCCGAGAAATCGCATTACCTCGAAGTCTGCTACCTGCTGCTCTATGGCAATCTGCCCACGGCATCGGACCTCGAAGAATTCGAGGCGACGATCACGCGCCACACCATGATCCACGAGCAGATGCACAATTTCTTCCGTGGGTTCCGGCGGGATGCGCACCCCATGGCAACCATGGTCGGCGTTGTTGGCGCCATGTCGGCCTTCTATCACGACTCGACCGATATTTCCGACCCGCGCCAGCGCGAAATCGCATCGCACCGCATGATCGCCAAGATGCCGACCATCGCGGCCATGGCCTATAAGTATTCGATCGGCCAGCCCTTCGTCTATCCGCGCAACGATCTCGACTATGCCTCGAACTTCCTGCACATGTGTTTCGCCGTTCCGGCCGAACAATACGAGGTGGACCCGATCCTGTCGCGTGCCATGGATCGCATCTTCATTCTCCACGCCGATCACGAGCAGAACGCCTCGACCTCCACCGTCCGCCTGGCCTCGTCCTCCGGGGCGAACCCCTTCGCGTGTATCGCCGCGGGCATTGCCTGCCTCTGGGGCCCCGCCCATGGCGGTGCCAACCAGGCTTGCCTCGAAATGCTCAAGGAAATCGGCTCGGTCGAGCGGATTCCCGAGTTCATCGCCCGGGCCAAGGACAAGGACGATCCGTTCCGCCTGATGGGCTTTGGCCACCGGGTCTACAAGAATTTCGATCCCCGCGCGAAGGTGATGAAGCAGTCCGCCGACGAGGTGCTCGACCTGCTCGGGATCGAGAACAACCCGGTGCTTCAGGTTGCCAAGGAGCTTGAGAAACAGGCGCTGGAAGATCCCTATTTCGCCGACAAGAAGCTGTTTCCGAACGTGGATTTCTACTCGGGCATCATTCTCGAGGCGATGGGCTTCCCGACCTCGATGTTCACCCCGATCTTCGCGCTGTCGCGCACCGTTGGCTGGATTTCGCAGTGGAAGGAGCAACTGTCGGACCCGGCCCACAAGATCGGGCGCCCGCGTCAACTCTATCTCGGGGAAACGGCCCGCAACTATATCGACGTCGAAGACCGCTAAGCGACAGACGCGATCAGGCTCGAAAGGCCCCGGGGTGTTCACCCCCGGGGCTTTTTTCATCGCGGAAAGCCTCAGCGACCCTCGAAATGCGCCTTTCGCTTTTCGAGAAACGCGACAACGCCTTCCATGAAATCTCGGCTCTTGCTCGCCTCCCCCTGAAGCTTTGCCTCGTTGACCAGCTGTGCCTCGAGATCATTGGCCCAGCTTGCGCGAATGGCGCGCTTGGTCAATTCATAGGCGCGCGTCGGCCCATCGGCCAGTTGCGCCGCCCGCGCACGCCAATGCGCCTCGAACGCGTCATCGGGCACCGCCTCCCAGATCATGCCCCAGTCATCCGCCTGCCGGGCGCTGATCTTCTCGGCGAAAAGTGCCGCGCCCATCGCCTTGGCCATTCCCATGGTGCGCGGAAGGACATATGTGCCGCCTGCATCGGGCATGAGACCGATCCGCGTGAACGCCTGAAGGAAATAGGCGCTTTCGGTGGCGATCACCACATCCGCCGCGAGGGCGAGGTTTGCCCCGGCGCCGGCGGCCGGGCCGTTCACCGCCGCGATGACGGGCAGCGGCGATTCGACAATGGCCCTGATCATGGGATTGTATTCATCGCGCAGGCCCCGCTCGAGATCGAGCGCACCGGCATTGGCATCGCCCAGATCCTGGCCAGAACAGAATGCCCCCCCCGCGCCCGTCAGAACGATCACCCGGGCCCCGTCCGTCTCGGCGTGGTGAATGGCATCAGGGATCTCGGCACGCATCTGCGATGTCAGCGCGTTCATCTTGTCCGGACGGTCGAGCATGACAACAGCAATGCTGTCAAACATCTCGAAGGTGATTTCCTTGTAGTCCACCATCCGTCATCCTCTGCCAAGCGGTCGAGGGTCAATCAACCTCATTCAGACGGGTCGGCAAAGCGAAACCCCGCGTCACGTCTTCATGATTTCTTCAAGACGCCGGGCTTCCTGCTCGCTCAGGGTTTCCTCGCCGGGTGCCTTGGCTCTTGACCGGCCGCGCAGATAGATCAGCCCGGCAACCCCCGCAAAAAGCAGCATTCCGGGCCCGGCCCCCCAGAGGATCCAGTTGCTCCCGCCAAAGCGCGGTTTCAGCAGGACATACTCACCATAGCGACTGACAAGGAATTCCTTGACCTCTTCGTTGTCATCACCTTCGAGGATCCGCTCGCGGACCATCAGCCGCATGTCGCGGGCAAGCTCTGCGTTGCTGTCGTCGATACTCTCGTTGCGACAGACCAGGCACCGCAGATCCTTTGACACCTCCCGCGCCCGCGCTTCGAGCGCGGGGTCATCCAGGATCTCGTCTGGTTGGACCGCATACACGGGATGGGCAAACAACACCAGGATCAGGAGAATGGTCCTCATTCGGCAGGAACCCCTTGCAGACGTGAATTCCTGGCCCCGGCAGCGACGCGATAGCGCCGGTCGGAAAGGCTCAGAAAGCCCCCGAGTGCCATCAGGATAGAACCGCCCCAGATCCAGTTGGCAAGCGGCTTGATATAGACGCGCATCGCCCAGCCACCCGACTGTTGCGGATCACCGATCACGACATAGACATCCCGCAGAAAGCCATTGTCGATCGCTGCCTCGGTCGTGGGCTGCCCCGCGACCGGATAGACCCGCTTCTCGGGATGCAGGGTGGTTACGAGTTCTCCCCCGCGCGCGACGTCGACCGCGGCCATGGTGGAGATGTAGTTCGGCCCCTGGACCTCCTCGACCTCTCTCAGGGTGAACTCGTATCCGCTGACGTCGAAGGTTTCGTCGGTCTGGACGACGCGAATGTCCTCTACCTCCCACGCAAGCAACCCGGCGATACCCGCCATCGTGACGCCGAGACCGGAATGCGCGACGGCCTTGCCCCAGTCGGAGCGCGGCAGTCGTGTCAACCGCTGAAGTCGATTGCGCCCGCGCCCGGCACGCGAAAGCAAATCGATCACGGCGCCGGCCATCAACCATGTGCCCAGCATCATGCCGATCGGCCCCATGGCGCTGCGCCCCGATTGCACCGCCCATACCAGCGCCGCCACCGCCACGGCCAGTGCCAGCGCCGGCCACAGCGCGCGGATCGTGCGCCCGATCCGGGCGCGCTTCCACGGCAACATGGATCCGATTGGAAGTATGATCCCCAGGATGATCATGAAGGGCGTGAAGGCCTGGTTGAAGAACGGCTCGCCGACAGACAGCTTGCGCTCGAACAGCATCTCGCTGATCAGGGGCCATATCGTGCCGATGAACACGACAAAGGTCGCAACAACGAGCAGGATATTGTTCGCCACCAGCGCCGATTCGCGGCTGACCAGTCCGAAAACCCCCTTTGCCTCCATGACGCTTGCCCGCGCGGCAAAGAGCGTCAGCGCACCGCCCACGAACAGCCCCATGATCAGGAGCAGGAAGACCCCGCGATCCGGATCGGTGGCAAAGGCATGAACGCTTGTGAGAACTCCGGAACGGGTGATGAACGCGCCAAGCAGCGAAAAGCCGAATGCGATGATCGCGAGAAGAACGGTCCAGCTTTTCATGCTTTCACGTTTCTCGACCACGACCGAGGAATGCAGCAAGGCGACAGCGATCAGCCACGGCATGAAGCTCGCATTCTCGACCGGATCCCAGAACCAGAAACCACCCCAGCCCAATTCGTAATAGGCCCACCAGCTGCCCAGCCCGATCCCGATGGTCAGGAACACCCAGGCGGCAAGCGTCCAGGGGCGCACCCACCGCCCCCACGCGGCGTCCACGCGACCTTCGATGAGCGCCGCAACCGCAAAGGAAAACGCCATCGAAAGACCGACATACCCCAGGTAGAGAAACGGCGGGTGAAAGGCCAAGCCGGGGTCCTGCAGCAAGGGGTTGAGATCGCGCCCGTCAAACGGCGCGACATCCGTGCGCAGGAACGGATTGGACGTGAACAGGATGAACGCAAAGAAGGCCGCGCCGATCGACCCTTGAACGGCGAGGATACGGGCCCGCAATGTCGGCGGCAGGTTGCCACCGAACCATTGTGCCATGGCCCCGAACAGCGTGACGATCAGCACCCACAGCAGCATCGAGCCTTCGTGATTGCCCCAGACGCCCGTGATCTTGTAGATCAACGGCTTGTCGGTATGGCTGTTGTTGACAACCAGTTGCAACGAGAAATCCGAGGTCACGAAAGCATAGGTCAGTGCAGCGAAGGCCACGACGGTGAGGAAGAACTGCACATTCGCCGCGGGCTCGGCAAAGGCCATCCATCCGGGCCATCGCCGGTCCGCACCGACGAGCGGCACAACGGTTTGCATGCAGGCCGTCACGAAGGCCAGGATGAGGGCGAAATGTCCGAGTTCTGCGATCATGGCTTTGTTTATAAACGCGGTGCGAGCCACGTCCAACAACAAACGCGCGAATTGCATGTTCACTTTGTCGCGGGCGGGGCCGGTTCACCGTCAGCGCCCCATATCCGCTTCCCGCTGCCACGCCTGCAACGCCGGATTCGCCTCGGGCTCGATGATGTCCAGTTCAAGCTCCGCATCCGTGCCAGCGGCCGCCGCTCCGATTCCACCCGGCCCGCTTCTCGATTGCTCCAGCCGCTCAAGGTTGCTCAGAACCCTCGGAACGGTGGCGAGGGAATGGCTGATCTGGCGTTGGAACTCCTGGCCCTTGGCCTGGTGACGCGCCCCGAAATAAAAGCTCACGATCGCCCCCAGAAGCCACCATAGCGGCTCGGGCACAAGCGCGATCCCCTGCATGCGCGAGGCGAACCAGACCGGATCGACCATCGCCGCGATGAAAAGGCCGAGCGTCCCGAACGCAAGCGCCGGTCGTGGAAGCCGGTTGAGCCCGTCGATCATCCGGTCGAACAGGCCCTTCCTGGGCAGGGCGAACTCGCCACCGAACTGGGCCATCGCCCTGGCCCGTGTTTCGCTGTCGCGGCGTCCGGCCGCTTCGGCGTTCTCGCGAAACACCTCGGCGGCGGATTTCAAACCCCGCCCCCCATCGCCAAAGACCAGCGTCACGATCCGTTCGATCAGTCCCATGATTCGACCCTTTGGCGAAACTCTTCGCGGCTCAGATGGTAGCGTGGATCGATGAACTCCTCCGCGCGCCTGATCCAGCCGCCCTTGCCCCCGGCACGGCTGCGCGCGAACTTGCGCGACGCCGGGCGATTGTCGGCAAGCCGGAAATAGTAGTTGCGGCGCGCGATCCCGTAACAATCGACGAAATGGTGCGGCGCGGCTTGCGCCGCGTCATGCGCCGCCCTGGCGGTGGCCGGTCCGATCACCCCGTCCACGGCAACCGCATGGCCCATCTGACGCAACAGGCGTTGCAGGATTTTCACGGCATTCGTACCGGCATTGACATACATGTCGAACACGCTGGGCCAGAGTGCCTCGGGCAACAGGTCGATCCGCGGACGCTCGAAATAATGCGCCACGAATATGTCCACGGCCTGCGCGCGCCCCAGGCGCCGGACATCGGCCACATCCACGTCCCCATCCCTGTCGAGATCGAGGCCCAGCCGGCGCATGGTGTGGATGGTCACGCCATGGTTCGTGGCGCCACCGGGGTCGTCATCATCGCTGACAAAGCCACCCTCGCGGGTCACGATCTCTTCGGCGATCTCTCGAACGGTACGCATTTTTCTGACCTCTCACCGGTTTCGGCAAGAAGCCTGCTGGCAACGGGTTAACGCCGCTTTTAGCTATCGTTCGGTTCCTGATAGACACCCTGCTCCTTCAGGGCGTCGACCACTTCGCGAGGCATGTAGGTCTCGTCATGCTTGGCAAGGATCTCCGAGGCCTGGAACTCGCCCTTCACATAGCGACCGGTCCCGACCATGCCCTGGTTCTCGGCAAAGAGATCCGGCAAGACCCCGGCATAGGTCACCCGGATCGTTTCCCCGCCATCGGTGACGTTGAAACTCACCCGTTCCCCCTGGCCACGCACGATGCTGCCCTCCTCGACCAACCCGCCGATGCGGATGGTCTCGGTCTCCGCGGGCGGTTCCATCATCACCTGCGTGGGCGACATGAAGAAGTTGATGCCATCACGCATCGCATAACCGATCAATCCGGTGGATATGACCAGGGCAACGGCGGCCAGCAAAATCACCTGCACACGGCGTTTCTTCTTCAGGCCCTTCATGGTTCAACCTCGCTCGTGATCCCGTCAAGGGAAACAGGGGGCCAACATCAGCCCTTGTGTCTCTTCCAGACCTAGCATCAGATTGGCATTCTGCAAGGCCTGTCCGCTGCTACCTTTTGTCAGGTTATCCAGCGCCGCGACCACGATCGCCCGGCCCGCGATACGGTCTCCGGTCACACCGACATGACAGAAATTGCTGCCGCGGACATGGTGCGTGCTGGGCGTCTCGCCAAAGGGCAGGACCGTGACAAAAGGTTCTGCATCATATGCAGCTGCCAGAACCTCATGCACCTGCCGGGCATCGCCACTCACATACCCCGTTGCCAGTATCCCGCGATTGGCCGGAATCAGGTGCGGCGTGAACTGGATCTTCACCTCACGTCCCGCGAGCCTTGAAAACTCCTGGTCGAACTCTCCCAGGTGGCGATGGGTGCCGCCCACGGCATAAGCGTTGTAACCCTCGGACATCTCGGCATGAAGCAGGTTTTCCCTGAGGCTCCGCCCGGCCCCCGACACCGCGCATTTGAGATCGAGAATGATATCGTCGAGCCCGATCACGTCCGCCGCGATCAACGGGCGCAGCATGTATTGCCCCGTCGCGGCATTGCAGCCCGTGCCCGCCACCAGCCGCGCCTTGCGGATCTCGTCACGGTAAAACTCGGTCAGGCCATAAACCGCTTCCTTCTGCATCTCGACGGCGCCATGCGGATTGCCATACCACTTTTCATACGCCTCCGGATCACGGAGCCGGAAATCCGCGCTCAGATCGACGATCCGCAGGCTCTTGGGCAGGCCCGATATCACCTCCTGGCTGGTCTTGTGCGGCAAGGCGCAGAAACACAGGTCGATCCCGTCAAAGTCGATCTCGTCGAAACCGACCATGTCGGGCAGATCGAGATGGCGCAGATGCGGAAACACCTGCGCGAGGCTCTGCCCGGCCTTGGAATGCGCGCCGAGGGCCGCAACTTCCATGCCGCCATGGGTCGCGATCAGCCGGATCAGCTCGGCCCCGGTATAGCCCGAGGCGCCCAGGATGGCGATTTTATGGGTCATGACAAACCCCTTTTCATGTTGTCTGGTGATGTTGTGACGAAAAAGCGTGGAAGGCTCAAGCGGCCTCGAACTCGATTCGTCGTCGCAGGAACTGCGTGGCGCGGCTGCTCACGGTTTTCGGATCGCCCGTGGTCAGGAACCGTGCACCCCCGCCCTGTCCGAGCATGTCGGGATGGCGCGCGATGTAATCGGCAAGGCTCTCGGCCACCAGGCTGGCCTGGCTGAACACCCTGACCCCGGGGCCAAGCGCCGCCTGGAATTCCTTTTCCAGCAGCGGGTAATGCGTGCAGCCCAGCACCGCCGCCTGCGGATCGGGCATCTTGCGCCTGAGCGCATCGACATGGGATCTGACCAGCGCCTCGGCGAGGATCATGTCACCTTCCTCGATCGCGTCCACGAGCCCGCCACAGGCCTGCGTCTCGACATCCACACCGATGGCGCGAAAGGCCAGTTCGCGCTGAAACGCGCGGCTCGACACGGTGGTCGGCGTGGCGAAAAGCGCCACGTTGCTGACCGCGACCTCGCGCGGCGGGGAATTGTCGCCCCATTGCCGCTCGGTCAGCGCCTCGATCAGCGGCACGAAGACCCCGAGCACCCGCTTGTCGCGCGGAACCCAGTTTTCCTGCATCCGCCGCAGGGCCGCGGCGCTGGCGGTGTTGCAGGCCAGGATGACAAGGTCACACCCCTCGGCCCAAAGCCGCTCGACCGCCTCGCAGGTCAGTTGATAGATGTCATCGGGATCGCGCACGCCATAAGGAGCATGGGCATTGTCGGCCATGTAGACGAAAGGCACATCCGGCAGCCGCTTGGTCACCGCGTCCCAGACCGTCAGGCCACCCAGCCCGCTGTCGAATATCCCTATTGCCATCTGCCCTGCCCGGGTTACGCGCGATAATTCTCTTCGAATTCGAACCCGCATTCGGACGAATCCAGCGGCCTCGGGGACAGGTCATAGGTGGATTTGCGCAGGAAATCCATCATTGCTTTGGCATCCCTGGCACGCCCGTCGAGAGCGTTTCGGCAAATCGGTTTGCCGATCACCACATCCACATCCGTGTCCACCCGCGCGCGGAACTCCTTGATCAGAAGCCCCATGCGCAGCGTGTAATGCAGGTGGCTGGCCAGTTGGAAAAGCCGGCTGGTCGAACCGTCGAAGAATATCGGCACGACCGTGGCGTTGGACTTGGCGACCATGCGCGCGGTAAAGGCCCGCCAACCGGGGTCGAGCGGTCGCGAAAACGGCCGCGCGGCGGTGCTCACCGTGCCGCCCGGGAAAACCCCGATCGCACCGCCCTGATCGAGATAGCGCAGCGCTTCCTTTCGCGTCTCGAGGTTGAGCTGGATCGCCTCCCTGGTCCCGTCAAAGGAAATCGGCAGGATCACCCGGTTGAGGTCTTCGGCCTTGCAAAAGACATGGTGCGCGAGGATTCGGAAATTGCCGCGCGCACGGTTCAGGATGTGCCCCATCATGAGCCCGTCGAGAATCCCGTAAGGATGATTGGCGATCAGGATCAACGGCCCGTTCGCCGGGATATTGGCAAGACTTCCCTCCACCACGTTGAGCCGAAGGTTGTAACGCTCGACGATCACGTCCCAGAAATCCCGCCCCGAGGAGATCTCGCATTCATAGCCCTGCGCACGCCGGATGAGACCGATCCGCCCGGTGACATTCTCCATGATCCGGATCAGGGCGCGCCCGGCACGTGTCTCGGCAGAATGCGCATAGGAAATGTCACGGGCAATGTCGCGCTGTCTCATCACTCGACTCGGCTTGAGCGGGTTCGGTTCGGGCCGCCACGCTCATGGCGGCGGCCGGGGCAGGATACGAACCGACCATGACAGTTTCATGTCGCCGGGCCATGTCATGGCCCCCTGCCCGCGCGGCGCAGTTGCCCGGCCCTGTTATTCCGCCGCCTGCACGGCGCGTTCGGGCGCGCCATTCAGCAGCCCCAGGATCTCCTCGCGCCGCTGCGCCGCCTTCTCGGCATTCGCCGCCTTGACCGGCCCGAACCCGCGCACCTTGAGCGGCAATTCCGCAAGCTCCGCGATCAGGTCACGGTTTGACCCGTCCACCCGGGGCAGCCACTCGGCCATGTCGGCCTCGTATTGCGCGATCATCGCACGTTCCGCCTTGCGTTCCTCGCTGCGCCCGAACGGGTCGAGCGCCGTGCCGCGCAGACGCTTCATGCCCGCCAGCAATCTGAACCACTTCACCATGCCGGGCCCGAATTCACGCTTGATCGGTCGCCCGTCCGATCCTTCTTTCGACAGGATCGGCGGCGCGAGGTGGAAGGACACCTTGAAATCGCCGTCAAACTCCGACTTGGCTTTCTCCAGCGTGCTCAGGTGAAGCCGCGCAACCTCGTATTCGTCCTTGTAGGCCAGAACCTTGTGATATCCCTTCGCAACCGCTTCCTTGAGGCGTGCATCCTCCACGCCATCGACCAGTCTGCGATAGCGCTTGGCCAGCCGGTTGCTCTGATAGGCCCTGAGATGTTCGGCCCGAAACGCGATGCGCTCCTCCAGTGTCTTGGGCTTGTCGACGACATCCGGGCTCAGCAGTTTCTCAACCTCCTGCGGGTGCAGAACCGCCCAACGCCCGATATCGAACGCCCTGAGGTTGCCCTCGATCGCAGTGCCGTTGAGGCGGATCGCATCGGTGATCGCCTCGCGGCTCACCGGGATGAGCCCCATCTGCCACGCTCCGCCGAACACCATCATGTTGGAAAAGATGCTGTCGCCCAGCGTGACCCGCGCCAGGTCCGAAGCGTCGAACAGGCTCAGACGCTCGCGCAGCCGCGCCTGCAACTGCACTTCCAGCCGATCCACCGGGATGCGGAACTCGGTGTCTCGGGCAAAATCGCCGGTGATGATCTCGTGGCTGTTGATCACCGCCCCGGTGCGCCCCGTGCTGGTCAGGCCCAGCGTCTTGGCCCCGGCACTGACCACCAGGTCGCCGCCAATGAGCGCGTGCGCCTCGCCCGTGGCCACGCGCACCGCGTTGATGTCACCGGGCGCGTTCGCGATGCGCACGTGGATATGCACCGCGCCACCTTTCTGCGCCAGCCCGGCCATTTCCATCATGCCCGCGCCCAGCCCGTCGATCTGCGCCGCCTGCGCCAGAACAGCGCCGATGGTCACGACCCCGGTGCCACCGACCCCGGTGATCACCACGTTATGGGTGCCGTCGATCGCGGGCAGCTCCGGCTCGGGCAGGTCCGGCAGATCGAGCTCGGTCGTCGCCTCTTTCCTGACCTTGGCCCCTTCGAGCGTCACGAAACTCGGACAGAACCCCTTGAGACACGAGAAATCCTTGTTGCACGAAGACTGGTCGATCGCGCGCTTGCGGCCCAGCTCGGTCTCGACCGGGACGATCGAGACGCAATTCGACTGCACCCCGCAATCGCCGCAGCCCTCGCAGACATCGGTGTTGATGAACACCCGCTTGTCGATATCGGGAAAGGTGCCGCGCTTGCGGCGGCGGCGTTTCTCGGCAGCACAGGTCTGGATGTAAAGAATGGCCGATACACCCTTGTATTCACGGAACTTCTCTTGCACCGCATCGAGATCCGCGCGCTCGTGTTTCTCGATCCCGGCCGGGAACTCCGAGAAATCCACATCCTCTTTCTGGTCATACACGACGGCCACATGCTCGATCCCGAATGCCTTCAATTCGCGCGCGATCTGATGCGCCGAGAGTCCGCCCTCGTGGGTCTGCCCGCCGGTCATGGCCACGGCATCGTTGTAGAGGATCTTGTAGGTGATGTTCACACCACTCGCGACGGCCGCGCGGATGGCCTGAAGGCCCGAATGGTTATAGGTGCCGTCGCCCAGGTTCTGGAACACGTGGTCGCGCGTCGAAAACGGCGCCTCGCCGATCCAGTTGGCGCCCTCGCCGCCCATATGGGTGTATCCCAGCGTCTCGCGATCCATCCATTGCGCCATGAAATGACAGCCGATCCCGGCATAGGCCCGGCTGCCCTCGGGCACCTTGGTCGAGGTATTGTGCGGACAGCCCGAGCAGAAATAGGCAAGGCGCGTGGTGATTTCCTCGGCATTGTCGGCGCGCCTGGCTTCGTCCAGCTCGCTCAGCCCGGCCTTGATGCCATCCGTGGCGCGGCCTTCCTCGATCAGGATCTTGCCCAGCTTCTCGGCCACCATGACGGGATCGAGCGCCCAGCGGGTCGGGAACAGCTCTTCCCCGAACTGGCCCTTTTTCCAGCCATAGACCCGCCGCCCCTTGCGGTTGTCGAAAATCGCTTCCTTGATCTGCACCTCGAGGAGCTTGCGCTTTTCCTCGACCACGATGATCAGGTCGAGCCCCTCGGCCCATTCGTTGAACCCCTTCATGTCCAGCGGCCAGACCTGGCCCACCTTGTAGGTGGTGATACCCAGCCGTTCGGCCTCGGCCTCGTCGATCCCCAGAAGCCCGAGCGCATGTTCGAGGTCGAGCCAGTTCTTGCCATGGCTCACCAGCCCGATCTTCGCGCCCGGCTTGCCCCAGATGCGCTTGTCGATCTTGTTGGCATAGGCGAAGGCCTCTGCCGCAAAGCGCTTGTGGTCGAGCAGCCGCGCCTCCTGGTCGATCCGGTCATCAACCAGCCGGATATTCAGCCCGCCCTCGGGCATGGCGAATTCCGGCAGGGCAATCTGAACGCGATCGGGCCGGCCGTCCACCACCGCGGTCGCCTCGACCGTGTCCTTCATCGTCTTGAGACCGACCCAGACCCCGGCAAAGCGCGACAGCGCGATCCCGTATATCCCGTAGTCGAGAATCTCCTGCACACCGGCCGGGCTCACCACCGGCATGTAGACATCGACCAGTGCCCATTCGCTCTGGTGCAGCACGGTCGAGGATTCGCCAGTGTGATCGTCACCCATCGCCATCAGAACCCCGCCATGCGGGCTGGTGCCGGCCATGTTGGCATGGCGCATCACGTCGCCGGTGCGATCGACCCCCGGCCCCTTGCCGTACCAGAGGCCGAAAACACCGTCGAACTTGCCCTCGCCGCGCAATTCCGCCTGCTGGCTGCCCCATAACGCCGTCGCGGCCAGATCCTCGTTCAGCCCCGGCTCGAACTTGATGTCATGTTCGGTCAGTATGGACTGCGCACGCGCCATCTGAAGATCGACCGCCCCGAGCGGCGATCCGCGATAGCCCGTGACATACCCGGCAGTGTTCAGGCCCGCCTGCATGTCGCGTTGCTTCTGCGCCAGCATCAGCCGCACAAGCGCCTGTGTCCCGTTCAAGAGAACCTGCGACTTTTCAAGGTCGTACCTGTCCTGCAATGTCACCTGTTGCTTGCTCATCTCGCGCCTCCCGTCTCTTTCGTGCTGAACTTGACGTCAACACCGCTCCATTCCGAAGCATATCCGAAGCATAAGCCTTATGTTAGGTCATAATATGTGACCTAACAAAGGGAAAATTCCAATCGCCGCCCACGATTCTGTGAGGATAGGTCTGCCATTGCATGGCGTTTCATGCGATTAAGGCTCAGGTTACGGAAAGTTGCGGACATGGATTGGGACAAACTCAGAATATTTCACGCGGTGGCCGACGCGGGATCGCTCACCCATGCCGGTGATGCGCTCCATCTGAGCCAGTCTGCGGTCTCCAGACAGATTCGTTCGCTCGAGGAGACCTTGAACACCACCCTCTTTCACCGCCATGCGCGCGGGCTGATTCTCACCGAACAGGGCGAGCTTCTGTTCGATGCGACCCGCGCGATGCTCAAGCGCCTCGACGCGGCCACCGCGCGCATACGCGACAGCGAGGACGAGGTTTTCGGCGAGTTGCGCGTGACCACGACCACCGGGTTCGGCACGCTCTGGCTCGCACCCCGCCTGACCGCCCTTTACGAGAAATACCCCGAACTCAAGATCGACCTCATGCTCGAAGAGCGTGTGCTCGACCTTCCCATGCGCGAGGCCGATGTCGCCATCCGCATGAAAGAGCCCTCACAGGCCGATCTGATCCGCAAACGGCTCATGAGCGTCCGGATGCGGCTCTACGCCTCGCCCGAGTATCTCGCCCGCGCGGGAACGCCGCAATCCCTCGACGATCTGAGCAGGCATCGCCTGATCTGTCAGAATGTCGGCGCCACCCAGGTCGGCGCGGGCGCCACGCTGGTCCAGGCGCTCTTGAGCAACGAGATCTCTTCGCTGCTGACCGTGAACAACTACTACGGTGTGCTTCAGGGCGTGCTGCATCATCTGGGGATCGGCGTCCTGCCCGATTACGTGATCCAGGAGTTTCCGAATCTGCAACAGGTTCTGCCCGAGGTCGACTCGGGCGACATACCGGTCTTCCTCGCCTATCCCGAAGAGTTGCGACAATCCAAAAGGATCGCCGCATTCCGCGATTTCGTGCAGGAAGAGATCACGATCTATCGCAAACGCGTTAAAAATCAGGCGGCTGAGTAACAGGTTAACCAGATATGCGCCTCCCGCATATCGGCCATGCTGCGGTCGCAGCATCATTGGGCTTGAACGTGCAGGATGCGCCACTTATTTGAACTTCTGACGGTGATGTTCGATGGTTATCGCATCACTTTCATACCTCCCTGTTGGACTTAGGCCGAGCTTAGTGCTCGGCCTTTTTTTTTCGTGATGCCATTTGCACCCATTGGCCCCAACCGGTAGGGGGCAATGGGCCGCGAACGGGCCGTTTTGCCGCATTTTCGATCACCCGGAATACGTCATGCGTCCGATGCGTCGCCACCCGACAACCAAACGAAAAGGGCCACCCGAAGGCGGCCCTTTGCAAAAAACGTCGAAACGCTCAGCGCTTGGAGAACTGGAAGCTCCGGCGCGCCTTGCGCTTGCCGTATTTCTTCCGCTCGACCACGCGGCTGTCGCGGGTCAGGAAGCCCGCGGCCTTGAGCGCGCCGCGCAGGCCCGGATCATAAAGCTGAAGCGCCTTCGAGATGCCGTGCTTGACCGCGCCGGCCTGGCCCGAAAGCCCGCCGCCCTTGACGGTCGCCATCACGTCGAACTGGTCTTCCACGCCGGCCACCGAAAACGGCTGGCGCAGGATCATCTGCAACACGGGACGGGCGAAATACTTGCCCATTTCCTTGCCGTTCACGACGACCTTGCCCGAGCCGGGCTTGATCCAGACGCGGGCCACCGCATTCTTGCGCTTGCCGGTGGCATAGGAGCGGCCAAATTCGTCGCGCACGGGCTCCCGCGGGGTTTCGGCTTCCGCAACGGGCGTGGCGGCCGCTTCGGCCACCTGGCCCAGCTCTTCGAGCGAGTTCACTTGATCGGTCATCTCTCTCAGCTCCGCGTGTTTTTCTTGTTCATGGATTTCACATCCAGCACATCGGGATTCTGTGCCTCATGCGGATGCTCGGCCCCGGCATAGACGCGCAGGTTGGTCATCTGCTTGCGCGACAGGCGATTGCCCGGCAACATGCGCTTGACCGCCTGCATCACCAGCCGCTCGGGATGCGCGCCTTCGAGGATCTGCTCGGCGGTCCGGCTCTTGATCCCGCCGGGATAGCCGGTGTGCCAGTAATGCACCTTGTCGGTGCGCTTCTTTCCGGTCATCTGCACCTTGTCGGCATTGATGACGATGACATTGTCGCCCATGTCCATATGCGGCGTGAAGCTGGCCTTGTGCTTGCCGCGCAGACGCGTGGCGACGATCGAGGCAAGACGACCAAGAACAACGCCCTCGGCGTCGATCAGGATCCATTTCTTGTCGATATCCGCAGGCGTTGCAGAAAAGGTTTTCATGTTTGAAACCCCATTATCGTGTTTCGGTTGATCGCTGAACCGCCCTCGTCTGGCGATGGCGGGCGTGATGGGCGGGTTATATACAGGCCATGATCCACGTCAAGCGGATTAAACCTCGAAAAAACACGCAAAACCAATGTCTTGCAAATAAGGTATTTATTTACCCCATCATCCTCGCCGATTTTCCCGCCACATGATCAGCGCCCCCGCCCCGACGATCAGCAGGACGCCGGGAAACAGCGTGTCGACCGGTGTCTCGCCAAAGACCAGCCAGCCAAGGACAAAGGCGCTCAGGATCCCGAAATACCCGAACGGGGCCAGGATCGAGGGCGCCGCGCTGCGATAGGCCAGCATCATGAACAGAACCCCGATTCCGCCCAGCACTCCCATCACGAAGATCAGCCCGGCATCGGCCAGGCTGTGCAGCGGACTGAACTCGGTGGTGAACGCGGCCAGTATGATCGCGCCCACCGCGGCGGCGGCCGAGGAATAGAGGTAGAGCAACCCGTTCGACACCTCCGGCCCGAAAAACCGCACCGTCACCATCGAGAGCGCATAGCAAAGCGCCGCACCGACCGGCAACAACCCGGCCAGCGAGAACGCCTCGGACCCCGGCTTGAGGATCAGCACCACACCCACGAAACCGACCAGAAGCGCGCCAACCCGCCATGGCCCCACCCGCTCGCCCAGCAAAACGACGGACAAGAGCACGACAAACAGCGCGTTGGTCTGTCCCAGCGTCGCCACCGTGGCCAGTTCCAGCCGCGCCAGCGCCGAGTAGAAGAAGAGCTGCGCCAGCGCCACGGCAAACCCTCGCCCGACCGCCAGCGGCCAGTTCTCGATCCTGAGCGACGACCCGCGCAAGCGCAACTCCCCGGTCCAGATCAAGAGCGCCAGCGACGGCACGATCCCAAGCACGTTGCGATAGGCCGAAAGCTCCGGCGCGGCATAACGCGCCGACAGCACCCGCACCAGAAGGCTCATCACGTCGAAGCACAGGATCGCCAGCAAAAGCAGGCCAATCGCCTTGAGCGCCCGCCGAAACTCGGTCTGATGAAGTGTCTCCAGGCTCACCGCGCGCCTCCTCGCCCCATCAAACCCGATCGCCCGGCAGGGGCAAGGCAGGCGCCCCGGATAAGGCCCAAAGCGACGCAACGGAACACCGGCAAGCGAAAAAATCACCCCCGCCCCCATTTCTCCCTTGATCGACTCGGGCACACCGCATAAGTGCGCCTCACTTTCGGGACCGATCCCAACTTCGATGGCATCGGGGGGGCGCTAAGGGACCGACTGGATTCAATCTGCTGGAAAGAAGGGGAGCGCCATGAAGGACGCCAACCTCTTCCAACTGGGGATCGGTCTGGAAACAGGCGCCCATGAGGAAGACACCGCCCGCGGTCTCGATGCCGCGAACGACGCCGGGCCCTTTGCCCGTGACATTTTCGACAACAGCCGCGATGACCATTTCATCCGCCGCGACGGGTCCGTCTTTGCCGGAACCCATCTCATCATCGAGGTGGTGAACGGCACCGGCCTCGACGACGAGGCGCGCATCGGGCAGGCGTTCCGCGATTGCGTGGACACCTGCGGCGCGACGCTCTTGCACATCCACACCCACAAGTTTTCGCCGCAAGGCGTTTCGGGCGTGGCCGTGCTCGCCGAAAGCCATATCTCGGTCCACACCTGGCCCGAGATAGGCTATGGCGCCTTCGACGTCTTCATGTGCGGCGACGCCCGGCCCTGGCTGGCCGTGGACGTGCTCAAGGCGGCGTTCGACACGTCCGATGTGCGTGTCCGCGAACTCAAACGCGGCGAAGGCGTGGTCTCAGAGGCGGGGGTGGCGGCATGAGCGACTGGTCAACCGAAACCCTCCACGCCGATTACGCGCAATCCCTGCGCATCGACCGCCTGCTTTACGACAGCGAGACCGAACACCAGCGCCTGCGCGTCTTCGAGAACCCGACCTTCGGGCGCGTGCTCACCCTCGACGGCGTGGTGCAGACCACCGAGGGCGACAACGCGATCTACCACGAGATGCTCACCCATGTGCCGATCCTCGCCCATGGCGCGGCGCGGCGCGTGCTGATCGTGGGCGGCGGCGATGGTGGCATGGCGCGCGAGGTGCTCAGGCACAGAACCGTCGAACAGGTCACCATGGTCGAGATCGACGCCGGCGTGGTGGAATTCTCCAAAGAATATCTGCCGGGTCTCAGCCAGGGCGCCTTCGACGACCCCCGGCTCGATCTCGTCATCGCCGATGGTGCCGATTTCATGAAGACCACGTCCGGTGGCTTCGACGTGATCATCGTCGATTCAACCGACCCGATCGGCCCGGGCGAGGTGCTCTTTACCGACACCTTCTATGGCCATGCGAAGCGCGCTCTGGCCCCGAACGGCATTCTCGTGACGCAAAACGGCGTGCCCTTCATGCAGCCCGATGAGCTCACCAACACCATGCGCGCCTTCCGCGCGCTCTTTGCCGATGCCACCTGCTACCTCGCCACCGTGCCCACCTATGCCGGCGGGCCGATGGCCTTCGGATGGGGCACCGACGGCGATGCGCGCAGCACCCCGCCCGACGTGCTGCAAGGCCGCTTCGACGCCGCCGCCCTCACCCCCTTCTACTACACCCCCGCCGTGCACCGGGCGGCCTTTGCCCTGCCCGGCTATGTGCAGCGGCTGATCCCGTAAGGCGGGACAGGGGGGAGGCGAACAGAGTCCACCGATGCCCAACGAAAGGGCAACACACGGCCGCGGTCGGGTGCTCACAACATCGGCGCAGCGCAGTTTATCCCGCAACGTCATCCCCTGCCCGAAGCGATGCGCAACCCCTCGAAAGCACCCGGCCGGGGGGCGGCCGTGTGCTGCCCGGGCGGCTGCGCCGCTGTTCCGGGCGGGGCGCGTTGGGTAAAGCGCTGAACCCGCATGCAGACGCCAAAGCCCCCGCGCGATCAAAGCCTGCACCGATGCGCGTGACACGCATCACTCCCGCCTGATGATCCCCGTAATCGCCGCCGCGCCCACGGCGGTGACGATCCAGCCCGAGATGGTCAGAAACCAGCGCAGCCACCAGAGGGTCGCGCCCCATGGCCCACGATTGGTGGACGGGGTCCATGCCGCCTCCTGCCCGATCGAGACAATCGGGATCACGACATCCACAGCATAGGCGAAACTGCTGAACGTTTCATAATCGCGGCCCTTGCCTGTTCCCGCGGCCCAGTCGCGCGCCGGGTTGGCACTGCCGCCCTCGGCCAGGGCCTGCCAGTCGCGCGTTGACAGAATCACGTCAGAGTTGGGCGCAAAGTCGCCCTGCTCATAGGCCAGATGCGCGACCATCCAGCCAATGCCGATCAACAGCACCAGGGCCAAGACAAAATTGAACGGGCGATAGCCATAGCCGACCAGGTGCCGCGCCATGCGGTCCTTGATCTGCAGCCATGCGATCCGCATCCTGATACGCGCGTTGTGCCAGAATATCTCCTCGCGAAACCCCGCCTGTGCGCGGGCAATCTCGGTGGGGTGGGTCTTGTCCTTCTGTGCCTCGGGCCACGAATCGTGAAAAAGAATGAAGCGCTCCAGAAGGCGGCTGGCATGACCCGCATCGACGCCGTCCCTTTCTTTCAGTTGCTGTCTGACCGCTTCAACGCTTGCCTTGTCTTGCGCCTTGCTCAGCCGCGACACCAACCGTGCCAACCGACTTTGGAAGCGCAGGCTGCCCCGCTCGTGGCGGCGCTGTCGCTTTTCCTTCTCTATCAGAACAACCCGCCGCTGCTCGTCATGCCCCATCCGTTTCAAGGCCGAAGCGAGCTGTTCATAGGGCTGCGGGCTGAAGCCGTCGTCATAGGCATATGCCTTTTCCAGCCATTCAAGCCGCATCTGCGCGTCCAGCGGCCCGTGGATGATCTGATACGCGAACCCGTCCAGATATGCGCGGTGCACCATGACCCAACTGGCGGCATCGTCCATCAGGCTTTGCGCCTTCGCGCCGGCAAGGGTGAGACTGCCGTCGCAATGTTCCACGTCGTGCCAGAGAAGAGCATTCACCTCTGCGCTTTGCGCGTTGAGCGCATGTCCCCCTGCGTTCTCAAAGCGGCCGCCCTTGCAAGCCAGCTGCCCGCCGATCACCGCGCCCGAAAGGCTGACCTCTCCCTTGGCCGCAAACCCTTCACTGAGGAAGACATCGCCTTTCACCGCTGCACCCTGCGCGTTGAGCGCATCTCCCCCTGCGTTCTCAAAGCGGCCGCCCTCGCAAGACAGCTGCCCGCTGATCACCGCGCCCGAAAGGCTGACCGCGCCCTTGGCCGCAAACCCTTCACTGAGGAAGACATCGCCTTTCACCTCTGCGCCCTCAGCGTTGAGCGCTTTTCCCCACGCATTTTCAAAGCGACCGCCCTTGCAAACAAGCTGCCCGCCGATCACCGCGGTTGCAAGGCGGACCTCGCCCTCGGCCACAAACCCACCCCTGAGGAAGACACCACCTTTCACCTCTGCGCCCTGCGCGTTGAGAGCGGGGCAGATGCTGCCGTTCAAGGCCAGCGTGTCCAGCCGTGCATTGATCGCGTCGATCGGCTTTTCAAAATGACAGTTGAGAATCACTGTCACGCCAGCGGCCCTCACCAGCGCCAGATCGAGCGCGCCGGTGATCCAGGCGCCGATAAGACCCACACCCAAGTCGTGCAGATCGCAGGCGTCACAGCCGCCCTTGATCAGGTAGCGCAAGAGGTCCGCGCCCACATCGCGGGCCGGGCTGGGGCCTGCGGGGCGCGTCCCGTCGCCGAGTATGCATTCCCGCCCGGCGCGGCAGGCCGCGACCAGCGCCTTCTCGGCCTCCGTGCAATTCCCGCTCGCGACGGCGGCTTGCCAATCCGCCCAGGTCTGGATGCGGCGGGGGGATCCGGTCTGCTCGCTCATGACATCCTCGCCTCTTCTTGCCCTGCACTATGGCGGCTGGCGGGCAAAACTCAACAAGTGGTTGAACGCGGGGGCGCTGCAACGGGGCCGCACGTCCCGATCCCATTGACGCCCGACCCCCTCTACCCGCGCGCCCCGTTAACCCTTGCCCGGTTAACAAATGGTTGATTCACGCGGCAGCCGGGCGGCAGCCGGATGTCATACGCATATCACCCCCCTTTTCCGGGCGGTGATTCGAGTGTTAACCGCCCCCCGGCGGCAGCGAATAGGTGAGCGAGGCGCGCGCCACCGGGGCCGCCTCGCCTTCCGAGAAAATCAGCACGTCGCCCACCGCCAGCACCCGCCCGAGCTTGAGCAGACGGCACCGCGCAACGAGGTCCGCCCCTGCCGCGGGCTTGCGCATGAAGTCGATCGTGGCATTGGTCGTCACCGCCAGTGCCTTGCGCCCCACCATGGCCAGCGTGATCGCGTAAACCGCGCAATCTGCTAGAGAAAACATGCTTGGCCCCGAGACCGTGCCACCCGGCCGCAGGTGCCGTTCGGCCACCTTGAGCCGCAGGTCGACCTCCATCTCGGCCAGCCGATCCACCGCGAAATCGCTCCGCACCTGTGGAAAGACCTCCTCGAGATAGGCCATCAGTTCCTCGGCATTCATTTGCAGCGGCATGTCTTCCCTCCTCGCCCATTCCGCCTTAGGATTGCCGTCAAACAGAGGGGAGAACAAGATGGCTCTGCTGGAACGCAACGACACTGGCACCGTGGCACGGCTGCACCTCAACGACCCCAGCCGCCTCAACGCCCTGTCCGACGAGATGCTCGCCGCGCTGCAATTGCAATTCGACGCGCTCAAGGAGGACAGCTCGATCCGCGCCGTGGTTATCTCGGGTGAGGGCAAGGCGTTCTGCGCCGGCCATGACCTCAAGCAGATGCAGCAGGGCCGCCAGGCCGAGGACGGCGGGCGCGCCTATTTCAAGGATCTCTTCGACCGCTGCACCCGCGTGATGATGAGCATTCGCGAAATGCCCCAGCCCGTCATCGCCATGCCCCACGGCATCGCCACTGCCGCGGGCTGCCAGCTGGTCGCCTCCTGCGACATGGCCGTGGCCGCCCAGGGCACGCGATTTGGCGTCAACGGTGTGAATATCGGGCTGTTCTGCTCGACCCCGATGGTGGCGCTCTCGCGCAACGTGCCGCGCAAGCAGGCGTTCGAAATGCTCACAACCGGTGAGTTCATCGACACCGACCGGGCCCTTGCCATCGGCTTGATCAACCGCGTCGCTTCCCCCGACGCGCTCGAGACCGAGACCCTGGCACTGGCCGAAACCGTCGCATCCAAGCTTTCGGCGGCCGTCACGATCGGCAAGCGCGCCTTCTACGATCAACTCGAAATGACCCTGGAAGGGGCCTACGCCCACACCGGGGCAGTGATGGTCGAGAACATGCTCTGGCGCGATACCAACGAAGGCATCTCCGCCTTCATCGAAAAGCGTCCGCCAGACTGGCAAAGCTGATTCGCAATGAAATCGCGCCGCTCGCGCTGATTGTTTCCAGAATACTGCCCAATTTTTTCCATATTCATCATTGTTCTCCTTTGTTCAAGGATGTTAACGAAGATTCAACCACGGGCATGAACGATATGGTTGCCGTCATGCGCAAGTGGGTCACCGTCGGCACCCCGTCTCTCCAGGCCTCTCTCTCAGGCCGCCGAACTTCTGGAACCGGTGACCCACGCGGTCCTTCCCGATCTCCCGATTTCAACCGTTCCCTCGGGATGCGATCTGTTTGACGAGCCGGTCCAAGCGGGTCGAACCGATTTCGGACGACCACCACCGGCAAGACACCATGATCGGCTACGCCTCAGCCGGCCCTTTCCAAAGCCGGGCCGATACCCTACATCGTGCCACATGACAGAAACGCTCAATATCATTGGCGGCGGGCTCGCAGGCTCCGAGGCCGCATGGCAGGCCGCACGCATGGGCGTGCCCGTTATCATTCACGAAATGCGCCCCGAGGTTGCGACCTTCGCTCACAGAACCGGCGATCTGGCGGAAATGGTCTGTTCGAATTCGTTCCGTTCGGATGACAGTGATCAGAATGCCGTGGGCCTCCTGCATTGGGAAATGCGACGGGCGGATGGGCTCATAATGGCCATGGCCGACCGTCACCGACTACCCGCAGGCGGTGCGCTGGCCGTCGATCGTGACCCTTTTGCCCGATCGGTGACCAACGCGTTGCTCGATCATCCACTGATTGCGCTGAACACAGGCGAGATCACTGCCCTGCCCGATCAGGGCCACTGGATCATTGCCACCGGGCCGCTCACATCCTCCGCACTTGGCGCCGCGATCCAGGCCGAAACCGGGGCCGACCGGCTGGCATTTTTCGATGCCATTGCCCCCATCGTCTATGCCGATAGCATCGACATGAACGTGGCCTGGCTGCAATCACGCTATGACAAGGGCGAGACAGAGGCGGAACAGAAGGCCTATCTCAACTGTCCGATGAACCGCGATCAATACGAGGCTTTCATCGACGCTCTCCTGGCCGCCGACAAGACAGAGTTTCACCCGGGCGAAACGGCCGGTTATTTCGACGGCTGCCTGCCGATCGAGGTCATGGCGGAACGTGGTCGCGAAACCCTGCGCCATGGCCCGATGAAACCGGTGGGGCTCACCAACGCGCACAAGCCGGATGAAAAGCCCCATGCTGTGGTACAACTGCGCCGCGACAACGCGTTGGGCACGCTTTACAATATCGTGGGCTTCCAAACGAAAATGAAGTATGGCGCGCAAGCATCTGTTTTCAAAATGATTCCAGGGCTTGAAAATGCCAGCTTCGCACGCCTTGGCGGCATCCATCGCAACACGTTCATAAACTCTCCCACGCTCCTGGACGAGCGGATGCGCCTGCGCTCGAAACCGCATATCCGCTTTGCCGGTCAGGTCACCGGGGTCGAGGGTTATGTCGAATCGGCCGCCATGGGCCTTCTCGCTGGGCGCATGGCCGCCAGCGAGATACTCGGCCGCGATCTGCTCCCGCCACCGCCGACAACAGCCACGGGGGCCCTGATCACTCACATCACCGGCGGCGCCGACGCGAAAACCTTTCAGCCGATGAACGTCAATTTCGGCCTCTTTCCCCCTGTCGAGGGCCTCAAGGGCGGGCGGCGCGGGCGCAAGGACCGCTACCAGGCCTATACCGGCCGCGCCAAGACAGACTGGCAGGAGTGGCTCAGTCACTGCGTGCTGGACGCGGCGTGATCCGACCGCTTATACTCACCGCATGTCCAAGGAATTTCTCGACAAGGTCTATGAACTGACCGAAGGCGGCGATAGCCGCGCACTCTATGCCGAATGGGCCGAAACCTACGAGGCCGAAATGACTGCCAACGGGTATGCGACACCCGCGCGCATCGCCGACGCGCTCGCAAGGTTTGCAAACGATAAGTCAGCGCCGCTGCTCGATTACGGATGTGGCACGGGCTTGTCCGGCCTCGCGCTCCAGAACGCCGGGTTCACGGTGATCGACGGCATCGACGTGACCGCGGAAATGCTGGCCATCGCGCGGCAGAAATCGGCCTACCGGAACCTTGCCCTGGCCGACCCGGCACAGCCCGCACCGGTGACGCCCGGCGCCTATTCGATGATCACCGCCATCGGGGTCATTGGCATCGGCGCGGCGCCGCTTTCGCTTTTCGACGAGTTGATGAGGGCATTGCCGCGCCACGGGCTTTTCGCCTTTTCCTTCAATGACCACTCGCTTGAACAGCCCGAGTATGAGGCCAAGATCATGGAGTGGACCGATGGTGGCGCCTCGCGCTTGCTGTGCCGGGAGCATGGCGATCACATCCCAGGACAAGACCTTAAGTCCAACATATATATTCTTGAAAAAGCGTGAATTTCCGAACCCGCTTTGCACCATCTCCAACCGGTCCCCTGCATCTGGGCCACGCCTACTCGGCCATGCTCGCCCAAGATCTGGCGCAACGGGCTGGAGGTGAGTGCCTGCTCAGGATCGAAGATATCGACCAAAGTCGTTCACGCCCTGAATGGGAGGCGCAGATATACGACGATCTTGAATGGCTGGGCCTGACCTGGCCGCAACCGGTCATGCGCCAATCCGACCGGCTGGACAGTTACCGCGCGACCCTCGCGCATTTCTGGTCGCGCGGGTTGCTCTATCCATGCACCTGCAAACGGCGCGACATCGCCGCCGCGGCCAGTGCGCCGCAGGAAGGTGGCGCCCCTCTGATCGGACCTGACGGAATGGTCTATCCCGGTACGTGTCGACCGGGGCACCCGCCTTCGGGTCCACGACCTGATGCCGCGCTGCGCCTCGACATGGCCCGTGCCACGGCGCTGCTTGCCGCCCAACCGATGCACCCACCGCTCGCCTTTCGCGAAGAGGGATCAGGCCCAAGTGGCGAAACCGGCCTGATCGGTATCCCTTTCGACTGGCTGCTCTCCAATGTGGGTGATGTCGTGCTGGCACGGCGCGGGATGGCGGGATCCTACCACCTGTCGGTCGTGCTTGACGACGCTGCGCAGGGCGTCACTCATGTCGTGCGCGGCGAGGATCTGTTCGGCGCAACCGCGATCCATGTTGTCTTGCAACGGCTTCTGCATCTCCCCACGCCAATCTATCACCACCATCGCCTGATCCGCGACGAGAACGGCAAGCGCCTTGCCAAGCGCGACAACGCCCGTGCCATCGCCACTTACCGCGCCGAGGGGCGCACACCAGAGGAGCTTCGTTCGATCGTCGGACTCTGATCCGAATGGCCGACCTGCATGCTGTCAGGCAGAGACCATCACACCATTCTCATCAAGTGATCGCATCTTCCTCGAAAAGCGGATCTTCTTCGAGTTGGGACGAAAGAAATTCGAGTGTCTCTTCCACATCATCCATGTCGGAAACCTGCGCCAGATGAAACACCGCGTCCCCCTCGTTCACACTCGGAAACACGGTTCGACCGACGATCAGTCCGGCACGGTCCGAAACCACGGGGATTTCGACTTCGCCAAACGGATCCGACACGACGGCCAGGGTCTCGCCTTCCTCGATCATGTCGCCTTCCGACCTGAAGGATCTCAGCAATCCCCCCTGTGGAGCCCTGAGCCAACGACTTGACACCGATACGAGTGGTTTGCGCCGCGGTTTCGCGATGCCTTTCGAGGGCAACATGCCCTGATCCCGCAAGACCCGTAGAATGCCGCTCACACCGGCCCGAACGGCCATCTCGTCAAAACGCAACGCCTCACCCGCTTCATAAAGCAGGACATCGACCCCCGCCTCCTTGGCCGCCGCACGCAATGATCCTTCGCGAAGCTGCGAATAGAGGATCACCGGCGCCCCGAAAACGCCAGCCAAGCGGGATGTCTCGCGGTTGTCCGGTGAAATCCGGATCTGGGGCAGGTTCGTGCGATGCACGGCCGCCGAATGCAGATCGATTCCAAGGTCGCATCGGCCGACAATCTCTTCCATGAAAAGATGCGCAAGGCGTGACGCAAGCGATCCGCCCTCGGTGCCGGGAAAGCACCGGTTGAGATCACGCCTGTCGGGCAAATACCTGGAATGGCTCAGAAATCCGAAAGCATTGACGATTGGAATGGCGATCAGCGTGCCACGCAGGCTTTTCAACCCGGGCAGCCGCAACAGGCGCCGCACGATCTCGACCCCGATGATCTCGTCGCCATGCACCCCCGCGCTCACGAACACGATCGGCCCATCTCGCCTGCCATGAATGACATGGGCCGACATCGTGACCGGCGTGTGATCCGACATCACGCTGACCGGAAGGTTGATGGTGCGGCGTGTGCCTGGGGGCACACTCTCCTGGCCAATCCGAAAAGCCGCGCGCTTCACCATTCGTCATTCCCCTTCTAGCGAGCCCCCGGTTTCATCCTGTCACCGGTCGAACGGTGCGACACCTCTCAGAAACCCTCGGGCGTGCTCTGCCTATCTGAATTGCATGTTGCCTCTCACCGTCCTCCGAGACCACGCGCGCACCCGACGGCCAATCCTCGCCTAGACACCGATCAACGGCAAGCGGCCACTGGCAAATGGGCTGAGGCGTTGCGGCCCATCCTCGCGGATGACGATGTTCTCCTCATGCACCATGAATATGCCCTCTGCCGTCTCGATCGCGGGTTCAAGCGTGATCACCATCCCCGGCTCAAGCTCGGTATCGTCCCGCGCCGTCAGTGAAAGCCCCTCGGTCAGTTGCATCCCCAGCCCGTGACCCAGCCGCCCGGCGGTTTCGCCCGCCCCCACGATGCGGGCCATCGCCGCCCATACATCACGCGCCCGCGCCCCCGGCCGTGCCACCGCTTCTCCCGCCTCGACAGCCTCGACCAGATGCGCCCAGGCGGCCTCGGCCCTCGGATTGGCCTCACCGATGGCGAAATTCCGATCGAAATCACAGAAGTATCCGTCCCACACCGCCCCGGTATCGAGCATCAGAACATCACCCTCGGACAGTGGCGCTTCGTCGGCGGGCGAAATCACGTCCGCATAGCCCAGCGGCCCCGCCCCGCCCGCGACATAAGGCACCCAATCCGCTCCCTCCTCCAGCAGCAGGCGCTGAAAGCCGCGAAACACTTCCGTCATGGCGACACCCGCACGCGCCACCTCGCCGATCCGCGTGAAAGCCCGGCCAGCAATGGCACAGCTTTGAGCGATCTTGGCGATCTCGGCTTCGGATTTTACCGCGCGCAGATGCGCCACGATCCCGTCATCGTCACCGAAATCGATACCCACACCCTGCAACCGCCCGAAATCGGCCAGCGGCATCCGCAGATGAGTCTCCGGGCCCGACGGAATACCAACCTTCCCACCGCGCGCCACCTCGTGCAGCGTCTTGCCCAGAAGGCTCACCCCGTCATCGACGGGGTTGGGTGCGGTCCATGTGCGGATATCGCGCAGCCATGTCCGCCCCATCAGCGCCGCCCCGATCGAAGGAATAACCGCGATCGGATCGCCCACCATGGGCAAAACCACGAACCACGGGCGCGACGGGCTCTCCCAGAACCGGGTGATAAAGCCAGTAAAATAACGAATATCGGGCTCGGTCGTAAGCAAAAGTGCCGAAAGCCCCAGCCGGTCCATTGCGGCCTGCGCACGGTCGACCCGCGCGCGATGCTCTTCCTCGGAAAATCCACGCATCATTCCGCCGCCTCGCTCAGGATGCACAATACCCGCGCATCCGGCCCCAAAGGATCCATCGCCAGAAGCGCGGCCAGCCCCGCCCCACCCGAGGGCGTGGTCTCCAACCCCGCCCCGGCCAGTTGTGGCATTGCCGCCGCCGCGTGCTCTTCGCTGATCGTGACGAAGGTATCCGCATCGCGCGCCAACCCCTTGAGCGCGATCAGCGACGGCTCCTTGCAATCCAGTCGCCCCATGGCGGACACCGGCCCCGCGGTCACAACGGCACGCCCCGCCCGCACACTCTCGGTCAGCGCCGGTGCCGCGACAGGTTCGACCACGATGATCCGTGGATAATCACCCCAGGCCGCGCGGAACAAGGCGGCACAGGACGCCGCCAATCCACCCACCCCCGCCTGCAACAGGATATGGGTGGGCGGCTCGTCCATCGCCTGCACGACCTCGCCAGCCAGCGCCAGGTATCCCTCCATCACCCGCAACGGCTGGTCGAAATAGCCCGGCCACGAGGAATCCGACAACAGCGCCCATTGGTTTTCTTCTGCCGCCTGCAGTGCCGCAGTCATGCTTTCCTCATATGTGGTTCCCGCACGCACCACCTTCGCACCGATCCCGCGCAGGCGCTCGGCAAAGGCTTCGGGCACGGCCTCGCTCAAATAGATCACCGCGCGCGCACCAAAGGCCATGGCCCCCGCGGCGACCGACAGCCCGTGATTGCCCGCGCTCGCCGCGACATAGGTGCGGCCCCGCACCCGACCCTCGACAGCATCTCGCGCGATCACATAGGCCGCACCGAGTGCCTTGAAACTGCCGAGACCCATCCGCGCGCGCTCGTCCTTGACAAAGACCTCGCCTGCGCCGGCAAAACCGTCGCGGCGGACCAGCGGCGTTACATCGTGGAAGGGACAGCGCGCCAACAATGCCCCAACTGCCTGCATATCGACACTCGGCCAGGGCACATCGGCCATGCCCTCCAATTCGAGGCCCCTGCCCCGCCACGGATTGTAAAGTCGTTGCATGCTCCATTCCTTTTACGTTCTGCCAGTCTTGGGCTTTTGGGCGGCCATCGCAACCCCGCAACGCGCGCTCTGCACGGACGCCCTGGAAACCGCCCCACCGGCGCCACAAACCGCGCGCTTGCCCCCTTCCATGCCCCGCCCCCTTGTCGTATGACGACGCCAGTCGAAGGACACAGCGCCGGAACCCCGGGGGAAACGCGAAAATGACCGACCCAGCCATCACCGAAGATCTGATCGCCGCACATGGGCTCAAGCCCGACGAATACGCCCGCATCCTCGAGATCATCGGGCGCGAGCCAACTTTCACCGAGCTGGGAATCTTCTCGGCAATGTGGAACGAACATTGCTCCTACAAATCCTCCAAGAAATGGCTGCGCACCCTTCCGACCGAGGGCCCACAGGTGATCTGCGGGCCGGGCGAGAACGCCGGCGTGATCGACATCGGCGATAACCAGGCCGTGATCTTCAAGATGGAAAGCCACAATCACCCTTCCTATATCGAGCCCTACCAGGGCGCGGCCACGGGCGTGGGCGGCATCCTGCGCGATGTTTTCACCATGGGCGCACGACCCATCGCCGCCATGAACTCGCTTTCCTTTGGCGAAGTTGCACATCCCAAGACAAGGCAACTGGTGCATGGCGTGGTCGAAGGCATCGGCGGATACGGCAACTGCTTCGGCGTGCCCACCGTGGGCGGAGAGGTGCGGTTCGATCCGGCCTACAACGGCAACTGCCTCGTCAACGCCTTTGCCGCAGGTCTCGCGGATGCGGACAAGATTTTCTACTCTGCCGCCTCCGGCGTCGGTATGCCGGTGGTCTATCTCGGCGCCAAGACCGGGCGCGACGGCGTCGGCGGCGCCACCATGGCCAGTGCCGAATTCGATGAATCGATCGAGGAGAAACGCCCCACCGTTCAGGTTGGCGACCCCTTCACCGAGAAACGCCTGATGGAGGCAACGCTGGAATTGATGGCCACCGGTGCGGTCATCTCGATCCAGGACATGGGCGCGGCGGGCCTCACCTGTTCGGCGGTCGAAATGGGCGACAAGGGGGGGCTGGGCGTCAAGCTGCAACTTGATGACGTGCCCCAGCGCGAGGCCGCGATGACGGCCTACGAGATGATGCTCTCGGAAAGCCAGGAGCGCATGCTGATGGTCCTGCGACCCGAGAAAGAAGCCGAGGCGCGGGCGGTGTTCGAGAAATGGGATCTCGATTTCGCCATCGTCGGCGAAACCATCCCCGAAGATCGTTTCCTTATCCTGCATGGCAATTCGGTCATGGCCGATCTGCCGCTCTCCAAGCTCTCCTCCGAAGCCCCCGAGTATGATCGACCATGGGTCGAAACCCCACCCACAGACCCGCTCGACCCCGAAAGTGTACCGGGGGTCGACCCGATCGACGGGCTGCGTGCGTTGCTCTCCTCACCGAATTACGCCGCGAAACAATGGGTTTATGAGCAATATGACACGATGGTCATGGCCGACACGGTGCGCACGCCCGGCTTGGGCGCGGGCGTGATCCGGGTGCATGATACCAGCAAGATGCTTGCCTTCACCTCGGATGTGACGCCACGCTATGTCAAGGCCAACCCCGAAGAGGGGGGAAAGCAGGCCGTCGCCGAAGCTTATCGCAATCTCACCGCGACCGGCGCCACACCGCTGGCCAGCACCGACAACCTCAATTTCGGCAACCCCGAAAAGCCCGAGATCATGGGCCAGTTCGTCGGCGCCATAAGTGGCATCGGCGCCGCCTGCGCGGCGCTCGACATGCCGATCGTGTCCGGCAATGTCTCGCTCTATAACGAGACCGACGGCACCGCGATCCTGCCCACACCCACGATTGCCGCGGTCGGATTGATCAAGAGCGAGGACGAGGCCATTCTCGACCTGCCGCGAGATGGTCACGTGGCCCTGCTCGTGGGCGAAACCCAGGGACACCTGGGCCAATCGGCCCTGCTCGCCGAAGTCTTCAATCGCGTCGAGGGCGACGCCCCGCCGGTCGATCTGGACGTCGAGAAACGCAACGGCGATTTCATCCGCGCCAATCACGCGCTGATCAAGGCCTGCACCGACCTCTCCGATGGCGGTCTTGCACTTGCCGCCTTCGAGATGGCCGAAGCCGGCGGCGTCGGCGTGCAGATCGACAGCGACGACATGGGCGAGCTTTTCGGCGAGGACCAGGCGCGTTACCTCATCGCCTGCAATTTCGATCAGGCCGAGGCCCTGATGCTCGCCGCCGGCCAGGCGGGCGTGACGGTTCGCACCGTCGGACGCTTCAGCGGCGCGGATGTCAGGTTCGGCAAGAGCAGCGCACCGCTGGACGAGCTTACCGACACCTATCGATCCTCTTTCGAAGCTGCGTTGGGCTGACCTTCGTATCGCTGCGGGGAAAACAAATATCTGCGAAATATCTTTTCGGGAACAGCCGGCAGCTTCCCTTGCACCTGCGTGCCAAGCGACCTAGATTCACCCGAAACCAAGAGGGAGAACCCATAAGATGCCGCTTTACGCGCATGAACTCGAGAGCCTGCTCCGCGAAAGCTTTCCCGACGCTCAGATCACCGTCGAAGGGGCTGACGGGCGCCACATGGCCGCCCTGGTGATCGACGAGAGCTTTCGCGGAATGAACCGCGTGCAGCAGCAACGCTCCGTTTACGCCGCGCTCAAGGGCAAGATGGACGGCTCCGACGGAGAACTTCACGCGCTCGCCCTGACAACACGTGCACCCGACTGACCCGAAAGGAACGTCCATATGGACCCCCGCCTGCTCGCCGCAGTGATTCTCTCGCCTTTCGCGCTGGTGTTCGTCTATGCGGGCATACACGAATTGCGAAGATTCAAGTCGCAGGGTCGCGCCCAGTACGGCCTCCAGTATGACGAAGAAACCGGCACCACCCACGTCACGGCTCTCGCCGAGGAAGACGACGGATACGACCTTGAAGATTTCGATCCCAACGCAGTCAACAACAGCGAGACCGAGAAAGCAGACTGATACAGGCCCAAGGGCCGCTGTACCCACCGTATTTCCGCGCAGCCCAAGCAAAGGAACATGACATGAGCAACGCAAAGACCCAGATCGATGAAACCGTCAAAGCCAACGACGTGGTGCTTTACATGAAAGGCACCAAGGACATGCCGCAATGTGGCTTCTCCTCGCGCGTGGCCGGGGTTCTGAACTACATGGGCGTCGAGTTTCTCGACGTGAACGTGCTGGCCGACGATGCCATCCGCCAGGGTATCAAGGACTATTCCGACTGGCCGACCATCCCCCAGCTTTATGTGAAGGGTGAGTTTGTCGGCGGGTGTGACATCATCACCGAGATGACATTGTCAGGCGAGCTGGACCAGCTTTTCGAGCAAAGCGGCGTGACCTATGACAAGGACGCTGCCGAGAAGATCCGCGAAGCAAACGCCTGAGCGGGATCGGCGCCCCAAGGCGCCGTTTCAGGGCTTGGCCGGGTCACGTTTGGCGATGCGCAACCATATCCCGTCCTTGCCCCGCACCGTCAGATGGGCCACCGGCATGGCCGGGCGGTCGGCGACCAGTTCGAACCGATAGGCCCGCACCAGCATCGACAGGATGAGCGGCCCCTCGATCATCGCGAAACCCGACCCGGTGCAGACCCTTTGCCCGGCCGAGAACGGAATATAGGCGTTGCGCAGACAGGCCTTGCCGTTCTCGGTCTGAAACCGCGCCGGGTCGAACGCATCGGGCCGCTCCCAAAGCCGCTCATGCCGGTGCAGATGCCAGGGCGACAGAACGATCTGGCTGCCCTTCGGCACGTCCCGATCACGGAACCGTTCCGGGCAGCTCGCCTCGCGCACCATCATTGGCACCGGCGGGTAAAGCCGAAGGGCCTCTCGAAACACATCGCGTGAAACCCGGAGCTTTGAGACGGTCGAGAAATAGACCTTTTCCGGGTCGAACGCCGCGCGGGCCTCATCGGCGACCCGTTCCTGCCACTCGGGATGCATCGCCAGAAGATAAAGCGACCAGGCCAATGCGCTGGCCGAGGTTTCATGCCCCGCAAGGAAAAAGATCGCCACCTGATCGACCATTTCACCGGTGTCGAACCGTTCGCCCGTTTCAGGGTCGGGCGTGGTCATGATCTTGGTGGCCAGATCGTCGGGTGCACGCCCGGCCTCGATCGCGCGCATCCGCGCAGCAGTCAATTGCGTGATCAGCGCCCGGATCTTGCGCGCGGTGCGGCGCGTCTCGCGGCTGTGAAAGCGCGGAAACCATTTCGGCAGGGGCAGTACTGCGCCCAGGTTCAGAACCGGCTGGGCACGCTGATGCTCACGAAAGGTTTCGAACACCTGCCCCGCGACCTCGTGCTCGATGGGAATGGAAAAAAGCGTGCGAAAAATCACATCGGCCGCCACATGGCTGGTCTGCGCCTCGATCTCGACCGGTTCACCGCCCTCCAGAGGGGCCAGCCGTGCCACGGCCGCCTGTCCCGCATCCCACATTGCCGGGAACACATCTCGCAGGCGCCCACCCTCGAAGGCCGGGTCGATGATCCGGCGCTGGCGCTTCCACGTCTCTCCGTTCGTGACAAAGACCGAATTGCCAAGGAGCGGCGCCAACCCCTCGCGAATCCGGTCGGATTTGGGAAAGTCATCAGGCCGCTTGCGCAGCACAAGGTCGACCAGCTCGGGCTGGTTGCACAGGAACGAGCGAAAGAACGGCGTTCGGAACTCGGCCATCCACGCGCGATAAAGCCGCGCCGGTTGCGCCGAAAGGATATCCGCGCGAAAGAGCCTCGCATAGCGCCAGAGCGACACGCGCCCCACCCGCGCAGGTGGCTTTGGCGGCTGTGGTGGATCAGGCGGCGGAGCGTGCATCTTCCCTCACGGAGACATATTTCGATGCGGATTTCTCGATCCGCGACTTCGATGGCTTCCGTCCTGCGAAACGCGCTCTCAACGTGCTCGGCCCGGCGGTGATGCGAAAGTAGTCATAGTCGCGCACCCGGTCGAACGCACAGAGATACTGGAAATGCAGTCGGAAAAACCGCCAGCGCAATTCCTTCCAACGCGCAGGGCTCAGCGTCTGGGTGAAGGCCGCCGAGATCACCAGCGGCCAGCGCTTTCCCGGCGGCGCCACGCCAGACACCGCCACCGGATCGCACAGCGCGAAGGCACAGCCGTCGCCGGGTGCCGTCACGTCCACCCATGCGATCTCGTCACGGGTCGAAAGGAACCGCAGATCGGCACGCAGGCGCTCGGCGCGGGGCAGAAACGAAACCATCGGTACCACCTGCCCGAGGCTCAGGAACCCCAGCGCCGGACCATCCTCGGGAACCCGGCCCGCGCGGATCAGATCGGCCAGGATCGACACCGCCAGATGCGCACCCGACGAATGCCCCACCACCAGAACATCGTCCACATCCTCACACAATGCGGCGGCAATCACGTCGGCAAATTCCCCGATTCGCTCTTCGAGCTCGGGCGGGTTCGCCCCCTTGTATTGCGCCGAATAGGCATAGTCATGCATCAGGTAATAGGCGAAGAAGCGGCCATCGCGTTTGCGAAACCACTCCAGCACGAAGGGCACGACGATGAACCCGCCCCAGGCCGCCCAAGGGTGCAGCAACGCCAGCCCACGGCCCAGTCCCCACGCCGCCCCAAGCGCCAACGCCAGCTGCACGAGCAGGAAAACCACAGGGTAAAGTGCCGCGATCACAGGCCCCTTGCGCAAACGCATCAGCCGCCAAAGCGCGCCCGAGCCGATATAGGTCCACGCGGTGCGCAGCAACTGCCCATAGGTCGCCACGATCCCGCGCCCCATGCTGTCGCGCACGATATCCGACCAGACCAGGACCTCGACATCGGTCTCGGTCACGGCCCCGTCGATCCGCGCACTCACATGCCAACCATAGGCGCCGCCACCCGTCTTGGGGCGCAACGCGATTTCATACCCCGATATCGCCGCCTGCGCCGCGCCTTCCTTGCGGTAGAGTTCACGATAACGGCGCGGATGAATCGGATCATAGCCGGGAATGTAAAACACCCGGCGGCGCTTGACGGCCCGTGACGGTTCCTTGTGCATCGACTGCCTCTTTTGGATCCAGCCTAGCCGATCACTTGGGCAAGAGTAAGGCTTGAACCAGCTGTCCGCGCAGCCCTATCCCAGCGCCGCCAACCCCGGGAACGTCTCAAGCAGCCAATATGAGAAACTCGCAAACCCGCCTGTCAGCATCAATAGGCCAATGGTCCACAAAAGCAGCCCCATGACCTTTTCAATCTGTTCGAGATGGCGCTTCATCCACCCCATGAACCCGCCCAGACGCGGCAGGAAGGCCGCGACCAGAAGGAACGGCACCCCCAACCCAATGGCATAGATCCCCAGAAGGAATGTGCCGCGCGCAACATTGGCCTCGCTCGCCGCAAGGCTCAGGATCGCGCCCAGTTGCGGGCCGATGCATGGGGTCCAGCCGAAGGCAAAGGCCAGCCCCAGGATATAGGCACCGAGCGCACTTCCGCCGCGATCACCCGCATCCATCCGCGCCTCGCGATCAAGGAACCCGATCCGGTAGATCCCGATGAAATGCAGGCCGAACCCCATGACGAGGATACCGGCAATCGCGTTGAACCAGCCTTGATACTGCAAGAAAAGGGTGCCGACCGCCGAGGCGGTGAAGCCAAGCATCAGGAAGACGGTCGAAAGCCCCAGCACGAAAAACAATGCCGGTCCCACCGCGCGATTGCGGCCCGCGTTCAGATCCGTGACGGAGACGCCCGAGAGATAGGCCAGATAGGGTGGCACGATCGGCAGCACGCAGGGGCTGAGAAAAGACAACACCCCGGCAAACACCGCCACCAGCATCGCGGGCAAAAGGCCCGCGTCCATGATCTCGATTCCAAACATGCCATCCCCTTACGCCATCGCGCGCGCGTCGTCACGCGACGTGTTGTCACAAAGCCGTTGGCCTGGGTGTGAACCGGGACAAGTAAAGCCTGAAATGCCGAACGCCGCGCAGTGTAGCGCGGCGTTCCACTGTCAACCTGTCATCGCCAAGCGCTCAACCGCGGCCCAGCGACCACCATCCCCGCTTCTTGGGCGCCTCTCTGGTCGGCTTTTCCGCTTCAGCCTCTCCCGTGTCGTCCGATGCGGTCGTAGGGCTGTCCGAGGATGTGTCTCCCGCCATTTTCGCATCGCCGCCCCCGGCCCTGGCCGCGACCGTCTCGGACGGCTTTTCCGGTGCCGGTTCCTTGGGCGCCTGTTGCGCCGTATCATCAGCCCCGTTCGGTTTGGCTTCGGTCTCCGATGCAGTGTCACTCACCGCTGCGGCCTTGGTCGTTTTCGACCGGGTGGGGGCCTTGCGCTTGGGCTTTGCCTTGGGCGCTTCTTCCGGCTTCGAAGCCGCCATATCGGCGTCCGTGACGTTCTGGGGCGCGTCCTTGGCTGTTTTGCTCGAATCGCTCGACGATTTGGCCGTGCTCTTGCTGCGTGTCCGGGACACGGTGGTTCCCGATCTCGATGTCCGGGGCTTCGAGGTTTTGGGCTGTTGCCCCTCAAGCTCGGCGGTCTTTCCATCGTCGACAGTTGCGTCCTCGCCAACCGGTTCCGCCTTTTCCGTCGCAGGCTTGGCCGCGGATTTGGACTTCGACGAAGAGCGGGGCGATCTTGCCTTGGGCGCGTCAGGTGTTTCGCTGGCCGGTTCCTTGGCAGCGTCATCTGCAGGCCCGGCAGCAACCGCATCGCCCGCCTGTTCGCCCTCGGGCTCGGCATTGCGATCTTCGGTTTTCGCCTCGGCCCCATTGCCCGACTTGGACGAGCGGCTCCGACGTCGACGGCGGCGCCGCTTCTTGGGCTTTTCCTCCTCGCCCTCGTTTTGCGCCGACTCGGCTTGCGACGGCTGCGTTTCGCTCTCGGCCTCGACGTCGCTGTCGCTGTCGATGGCGTCCATCAGCGATGTGTCGACCGATACGACATGCATGCCGGGGTCCGCCACGACGCGCGAGGCGGTCTTGAACTTTTCAAGGCTGAAATCAGGGGAGATCAACATCGGGTCACCCTCGACCCGCACGCTCAGGGTGTATCGTGCCTCGATCTGTGCGATATGCTCACGTTTCTGGTTCATCAGGAAGTTGGCGATCCCGACCGGGCATTTCACCAGAACCTCGCGCGAGCGTCCGCGGGTGCCCTCTTCCTCGATCTGGCGAAGGATGCTCAATGCAAGACTGTCATCAGACCGGATGAGCCCTGTGCCGTGACAATGCGGGCAAGGTTGGGTCGTTGCCTCGATCATCCCCGGACGCAGACGCTGACGCGACATTTCCATCAGGCCGAAACCCGAAATGCGCCCCACCTGGATGCGCGCACGGTCGGTCTTGAGCTTTTCCTTGATCCGCTTTTCGACCGCCGCGTTGTTGCGCCGCTCATCCATGTCGATGAAATCGATCACGATCAACCCGGCTAGGTCACGCAGCCGCAACTGGCGCGCCACCTCGTCCGCGGCTTCGAGATTGGTCTTGAGTGCAGTTTCCTCGATCGAGCCTTCCTTGGTCGCCCTGCCCGAGTTGACGTCGATCGCCACCAGCGCCTCGGTAACGCCGATCACGATGTAACCGCCCGACTTGAGCTGAACGCTCGGGTTGAACATCGAGCTGAGGTAGCTCTCGACCTGGAACCGCGCAAAGAGCGGTAGCCCTTCGTGGTAATGCTTCACGTTCTTGGCGTGGGACGGCATGATCATCTTCATGAAGTCCTTGGCGATGCGATAGCCGCGCTCCCCCTCGACCAGGACCTCGTCGATCTCGCGATTGTAAAGGTCGCGGATCGAGCGCTTGATGAGGTCGCCCTCTTCATAGATCTTCGCCGGCGCAATGGATTTGAGCGTCAACTCGCGGATCTGTTCCCACAGCCGTTGCAGATACTCGTAATCGCGCTTGATCTCGCTCTTGGTGCGTTTGGCCCCTGCCGTGCGGATGATCAGCCCCGCGCCCTGCGGCACGTCGATCTCGTTCGCGATTTCCTTGAGCTTCTTGCGGTCGGGCGCGTTGGTGATCTTGCGGCTGATGCCACCGCCCCGCGCAGTGTTGGGCATGAGAACGCAATAACGACCCGCAAGCGACAGGTAGGTGGTCAGCGCAGCACCCTTGTTGCCACGCTCTTCCTTGACGACCTGCACCAGAAGGATCTGGCGCACCTTGATCACTTCCTGGATCTTGTAACGGCGTGCGCGTGGCTTGCGGGGCGGGCGGATATCATCGCTGTCGTCGTCATCGGCGACAGATTCGATGCTGTCGTCCTTAGCGGCGGCATCGGAACCCTGTGCCTCATCATGTCCCGCACCATTGTCTGAATCGCCGTTCGTGGTCTCGTCCGGTTCTTCAACCGGGGTTTCACCAACCAGATCCATCGGAGAAGTGCCTTCGGGCACCTCATCGCCTTCGAGGTCGATGGTCTCCATCCCGGAAATATCGCGCGCGCTGCCCTCGTCTTTTGCATCCGTGGATGCAACTGCATCGTCGGACTTGACCGCCTCGGCGCTGGATTTTTTCGACGACGATCGGCGGCTTCGCGATCGCGAGGGCTTTTTCTCTTCCTCGTCTTCGCGGGCCTTCAGCGCCTCGACATAGGCGCGCTCTTCCTCCATCAGCCGTTCGCGATCGGCGACCGGGATCTGATAGTAGTCGGGATGAATTTCCGAAAAGGCGAGAAAGCCGTGCCGGTTGCCGCCGTAATCGACAAAGGCCGCCTGAAGAGACGGTTCGACCCTCGTAACCTTGGCCAGGTAGATATTTCCGGCTAGCTGGCGTTTGTTTTCAGACTCGAAGTCGAATTCCTCGACCTTGTTTCCGTCCACCACCACGACGCGGGTTTCCTCCGCGTGGGTGGCATCGATAAGCATTTTCTTGGCCATGTGATCCATTTGCATGACAATAGGACCGCCATACCCCCTGGGGGCGCGATCGGTCTTGAATCATGTCTGTTTCTGGCAATGAACGCCGCGCGGCAGGCGCGGGCATCAAGGCCCCCTGCTCTCACACTCAATGGTCGCGCGCGCTTCATCGCGGTTCTTCTCCGGCCGCGCCCGCCATGCGGTTCAGCAGCCCGTTCATTCGTCCGGAGCACCCCATCGGGGGTGGCGGACCTTTCATGCGGCTCCAGGCGGAACCCATTCATCCTGTCCGGACATGCCGGTTTTGAAACCTACACCTTGTCCTGACAGTGAAACTCTCGCGGCACACGGCAAACGCGCCTGTGCCATACTCCTACATAAGGGCATGGGTGGGGCGATTACAATGCTGAAATTCGCACATTGCCATTTTGGCAAGGGGCCGCGCGGCCCGCATTCCACCCCACGGCCACGCTTCAAAGGTAATCGGATCGCTGCAAGCCGTATTTCGCCATTTTCTCGTTAAGCGTGCGACGCGGCAGGCACAGCTCTTCCATGACGTTCGAGATATTACCCTTGTGACGGCGCATCGTGTTATCGATCAGCATCCGCTCGAAGGCTTCGACATATTCCTTGAGCGGCTTTCCCTCGGTGGTCATCACCGGCTGCATGTCCTCATGATCACTCATCAGAAGCGAGGTGATCGACCCTTGCCCGCGACGCGATTGGAGCACCGCGCGCTCGGCGACGTTGATCAACTGGCGCACGTTGCCCGGCCAGGGCGCCTGCAAGAGTTGCGCCGCCTCCTGCGCGCTGACCTTGGGCGCGTCACAGCCATAGTCATCGGCGAACTGCTCGGAAAGCCGGGTAAAGAGTGCCAGTATATCCTCGCCGCGCTGGCGCAATGGCGGCACGGTGATGCGCAACGACGCCAGCCGGTAGAACAGATCCGGGCGCAAAACATCCTCGCAGGTCTTGCCTTGCTCCTGAAGGTTGGAAATGGCAATGATCCGGGTTTCGGGTGGCGTGCCCTCCGCATTTACAAAGCTCAGAAGCTTGCTTTGCACCGCATCCGGCAGGGTCTCTATGTCTTCGAGCACCAGCGTGCCACCGCGGGCCTCCTCGACCGCCGGAAGCTGGCTGTCCTCGGGCATCATCGGGCCGAAGAGCCGCTTTGACAACGCGTCCTCTTCAAGTGCCGCGCAACTCACCAATACGAATTTCTTTCCGGCCCGCATCCCGACCGCATGAAGCGCATGGGCCACCAGCGTTTTCCCGGTGCCGGTTTCCCCGTCGATGAGAACATGACCGTCGGCCTGCCCGAGATCGAGAATATCTTCTCGCAACCGCTCCATCGCCGGGCTCACGCCAATGAGCTTTTTCATCAACTGCCCGCCATCGCTGAGTTCGCGACGAAGCGCGCGGTTGTCCAGCACCAGGCGGCGGGCATGCGCGGCTTTCTTGGCCAGTTCGCTCATCCGGTCGGGGTTGAATGGTTTTTCCAGAAAATCGAAAGCGCCTACCCGCATCGCCTCGACCGCCATGGGCACATCGCCATGACCGGTGATCATGATCACCGGCAAGGCACTGTCCTGGCCCATGAGCTTCTTGAGAAACTGCATTCCGTCCATGCCTGGCATCTTGATATCGGAGATCACGATCCCCGGATAATCCGGCCCCAGCTTCTTCAAGGCATCCTCGGCGCTCGCGAATGTCTCGGTGTCATAGCCTGACAGCGCAAGCCATTGGCTGATCGACTGGCGCATGTCCTGCTCGTCGTCGATGATTGCGATTTTCATTGCCTTCGCCATCACACTCTTCCCCTGATGCCATACGATTCACTCGCCTTATCGAGCCGCGCGAATCTTGTCCTCTTCAAAGATAGGTAGCCGCATCTCGAATACAGCCCCCCCGCCATCTGCATTGCGAGCCGTCAGGCGCCCGCCGAGGTCGTTCACGATTCCCGAGGAAATCGCAAGGCCCAGCCCGACCCCCTCGCCTGGTTGTTTGGTGGTATAAAACGGCTCGAAGAGGGAATCGAGATCCTCGATTCCGTGGCCGTTATCGCGCACGGTGAGCGTGACCGTTTCCCCCGCCGCCAACAGGATGTCGATCTCAGGCGCATCCACGCCCTGCGTCGCATCCAGTGCGTTGCGCAAAAGGTTGATGATAACCTGTTCGATGCGCAGCCGGTCGCCCATCACCATGACCGGCCTGTCGGGCATTGTGCGCGTGAGCCGCACCTTGTTGCGTTTGAGTTGCGGCTCCATCATCGAAAGTGCCGAAACCACCGCGTCGCCCATATCAACGGGGGCCAGCGCATCGCCGGCCTTGCGCGCATAGCTTTTCAACTGCTGTGTGATCGCCCCCATTCGCTCGATCAGGTCGTCGATCCGCTGAAACGACGAAAGCGCTTCGTCCGGTCGGTTGCGCCGCAGCAGTAGCGCGGCCCCCGCCAGATAGGTCTTCATGGCCGCAAGCGGCTGGTTCAACTCGTGTGAAACAGCCGCCGACATCTCGCCCAGAACCGCCAGCTTGGAGCTTTGTTCGAGGGTCTGCTCGGCGACCTCCAGCTTGCCCTGCATCTTCTGGCGTTCGGCAACTTCCCGTTGAAGACGTTGGTTCAAGGTGCGAAGCTCGGCCGATTCACGCTGGAAAAGGGCCATGCGCACCGCCGACTTGCGACTGAGAAAGTAGAACGCCAGCGCCAAAAGTATCGCGAATCCCATGATCTCGAGCGCCAGGAATCCATTCACCTTCTCGCGCACGCTTGCATAAGGGGTAAAGGTCGCGATCCGCCAGCCCCGAAACGAGGTCCGCCCCTCCATCCGCATCACCGCTTCACCCTGCACATAGGCATCCGCCGGCAGGGACGTCCAGTCGGCCGTGGCCCGGATGGCGCGTTCGATGGCGCTGTCCACCGGGGCACGTCGCAACGCCTCCGCCTCGGTCAGACCGCGCCAGCGCGGCTCGGTTGCAAGAATGATCGTGCCGGTCGAATCGGTCACGATCACCGCTTCGGAAATCCCCGACCATGCGCGTTCGAACTTTTGCATATCGGCTTCGACCGCGATAACGCCCAGCGCTTGCCCCTGCCAGTCCACCCGTCGGGTATAGATGAAGCGGTAGCCCCCCGCCTCGCGCTCCGTGACCGAGAAGACCGTGTCGCTCGACCGTAGCGCATCGACGAAATAGCGTCCTTGCCGATGGCTTTCCCCCAGCCGGTTGCGATCGGTCGCGGCCACCGTGCGCCCCTCCCGGTCCAGCAGCATGAGCGACGCCGCACCGATCTCCTCGACAAACGATATGAGCCGCTGTGTCGATTGGCTGTAATCACCGGAATTTAGCGCTCCGATGAGCGCCGGATCACGCGCGAGAAGCTGCGGCACAATGGAATTGCGCCGCAATTCACTGACAAGATTGCCCGAGTATAGCGCAAGCCGCAGTTCCGCCCGGTTCCGGGTGGTTTCGGTAAATCGCTCGGTCAACAGCTGGTTTGTCACCAGCACCGTCACCACCGCGACCAGGATCAGGAAGACAAGGGCGATCCGCGTCCACCATCCTGTCAGAGGGGTGCGCCGCGCAGGTTGACCTGAACTGGGAACCGGAAGCCTTGACATTCGCTCAGCTTACGACGCGCCATCATGCCGCTCAAGCGCGTCAACGCACTTGCGACCGATCTGCCACGGCCTGTCATCGAAACGCGCAGAATACCGCCGATCCCTGTGATCACCCGATGAAAACTCTTGTCCCGACTGGCCAACCAACCCCCTCAAGCAGGCGCCAGCGCATCCAGGAGACCATCGAACATCGCCTTGCCGTCGGTGCCGCCATGGGCCGGTTCTGCCATGCGTTCAGGGTGTGGCATCATCCCCAGCACGCGCCCATTCCTCGAGACAACACCCGCGATGTCGGCAACCGACCCATTGGGATTGCTGACATAGGTAAAGGCGATCCGCCCCTCGTCCCGCAACTGCGCCAGCTTGGCGTCATCCAGGTAGTAATTCCCGTCGTGATGGGCGATCGGCACCGTGATCAGCTGCCCCGGCTTGTAGCCGCGCAGGAACACCGTATCGCAATCCTCGACCCGCAACTCGACCGGCTTGCAGATATACTTGAGATTGGCATTGCGGCGCAGCGCCCCCGGCAACAGGCCGGTTTCGGTCAACACCTGGAAACCATTGCATATCCCAAGCACATACCCGCCCCGCTCGGCATGGGTCACCACCGAGCGGCAGATCGGCGAATTGGCCGCGATCGCCCCGCAGCGCAGGTAGTCGCCAAAGGAAAAGCCCCCCGGGATGCCCACCATGTCGACCCCATCGGGCAGGTCGGTGTCCTTGTGCCAGACCATGCTGACCTTCGCCCCGGCGCGCTCGAACGCCACGGCAAGATCACGGTCACAATTCGATCCCGGAAAGACGATGACGGCTGCGTGCATGGAATGGTCTCCTCTGACCTCAACGCGTGAAATCGGTGATCACCGCCACCCCGGGCGGCGCGGGGGCATCGAAGGCGGCCAGATCACCGCTCGCCTCGCCCAAGGTGATATGCCGCGTGACCAGCGGTGACAAGTCCACCTGCCCCCCCTCGATCAGCGAAAGCAGGCTGGGATAGCGCCAGGCCGGCATGCCGCGCGTGCCATAGATCGCCAACTGCCCGGAATAGACCGCATCCATCGGCAGATGCATCTTCACGTGATCGCCCGCCGGCATGCCGACCATGACCATACGGCCCAGCTTGCGAAGGCTGCGGATCGCGCCCACCACCGTTACCTCGACCCCCAGGGCTTCGAGCGCCACATCCGCGCCACCGCCGGTCATCTCGCGCACCGCCTCGGCCGCGTCCACGTCTGCAGCATTGACCACGGCATCCGCACCCAGCCTGCTTGCATACTCCAGCTTGTCCTGCACGACATCGACGACGACGACCCGCGCACCCAGAGCCCGCCCCAGCAAAAGCGCCGCGGTGCCCACGCCGCCCCCGCCGAACACCGCGAGCCACTCACCCGCGCGCAGGCCCACCCGTCCGGTCAACGCATGCCAGGCCGTGGTCACGCGACAACCCAGCCCGGCGGCGAGCGCCGGGGCGATACTCTCGGGAAGCGCGGTCAGGTTGTGATCGGCAAAGGGCACCGCGATCCGCTCGGCGAATGCCCCCGGGATGGTGAACCCCGGCACAGCCTGATCGGCACAGGCGGTCTGGTTGCCCGCCGCGCAATCAGGGCACTGCCCACAGGCCAGGATGAAAGGCGCGATCACCCGGTCGCCCACGTGCCAGCGCCGTACCCCGGGGCCGACCTCGACCACCTCGCCACAGAACTCGTGCCCGGGCACATGCGGAAGATGCACATCCGGGTCCGCACCAACCCACGCATGCCAGTCACTGCGACAGACCCCGCAGGCCAGCAGGTTCAGAACCACCCCGCCTGCCCCCGCCACGGGATCGGGCAGATCGACGATTTCGAGCGGCGCACGCCACGCTGTCAGTTGAGCAGCCTTCATCGCGCTCCCTTTCAAGGATGGGGTTCAGCCAACGCGCCCGCCCGAACCGGCGACGCGCATCACATCTCGATCCGGTAACTCTCGATCACCGTGTTGGCGAGCAGCTTCTCGCACATCTCGCGTACCGTCGCCTCGGTCGTGCCATCTGCCAGGTCAAGCTCGATCACCTTGCCCTGCCGCACATCCTCGACGCCGTCGAACCCCAGCGCACCCAGCGCATGCTTGACCGCCGCCCCCTGCGGATCGAGCACGCCCTCTTTCAGCATCACGTAAACCTTCGCCTTCATCGCCTGACCCCCGTCATCCTGTGCAGGCATACCTGCTTCATCTTGCCCCAAATACTCGAAACCGCCCGCGTCACGGGCCATTGCGCCTCAGTTGATCAGGGTCGGCTTGATCGGCACCGCCGACCCCTTGGGCATCACACCGAGCCGCCGGGCCACTTCCGTATAAGCATCGGTCAGCGACCCCAGATCGCGGCGGAAAACGTCCTTGTCGAGCTTCTGGCCCGTCGCCACATCCCACAACCGGCACGAATCCGGGCTGATCTCGTCGGCCACGATCAGCCGCTGGAAATCGCCGTCATAGACCCGGCCGACCTCGATCTTGAAATCCACCAGCTTGATCCCGACCCCGTACATCACACCCGAAAGAAAATCGTTCACCCGCAGGGCAAGGCTCACGATGTCGTCCATGTCCTGCTGGCTGGCCCAGCCAAAGGCGGCGATATGTTCTTCGCCCACCAGCGGATCGCCAAGACGGTCATCCTTGTAGCAATACTCGATGATCGGGCGCGGCAGGGCAGTGCCCTCCTCGATCCCAAGCCGCTTCGACAAAGACCCGGCAGCAAAATTGCGCACGATGATCTCAAGCGGGATGATCTCGCAGGCACGCACAAGCTGTTCGCGCATGTTGAGCCGCCGGATGAAATGGTTGGGAACACCGATATTGGTCAAACCGGTCATGAAATATTCGCTCAGCATGTTGTTGAGCACGCCCTTGCCCTCGATCACATCCTTTTTCTCCGCGTTGAACGCAGTGGCGTCATCCTTGAAATACTGGACGAGCGTGCCGGGCTCGGGCCCTTCGAACAGGGTCTTGGCCTTGCCTTCGTAAATCTTCTTGCGCCGTGCCATGGGGGCTCCTCAAGCGTGGCCGCGGCTGAGTCCACGACCATGCGTCCTCATATTCCATAGGCCGCAATGTCGCAAGATGCCGGCCGGGACTTGCGCAGAACGCCCCGGACCGGCATATCAGGGGCAACCGAAACGCCATGCGGAGACATGACCCACATGACTACATTCGACGACCGTGAACGAGCATTCGAGAACAAGTATGCCCATGACGAGGAAATGAAGTTCCGCGCCACCAACCGCGCCAACAAGCTTCTGGGCCTCTGGGCCGCCGAACTTATGGGCAAGACCGGTCAGGATGCGACCAATTACGCGATCGAAGTCGTGAAATCGGATTTCGAAGAGCCCGGTCACGAAGACGTGGTGCGAAAGGTGGCCGCCGATCTGGGCGACATCGCCGATGCCGACACGATCCGTGCCAAACTGGCCGAGCTGACCCCGGTCGCCAAACAGCAGATCATGAACGAGGTCTGAACCTGGACCGGCCTGCGCCGGTCGATCCCATCGCGCGGGCACCTGCCCCGCGCGGACCTTCTTTTTTTCCGTTTCTCACACCGTGCACGCTCATGATGATCATGCGTGATTTGAAATTGCGCCGGAAATGCGGATATGAAAGAGGCCAATCCGACTATCCTTGAACGGGGCCGACATGACAAATCCGCTGCAACGCCTGCTTGACACCCGCGACTGGCTGATGGCCGACGGCGCGACCGGCACCAACCTGTTCAACATGGGGCTGGAATCGGGTGAACCTCCCGAAATGTGGAATATCGAACACCCCGACCGCATCCGCACGCTCTATCGCGGTGCGGTCGAGGCCGGGTCGGACCTGTTTCTCACCAACTCCTTCGGCGGCAATGCCGCGCGGCTAAAGCTCCACGGCGCCGAAAAGCGGGCCCGCGAATTGTCGCGTATATCTGCTGAACTCGGTCGCGACGTGGCCGATACCGCCGGGCGCACGGTGATCGTGGCCGGGTCGGTCGGTCCGACTGGCGAGATCATGGCGCCGATGGGCGAGTTGACCCACGACCTCGCCGTCGAGATCTTTCACGAACAGGCCGACGGCCTCAAGGAAGGCGGCGCCGACGTGCTCTGGCTCGAGACCATCTCGGCCCCCGAGGAATACAAGGCCGCGGCCGAAGCCTTCTCGCTCGCCGGGATGCCCTGGTGCGGCACGATGAGCTTCGACACCGCCGGGCGCACCATGATGGGCGTCACATCTTCGGACATGGTCGGCATGGTCGAGGGCCTGCCAAATCCACCGATCGCCTTCGGCGCCAATTGCGGCGTCGGCGCATCGGACCTTTTGCGCACCGTTCTGGGCTTTGTCGCCCAGGGCTCCGAACGCCCGATCATCGCCAAGGGCAACGCGGGCATTCCCAAGTACCATGACGGACATATCCACTACGACGGGACGCCCGAACTGATGGCCGATTACGCGGTGCTGGCCCGCGATTGCGGGGCCAGGATCATCGGCGGCTGCTGTGGCACCATGCCCGAGCACTTGCGGAAAATGCGGGAAGCCCTTGAAAACACGTCCAAAGGCCCGCGCCCGACGCTGGATCAGATCACCGCGCGACTGGGCGCCTTTTCATCGGCTGCCGACGGAACGGGCGAAGACGACACGCCCAAGCGCCGCCCCCGTCGTCGCCGCGGCTGATCAGCAACTCACCCCCCCCGGCTCAGCCGCGCCGCTGGTCGGGATGCATCGAACTGCCCAGGATATGCTCGGACTTGTGGATGACGTGATGCGCGCTCGACACCAGTAGCGGATCAGGGTGCCCCACCACCCGGTGATCCTTGTCCGGGTAATCGAGACTTGACAGGAAATGCCGCATGCAGGCCAGCCGCGCGCGCTTCTTGTCGTTCGACTTGACCACGGTCCATGGCGCATCGGCGGTGTCAGTATAGAAAAACATCGCCTCCTTGGCCTCGGTATATTCATCCCACTTGTCGAGACCGGCCTTGTCGATCGGGCTCAGCTTCCACCGTTTGAGCGGATCGGTCTCGCGGCTCTTGAAGCGCAAGAGCTGTTCGTCCCGCGTGACCGAGAACCAGTATTTGTAAAGCCGGATGCCCGCGCGCACCAGCATCCGTTCGAGATCGGGCGTCTGGCGCATGAATTCGAGGTACTCATTGGGTTCGCAAAACCCCATCACCCGCTCGACCCCGGCACGATTATACCACGAGCGGTCATAGAACACCATTTCGCCAACCGTCGGCAGCTCATTGATATAACGCTGGAAATACCACTGCCCCTTTTCCTCCCATGTCGGCTTGTTGAGCGCCACGACGCGTGCCGACCGTGGGTTCAGGTGTTCGGTGAAGCGCTTGATCGTCCCGCCCTTGCCGGCTGCATCACGACCCTCGAACAACAACACGAATTTCTGCTCCGTCTCCTGCGCCCATAGTTGCACCTTGAGAAGTTCAGCCTGCAATCTGGCCTTCTGGCGCTCATAGGTTCGTCGGTTCATTTTGTCGGAATAGAGATACTCGCCACTCTCGAAGGCGCGACGCACCTCTTCGGCACTCGGCTGCACACGCTGCGCCCGCGGCGTCTTGGCCAAAGCCTCTTGCGCCTCAAAATCACGCCCGACATCTGCGGCCGCAGTCTCCTCGCTTACCACATCATCGGCACCAGGTTCCGCCGCCGCATCCTCCCCTTTGATAGCAGGTTTTTTCATTCTATCTGCCTCCCTCTCTCAACACTTCACATGTTAGCAAATGAGCGCGCAGAACGCCTTGATCCCTGTCAATGCCGGGCATGACGCAACGGAACGGCACCAACGGTTGCGGGGCTGTCATGAATTCTGTGTCATGATGGGGATCCACACGAGGAGGAAACGCAGATGAACACCCTCACTACCGCAACCCTGGCCCTGGTTCTCGGGACCGGCTCGGCCCTGGCCGAGAACCGCATCGACACGGTCCGCCCCGACGCGCCGGAACTTGCCGCCTTCGGGGCTTTCCCCGTCGGGGTGCAGGAACGCCAATTCACGGTGTCGGATCGCATCGACATCCTCAACGTGACCGAGGACGCAACGCCGTCCTACGAGCGCCCGCTCACGGTGGAAATCTGGTATCCGGCGGCACAGGACACCGAGCCCGGCACCACCTATGACACGGTGATCCGCGACGGCCAGACCGCGACAACCCTGCATGGCCGCGCCGCGCGCGACGCCGCCCCCGCCGATGGCCGCTTTCCGCTCGTGGTGATCAGCCACGGCTATCCCGGCAATCGCTTCCTGATGTCGCATCTGGGCGAGAACCTGGCGTCCAAGGGCTACGTCACCGTGTCGGTCGATCACACCGACAGCACCTATTCCGATCAGGCCGCTTTCGGCTCGACCCTCTATCACCGGCCATGGGACCAGAAGGCCGTGATCGATTTCATGGCCGGGCTCGATGACCCGCTGGGCCAGATCACCGATGCCGACACCGCCGGCGTGATCGGGTATTCCATGGGCGGCTACGGCGCGCTGATCTTCGGCGGCGCGGGGGTCACGCAACAGGCGGTCGATTACAACTGGGGCACACCCAGGGGCCTTCTCGCCGCGAACATGGCCGGCACCGAAAGCCACGACGCGCTGATCGATGATCGGGTCAAGGCGCTCATCGCGATCGGACCCTGGGGCAAGAATCAAGCGTTCTGGGACGAAGCCGGACTGGCCGGGCTGCGCAAGCCAACGCTGATCATGGCCGGCTCGGTCGATGACGTGTCAAGCTATCCCGCCATGCGCCAGATTTTCGAGCAGGCCACCGGCACCGACCGGCACCTCTTGACCTTCATCGGCGCCAATCACAACGCCGCCGCGCCCATTCCCGCCCCGGTCGAGAGCTATCAGCCCTCGCCGCATCTCGATTTCACCCCGTTCGACCATTACGCCGACGCCGTCTGGGACACCGCGCGCATGAACAACATCGCCCAGCATTTCGCCACCGCCTTCATGGACCTGCACCTGCGCGACGATTCCGAGGCTGCACGTTTTTTCGATCTGGTGGAATATGCCGAGGACGGGGTGCATGCGCTGAACGACGATGGCGACCCTGAACCCGAGCACAATTATTGGACAGGCTTCGCACCGCGCACGGCCGCCGGGCTGCGGTTCGAATCCCGGGGCAAGGGCGAATGATGGCACCAGCCCCGCGCGAGCGCGACATAACGCTGAGCGGTCATGGCTTCCACCTCCACGAATGGGGCGAACCCGGCCAGCCCGTCATCCTCTGCCTGCACGGCTTTCCGGAGTATGGCGGCGCCTGGGCCGACCTTGCCCCGCATCTCGCGGGCTTCCACCTGATCGCCCCCGATCAGCGTGGCTATGGCCAAAGCTGGGCGCCGCAGAACGTGGGCGACTACACCGCCTCGAAGCTCGTGGGCGACATGGCCGCGCTCATCGACACGCTCGGTATCGCCCGCTGCACCGTGCTGGGCCATGACTGGGGCGCCGCAGTGGCCTATGGCCTGGCCATGATGAAACCCGAGCTGGTCTCGCGGCTCATCATCATCAATGGCGTCCACCCCGCCCCGTTCCAGCGCGCCATCGCCGCGGGCGGTGCCCAGACCGAGGCGTCGCAATACATCCACTACCTGCGCCGAGACGGGTCCGAAGACGCGCTTGCCGAAAACGATTTCGAGAAACTGCTGGCACTCTTTTCCGCAAAGATGGACCTCTCCTGGCTTTCCAGCGACCGCCTCACCGCCTATAAACAGGCATGGTCAGGCCCCGAGCGGCTGCGCGGCATGATCAACTGGTATCGCGCCTCGCCCCTGCGCGTGGCCAAACCCGGAGAGCCCATCACCGACCTGCCCGACCTGCCCCGCGAGCGGCTCATGGTGCCCCAGCCGCACCTGCTCATCTGGGGCGCGGATGACAGCGCGCTCCTGCCCGAGGCGACCGAGGGGCTGGAAGACTATGCCCCCGACCTCACCCGCGTGACGATCGACGGCGCCGACCACTGGGTCTGTCACCAGAAACCCGAAACCGTCGCCCGGACAATCCGCGACTGGCTCGGCGCTCAGAACAACCGCAACTGATCGCCTACGCGCGGCGGCATCCGAAAGAGATCGCAACGCAAGGCCGGTTGCTGCTCGGCCAGCCCCAGCCGCCGCACCGCCGCCTTGAATCGCGCGCCGATCATCCGCGCATGCGGCCCGTCGCCCCGCATCCGATGACCCCAGCGCGAATCGTAATCCTTGCCGCCGTGCATCTCGCGCAGCCGGGCCATGACCTTGGCCGCCCGGCCCGGCTGATGCTCTTGCAGCCATTCCTGCACCAGAGGCGATACCTCGCGCGGCAGCCGCAGCATGATCCAGCTCGCCGCATCCGCCCCCGCATCCCGCGCCGCCGCGAGGATCGCGTCGATCTCGTGATCGGTCAGCCCCGGCACCACCGGCGACACCATGATCCGCACCGGAATGCCCGCTTCGGTCAGGCGTCGGATCACCGCCAGCCGACGCGCCGGGCGCGGCACTCGCGGCTCCATCCGTCGCGCGACATCATTGTCCAGCGTCGTCACCGACACGCCCACCCGCACAAGCCCGTCGCGCGCCATCGGGCCCAGGATGTCGATGTCGCGCTCGATCAGCGTACCCTTGGTGACAATCGCCACCGGATGCCGGAAATCGCGCAACACTTCGAGACAGCGGCGCATGATTTCCCGCCCCTTTTCAACCGGCTGATAAGGGTCGGTATTGGTCCCGATCGCGATCGGTGCCACACGATAGGCCCGCGCCGCCAGTTCCCGCGCCAGCAGGTCGGGCGCATTCCTCTTGGCCACAAGCCGCGTCTCGAAATCGAGCCCCGGAGACAGGCCCAGATAGGCATGGCTGGGCCGGGCAAAGCAGTAGACACAGCCGTGTTCACAGCCCCGGTAAGGGTTGATCGACCGATCAAAGGGCAGGTCGGGTGAGCGGTTGTAGGTGATGATTCTCCCCGCTGACTCGTCTCGCAACTCCGTCTCGACGCCCGCCCTCGCCTCCGGTATGTCCCAGCCGTCACCGGCCTCCACCCGCGTAAGGCGTTCAAACCGCCCCGCCACGTTGGACAGCGCGCCGCGCCCGCGCCGGCGCGATGCTTCGATGATGTCGCCATGCTCGTTCATGGGGTCGATACATAGAACAAACGATGAACACTTACAATAAACCTCATGATCCACATGCAGATTTTTCGCCCCGATCACACGGGATTTCACGCTGATTTCAGGCTATAGGTCGGTCAAAGTGCCGGGCATGTCGCAATTCGGACAGTCCAACTTCGGCATTCCGGCAATAGCATCGGGAAACCCCGGCCGTCCGCACCGCTGCGGCGCCTAATGACAAAGGAAAGACCCATGTCCGAGGAAGAAGAAGACATCATCCTCAGCGAACTCGACGACGAGGAACTCGTCGCTCAGATGTTCGACGACCTATACGACGGGCTCAAGGAAGAGATCGAGGAAGGCGTGAATATCCTTCTCGAACGCGGCTGGAGCCCCTACAAGATCCTGACCGAGGCACTGGTCGGCGGCATGAAGATCGTCGGTGACGATTTTCGCGACGGCATCCTCTTTGTCCCCGAGGTGCTGCTTGCCGCCAACGCGATGAAGGGCGGCATGTATATCCTCAAGCCGCTCCTGGCCGAAACCGGCGCACCGCGCATGGGCAAGATGGTGATCGGCACGGTCAAGGGCGACATCCACGACATCGGCAAGAATCTCGTCTCGATGATGATGGAGGGCGCCGGGTTCGAAGTCGTCGATCTCGGGATCAACAACGCGGTCGAAGCCTATCTCGAAGCCCTCGAGACCGAACAGCCCGACATTCTGGGCATGTCGGCCCTTTTGACCACGACCATGCCCTACATGAAGGTGGTGATCGACACGATGGTTGAGCAGGGCAAGCGTGATGATTACATCGTGCTCGTGGGCGGCGCCCCGCTGAACGAGGAATTCGGCAAGGCGATCGGCGCGGATGCCTATTGCCGCGACGCGGCCGTTGCGGTCGAAACCGCCAAGACCCTCGTATCGCGCAAGCACAACCAGGGAGCAACGATCTAGGCGGCGCGCAATGCGCCGCAGTTTGCCATGATACCCGACGACCAGACCCTCACCGACTCCGGCCTCGCCCTTCAGGGTGCGAGGGCACGGTTGCTGCTGGTCGCCTGCGGGGCGCTGGCGCGCGAGATCATCGCGCTGAAAGAGATCAACGGCTGGGATCACGTCGATCTGGTCTGCCTGCCCGCGATCCTGCACAACACGCCCGATCGCATCACCGGGCGGGTGGCCGAAACGGTCGAGGAATACCGCGACCGGTACGACCGGATCTTCGTCGTCTACGCCGATTGCGGCACCGGCGGACAATTGTTCGAAAAGTGCAAGGAACTCGGCGTCGGAATGATCCCGGGGCCGCATTGCTATTCGTTTTTTGAAGGCAACATCACCTTTGCCACCCGCGCAGAAGACGAGATCACGACCTTCTACCTCACCGATTTCCTCGCCCGCCAGTTCGACGCCTTCGTGTGGAAGCCGCTCGGCCTCGACCGCCACCCGCAATTGCTCGACACCTATTTCGGCCATTACGAGAAACTGGTCTATCTCGCCCAGAGCGAGGATGATGCGCTCACCCGAAAGGCACACGAGGCCGCCAACCGGCTGGGGCTCGACTTCGAACGCCGCTTCACCGGTTACGGCGATCTCGCAACGGAACTGGAGCGACAGGCCCGGACCTGACCCGTTGAGCACCCCGCCCCCGGCGCGCGTGGCAAGGCCCGGGTTTTGAGTATTTTTCCCAAGAATGAACGGCAGGGTGGACAACGGGCCACCGCCCCGCCCCTTTCATGGTGGGAATAACAGAAAAGGGCCGCCCCGCGGGACGGCCCTCAATCTTTCTGCCCGCCGGCGGGCCGGGCTTATTCGTCGTCCAGCGCCTCGACGGCCTTTTGCAGCTCGTCCTTGGTGACTTCTTTCTCGTTTACCGTGGCCAGCTCGAATGCATAGTCGACAACCTTGTCCTCGAAGATCGGCGCGCGCAGTTGCTGCTGCATCTGCTGGTTCTGCTGGATGAACTCGAAGAACTGGCGCTCCTGACCCGGGTATTGCCGCGCCTGGTTCATGATTGCCTGGGTCATCTCGGCATCGGTCACCTCAACCTCGGCCTTCTGACCGAGCTCGGCCAGCAACAGGCCAAGGCGCACCCGGCGCTCGGCCAGCTTGGTGTGCTCGTCGGTAGGTTCGATCTCGGGATGATCGTGGCCCTGCACATCCGGGTTTTCCTCGTGCCAGAGCTGATGCGCGATCTGCTTGGCCTCGGCCTCGACAAGGCTCGGCGGAAGATCAAAGCTCACGGCCTCGTCCAGCGCATCAAGAAGCGCGCGTTTCATCACCGCGCGGGCGGCCCCGGCATATTCATCCTCAAGCCGCTTGGCCACGTCGGCCTTGAGCGCCTCCAGGTCCTCGGCGCCGAATTTCTGCGCCAGTTCGTCGTTGATCTCGGCCTTTTTCGGCGCCTTCACCTCTTTCACGGTGCAGGAGAACACGGCCTCTTTCCCGGCCAGGTGCTCGGCCTGGTAATCCTCGGGAAAGCTCACGGTCACATCGGTCTCGTCGCCGGCCTTGACGCCAACCAGTTGCTCCTCGAAGCCGGGGATGAACGACCCCGAGCCCAGGACCAGCGGGTAATCCTCGGCCGATCCGCCCTCGAAGGCTTCGCCATCGACGCGACCGACAAAGTCGAACACGACCTGGTCGCCGTCCTTGGCCTTGGCGCCCTTCTTGCGCGGCTCGAAATCCTGTGCCGTCTCGGCGAGGTTCTCCAGCGCCTCGTTCACCTCGTCCTCGCCGGCCTTGACGACCATCTTTTCAAGCTTGATCGCCTTGAGATCGACCTCGGGAATCTCGGGCAGCGCCTCGTAGGACATCTCGACGGTCACGTCGTCGCCCTCTTTCCAGTTCTCGCCATCGACCATCTCGATCTTGGGCTGAACCGCGGGGCGGTCGCCGGTCTCCTCGAAATGCTGGCCCATCGCTTCGTCGATCGACTCCTGCATCGCTTCGCCAAGGATCCGCTGACCGAACTGCTTTTTCAGAAGCGCCATCGGCACCTTGCCCTTGCGAAACCCCTTCATCTCGACTTCGGGCTGGGCTTCGGCGAGTTTCTGGTTGACCTTGTCGTCCAGTTCCTGCGCCGTGAGCATGAGTTGATAGGCGCGCTTGAGGCCTTCGTTCAGGGTCTCGGTGACTTGCATGTGCTTCCTCGCATGAGCTTAACAGGCCGCCCGTGCGGCAGCCTGACGAAATTTGCGCCTTCCTAATGGCGGCATGGGGGGGGATCAACCCTGAATCGCCGCCACCGCCCCGGAAGGGCCGATGCCCTTTCGGAGGGGGACGCGGACGCCGGGCACCACGCGGAAGCAAAAGGCGCTCGGAACCGCAGCCCTCGATCTTCGGCCGTCCCCGGCCGCCCGTCTTCTCGGCCTGCACCCCGGGGATCGCGCCCGTGGCATGGGGGCCTGTCCGTTCAGTCATGGCATGTTCGCCCTGAATCGGGATATCACTGACCACAAGCGACGAGACGCAGCGTGGCAGGATCATGAACAGCGAAGGACATCTTGCTCAGGTTGTGGCATCGCGCGCCCGGGATCATCGGTGGATTTCGGGTGTGACACTCGTGTCGGATTTTCTGAAGCCTGTCTGGAAACCGCCGATCCGCACGATCATTCGCGGCACCCTCGGGCCGTTTTGACCCTGCAAGAAGGAGAAATTCATGAGTTTTCGTTTCTGGCGCCGCATTCGCCTGGCTCCCGGGGTCACGCTGAACCTGTCGAAATCGACGGCATCCCTCTCGCTGGGTCCGCGGGGCGCGAAATACACGATCAGCCCGCGCGGCAACCGGGCGACAGCGGGACTGACAGGGACGGGGCTGTTTTACACCATTCATGACCGCAAGCGTGCCGGGCGCGGTGGCGCCGCGCCTTCGCCAGCAGTCCCAGGGCGCGACCGGCTGAAACTCGGTTTCTTCCAGCGGCTGATGAGCCCGGCCGAGGAGCGACGCTTCATCGACGGTATCCGTGCGCTCAATGACGGTGATCAGGACGCGGCATTGGCGGCGCTTGAAGAGTCGAGCGATCTGCCCGACGCCGCATGGATGGCCGGGATGATCCGCTTGCGCCGCGAGGAGCTTGACCGCGCCAAGGCGCATTTCCAGAACGCGCTGGGCCGGATCGACGATCTGGGGGCCCTGTTCGCCAAATACGAGATCGCCGCGCAGGCCAGCCTTCCCATCACCGGCGACATCTTCGCCCATGTCTTGCCGCGCGAACGTGGCACGCGGCTGGCGCTGGTTGAGATCGCGCAGCTTCAGGGCCGCCATGAGGAAGCAATGGCGCATGTCGAGCGGCTGCTGGAGATCGACCCGACCGACCCTGTGGTGCTGCTGTCCTTTGCCGAACTGGCGCTCGACACGCCCGATGACAGGGCGCTCATGGACCGGGTGGTGCGCGCCACGGTGCAGGTGGAGAACGAAACCCCGCTCGACACGGCGATCCTTCTCTACCGTGGAAAGGCCCTGGCGGCACTGGGGCTGCCGGACGCCGCCATAGACGTGTTGACGCAGGCCAACCGCCGCCGCAAGGATCGGCCCGCGGCGCTTTTGCACCAGGTACGCTATGACCGGGCGGTGCTCTACCATGACACCGGCCAGCGCGCCCGCGCGAGGCGCGCGTTCGAACGGATCTATGCCGCGGACCCGGAGTTCGAGGATGTGGCCGAAAGGCTCGGGACGGGCGGATGAGCGGCGCACATCGGGCAAGCCTCTGACCCATGACCAAAAAGGACGGCATGAACCGATTGCGCGCGGACACCGCTGTTAGTTGACACTTATTCTTTCAGTGATACCGGAAGAGGCGGAATGAGGGTGGGCTTTGACGAACTGGCCTATAAAATAAGGGCGTTTGGGGTAGTGAGGGCAGCATGGATGGGCATGGGGCGAAGTTTGCAGTGAACCTGCAGAATGGCCCGCGTGGCGCGTATTCGGCGCCGGGGCGGGGTTGTGGGTGCCCCTGGGCGATAGAGGGGTAAAGCCCTTTTAAACAAGGCAAAAACAGGCGTTCAACGCCACGCGGGCAGCCAGATCGAACGCCGTGAACATACATGCTGGCGTGTAAGTTCGGCGCCAGCCATGTAAGAAACCGATAATGGCCGATAACTCAATGAGTTACCGGAATCGGGATGGCGTCAGTTGGCGTGCCGAACTTACACGGTATTTTCGGGCTACAGGGCCGAACCAATGCAATCCTGAGCGATACCGATCATCCATCATGGCGATATCGGTGGTTCGCTGAGGCGTGCCCTGAGCATTTGCCGAATATCCGGCAGCAAAGTCTCAAGTTCGTCGCCATCCTCGGGGTCTTTCATGCGCGAGAGCAGTTCATTGTAGAACCAGACCCCCTCTTTGAAGTGCGTCTCGCCTGGCAGATCGAGGCCGAGCTCGGCATAGACCTTGCGGACCTCTTCGCCGCAGATCATGAGCTTGAACTGATCGATCGGGGTGGGTTTGGGCGGCGGGCCATGCGATTCTGTGGTGACGGGATCGCCCTCACCGTAGAGAATGTAATCGGCGCGCAGGCCGAAGCGTTCCTGCAAGCGGATCAGGAAATTGCGCGACGGTTCGCTTCGCCCTGCCTCAATATCGCTAATATAGCCTTGGCTTACATCCAGCTGAGAGCCGAGAGCGCGTTGTGAAAGCCCTCTCTCTTTTCTCCACTTCGCAAGTCGTTGACCGCATTCTGCGCCCATAGTGCTGAAACCTGTTGACAAGACCGTAAATCACGTTCAAAACTGTGAATGAACGTGAATTGCGGTCAATTTGTGACCGATTAGGAGAAAAGCATATGACAGAAAAGGTCAGGACAATCCAGCCGGGGCCGGTCTTTTATGACGTGTTCCTCGGCTATCTGCGGGTGATCGGCACCAACCTCAAGGATTGGTACGCGCCGCATGGGGTGACGCCGACCAATGCCAAGAGCGCCGCGACCGGCGGCTGGAACGGGGTCAAGGCCCGCGCCCTGCGTCAGAAGATGATCGAGGAGGTGGGCGAGGAGACGTTTCTGCGGCTCTACGCCGACCGGATGCGCCGGGAGTTGCAGTGATGGGCCTCTTCAGAAAGGCGGTGTCGTAATGGCTTTCGCTTCAAAGCAAGCTGCCGGATTGGTGCTGTTGGCGGAATGCCTTGCCACGCATGAAGGGGTGACGGTCGACGCGATATCGGCCCGAGCTCTTGGCAAAGGGCACTTCTTCAAACGCCTGTCGCACGGCGGAGACTGCAGGACCGCGACCGCAGAGCGTGTTCTCGCGTGGTTCCACCATGTCTGGCCCGAGACTCTGGCCTGGCCTGACGATGCGAGCGGCTTCGGTGTCGGGTGCCGCTCTTCAATTGCCGGGTTGCATGGAGTCGATGAGGAGACACTCACCGAAATCGCAAACCTTCCAATCTGGAAGAACGGACGGCGGCCACGCTGGTGGTCAGATGTCGCGATCAGGAAGTTTCTGACCGACAGTCACAGGCAAATGTCTCTTATGGAGGCCGAGAAGCGTGGCACGGAGATGTTTGGAAATCGGTGCCCGAAGAAGAGCGCGATCCATGACTACTGGCAGCGGCTTGATCAAGCCAGGCGCCTTGGTGCGGTCTCCTCCAATCCCAATACCAATCCGAAGGAGGCCGCGTGATGTCGGGGCGTTCTTCAGAAGTCGTCAATCCGGCCAAGCCCAGGGCGGCGTGCCCTGCCGATGCGAAGGCCGGTTCCATCTTTCAACTGGTCGAGATACCTGGCCCCGCAGCCAAAGCAGACGCGCCAGTTCCGGCCTTCCGGGTCCGGTTGCAGTATCTGTTTCTGCCGCTTCGCCAGGCAGGCTGGGCATATGCAGTGCGGCGGCTCGCCACTCTCATCACCGTCCTTGAGAACATAGACCTCGGCGCCAAGAGCCGTTGTGCGAAGCGCATAGCGCGCCATCTCACTCTCAAAGCGATCCCGCTCCTCAATCTCGCGCTGAAGCGCGAGGAGGCGATCCTGTATCAGCGCCTGATCGCTCTTGGCCTCGATGAGCTTGTCGAGAAGCTCCAGCAGGACCGTTTGCGCCTCGGGATCGGGAGATCCCGAACTGCGGAAGATCTTCTTGAGGCGCTCGGTCGCGTCAGCCGCGCTGGAAAGTGCCCCGGTGCTGGAAGCTGCGAGTTCGATGATGGTGGCGATGTCGATCATGTCAAAGCCCCTGATGATGCCTGCCAAAAGACTAGCGTTGCCGGCCGCGAATGTCCCGCACAACTAGATAAGGAGACCGAGTAATGGTCAATCTCGCCCGTTTCCGGCGCCGTGTGGCGCTGTTCCATTTGGACCTGGATGTGGCGAAAGCCTCAGTCGTTGCGCGCCGCGCCGTGGAGCGGCTTACTCGGGCCGATCGGGTCGCTGCCGAGGCGGATGGCGCAGCGCAAGATCAATCGAGCGCATCCAGACCATGGGAAGCGTTGCACACCCGAGAACAAGCCCGAGCCTGGCTTGCAGGTGCATCGGAAGAAGAACTTCGTGCGATGGCAGGACACCTCCTGGGGGATCGTCCCTTGTGCCGTGATCAAGCCGACCTGAAACAGCGGATATTGCTTGCCGCAAACGCCAGCGAAGGGCTCTGGCGCCGTCTGATGCGGGCAATGGCCGAAGAGGCAGGTCCGCGCATGAGATGGCTTCCGCCGGTATCCAGTCAAGGAGATCGAGCATGAACGCCTCCCATTCGTCCTCGCCGAAATCCGGTGTGAATCGGCATGCAAAAGTGACCCACCTGGGTGGGTTATGATCATCTAAAACTGACCCACCTGCCACGTTAGCATCCGTGCGTCCATGCACGGAG
>LJSU01000020.1:0-9576 GCA_001314705.1 Rhodobacteraceae bacterium HLUCCO07
TACACCGCGCTTGGCATACCCGTCACAGTGGCCGTAGGGTAAATCCGTCCGGGGAAAGGGGAAGTCCGGCCTTCAGCAGATTTATGCAACAAAGCCCTTTCAAATGGTTGCGCGTCTTTCGGTGCGAGAAGGACGCGGCGAGATAGGGTGCTTGAGGCCCATGTTGCGAGCAGCCGACCGCGGCCATGCGCAGACCTCTGTTGTGCTGGTTCGTGACCGTTCGCCTGACCGCCCGTGCCGCCCGTGCCCTGATTGGTGCCGAAGCTAGGTCTCGGCCTCCGCGTCGCGCTCGGCTTCGGCCTGTTCGGCGGCCCATATGCCCGCCGCTTCGACCGTGACCGGCGAGGCGGTGGGCAGCACCCCGAGATAGCTTTCGGTTTCTTCGACCGGGGTGATCTGGCTTTGGGTCATGCGGTAGAGAGCGTAAATCGCGGTACACCCGAAGGTCGTGGCCAGAACCAGCCAGAAGGCGAAGGGGCCGAGCACCTCCATCGCCCAGCCCGTGATCAGCGGGCCCACGATGGCGCCCAGCCCGAAGGTGAACACCAGCCCGCCGGACGCGGCCGGCATGTCCTCGGTTGCGAGCGCATCGTTGGTATAGGCCAGAAACAGGGCATAAAGCGGTGTCGTCATGCCGCCCACGAGGAAAGCCGATGCCATGAGCGCCCACAGGCCCGTGCCGAAAGTCCAGCCAAGCATGCAGGCGATTCCACCAAGCACGGCTGCGCCGAAGATCAGCTTGCGCCGGTCCATCCGGTCGGACAGCCAGCCGATGGGGTATTGCAACACCAGCGCCCCGGCGAAGAGCATCGCCACGAACAGCGCGATCTGTGCCGCCGTCAATCCGATCTGGCTGCCGAAGACAGCACCCATCCCGGCCTGCGTCGCATAGACGCTGCCCAGCAGGAAAATGCCCACTGTCCCGAGCGGCGAGCCCCTGAAGAGGTCCTGCAAGGGCCTCGGGCGCGCGACCTCGACCGCCGGCACGGGGGTGGCCGAGAGAAGGATGGGTGCAAAGGAGATCGAGACAAGGATCGAGGCCCCGATGAAGAGCGTCGAGTTCGCGGCATCGCCCAGCGTGAGCAAACCCTGCGCCCCGACGATGCCCAGTGTCTGCGCGATCATGTAGGCCGAGAGCACCTTGCCGCGTGTTTCATTGCTGGATGCGTGATTGAGCCAGCTTTCGGCGGCAACGAAGATCCCGGACATGCAGAACCCGATCAGGATGCGAAGCACTGTCCAGGCCCAGGGTTCGGTGAGAAGCGGAAAGGCGATCAGCCCCGCTGACATGAAGCTGCCCAGCGCCGCGAAGACGCGCACATGACCCACGCGCCGAATCATGATCGGGGTCAGGCGTGCCCCAGACAGGAACCCGACGAAATAGCCGGAGGTGACGATGGCCAGTTCCGCGGCCGAAAACGCCTCGATCCCGCCACGCAGGCCGATCAGGGTGAAATGCATCCCGTTGCCCAGCATGATGAGCACGATGCCAAGAAGAAGGGCCCAGACCCCGGATAGAACCTGAATCATGCAACATCCTTTCGCGCCGAAGGTTGCCCTCCCTCATATCAATGTCGCACGCGGCTGGCCACGCTGGTTTCGCTGCAGCGCCGCATGCGAGGCAATTCACGACATCGACCGCGCCAAAATCCCCACTGGCGCGGGGTCCGTTCGGGCAAGACGATCACGATCATGCAGCATGCCGGGGTGAGCCGAGGGTTTCATCTGGCGAGAACTTGTTCGAGTCGCCTTGCTTCGTCGGCCAGCCGCCAGGGCGGATTGATGACGAACATGCCCGATCCGATCATGCCGTGCCGTGCCTGTGCAGGGGGAAAGGAGACCTCGGAGCACAGCGCCTCGACGAAACCGGACCGAAGCCGGTCGAGCATCGCCTTGTGACGGTTGTCGCGCAGGATCGGGTACCAGAGTGCGATCACGCCCACGTTCCACTTGCGATGCAGCTTGGCAAGAGCCGTGGGGATCGCCTGGTAGTCGCTTTTGACTTCCCAGGATGGGTCGATCAGCATCAGCCCCCGGCGCGGAACAGGGGGGCAGACAGCGTGCGCCATGGCGAGGCCGTCCTGCCGATAGATACGGGCGCCCGTCCCGCGCATCGCGGTGACCAGCACGGCATGTTCGCCGGGATGCAGCTCGGCCAGATGCATCGCATCGCCCGGGCGCAGCAATCCTGCCGCGATCCGGGGCGAGCCGGGATAGGCATCCGCCCCGGCGTCGGTGTGCAGCTTCGCCAGTGCCCGCATCAGCGGATGGTCAGCGCCGAACCATCCGTCGCTCAACGCCCTGAAGACGCCGGATTGCGCTTCGCCCGTCTTGCGGGCCTCGGGCGCGCGGAGGTCATAGAGGCCGCGACCGGCATGGGTTTCCACATAGCTCATGGGTTTGGGTTTTGCTGCCATCTGCGCCAGCATTGTGGCCAGCAGCGCATGCTTGTGCAGATCGGCCATGTTGCCGGCATGATAGATGTGCTGATAGGACAGCATCCGCGCCCCCTTTTGCGACCATGATGGGCCTTGGCCGTGGCTTATCCCGATAGACGTGAGCGCGCAATCGCGCCCGGATATCGCCTTACGGCAGTTTCGCGCCGATGCCTCCGGAATCCCCCCTTTCGGAAAAGGACCCGCCCGCCTATACAAAGAGGCCCGCGCGCTCTTCCGAGTCGCGGGCCGATTTCAGTTAATCAACGGGGTGCCATACGCTCATGTCGATCTTCGATAAAATGCCCGGCCTTTTTGCTTCCGACATGGCCATCGACCTCGGCACCGCCAACACGCTGGTCTACGTCAAGGGGCGGGGCGTGATCCTGAGCGAACCGTCGGTCGTGGCCTATCACGTCAAGGACGGGGTCAAGAAGGTCCTGGCCGTGGGCGAGGATGCCAAGATGATGCTTGGCCGCACCCCCGGTTCGATCGAGGCGATCCGGCCGATGCGCGAAGGCGTGATCGCCGATTTCGACACTGCCGAAGAGATGATCAAGCATTTCATCCGCAAGGTTCACAAACGATCGACCTTTCACAAGCCCAAGATCATTGTCTGCGTCCCGCACGGGGCCACGCCGGTCGAGAAACGGGCCATTCGCTCGTCGGTCCTAGCCGCGGGGGCGCGGCGCGCGGGGCTTATCGCCGAACCCATTGCGGCGGCCATCGGAGCGGGCATGCCGATCACCGATCCGACCGGGAACATGGTCGTGGATATCGGGGGCGGGACGACCGAAGTGGCGGTTCTCAGCCTTGGCGATATCGTCTATGCCCGCTCGGTGCGGGTTGGTGGCGACCGCATGGACGAGGCGATCATCAACTACCTGCGGCGTCAGCAGAACCTGCTGGTCGGTGAATCCACTGCCGAACGCATCAAGACGAGCATCGGCACGGCGCGGATGCCCGATGACGGGCGCGGCAGTTCCATGCAGATCCGGGGGCGCGATCTTCTGACCGGTGTGCCAAAAGAGACGGAGATCAGCCAGGCCCAGGTGGCCGAGGCGCTGTCTGAACCTGTTCAGCAGATCTGCGAGGCGGTGATGACCGCGCTGGAGAGCACCCCACCGGACCTTGCCGCCGATATCGTGGATCGCGGGGTGATGCTCACCGGGGGGGGCGCATTGCTGGGCGATCTCGACCTGTCGCTGCGCGAGCAGACCGGGCTTGCCGTCTCGATTGCCGATGACTGCCTCAATTGCGTGGCACTGGGCACAGGAAAGGCGCTGGAGTTCGAAAAGCAGCTTCGCCACGCGATCGATTACGACAGTTGAGCCGGTCTTGATCGACGTCCTGCCTGCCCGGGACACGCGCCCCATTACCGGGGCGCGTGTGATCCGTCATGGGGTGCTCGGGCCTAACCCACGTCGCGGTAGTTGACCTCCTTGACATCCTGGCCGAGCTTGCCGCGCCGCACCAGAAGGCGGTTCAGGGCGTGGATATAGGCCTTGACGCTGGCGACCACGGTATCGGTGTCGGCGGATTGACCGGTGGCGATGTTGCCCCCTTCTTCGAGCCGCACAGATACGGTGGCCTGGGCGTCGGTGCCTTCGGTGACGGCATGGACCTGGTAGAGCTGGAGCAGCGAATCCGACGCGTGCAGGGCGCGCACGGCCTTGAAGCTGGCATCGACGGGGCCGTCGCCCTGCATGGTGGCGGTTTTTTCCTCTCCGTCGATCTCCATCACGATGGTCGCCTCGGCGGGGCCGGCGGTGCCGCAGGTCACGGCGAGCGACTTGAGTTGCAGCCGGTCATGGGCGGCGTCCTCGCTGATCCGCATCAGGGCGATGATGTCGTCGTCGAACACCTCTTTCTTGCGGTCGGCCAACTCCTTGAAGCGAACGAACACGTCCTTGAGCTGATTGTCGGCCAGGTCGAAGCCGAGGGTCTTGAGCTTGTCGCGCAGCGCGGCGCGGCCCGAGTGTTTGCCCAGCGGCAGCGAGGAGGCGGCGAGGCCGATATCCTCGGGGCGCATGATCTCGAAATTCTCGCGGTTCTTGAGCATGCCGTCCTGGTGGATGCCCGATTCATGGGCGAAGGCGTTCTTGCCCACGATCGCCTTGTTGAACTGCACTGGGAAGCCCGAGACGGTGGCGACGCGGCGCGAGATCGCCATGATCTTGGTGGTATCGACGCCGGTGGACCATGGCATGATGTCATGGCGGGTCTTGAGCGCCATCACCACCTCTTCGAGTGCTGTGTTGCCTGCGCGTTCCCCAAGGCCGTTGATGGTGCATTCGATCTGGCGCGCGCCACCGGCAACGGCGGCGAGGCTGTTGGCCGTGGCGAGGCCCAGGTCGTTATGGCAATGCGTGGCAAAGACGACCGCGTCGGCGCCCGGCACCTCGGCGATCAGGCGACGAATGAGGTCGGCGCTTTCCACCGGGGCGGTATAGCCAACGGTGTCGGGGATGTTGATCGTGGAGGCGCCAGCCTTGATCGCGATCTCGACCACCCGCTTGAGATAATCCCATTCGGTGCGGGTGGCGTCCATCGGCGACCATTGCACGTTGTCGCAGAGGTTGCGTGCCTGGGTCACGGTGTCGTGGATCCGCTCGGCCATCTCGTCCATCGTCAGGTTGGGGATCTGGCGATGCAGGGGCGAGGTGCCGATGAAGGTGTGGATGCGCGGTCGCTTGCTGTGTTTCACCGCCTCCCATGCGCGATCGATATCGGTGGGGTTGGCGCGGGCGAGGCCGCAGATCACCGCGTTCTTCGAGCGTTGGGCGATCTCGCTTACCGCGCGGAAATCGCCTTCGGAGGCGATGGGAAAGCCGGCCTCGATGATGTCGACGCCCATGTCGTCGAGCATCTCGGCGATTTCGAGCTTCTCGTCATGGGTCATGGTGGCGCCGGGGCTTTGTTCGCCGTCGCGCAGAGTCGTGTCGAAGATCAAGACGCGGTCTTGAGGGATCGTATCGGTCATTTTTCGGGTCTCTTTCGTTTTTCCTTAGCGTTCGGGCGCGGAAACCATCCTCTGAGCGGTCGCGCCGAAGGGCACGCTCAGAGGCGGCTAAGGAGAAGGAGCAGGGCAAGCGAAGCGGCACGCGGATCGCGTGCAACAGCGGTGATATGGCCCCGAGTCATCATGATGCCGGACTATAAGGCATGAATCGCGAATGAAAAGTGCTGATCTGCATGTTTTTTGACCCAGACCGGGATCGGGTGCGTAATCAAGGCATGACAAAACGAGCATTGGTGATCGGGGCCACCGGCGGGATCGGGCAGGCCATTTGCGAAACGCTCGCGGTGCGAGGCGTGGCGGTAAAAGGGCTGTCGCGTCGCGACGGGCTCGATTTCGCGCGACCGGAGACGGTTGAGGCGGTGTTGGGGCCGCTCGATCCGGGATTCGACATGATCTTCGTGGCGAGCGGTATCCTGACCGGCGTGTCGGCGCGGCCGGAAAAGGCGCTGCGCGAGGTCGGGGCCGAGGAAATGGCGGCGCAATTCGCGGTCAACGCGATCGGGCCGGCGCTGGTTCTGCGCCACGCTGCGCGCCTCATGCCGCGGGATCGGCGCGCGGTGGTTGCGGCGCTTTCGGCGCGGGTGGGGTCGATAGGGGACAACCGTGCGGGGGGGTGGTACTCCTATCGCGCATCCAAGGCAGCGCTCAACCAGATCGTGCACACGGCGGCGATCGAGCTGGGACGCACGCACAGGCAAAGCATTTGCGTGGCGCTGCATCCGGGCACGGTGGCGACCGAGTTCACCGCCGGGTTTCCGGGGCATGACAAGCACAGGCCGGCGCAGGCGGCGGCGCATTTGCTGGACGTGCTGGACGGGCTGGGGCCCGATGACAGCGGCGGGTTCTTCGACTGGAAGGGCGAGAGGGTGGTCTGGTGAGGTTGATCCTCGTTCTGGGCGATCAGCTTTCGCATGACCTTTCGGCCCTGCGGGAGGCCGGGCCAGGCGACGTGGTGGTGATGGCCGAGGTCGCGGGTGAGGCAGAGTATGTGCCGCACCATCCGAAAAAGATTGCGCTGATTTTCGCGGCGATGCGGCATTTTGCGGATGAATTGCGCAAGCTCGGGCGCGAGGTGATTTACACGCGGCTCGATGATCCGGACAACGCGGGCACGATCATGGGCGAATTGCTGCGCCGTGCCGACGAAACCGGGGCGGGCGAAGTCATCGTAACGCAGCCCGGTGAGTGGCGGGTGATCGCGGCGCTGGAGGAGGGGCCGCTGCCGGTGCGGATTCTGCCCGATGACCGGTTTCTGTGTTCGCTGCAAGATTTCGAAGCATGGGCCGAGGGGCGCCGCGAATTTCGGCTGGAATGGTTCTATCGCGAGATGCGGCGCAAGACCGGTTTGATGATGGAGGGCGACAAACCGGCAGGGGGCAAGTGGAATTTCGACCATGACAATCGCAAGCGCGCCACGCACGACCTGTTCAGGCCCGGACCGATGCGGTTCGCGCCGGACGCGGTGACGCGGGAGGTTATGGATCTGGTCGCGGCACGCTTCGGGGACAGTTTCGGCGATCTCCACCCGTTCTGGTTCGGGGTGACGCGGGGCGAGGCGCTGCGCGCGCTGAATCACTTCATCGCCCATGCCCTGCCCGGTTTCGGCGATGTGCAGGATGCGATGCTGACAGGCGACCGGTTTCTCAACCATTCGGTGCTGTCGATCTACCTCAATATCGGTCTGCTGTCGCCGTTGGAGGTGTGTCAGCGGGTCGAGGCGGCATGGAAGGCGGGGGATGTGCCGATCAACGCCGCCGAGGGCTTCATAAGGCAGGTGATCGGCTGGCGTGAATTCGTGCGCGGCATCTATTTCCGCGAGGGGCCGGATTACGTGGCGCGCAACGCGCTGGGCCATGACCGGGCGTTGCCCGCCGCGTACTGGGGCGGCGAGACGCGGATGGAGTGCCTGCGCGCGGGGGTGGAGCAGACCCGCGACGAGGCTTATGCCCATCATATCCAGCGCCTGATGGTGACGGGCAATTTCGCGCTGCTGGCCGGGGCTGATCCGGGGGCGGTGCATGAATGGTATCTGGCGGTTTATGCGGATGCGTTCGAATGGGTTGAAGCGCCCAACACGCTGGGCATGAGCCAGTTTGCCGATGGCGGGGTTGTGGGCTCGAAACCCTATGCTGCATCCGGCAATTACATCAACAGGATGAGCGATTATTGCCGGTCATGTGCCTATGACGTAAAGGCGCGCACGGGGCCGGGAGCATGCCCGCTCAACCCGCTATACTGGCATTTCATCGACCGTCATCGGGCGCGGTTCGTGGGCAACCCGCGGATGGCAACGGTCTATCGGAACTGGGAACGGATGCCGGAGGCGCGGCGCACCGCGATCCTTGCCCAGGGCGAGGCGATATTGCGGCGACTGGAAACTGGCGAAGTCGTTTGACCAGGGTGCATTCGGGACCTGCGAGCGCAGGCCGCTAAGTGGAAAACAGCTCGTCCGGTTCGATGCCGCGCTTGTGCGCACTTGCGCGCACTGCGTCCTGGAGGGCCGTGCTGCGTTTCAATAGCCGACGGAAGCGCGCCTCGTCGAGGACGAGCAGCGTCGAGGGCACGAGTGCCCGCGCCTCGGCGCGCCGGGCCTTGTTCATCAGGATCGACATTTGTCCGAACATTTCGCCACGCCCCAGCCGCCAGGTCTGGCCGGCAGTTTCCAGTTCCACTGCACCGGAGGCGATGAAGAACACGCTTTTGGCGGTGCTCTCCTTGGCGAAAATGACCTCACCGGCGTTGATGTAGCGCGTCTTGAGAACCCGCCCCAGGCGCTTGAGCGCGGTTTCGTCCAGATCTGCAAAAACCGGGAACTGGCGGACCAGTTCGACCCGTTGCAGGGCGATATCGAGTCTTGGCCGGTCCTCGGCGGCAGCGCGTCGCGCGTCGAGGTCCTGCATCAGCGCGGTGTATACCTCGGCACCGATCAGCCCGTCCTCGCGCATCGCCGTGTATTCCCGCTCCTCAAGGCGCAGTGCCGTGCGCCGGATGAAGCGGCGTTCGAGTTTCTCAGCGTAGCCGGGATATTGCAGTCGGAGCCCATCGAGCGACGTCTCGACCATCTCGATCCGCCGCGTGAGCAGTTCGCGCAGCAGATCGGCCACGCGACGCCCGTGGATGCGTCGGATACGACCGTTGATGAAGGAGCCGAGGTCACGCAGGATGAGGCGATGCGAGAGCAGAAGCTCGAACCGGTCGGCGGTCATCCGGGCGAGAGGCTCGGACAGGCCGAGCCGGGAATGCAGGCGCATGGCAGCCCGGAAGGCCCGGCCATAGGCGACGCTACGACGTGCGGCGCGCTGGTATCCGCTGCGGCCGCCACTGCGTGTACCCTCGATCAGGCGATCAGCGACTGTCAGCACCTGTTCGGCCATTCGGGCCGATATCGTGCGTTCGCGCACCCGGGCCAGTATGGTGTCACGTTCGTGCCCTGCCAGCGCGATCAGGCCAAGTGTGATGCGGTCACGATCGAGTATGTCGGCGCTTTCTTCGGCGGCCTTCACAGCTGCGTCCAACCGCTCGCCGAAGCGCTTGGCCTCGGAGCGAACGGTGTCGTGGCTCAGTTCGTAGTTTTCGGTGGTGCGCGCCACGTCTTCGCGCACCGTCTGGAGTGCGACGGCGACCACCTGTCGCGACAGCGCCTCGTCAATGGGTGACAGGCGGTCGAGCCCAAGCCGTGCGATGACCCAGCGCAGCGTCGTGCCCTGCACGATCAGTGTGAAAAGCGTGAAACCGGTGGCGAGGATGCCGACAACGCGCTGGATTCCGTCGGGCACGCGGAAACTTTCGGTCACTGCGAGAGCAAGCGCCAAGGTCACAGCCCCTCGCAGGCCGCCCCAGAGGATGGCAACGCGGTAGGGCCGTTCCACCGCCGGCGAGAGGGTCAACATCGTCAGGAATGGGAGGAGGCCGAACAGGATGACGGCCCGCGCCGCGATAGCGGCGAGGATCACCACGCCGACCAGCGCGAAATCTTCAACGCGCACTTCCTCGAGAAGCCGCGGAATCAAGAGGGCGGCGAGAATGAAGATCAGCGCCCCCGCCCAATGCGCCAGCACGCCCCAGAGCTCGCGCAGGTTTGCCCAGGCCTGTGGCGGCAGGCGCCCCGGCCCGGTCAGG
>LJSU01000020.1:9591-156224 GCA_001314705.1 Rhodobacteraceae bacterium HLUCCO07
CGCCGCGACCACCGAGATCACGCCCGACGCGCCGATGCTCTGCTCGGCCGTTATATACGCCAGGTAGGGCAGTGCGACCGAAATCGAGATTTGCGCCAGTTCATGCCGCCTGAAGAGTGCCATGAACCACACCGCTATCCGCGCGGCCAGCCAGCCGGTGAAGGCGCCGCCGACGACGAGGAGCGGGAAGCGGGCCAGTGCCTTGCCGAGGTCGGGATCCGGTATCCCCAGCATCACGAAGCCCATGAACAGGCCGAAGAGCGCGATGGCCGCGGCGTCGTTCAGCAGGCTTTCGCCTTCGATGATCCGTGCCAGCCGGCGCGGCGCGGAAATCGAGCGGAAGATCGAGACAACCGCGGAAGGATCGGTTGTCGACACGATCGCGCCGATCAGCAGGCAGGCCGCAAGCGGCAGCGCGCTGACCCATGACAGCGCGTAACCCACGCTGAGTGTCGCCACCACCACGGCCACGACCGAAAGCACCAGGATCGGCACCCAGTCGTCCAGCATCCGGCGCAGGTTCATGCCCAGCGTTGCCTGAAACAACAAGGTCGGCAGGAAGACATAGAGAAAGACGTTCGAGCGAATCGGCAGTCCGACAAGCGCCTCGGCCACAGGGTTCAGTGCATCTGTCAGTTCGGTCCGCAGGAAAAAGATCGCACCCGTCCCGATCAGAATGCCCAGGACGGCGAGTATCACGCTGAACGGCAGGCGCAGCCACGCCGCAAGCGGTTCGGCCGCGCCGATCACCAAAAACAGCGATGCGATGACCGTGGTGACGAGAACGATTTCCATTTATCTGAAATAGCAGGAATTTCAGTCTGATGTAATCGAAAGGCACTGCGGCCAAGAGCCATGATACGGTCCTGACATCCGGGATATGGCGGTGGCATGACCTAAATGGACCTCAGACCATGGCGAGATCAGAGGTCCATTTCGCCAGGCGTTCTGAAAACCGGCGATCAGCCCGAGGCGACTCGATCGCGCAGGAACCTCCGAAGAATCTTGCCGCTGGCGGATTTGGGGATCTCGTCGACCACTTCGAGCAGGCGTACCTGTTTGTAATGGGCAAGCCGGGTTTCGAGGTAGTCCTGGACCGACTCCAGCGTCGGTGGCTCGGCACCGGGTGATGCCACGACGAAGGCCATGGGCAATTCACCCGCATCATCGTCAGGGATGCCGATCACTGCGGCGTCGACAATCGCGGGATGCGTGACAAGTTCGGCCTCGAGTTCTGCCGGGGCGACCTGAAACCCCTTGTATTTGATCAGTTCCTTGAGCCGGTCGGTGATGTAGAGATAGCCATCTTCGTCGAAGTGGGCGATGTCGCCGGTGCGTAGCCATCCACCCTCGACAATGGTTTCGGCGGTGGCTTTGTCATTATTGAGATAGCCCTTCATCACTTGTGGCCCACGCACCCAAAGCTCTCCATCCTCGCCCGGGGGCATGTCCTCAAGCGTTTCGGGATTCACGATGCGGCATTCGGTATTCGAGATCGACACGCCCGAGGCGCCGGGTTTGCCCTTGCCCTGCGGCGAGATGTGACTGACCGGTGAAAGCTCGGTCATGCCGTAGCCTTGCGTCGCATTGGTGCTCAGCCGCGCCCCCATCGCCAGCGCCAGGTCGGCGCCGAGTGGAGCGGCGGCGGAATTGACCTGTTCGACATGGCCGAGGTCGAACTGATCGACCAGTGGATGCTTGGCCAGCGCCAGCGCAACGGGCGGGACGATCCAGAGGCGAGGGGTTTCATATTGCTCGACCAGTTTGAGATACATCTCCAGGTCAAAGCGCGGCATGGTGACAAGCCCGCCACCGGCGGCGAGATAGATGTTCATCAGCACTTCGAGCCCGTAGATGTGAAAGAACGGCAGGAAGGCAACGGTCATCTCGCCCGGTTGCACATCGGCGGGGACGAGCGATTGGTCGATATTCACGACAAGGTTCTGATGGGTGAGCATCACACCCTTGGGCAGGCCGGTGGTGCCCGAGGAATAGGGCAGGGCGACGACCTGCTCGGCCACGTCGACAGGGACCTGTTCCTCCATCGGGGCGCCCATGAGTTGTGTGAGCGGAACCATGCCCTCGGGCGCGTCGCCGATGATCACGATCTCGGTGACGCCGGTGCCCTTGATGGCCTCGCGCGCGGTGTCCGCGAACATGGCGATGGTCACGATAACATCGGCGCCTGCATCGGTGAGCTGGTGGTTGACCTCATGCGCGGTATAGGTGGGATTGATCGTGGTCACGGTCCCGCCCGCCCAGGCGCTGGCGTGAAAGACTACGCAATATTCGGGAATGTTGGGCGCCATTAGCGCCACCACCTTGCCCGCGCCATACCCGCGCTGGGTCAACCCGCCGGCAAGTGACTTTACCCCGCCGATGAATTGCGCCCCGGTCATTGCTCGCCCCGATGGGCCGTCGATCAGGATGGTCTTGTCGGGGTCAATGCCCTCGAATACGCGTTGGGTGATGGACTTGTCGGTCAGCGCCACATCGGGGAACCGGCTCTTGTAGATGGTCATGGTGATCTCCTCCCGCTTTTTCGGGGGAGATTACACGCACGGTGCCACAGGCCAAGATGTTTCTCCTGCCCGGTGTGTGGGGGGCGTCGGATGGTGACGCAAGGTCAGGATACCAGGGTGGCCTCGCCTGTTTCAGTCACAACTGTTCTGGTCGCCGGGCCGGGCGTCACCGGGGCCGCAGAAAAGCCGGTAAAGCAGGGATATCACCTCGTAGGTGCTTTCATCCGCGAGGCTGTAATATATCGTCTTGCCGTCGCGCCGGGTCTTGACGAGTTCTTCCTCGCGCAGGCGAGCGAGCATCTGGCTCACCGCGGCCTGTCGGATGTCGAGCAATTCCTCCAGTTCGCCCACCGATTTCTCGCCCGAGCCAAGATGGCACAGAATCATGAGCCGCCCCTCATGGGCGAGCGTCTTGAGATAGGTGGCCGCACTCGCGGCGCTGCGGGCCATTTCGGTGGGCGGTGCAGGGGGGGCCTTGGCGTACAAGCTCATGCTCCTTACTGGTGATCCATGCGGTATTTAGCATATGTAAGTGGCAAACGCCAAGATTACAGGTTTTTGACAGGTGCGCCCCCCTGAAAATTGTTGCCGTTCGCATAATCGCAGGGCGCATCCTGCATCTGAAGGTGCAGGCCCGTGCCGTTGTAGGGGTGGGCGCGGGCCAGCTTTTCGTTGACCTCGATTCCGAGGCCGGGGGCGGAGGATGGCGTCACGAACCCGTTCTCGACCGAAATCGTGCCGCCGATCAGGTCGCGGTGAAAATCGGTTTCAATGGTTTCCAGAAGCAGGATGTTCGGGATCGAAGCGGCCAGCTGGATATTGGCGGCCCATTCGACGGGACCGGCATAGAGATGCGGAGCGATCTGGGCGTTGAAGACCTCGGCAATGGCGGCGGTTTTCTTCATTTCCCAGATTCCGCCCGCGCGCCCCAGCGCCGGTTGAAGGATCTCGGCCGCCCCGGCGCGCAGCACGGCAGCGAATTCGGACTTGGTTGTCATCCGCTCGCCGGTGGCGACGGGGATGCGGACATTTCGCGCGACCCGGGCCATGTCCTCGATGTGATCGGGGGGCGTGGGTTCCTCGAACCAGAGCGGCGAATAGGGCTCGATCGCCTGGCCCAGCCGGATCGCACCGGCGGTGTTGAACTGGCCATGGGTGCCAAAGAGAAGGTCGGCACGGTCGCCCACCGCCTCGCGGATCGCCTTGCAGAAGGCGACCGAAGTCGAGATGTCGGACATGGCTGGCATGTGACCGCCGCGCATCGTGTAGGGGCCCGCGGGGTCGAACTTGACCGCCGTGTAGCCGCGCGCCACCGCATCCGCGGCGCTGACCGCGGCGGCGTCTGCGTCGGTCCAGAAGGTTTCGAGATCCTGGTCGGGCAGGGGGTAGAGATAGGTATAGGCGCGGATGCGGTCGTTCATGCGCCCGCCTATCAACGCGTGAACCGGACGGTCACGGTCCTTGCCGAGGATATCCCAACAGGCGATTTCAAGGCCGGAAAAGGCGCCCATCACGGTCAGGTCGGGGCGCTGGGTGAAGCCCGAGGAATAGGCGCGGCGGAACATCAGCTCGATCTCTTCGGGGTTCTCGCCCTCCATGTGGCGGGTGAAGACGTCCGTGATGACATGTTTCATCGCCTCGGGGCCGACCGAGGCGGCATAGCATTCACCCCAGCCGGTAATGCCGGTGTCGGTGGTGAGCTTGACAAGGATCCAGTAGCGCCCGCCCCATCCCGGTGCCGGGGGGGCGGTGACGATGATGTCGAGATCGGCGAGTTTCATGGACGTGGCTCCGTTGGGTGCGGGATTCGGAGCAACTTCGCCCGGGGGCAGCGCGGAACGCAACCCCGTGAGTGTCAGAACAGGATGACGTTGCGGCGCGCGCTGCCGGATTTGGTGTCGGCGATGGCGTCGTTGATCTGGTCGAGTTGCCAGCGGTTCGAGATCAGTTCGTCGAGTTTCAGGCGGCCCTGCTGGTAAAGGTCGATCATCCACGGGATGTCGCGGCGGATCACCACGTCGCCCATCTTGGAGCCGACCATGCCCTGGCCCACGGCGGCCATGACCACGGGAGAATATGTCGAGACGTCGGAAGAGTGGGGCATGCCGATCATCACCACCCTGCCGCCGCGGGCCAGATAGCGCGGCGCCGCGTCATAAGCCGGGATTGCGCCGACTGTGACAAAGACCGCATCCGCGCCGCGCCCCATCGCCTTCATCGCCGCGCGCCAGGGTTTCGGGTCAGTGGCCAGCACCCCATCGGTGGCGCCGAATTCCATCGCGTCGGCAAGTTTCTCCTCGCTCATGTCCACGGCGACGATGCGCCGTGCACCGGCGATGCGTGCGCCCTGGATGGCATTGAGCCCGACGCCGCCCGCGCCGATCACCACCGCATCCTGACCGGCCTTGAAGTTGGCGGCGTTCACCACGGCACCGACGCCGGTGATGACGCCGCAAGACAGCAGGCAGGCCACATCCTTTTCCATGTCGGCGGGCAGTTTCACGATCTGGCTTTGATCGACGACGACCTTCTCGGCAAAAGCGCCGCAGGCCATCGCCTGATGAAGGGTCGAGCCGTCGGGCATGGCGAGGGGCCCCAGGTCGCCGTTATAGGGCGTTTCGCAGATCGTCGGCTTGCCGCCTGCACAGGAGGGACAGGTGCCGCAGGCGCGGATCAACGTCACGAGCACATCGTCGCCGACGTTGAAATCGCGCACACCCGCGCCAACGGCGGAAATCTTTCCGGCGGCCTCATGGCCATAGACGGCCGGAAGCGTGCCGCCCCATGCGCCTTCGGCGAAGGAGATGTCGGAATGGCAGATCGCCACGGCCTCGAGCGTCACCTCGATCTCGCCCATTTCCGGGGCGCGCAGATCGACGGTTTCGATGGTGAGCGGCTGGCCGAATTCATGGCATACGGCGGCTTTGATGGCGGTCATGGTGTTCTCGTGCCTCCTGTTGGATTTGCGCGCGAGACTGGCCCCATGAGGGGCGCATGTGCAAGTGCCAAATTGGGTGATTTCAGCGGCCTGACGAAACGGAACCGCGTGTGAAGAGCAACAGGCAAAGCGCCATCAGCATGGCGGCCAGCAGAAACGGCGCGCCGGGCAGGTAGAGCGCGGTGTCCTCGCGGGTGAAGGCGGCAAAGCTCTGGGTCATGGTCAGTGGGGCGATGATCATCGCCATGGAATTGGCCGAGGTCAGCACGCCTTGCAGTTCGCCTTGCGCATCGTCGGCCACGGCCTGTGACATCGCACCCTGAAGCGCGGGCAGGCCCACGGCCCCCAGCGCGACCACGGGGATCAGCATCAGCAGCACGGTTCCCGAAGGGATGAATGCGGTCATGATCAGCGCAACGAATTCTATCCGGAGCGCGAATATCACCGTGCCGCGGTAACCCAGCCGCGCCATGGCCGGACGCACGCCAAAGCCCTGCACCAGGCCGAAGAAAAGCCCGTAGATGCCCAGCGACAGGCCGATCGTCGCCTCGGTCCAGCCAAAGCGCAGGGTTGTGAAATAGGCCCAGATCGCCGGATAGACCATGCCCGCCACCTGGTATAGGAAATAGACCGCGAGGATTGGACGCAGCCCGGGGAAGGCGGTGATCGAGCGCAGCGCCCCGAACGGGTTGGCGCGCGACCAGCGGAAAGGGCGGCGAATCGCATCGGATACCGTTTCGCGCAGCACCAGCGCGCCAAGCCCGGCATTGGCCAGCGCAAGCGCCGCGGCCGCCCAGAACGGTGCGCGCGTGCCGAACTCGGCCAGCAGGCCGCCCAGCACGGGTCCGAGCACGAAACCGAGGCCGAACCCTGCCCCGACCAGCCCAAAACGGGCGGCCTTCTCATGCGGTTCGGAAATGTCGGCCATATAGGCGTTGGCGGTGGAATGGGTGGCTGCCGTGATCCCGCCGACCACCCGGCCGGCAAGCAACAGCCAGATCGAGCCGGCCAGTGCCATGACCACGTAATCGGTGGCCATTACCACGAGCGAGATGAGCAGGACCGGGCGGCGCCCGAAACGATCCGACAATGCGCCGATAAGAGGCGCAAAGAGGAACTGCATCACCGCAAAGGCGGTCGAGAGCACGCCGCCCCAAATGGCGGCCTGCGCAATGCTGGTGCCCTCGACCTCGGCAATCAGCGCGGGCATGACCGGCATGATGAGACCAATTCCCATGGCGTCGATCACCACGGTCAGAACAATGAAAAGAACGGACAGGCGGGCGGTGGGCATGAGCGGGGGTCACGGTCGCAAGGATTGGAATACACGAAATTCATTGGTTTGGCGGGGCCTGCGCGGTGTGGATGGCCCCGGGCAAGGTTATGTCATTCCGACGCTTGCGGTTCAGGCAGGGCGTGGACCGCATCGGCAAAGCGACGCGCGGCAACGGGGGCCTCTCCCAGTTGGCGGATCGGGTCGAAGACCGCCGAAAGATCGAGGTCGGGATGCGCTTCGCCTGCGAGATCGCGCAGGGGGCAACCGGTTTCGGAGACCTTGGTGCAGAGTGCCTTGACCTCGGCCTGGGCCTCGGGGCGGGGCATTTTTGCCGCGAGCGCGAAGCTGAGCGCCTCTGCATGGATTAGACCCTGGCCGTTGTTCAGGGCGGTGGTCATCGCCTCGGGGAGTGGGATGAGCGTTTCGGCAAGGTCTCGGGCGTGTTCCAGTGCCGCCGCCCCGCCAAGGCAGAGCTGCGGCAAGGCCAACCATTCGGTGAACCAAGCCGGACCGTCGCGGTCGAGCCGGTGCAGCCCCGCGCCCTGGATCGCAGCATTGAGCGCAGTGCCCTGTGCGGCGAGCGCGGCAAGCGCGCCGGGGCCGACCGGGTTCTGTTTTTGCGGCATGGTCGATGAGCAGCCCGAGCTGCCGAGCCGGACCTCTCCGATGCCGGTCATCGCGAGCGTGGCCATATCCTCGCCCATCTTTCCGAGTGCCGTGTTGAGCCGTGCGATCCAGCCTGCGATCATAAGGATCGGGGTCCGGTCAGTATGCCAGGAATGCCCCGGATCGGTAAGGCCCAGCGCCTTGGCCAGCGCTGCGCGTGTCTCGCCCGCCTTGTCCCCCAGCGCTGCGCCGGTGCCTGCCGCGCCCGAAAGCGAAACCCAGAGATGCGCGCGCAGGGAGTCGAGCTCGCCCAGCAGCGCCAGCAACGGACCCCCCCATGCAGCGGCGGTCGCGCCAAAGCTGGTCGGGGTGGCGTGCTGCCCCCAGGTGCGGGCGGGCATGGCAAGATCTGCATGGGCTTCGGCCTGCCTTGCCAGTGCCGCGAGCACCCGGCGCAGCGCAGTTTCATAATGCGAAAGCACCTGTTTCAGGCGCAGCATCAGCGCGGTGTCGATGATATCCTGGCTGGTGGCGCCCCAGTGGACGAACTGCGCATGGTCGGGCGCCTCGATCGCGTTGCGGAAGGCAGCGACGAGGCCCGGCACGCTGACCCCGTTCTGGCCCGTTGCATTGGCCAACCCGGCCGGATCGATCTGTACTTCCATCGCGGCCCGGTGGAGAAAGGCGCCCGAGGTTTCGGGAATAACGCCCAAGCCGCCCTGAACCTTGGCCAATGTCCCTTCGACGATCAGCATGGCGCGAATCTCGGTGCTGTCGGTAAAGAGGCGGCCGACCTCGCCAGTGGGAAAGAGGCGGGTGTAAAGCGGGCTGTCAAAAACGGACCCGGCCATCAGTGTGCGATCCTTGCCAGAAGGGCCGCGAGTCCCTCAGGGTCGGCGAAGAAGGGGGAATGCCCGTTGGGTATTTCGTGAACATCGGCGGCGGGCCATTCCTCGGTCATCGTGACCTGGAATTCGGGCGGGATGGTGCGGTCATCCATGCAACGGATATAGCTGCGCGGGACCGAGGCGTATTTCTCGCCCAGCGGGCAGGGGGTTTCCTGTGGTGCGACGGCCTGGGCGCAGAGGCGCGTATTGGCATAGCACTCGGTGCCCTCGGGGCAGTCGTGATAGAAAACCTCGCGGGTCTTGGCAGGGTCGATACGAAAGCTCTTGCCATCGGTGGCCCGGAGCAGGGTCGGAAGGAGCGGCTGATCGGGGGCCTCGCGGCGCCTGTCGGCCATGGTCTTGTCGCCCTCGGGGACATAGGCGCACAGATAGATCAGGCGGGCGATCTTCTCGGGGGCCTGTTCAGCAGCGAGCGATATCGGATAGCCCGCCATCGAATGCCCGACAAGCATCACAGGGGTGTCGATGGCCGACAGGATCGCGTCGGCATAGGATTGCAGGGTGATGTCGGATATCGGCGTGAGATCAGCGCCATGGCCCGGCAGGTCGATGGCCCGCGCTCGGTGGCCGAGCGCCGTCAGCTCCGGGATCAGGTCGCGCCAGCACCAAGCGCCGTGGCAGGCCCCGTGAATGAGCAGGAAATCGGCCATCTCTGGTCTCCGCTGTCTTGTTCCGGTTCAGAATGCGCGCATTGCGCCGCTATATGGCGTTCGGTCATGCAAAAGGCAATCCGGGGGCACGGGCTTCAGCGCGCGATATGGCCGATCTCGCGCAGGAAATCCGTCAGCAGTCGGGCATAGGCGTCGGGCTGTTCGACGCAGGGCAAATGGCCGGCGCGGCGGATGAGTTCGAACCGTGCGCCGGGAATGAGGTTCACGGTCTCGCGGACCAGATCCGGCGGTGTGGAGCCGTCCTCGCTTCCCGCGATGCCAAGGCAGGGCAGGCGCAACCCGGAGGTCGGTGTGTAGAAATCGGTGCCCGCGATGGCGGCGCAACAACCGGCATATCCCTCGACCGGCTGGCGTGTGAGCATGTGGCGCCAGCCCACGAATTCGCTCGTATCGCGGAACGGGCGCGAGAACCAGCGTTCAAGGATGCTGTCAGCCAGCGACTCGATCCCGCCCGCGCGCACGGCGGAGATACGCTCTTCCCACATCGTGGGCTGGCCAATCCTGGCGGCGGTGTTCGAAAGCACTATGGCGCGCACCAGGTCGAGCCGTTTGACGGCCAGGCCCTGCGCGATCATGCCGCCGATGGATAGCCCGACGAAGACGCAATCGCGGAGATCGAGATGGTCGAGCAGGCGTTCGGCGTCGCGCACCAGCGAGCCCATTGCATAAGGGGCCGGAGGGGCCGAGGAGAGCCCATGTCCACGCTTGTCGTAGCGGACGAGTTTCAGCCCGGCGGGCAACCGGTCCACAACGTCGTCCCAGAGCCGCAGATCGGTGCCGAGCGAATTGGCGAAGACCACTGGCGCCCCATCCGGGTCGCCGTCGATGCGATAGTGGAGCGCGACGTCTTCGAATTCGACCATCTTCATGGGGTGGGTATCCTCGGGCTGCTTGAGGCGAGGAATGGCGCGTGTGGTGCGGTTTGTCAAATTCGGGCACGCTCGACCGGCTCGCTTGCGCCATGCCTTCGGGGTTGATCTCGGGTGTTCCAGCGGTCAGGGTCGGGCCTGTTCGAGCAGTGAATTAACCGGAGGTCCGACATGCAATTCTCCTTTGCCCGATCCTTCGAGATCATGCGGCGGACGGCGCCGTTCATCGTGCTGCGCGTTCTCGTCTATTTCGGGATCGCGGTGGCCTATGTTCTGGTCACAGGCACCGGGGCCGGGATCGGCTGGGGTGTCGGCGCATTTGGCGATGCGGATTTTCGCGCCACGAGCACGTTCTGGGGCGGGGCCATCGGGTTTGGTGCGACGGCCGCGGTGCTGTATTTCCTGCGTGAATACATCCTCTACATTGTCAAGGCCGGCCATATCGCCGTGATGGTCGAGATGATCGACGATCACCCCCTGCCCGGGGGCAAGGGCCAGATCGCCCATGCGCAGGACATCGTCAAGGATCGCTTTGCCCAGGCCAACCTGCTCTTTGCGCTCGACCAGATCATCAAGGGCGTCATAGGTGCGATCACCGGCCTGGTGCGTGGGCTGGCCTCGATCCTGCCGATTCCGGGTGTGGACGGCCTGATGCGGGTCGTGCGGGCGTTCCTGCGGGTCGCCGTGGGATTGATCGACGAGGTGATCCTGGCCCATCTCATCCGCCAGAACCCCGACAATCCGTGGTCGGGTGCGCGCGACGCGCTGGTGCTTTACGGACAGAACGCGCGCCCGATGCTGGCCAACGCGGCCTGGATCACGCTGGTGAGCTATGCGCTGGCATTCGTGGTCTTTCTGGTCATGCTGGCCCCGGCCGCGGCGGTTGTCTATCTCATCCCCGGTGGCTGGTCGGCGGGCGGATTCGTCTTTGCCATCCTGTTCGCATGGGCGGTCAAGGCAGCGCTGATCGAACCCTTTGCACTGGCCTGCCTGTTGCAGGCGTTCTTCAAGGTGACGGACGGGCAGACGCCCGACCCGGAATGGACCGCGCGCCTTGACGGGGCCTCGAATAAATTCAAGGAGCTGGGCACGCGCGCCGCGAGCTGGGCCGGCGGCAACAGGGGCGTGGAAAGCTGAGGTTTTCAGGGCGGCGTCAGCCGCCCAGCCGCGCCAGTGCCGTGCCAAAGAGATCAGGATCGACATTGCCGCCGGTGGCCACCGCGATCACGCTGTCGCCTTCGATCTCGTCGGGGTGAAACAGCGCGGCTGCCAGAGCGACGGCGCCGCCCGGTTCGACCACGATCTTGAGCCGAAGGAAGGCGAGCGCCATGGCGTGCAGAACCTCGTCTTCGGTCACGACGATGCCGGGGCCGCACAGGCGGCGCATGATCGGAAAGGTCAACTCACCCGGGCTGGGTGTCACGATCGCATCGCAGATCGAACCGGCCATTGTGGCGTTGGTTTCACGCTGGCCGCTGGCCAGTGAACGGGTGGTATCTTCAAAGCCATGCGGCTCGCAGGGGCGGGCGCGCAGCCTCGGCGCCTCGGCTTCGAGCGCGAGGGCAATGCCGGAGGTCAGACCGCCGCCGCCGCAACAGACCAGCACATCGGCCCGTTCGATGCCCGCCTCGGCGGCCTGTGCGGCGATTTCGAGCCCGCATGTGCCCTGACCGGCGATCACCTGCGGTTCATCAAAGGGTTTGATGAGGGTCAGCCCGCGTTCTTCGGCGAGGCGGGCGCCCATGGCGTCGCGATCCTCGCCCGTGCGGTTATAAAGCACCACCTCGGCGCCCAGGGCGCGGGTGTTGTCGATCTTGAGCCGGGGGGCATCGGCGGGCATGATGATCACCGAGGGCACGCCATGAAGGGCGGCTGCATGGGCCACGCCCTGTGCGTGGTTGCCGCTTGAAAACGCGATCACGCCGCGCGCCCGGATGCCGGGATCGAGCGCGGAGACCGCCGACCAGCCGCCGCGGAACTTGAAGCTGCCGGTATGCTGGAGACATTCGGATTTGACCAGCAGGCGGCGCCCCGCGATCTTGTCCAGGAAGGGTGATGAGAGCAGCGGTGTGTGGCGCGCATGGCCGGAAAGCCGGGCGGCGGCGGCGCGGATCATTTCTATATTCACAGACGTTTCATCCATTGACGCAGGGCGGCCAGGCTTTCGGCCTCGTCGAGATAGGGGATATGGCCGCGATCGGGCACTTCGGCCACGATCAGGTCGGGGCGGCGGCGGCGCATCTCCGCGAGAGTTCGGGGTGCAAGAATGTCGGAATTGGCCCCCCGGATCACCGCGAGCGGTAGCCCGGCCAGCGCGTCGAAGAGGGGCCAGAGGTCAGGGGCGGGCTGGGCTGCGGCTGCGAGGACGGCATCGCGCAGCCGTGGGTCATAGGCGATGCGCAGGCCCTCGGGCGTTTCGTCGTAGAGTCGGGCGATTTCCGCGCGGAAGCGTGATTCAGGTACATTGGCAAAGCCGCGGATGACATCCGGCCAGACCCTGAGCAAGTCGCTGTGGGTCTTGTGGGCGGGGTTGCGGCCGATATACGTCAGGATCGCGTCAAGCCCGCGCGGGTCGATCTCCGGTCCGACATCGTTGAGCGCGATCCCTGCCAAGCGGTCATGCGCGGTGGCGGCCAGCACCATCGCGACGATCCCGCCACGCGAGGTGCCGAGGATCGCCACCCGGTCGAGTCCGAGATGGTCGATGAGTTCGAGCGCGTCGCGTGCCTCGATCGCGGGGGTATAGGTCGCCGGATCGGCCCGTTCGGAGCGCCCGCGCCCGCGCGCATCGAGCCGGATCAGGCGGATGCCGGCGAGATGGGGCGCGACGAAATCGAAATCGCGCCCGTCGCGAGTGAGCCCGGCAAGGCAGAGCAGGGGCTGGCCCTCGCCCTCGTCGGTGAAATGCAACGCGAGGCCGTCAGAGGTTGTGAAACTTGCCATATCCGGGCTCTGCGAATTGCGGGATGCAGGTGAGGTCGGGCAGCTGGTGCATTGGCTGTCCCGGCAGGCGATCCGTCGGTTCGCCTGCGCGGTTGACCCATGCGGTTGTAAAGCCATAGGCGGCGGCGCAGCAGGCATCCCAGCCGTTCGACGACACGAACAGCACCTCCTGCCGCTCACAGCCAAAGCATGCGCCGACAAGGTCATAGACCGCGGCGGCAGGTTTGAAGATGCCGACCGAATCGACCGAGAGCACGGCGTCGAGCCGGTCGCCGATGCCGGCGGATCGCACGGCCGCGTCGAGCATTTCGGTCGAGCCATTGGACAGGATTGCGGTGGCGATCCCCATCGACTTGAGCTGCGCCAGCATGTCGGGCACTTCGGGATAGGCGGTGAGCTCGCGGTAAAGCTGAAGCAGGCGGTCGCGCAGATCGGTGTCACCGGCCAGCCCGGTGGCCTCGAGCGCCCAGTCGAGCCCGTCGCAGGTCACGGACCAGAAATCGGTGTGATCGCCGGTGACGGCGCGCAGCCACGTGTATTGCAACTGCTTGGTGCGCCAATGTGCAGCCAGGGCGGGCCAGTTGTCGGCGAGGGCGGTACGCCCCGGTTCTGCCGCGGCCTCGCGGGCGGCGGCAGTGACGTCGAAAAGCGTGCCATAGGCGTCGAACACGGCTGTGGTGATGGTCATGATCCCCTCCCCGGCGCAAGGTGGCACGTACGCGCGCGCGGGTGAAGCGAAAACATGCCCAGTTTCGCAGCCCGGCCTGTTTGCAATCAATCCGCACGACCGTTAGGGTCAGGGCTCATTTACTTGAGGAAACTGTTCGAAACGGACGGAAAAGGAGCTGATATGAGCCAGGTCAAGAAGGGCGATACCGTCCACATCCATTATACCGGGACGTTGCAGGATGGCAGCGTCTTTGATTCGAGCGAGGGTCGCGACCCGCTGGCATTCACCGTTGGATCGGGCCAGATCATTCCGGGTCTCGACACCGCCATGGAAGGGATGAGCGTGGGCGACACGCGCCGAGTCGAAGTGCCCAGCGACCAGGCCTATGGCCCGGTACAGGAGGAGGCCCGCCAGGCGGTGCCCCGCGCCGATATTCCCGACGAGATCCCGATGGAGGTGGGCACTCAGGTCAATGCCCAGAATGAGGACGGGCAGGTCATGACCCTGACCATTCATGACGTGACCGACGATCACGTGGTCCTGGACGCCAACCATCCGCTGGCGGGCAAGGACCTTGTTTTTGACGTGGAGCTTGTCGCGATTGGATGATTCCGGTTCGGGGTCGTCCGTGCTAGGCTGACCGGGTGAAACCGTGAAAGGGTTCCCCGATGTCGGCAATGGAAGATATCCTGAAGCGCATACACGCGCTTCAGGAGGAGCTTGAAGACGAGATTTCGCGGCGGGGCGAGGCGTTCCGCTATCGTCTTGAGAATGGCCGGGTTGAATTCGAAGCCGAGGCCAAGCGACGGCACCGGGCGCTTCGGGTGCGATGGCTGACATTCCTGCGACACACCCGGCCGATGGTCGTGCTGACAGCTCCGGTAATCTATTCGTTGATCATACCCTTCGTGCTGCTGGATCTTTTCGTGACGATCTACCAGGCGGTGTGTTTTCCGGTTTACGGGATTCCCAAGGTGCCGCGGCGCGATCATATCCGCATCGACCGGCATCATCTGGCCTATCTCAACTGGCTGCAAAAGCTTAACTGCGTCTATTGCGGCTATGGCAATGGGTTGATCTCCTGGGTGCGCGAGGTGGCCGGGCGGACCGAAGCCTACTGGTGCCCGATCAAGCATGCCGGGCGGATCGGTGACGTGCATCCGCATTATGTCGGCTTTCTGGACTACGGCGATGCCGAGAACTTCGAGTCCGGCCTGGCGCGGTCCCGCAAGGCGGTACAGCAGGTCGATGAGGGCGATGAGCAAAGGTGACGCCTGGCGGCGTCGCTCAATGAGCCCGGCCCCGCCTGCGGCAGGTCCGGGCGGCGGAGTTTGGCGACAGGGCACGCTTTCAGGTCATGATGGCGCCTGTGTTGGTGGCAGGCCGGTGAGTATTTTTCCCAAGAAAGAGCGCGATCAGGTGCAATCAAGCAGGATGGCGCCGTGCCGCCCGGCCTGTTCGACGGCAATGTGGGCGGATGCGGCCTGTTCCAGCGGATAGGTGGCATGGATACGAGAGGTGAGTGCGCCCTCGGCCAATGCGTCATGAAGTTGCTGGATTCGCAATGCGCGCTCCGCATCGGGCAGGATGTAGATCAGCGTGATGTCGATCTTGATCGCCTTGAATAGCAGTGGGCCAAAGGGAAGTCTCGGTGTCATGTCGGCCGCCGAGCCATAGGCGGCGATGGTCGAGAGAGGGGCCATCACTCGCGCCAGCGTTTCGATGTTGGGCCCGAATTCGCATTCGACGGCGCGGTCGATGGGATGGCCGTCGTTCGCGGCGAGGATGCGCTCGGCCAGATCGGGTGCGCGATAGTCGAGCACCGTTTCGGCGCCGGCCTCTTGCGCGTGGCGGGTGGAGGTGCCGGGGGAGGCAGTGGCGATGACCCGTGCGCCTGCCCAGCGGGCAAGCTGGATCGCGAGATGGCCCACCGAACCGCCGCCGCCGGAGACAAGGAGTGTTTTCCCGGCGATGATGTCACCACCCAAAACTGCCTGCGCGGCAGTGAGGCCAGGGATGCCCAGGGTTGCGCCCGTTTCGAAGCCGACGCCGTCGGGCAGGGGAACGGCCTGATCTTCCGGGATGGCGATGTGGCTGGCAGCGGTGCCATGCGGGCGCTGCCATTGGCCATTCCAGATCCAGACGCGCTGACCTTTGCGGGCGGGGTCGACACCGGCGCCGGTGGCTTCGATCACGCCCGCACCATCGGAATGGGGAATGATGACGGGAAACGGTGGCTTGGTAACGCCCGGCCGGGAGCCTGCGCGGGATTTCACATCCGACGGGTTGACGCCCGAGCGGTGAAGTCGCACCAGGACTTCGCCAGCGGCGGGATCAGGCGTGGGTATGTCTTGCAAAGAAAGAACGGTGTCGGCGGGGCCGAACTCGGTGTAGGTGATAGCGCGCATCTGGTATTCTCCTTGCCGTGTTTCGCGGCAGGAGATCGCCAATTCGCACGATATGCAACCGGGATCAGGTGCGCCGCAGCCGGATCACCACGTCCACGCTGGCAATTTCGGCCCCTTCGGGAGCGTCTGGCAGATTGGTGATCTGCATCCGGTCATGCGCGGCATCGGTCAGCTCGCCCGTGTCTTCCCAGAAGAAATGCGGATGTTCGGAGGTGTTGGTGTCGAAATAGCTCTTGGTGCCATCGACCGTGATTTCACTCATCAATCCGGCATCGCAGAAGGTGCGCAGCGTGTTGTAGACCGTGGCCAGCGAGACCTTTTCGCCCGAGTGTCGCACCGCGTCGAACAGGCTCTCGGCGGTGACATGGCGGTCCTTGCCATCGCCGATCAGCAGCGAGGCGAGGGCGACGCGCTGGCGCGTGGGCCGCACACCGGCTGCCGCAAGCCAGGCGCTTCCGCGCATTTCGGCATGGGTCGTGATCTGTTTCATTCTGTCACCGTTTCTCACCGTCGGTTTTCGAGGCTCTATTAGTATAAAGGTATTTTACGCTGATTTTCAAACGGAAAGCGCTGATTTTTCAGGCAGGAGGGCCCCGAGCCCGGGCCTTGCGGGACCGCGGGTCCGGGTGATAGAGAATATCCGGATCAGTCATGGCGTGGCAAACGTCATGCGCCACGAGAAAAGGATCCGCCCGGATGGCCCAGTACAAGAGCAGTTTTTCCCGCGACGACCTGTTGAAATGCGCCCGAGGCGAGCTTTTCGGGCCGGGTAATGCACAACTGCCCGAGCCGCCGATGCTGATGATGGACCGGATCACGGATATTTCCGAGGATGGGGGCGCGCACGGCAAGGGTCATGTGGTGGCGGAGTTCGACATCACGCCGGACCTGTGGTTTTTTGAGTGCCATTTTCCGGGCAACCCGATCATGCCGGGCTGTCTTGGGCTTGACGGGCTGTGGCAGTTGACCGGTTTCAACCTTGGCTGGCGCGGTTGGCAGGGGCGCGGCTATGCGCTGGGCGTGGGCGAGGTCAAGCTCACCGGCATGGTGCGGCCGGACCGCAAGATGCTGACGTATTACGTCGATTTCACCAAGGCGGTGCAGACGCGCAGGCTGACAATGGGTGTGGCGGATGGCCGGGTGGAAGCGGATGGTGACGTGATTTATGAAGTCAAGGACATGAAGGTCGCTCTTTCGGAGAGCTGAACCAGAGGAGGGTGCCATATGCGCCGCGTTGTCGTCACCGGGCTCGGAGTGGTTTCGAGCATCGGGAACACTGCAGAAGAGGTTCTGGCCAGCCTTAAGGCCGGAAAATCCGGCATCACCGCAAACGCGGCGATGGCAGAACACGGGTTTCGCAGCCAGATCGCCGGGGATGTGAAACTCGACGTGGCCGACCATGTCGACAAGCGCACGTTGCGCTTCATGGGGCCGGGGGCGGCCTATGCCCATATTGCCATGGGGCAGGCGATTGCCGATGCGGGGCTTGAGGAAAGCGATATCGTCAACCCGCGCACGGGCCTCGTGGCCGGGTCGGGCGGTCCCTCGACCAGTGCGATGCTGGCGGCACATCAGACCGTTCTGGACAAGGGCAGCCCCAAGAGGATCGGACCATTCGCGGTGCCCAAATGCATGTCGTCCACGATTTCGGCCAATCTCTCGACGGCCTACCAGATCAAGGGGATCAACTACTCGATCACCTCGGCCTGTTCCACGTCATTGCATTGCATCGGCAACGCGGCCGAGCAGATCATGCTTGGAAAACAGGATGTCATGTTCGCCGGTGGTGGCGAGGAGCTTGACTGGACCCTGTCGTGCCTGTTCGACGCCATGGGGGCGATGTCGTCGAAATACAACGACGCGCCCGAACGGGCGAGCCGGGCCTTCGACGCGGATCGCGACGGGTTCGTGATCGGTGGCGGTGGCGGGATCGTGGTGCTGGAGGATCTCGAACATGCCCGCGCGCGGGGGGCAAATATCTATGCCGAGATCACGGGCTATGCCGCGACGAGCGACGGGCATGACATGGTCGCGCCCAGCGGCGAGGGGGGCGAACGGGCCATGCGGCTGGCGCTTGAAACCCTGCCCGAGGGCAGAAAGGTGAGCTATATCAATGCGCACGGGACCTCGACCCCGGTAGGGGACGTGGGCGAGGTCGAAGCGGTGAGGCGAGTCTTTGGCGAGGGGTCAACGCCGCCGATCAGCTCGACCAAGTCGATGACCGGACATAGCCAGGGCGCGACCGGCGCGCAGGAGGCGATCTATTGCCTGCTGATGCTGGAGCATGATTTCATTGCACCGTCGATCAATGTCGAGACGCTCGACCCGGCGATCAAAACCGGCGAGATTGCCACGCAAGCCGTTGAAAATGCAGGGCTTGATTCCGTGATGACCAACTCGTTCGGGTTTGGTGGCACCAATGGGTCGATGATCCTTTCAAAATACAGGGAATGACACGCATGGGTGGGTGGATGGAAGGCAAACGCGGGCTCATCATGGGGGTGGCCAATGAGCGCTCGATCGCCTGGGGTATCGCCAAGGCGATGGCAGAGGCGGGGGCGGAACTGGCCTTTACCTATCAGGGCGAAGCCTTTGGCAAACGGGTGGAGCCGCTGGCCCGGTCGCTCGGATCGGATATCATGGTCGATGCGGACGTGACCGACGAGGCCTCGCTCGATACGGCATTCGCGGCGCTGGGCGAACGCTGGGATCGGCTGGATTTTCTCGTCCATGCGATCGCCTATTCGGACAAGGCCGAACTGGGCGGTCGTTTTCTCAACACCAGTCGCGATAACTTTTTGAATTCTCTTGATATTTCTTGCTATTCGCTGATCGAGGCAACGCGCCGGGCCGAACCTATGATGACTGCCGGGGGCACGATCCTGACCCTGACCTATCAGGGGTCGAACCGGGTGGTGCCGAATTACAACGTGATGGGGGTCGCCAAGGCAGCGCTCGAGGCGACGGTGCGGTACCTCGCCAATGACCTGGGACCGCAGGGCATCCGCGTCAACGCGATCAGCCCGGGGCCGATGAAGACCCTGGCCGGCGCGGCGATCGGCGGCGCGCGCAAGACCTTTCGCCATGCTGCGGAGAACGCGCCGCTGCGCTCGAACGCGACGCTCGAGGCAGTGGGCGGCACGGCGGTTTACCTTGCCTCGGAGGCGGGCGCATATACCACCGGCGAGGTCTTGCGCGTCGATGGCGGGTATCACATCCTTGGCATGCCGCAGGGCGAGAATATCTGATCGTTGCTGATGTAGCGCAGAGACGCAAAGGAACGGTTAATCCGCCGCGCCACGCCTGCGAAAGGTAAGGTAATGCGGCGTGCGACCCTCGCGCAGCGCCTTTTGTTCGTATCGGGTCGAGATCCAGTCATCCCAGGGCTCACGCCAGTCGGCGGGACGGTCGGCGAGCCAGTCGAAACCGTGCCGCGGCACCTCTTCGAGGGTCTGGCGGACATAATCGGGAATGTCGGTGGCGACCCGGAAGATCGCGCCGGGTTTCAGGATTTTCGCAAGCGGTTCAAGATGTTCCGGGGTGACGAAGCGACGGCGGTGGTGCTTTTTCTTGGGCCAGGGGTCGGGATAGAGCAGGAAGGCGCGCGATATCGACCCGGCAGGCAGCACGTCAAAGAGGTCGCGCGCGTCGCCGGGGTGGATGCGGATATTTTCGCAGCCCGCATCGCGGATCTTGCCCAGGAGCATGGCGACGCCGTTGATATAGGGTTCGGCCCCGATGAACCCGATTCCGGGGTTCTGCGCGGCCTGGTGGACCATGTGTTCGCCCCCCCCGAAACCGATTTCGAGCCAGACCTCGCGACCGCCGAAAAACGCATCGAGATCAAGGGGTTCGCGGTCGGGGTTCACGTCCCAACCGACCGGGCCGGGCGAGAGGCGCGCGAGGTCTTCGTCAAGGTATGCCTGCTGCGACGGGCGCAGGGCCTTGCCCTTGATCCGGCCATAGAAATTGCGCCATGGCGCGCCCGAGTGGTGGTTCGACGTGGTCATGGGCCGGGTCGTAGCCATGAGCGCGGCGCGGTGCAAGCGTGCGGTGGGGTTAACACGGTTTTTCGGGGAAAAATCGGGGGGTGATCTTCGGCTGCTGCCCGGCTGCCGGGCGTGCACCGCCGCGTTGCAGCGAAAATGGCAGGATTTCGGTTAACGCGGTGCACGGTGGGCTGTTTTTCGGTGCGCTCGTGCACATTGAGTGGGAAAATTTAGGCAATGGTGCAACACCGCAATGTGCTCCATATCCCGCGCACCCCCGAATGACCGGGGTCTGGACAGATGAAAAGGACAGACGACATGACCCAAGCACTCGATACCGCGCAGACGCTTGCTGCACCGCTGGGGCGCGCGCTGCTGGCGCTCATCTTCATCACGTCGGGAGCCGGGAAGATCACGGGCTACGAGGGCACCCAGGGCTATATGGAGATGATGGGCGTGCCCGGCGCTCTCTTGCCGCTGGTGATCCTGACCGAGCTTGGCGGGGGGATCGCCCTGCTGCTGGGCTGGCAGGCGCGGATCGCGGCTTTCCTGCTGGCCGGTTTCACGCTTTTGTCGGGCTTCATCTTTCACTACCTGCCGGGTCTCGGCATGGAAGGGATGGAAGCGCAGGCGCAAATGATCAGCTTCTGGAAAAACGTGAGCATCACCGGCGGTCTGCTCATGGTGGTCAGCCTCGGCGCGGGTGCGTGGTCGTTTGACGGGGCACGCCGCGGGGCCGCCGCATAAAGCGGGGGCCGTGGCGAAAGCGGCCTTGAGTATTTGGGCCAAGAAAGAGCGGGGGCAGCCTGAATTCGCGGCGCCTTGTCTCTTTCTTGGTCATAAATACTCAATTGCGAGCCGTATCGGGTGGCGCGACGCTGGATGTGCGGCCCGCTGATCAGAGGCTTGACGAGGGGCGCGCGCGCATCCGTGCGAGCCAGTCCTGCGTCGCGCTGTTGTCTTCGGGCGGGCGCAGCTTCACCACGCGGGCGAAATCGGTGAACACGAAAGCGGTGATGTCGGCGAGGGTAAAGCCGTCGCCGGCGAGCCACGGGCTTTCCCGAAGCCGGGTTTCGAGCAGGTCGAAAAAGGCGTGGGTGCGGCGTATTCCACGCTCGGCCAGTTCGGGAATCTGGGGCAGGTCGAGGGGGCCGGGCAGGGCGCGATCCTTCATTGCCGGGTGGGCATTGCGGAAGGCTTCGCCCACGGCCATTCCGCCCTGTCCCTCGGCGATGGCGTTCCACATGGCGACGCGGCCCTTTTCCCCGGGCATGATGCCCATGAGGGGCGGTTCGGGAAAGCGCGCTTCGAGATAAGTGGCGATGGCGATGTTCTCGGCCAGCGCGGTGCCGTCTTCCGTGACAAGGACCGGGACGGTGGCGCGGGGGTTGATGGCGCGAAACTCGGGCGAGAGCTGTTCGCCCTTGGCGATCGAGACCTCGCGGGTGTCTATCGTGAGCCCTTTCTCGGCGATGAACATGCGCGCGCGGCGCGGGTTGGGGGCGGTCGAACAGTCGTAGAACAGCATGCCATGGCCTTTCGCGGGATCCGTCGGCAGCAGACTGCACCGGGGCGGCGGCAATGAAAAGCCCCGCCTGCGGTGGCAGGCGGGGCACTGTGGCCGTGCCAGGAGGTCAGATTTCCTTTGCGATGGTCGCGGCCAGGTCGGTCTTTTCCCAGCTGAAGCCGCCTCCGGCGTCGGGCTCGCGCCCGAAATGGCCATAGGCGGCGGTGCGCTCATAGATCGGGCGGTCAAGGCCCAGGTGGGTACGGATGCCACGTGGAGTGAGATCCATCGCGCGCGCGACCGCGTTCTCGATCGCGGCTTCCTCGACCTTGCCGGTGCCGTGGGTGTCGACATAGATCGACAGCGGCCTGGCCACGCCGATGGCATAGCTGAGTTGCAGCGTGCAGCGCGAGGCGAGCCCGGCGGCGACCACGTTCTTGGCAAGATAGCGCGCGGCATAGGCCGCGGAGCGGTCGACCTTGGTCGGATCCTTGCCCGAGAACGCGCCGCCGCCATGCGGGGCGGAACCGCCATAGGTATCGACGATGATCTTGCGACCGGTGAGGCCGGCATCGCCATCGGGGCCGCCGATCACGAAAGTGCCGGTCGGGTTGACCCACCATTCGGTCTTTTCGGTCAGCCATTCGGCGGGCAGCACCTCGCGGATATAGGGCTCCACGATGGCGCGGATGTCGTCGGAGGTCTGGTCCTCGCTTTCATGCTGGGTCGAGAGCACGAGTTGCAACACCTCGACCGGCTTGCCATTCTCGTAGCGCAGCGAAAGCTGGGTCTTGGCATCGGGGCGCAGGCTGGGTTCGGCGCCGGATTTGCGGACCTCGGCGAGGCGGCGCAGGATCTTGTGGGAATACTGGATCGGGGCGGGCATGAGTTCGGGGGTCTCGTCCACGGCATAGCCGAACATGATGCCCTGGTCGCCCGCGCCATCGCGGTCCACGCCCTGGCTGATATGGGCGGATTGTTCATGCAGGAAGTTCAGCACGTGGCAGGTGTTCCAGTGGAATTTTTCCTGCTCGTATCCGATATCCTTGATGCAGTCGCGCGCGATCTGGCCGATCCGGCCCATGTAGTTCTTGAGCCGCTCCTGGTCCGACAGTCCGACCTCGCCGCCGATCACCACCATGCCGGAGGTGGCAAAGGTTTCGCAGGCGACGCGCGCGCCGCTTTCCTCGGCCAGGAACGCATCGAGGACGGCGTCGGAAATGCGGTCGCAGACCTTGTCGGGGTGGCCCTCGGAGACGGATTCCGAGGTGAAAACGTAATTCTGCCGGGCCATGAGAAGTGCTCCATTGGTTGTTTGCCCGCCACGCCAGGAAGCCGTTGTGGGGGAATTCGTATCTGGTTATGCCGGCACCACGCGGGGGTCAATGCCTATTCGGCGCGCCGGCGGGTGGTGTAGCGGCGAAAAGCCAGCCCCGAAAGGGTAAGCGCGAGGAGAGCCGCGAGAGGCAAGTCGCCCGTGCGGGCATAGAGCGTGGGCGGCAGGGCCGGGGGCAGGGCGGCATCGGTGAAGCCGGCCTCTCCGAGCGCGATCTGCCCCGTGATATGCCCGCGCGGGCCGATCATGGCCGAAACGCCGGTATTGGCCACCCGCGCCATGGGGAGCCCCTGTTCGATGGCGCGCATCTGCGCCTGCTGGAGATGCTGGAACGGCCCCGAGAAGCGCCCGAACCAGGCGTCGTTGGTGATCTGCATGAGCAGCCGGGGCCGGGCCGGGGCGCCGGCCACGTCATGGGGAAAGACCGCTTCGTAGCAGATCAGCGGCAGGGCGCGTCCAATGCCGGGCAGCTCGACGAGGCGCGGGCCGGGGCCGGGCGAATAGCCAAAGCCCTGGTCGTTGGCAAATCCGGTGAGCCCGGCGCGCGCGGCGAGATTGCCGAGCGGCATGTACTCGCCGAAGGGCACGAGGTGATGCTTGTCGTAAAGCGCCCGGGGCGTTCCGTCCGGGCCCAGAACCACCAGGGAGTTGAGCAATCGGGCGCCGTCGAGGCGGCGCAGCCCGAGCACCACGGGTTGATCTCCGGCCATGTCGGAGATCATGCCGAGCGCCGCGTCCGCCTCGTCCAGGAACCACGGGATCGCGGTTTCCGGCCAGATCGTGAGATCGGGTGTTGCGGATCGGGCCGGGGCGGCGGTGAAATCCAGTTGGCGGTCGAAGAAAGTGCGGATATGGGCAGGATCCCATTTCTGGTGTTGCGGGGCGTTGGGCTGCACCAGGCGGATCACGGGGGCATCCGATCCGGGTGAGGCTGGGCGGCCAAGGCCCCAGCCCGTGGCGATGAAAAGCCCGCCCAGGGCCAGCCCGGTGAGCGCGGCGCGGCGGCGGTGGGGCGAGAGCAGCGACCAGAGCACGACGCCCATGGCCAGGGCTGCCGCGGTGAGGCCATAGGGGCCGATGAAGGCGGCATGGATCGCGGCGGGGCTGGGTGCCCAGATGTAGCCGGGAAGCGCCCATGGAAAGCCGGTGAAAAGATAGGCACGGGCCATCTCGGCCAGGGTCAGGGCGGCGATCCAGGCAAGCGCGCCGCCGACCAGCCGGCCGCCCGATCGGCGCGCCAGCGCGAAACCCGCACCCCAGAAGAGGGCCAGCCCCCCGGAGAGGAAGACCAGCGCGAAAGGCGCCATCCAGCCATGGCGGGCGATGTCGACGAAGAACGGCTCGACGATATCCAGTGCAGTGCGACGGCGAAATAGCCGGCCCCGCCCGCCCAGCCGGTCCAGAAGGCGCGCGCCGGGGTCAGGGCCGCGCGGTAGAGCCCGAACAGACCGGCCAGCCCGACGAGGGCGAGCGGCCAGAGGTTGAAGGGGGCATGACCGAGCGCTGCGACTCCGCCCAGAGTGGCCGCCACCCCCATGAGCCGCCGCAGGAACAGGCGGCGGGCGCGGGTCTCGAACCGGGTGGCATGATCCGTTCTGACCCTAACCATCTTTGTCGGTGGCGGAATGATCGGGCAGGCGCACACGCAGGCGCTTGATCCGCCGGGGGTCGGCGTCGGTCACCTCGAATTCGGTGCCGTTGGGGTGCTGGACCACCTCGCCACGCACCGGCACGCGGCCGGAGAGCATGAAAACCAGCCCGCCCAGCGTGTCGATCTCTTCCTCGTCGACGTCCTCGTCATCGGTGAGCGACAGGCCGATCTCGGCCTCGAACTCGTCGAGCGGGGTCTTGGCCTGGGCCGAATAGCAGCCGGGCGATTCGCGGGTGAAGAAATTGTCTTCCTCGAGGTCGTGCTCGTCCTCGATCTCGCCGACCACCTGTTCGATCAGGTCCTCGATCGTGGCAAGCCCGTCCACCCCGCCATATTCGTCGATCACCAGCGCCATGTGGCGGCGTTCGGTCTGCATCTTGGTCAGCAGAATACCGATCGGCATGGAGGGCGGCACGAAGAGGAGCGGGCGCAGCATCTTGTCGAGCTCGATCTGTCCGCTGGAGGCGCCGTTGAAGCCGTATTCGAGTGCGAAATCCTTGAGATGAACCATGCCGCGGGGGGTGTCGAGCGTATCCTCGTAGACCGGAAGGCGGGTCATGCCGCTTTCGCGGAACACCTCCACAAGTTCGTCGCGGGTGATGGTCGTGGGCACGGCGACGATCTCGGCCTTGGGAATCATCACGTCCTCGACCGTCAAGCGGCGAAGGTTGAGCAAGCCGGGCATCGCCGCGAGGGTCTGCGCCGGTGTCGAGTCCGGGTCTGTCGCATCAAGCGTGTCCGAGCGGCTGAGCGCGCTCATGATCCGTCGGAAAAAGCCGCTTGCGTGCGTGTCCTGTCGTGTTTCGGTCGCCTCGTCCGGCGCGCTGTGCGCCGCGTTAGAAGACCCGTCGTCTGTGTCGCCCATTTCTACCTTGTCCAGAGGGGATTACCCCGATGAGTCTCTATATGGGTCAGGAAGACCGAGTTTGCCAAGTATCTCTACCTCAAGTCGCTCCATGAGGGTGGCATCGCGGTCACGCTGATGATCATAGCCCAGGCAATGCAGGATCGCGTGGATGACGAGGTGCGTCACATGGTCGTCCGGGGATTTGTCCTGTTCGGCGACTTCGCGCATGCAGGTGTCATAGGCGATGGCAATGTCGCCGAGGAACCCCGCCTCGGGGTCGTGCGCCTCGGAATCGGGCCGTGCCGGGCTGTCGCCGTCCTCGGGGGCGGCGAGATCGGTTGCGGGCCAGCTCAACACGTTGGTGGGTTGTGGCTTGTCGCGGAAATCGGCGTTGAGCGTCGCGATACGCGCATCGTCGCAGGCCAGGAGGCTGACTTCGTAGGCGTCGGGGTCGAGGCCGAGATGCGTGAGCGTGGCGCGGGCGGCGCGGGGCGCGAGCCGGTCAAGCGCGGTCGCGCTCCAGCGGTCGTCTTCGATGATGAGGTCGATGCACATGGTGTGGCTTTATTCTGTTGCACTTGATTGAATTTGCCTCCGCCCGGGTCGCTTGCGGACCGGGCAGCGACCGCCCTGCCCCATGGGCGGGCGCTTCACGCCCACCCCGGGTCGGGCGCCGCCCTCGGGATGGAGCCCCATGAATTCAGTCTCGTCTGGCCGTTTTCCACCCGCGCGGGAAGTGATGCAGCATCTCACGCCTTGTGCGACCGGGTCGGGTCGGCGGCATCGTAGGCTTCGATGATGCGGGCCACGAGCGGGTGGCGCACCACGTCTTTCGACGTGAAGTAATTGAAGCTGATCCCGTCGATCCCCGTGAGCAGGGTTTCGGCATCCGACAACCCCGAGGGCACACCGCGTGGCAGGTCGATCTGGGTGCGGTCGCCGGTGATGACCATGCGCGAGCCTTCGCCAAGGCGGGTGAGGAACATCTTCATCTGCATGGTGGTGGCATTCTGCGCCTCGTCGAGCACCACGAAGGCATTGCTCAGCGTGCGCCCGCGCATGAAGGCGAGCGGCGCGATCTCGATGCGCTTTTCCTCGATCAGCTTGGCCAGTTGCTTGCCGGGCAGGAAATCGTTGAGCGCGTCGTAGAGCGGCTGCATGTAGGGGTCGACCTTGTCTTTCATGTCGCCGGGCAGGTAGCCCAGTTTCTCGCCCGCCTCGACGGCGGGGCGCGACAGGATGATGCGGTCGACATGACCCTCGACGAACATGTTCACGCCGACGGCGACGGCGAGATAGGTCTTGCCGGTGCCGGCCGGGCCGATGCCGAAGGCGAGCTCGTTGCCGAAGAGGCCTGTGACATAGGTTTTCTGGGCGTCGGTGCGCGGCTCGACGGTTTTCTTGCGGGTCTTGATCTCGATCCGGCCGCCACGGAACATCTCGAGCTGGTCGCCGTCATGGGAGCCGCCCGGGCTGTCCATCCGCAATTCGCGATCGACATCGCCCGCATCGACCCGCCGGCCCGATTCGAGCCTTTCGTAGAGCGTGCCCAGCACCGAGAGCGCCTCGGAGGTGGAGGCGTCATCGCCGATGACCACGATCTGGTTGCCGCGGCGCAGGATCTGCACCCCGAGCTTCTGTTCGATCTCGGCAAGGTTCCGGTCGTATTCGCCGCAAAGCTCGATCAAAAGGCGGTTGTCGGGAAATTCGGCGAGGCGTTCGCGCAGTGCGTCGGGATCGTCACCATCTGGCGATTGGGGCGGGGGCAGCACGTTGATGGCCAATCAGCTCTCCTTGATATGCGGTGCCGGGCAAGAAACCGTTCGGCGATGGTGCCAAGCGGCGCGGCGGTGCGCAAGTGCGGGCGGGCGAATGTCACGCGATTGATACCAAAACGGCCGCGCAGGTTTCCCCGCGCGGCCGGATGTCAGGCGTGTTCCCATATCTCAATTCGGATCCGGGATCTTGGAGCCACCCTTGAAGTCACCGGCGGTGTAGGTCGGCGGGGCGACGCCTGAGCAGACCGGCTTGCCGTATTTGTCCATCCGGCGGACCATGTAGCCTTCGAGCCCGTCATCGGCGATCCAGGTGTCACAGCCGGTCGGATCGACCCAGATTCCCCATTGCAGTTGTGACAGGTGTTTCTGGTCGACACCGCGGTCCACGGTCTTGTCGGCGGGATAGCCGCGCAGGCCTTCGTCACAGCCGGCCACGGCGAAAAGCGAAGCGCAGAGCGCCAGTTTCATTGCGAGTTTCATGCGTGGCCCCTTGTCATTGGATGCACAGGATTTCGACGCGGCGATTCTTGGCCATGCCTGCCGCGGAGTTGTTCGGAGCGACCGGGCTGCGTTCGCCCATGCCGCGCACGTCGGCGATGCGAGCGCCCGTGCTTTGGGCGACTTTCGCGACGGAATTGGCGCGGTTGAGCGACAGGCGCATGTTGTATTCGTCCGAGGCCCGGCTGTCGGTATGTCCGACGATGGTATAGGCAAAGGCGCTCGAATCCCGGAAGAATTCGCGCAGCCGCTGCTGGCCCTTGTGGCTGATCCGGTAGCTGTCGGTCGCGAAATACTGGTCCGTGTTGAGAACGCCGCAGACATTGACCTCGCGGCAGACCGGAACACCTTGCCGGTTCACGTGATTCACGGCATAGCCTTCGGCGCCGTCATCCATGACCCAGGCCTCGCAGCCATCTGGCGTGATGGAAATGGTGGGAATATACTGTCCCTTGTCACGGCCCTGTTGCGAAGGCGTGTCGCGCCTGAACATCTCGGAGCCCATGCCATCGGCCCCTTGTGCGGCCACGTCGTTGGCCACGAGGATGGCGCCGAAGGCAGCAGCCGCAATACCACTGACCACCCCGCGCGCCGTTTTCGAGAAAACTTTCGCCACAGCTTCTGTCCCTTGATTTATGTTTCCCCCAATCGGACCCGAGGAATTGGCAGCACCTGCATGGTCCGTACGAAAATGTGTTTTCACTGTAACAGCTTCTGCGCGCTTGTGAAGAATTTTCAGGGGACGAGACCACCCGATCTTGTGCCCGCAAGGGGTGTTTCGTCCAATTCTGCGCCCGTTCGGCGGGGTGCTGTCGGAAAGCCGTCGGGTCAGGCGAGAACACCGGCCAGCGAGTTCGGCCCCGAGGAAACGATTCTCACCCGGCGAAGGTCACCCGGGCTGGCCGGGCAATCATCGACATGCACGGCATGGAGGTGGTCGGATTTGCCGACCATCTGGCCGGGCAGGCGACCGGGTTTCTCGAAGAGCACGCCCACGGTCTGGCCGACCATCGCATCCTGGCGGGCGCGTTGCTGGCGGGTGATGAGCGCCTGGAGCTCTTGCAGCCGCGCATCGGCCACATCGGGCGCGACCTGCGCACGTTCCGCCGCCGGGGTGCCGGGGCGGGGGGAATACTTGAAGCTGAACGCCTGCCCGTAGCCGACCCGTTCGATCAGGTCGAGCGTGTCGGCGAAATCCGCGTCGGTTTCCTCGGGAAAACCGACGATGAAATCGCCGGAAATCAGAATGTCGGGCCGGGCGGCGCGCAACCGGTCGATCAATGCAAGATAGCTGTCGCGGGTATGGGCGCGGTTCATCCGCTTGAGGATGCGGTCGGAGCCCGATTGAACCGGCAGGTGCAGGTAGGGCATCAGTTTCTCGCATTCGCCATGCGCCGCGATCAGATCGTCGCTCATGTCGTTGGGATGCGAAGTGGTGAAGCGGATACGTTCCAGCCCATCAATGTCATTGAGCGCCCAGATCAGGCCGGCAAGGCCGGTCTCACCGTCAGGCCCCGCGCCGTGATAGGCGTTGACGTTCTGGCCCAGCAGGGTGATCTCGCGCACCCCGCGTTCGACGAGGTCACGCGCCTCGCTCAGGACGCGGTCGACCGGGCGAGAGACCTCGGCGCCGCGGGTGTAGGGCACGACGCAGAAGGCGCAGAACTTGTCACAGCCCTCCTGCACGGTGAGAAAGGCGGTGGGGCCGCGCGCGGCCTTGGGGCGCGATTTGAGTCGCTCGAACTTGTCCTCTTCGGGGAAATCGGTGTCGAGTGCCTTGTGTCCCGATCGCGCGCGCGCCTCCATCTCGGGCAGGCGGTGATAGGCCTGCGGGCCAACCACCAGGTCGACGAGCGGCTGGCGGCGCATGATCTCTTCGCCCTCGGCTTGCGCAACACAGCCGGCCACGCCGATCCTGAGGTCGGGATTGGCCGCCTTGAGCCCCTTGTAGCGGCCCAGCTCGGAATAGACCTTTTCCGCGGCCTTTTCGCGGATATGGCAGGTGTTGAGCAGGATCATGTCCGCGTCTTCGGGGGTGCGGGTTTCGACATAGCCCGACCCGCCCAGCGCCTCGGCCATGCGTTCGCTGTCATAGACATTCATCTGGCACCCGTAGGTCTTGATGAAAAGTTTCTTGGGGTCGGTCATGGGATCCTCGCGCGCGGGTTTCAGAGCGGTTGATTACATCAGGTGCGGGGTGGCTTGCAATGCACCCCCATTTAACCGATTTTGCGCAGCATGAACGAGATGACGGAACAGCGATATTATGCCGGTCTCGGCAATTTCCTGGACCGGGGGAAAGCCGCCCTTGCCAAGGGGCCGGTGGCGCTTGTCTTTGCCGAGGACGAGGTCGAGCTTGACACCACCTTGCGCCATCATCAGCAGCTGGGGTTCAAGTCGGTGGTCTGCTTCATGCCCGACAGCTTCGCACTGCCCGCGGACCTCGTGCGCAGTGTGCATCGGGTCGGCTATGACATGACGGAGGAAGAGGCGCTGGAGCGGGCGGTGAACGCGGTGATCGGCGCGGCCGAGGGGCAATGGCTTTATTACTGTTTCAACGCGGAATACCTCTTTTACCCGTTCTGCGAGACCCGCACCATCGGCGAGATGCTTGCCTTTCACACCGAGGAGCGGCGCGACGCGATGCTGACCTTCGTGATCGACCTTTATGCAGGCGACCTGGAGGCGTATCCCGATGCGGTTTCGCTTGAGACGGCGTGTCTCGACAAGACCGGCTACTACGCGCTGGCCCGGCCCGACGCGGCCAATCACAATCACCCCAAGGAGCGCCAGCTCGATTTCTTCGGCGGGTTGCGCTGGCGGTTCGAGGAACACATTCCCGCCCCGCGCCGCAAGATCGACCGGGTCGCGATTTTCCGGGCGAAACCCGGGCTGTTGCTGCGCGACGATCACACCTTCACGGACGAGGAATACAACACCTATGCCTGTCCGTGGCACAACAACCTGACCGCCGCGATCGCGTCGTTTCGCACGGCAAAGGCGCTCAAGCGCAATCCCGGTTCGACCTTCGATATCGACACGTTCCGCTGGCACAACTCGACGCGGTTCGAATGGCATTCGCGACAGTTGCTCGACCTGGGGCTGGTGGAGCCGGGTCAATGGTTCTGAACTGACCGGATCGACGATGGACGGGGCCGGGTGGCTGGGCTATCACGCTGGCATCTTGGCGAAGGATGGTTCTCGATGGCGTCACACGGCACCCCGATTCCGATGATCTCCAGCCCCTGTGGCGCGCTTGCGGGCGTGGCCGAGGTGCCCGGCGACAAGTCGATCTCGCATCGTGCGCTGATCCTGGGCGCGATGTGCGTGGGCGAGACGGTGATTTCCGGCCTGCTGGAGGGCGAGGACGTGCTGGCCACGGCGCAGGCGATGCGGGATTTCGGGGCCGATGTCACGCGCGACGAGGGCGGCACGTGGCGCGTTCAGGGTGTGGGCGTGGGCGGGTTTGCCGAGCCGGCGAGCGTGATTGACTGCGGCAATGCCGGGACCGGTGTGCGGCTGATCATGGGGGCGATGGCGACGCAGCCGATCACCGCCTGTTTCACCGGCGATGCCAGCCTCGTGAGCCGACCGATGGCGCGGATCACCGATCCGCTGGCCTTGTTCGGCGCACGGGCGATGGGGCGCTCGGGCGGGCGGCTGCCGATGGTGATCGAGGGTGCGCGCGATCCGGTGCCGGTGCGGTACGAGGTGCCGGTGCCCTCGGCACAGGTGAAATCGGCGGCGCTGCTGGCCGGGCTTAACGCGCCGGGCCAGACCGTGGTGATCGAGCGCGAGGCAACGCGCGACCATACCGAGCGGATGCTCGAAGGGTTCGGCGCCGAGATCACCGTTGCGAATGAGGATGGCAAGCGGGTGATTACCCTGACCGGGCAGCCCGAGCTTGCCCCGCAGGTCATCGCGGTGCCGCGTGATCCCTCGTCGGCGGCGTTTCCGGTCTGTGCGGCGCTGATCGTGCCGGGGTCGGATGTGCTCGTGCCGGGGATCGGGCTCAACCCCACCCGCGCGGGCCTGTTCGAGACGTTGCGCGAGATGGGCGCCGATCTGGCCTATGAGAACCCGCGCGAGGAGGGTGGCGAGCCTGTGGCCGATCTGCGCGCGCGCTATTCACCCGACATGAAGGGCATCGAGGTGCCGCCCGAACGCGCGGCGAGCATGATCGACGAATACCCGATCCTTTCGGTGGTGGCCGCCAACGCGACCGGACAGACGGTGATGCGCGGGGTGAAGGAACTGCGCGTGAAGGAAAGCGACCGGATCGAGGCAATGGCGCGGGGCCTGCGCGCCAATGGCGTCGAGGTCGAGGACGGCGAGGATTGGTGGATCGTGACCGGGTGCGGCGCGGGTGGCGTGGCCGGTGGCGCGGAGGTCGAGACGTTCCTTGACCACCGGATCGCGATGGCGTTTCTCTGCCTCGGCATGGCGGCGGGCGCGCCTGTGCGGCTCGATGACGGGGCGCCGGTGGCCACGTCTTTTCCGGACTTCGAGCCGTTGATGGCGGGTCTGGGCGCCGATATCGGGCGGGATGTGTGATCGTGCCCCTGTCGCGGGATTGGACGAAGCCGGAAGGACCAACAGGATGAGCTTCACAGTGGCGATCGACGGGCCGGCGGCGGCGGGCAAGGGAACGGTGTCGCGCGCGGTCGCGGCGCATTTCGGCTTTGCGCATCTCGATACCGGGCTGCTTTATCGCGCGGTGGGTGCGAAGGTTCTGGAAGGTGCGGACGCGGTCGAGGCGGCGCGGGCGCTGGTGGCCGACGACCTCACAGGCGATCTGCGCGCACCCGGCGTGGCACAGGCCGCCAGCCGCGTCGCGGCAGAGCCGCAGGTGCGCGCGGCGCTGGTCGATTTCCAGCGCGCCTTTGCGGCCCGGGCCGGGGGCGCGGTTCTGGACGGGCGCGATATCGGTACCGTGATCTGCCCCGAGGCGCAGGCGAAGCTTTTCGTGACCGCGAGCGCCGAGGTGCGGGCCGGGCGTCGCTGGCGTGAGCTCTGCGAGGCGGGGCATGATGTGACGTTCGATGCGGTGCTGGCCGATGTGAAGGAGCGCGACGCACGCGACAGCGAGCGCGCCACTGCGCCGCTCAGGCCCGCGGAGGATGCGGTGGTGATCGACACCTCGGAGATGAGCATCGACGAAGCGGTGGCCGCGGCGATCGCGGTGGTCGAAGAGAAACGGGGAGAGAGGGCATGAAGACAAGCAAGCTGGGCCGGAACGGGCCGGAGATCGCTGCCGTGGGCTATGGCGCGATGAGCTTTTCCGATTTCTACGGGCCGACGAACGAGGCGGCGTCACATGCCATTCTCGATGCGATGCGCGATTGGGGCGTGAACCATATCGACACTTCGAATGTCTATGGCATGGGTCGGTCCGAGGAATGGATCGGCAGCTATTTCGCGCGCGACCCCGCCGCGAAGGATGATTTCGTGATCGCGACCAAGGCCGGGATCACCCGCGATTCGGATGGCAACCGCGTGTTCCGCAACGATCGGGCGCACCTGGAAGGCGAGCTGGACAAGAGCCTGAAGCGGATGGGGGTGGAGCGGGTCGATCTCTTTTACGTCCATCGGCGCGATCCGGCGATGGAGATCGAAGCGGTGACCGAAGCCTTGGTCGAGATCATGAAAACCGGCAAGATCGGCGCGTTCGGGTTCTCCGAGATCGCGCCCTCGTCGCTGCGCCGGGCGGCGGCAGTTCATCCGGTGGCGGCGGTGCAGTCGGAATATTCGCTGCAGACGCGGTCGCCGGAACTCGGGCTGGTGCAGGCCTGCGCCGAGCTGGGCACTGCACTGGTGGCGTTCTCGCCGGTGGGGCGGTCGTTGCTGACCGATCATCCGCTGTCGCGCGAGGCGATTGCCGGGGCCGCGTTCCTGGCCGGCAATGCACGGTTCCAGGAACCGAACCTTGGCTACAACCTGGCCGCGACCGACCGGTTCCGTGCGCTGGCCACCGAGATGGGCGAGCCGGCGGCGGCGCTGGCCAATGCGTGGCTTCTGGCGCAGGGGGAGCACGTGATCCCGATCCCCGGCACGCGGTCGGTGGAGCATCTGCGCGAATGCGTGCGCGGGGCCGAGATCGCGCTCACGGCGGATGACCTGCGCCGCATCGAAGAGGTGCTGCCGGTGGGCTGGTGCCATGGCGACCGCTATAACGAAAGCCAGTGGATCGGGCCAGAGCGGTATTGCTGAGGCAAGGCCCGAAGCCCGGCCTCAGCCCTTGCCCGCCACCCGCTCGCGCAGCACGCGGCGCAGGATCTTGCCCGAGGCCGCCTTGGGTATGGCGTCGGTGATCTCGATCCGGCGAACTTGTTTGTAATGCGACAGCATCCCCTCGAGATGGGACTGGAGCGTTTCGAGCGTGGGGGTCTGCTTGCCCGCGGGCACGATGAAGGCCACGGGCAATTCGCCGGCCTCGGGGTCGGGCACGCCGATCACGCCCACGTCGGCCACATCGGGGTGGGTGATGAGCGCGGCCTCGAGCTCGGCCGGGGCGACCTGGAACCCCTTGTACTTGATCAGTTCCTTGAGGCGGTCGGTCACATACATGAACCCCTCGGCATCGAAGCGCACGATGTCGCCGGTGTGGAGCCATCCCTCGGGATCGAGTGTTTTGGCGGTGGCTTTCTCGTTCTTCCAGTAGCCTTTCATGACTTGCGGGCCGCGCACCCAGAGCTCGCCTTCCTCGCCCGTTTTCACGTCGCGGCCGGTAACCGGATCGACGACGCGACATTCGGTGTTGGGGATGGTCAGCCCCGAGGCGCCGGGGCGGGCGCGCTCGGGCGGGGTGGAGTGTGAGACGGGCGAAAGCTCGGTCATGCCGTAGCCCTGCGTCGTGGCGCAGGCAAGCCGTGCGGCGACCCGGTCGGTCACGTCCCCGCCCAATGGGGCCGCGCCGGAGTTGATCTGTTCGACACAGGAAAGATCGTATTCGGCCACCAGCGGATGCTTGGCCAGCGCGATCATCACGGGGGGCACGACATACATCCGCCTTGTGCGGTGTTCCGATGAGAGCCGCAGGAACAGTTCGAGATCGAAACGCGGCATGGTGACAAGCCCGCCACCCGTCGCCAGCACCATGTTGGCGAGGCATTCGAGCCCGTAGATATGGAAGAAGGGCAGGAAGGCCACGGTCATCTCGCCCGGTGCGGTCGTGGCCGTGGCCATGGTCTGGTCGATATTCGCGGCAAGGTTCCAATGGGTGAGCATCACGCCCTTGGGCAGGCCGGTCGTGCCCGAAGAATAGGGCAGGGCAAGAACATGATCGCGAATGTCGACGGGGGTCTGCGCCTCTTGCGCCTCGCCCATAAGGTCGGAGAGCGAGAGCACGCCGGGGGCCTCGCCGATCACGGCGATTTCCTGAACGTCGGTGCCTTGCACGGCCTCGCGTGCGGTGTCGAGGAATTGCGGGATGGTGATCAGCAGCGTGGCGCCGGAATCGGCCAGTTGGTGGCGCACCTCGTGCGCGGTGTAGGTGGGGTTGATCAGCGTGACCGTGCCGCCCGCCCACGCGATGCCATGAAAGGTGATGCAGTATTCGGGCAGGTTGGGCGCCATCAGGGCGATCATCGCGCCTTGCCCCGTGCCGCGGGCGTTGAGCCCGCCCGCGAGCCGTTTCACCGCGTCGACAAAGCCGCCCACGGTGACGCTGCGCCCGGTCGGCCCGTCGATCAGAAGCGGGCGGTCGGGGTCGTCTCCCAGCCCCTCGAAGACGCGGGTGGTGATCGTGACTTCGCGCAGTTCGACCGGCGGATAAGGGCTTGTGATGATGCTCATGTGATGGTGTCCTCCCACGGGCAGGCTAGGGCCGTGCGGGGCGGCTTGCCAAGCGGAACGCGCCGTCACTTGCGTGGTCGAGCGGATCAGTCGCGTGCAATGTTCCCGCTGCGCAGCGGCACGCCGAATTTGGCATGGCAGATCTCGGCCAGCCTCGCGATTCCCTCGCGGATCACGGGGATGGGGGGATGGCCGAAGCAGATACGCATCCGGTGGCGGTTTTGGCTGCTGTTGACGCTCCATTCCGTGCCGGGATTGATCTCGATTCCCTCTTCGAGCGCGGCTTAAAACAGCCGGTCGGTATCGACCGCATCGGGCAGCGTGACCCAGAGATAGATCCCGCCCGCGGGCCGGTCATATTGCGCGGCGGCGCCGAAATGTTCATCCAGCGCGTCGCAGAGCGCATCGGCCTTGTCCCGCAGCATCGGCAGGAGCGTGGCGACATGCGCCTCGTAGTGGCCGGGCAGGTATTCGGCCAGCGCCATCTGCGCCAGCGCGCCGGTCCCCGCATCGGTCTTGAGCGGCAGGATATGGCCCATCAGCGGCCAGGGCGCGACCAGATAGCCAAGGCGCAGCGCGGGGGCGATGGTCTTGGAAAAGGTGCCGCAATAGATCACCCGATCCTCGTCGTCGAGCGCATGGATCGCGGGCGGGCGTTCAGCGGAAAAGACCAGATCGGCATAGCAATCATCCTCGAAGATCGGCACGTCGAACTTGTGGGCCAGCGCCAGCATTTCGCGGCGCCGTGCCTCGGGCATGATCGTTCCGGTGGGGTTCTGGATGGTGCGGATGGTGTAGATGAACTTGGGCTTGCGCCCCTCGCGCGCAAGGGTTTCGAGCGCCTCTTGGAGCGCGTCCATGCACATTCCCTCGCCGTCCAGGGCGATGGGATGCGGGGTGACGCCGAGCGCGCGCAGCTTGGCGATCGCGCCCATGTAATTGGCGTCTTCGAGCAGCACCACGTCGCCCGCGTCGAGCAGCGCGCGGTTCACGAGGTCCATGGCCTGGAGCGATCCGGAGGTGATGAGCACCTCGTCGCGGCTGGCGGTGATGCCGGTGCGGCGTTCGAGGATCGTGCAGATCTCCTCGCGCAGGGGGAGATAGCCTTGCGGGCCGCCATCCATGCCGTATTTGCCCATGGAATGGCCTTCCTCGCGGATGACGCGGGCCACGGCCTCGGCCAGCGCGTCGGCGGGCACGGTCGGCTCGTCGATGTTGCCGCCGACAAAGTGATAGGGGGGCAGGCCGGTGAAGGGCTGCGCGGATCGCGCGCGGGCGGGTTCGGAGAGGAAACTGTCGAAGGCGAAACTCATGGCGCGTGCCCCTGTCTTGCTATGTTCCTGGCCTGATCACACGGGCCAAGGTAGCGCCCGTGTGGGCAGAGCAAGTCTAGGGCGGGGTTGCCCGTGGGTCCATTCGGTGCGGACGGCGTGACGCAACGAAAAAGGGATGACCGGTGGGGCGGTTCGACGGGCCGCTCAGGACGGGGCCGGACTATTCCTCCTGATCCTCTTCACCCTCCTGATCCTCCTGACCCTCCTGAAATGCGCCGTTTGCCCAGGTGCCGCTTTCCTCGCCGCCTTCGGCATAAGTCATTGTGCCGGTGCCCTCGCGTTTGCCGTTCCGGAACGTGCCGGTATAGACATCGTCATTGGCATAGGTCGCCCGGCCCTCGCCGGAAATCTGACCTTCCTCCCATTCGCCGACATACTCGAAACCATCCGGCATGGTGAGCTCGCCTTCGCCATGGCGCTGGCCATTGGCGAATGTGCCCTTGTAGATCGTGCCATCCGGGTAGGTTGCGGTGCCTTCGCCGTGGCGCTGGCCATCCTGCCATTCGCCTTCGTAGCGATAGCCGTCGTCATAGGTCATCACGCCGAAGCCGTGGTTGCGGGCGCTGCGGAACGCCCCTTCGTAAGTGGTGCCGTTGGCATAGACAGCCTTGCCATTGCCGTCGATGACGCCCTCTTTCCATTCGCCCTCATAGGTCGAGCCGTCGGGGTAGGTGATCTTGCCTTCGCCATCGGCGACGTCATCGCGAAATTCGCCGACATATTCCGATCCGTCCGGATAGGTGACGGTGCCCGATCCCTCGATCCGGCCGTCCACCCAGCTGCCTTCGTAGCGATAGCCGTCGGCGCCTTCGAAAACGCCCTCGCCTTCACGCTTGTCGTTCTCGAATTCGCCCTCGTAGACATCGCCGTTGGCATAGGTCACCTTGCCCTTGCCTTCGCGTTGGCCGGCCACGAGTTCGCCTTCGTAGACATCGCCATTGGGTTGGGTGAGCCTGCCGGTGCCGTTGATCTGGCCGTCTTTCCAGCTTCCTTCGTAAACAAGCCCGTCGGGCATGGTGAGCGTGCCCTCTCCGTCGCGCACGCCTTGCACGATCTCGCCCTCGTAGACACCGCCCTCGGGATAGGTGATGCGGCCCTGTCCCTCCTTGACGCCGTTCACCCAGTCGCCATCGTATTCATAGCCATTGGGCGAGGTCATCACGCCGCGGCCATGATGCATGGCGTTGCGGAACCCGCCCTCGTAGCGGGTCTCGTTGGCATAGACCGCGACGCCCTGGCCGGTGATCTTGCCGTCGACCCAGTCGCCCTCATAGGTGCCACCGTCGGAAAAGACGATTCGGCCCACGCCCTCGGGCTTGCCCTTGGCGAATTCGCCCTCGTAGACCGAGCCGTTGGGAAAGCGGGCGGTGCCGCGGCCGCGAATTTCGCCGTCGACCCACTCTCCCGAATATTCGTAACCGTTGGGTAAACGATACGTGCCTTGCCCATGCTGGAGCCCGTCGCGGAACGTGCCCTCGTAAACGCCGCCATCGTCGTATTGCTTGGTTCGGGTCTCGTCGTCCTGTGCCATGGCAGGAAGCCCGAAGGCGAGTGCCACGGCATATGCGGTCAGCCTTGTTCTGCGTGCGGTCATCATCGTGCCCGGCCCCCTGTTTGAATTGGCCATCACTTTCAGCCCGGTCGTGGCAAATCTAAGCGAGCGGGCCACCATGGGCAACGTCTTTTGCCGGTGCGTGCGGGATCGGCGGCAAATCGGCTTCCCCTCGCGCCACGATCTGTTAAATCTGGCCGCAACCGTTCCGAGGGGGCAAGATGAGCGATCAATTCCGCCTGACGCTGGCGCAGCTGAACCCTGTCATGGGCGATATCGACGGCAATGCCGCCAAGGCGCGCCGGGCATGGGAGGCGGGCCGTGACGCGGGGGCCGATCTGGTTGCGCTGCCCGAGATGTTCATCACGGGCTACAACACCCAGGACCTTGTGATGAAACCCATTTTTCACCAGGCGGCGATTGCGGCGATCGAGGCGCTGGCGTGCGATTGCGCGGACGGGCCGGCGCTGGCGATCGGCGGCCCGGCGCTCGAGGGGACATCGCTTTACAACGCCTATTACATTTGCAGGGGCGGGCAGATCACGGCCCGGGTTCTCAAGCATCACCTGCCCAACGAGACCGTGTTCGACGAGGTGCGCGTGTTCGAAAGCGGGCCGGTTACAGGGCCCTACGTGGTGGGCGATCTGCGCATCGGCAGCCCGATCTGCGAGGATGGCTGGTTCGAAGACGTGGCCGAGACGCTGGCCGAGACCGGGGCCGAGATCCTGCTGATCCCCAATGGCAGCCCCTATTACCGCCAGAAATTCGACGTGCGGGCCAACAAGATGGTGGCGCGGGTGATCGAGACGGGCCTGCCGCTGGTCTATCTCAACATGGTGGGCGGGCAGGATGACCAGGTTTTTGACGGGGGCAGTTTCGTGCTCAACCCTCACGGTGAACTGGTCGTGCAACTCCCTGTTTTCGAAGAGGAAATCGCGCATGTCGATTTCACGCGCGGGGCTGATGGCTGGCGCGCGGAGCCGGGGGGGATGGCGCATCTGCCGGGGGTCGAGGAACAGGATTACCGCGCGATGGTTGAAGCCTTGCGCGATTACATGGGAAAGACGGGGTTTTCCAAGGCCTTGCTGGGCCTGTCGGGGGGCGTCGACAGCGCGATCGTGGCAACCATCGCGGCGGATGCGCTGGGGCCTGAGAACATGCGCTGCGTGATGTTGCCCTCGGAATACACGGGCGCAGACTCGCTGGCAGACGCAAAGGCGGTCGCCGAGGCTCTGGGCTGTCGCTATGACACTGTTCCCATTGGACAATCCCGCGCCGCCGTGACCGAAACACTGGCGCCATTGTTCGAGGGGACGGAACCGGACGTGACCGAGGAGAACATCCAGTCGAGGTTGCGTGGACTGTTGCTCATGGCGCTTTCCAACAAGTTCGGCGAGATGCTCTTGACCACCGGCAACAAGAGCGAGGTTGCTGTGGGCTATGCCACGATTTATGGTGATATGTCAGGTGGTTACAATCCGATCAAGGACATGTACAAGACCCGCGTCTTTGCCACCTGCCGCTGGCGCAACGCCAATCACCGGCCCTGGATGAAAGGGCCGGAGGGCGAGGTCATCCCGGCGCGGGTGATCGACAAGCCGCCGAGTGCGGAACTGCGCCCGGACCAGAAGGACGAGGACAGCCTGCCGCCTTACGAAGTGCTTGATTCCATTCTGGAAATGCTGGTCGATCAGGAGGCGAGCGTGGGTGATTGCGTGGCGGCGGGGCATGATCGGGACGTGGTGAAAAAAATCGAACACCTGATTTATATCAGCGAATACAAGAGGTTCCAGTCGGCCCCGGGCACAAGGTTGAGCCCGCGCGCCTTCTGGCTCGACCGGCGCTATCCGATCGTCAACCGCTGGCGCGATCCGAGCGGTTAACGGCGGTGCAATGCGGCGAAAGCAAGGGGTGATCCTCGGCTGCTGCGCGGCTGCCGGGCGTGCACCGCCGCGCTGCGGCAATTGTTAAGGGAAAATTGATTAATGCGCCGGGCGCTGGATCGCCTTTGCCCGCCCGGAACAGCGGCGCAGCCGCCCGGGCAGCACACGGCCGCCCCCCGGCCGGGTGCTTTCGATGGGATGCGCGCCGCTCTGGTCAGAGGATGATGTTGCGGGATAAATCGCGCGGCGCAGGCGTTGCGCGCACCCGACCGCGGCCCTGTGCTGCCCTCACGATCGGAAACATGTGACTCCACCGTTCGGCGGGATCAGCCGTCGGGCTCCGGGGCGCTGTCGCCCAGAAGGTAGCGCGGGCCGGAACCGCCGGTGGCGGCGCGGTCGTCGCGATTGTAGAGGCGGCACCGCTCGAGGCTGAGACAGCCGCAGCCGATGCAACCGTCAAGATCGTTGCGCAGTTTTTCGAGCGTGGCGATGCGGGCGTCGAGCGTGGCGCGAATCCGCCGCGAGATCGCCTTCCAGTCGCGGGCGGTCGGGGTGCGACCATCGGGCAGGTCCGAGAGAAGTGCCGCGATCTCGGGCAGCGAGAGGCCAAGGCCCTGGGCGATCCGGATGAAGGAAAGCCTGCGGATGTCGGCCCGGGCAAAGCGACGCTGGCCCGAAGCGGTGCGCGTGGCGCGGACAAGGCCCTTCGCCTCGTAGAACCGGATCGCCGAAACGGCCAGACCGGTGCGCCTGGCAATGTGGCCGATTGGCAGCATGTCGGCGGGGCTGGGGGGCATGAAAAACCTCTTGACCTAAAGTTGGGTTTAGAAATTAGCGTCGGACATGCCATTTGAAAAGGAGGCATATCATGGTGACGAAACTGGAGCATGTGAACGTAACGGTGAGCGATCTGGATCGCTCCATCGCGCTTCTTCGGGAGGTGTTCGGCTGGACCCTGCGCTGGCGCGGCGGGTCGATCCACGACGGCGAAAGCGCGCATGTGGGCGACGATGAGACCTATGTGGCGCTATATCGTCATCCCGAGCGGGCCGGCCGACCGGTTGACAGCTACACGACCACCGGCGGGCTCAACCATATCGGGGTGGTGGTCGAGGATCTCGACGCGATCGAGGCAAAGGTCAGGGCGGCGGGGCTGGAGCCCTATTCCCACGCCGATTACGAACCGGGGCGGCGGTTCTATTTCAGGGACCATGACGGCACCGAATGGGAGGTCGTGAGCTACGCCTGAGCGGGGGACTGCCGCCTAGCGTGACAGTCGACCGGCGAGGCGTGAGAGGAGCGGACGGACCGGCAGAAAACCGCGATAGGCCAGCTCCAGGAGTGGGGTGACGCCGGGCAGCCGGGCCAGCCTGGCGGCCCAGCGCCAGCGCGGCAACAGCTCCCAGATCCTGATGAATGCCGCGGCCCCCGAAACCAGATTGCCATCGGCATCGCGCACGTGAAACCGCCTCAGCGCCGCCTCGCGCGAGAGGTCATCGCCGAGATCCCCTTGCGCGGATGCGTCGACGAAACAGAGTGCCTCTGCCCCCTCCTGACGCCGGTAATGGGCGATTTCCCGCGCGCAGAGCGGGCAGGCGCCATCGTGGTAAACCGTGAGCGTGTCGTTGTTGGTCATGCTGGGGTTACGGTGCGGCGGCCCGGTCGGATCACTCCCACCAGCGGTCTATGGTGGCAATGTCGTCGTCGGACCAGCCGAAATGATGGGCGAATTCGTGCACGGTGACATGGGCGACGAGTTCCGCCAATTCCACGTCGCCGCGCGCGCGCCATTCATCGAGGATGGGTTGGCGGAAGAGCCAGACCCGGTCGGGGCCGGTGGGCTGATCGAAGACCGATTTCTCGGTCAGCGGGATGCCCTCGTAAAGCCCGGTGAGGTCGCGCGGATCGTCGATGTCGAGTTCGCGCAGCATCTGCGCGTCGGGCCAGTCGGCGACATGGATCGCCACGTCCCGGGCGGGCGCGCGGAACGGCGCGGGAAAGCCCGCGACGGCATCGCGGGCGATCTGTTCGATCTCGTCAAGCGTGGGCAGCGGGCCATGGGTCATGGCCCGCATATGGCGTGCGGGCGCGGCTTACTCAAGCATCATCTGGTAGGATGTGGGCACGTAATGGAACCCGTCGCCACGGGTTTCGACAAAGCCCATGGCGGGCCAGGGCATGTGGTAGCCGATGAACGGGATCTTGTCGGCGGCCAGCATGTCGAGGATGCGGCGGCGGGTTTGTGCGGCCATTTCCTTGTCCTGGTCGAAGCGGACCTCCCATTCGGGATGGGCCAGCGACCAGACGTAGTGATTGGCGAAATCGACCGCCAGCACCAATTGCTCGTCGCCGCTTTCGATCATGTAGGTCATGTGGCCGGGTGTATGGCCGAAGGCGGCCATGGCGGTGATGCCGGAGGCGATGCTCTCGCCATCGCCGATCATGGTGAATTGCTCGGCCAGCGGGCGGACCTTTGCCTCGAAGGCGTCGTTGTCGGCCTCGTTCCAGGCGTCGAATTCCGCCGCGCCGGTGATGTGGGTGGCGTTGGCGAAAGTGGCTGCGCCATCCTCGCTCAGCCCGCCGATATGGTCGCCATGCATATGCGTGATCACCACCTTGTCGACCTGTTCGGGCTCGTACCCCGCGGCGCGCAGTGCGCCGGTGATTCCGCCGGGGTTGAGGCCGGTGTCGAAGAGGATGAGTTCGGAGCCGGTATTCACCACGGTGGGGGTGAAGAAGAACTGCGCCTTGTCGGTCGGGATATGGGCGGCCTCGGACGCCGCGGCAAACTCCTCTTCGCTGGCATTCAGGCCGAAGATGGTTTGCGGGTCGGGCACGGTGCGGGTGCCGGCCAGGAGCGCCGTGACCTCGAAATCGCCCAGCTTGAACCGGTTGAACCGGGTCGTTGCCATGCCCAGCATCTCGGCCGCGCCGAAGGCCGGTCGCGATGCGGCGGCGGCGAGCGGCAGGGCGGCTGCCCCCATGAGCGCATGGCGGCGGGTGATGGAAAAGGCGGGTCTGGTCATCTCAGGTCCTTTCTTTGAATGGCTCTCTTGCATCATACGCGGCAGGGCGCGATCCGGATGTCACGACCGCGTGAGCCCGGAGGCCCTGCCTGCGCGGTGCTTTCTGGACAAAGCCCGCCGGGTGTGGGATGTGGCACGCCAACCCTGCACCGCCAGTCCGAGAGGCATTCATGGTCACGACACGTTTTGCGCCTTCGCCCACCGGCTATATCCACGTGGGCAACCTGCGCACTGCCCTGATGAATTTCCTGATCGCGCGCAAGGCGGGCGGGCAGTTCATCCTGCGCATCGACGACACCGACCCGGAACGCTCGAAAGAGGAATATGTCGACGCGATCAAGCGCGATCTCGACTGGCTGGGCCTGCATTGGGACCGGGTCGAGCGCCAGTCCGCCCGGCTCGATCGCTACGCGGCGGCGGCGGACCGGCTGCGCGAGATCGGGCGGTTCTACGAATGTTTCGAGACGCCGGCCGAGCTTGACCTCAAGCGCCGCAAGCAGCTCAACATGGGCCGCCCGCCGGTCTATGACCGCGCCGCGCTTGATCTCGGCGAGGACGAAAAGGCGCGGCTGCGCGCGGAACGCGGCGGATACTGGCGCTTCAAGCTCGATCACGCGCGGATCGAATGGGACGACGGCATCGCCGGGCCCACCTCGATCGACGCGGCGAGCGTGTCCGACCCGGTGCTGATCCGCGCCGACGGGCAGGTGCTCTACACGCTTGCCTCGGTGGTGGACGATACCGAGATGGGCGTGACCCACGTGGTGCGCGGGGCCGATCACGTCACCAACACCGCCACCCAGATCCAGATCATCGAGGCGCTGGGCGGAACTGTGCCGCAATTCGCGCATCACAGCCTGCTGACCGGGCCGCAGGGCGAGGCGCTGTCGAAACGACTGGGCACGCTCGCGCTGCGTGACCTGCGCGAACGCGGGATCGAGCCGATGGCGCTCCTGAGCCTGATGGCGCGGCTGGGATCGAGCGACCCGGTGGAACTGCACGACGACATGGGCGCGCTCATCGACGGGTTCGACATCAGCCGGTTCGGCACCAACCCGACGAAATTCGATGTCGAGGACCTCGTTCCGCTGACCGCGCGGCTCTTGCATGCCGCCCCGCTCGACGCGGTTGCCGATGACCTCGCCGCGGCGGGGGTGCCCGACGACAAGGCCGCCGATTTCTGGGAAGCGGTGCGCGAGAACATCGAGACCCGCAAGGACATCGCCGACTGGTGGGCGCTCTGCCGCGACGGCGCCGAACCGGTGATCGACGAGGAGGACGCCGATTTCGTGGCCGAGGCCATGGCGCTTCTGCCCGAAGAGCGTGACCAGCAAACATGGGCGCAATGGACGACGGCCGTGAAAGAGGCGACCGGGCGCAAGGGGCGCGCGCTCTTCATGCCGCTCAGAAAGGCGCTCACCGGGATGGGCCACGGGCCGGACATGGGCAAGCTCCTGCCGCTCTTGCAGGTGATCCGCGCCAAGGGCTGACCTTGTTGCGCGCCGGGTCTCTTTCTTGGCTTCAAATACTCTGGGGGAGGTGCAAGATGCCGGGGCATCTTGCACCTGGGGGTGAAACCCCCAACGCACCAAACCTGTGTGCCGCAGGCACGCCTTGATCAGACCGGGTGACGGTCGATGATCCTGACATGCAGGCGGCGCAGTTCAGCATCGACGAAATCGCGTTCCTCGGGGGCCAGGAGCCTGTGGCGGGGATAGACGGGGCTTTCGCGGTCATCCATGACGGGCGCGTCCCAGCCCGAGGTGGTGTCGAAGAACCGCCGGGCGCCGGCCTCTCCGAATTGTTGCAGATAGCCCTGCACCACCACGTCGAGATAGGAGAGCAGCACCGGGTGTGCCGCGTCGGGGTGGCCATGGGCGTCATGCGGGATCGAGTAGATCGCCACGTCGATCCGGTGCGGCAGCGGATGGTCGATATCGTCGGGCACCTTGACCCGGGCATAGGCGTGTTCGCGCTCGTCGAGTGCCGTCCAGTCGTCGCCGGGCACATGGGCGATCATCCCGTCGATGGTCGTGCCCGGGTCGGGCAGGGCGGTGAGAAAGGCGACCGGGCGCAGATGCGTATGCCGCCAGGCCCGCCGCCAGCCGCGCGCCCGGGCCGGGTGTGCATCGGCATGATCATGGGTCGAAAGGTTCACGAGCGAGCCGTAACCGAAGAAGAATGCGCCTTGTCGTGCTGTCATGCGGGCAAATTTGCCTGTGGATTGATCCATGTCAAACAGGTAAACATGCAAAACAGGCATGGTCATGGTATCTTTTCCTGCCTGAAACAACCCGGGGACTGGCACGTGCGGATCACCAAGAGAACCAATATCGCCATTCGCGTCCTGATGTTCTGCGAGGTCAATCGCGGGCGGCTGGTGACCAAGTCCGAGATCGCCGAATGCTGCAACACCTCGGAGAACCACCTGGCGCAGGTGATCAACCAGTTGGGGCAGATGGGGTATCTGCACACCCAGCGCGGCCGCAATGGCGGCATGGAACTGGGCCGTCCGGCCAGCGATATCGTTATCGGCGAAGTGTTCCGCGCGCTGGAAAGCCATGTGCCGCTGACCGAGTGTTTCGCCGATGTCGACAACACCTGTCCGCTGGTCGATGCCTGCCGGTTGAAGCTTGCGATCCAGGACGCGGCCGAGGCGTTCTATGAGCGGCTCGACGGGGTGACGCTGGACGCGCTCGTATGCGACAACGATCCGCTCAAGGCGCTGATGGCGCCGGGCATGTGTGGCAGGCCGAAGGCGAGCGTGGCCTGAAATGTCCTGAACCGGCGTTTCGGGGGCTTGCGGCGGCACGGGCGGTATACTAGCGTATGCGCGAACACCGAGCCGGGAGAACCGTCATGCAGACGGTGCCGAAGGAGCAACCGCCCCGGAAACTCTCAGGCCAAAGGGACCGGCCGGTGACATGAACTCTGGAGAGACCCCGGCACCACCGGGGCGCCGAAGGGATAGCGATCTCAGGCGAAAGGACAGAGGGGGCATCAGGCCGCGCGGGCGCCGCGCGGGGAAATGATGCCGGTTTGATAGCCAGAAAACCGCGTATCGTGTGACGAGAGAGGGACACGACATGCCGGACCTGAAGCGCACGCCGCTTTTTGACCTTCACCACGCGCTGGGGGCGAAGATGGTGGAATTTGCCGGTTACGAGATGCCGGTGCAATATCCCATGGGCGTGATGAAGGAGCATCTGCATTGCCGCGCCGCCGCCGGGCTGTTCGACGTGAGCCACATGGGGCAGGTGATCGTGCGGGGCGGCACGGGCAATGGCGCGGAGGATTTCGAGGCGCTGGTGCCGCAATCCATCGTCGGGCTGGCCCCGGGGCGGCAGCGCTACGCGTTTTTCACCAACGCGGCCGGCGGGATCGAGGATGACCTGATGGTGGCCAACCGTGGCGATCATCTCTTCGTGGTGGTCAATGCCGCCTGCAAGGCGGGCGACCTGGCGCTGATGCGGGCCGGTTTGCCGGGCTGCGAGGTCGTGGAGATCACCGACCGCGCGCTGCTGGCCTTGCAGGGGCCGGGCGCCGAGGCGGTGCTGGCCGCGATCGTGCCGGGCGTGCGCGAGATGCGGTTCATGGACGTGATCGTGGCGGAATCGGCCTTTGGCGAGCTGTGGATCTCGCGGTCGGGCTATACCGGCGAGGACGGGTTTGAGATCTCGGTGGCCGAAGGGCCGGCCGAGACCTTGGCACGGGCGTTGCTGGCAAGCGAGGCGGTTGCGCCGATCGGCCTCGGCGCGCGGGATTCGCTGCGCCTCGAGGCGGGATTGTGCCTTTACGGCAATGACATCGACACGGGCACGAGCCCGGTCGAGGCGGGGCTGGACTGGGCCATCCAGAAGGTGCGCCGCAAGGGTGGCGCGCGCGCGGGCGGTTTCCCGGGCGCGGCGCGGATCCTGGACGAGCTGGAGAACGGCGCGGCGCGGCGGCGGGTCGGGCTGGCCCCCGAGGGCCGCGCCCCGATGCGCGCGGGTGTTGCGCTCTACGAGTCCGATACGGGCGGCGCCCCGGTGGGCGCGGTGACCTCCGGCGCGTTCGGCCCGACGCTCCAAGCGCCGATGGCGATGGGGTACGTGCCCGCGGACTTGTCGGCCCCCGGCACGCGGCTTTACGGTGAGGTGCGGGGCAAGCGGTTGCCCGTTCTCGTGGCCGACCTGCCCTTTGTGCCCGCCAATTTCAAACGCTGATCCCTGAGGAGAGACCCGAGATGAAGTTTACCGAAGAACATGAATGGCTGCGTGAAGAGGACGGTGTGATCGTCGTCGGCATCACCGAACATGCCAGCGAGCAACTGGGCGACGTGGTGTTCGTCGAGCTGCCCGAGGTGGGCAGCGAAGTGACCAAGGATGACGAGATCTGCGTGATCGAGAGCGTGAAGGCCGCGAGCGATATCCTCGCCCCGCTGGATGGCGAGATCGTCGAGGTGAACGATGCGATCGTCGATGATCCGGGCAAGGTCAACGAGGATCCGCTGGGCGATGCGTGGTTCTTCAAGATCAAGCCGGCCGAGCCGGGCCAGATGGACGACTACATGAGCGAGGCCGAATACAAGACCTTTATCGGCTGATCGAGGTTTGGCCCGGGCGTGCGTTTTCAGCGAACATCCGGACGCCTTCGGCGAGAGTATTTTTGGCAAGATGAACAAGGGGCGGCGATCGGCCCCGGGGAGAGATGAGACCATGGCGTTCACACCGACCGATTACCTGCCCTATGATTTCGCCAACCGCCGCCATATCGGCCCCAGCCCTTCGGAGATGGAGGAGATGCTGAAGGTGGTGGGCGCCGGGAGCCTCGATGCGCTGATCGACGATACGCTGCCCAAGGCGATCCGGCAGGAGGCGCCGCTCGATCTGGGCAAGGCCATGTCGGAGCGTGAGCTTCTCTATCACATGCGCCGCACGGCGTCGAAGAACCGGGTTCTCAAATCCCTGATCGGGCAGGGGTATCACGGCACGGTGACGCCGCCCGCGATCCAGCGCAACATCCTGGAAAATCCGGCCTGGTACACGGCTTACACGCCCTATCAGCCCGAGATCAGCCAGGGGCGGCTGGAGGCCCTGCTGAACTTCCAGACCATGGTGAGCGACCTGACCGGGCTCGAGATCGCCAACGCTTCGCTTCTGGACGAGGCAACGGCCTGTGCCGAGGCGATGACCATGGCGCAGCGCGTCTCAAAGTCGAAGGCCAGGGCGTTCTTCGTCGATCGCGATTGCCACCCGCAGAACATCGCGGTGATCGAGACCCGGGCGAGGCCGCTGGGGATCGAGGTGATCGTCGGCAATCCCGACAAGCTGGACCCCGAGACGGTCTTTGGCGCGATCTTCCAGTATCCGGGCACCTATGGTCACGTGCGCGATTTCACGCCGCAGATCGAGGCGCTGCACGCGCACAAGGCGATCGCGGTGGTGGCGGCGGATATCATGTCGCTCACGCTCCTGAAGGAGCCGGGCGCGATGGGGGCCGATATCGCCGTGGGCAACACCCAGCGCTTTGGCGTGCCGATGGGCTATGGCGGGCCGCACGCGGCCTATATGTCGTGTCGCGAGTCGATGAAGCGGGCGATGCCCGGGCGGATCGTCGGGGTTTCCATTGACAGCCATGGCAACCGGGCCTATCGCCTGGCCCTGCAGACCCGCGAACAGCATATCCGGCGCGAGAAGGCCACGTCGAACGTGTGTACCGCGCAGGCGCTCCTGGCGGTGATGGCGGGAATGTACGCGGTCTATCACGGGCCCGAGGGATTGAAGGCGATCGCGCAGCGCATCCACCGCAAGACCGTGCGCCTTGCCAAGGGGTTGGAGGAGAACGGGTTCAAGGTCGATCCGCGATCCTTTTTCGACACGATCACGGTGGATGTGGGGCCGCTTCAGGCGGCGGTGATGAAATCGGCGGTGGACGAGGGTATCAACCTGCGCGCGGTGGGCGAGCGCCGGGTGGGCATTTCCATCGACGAGGCGGTGCGCAGCGCCGATATCGAGGCGGTCTGGCGTGCCTTTGGCATAAGGCGCAAGGATGACGATTTCGCGCCCGAATACCGGGTGCCCGAGGCGATGCACCGGCGGTCGGAATTCCTCACCCATCCGGTGTTTCACATGAACCGGGCCGAGACCGAGATGATGCGCTACATGCGGCGGCTGGCCGATCGCGACCTGGCGCTGGACAGGGCGATGATCCCGCTGGGATCGTGCACGATGAAGCTCAACTCGGCGGCCGAGATGATGCCGGTGAGCTGGCGCGAATTCTCGATGCTGCATCCCTATTGCCCCGCGGACCAGGCGCTGGGCTACAAGGAACTGATCGACGATCTTTCCGCCAAGCTGTGCCAGATCACCGGTTATGACGCCTTTTCGATGCAGCCCAATTCGGGCGCGCAGGGGGAATACGCGGGGCTGTTGACCATTTCCGCCTATCACGCGGCGCGTGGCGAGGGGCATCGCAAGACCTGTCTCATCCCGGTGAGCGCCCATGGCACCAACCCGGCCAGCGCGCATATGGTGGGCTGGGACGTGGTGGTGGTGAAATCGGCCGAGAATGGCGATATCGACCTCGACGATTTCCGCGAGAAGGCCGAGAAACATTCGGACACGCTGGCGGGTTGCATGATCACTTACCCCTCGACCCACGGGGTGTTCGAGGAAACGGTGATCGAGGTCTGCCGCATCACCCATGACCATGGCGGGCAGGTCTATATCGACGGGGCCAATCTCAACGCGATGGTGGGGCTTTCGCGGCCCGGCGACCTTGGCGGGGATGTGAGCCACCTCAACCTGCACAAGACATTCGCCATCCCGCATGGCGGGGGGGGACCGGGCATGGGGCCGATCGGGGTCAAGGATCACCTGGTCCCGCACCTGCCGGAAAAATCCGGCGCGGTGAGTGCGACGCCCTTTGGCTCGGGTTCGATCCTGCCGATCTCGTGGGCTTACGTGTTGATGATGGGGGGCGAGGGGCTGACCCAGGCGACGCGGGTGGCGATCCTCAACGCCAATTACATCGCGCGGCGGCTCGAAGGGGCGTTCGAGGTGCTTTACAAGGGGCCGTCGGGTCGGGTGGCGCATGAATGCATCCTCGACACCCGCCCCTTTGCCGAGAGCGCGGGCGTGAGCGTCGATGACATCGCCAAGCGCTTGATGGACAACGGGTTCCATGCGCCGACCATGAGCTGGCCAGTGGCGGGCACGCTGATGATCGAGCCGACCGAGAGCGAGACCAAGGCCGAGCTGGACCGGTTCTGCGACGCGATGCTGTCGATCCGCGAGGAAATCCGCGCGATCGAGGAGGGGCGCATGGACCGCGAGAACAATCCCCTGAAGAACGCGCCGCACACGATGGAAGACCTCGTGAAGGACTGGGACCGGCCCTATAGCCGCGAGGAAGCCTGCTTCCCGCCGGGTGCCTTCCGGGTCGACAAGTACTGGCCGCCGGTCAACCGGGTGGACAATGTCTGGGGCGACCGGCACCTCGTTTGCACCTGCCCGCCGGTCGAGGCCTATGACGAGGCGGCGGAGTAATCGCCGGTCCTGCCCGGAACAGCGGCAAAGCCGCCCGGGCAGCACACGGCCGCCCCCGGCCGGGTGCTTTTGATGCGTTGTGCACCGCCTCAAGCCGGGAATCACGTCGCGGGATAAACTGCCCTGCATCTGCGTTGCGAGCACCCGACCGCGGCCGTGTGCTGCCCTTTCGTCCGGCATCGGGTGAATGCGATCAAGCGCAACCCCGGTCCTGCGGTCAGAGGCCGAGCGCGGTTGCGATCCGGTCGCGCAGCGTCTGCCAGGTCGCCTCGTCCGGGGCCGAGAGCAGATAGCCCTCGGTCGTGCCGGTGTCGTACTCGCGCCCGTCGAGAAAGCGCGCGACGCCGCCCGCGCGCTCGCAGATCAGCACCCCGGCGGCATGGTCCCAGGGGTTGAGCGTGGCCGAGAGGATGAAATCGACCGCGCCCTGGGCCAGCAGGCGATATTCGTGGCATGAGCAGCGCAGCGAGTTGAGCCGCGGGACATCGGCCCCCAGGGGGGCGAGGGCGCGGCGGTCGGAGTCGGACATGTAGGAGAGATGCGCGATGCCCGAGAGGGTTGAAAGCGCGCCGCCCGTGGAGGTCGCGAGGGTGCGGTTCGGGCGTCCCACTTCGGATTGCAGGGCCGGGCCGTCCTCGGTGGCGAAGATCCAGTCGTCGGTGATCGGGTCGTAAAGCATGCCGAAGATCGGTTTGCCAAAGCGCGTGGCGGCCAGGATCACGCCGAAAAGCGGCAGGCCATGGGCGAAATTCCACGTGCCGTCCACCGGGTCGACGATGAAGGCCAGTTCGGCCTCGGCGGCGGCCTTGCGCAGGTCGGGGTCGCCCGCCGCGCTCTCCTCGCCCAGCACGGCCGCGCCGGGAAAGAGCCGCGAAATGGCCCGGGCGATCATCGCCTCGGCCCCGGTATCGGCGGCGGTGACGAGATCGGCAGGGCCGGACTTGGTCGAAATCTGACCTTCGGTGAGGCTGCGGAAGCGCGGCAGGATCTCGGTTCTGGCTGCGCGGCGGACGATGTTGACGAGGCTGGAAATCTGGGCCTCGGTCAGGCGCGTGGCGGGGCGGGGGAGGGTTTCAGGGGTCATCGGGTCACCTGTCGCTTGCGGGTCGGGCGAGGGATGGCATTGCGGGTTACGGGGTGCAACCGCAATAGCGTCTCGCGAGGAACTCGAATCGCCAATACCCTGCCGCGTTTTGCGCTCTGGGGACATTGGCGATGCATATTGCATCGGGTTTCCCGAAACACCTTATTCCCGCGCACGCAGCACCCGGGCGGGGCGCACGGCAAGCGAGCGCGCCGCGAATCCGGCACTGGCCACGAGCGTGGCCGCGACGCCGCCCGCGACGATGGCCAGACCCGAGGGCCAGATCACCGAAAAGCGCGTTTCGAAGAGGAAATGGCTGATGGCCCAGCCGCCCGCGATCCCGGCCCCCAGTGCCACCGTTCCGGCGGCAAGGCCCAGAAGCCCCGCGCGCAGAAGGAAACTGCGCAGGATGCTGGCGCGGGTGGCGCCCAGGGTCTTGAGCACCGCCGCCTCGTGGGCGCGGGCCGGACTGCCCGCTGCCGCCGCACCGATGAGCACGAGAAACCCGGTGAGCAACGTCACGGCGGCGCCCCAGGAGGTGGCGGCGGCGATCCCGTCGAGCATCTCGGCCACGCGGTCGATGGCGTCGCGCACGCGGATCGCGGTAATGTTGGGAAAGGCATCGGCAAGATCGCGCAGGATCGCGGCCTCGGCCTCTGGTTCGGCATAGACGGTGGCGATGAAGCCATGTGGCGCAGCGGCGATGGAGGCCGGGTCCATGGTCAGGACAAAGCCCATGCCGGCGGTGGAAAAATCAACCTCGCGGAACGAGGCGATGGTGGCGGTGACGTCGCGGCCAAGGATGTTGAGCGTGATCGTATCGCCGAGTTTCAGGCCCATCTCTTCCGCCTCTTCGTCGGCGAAACTGACGAGTGGGGGGCCGGAATAGTCATCGGGCCACCATTCGCCTTCCGTCACGTGAGTGCCTTCGGGCTGGGCCCCGGCATAGGTGATCCCACGATCGCCGCGCACGACCCAGTGATCGCCCGCCACATCGCTGGCTGGCCGGCCGTTGATCTCGGTGATGACGCCGCGCAGCATCGGGGCGCTTTGCACGCGCGAAACCGCGGGGTCGTTCTCGACCCGGTCACGAAAGCCCGGCATCTGGTCTTTCTGGATATCGACGAAGAAATAGGATGGCGCCTGTTGCGGGAGATCCCGCGAGATCGCGCCGCGCAGGTTGCCGTCGATCTGTCCCACCGCGGCCAGAACCGACAGGCCCAGCCCGATCGAAAGCACCACCGGCAGCGCCTCGGAGCGCGGGCCGCCGATGGCCGCCAGCGCCCAGCGCGTGGCGGGTCGGGCACGGGCGGCGCGGTGGCCACGCCGAGCCAGCGCCCGGACCGCCAGCCCGGCCAAGGCCAGCACCATGAGCGCCGCGATGATGCCGCCGGCTGTCCAGAGGGTGAGCCGGACCGATCCGGAAAACACCGCCGCCGAGGCAATCAGCGCGGCCAGCAGCCCGGCGGTGGCCAGCACGTAGCGCGCGCGTGGCCATGTGGGTGCGCTTGACAGCGCATCGCGGAAGAGCGTTGCGGCGCGGATCGTTTCGGTTCGGGCGAGCGGCCAGAGGGTGAAGAGCGCGGCGGTGAGCGCGCCGTAAAGTGCGGCCTCGAAGAGCGGCGCAGGGTAGAGCGAAAAGACCGCCGGAACGGGCAGAGCGGCGGCGAGGACAGGCGCGAGCAAGAGCGGCACGCCGCTGCCCAGGACGAGGCCGATCACGATGCCCAGCGCCGAAAGCGCCGCGATTTGGAGCCCGTAGGCCAGGAAGATCGTGGCATTCGTGGCCCCCAGCGTGCGGAGCGTGGCGATGGTTCCGGTCTTGCCCGCGAGGTAGGCGCGCACTGCCGCCGAGACGCCGACGCCGCCCACGGCGAGGCCCGAAAGCCCGACAAGGATGAGAAACCCCGAAAGCCGCTCGACAAATTGTGCCACGTTGGGCGCGCCGTTGCGCGCATCGCGCCAGCGCAGTCCCGATCCGGCGAGTTCTTCGCGCGCCTCTGCTTCGAGGGCGTCGAGATCGGTGCCGGGGGGCAGCGACAGACGGTAGTGGGTGGAATAGAGCGTTCCGGGTTCGAGCAGGCCCGAGCCGGACAGAGCGTCGCGGTGCAGGATGGTGCGCGGCCCGAGGCCGAAGCCGCCGGTGGCATTGTCGGGCTCGCGGGTGAGCGCGGCGGCGAGGCGGAATTCCTGACGCCCGAGGGTGAAGCTGTCGCCGATGGAAAGCCCCATCCGGTCAATGAGGAGCGGGTCCATCACCGCGCCGGGCCGGTCGGAGCCGCGCAGCGCCTCGTCGAGCGGCATCGGCGGGTCGAGTTCAACCGCGCCTTTCAGGGGATAGGCGTCATCGACCGCCTTGATCTGGGTCAGGGTCCGGGCGCCGTCGAAAGCGGCCATGGAGCGGAAATCGGCGATCTCGGAGACCGCGTCGGCGCGGCTGTCCATCCATGCGCGTTCCTCGGGGGTGGCGAAGCGATAGGTCAGTTCGATCTCGGCATCGCCGCCCAGAAGGGCGGACCCCTCTCGGGTCAGCCCGGCCTCGATCGCGGCGCGCACCGATCCGATGCCGGCGATGGCGGCAACCCCGAGCGCAAGGCAGGCCAGGAACACGGCAAAGCCGCGCAGACCACCGCGCAATTCGCGCCGTGCGATGCGGCTCGCCATGGGCAGGCTCATGCAGCGGCCCCGCGGGCGGTGTCGAGGCGCCCGTCGCGCAAGCGCAGAACGCGATCACAACGATTCGCGACCGCCTGGTCGTGTGTGACAAGCACGAGCGTCGCGCCATGCGCGGCGCGCAGGTCGAAGAGCAGTTCGATGATCTGGGCGCCGGTGGTGCTGTCGAGATTGCCGGTGGGCTCATCGGCCAACAGGATGTCGGGCTTTGGCGCCACGGCGCGGGCAAGGGCCACGCGCTGTTGCTCGCCGCCCGAAAGCTGGCTGGGATAGTGGTCGGCACGGTCCTTGAGCCCGACGCGGGCGAGTTCGTCGCGGGCGCGGGCGAATGCGTCGCGATGCCCGGCCAGTTCCAGCGGCGTGGCGACGTTTTCAAGCGCGGTCATGGTGGGGATGAGATGGAAGGACTGGAACACGATGCCCATGTGATTGCGCCGGAATCGTGCCAGCGCGTCCTCGCTCATGTCCGACAAATCATGGCCCAGCGATGTGACACGCCCCGAGGTGGCCCGTTCGAGCCCGCCCATCAGCATCAGAAGCGAGGATTTGCCAGAGCCGGAGGGGCCGACAAGGCCCAGCGTCTCGCCCCGGTTTACATCCAGTGAAATCGCGTGGAGTATTTCGATGCGTCCCGCATTGCCGTCCAGCGATAGTGTCGCGTCGGACAGGGACAGAACCGGTTCTTCTGAAGGAGAGGTCATGAGGCCCACAGTATTGTTTGCGCTTCTGGTGTCATATGGGGTGCGCGCGCCTGTCGGCAAGGCGCTGGCAGGGTTTCTTTTCTTGGCAATGCTTGCCGGGCCGGCGGCGGCGGAGAAGGTGCATATCGTCGCATTTGGCGACAGCCTGACCGCGGGGTATGGCCTGCCCGAGCACGAAGGATTCGTGCCGCAGTTGCGGGCGTGGCTGGAGGCGCAGGACGAGGATGTGCGCGTGGTCAACGCGGGCGTGTCGGGTGATACCACCGCGGGTGGGCAGGCACGGTTCGAGTGGTCTTTGACGGCCGAGTTGCAGGGGGTGATCCTGATCCTTGGCGGCAACGACGCGCTGCGCGGGATCGACCCCGCGACGATGCGCGCCAATCTCGATGCGATACTGGAAACCGCGGCGGAACGCGAACTTGAGGTGTTGTTGGTGGGTATGCCGGGACCGGGCAATTACGGACCGGACTATCGCGCGGAGTTCGAGGCGGTCTATGCCGACCTGGCGGAGAAACATGACACGCTGTTCTACCCCGATTTCCTTGCTCCGTTGGGCGATGACCCGGCAGAGGCGCTGGACTTCATGCAGGCGGACGGGATCCACCCTGACGCGGAAGGAGTGGCGCGCATTGTCGAGGCGTTCGGTCCCAGCGTTCAGGCGTTGATCGAGCGGATCAGGAGCGAGTGAGAGCCATGCAAAACGGGCGCCCCGCGAGAGACGCCCGTTTCGATGAACCGTGATGTCGCGGGCTTAGGCCAGCGCGATGTTCACCGCCGATTCGCGGCCGTCGCGGCCGGCTTCGACGTCATAGGTCACTTTCTGGTCGTCGGCGAGGCCGGTGAGGCCCGAACGCTCGACGGCCGAGATGTGAACGAACACGTCCTTGCCGCCCGTTTCCGGTGCGATGAAGCCGTAGCCCTTGGTGGTGTTGAACCATTTGACGGTGCCATTTGCCATCGTCTCTTCTCCTTCATGTATCTGCGCGCGGGATTGCGGCAGGATCGCTCAGTCAGTACAAAATCGAGTGCCTGGCCGGTAAAGGAGCAGTGGTCGATAGTGGTAACGTCGCGGGCGTGATATTGGATGTTGTCGGCCAAAAATCAAGAGAAATTTTTGTGACAGGCGCGGCGGTTCCCTGCGCTTCCTGTTCTGGTCGCGCCGTAAGGCATTGATAAAAAGGGATTTCTCAGGACTTTCTGTTGACCTTGGGGACGGCTCCGAGGGCCGAAGCAAGCGACTGGAAACGGGCCTCCGCGACCTCGCCATAGAGCGGTGCCGCCTCGGCCGAGAGCGTGAGTTCGAGGAGTTTCTTCTTGGGATAGAGCCGCAGATGCCCCAGCTCGGCGTCCTTCTTGAGCCATAGCATCGCGCCGAAACGCATCGCCTTGCCGACTACCTCGGCGGTTCTCTGCTCGCTTTCAGGGATCAGGTCGAAGAGCGGTTCGAACCGGCTGCCCTTGCGGGAGTTGGAGTAGCGGTGCAGCAGGGCGAGACCGAGGAAAATCCGCTCGGAATGCTTGAGCCCGCCGAGATTGGCGCGGGTGGCATTGTCGAAACAAAGTTCCGCCCGGTAGTCGGGATGCGCGCGCCATGTCACGTCATGCAGAAGACAGGCGGCCTTGATCAGGCGGAGGCGTTCCTGTGGCGCATTCTTGAACAAGGGGCTTATGAAATCGTAAAGGGTGCGGCCGAAACCGGGCAGGCGGGCATCCTTGGATTCGGCAAAGTGGCACGCCTCGATGAGCGGGTCGCGGTCGCGCAGTTTCTGGGGCATCTGTTCGAAGAGCATGCCTTCGCGGATGCCGTAGGACGAGACCGCGATATCGCGGGGGCTGAAGGTGCGGACAACCTCCTTGAGCACCTCGGCAGCAATGGGAACAAGCGCCATGCGCTGGGACGAGACGCCGCAACGCGCGCGCAGTTCCTCGGGGTCGGTCTGGGCGATATACTTGGCGGTGGCCGAGACCGCCTTGCGGCTCATCCGGTATTCATGCAGCACGTGGAGCGGATAGCCTTGGCGATCCATGTCGATCCGGGCGATGGCGCGCCACGAGCCGCCGACCAGGAAAAGCCGGTTGTGCTGGTCGCCCATTTGCTGGTGCAAGTCCTTGAGAACGCTTTGGATATGGGCCTTGCGCGCCTTCTTGCCGCCCTTCATTCCCTTGAGCCTGAGAGGGCCCAGTTGCGAGGTGACGCGGCGCCCGACCTCGCCGCCGTTGATCTCGGCCAGTTCCATCGAGGCGCCGCCTATGTCGCAGACAAGGCCATAGGAGCCGGGCCAGCCCAGAAGCACGCCCTGGGCGGAAAGGCGGGCCTCTTCGAGGCCGTCGATGACATGCAGCTTGAGGCCGGTCTGCTCTTCCACCAGTGCGGTGAATTCCTCGCCGTCCGCGGCGTCGCGCACGGCGGCGGTGGCCACGGCGGTGAGCGGGCCGGTGCCCATGCCTTCGCCAAGGCGCTGGAACCGGCGGATCGCCGAGAGCGCGCGTACCCGCCCCTGCGGGCTGAGTCGGCCGGTTTCGCCCAGGCCCTCGCCGAGGGCGCACATGATCTTTTCGTTGAAAAAATAAGCAGGTGAGCGGGCGGCGCCGTCGAACACGACGAGCCGGACCGAGTTGGAGCCGACATCCACGACACCCACGCGCGAAAGGGCGCGGGCCGAGGGGTCATCGAAAATCGGGCGGCCGAACGGCCCCCAGTCGGTTGGCGTTGCCTGGTTTTCCATGTCCATGCAGTTCCCCGGGGGCCGTTTTGCGCCTGTTATGACAAGGCTCCGGGCAGGGGTCAACGGCGGCAATGGGTTGCGGGTGCATTGCCACACCGCACGTTGGGGTTAACGCGATTTTTCGCAGAGGAATCGGGGGGTGACAGGCGTATGACATCCGGCTGTCGCCCGGCTGCCGGGGCTTTGGCAAGGTTCTGTTCACGAAACAGGTTAACCGGGCGCGCGGTGCCCGAGACGATGCCCCGCCCGGCGGGAACCGTCGGGCAGCGCCACCCCGTGGGCCGGCGCTGCCCTTGGCGCATTTTCGCGGCGGTCAGACCCGTTCGCTTGCCTCGATCACCAGATCGTCGAGCCCGTCGCCGCCCTTGGCCACATGCGCCTTGAGCTGCTCGCGCATCCGGGGTTCCCAGAAATCGCGCAGATGACCGGCGACGCGCTCGGCCTGGTCCTCGCCCGGCTGGCTCTTGAAGAAGGTGGCGATCTGGTTGGCCATGTGAACCATTTTCTCAGGCGACATCTGTGACCTCGGAGGTGATGCGGTGGGGATGGGAATAGACGTCGAAGCCGCCGCCGCGGGCGAAGGCGGCCAGCGTGATGCCCGCACCCTCGGCGAGGCGCAGGGCGTGGGCGGTGGGGGCCGAGACAGCGACGAGCGCCGGTCCGCCCGCGATGGCGCATTTCTGCACCAGTTCGACCGAGAGCCGCGAGGTCAGCACGAAGGCGCCGCTGGCGGGGGCGACGCGCGCGCGGGCCAGCGCGCCGATGAGCTTATCAAGCGCGTTGTGGCGGCCCACATCCTCGCGCGCCATCACGATGCCCTGGCCGGGCACGAGAAATCCCGCCGCGTGGCTGGCATGGGTCTGGTCGTGCAGCGGCTGGTGGGCGCGCAGCGCGTCGGCGGCTTGTGCCACCTCGGCGCGGGTGAGGCGCAGCGCATCGCCACTGACGGGGGGCAGCGGGCGGGTGGCCTCGGAAAGGCTGTCGATGCCGCAGAGGCCGCAGCCGACCGGTCCGGCCATGTAGCGGCGGCGCGCCTCAAGGGCCGCGCGCCGGTCGGGGTGCAGCCACATGCGCGCCTCGATGCCGTTCTCCTGTGGCGCGATCTCGATCTCCTCGATCTGGGCGGGGTCGTCGACAATGCCTTCGCCCAGGGAAAAGCCCAGCGCGAAATCGGTGATGTCGGCGGGAGTGGCCATCATCACCGCCTGCGTGGTGCCGTCATAGACCATCGCGACCGCGGATTCCTCGGGCAGGGTGCGATGCACGCGCACCGCGCCCTCGGGGCGCAGCGAGAGGCCCGGATGCGATACGGCCTTGGGGGGCAGGCGGGTCATCACGATCACTCGGCGGCGGGCAGGATGCGGCGCGATTGCTCGGCCTGGGCGGCATAATCCTCCTGCCATTCGGACGGCCCGTTCGAGGCCGAAACCTGCACCGCCGTCACCTTGTATTCGGGGCAGTTGGTGGCCCAGTCCGAGAAATCGGTGGTCACGACATTGGCCTGGGTGTCGGGGTGATGGAAGGTGGTGTAGACCACGCCCGGCGCCACCCGTTCGGTGATATGGGCGCGCAGCGCGGTTTCACCCGAGCGGCTGGCCAGCTTGACCCAGTCGCCCTCGTGCAGCCCGCGGTTCTCGGCGTCGTGGGGGTGGATTTCGAGCACGTCCTCGCCATGCCAGATGGAATTGGCGGTGCGCCGTGTCTGTGCCCCCACGTTGTACTGCGAGAGAACCCGCCCGGTGGTAAGCAGCAGCGGGAAGCGGGGGCCGGTTTTCTCGTCGGTGGCCACGTATTCGGTGACGATGAAGCGCCCCTTGCCGCGCATGAAGCCATCGACATGCATGAGCGGCGTGCCGTCGGGGTGATCCTCGTTGCAGGGCCATTGCACCGAGCCCTTCTCGTCGAGCAGGTCATAGGTAACGCCTGCGAAGCTCGGGGTGGTGGCGGCGATCTCGTCCATGATCTGGCTGGGATGGGTATAGGTCCAGTTCGCGCCCCCCGATTCCTTCAGCATGGCGTTGGCGAGGAGCTGCGTCACTTCCCAGTCGGAATAGCCGTTCATGGGCGCCATGACCTTGCGCACGCGGTTGATGCGGCGTTCGGCATTGGTGAAGGTGCCATCCTTTTCGAGAAAGGTGGAGCCGGGCAGGAACACATGCGCGTAATTCGCCGTTTCGTTGAGGAAGAGGTCATGCACGATGACGCATTCCATCGCGGCGAGGCCGGCGGCGACATGTTTCGTGTCGGGGTCGGATTGCAGGATGTCCTCGCCCTGGCAGTAAAGACCCTTGAAGGTGCCATCGACGGCGGCGTCGAGCATGTTGGGGATGCGCAGTCCGGGTTCCGGGTCGATCGAAACGCCCCAGGCGTCCTCGAAGATCTTGCGCACCTCGGGGAGTTTCACGTGGCGGTAGCCGGGCAACTCGTGCGGGAAGGACCCCATGTCGCAGGAGCCCTGCACGTTGTTCTGCCCCCTGAGCGGGTTCACGCCCACGCCGGGGCGGCCGACATTGCCGGTGAGCATGGCAAGGTTGGCGATGCCCATCACCGTGGTCGAGCCCTGGGAGTGTTCGGTGACGCCGAGGCCGTAATAGATCGCGCCGTTGCCGCCGGTCGCGAAGAGCCGCGCGGCCGCGCGCAGCTCGGCGGCGGGGACGCGGGTCAGCTCCTCGGTCGCTTCGGGGCTGTGGCGGGGGTCGGAAACGAACTCGGCATAGGCCTGGAACTCGTCCCAGTCGCAGCGGGTGCGGATGAATTCCTCGTCATAGAGTTTCTCGGTGACGATGGTATGGGCCAGCGCGGTGACCACCGCGACATTGGTGCCGGGGCGCAGGGGCAGGTGATGCGCGGCCTCGACATGGGCCGATTTCACAAGGTCGATGCGGCGCGGGTCGATCACGATGAGTTTCGCGCCCGCGCGCAGGCGTTTCTTGAGGCGGCTGGCAAAGACAGGGTGGCCGTCGGTGGGGTTGGCGCCGATCACGATCACCACGTCGGTATGCTCGACGCTGTCGAAATCCTGCGTGCCGGCCGAGGTGCCGAAGGTCTGGCCGAGGCCATAGCCGGTGGGCGAATGGCAGACACGCGCACAGGTGTCGGTGTTATTGTTCATGAAAACGGCGCGGGCGAGTTTCTGCACGAGGTAGGTTTCCTCGTTGGTGCAGCGCGAGGAGGTGATGACGCCGATGCTCTTCTGGCCGTATGTTTCCTGCAAGCCGCGCATGCGGCTGGCGGCGAAGGAAAGCGCCTCGTCCCAGGAAACCTCGCGCCAGGGGTCGGTGATGTTCTCGCGGATCATCGGGTTCAGGATGCGGTCCTGGTGATGGGCATAGCCATAGGCAAAGCGGCCCTTGACGCAGGAATGGCCGCGATTGGCCTTGCCGTTCTTCCACGGGACCATGCGCACGAGCGTGTCGCCCTGCATCTCGGCCTTGAAGGAACAGCCCACGCCGCAATAGGCGCAGGTGGTGACGACCGAGCGTTCGGGAGTGCCCAGTTCGACCACCGATTTCTCCTGCAAGGTGGCGGTGGGGCAGGCCTGCACGCAGGCGCCGCAGCTCACGCAATCGGAGGAGAGGAAATCGTCGAGCGCGTTGCCCGCGCTCACGCGGCTGTCGAAGCCGCGGCCCTCGATGGTGAGCGCGAACGTGCCCTGCACCTCTTCGCAGGCGCGAACGCAGCGCGAGCAGACGATGCATTTCGACGGGTCATAGGTGAAATAGGGGTTGCTCTCGTCCTTGGGCAGGTAGCGGTGGTTCTCGCCGCTGGTGTTGCGGGCCTCGAAATGGTTGTCGAGCGCGCCGCCCTCGGGCGCGGTGTAGCGCACGTCGCGCAGGCCCACGGCGCCGGCCATGTCCTGCAATTCGCAATCGCCATTGGCCGAGCAGGTCAGGCAGTCGAGCGGGTGGTCGGAGATGTAGAGCTCCATCACGCCGCGGCGGATCTTGCGCACCTTGGAGGAGCCCGTGTGCACGACCATGCCGGGGGCCACCGGCGTGGTGCAGGAGGAGGGCGTGCCGCGGCGGCCCTCGATCTCGACCACGCAGAGCCGGCACGAGCCGAACGCCTCGACGCTGTCGGTGGCGCAGAGTTTCGGCACGGAGATGCCCGCCTCGGCGGCGGCGCGCATCACCGAGGTGCCCTCGGGCACCGTGACCTCGAACCCGTCGATGGTGAGGGTCACGGGCGCGCCGGTGCGCGCGGGTGTGCCCATGTCGCGGTCGTCGGGGATGATGAAATCTTTCATGGTCTGGCCTCAGTCTTTCATCTTGCCGGAAATACTCCGGGGGGAAGGTGACAAAATGCCGTGGCATTTTTCACCGCGGGGGGCAGCGCCCCCCGGCTGGTCGGCTTGCGGCAGCAAGGCGAAACCGTTCATTCCGCGGCCTCCTTGCCATGCGCGAAATCGTCGGGGAAATGGGTGACGGCGGACATCACCGGCAGGGGCGTGAAACCGCCCAGCGCGCAGAGCGAGCCCTCTTTCATCACCTCGCAGAGATCGGTCAGGAGCGGCAGCGCATCGGCGTCGCCCTGGGCGATGCGGTCGATTGTTTCGACCCCGCGCACCGCGCCGATCCGGCAAGGCGTGCATTTCCCGCAGCTTTCCACCGCGCAGAATTCCATCGCGAAGCGGGCCATTTCTAGCATATCCGCGGCGTCATCGAAAATCACGATCCCGGCATGGCCCAGAAGCCCGCCCTCGGCGTCGAGCTCTTCATATCCCAGCGGGGCGTCGAATTTCGATGCGGGCAGGTAGGCGCCCAGCGGCCCGCCGACCTGTGCCGCCTTGACGGGGTGGCCGGTCATGGTGCCGCCGCCGAGATCGTTCACGACTTCACCGAGGCTGATCCCGAACGCGGTCTCGAAAAGCCCACCGCGGGCCACGTTCCCCGCGATCTGCAAGGTCACGGTGCCGCGCGAGCGGCCCATCCCGAAATCGGCATAGGCTTGCGCGCCTCTCTCGAAGATCACCGGCACGGTGGCGAGCGAAATCACGTTGTTGACCACGGTGGGTCGGCCGAGGAAGCCTTCGAGCGCGGGCAGGGGCGGCTTGGCGCGCACGATGCCGCGCTTGCCTTCAAGCGAGTTCAGCAGCGATGTTTCCTCGCCGCAGACATAGGCGCCGGCGCCTTTGCGAATCTCCATGTCGAAGCCGCGGCCCGATCCCATCACGTCGGCGCCCAAGAGCCCCCTGGCGCGGGCGATCTCGACCGCGCGGGTCATGATGGCGATGGCGTCGGGATATTCCGAGCGCAGGTAGACATAGCCCCTTGTCGCGCCCACGGCCAAACCGGCGATGGCCATGCCCTCGATCAGGGTGAAGGGGTCGCCTTCCATGATCATGCGGTCGGCGAAGGTGCCGCTGTCGCCCTCGTCGGCGTTGCAGACGATGTATTTCTGCGGGGCGTCGGCGTCATGCACGGTCTGCCACTTGATGCCGGTCGGAAAGCCCGCGCCGCCACGGCCGCGCAGGCCGGAGGCTTTGACCTCGTCCACGATCTCCTGCCCGGTCATCCCGAGCGCCCGGCGCAGCCCAGCAAGCCCGCCATGGGCCTCGTAATCCGCCAGGTCGAGCGGGTCGATCACGCCGACGCGGGCAAAGGTGAGGCGGTCCTGGCGCTTCATCCAGTCAAGCTCTTCCACCGGGCCGAGCGCCTTGTCGCCGGTGCCCGCAAGGATCGCGGCGGCGTCCTCCGGCGTGGCGGGGCCGAAACCCATGCGGGTGCCGTTCTCTTCGATCTCGACCAGTGGTTCGAGCCAGATCATCCCGCGCGAGCCGGTGCGGATGATCTCGACCGCGATGCCCTGTTTCTCAGCCTCGGTTGCGAGGGCGGCGGCGACCTCGTCGGCGCCCAGTGCCTTGGCGGCGCTGTCGAGGGGAATGTAAAGTCTCATGCGCCCACCTTTTCGAGAAGGGTTTGCATTTTCGCAGCATCCACCCGGCCGAACACGCGGTCATCGACCATCGCGGCGGGGGCGCAGGCGCAAAGCCCGAGGCAATAGACCGGCTCGATCGTGACCGCGCCGCTGGGCGTGGTGCCGTGCCAGTCGAGCCCGAGTTTCGCGAGCGTTTCGTCGGCCAGTGCCTTGCCGCCCACGGACTGGCACGCCTCGGCGCGGCAGATTTTCAGGACGTGCCGCCCGGCGGGGGCGTCGCGGAAATCGTGGTAGAAGCTGATCACGCCATGCAGCTCGGCGCGGCTGATGTTGAGCGCGTCGCATATGAGCGGCCCGGCGGCCTGCGGGACATGGCCGAACGCATCTTGCAGGGCGTGCAGGATCGGCAGGAGCGGACCTTCGAGCGTCTTGTGCGCGTCGATGATCGCGGCGATCTCGTCGGTGGGCGGGCTGTTGGTCATGGCTGGCCTCGAACATGGGGTCTTCGGGCGCGAGTCATGCGGATTTTGCATTTGGAAATCAATATCGGTATTTCGTCAAACGATAGTCTATGCCTATTATGAGCGCAAGCGACCCTTCACCTCCGAAATGCGGCGCGCTTCGTCCAGAAGCGCCGCGAGAACCGGCGTGTGCGGTTCGCGGTAGGGGGCGATGAGGCCCACGGCATGGCCCCGTGCCTGGCTTGCATCTGGCGCGGTGAGCGGGATGAGGCGCAGCGGCTTGCCACCGGCGAGGAAGCGGGCGATGTCCCCGGGCAGCACGGTGAGCCAGTCGCCCGAGACGACATGCGCGACCAGCGCCACGGTCGAGTTCGATTCGACCATCGCCTGCGGGGTGATCCCGGCGCTTGCGAGATTGCCGTTGATGATGCGGCGGTTCTGCATGTCGGGCGTCAGAAGGCAGAGTTTCTGGCCATCGAGCTCGTCCCAGCCCACCTGGTCGCGGGTGGCGAAGGGCGAGGCGTCATTGCACACCAGCATGTAGGTTTCCCCGTAGAGCGGCACGCTGCTGACCCGGCCCATGGGTTCGTTGTCGAGATAGGAAAGCCCCGCGTCGATATCGAGGTTTTCGAGCATCGACAGGATCTCGACCGAGGTGCGCGACAGAAGGGTAAAACGCACGTTGGGGTGTTTCTCGGCGAAACGCGACGAAAGCCGCGCCGCCCAGGTGAGCGCGGTGGGAATCACGGCGATGCGCAGCTGCCCCGACAGGCCGTGGCGGGTGGCGCGCATTTCCTCGCGCAACTGGCGCGTATCCGAGACGATCCGGCGCGCCCAGTCGAGCGCGGTCTGGCCCTCGGGGGTGAGCCCGCCATAGCGCGAGCCGCGAAAGACGAGCTGCACGCCGAGTTGTTCCTCGAGCTGCTTGATGCCCGCCGAAAGCGAGGGCTGGGTGATGCCGAGGCGGGCGGCGGCGCGGCCGAAATGCTCTTCCTTGGCCAGCGCGATGAACATTTCGAGCTTGTCGATCATGACCGGCGGCCCCGGTCGACATGCGGGGGGATGATGACGCCGGTGGGCCGGGCCGGGCGCGGCCCGGCGCCGCGCGGGAACCCGTGCCCGGGATCGCGGAATAGAGCGGCTGTTTCCTGGCGCCGGCCGGGGCGTCGGGCCGAAACGCCCCGGTATTGTGCGGATGGTTGCATCGCCTTGCCTCTTCTGGCGAAATTCGGGCCGGGCGCGGCGCCCTCGTCGGGCGCAAGCCTTGCAAGAAAACCGCAAAACCGCAACAGTCGTGGCGTGTTGTACAGGGAGGTGACGATGCGGTGGTCCGGGGTCTGTTGGGCGCGTGCGGCGTGGTTGGGTGCGCTGGTATTCCTGCTGGCGGCGGGGATGGTACGGGGCGAGGACCGCCGCGTGCATTTCTTCGGCAATTCGCTCATTCATCACCTGAGCGACACCGACGAGACGGCGGTGCCGCATTGGCTGGCGCTCATGGCGCGCGCGGGCGGGCATGAGTTCGCCGCGAGCGGGCAATGGGGGTTCCTGCGCGATTTCATCAAGGCGGGGCCGGAGGCGAACTGGTCGTTCCGGCGTGTGGCGCGGGCATGGCGCGGGGGCACGTTTGATCCCGGCGGGTTCGACGCGATCGTGGTCAACCCGGCGAATTTCATCCAGAACCGGGCGCCCGACCGGCCCTATGAGGGCGACAACCCCGACGGGGCCTCGCCGCTCTCGGCGATGCTGGAGCTGATCGACGGGCATGTGCGGGGCACGCCGCTTTACCTTTACGAGGGCTGGGCCGACATGGCGCCGTTCGTGCGCGGGTTTCCGCCGTGGCAGCGGGCGCTGCGGCGCTATCACGCGTTCAACATGGGCGAGTATCATCAATGGTACGAGGACTATGCCGAGGCCCTGCGCCGGGAGCGGCCCGAACAGCCCATCGTTCTGATCCCGGTGGCGCGGGTGCTGTCGGAGTTGATGAGTGCGCCGCCGCTTGACGAGCTGGGGGCGACGGCATTCTATTCCGACGATGCGCCACACGGGACGCCGGTGACCTATCTTCTGGCCGCGGCGGTGACCTATCAGGCGCTTTATGGCGAGGCGGCGCCGGACGACATGGAGTTGCCCGATACGATCCCGCCAGAGGTGCGCGAGAACTGGCCCGCCCTGACGGAACGGATTGCCGAGCTCGTGGGAGAACAGGACAAGGCTGCGGCCGGCGGGGCCGGGGCGGTGGAACGGGCCGATGCGTCGCAGGTGCAGGAAGAGCCCGAACCGGGTGCGGCCAGTGAGGATCAGGCCAGTGACGATCAGGCCAGTGACGATCAGGCCAGTGACCGGGAGGCGGCTGATGCGGCCGCAGAGGCGGGTGCGCAGGGCGAGGGACTCGCTGATCCGGCGCTGGCGATGGGGCTGAACGGCGTTGCCGACTGGTCCACGCAGCATCCCTTTGTCGACCTGATGAAGACGGCGCGGCCATGGCTGGGGCATGTGGGCGACAAATGGGGTGCCTGGGACGCGGCGCGGATGGCGCAGGAGGGGTATCTCGATGACGATGGCTGGCCGCGGCGCATTCCGCCTGAGGTGGATCGGCTCGAGACTTTCATCCTCACCGATCAGCCCGAGGCGGCCAGCGATCTTGGCGGACGGTATCTTGTGCGCTGGCGCGGCGAGGGCAAGCTGGAACTGGGCGGGCGGGCGCGACGGGTGGAATACGCAGGCAACGAGGCGCGGTTTCACTATGCGCCGGGCGAGGGGCTGGTGTCGATCGCGATCACCGAGACCGACCCCGAGGATACCGGCGATCATATCCGCGATATCGAGGTCCTGCGCGAGGACCAGGTCGCGCTGCATGATCTGGGCGTGACCTTCAACCCGGACTGGATCGCGCGGATCGCCGATCTGCGCAACCTGCGGTTCATGGACTGGATGTTCACCAACGATTCACCGGTCACATCGTGGGACATGGCGCCGCGCGTGGATGATTTCAGCTATGTCTGGCGCGGGGTGCCGGTGGAGGTGATGGTCGATCTGGCCAACCTTGTCGGGGCCGATCCGTGGTTCACCATGCCGCATATGGCGGATGACGATTTCGTCGAACGGTTTGCCGAGGCGGTGCATGCGCGGCTCGATCCGCGGCTGCATGTCTGGGTCGAGTATTCCAACGAGATGTGGAACCTTGCCTTTCCCCAGGCGCAATGGGCGGTGGAGCAGGCGCGGGAACGCTGGGGCGACGCGGCGGGGGACGATGCCTGGATGCAGTTCACCGGGATGCGCGCGGCCGAGGTCATGCGGGTCTGGGGCGAAGTGTTCACGGGCGAGGATGCGGCGCGGCTGCGGCGGGTGGTGGCGGTGCATACTGGCTGGATGGGGCTGGAAGAGCCGCTTTTGACCGCGCCCCTGTGGATGGAAGAGCAGGACGCGGACGCACCCAGCCCGGCGGCGCATTTCGATGCCTACGCGGTGTCGGGCTATTTCGGGTTCGAACTGGGCAGCGAGGACGAGGAGGGGCGGCTCGACGATCTGCGCCGCTGGATCGAGGAGAGCCGCGAGGCCGCCGAGGCCGGGCCGCGCAGTGAAGGGCTGCGGCGCAAGGCGCTGGAGGCGGCGATCGAACCGGTGCGGTTCGATGAGGCGATCGCGCGCGCGGCGCGGGCGGTGCGCGAGGGGTCGCTGGCCGAGGTGACCGGCACGCTCTGGCCCTATCACCGCGAGGTGGCACAGCGGCACGGGTTCGATTTCGTGATGTACGAGGGCGGGACCCATGCAGTGGGCCATGGCGAGGCGACCGGCGACGAGACCCTGACCGAGTTCTTCAAGGCATTCAACTACTCGGATGAGATGGCGGCACTTTATACCGAGTTGCTCGAAGCATGGGAGGCGCAGGGCGGACAGCTTTTCAACGCCTTCGTGGATGTCGCCCCGCCCAGCCAGTTCGGAAGCTGGGGTGCGTTGCGGCATCTTCAGGACGACAACCCGCGCTGGGATGTGCTGATGGCGCATAACGAGCGGGGCACGGGCGAAGAGGGGCGCGCGCCGGGGGCGTTCCTGCACGGGCGGGTGGCCCGTGGTGGCCCGGACGGCGAGGCCCTGAACGGGACGGCCGAGACCGATATCCTGATCGCGGGGCCGGGGGAGGACCGGCTGGTGAGCCACGGCGGCGGGGATTTCCTGCATGGCGGGGCGGGCACGGATCTTGCGGTATTGCCGGGACAGCGGTCGGACTATCGCTTTGCGATGGAGGGCGGGCGGCTCCTGGCGATGCGCGGGGAGGCGGAGCATCGGCTCGTCTCCATCGAATCGCTGGAATTCGAGGGTGAGCCGGGGCGCACCTATCGGCTCGACCTGCCGGAGTGAGGCGATCTTTCGGCAGATGATCAGGGCCGTGTCAGTTGCCGGTGATCGCGTCGACGAGGGTCCGCGCGCCGCGCGCAGACGAGAAATTCTCGACCACGCGCCTGCGCCCGGCTTGCGACAGGGCTTGCAGGCGGGCGGGGTCGGCGGCGAGTTCGGCGATGGCGCATGCCAGCGTTTCGGGGTCGCGGTGCGGCACGAGCACCCCGTCACGGCCGCTGGTGATGAGTTCGGGCACGCCGCCGGTATCTGTGCCGACGGTGGGCAGGCCCATCGACATCGCCTCCATGTAGGCGACGCCGAGGGCTTCGTGCCAGGTGGCCAGCACGAAGAGATGCGCCTGTTGCAGATGCGCGCGCACCGCGTTCGCGTCGATGGCGCCGAGGAGCGTCACATGATCGTCGAGGCCAAGCCGCGCGATGTCGGCCTGCAACTCGACGCGAAAGCCCGATCCGCCCTCGTCATCCTCGCCCGCGATCTCGAGCCGGGCGTCGAGGCCGGAGTCGCGCAATTGGCGCAGGGCCTGCAGGAGGTCCTGATGCCCCTTGAGCCGGTTGAGCCGCCCACAGGAGAAGAGCCGCAGGGGCTGGCCGGATTCGGGCGGGTGATAGGGGGTGTCGCGCGAGAGCACATCGGTGTCGACCCCCATCGGTTGCAGGTGGATCCGTGCCGGCAGGTCGGGGCCGAGCGTGGCCTCGAGTTCGCGGACAAGCCTTCGGCTGACGGCGCAGCCAAAGGCGGCGTGGCGCCACTTGAAGCCCTGGCCGGGGCCGTAATCGCCGAGCGCGCCATGCAGGGTGAGCGAATGGGACAGGCCGAACATGCGGCCCGCCAGCGCGCAGATCAGCGCCGCGCGGCCACAGGAATGGGCGTGAACATGGGTGATGCCCTGAGCCTTGCAGGCCCGCGCCAACCGCCGGGCGGCGGGCAGCGAGAGCACCACGTCGCGCACAAACGCGCGTGGTTCGCGGCGCAGATCGCCCCGGAGCGCGGCAATCGGCGTGCGGGCCAGCGCCAGCGCGGCATTCGCGGGTGCCATGTCGCCCAGGTAGGTGGTGCGCGCAATCGCCGCGTCGGACCAGTCATGCGCGATCAGGCCGGGCGGTGGCGGTCTTGTGCTGAAAAGCGCCACACTGACGCCCATTTTTTCCAGTTCAAGGATCTCGCGCCAAAAGAAGATATGGGTTTGGCCGGGGAACTGGGGTATCAGGATGCCGATTTTAAGGGGTCTGGACACGAAACAGGCTTTCACTTTGACCATGGACGACATGCAACGAAAAAGGTGCGGCGCCGATATGGCGCGACCCTGCACCGTGAGGGCGTGGCAGGGCAAGCCCGGTGTCATCGGGACTGTGCCTTGCCGGGGCTGAGCATCATCATTCCCGCGTGCAACGAGGCGCGGCAGATCGGGCCGTGTCTGCGGGCGCTTCTGGCGTCAAACCCGAAACCGGGGGCCGGGTCGGGGTCGATTCCCCTGCCGATCCCGGTCGAGGTGATCGTGGTCGCCAATGGCTGCACCGATGACACGGCGCAGGCGGCGCGCGGGTTGGCCGGGGAGTTTCGCGCCACGGGCTGGGATTTCAAGGTGCTGGAGCTTGAGAAGGGCGGCAAGCCCGGTGCGCTCAATGCGGGCGACGCCGCGGCGCGGTTCGGGGCGCGGGCCTATCTCGATGCGGATGTGCGGGTCTCGCCGCCGCTGCTCGACCAGGTGGCGCGGGTCTTGGGGGTGGAGCGCGCGGCCTATGTCAGCGGCAAGGTGCGGATCACGGCGCAGGGCAGCCTTGTGTCGCGGCTTTATGCGCAGTGCTATGCGCATGTGCCGTTCATGGCGCAGGGGGTGCCGGGCTGCGGGTTCTTCGCGGTCAACGCGGCGGGGCGGCGGCGCTGGACGCGATTCCCGCAGATCATTTCGGATGACACGTTCGTGCGGCTCCTCTTCGCACCCGGGGAGCGGATCGGCGTGGCCGCACCCTATGACTGGCCGGTGGTGACGGGCTGGCGCAACCTCGTGAAGGTGCGCGCGCGCCAGGATGCGGGGGTGCGCGAGGTGCTGGAGCTATTCCCGCAACTGGCGCGCAATGCCGGTGATACGCGGCCGGGGATCATGGGCAAGCTGGGTCTCCTCCTGCGCAACCCGCCGGCCTTTGCGGTCTATGCCGGGGTCGCGGCGGCGGCGCGGATGCGCAAGACGAATGGCTGGAGTCGCGGGCGATGAGCGTGGTGGCACGGGTCTTTGGCGGCGAGAGCGTTGTGGCGCGGGCGGCGCGCAGCGCTGGGCTGACCATCGTCGGGTTCGGCACCAACCAGGTTCTGCGGCTGGCCTCGAACCTGATCCTGACGCGGCTCCTGTTTCCCGAGGCGTTCGGGACGATGGCACTCATCTCGGTGTTCCTGATGGGGCTGAACCAGTTTTCCGATGTCGGCGTATCACCCGCGATCATGCAGTCGAAACGGGGCGACGACCGCGATTTCCTTGATACCGCCTGGACGATCCAGGTGATGCGCGGGCTGGCTCTCTTCGCGGTGGCCTGTGCGATCGCCTGGCCTGTTTCGGTGCTCTACGAACTGCCCGAACTGGCGCTGATGCTGCCGGTTTCGGCGCTGACCCTGATCCTGACGGGCTTTCTGCCGACCCGGATGGACAGCGCGCAGCGGCATTTGCGGGTCGGGCGGCTGACCGTGCTGGACATCGCCAACCAGGTGATCGGCATCGGCGCGGCGGTCCTGCTCGCGTGGTGGTGGCAATCGGTCTGGGCGCTGGTGGTGTCGGGAGTGCTGGGCTCGGTGGCGCAGCTTGTCCTGCACCACCTTTTCCTGCCCGGAGGGTCGAACAGGTTTCGCTGGGAGCCTGCGGCGGCGCGCGAACTGATCGGTTTCGGCAAGTGGATCTTCCTGAGCACCGTGGCGGGGTTCGCGCTGACGCAGGCCGACAAGCTCCTGATCGGCAAATACCTCGCGCTCGATCTTTTCGGGGTCTACAATATCGGCTTTTTCCTGGCTTCCTTTCCGCTTCTGATGGGCGGGATGCTGGTGCGGCGCATTCTCATTCCCGTCTATCGCGAATGGCCCCCGCGCGAGAGCGCCGCGAATTTCGCGCGTCTGCGGCGGATGCGGCTGATGGTGTCGGGCGCGCTTTTCGGGCTGGTCGCGGTGCTGGCGCTGGGCGGGGTGTGGATCGTCGATCTGCTTTACGATCCGCGCTATGCGATGGCGGGGGCCGTCGTGGTGGTGATCGCCTGCATGCAGGTGCCGCAGATCATCGCGCTGACCTATGACCAGGCGGCACTGGCGGCAGGCGATTCGAAGCGGTTTTTCGTGCTGGCGGGATCGAAGGCGACGGCAATGGTGGCGGCGCTGGTGATCGGGCTGGAATGGGCGGGGCTTTTCGGGGCGCTGATCGGGCAGGGGGTGGCGATGGTCGCGGTCTATCCGGTGGTGATCTGGCTGAGCCGGTCCACCGGGGCGTGGGACCGGCTGCATGATGTGGGGTTTGCGTTGCTGGGGCTGGTGCTGATCGCGCTGGCCTTCTGGCTCAATGCCGAGGCGGTCGCGGAGTTGGCGGGGCGCGGTCAGGGCTGATCCGGACGAAGCGTGCGGATAAACCTGTCGCACCAGCTTAAAATCTTGTAATATCGCCAAAATGTCACCTTATTTATATGGGATGGCGCTCCCTGTTCGGACGTGAGACTTGGGACGAGTTCTTTTCACATGACGCAGCACCCTGATCCAGCCGTGCCCGGCGAAAACGACATCGCCATCGTGGGCATGGCCGCGCATTTGCCCGGCGCGCCGGGGATTCATGACTACTGGCGAAACCTGCGCGAGGGCGTGGAATCGATCCGCCGGTTGAGCGAGGACGAACTGCGCGCGGCAGGCGTGCCCGAGGCGATGCTGCGCCGCCCCGATTACGTGCCCCATGCCGCGCCGCTCGACCGGTTCGAGCATTTCGACGGCGAGTTCTTCGGCTTCAGCCCCAAGGAAAGCGCGATCCTCGACCCGCAGCACCGGCAATTCCTCGAAGTGGCGTGGGAGGCGTTCGAGACCGCCGGTCACATGCCGGAGAATTTCGACGGGCCGATCGGCGTGTTCGCGGGCTGCGGGATGGGCAGCTATTTCTATTTCAACATCTGCTCGAACCCCGACCTGGTCGACCAGGTAGGCATGTTCCTGCTGCGCCATACAGGCAATGACAAGGATTTCCTCTCGACGCGGGTCAGCCACGTGTTCGACCTCAAGGGGCCGTCGATTTCGCTCCAGACGGCGTGTTCCACATCGCTGGTGGCGACGCATTACGGCTGCCAGGCGCTGTTGAATGGCGAATGCGACATGGCGCTGGCGGGCGGCGTGACGATCGAGCTGCCGCAGGGTCATGGATACGTGTTCAAGGAGGGCGAGATCCTGTCGCCCGACGGGCATTGCCATGCGTTCGACGCGCGCGCGCAGGGCACGGTATTCGGATCGGGCGCGGGCGTGGTGGTGCTGCGCCGGCTCGAGGATGCGATCCGCGATGGCGATCATATCTGGGCGGTGATCAAGGGATCGGCGGTCAACAACGATGGCGCGGCCAAGGCGGGATACCTTGCCCCGTCGGTCGACGGGCAGGCCGCAGCGGTGGCCGAGGCGCAGGCAATCGCCGGGGTTTCCGCGGATACGGTGGATTACGTCGAATGCCACGGCACCGGCACCTATCTCGGTGATCCGATCGAGGTGGCGGCGCTGAGCGAGGCTTTTGGCAGGACCACGGACGAGGTGGGCTTTTGCCGGATCGGGTCGGTCAAGACCAATATCGGGCATCTCGACACGGCGGCCGGTGTGGCGAGCCTGATCAAGGCGTCGCTGGCGCTGCATCACCGGGAAATGCCGCCCTCGCTGGGCTTCGAGAACCCGAACCCGACGATTGATTTCGAACATTCGCCGTTTCGCGTGAACGATGTGCTGACGCCATGGGCGCGGCGCAAGGGGCCGCGCCGGGCAGGGGTGAACTCGCTCGGCGTGGGGGGCACGAACGCGCATGTGATCCTTGACGAGGCACCGCAGCGGGCGCCCAGTGAAGAAAGCGACTGGCCGTTCCAGCCGCTGGTCTTGTCGGCGCGATCCAATGCGGCGCTGGACGAAGGTGCGGCGCGGCTGGCGGCGCATCTGCGCGCCAACCCGGACCTGCCGCTGGCCGATGTGGCCTGGACCCTGAAAGAGGGGCGGCGCGCCTTTGACAGGCGTCGCGTCGTGGTGGCGGAAAGCGCGGAACAGGCCGCCGATCTCCTCGAAGAGAACGATCCGCGTCGGGTGTTCACGCATGGTGTTGTGGGCGACCGGCCCGAAACCGTGTTCCTGTTCCCCGGCGGTGGGGCGCAGTATGCGGGCATGGCGCGCGACCTTTACGAGACCGAGCCGGTCTTTGCCGAATGGATGGACCGGGGGCTCGATGTGCTGGGGCCGCGGCTCGACTATGACCTCAAGGCGCTGTGGCTGCCCGAGCCGGGGCAGGAGGCGGCGGCGAACGCGGCGCTTCAACGCCCGTCGGTGCAATTGCCGCTGATCATGATCACCGAATATGCGCTGGCGCAATTGTGGATGAGCTGGGGCGTGTCGCCCGATGTCCTGTTGGGCCATTCGATGGGCGAGAACACGGCGGCCTGCCTGGCCGGGGTGATGAGTTTCGAGGATTGCATCGGTCTGGTGCACCTGCGCGGGCAATTGTTCGACACGGTCGAGGCGGGCGGGATGCTTTCGGTGTCGCTGTCGGCCGAGGAATTGCGGGCGCATCTGGGTGATGAGCTCGACCTTGCGGCGGTGAACGCGCCGGGGCTTTCCGTGGCCTCGGGGCCGCAGGCGGCGCTCGATGACCTGCAAAACCGGCTGGAGGCGCGTGACGTTGATTGCCAGCGCATCCAGATCGACATCGCCGCCCATAGCCGGATGCTGGAACCGATCCTGGCGCGGTTCGGTGACTACCTGCGGGCGATCCCGCTCTCGGCGCCGCGCCTGCCGGTCATCTCGAACCGGACCGGGCAGCCCCTGACCGACGCACAGGCGACCGACCCGGAGTACTGGGTGGCGCATCTGCGCGGCACGGTGCGGTTCGCCGATTGCATCGACCACCTGAGCGCGGAACCCGCGCGCATCTATATCGAGATGGGGCCGGGCAAGGCGCTGTCGTCGCTGGCCGCGCAGCATCCGGACGTGCGGCGCGACCAGGTCATTTCGGCCTTGCGCCATGCTGACGACGCGGTGCCCGACGACGAGTATTTCATCGCGCAGCTGGCCCGGGTCTGGGCCATGGGCGGCGATTTCGACTGGTCGCAGGTCTGGGGCGCGGCGCGACGCAACCGGGTGGTGCTACCGACCTATGCGTTCCAGCGCAGGCCCTATTTCATCGAACCCGGCAAGGCGCAGGCGCAAGCGTCGGTGCCCACGCACCTGATGCGGGCCGAAGCGATCGAGGATTGGGGCTATCTGCCTGCATGGAAACCCGTGGCCGCCGATTGCGACGTGGATGTCGAGACCCTGACCGATGCGCCCGCCGAACGCTGGCTGGTCTTCGTGGACGAGACCGGGCTGGGCCGGGACGTGGTACAGCGGCTGCGCGCGGGCGGGCAGGACGTGATCACCGTCCGGGCGGGCGATACGTTCGGCCGCGACGGGGAGGGCGGGTTCGTCCTGTCGCCGGAACGGGGGCGCGAAGGCTATGACGCGCTGGTCGAGGAATTGGCCGCGAGGGCGTGGACGCCCACGCGGATCGCGCATTTCTGGCTGGTGACGCGGGGCGAGGACCATCGCCCCGGCTCGAGTTTTTTCCACCGCAACCAGGAACAGGGATTCTATGCGCTCTTGTTCCTGGCACAGGCGATGGCGGCGGCGGATTGGGGCGCGGTGCATGTCGCCTGCTTCACAACAGGGGCGGCGCAGGTCAGGGGCGAGGGGCTCGATTACCCCGAGAAGGCGACGGCGCTCGGCCCGGCGCGGGTGATCCCGCGGGAATTTCCGGGGGTGACGGTTTCGACCCTCGATCTGGTTCTGCCCGAGGCGCCGCGTCGGGGGCAGGCGGACCTTTCGGAACTGGGTGCGCGGGTACTGGAAGAGCTGTTCGCGCATCCCGGCAACCACGTGGCGGCGCTGCGCGGGGCGCGGCGCTTTGAACAGCGGTTCAAGCCAGCGGCGCTGAAGGCCGAGGGGCCCGCGCCGGTCGCGCTGCGCGACGCGGGGGTTTACCTGATCACCGGCGGGTTCGGCGGTATCGGCCTCACATTGGCCGAGCGGCTGGTGCGCGACACCCGCGCGCGGATCGTGCTGATGGCGCGCACGCCCCTGCCGCCGCGCGATGCGTGGGAGGATCACATCCGCCGGTTCGGCGCGCATGATCCGACGTCGCGGCGGATCGCGGCGGTCGAACGCCTCGAAGGTCTCGGTGGCCAGGTTATGGTGGTGGCCGCCGACGTGTCGAATATCGAGGAGATGCGCGGCGCGCTGGAACAGGTGCAGATCCGGTTCGGCGCGGTCAACGGCGTGATCCACGCGGCCGGCGTGATCGCGGATGAGCCGATCCTGAGCAAGTCGCCCATGGTGGTCGAGGACGTGTTCACGCCGAAAGTGCACGGGCTGCAGGTACTGGACAGCCTGTTTCCCGATGGCAGCCTCGATTTCCTGGTGCTGTTCTCGTCGTCATCGACGGCGACGGCCCCGGCGGGCCAGGTCGATTACGTGGCGGCGAATGCCTATCTCAATGCTTACGCACAGGCCCGCGCGGGCGATGCGACGCGGGTGGTGGCGATCAACTGGGGCATCTGGGCCGAGGTCGGCATGGCCGCCGAGGCGCTGGGCGTGGGCCGGCAAGCCCCCGACCGGAGCGAACATGCGGTGGCGCAGCCGTTGCTCGACGTGGCGACGTTCGATCCTGACGGCAACCGGTTGTTCAAGACGCGGCTTTCAACCGCGCAGTGGGTGCTGGGCGAACATCGCACGGGTGGAAACCAGGCCCTGATGCCCGGCACGGGGTATATCGAGATCGCGGCGCAGGCCCTCGACGCGCAGGAGGAAACCGGACCATTCGAGATACGCGACCTTTACTTTCTGCGCCCGCTTGACGTGAGCGACCATGCCCCGCGCGAGATGCGCGTGACGCTGGTGCGCAGCGATGCGGGCTATGCGATGAAGGTGCAATCGGCGCGCGAGATCGAGGGGCGCACGGGCTTTGAAACCAATGCCGAGGCGACGCTGGCGCTGTTGCCGATGGCCGCGCCTGCGCGGGTCGATGTGGCGGGGCTGGAGACACATTTCCGCGATGTGCGGATGGCCGAGCTGGGGCGCACGTTGCGCAGCCCGCAGGAGGCGCATCTCAACTTCGGGGCGCATTGGCGGGTGCTGACGCGCGTGGGGCTGGGCGTGGACGAGGGCGTGGCGCGGCTGCGCCTGCCCGAGGCGCTGCGCGAGCCGGGCTATATCCTGTCGCCGGGGCTGATGGACCTGGCCACGGGATGGGCGATGGAGTTGATCGAGGGCTATGCGCCCACGCATCTGTGGGTTCCGGTCTCCTATGGCGCGGTGCGGGTCCATCGCCCGCTTCCGGGCGAGATCGTGAGCTGGGTGCGCATCGCGGGCGAGAACCGCGCCGAGGCGGGGGCGGCGAGTTTCGATGTCACCGTCTGCGACTTGCAGGGCAATGTCTGTGTGGAAGTGCATAATTTCTCGATCCGGCGGCTCGAGGCCGATGCGCCGCTGATCGCCGCGCCGTCGTTGCAGGGGCTTGAGTTTCCCGGGACCGGGGGCGATCGGCCGCTCTCGCCCGCGGAAGAGCGGCTGCGCCACAACCTGCGAGAGGGCATTCGCCCCGACGAGGGGGCCGATGCCTTCCTGCGCGCGCTGGCCATGGGACAGGCGCAGGTGGTGGTGTCGTCCCTGAGCCTGCCCGACCTGATCCGCCAGGCCGAGGATACCGGCGCGGAGGAGGGCGAAAGCCAGACGTTCGAGCGCCCCGACCTGGAGACCGAATACAGCGCCCCCCAGGGCGCGATCGAGGAAAAGCTGGCGGCGTTCTGGAGCGCGCTTCTGGGGGTCGAGAAGGTCGGGGCCGAGGACAATTTCTTCGACCTTGGCGGGCATTCGCTGATCGCGGTGCGGCTTTTCGCGCAGGTGCGCAAGACTTGGAACGTGGATTTCCCGATCTCGGTCCTGTTCGAGGCGCCGACCATTCGCGCCTGTGCGCGAATGATCGAGAATGAAGGGGTCGCGACGGAAGGCGAAAGTGAAAGCCCGACCGACAAGGCGGCCAAGGCCCCTGAGCGGCGCTTCAACCATATCGTGCCGATGCACCAGGGCGAAGGCGGGCCGCGGCGTCCGTTCTTCCTTGTCGCGGGAATGTTCGGCAACGTGCTGAACCTGCGCCACCTGGCGCATCTTCTGGGGACGGACAGGCCGTTTTACGGGCTCCAGGCGCGGGGGCTCTATGGCGACGACGCGCCGCATGACAGCATCGTCGAGGCCGCGGCCGATTACCTTGCCGAGATCCGGGTGGTTCAGCCCAAGGGGCCTTACCTGCTGGGCGGGTTCTCGGGCGGGGGGATCATCGCCTATGAGATGGCGCAGCAACTGCGCGATGCGGGCGAGGAGGTGGCGGCGCTGGTCATGCTCGACACGCCCTTGCCGCGCCGCCGCCCGCTCAGTGCCGGGGATCGGCTGCGCATCCAGTTGCAGGAGTTGAAGGCGGGTGGCGTGCTCTATCCGTTCAGGTGGCTGGCGCGGCGCGTCCGGTGGGAGATCGTCAAGCGCCGCGCACCGGTTGCGGGCGAGGGGGAGACCGCGCCGACCGGGTTTCACAACAGCGCCATTGAGCAGGCTTTCCTGGGCGCGGTTGCGCAATATGACCTGCTGCCCTGGGACGGGCCGGTTATCCTGTTCCGCCCGCCGCTGGTGGGCAAGTGGCAGGTGGGTGCGGGCCGCTGGGTCAATTCCGAGCGCGCCTATGTCACCCATGACAACGACTGGAGCCCGTTCGCGCCGCTGATCCAGGTGGTCGAGGTGCCGGGCGATCATGACTCGATGGTGCTCGAACCCAATGTGCGGGTTCTGGCGGCGCGGATGAAACGCGCCATCGAGGATGCCGAGAACCCGGCGGCCCGGGCATCGCGGGTATCCGCGCTTGCCCCCCGGCCCCAGGCGGCGGAATAGACCATGGCGCAGATTCTGACCATCATCCTGAACTATCGCACCCCGGCGATGACGCTGCAGGCGGCCGAGGCGGCGCTGCGCGAGATGGAGGGGATCGCGGGCGAGCTGGTGATCGTCGACAACGACAGCGGCGACGGCTCGTTCGAGATGCTGCAAGAGGGGGTGCAATCGCGCGGCTGGGATGTGCGGGTGCTGCAATCGGGGCACAATGGCGGCTTCGGGGCAGGCATGAATTTCGGGATGCGTGCGGGGCTGCGTGATGGGTCTGCGCCCGACTACTATTACATCCTCAATTCCGATGCCTTTCCGGATGCGGGTGCGATCCACGTGCTGCTTGATTATCTCGAATCCCACCCCGGGGTCGGCATTGCGGGCAGCTGCATCCATGGACCTGAAAAGGACATCCATTTCACGGCCTTTCGCTTCCCCGGTATCCTCAGCGAGTTCGAGGGCGCGATCCGCTTTGGGCCAGTGACGCGGATGCTGGCCGATCATGCCGTGCCCATGCCGGTGCCCGAGAAAAGCGGGCCGGTCGATTGGCTGGCAGGGGCCAGCATGATGCTGCGGGCGCGGGTGCTCGACGAGATCGGGATGTTCGACGAGGCGTTCTTTCTCTATTTCGAGGAAACGGATCTCTGCCGTCGCGCCGCGCTGGCCGGCTGGCCCACGCATTACGTGGCCGAAAGCCGGGTGACGCATATCGGCTCGGTCAGCACGGGCATGAAGGGCTGGGATCGGGTGCCGGAATACTGGCTCGACTCGCGTTGGCATTATTTCGTCAAGAACCATGGGCTTGGCTATGCCGTGCTGGCGACGCTGGCGCATGTGACGGGGGGCAGCCTTTATCGTCTGCGTGCGCTGCTGCAATGGCGCGGCCTGGCCGATTCGCCGCATTTTTTGCGCCGCCTGATCGTCCATGACGCGAAATCGCTGGTTGCGGCGCCGGTGCGGCGCGGGGGACAAACCGCCGGAAACGGGCCGAAGGGCACATCCGGCCGGAAGGAAGGAAAATCGTGATGACCACGCAAACCATGATCGTGATCGGCAACGAAAGCCTTGCCATCCAGTGCAGTGAGAAAGTGATCGAGGCGGGGCATGTTCTTGCCGCGCTGGTCACGCGCAACGATGACATCGCCGGATGGGCCGACGCGCGCGGTGTTCCCGTGATCGCGCCGGGGGCCGGGCTGGCCGTACGGCTTGAGGGGATCGCGCATGACTGGCTCCTGTCGATCGCCAATCTCGACATGCTGCCGGAGGAGGTGCTGGACCTGCCACGCCGGGGGGCGGTGAATTTCCATGACGGGCCTCTGCCGGCCTATGCGGGCCTCAACGCGCCGGTCTGGGCCTTGCTGGCGGGCGAGCGGCGGCACGGGATCACCTGGCACATGATCGAGCGGCGCGCCGATACCGGCGGGATCATCGAGCAGATGATGTTCGACATCTCCGAAAGCGACACCGCGCTGACGCTCAACACCAGGTGTTACGAGGCGGCGATGGGCTCGTTCGGGGCGGTGCTGGAAAAGCTGTCACGCCCTGAGGCGCCCGTGGTGGCGCAGGATCTTTCGGGGCGCGACTATTTCGGGCGTGACCGGCGGCCCGCGGTGGCGGGGCGGATCGATTTCGCGCACCCCGCCGAAGAGGTCGTGCGGATGGTGCGCGCGCTCGATCACGGGCCATACTGGAACCCGCTCACCGCGCCCAAGTTCGAGGTTGCGGGGCAGGTTCTGCTGGCACGCGGCGCGCGTATCCCACGCGAAGCTGCAGGCGCGGCGGCGCCGGGCACGGTTCTGGAGGTGGATGACGACGCGCTTCGCGTGGCGACGGGCACGGTGCCGATCGTGCTGCAGGGGGTTACGGCGAGCTGCGGCGGGGCGGTGGACCTGCCGGCGCTGGTGGCCGAGGGTGATGTGCTGGCCGCTCCCGATGCGGACGAACGTGCCCGGCTGGAGGCCGCGATGGCGCAGGCGGCGCGTGGCGATGCGCATTGGCGGGCACGGCTGCGCGCGCTGGTGCCGGCCGAGATGACGGGCGGCGCAGCGCCCGAGGCGGCGGGTTATGTTCCGCTGGAAACCGGTCTCGGGACAGATGAGGTGCTGCGGCTGGCGGCCGGGCTTGCTGCGGCGCTGTCGCAGACGGGCGTTGCCGATCTGGCCTATGCCGCGCCGGGGGTGGAACCTGCGCCGGGATATGTCAGCCGCTGGGTGCCGCTGCGCGCCGGCGATGACCCGGAAACCGCGCGCAAACACCCCTGTTTCGCGCTCGATATCCAGGCGCGCGACCGCGAGATCGGGCGGATCGAGATGCCGCGGATCGGGCTGGCCGATGCGGGCGGATTGATCCCGGGCACGGCCCTGACGATCACGCCGGGGGCGATCCATTTCGATGGCGTGGGTGCGGGCGCGGCGCTGGCCCGGCTCTGGGCCGCGCGGCTGGAGCATCTGGCGCGGGTGCCGGGGGTTCTGGACATGGCGCCCGAGGCGCTGCCGGTGTTGCCCGATGCCGAGCTTGACCTGGTGGTCAACGGCTGGAACGCCACCGAAACGGAGTTCGATCCCGATCTTTGCATTCATCACGCCTTCGAGGCGCAGGTTGCGCGCACGCCAGAGGCGACCGCGCTGGTGTTCGAGGGCGAAAGCCTGAGCTATGCCGAGTTGAACGCCCGCGCCAACCGGGTCGCGCATGTCCTGCGCGACATGGGCGTGGGGCCGGGCGCGCTCGTCGGGCTGGCGGTGGAACGCTCGCTGCATCTTCTGGTGGGGGCCTTGGGCATTCTCAAGGCGGGCGGGGCCTATGTGCCGCTCGACCCGGCCTATCCCGCCGACCGCATCAAGCTTTATGCCGAGGACAGCGGCGCGCCCGTGATCGTGACCACAGGTGCCACGCAATCCGTGCTGCCGGATGGTACGGCGGCGCGGCTCGTGCTCGATACCGATCCGCGGATCGCGTCGGCCCCGGAAGGCAATCCCGACAGCGAGGTGCGTGGCGCGGACCTTGCCTATCTGATCTACACCTCCGGTTCGACCGGCAAGCCCAAGGGGGTGATGGTCGAGCATCGCAACGTTTCAAACTTCTTTACCGGCATGGATGCGCGGATCCCGCATGAGCCGGGCAGCGTCTGGCTGGCGGTGACGTCGCTGTCGTTCGACATCTCGGTGCTGGAGCTGTTCTGGACGCTGGCGCGGGGTTTCAAGCTGGTGCTTTCGGGCGAGGAGAGCCGCGCGCTGGTCAGCCATGGGCGGATCGCGATGACCGGCAAGGGCATGGATTTCGGCCTGTTCTACTGGGGCAACGATGACGGAGAGGGCAAGCAGAAGTACCGGATGCTGCTGGAAGGGGCGAAATTCGCCGATGCACATGGCTTTTCCGCCGTCTGGACGCCAGAGCGGCATTTCGCGGCCTTTGGCGGACCCTATCCGAATCCGGCGGTGACGGGCGCGGCCATCGCGGCGGTGACGCAGAACATCGCGGTGCGCTCGGGCTCTTGCGTGGCGCCGCTGCACCATCCGCTCAGGATCGCCGAAGATTGGGCGGTGATCGACAATCTGACCAACGGCCGCGCAGGGCTGGGCATCGCCAGCGGCTGGCAGCCCGACGATTTCGTGCTGCGCCCGGAAAACGCGCCGCCGAACAACAAGACGGCGATGTTCGACACGATCGAGAAGATCCGCGCGCTGTGGCGGGGCGAGACGGTGGAATTTCCCAATGGCAAGGGCAAGGAGTGCGCCGTTCTGACACAGCCGCGGCCGGTGTCGCGGGAATTGCCGGTCTGGCTGACCATCGCGGGCAATCCGCAGACATGGCGCGAGGCGGGCGAGATCGGGGCGAGTGTGCTCACCCACCTTCTGGGCCAGTCCATCGACGAGGTGGGCGAGAAGATCGGGATCTATCACGACGCGCTGCGCGGGGCCGGGCATGACCCCGAAGATTTCAACGTCACCCTGATGCTGCATACCTATGTCGCCGAAACCCGCGAAAAGGCGCGCGAGGTGGCGCGCGGGCCGATGAAGGACTACCTTGGCGCGGCGGCGGCGCTCATCAAGCAATATGCCTGGACCTTCCCGGCCTTCAAGAAGCCCAAGGGGGTGGACAACCCCTTCGATCTCGACCTCGACACGCTGACCGAGGAAGACCTCGACGGGATCCTCGAATTCGCGTTCCTGCGCTATTTCGAGGATTCGGGGCTTTTCGGCACGGTCGAGGATTGCCTTGACCGGATCGAGCAACTCAAGCGGATCGGCGTGACCGAGATCGGCTGCCTGATCGATTACGGCATCGACCCCGACCTAGTGCTGGAAGGGTTGAAACCGCTGGCCGAGGTGCATCGCCGGGCCAACCTCTCCGAGGGCATGGCCGACGACGATTTCTCGATCGCGGCACAGATCATCCGCCACGGGGTCACGCATCTGCAATGCACGCCCAGCCTGGCCCGGATGATCTCCATGAACGAGGAGGCGCGGCTGGCGTTGGGGCGTGTGAAGCACCTGATGATCGGGGGCGAGGCGCTGCCCGGAGCGTTGGTGGACGAGTTCGCGCAGATCACCGATGCGCATATCGAGAACATGTATGGCCCGACCGAGACCACGATCTGGTCAACGACCGAGACCGCGCAGGGCGGCGAGGGCGTGGTCAATATCGGCACGCCCATTGCCAACACGCAGGTTTACGTGCTCGGCGACGACATGCAGCCGGTACCGGTGGGCGTTGCCGGTGATCTCTGGATCGGCGGGGCCGGCGTCACCCGCGGATACTGGCAACGCGAGGCGTTGACCGAAGAGCGGTTCGTGCCGAACCCGTTCCATGGCGGGCGGATGTATCGCACCGGCGATCTCGTGCGCTGGCGCGCCGATGGGCGGCTCGATTTCCTGGGTCGGGCGGACAACCAGGTCAAGCTGCGCGGCTATCGCATCGAACTGGGCGAGATCGAGGCGCGCCTGCATGAACAGCCCGGCATCCGCCAGGCGGTGGTGACGGCGCGCGAGGACAGCCCCGGCGACACGCGGCTGGTGGCATACCTGCTTTCCGACGGGGCCCTGGACGAGGCCGCGTTGCGCGTGGCGCTGGCGCGCGATCTGCCCGAGTTCATGGTGCCCGCGCATTACGTGCGGCTGGATCAGTTCCCGCTGACACCCAACCGCAAGGTGGATCGCAACGCGCTGCCGGCCCCGATGCGGGCGGTCGCGCCCGAAGCGGCCACCGCGCCGGATGACGGCAGCATCGAGAGCCGCATTGCCGGGGTCTGGACGCATGTTCTGGGCGTCGAGCGGATCGGGGCGAAGGACAACTTTTTCGATCTTGGCGGGCATTCGCTCCTCGCCGTGCAGGCGCTTCGCGAAATCCGCGAATTGTGCGCGGTGCCAAAGCTGGCGATCACCGACATCTTCCGCTTTCCCACGCTGGAAGGGCTGGCCGGGCGGGTCAGGGAAATGGCCGGCGACGTGCCGCCCGGGCCGAAGCCCGGGCCGGATACGCGACCGGAGCCGGTTGTGGCAGCGGGCGACATGCAGTCGCGCCGTCGCGAGATGCGGGCCAAGCGCAGGATGGCGAGAACCTGAGATGGCGCTGGATGGCGACCCCCTGGCGGAGCTTGCCACCGCACTTGAACGGGTGCTGCCGCCCGGCGTGGCGATGGCGGCCGAAGACCCGGCGGCGCCGGAGGGGGGCCTGTTTGCCGTTGAGGCCGAGGCCATGGCGCGGGCGGTTCCGGCCCGGCGGGCCGAGTTCGCCGCCGGGCGCCGGGCCGCGCATCGCGCGATGGCGCGGCTGGGCCTGGCGCCCGCGCCGGTCGCGATGGGGCCGGATCGGGTCCCGGTCTGGCCGCGCGGGCTGATCGGGTCGATCTCGCACTGCGAGGGGGCCTGTGTGGCGCTGGTGGCGCGGATGGCTGACATGCAGGCGGTTGCGGTCGATCTCGAACCCGACGCGGACCTGCCCGATGACCTGCTGCCGGTTGTCTGTTCCCCGGCCGAACGTGCCTGGTTGCGCGATCTGGCGCCCGCAAGGACCGGGCGAATGGCGCGGCTGATCTTCTCGGTCAAGGAATGTGTTTACAAGCTGCAATATCCCCTGACCGGAAAAATCATGGAATTCAGCGATGTCGAGGTCGAAATTGACCTTTCGCATCAACGTTTCTCGGCCCGCCTTGCAGCGCATGACACGAAGCACGCGCCACCCTGGACACTGGCCGGGCGGTTCGGGCAGGCCGGCGGCGTGATGTTCTGCCTCAGCTTTGCCCGGTAAGTAGCTGTAATGAGGAAATTGCAGGGCCAAAGTCGCCGCGCAACAGAAACACAGTGTTTCCGGGATTCTTGTTAAAATAGTGGCCAAATTGAGGCGGAGGGGTTAGGTTCTCCTCAACCACGTCCGTGCCGACAGGTCTGGCTGTCTGCCGTGGCTATGCCGCATGTGCAGGACGGACGTGAGAGGACAATGCCAAATTTCTGCGGGGGCAGGGAATTTCGCCAAGGATACGGGGTTTGGACGATGGGCCAGATTCAGTCGGTTGGAGATGTTCTGGGCCTGCTGCGGCGGCACGTGATGTTGATCCTGGTCGTGTCGTTTCTGGGCAGTGCATTCTCGGTCTGGTGGGTGCTGAACCAGCCGCGCCTTTACGAGGCGACGGCGGTGGCGCAGATCGAGGCGGCCACGGTGGCGGATGCCGAGGGCAGCCCGCTGGCGGGCACCAGCGCGGATCAGCGGCTGCGCCTGCTGGAACAACAGCTCATGGCGCGCGACAACCTGGTCGACGTGATCGAGCGGTTCGGGCTTTATGCCGAAACCGACCTGTCGCGCAGCCGCAAGGTGGCGCAGCTGCGCGAATCGGTGCGGATCACCCAGATCACCGATCCGAACGTCCCGCCCGGCATGACGCGCATCCCGACGGGCATGAGGATCGCCGTGACCCATAACGACGCGGAGGCGGCGGCCGACGTGGCCAATCATTTCCTGTCGCAACTGGTCGAACGCAATCGCGAGCGTCGGTCCACCGCGGCGCTGCGCAATCTTGAATTCTTCGAGTCCGAAGCGCGACGGATCGAAGCCGAGATGGCGGCGCTGGAGGAGCAGATTGCCGATTTCAGGGAAGAGAACGCCCGCTATCTCGGAGAGGGGATCAGCGCGCAGCGCGATGAACTGGGCAGCTTGCGCTCGACCCTTCTCGAGATCGAACAGAGGATCATTGAGCTGGAGTCGTCGCGCACCCGCCAACGTGCCGAGGTGATCGAACGTCAGCGCGCGCTGCTCGAGGAACAGCAGGCGCTGATCGAGGCGCGGATTGCCCAGATCGAAGAGGCGATCGCCAGTTCACCGGAAGTCGAACGGCAGTTCGGGGTGCTGAACCGGCAGCTGGAGCAATTGCGCGAGCAATACGATATCGTGACCCGCCGTGCGACCGAGGCCGAGATGGGGCAACTTCTTGAAAGCCAGCAGCGAACCGAGCGGATCGAAGTTCTGGAAAATGCACTTGTGCCGGAAAACCCGGTTTCCGGAAGCCGAAAGAAGCGCGCGGCGCTGGGCGGGGGCATGAGCCTTGTTCTGGGCGTTGCCATCGCCTTTCTCATCGAAATGCTGAACCCGGTGATCCGCACGCGGGCGCAGCTTGAACAGGCGCTGAACGTCAAGGCGGTGGTGGCAATCCCGAGGCTGGAGACCCCGCGCCAACACCGCCGCCGCTGGGTCTTGCTGCTTTCGGTCCTGTTGGCGCTGGGTGCGGTGCTTGTGCTTGGCTGGCAGGTGATACGCGATGCGGTGGAGGCGGTTCTCGGGGCGCTTCAGCGGCGCCGGACCCAAGCCTGACCGTGCGGCGCCGCGCGCGTCAGTAGCCGTAGCTGTAGGCCATCGCGTCATCGGCTTCGGCCTGGTTGAGCACGACGCCGAGGAGTGGAACATCTTCGCCGATGCGGCGCATGGCTTCGTGCACCTCGTCGGGTCTGGTTTGCCCGCCCCCGATGATCATGAGGATACCGTCGAAATGATCCTTGAAGGCGATCACGTCGTCGAAGGCCAGTGCCGGGGGGAGATCGTAGAGCACGATGTCGGGGTCGAGCTCGTCCATCATCCGCGAAAGGGCGATCGCGGTTTCGGGCGCCTGAAGCAATTCGGCGGCATAGGATTCGACCTGGTCATTCATCGCCACGGCGAGATTCGTGCCGATATTGAGCGCGTTGCGGCCCAGCCGCTTGAACGCCTCGGTCACACCGGTCCGGCCACGCAGGAAATTCCCGATGCTGCCGGGATCATCCACGCCAAGAACCGTCGCGACGGACGGGTTGCGCATGTCCATGTCCATCAGGATGGTGCGGTGGGTTTCATACCGCGAGAGCGAAATGGCCAGGTTCACCGCCGTGAACGTCTTGCCGCAATCGCGGGTGGGCGAAGTGATCGCGACGCGTTTCCAGTCGTGCTCGGCAAGGGTTCGCACCAGCCGGGTGCGCAGCACGTCGAACGCCCCGTGGGCGGGATCGTGGCGGGTGGCCGTGATGATCAGGTTGCGTTCGAGATGCCCGGCATCGACGGGTATGGAGGACAGCCGCGACCATGAGCGCCCGGGCATGGGCAGCGGTTCGGCGGACGGCGCCGGGGGGGCTGTGTCCTGATCCTGACGATCGCTGTCTCTCGGGGCTTCCTGAGCTGGTTCGGCCGGGGTGGTGCCGTCGGGATCGAGCGGCTGTGCAGCCTCGCCCAATTCGACGGTGCTCGCCTCGTTCGAGGTGACCTCGGCGGCCTCTTCCGACAGGTCGATGTCATCCCGCCGGGCGGGCGGGTATTCGTCGGGTGCGGCCGCGGCGATTTCGGCGATCAAACGGTCCCGCGCGGCCCGGTCGAGCCGGCGCCGTGTCTTGCGGGTCAGGGGGCGGTCATCAGACATCGCAGACCCCCGCCCGGATCGACGGATGGCAAAGCCCGCAGTTCTGTCGCGTCGCGCCTGTCACTCTCATGTCCTGCCATTGAACGCCCGTCTGCTTTGGGCGTTACCACGGAATTCTCCGCCTTTTTCCCCGATAAAACAAGGAAATGGGGCCAAATTATGCCTATTGTTCGGAAACACGCATCAAAACCCCATCAGGTTGGCGCGCGTGATCGCCTGGTCGACAAAGCGCGCGCGATCGGTTTCGGGTTGCCAGCCCAGCACTGCCTTTGGCCTTGAATTGTCGAAGGGCGAGAGATGCGCGCGGCTTTTCCAGTCCTTCAGGGATGCACGGCTGAGCCCCTTGCGGCGCAGAACCCGCGTCTTGAGCAGGAATTTCACCGCGTCGGCGGCGTGGAACACCCAGAGCGGGCCGGGTGAGACGCGGATACGCGCCCCGAGCGCCCGGTGGATCGCTTCGAAATAGCCCCGCGCCGAGAGCATCGGCTCTCCCACGAGGTTGAAGCTCTGGCCCGCGGCTTCTTCGACCTCGATCATCCGCACCAGCGCCTCCGTGCAATCGTCGATCAGCACGAAGGGCAGGATGTTGCGTCCATGGCCCCAGATCCGGACCGCGCCCGCCCCGTGCCAGCGCCCGATGCCCCAGTGCTGCAACGGGCCGCCATGGCCGACCACGATCCCCGGCCGGGCGATCACGATCTCAATACCGTCACCGTGTAGCTCCATCAGCTGGCGTTCGCTTTCGGCCTTGGAACGGGCATAGATGTTGCGCGCCTCCAGCGGGCCGAAGCCGGTGTCCTCGGTAATGGTCTGGCTTGGGTCGGACATGTCGTAAGAGGCGATCGTGCCGGTATAGATCAGCCGCTTGACGCCCGCGTCGCGCGCTGCGCGGGCGATGCGAAGGCTCACCCCCACGTCGTTTTCAAGCGCGGCCTGCCATGTCGTGTCGAGCGATTTGGCGAGGTTGTAGACATGGGTGATGCCCTGCATCGCCTCGCGCAGCGCGTCCTCGTCGTAAAGCGAGGCGCTCACGGTCTCGACGTGGTCGGCGATATCGTCGAACGGGCCGCTGGACCCGCGCGAGAGCACGCGCACATCATGGCCGCGCGCCACCAGCGCGCGGGTCAGTGCGCGGCCGATAAAGCCGGTGCCGCCGATCACCATCACGTCGGGTGCGGGCTTGCCCCCGGGACGGGGCAGCTCGGGGTCGGGGCGCAGCCGGGCCAGCGTCGCGTCGATGGCCTCCATCACCTGCACGGCGCTTTGACCCGAGAACCGCGCGTCGGGCGCGTGGCCTGTGCGGAGCGCGCCATAGGTCGCGGTGCAAAGGCCGCGGAACGAAAGGCCATAGGGCGATTTCTGGTTGAGCGAGGTCAGTTGGCGCGCGGCGTTGCGCGTGCCCTCGCGCAGATGCGCCCAGGATTGCGCCAGTTCGGCGCGCAGCGGGTTCACCACCAGGTCCGAGGCATTGGGCCGCGCGATCACCAGCGTGTCATTGGCATAATCGAGCCGCGCCATGCCCGACGATCCGCGCAGGCAAACCGAGCGGTCGTCATGGGTTTCCACGAGGCTGAGCGTCAGGGTTACGTCCACCCCGCCGGCCCGGGCAAGGATGCGCCAGGATTGTGGCCGTGTGCCGCCCCCGGGCAGGGCGATCTCCTTGCCGGTTTCCAGGTGCAGGATCTCGGCCGGGCCGAAAAGGTCGGTCATGAAGGCAAAGAGATGCGGGCCCAGTTCGAGCAGCAGGTTGCGGCTTGCCCGCAGGGGCCAGATGCCGAACGGCCCCGCACGCAAGGGGGCAAACGGAAAGGCCCAGGTGATCTCGGCGGTGGAGATGCGGCCCAGTTGCCCCTCGGCCAGCGCGGTTTTCAGCCGTTGGTAGGAGGGCAGCCCGAGGAAATTGTGCCCGGGGGTGAACTGCACCCCGTGTGCCTTGGCGGCCTCGGCGATCTCGCGTGTCTCGTCGGCACCCAGCGCAACCGGCTTTTCCACCAGCACATGCAGCCCCGCCTTGATGCATTTCATGGCCAGCGGGTGATGAAGATGGGGCGGCGTCAGGATATGCACCGCGTCGACTGCGCCGGCGGCGAGCATGTCGTCGAGATCGGTGAAGGCCTGCACGCCATATCCGTCGGCGATCCCCCGCGCGGCGCTGGAGGACCGATCGCAGACGGCGGTGAGCTCAACGCCCTCGGTCGCGCGCAGCGCATCGGCATGCCAGCTTGCGATATACCCCGCCCCGATCAGGCCAACCCGTGTCTTTGCCATGTCGATCCCTCGACCCCTTACTTGTACTCGATTATTTCCATGTCCCAGCCGCGTCGCTTGCGCTTGTGATAGCGCATCGCACCGATGAGGTTGGGAAATTTCGACAGGAAGAGCAGGACCGAATGCCGCATCGCGGTCGCCAGCGGCAGGCCGGCGCGGCGCAATCCCCGGACCGTGCGCACATAGGACAGCGAATAGAGTGCCAGCACGGCCAAGAGGAGTGGCCATGACATCACCGCGCCCACGATCGCCAGGAAGGGCAGGACCGCTCCGAAAAGCCAGACCCGGCGCCGTTCCTTGACGAAATGGCCGGGGTGCAGGTCGCCCACCTGGGCAAAGCCGTGGCCCGAGCGGATCGCGCGTTGCCACCATTGGGCAAAGCTGTGCATCGCGGCGTCGTGATGCGTCATCGGCAGGGGCAGGCGATGAACGCGAAAGCCCGCGTCGCGCACGCGCACGCAAAGCTCGTCATCCTCGGCGGCGATGACATGCGGGTCGAACCCCTCCAGCCGGGCAAAGAGGTCACGTCGCACCATCATGTCGCCGCCGCAGGCATCTATATCGCCGGTCGGGCGGTGCCATTCATAGTCGCACATCTCGTTGTAGATGCTGGCATGGGGCTCGATCTCGGCGCGCCAGCCGGTGATGATGCCGATATCGGGTGCTTCGTCCAGCGCGCGTGCCGCATGGGTCAGCCAGCCGGGTTCCAGCGTGCAGTCGCCATCGACGAATTGCACGTAGTCGGGCGGTGGCAGGTCGGCGGTCAGCACCGCGAACCCCGCATTGCGGGCGCGCGCAGCGGTAAAGGGTTCGCCGGTGTCGAGCAGCACGACCTCGGCCCCGGCCTTGCGGGCCTCTTCGACCGATCCGTCTGTCGATCCGGAATCGACATAGACGAGCCGCCTTGCCTCGCCCTGCATCGAGGCCAGGCAATTGACAAGCCGCTGGCCCTCGTTGCGTCCGATCACCACGGCGCCGATCACGGGATCTCTGGTGGCGGGTTTCGTCATGCTTGCGGCTCCGGGCGTTTCGGGGGGCGGGGTGTCCCCGGTATGGCATAGGCGACAAAGAGAGAGGCCAGGCGTGCGGCCTCGATCCGGCTGTCGAAGTCGCGGGCGACGATGGCGCGGCCCCGCGCCGCCATGTCGCGCGCGCGCTCGGGATCGTCCAGAACGGCGGCGATGGCGCGGGCCAGCGCGTCTGCATCGCCCGGTGGGCAGAGGTGCCCGGTCTCGCCGTCGCGCACCAGTTCGGGAATGCCCGCGATCTGCGTCGTGACGACAGGGGTTTCGCCCGCCAGCGCCTCCATCAGCACCACGGGCAACCCCTCGGCAAAGCTGGGCAGGACGAGCAGATCGCTTTGCCCCAGCCTGTCGGCCACCTCGGATTGTGAGCGGTAGCCCAGGAAAGCGACCTTGTCGGCAAGGCCCAGATCGCGCGCCTGCGTCTCAAGCGCGTCGCGGTCCGGCCCGTCGCCGATGATCGACAGCCCGGGCGCATCCGGCCCCATCCGGGCCAGCGTGTCGAAGAGCACCGGCAACCCCTTGACCGCCGCCAGCCGCCCCACGAAGAGCGCCTGCCGCCCGTCGCGCCGTGGCGCGCGGCCATAGCGGGCGGGATCGACGCCGCAATGCACGACATGCAGCTTGCCCCAGTGAAACGGTGCCGAAAACGCCATCGCCTGCGAGCGGCAGAACTCGGATATGCACGACACGAACGCCGCGCGGCGGATCTTCTCGTCAAGGCGCCAGTGGATCGGCTCGTAGAAGATGTCCGGCCCGTGCAGGGTAAAGGAATAGGGGATGCCCGACATTTCAGAGGCCAGCATCGCGACGGTGCAGCTCGACTTGGCGATGTGATTGTGCAGATGGGTGACGCCCTGGCGTGCCATGTGGCGGGCCAGAAGCGCAGCCTCGGCGAAATAGATCAGTTGGTAGAGGAGGGCACGCGTGCCCCCCGGTGCCGTCCGGATGGCCAGTGCGAGCGCGCGCAGCCAGCCGCCGGGGCGGCGCAAGAGCCAGTGAAAATGCGCGCCGACGAGGCGGGCGGGGTTCTTCGCCGCCTCAAGCACGTGAAAGGTGCGGGCCGCTTCGGCGCGTTGTTCCTCGCCCACGTGATGTTCGGCCCCGGTGCGGCGGATCGAGCAGGTTTCGACCGCAAGACCGGCGTCGCGCAGTCCTGCGACCTCGCGCTGGATGAACGTGTCGGTGGCGCGCGGATATTCGCCGGTGAGATAGGCGATCTTCATGCCCGCGCCTCCAGCGCGTCGCGCATACCCTGATCGAAGCGCGTGGGCGTCCAGCCCAGAACGGCCTTGGCATGGGCGTTGGAATAGCGCGCCGGGCGCATCCGCGCGCGCAAGGGGCGCGGGCGCAGAAGGCCCGGCAGGCGCGTTGCGAGGCCAGGAACACGGCTCAGCCCCGTGGCCAGCCGGTCGAGGAAGCGCCACGAAAGCGGCACCACGATGGCGGGCGCCTTCGGGCCGAGCGCAGAGAGGAACCGCGCGCGGTCGGGCAGGTCGTCATCGACAAGGATCACGGGTTGCAGACCCGGGCCGGGCGGGTTGGTCTCGGCGGCCAGCACCAGCGCCTCGGCGCAGCTTTCGACCGCGACGAGCGGGATCTGCCCCGCGTCGCCCAGCCGGACCAGCAGCGGCCCCAAGCGCGGCCCCAGATGCGCGTTCCACAGCCGCCCCGGCCCATAGACCGCCCCGGGCCGCGCGATCCATCCGCTGAGCCCGGCACCCTGCAACATCTCTTCCTGCGCGAGCTTGGCGCGGGTATAGGCATCGCGGGCATCGGGTGCGTGTTCCAACGGGCCATTCTCGTCGATCAGCGCGTTCTCGGGCAGGGCGTCCGCGTCGTGAACGGCAATCGAACCGACCAAGACCAGGCGGGGCATTGGTGCCGTGGTGGACATCGCCTGGATCAGGCTCCGGGTGGGGGCGAGCGTGTCGCGCTCCATCGCGGCGTCGTCGCCACCGAGGGCCGCGGCGCAATGGATCACCGCGTCGACATCCTTGAAGGCCTTTGTCAGCGCACCATTGTCGCGCCCGAGATCGAAGGCGATGCATTCCACATCCGGCATCCCCGCAAACGGTGCACAACTTTGCCGCACCAGCGCGCGCACCTTGTGGCCGCGCGCCAGCGCCGCCTCGACCGTCCGGCGCCCGATGAACCCGCCCGCGCCAGTCACCAGCAGGGTCATCGCGCCCATGGCATCGGCTCCGGCTTTTCGCAGCGGCTGGCAATCTCCATGGCGCCGGAGCGTCCCGCGTTCTGGATCGCCAAGGTCACCTCGGTCAGGTGCAGCGCGAAATCGCCCGCGAGACGCGCCGCGCGCCCCTCGGCGATGGCGTCGAGCATCTCGGCCGGACCAAGGGCGAAATTCATTGCCGCGGCGCCGCGGCGTTTGACCTTTGGATGGGTTGGCCCCTTGGGTTTGATGCGCTGGCCGAGGGGGCTCTCCAAAAGGCGGCGGCGAATGCGCAAGCGGCGGTGGAACCGCACCGGGGCAGCGTTGTTCCACGCCTCGCCCACCGACAGCACGCCCTTGTCGCCGATCACCCGGATCCGGTGGTCATGCGGGGCCGCGATCGAGCAGGTCAGCCGCGCGGGCGGCCCCTCCTCGAAAAACAGGGTCGCCACCGAGAAATCGGGCGTGCCGCTGGCGCCCCCCGGCTTGTCGGGCAGGGTTTCGGCGCTGGCCGCAACGAGATGCGTGACCGGCCCGAACATGTTGATCAGCCAACTGAGGTAATAGCCCGCATGCTCGAGGGTGCAGCCAACGCGAAACTCGTCCCGATACGGCCAGGGCGCGCCGCTTTCGCTGATCCAGTCCTGCACGGGGGCCTGTGGAATGAACCCGTCGTCAAGCTCGGCATAGACAAGGCGCGGCGCACCGGCCACGCCGTCACGCAGGGCGCGGGCCAGCATCTGCGACGCCTCGCCCAGCATGGACGAGGGCGCCGAGGCCAGTTGCAGCCCGGCGTCGCGGGCCATCCGTGCCACCTCGCGCGCCTCGTCAAGGCTCAGCGCCATGGGCTTTTCGCAAAACACGTGGTGCCCGGCCGAGAGCGCGGCACGGTTGATCGCGCCGTGCGAGGCCGGATTGGTCAGGTTCAGCACGAGACCGCCCCGGGGCAGCGCGGCAAGGGCACGGTCCAGGTCGGGATACCCGGGAATATCCCAATGCGTGCAGAAGGCTTGCAACCGCACGCCGTCGCGGTCATGCGCGCCGACGATATGCACACCCGGAAAGGTGGCAAGCCCTGTCATGTAGAGATCGGCGACAAAACCGCAGCCGACAACAACAACCGATTTCATCGCCGCCCTCCAAGGCATGACGGCGCCGCCCGAAACCGGGTTCGGGCAGGGAAAACGGGGAACGCGGCCATATTGCTCCGCCTCTTGGCTCTTGTCATCTCGATCAGGCGGCTTCAGAACATCGAAAGTTGTCATTACTGGGGCGACACCCGATCGTAGGGTGCTGATACCGGAAAATGCCATGAAAAAACATAGGATTCCAGACGGCGGCACAACCGGAGGAGGAGGCGCGTGAAGATTCAGGTCGCAGAGGGGGAGATCGCGGTCAATCTGCGCGACACGGGGGCGCTGATCGATGCCGTTCGGAATCGGCTGCGGGCCGGCGAGGGCTTTGCATTGGCCACGGTCAATCTCGATCATCTCGTGAAACTGAGCCAGGATTCGGATTTTCGCGCCGCCTATCGGGCCCAGGATTTCGTGGTCGCAGACGGCAATCCCATCGTCTGGCTGGCGCGGCTGGCGGGCGAGCGTCTGTCCCTTTTGCCGGGGTCGGACATGGTCGTGCCGCTGGCGCGGCTCGCCGCCCTGGAGGGCGTGAAACTGGGCCTTGTCGGCTCGACCGACGAGAGCCTTGCCATCGCGGGCGCGGCGCTCGAAGAGAGGGTGCCGGGCCTCGAGATCGCCGCGCTTATCGCACCGCCCATGGGTTTCGACCCGGATGGGCCGCGGGCGGGCGAGATCCTGCGCGATTTGCAGGCGGCGGAAGTGGGGTTGGTTTTTCTGGCGCTGGGCGCGCCGAAACAGGAAAGGCTGGCCGCGCGCGGCCGGGCCGAGGTGCCAGACATCGGGTTCGCGTCGATCGGTGCGGGGCTTGATTTCCTGTCGGGGGCGCAAAGGCGCGCGCCGAGATGGGTGCGGGCGATCGCGATGGAATGGGCGTGGCGGATGTTCAGCGCACCCGCACGTCTCGTGCCGCGCTATGCGCGCTGTTTGGCGATCCTGCCGGGGCATATGTGGCGCGCCTTGCGGATGCGCTGGCGAGGATGACCGCGGCCGTTGCGTGCCGGGCGCGGGTCGGGCAGAGCTCAAGCCATTGGAAAAACGGAGTATTTCTGGCAAGATAAAGGGGTCAGTCGAGGCGCCGCAGAGGTCTGCGCCGCCCCAGCAGCCGATCCTTGATCCGCCCCTTGAGACCGCGCGGCGGAGGGATTTCGATGGCCTGCTCGAAGCTGGTGCCGGAAAGGGCGGGATCGTGCCAGAGCGCCAGTTCGACCCCCCATTTCGCCGATTGATCGGGGGCGAGCCCGTCGGGAATGCCCATGCGCGTGGCCAGCATCCCGGGCATCCAGTCGGAAATGACGATGTCGGGAAAGCGATCGGCCAGGTCGGCCACGAGCGCGCGGGTCAGGATGCGCGCGGCGCCCTTGGACACGGAATAGGCGGCCGAGGCGGGAAGCGGGTGCAGGTCGGCAAAGGTCGCGACGTTGAGGATGCGGCCGAATCCTGTCTCTGCCATCCGGTCGAGCGCCATGCGCGTGGCGGCGAAGCTGCCGCCGAGATTGACGCGGGTGGTCTGCATGAAGCTTTCGGGGGTTTCGTCGAATATGTCGCAACGCGGATAGAGCGCCGCGTTGTTGATCAGCAGGGTGAGGGGGCCGAGCGCGTCGGCCTCTTCGAACGCGTGTCGCAGGCTGTCGAAATCGCTCACATCCGCGATGACGGGCGTGATCCGGTCCGATCCGTTTGCCGTTTCGGCAAGGCTTTGCGCATCGCGCCCGACTGCCGCGACCCGCATCCCGCGCGACGCCAGCGCGCGCGCCAGCGCCCGGCCCAACCCGCGACCCGCGCCGGTGACAAGCGCCACGCCCGATTTCACCCTGTCGTCATCACGCGCCATCGCGTCCCTCCCGGTTTATCGCATCGGCCACCCGGAGCGCCTGCGCGGCGATGCCGAGCGAGGGGTTCACCCCCATCGAGGTCGGAAAGAACCCCGCATCCGCCCCCCAGAGATTGGCGACGTCATGCGCCCGCCCGTCGCCACGCAGCACCGCGCGTGCAGGGTCATCGCCAAAGCGCATCGTGCCGGAAGGGTGGCCGAAATTCAATTCCGGCCGGCGGGTCAGGAACATCTTGCGCTGGCCGCGCAGGGCGCGCGCGATCTCGCGGCGGAAGAGGCGACGGCGGGCGCGCAACTCGTCATGGATGCGGTAGTCGATCGCGATCTCGTCACTGTCACCCTCGGGTGGCAGCACCCGGTTGTCGTCATAGGGCAGGTCTTCGAGCAGGCCGACGAAGATCTTGGCAGTGCCCAGAAGCTTGGCCGCGATTGCCGCCGGAATACGGCTGAGGCCTGCCGCACCGGGAATGCGGCCCAAGCCGGAGTTTTCGACCAAGCCCCTGAGATACCAGGCGATTTCACCGTAAGAGGCGGCCACGCCCATGGCCTGCACCATGCCAAGCCGCTGCCCCTCGCGCCAGTAGAGATCGCGCAGGCCAATCGCCTTGGACGGGCTTGGGTCAGTGCCGCCGGGCCAGATCGCGAACATCTCGTTGAGATGGAACATCAGGCCCCGCCCCACCAGGCCACTGGTATTGGCCACACCCTGCGGGAACGTTTCGCAGGCAGAGGCGAGGCAAAGCCGCGGAGAGCCGAGCGCGCCACCGGCGAGCACGACATGATCGGCCGTGAGGGTCAGCACCTCGCCCGCGCGCCGCGCCTCGAGCCCGGTGATGCGCTGGCCGTCGCCGAGAAGGCGCGTGACCGCGCAGCGGTCGAGCAAGGCCGCGTTGCCGGTGGCCAGCGCCGGTTCCACCCCGGCGGAGCGTCCATCCATCTTGCACGCATGCGGGCATTTGAAGCCGAGGCACCCCTTGCAGCCGGGCAGATGGGCGATGGCGGAGTGCAGCGCATAAGGGTGCAGCCCCTGCGCGCGCAGCCGTTCGGTCAGGTGCTGATCGCCCCGCGACAGGGGCGGTGGCGGGGCGAGGTTGGGGCAGGGTGTCTCGGACAGGGGGTCGGGCGTGCCGCAGACCCGGTAAAGCGCCTGCGCTCGGTCGAGCCATGGCGCGAACTCGGTCCATGACACGGGCCAGCCGCCGGTCGGGTGCGGGCGTGCTTCGGAATGGTCGAGATCATGCGGCTCGGGCCGCTCGAGCGTGGCGGCATAGAACACGGATGATCCGCCAAGGCCGGCGCCAAGCGGGGCGAAGAACCGGGCCTCGCGCCCGTCCACCCTGGCGCGCACCTCTGCGGGCCAGAACCCGCGCGCGCTCCGCGCCTCGGGCACGAAGATCCCGGGCGAGAGCGGTGTCTGCTCGGACCGGTGCCCGGCAGGGCCCTTTTCGACGAAAAGCACCTTGCGCCCCGCTTCGGCCAGCGCCCGGCCCGTGGTGCCGCCGCCGATCCCGGTGCCGATCACGATCACGTCCCAATGCCGTTGCGTGATTTCCCGGCTCATGGTCCTGCCCTTTCGAAGACGGGTTCAAAAAGCGGTGCCAGTGCCCGCGCGGCGCGGTTGGTCAGGTGATTGTTGTCGAAATACCAGCTTTCGCCATCCTGCATCACCGTGCATTCCGACGCATCGCACAGTTTCGGCCAGGGGTCGATCAAGTGCAGGTCTCCGGCTTCGAGCCACGGCGCAAAAAGCGCCTCGCCCGGCGCGGCCCGCGCCTCGGCCTGATCGCGAGGCAGCGAAAGCGGCGCGTTCTCGGGGGTGAGCTGCCCATGCGCAAGCTGCCGCGCGACCGTGCGACTGTCGTAGAACGGCATCTCGGGCGGTTGGCGCAGCACGAAGATCCGCTCGAAGTTCTGTTCGAGAACGGGCAGGCTTGCCTTGAGCGCGCTGCTGAACACCTCGGCGTTGGTCCCGCCGTCATGACCGGCCAGCGCGATGGTGTTCTGCGCATCCTGCCCCACGCCCGTGCCGGTGGCGTAGTAGGACCAGCGCCCCACCAGCAGCAGGTTTTGCACGGACTCAAGCGAGGCGAGCCCGGCGCGGATCGTGGCATTGGCAATGGTGCAGGCCGCATCATCGGCTGGCGTGGCATAGCTTTCGCGTTTCTCGATCCCGAAAAGCGGCGGGCAGCCCGCCCGCCAGATCAGGAGCGCGGGCGTGTCCGCCTGCTGCGCGGCCTGATCCAGTCCTTCTTTCATGGCGCGCAGGTGGCTGTCGCCCCAGATCACGACGCGTGGCGCGCCCTCGGGCCCGATGGGGCAGAGCTCGACCCAGGCAAAATGGCCCTCCGTGACCGTCTGACAACGCGAGAAATCCTGAAGGAAATCGGCCGAGGCCGCGATATGGGTCCGGGTCTCGGGGCCGAACCGCCCGGGCACCCCGTCCTTGACATAGGCCAGTGCGCCGATCGCCAGCATCGCCCCCGTGGGCAGTGCCAGCGCGCCCAGCACCGGCCAGCCGCGCGCGCCCTCGATCCGCCTGAACGGCAATTCGACATAGCGCCACGAGACCACTGCCAGCCCGAAGGAAAGCACCATCCAGCCCGCGACCTCCCACGGGCCGGCATAGCCGTCGCGCCAGTATTTCGACAGGACCAGCACCGGCCAGTGCCAGAGGTAGAGCGAATAGGAAACCTGTCCGATGAAGACCGGCAAAGGGGCCGAGAGCGCCCGGTTGACCGGGTTGGTCTGCCGCCCGTTCAGGATCAGCAGAACCGTACCCGCCACCGGAATCGCCGCCTGCCAGCCTGGAAACCCGTCCGGTTCGATCCACACCAGCCCGCCCAGCACCAGTACGAGGCCCAGCCAGCTCAACCCCGGGTGCCAGGAAAACCGCGCCTGCCGCGATTGGCCATGGATCGCCAGCAATACCCCGGCCAGAAGCTCCCACGCGCGGAACGGGAAAAGGTAAAAGGCGGTGGTCTGGCTTTGTGGCGTGATCCAGACCGATGCGGCGAAAGAGGTGGCAAAACCGACGATCAGCGCCCAGAGCAGCACCCGCCGCGACGCCTTGAGCAGCAACATCACGAGCGGCAGCACGATGTAAAACTGTTCCTCGACCGCGAGCGACCAGGTGTGCAACAGTGCTTTCACATCCGCACCGATGTCGAAATAGCCCTCGCCGCGCCAGAACAGCACGTTCGAGAGATACACCGTGGCCGCGATCAGCGACTTGCCGAATTCGCGGAACTCGAAGGGCAGGAACACGACCCATGCGGCCATGGCGGTCACGCCAGCCATGGCGAAATAGGCCGGAGCAAGCCGCTTGACCCGCCGGATAAAGAACCGCGCCAGGTGCAGTCGCCCGTTCTCGGACAAGTCACGCCACAGGATGCCGCCGATCAGGTAGCCCGAGATGACAAAGAACACGTCGACCCCGGCAAAGCCCCCTGCCATACCCGGCACGTCGAAATGGTAGAGCACGACCGCGAGGACCGCGATCATGCGCAGCCCGTCGATCTCGGGCCTATAGGTGGGGTGAGGCAGGCTCGAAATGGTGATCTCCGGGGTTGGTTGGCGAAATGGCAATGATGAACGTGGCATTTAATGCCGGAAAGGGGCAGAAATTGCACCGCTTCTTTGCGAATTTGCGGCAAGCAGGCGAAACAGGCTTAAAAGGAGGGCGTCATGCCGGTGAGGGTCGAGAAGAACGGTGCGGTCTGGACGGTGATCCATTCCCGCCCCGAGGCGCGCAACGCGATGGATGTGGAGCACGCCCGTGCGCTTTACGAAGCGTTTCTGGAATTCGAGTCGGATGACAGCGCCGCGGTGGCCGTGTTCTGGGGCGAGGGCGGGGCCTTCTGTGCGGGCTGGGATCTCAAGCAGGTCGCGGCACTGGCCGAGGGCGAGGCCTGGGCGGCGCTTGATTTCGCCGAAGAGGGGCACGTGTTCGGCCCGATGGGGCCGTCACGGCTCGACCTTTCCAAGCCGGTGATCGCCGCCATCGAGGGGCCGGCGGTGGCCGGCGGGATGGAGCTTGCCGTGTGGGCCGACCTGCGCGTGATGGGGCAGGGGGCCTTCATGGGCGTTTATTGCCGCCGCTGGGGCGTGCCGCTCATCGACGGGGGCACGGTGCGCCTGCCCCGGCTGGTGGGCGAGGGGCGTGCGATGGACATGATCCTGACCGGGCGCAAGGTGACTGCGCAAGAGGCATTGCGTATCGGGCTTTGCGAATACGTGGTGCCCGACGGCACGGCGCGCGACCGGGCCGAGGAACTCGCCCACCAGATCGCCCGTTTCCCACAGGGCTGCCTGCGCGCCGACCGTGCCTCGGCCCGCGCACAGGCGGGCCTGGATCAGCGCGCCGCCCTGCGCCAGGAATGGGAGGGCAGCAAGGGCATGGTGCAGGCCGAGGGCGCCAAGGGGGCCGCACGCTTTGCCGGAGGCAAGGGGCGACATGGGGATTTCGGCGACATCTGATAGCGTGTAAGCCCGTGCGATACCGCGCGAAAGGCCTGCCCACATGGATTCGCAATTCGACATCTTCCTTGCCACCGCCCCGGGGCTTGAGCCTGCCTTGCGCGACGAGGCCCAAGAGGCCGGGTTCGACGCCCCGCGCGTGGTGCCCGGCGGGGTGGAAACGCGCGGCGGCTGGGCCGAGGTCTGGCGCGCGAACCTTGTCCTGCGCGGGGCGGGGCGGGTGCTGGTGCGGGTCGGGGCCTTTCGCGCCATGCACCTTGCACAGCTCGACAAGCGCGCGCGCAAGTTCGACTGGGCCGCGTTCCTGCGCCCGGATGTGCCGGTGCGGGTCGAGGCGACCTGCCACAAGTCCCGCATCTATCACGATCGCGCCGCCGCCCAACGCATCGAACGCGCCATATCCGAAACGCTGGGCGCGCCGGTCTCGGCCAAGGCCGCCCTGCGGGTGATGGTGCGGATCGAGGATGACCTTTGCACCATCAGCCTCGACAGCTCGGGCGAGCCGCTGCACCGGCGCGGCCACAAGCAGGCGGTGGGCAAGGCGCCGATGCGCGAGACATTGGCGGCGCTTTTCCTGCGGCAATGCGGGTTCACGGGTGCGGAACCGGTGCTCGACCCGATGTGCGGTTCGGGCAGCTTTGTCATCGAGGCCGCCGAGATCGCGGCCGGTCTGCCCCCGGGCCGCGACCGGGACTTTGCCTTCATGCAATTCGCAAATCATGATCCGGCGGGCTATGCCGCGCTCAGGGCCGAGGCGCTGGCCCGGGTCGAGGCACCTGTACCGATGTTTCACGGCTTCGACCGCGATCAGGGCGCGATCCGCATGGCCACGCAGAATGCCGAGCGGGCGGGCGTGGCCGGTCTCACCCGCTTTGACTGCCAACCCATCGCCGATTTGCAACGCCCCGACGGCCCGCCCGGCCTGATGATCGTGAACCCGCCTTATGGGGCGCGGATCGGCAACAAGAAGCTGCTTTACGCGCTTTACGCCGCGCTGGGCAAGGTCGCGCAAGAGCGCCTGTCAGGCTGGCACGTGGGGCTGGTGACGAACGAGGCCGGATTGGCCCGTGCCACGGGCCTGCCCTTCGGGGCCCCGGGGCCGCATGTCGCCCATGGCGGGCTCAAGGTGCGGCTCTGGCAGACTGGCCCGCTTCCCTGATATGTTACAGATGACCGAATAAATTTAGACTTAAAGTAACAAAAGGCTTGCTCCGAATCGCATTCGCGCATATCACCGACCGTGCGGTCGGGTATTGGGAGATGTCCTGCCGCATCCCGGTTTGCCGTAACGAAATCGGGTGCGAGGTCGGAAACGCGCGGGTGTTTCATGCGAGATCGTGGCAAGATCGGCAGGACACACCATTCGAGGAGGAGCCATGCCAGACGCTTTCATCTGCGATGCCACCCGCACGCCCATCGGCCGCTATGGTGGCGCGCTGTCGTCGATCCGCACCGACGATCTTGCCGCCCATCCCATCGCAGCGCTGATGGCGCGCAATCCGGATGTGGACTGGTCCAGCCTCGATGACGTGATTTATGGCTGCGCCAACCAGGCGGGCGAGGACAATCGCAACGTGGCGCGCATGGCCTTGCTTCTGGCCGGTCTGCCGGTCGACGTGCCCGGCGCCACGATCAACCGGCTTTGCGCCTCGGGGCTCGATGCGGTGGGCACCGTGTCGCGGGCGATCCGGGCGGGCGACTACGACATGGCGATTGCCGGCGGCGTCGAATCCATGTCGCGCGCGCCTTTCGTGATGCCCAAGGCCGAAACCGCCTTTTCCCGCGCCAACGCGGTTTATGACACCACCATCGGCTGGCGTTTCGTCAATCCGAAGATGAAGGCGCAATACGGCATCGATTCCATGCCCCAGACCGCCGACAACGTGGCCGCCGACTACCACATCAGCCGCGAGGATCAGGACACCTTTGCCGCGCGCAGCCAGGCGCGCTGGGACGCGGCGCAAAAGGCCGGTGTCTTTGCCGATGAAATCACCCCGGTCGAGGTGCCGCAGCGCAAGGGCGATCCCGTTCTTGTCGATACAGACGAACACCCCCGTCCCGGCACCGATGCGACCAGGCTGGCCAGGCTCAAGGGTGTGAACGGCCCCGACCTTACCGTGACCGCGGGCAATGCAAGCGGCGTCAACGACGGTGCGGCGGCAATGCTGATCGCGAGCGAGGCCGCTGCGGCGAAAAACGGCCTAACCCCCATGGCGCGCATCGTCGCGATGTCGGCGGCCGGGGTCGAGCCGCGTGTGATGGGCATCGGCCCCGTGCCAGCCAGCCAGAAGGTGCTGCGCCGCGCCGGTCTCAACATCGGCGAGATGGATGTGATAGAATTGAACGAGGCTTTCGCGGCCCAGGGGCTGGCCACGCTGCGTGCCCTTGGCGTTCCCGACGACGCCCCCCATGTGAATCCCAATGGCGGAGCCATCGCCATTGGCCACCCGCTGGGCATGTCGGGGGCGCGCATGGCGCTCTCGGCCGCCTATCAATTGAAACGCACGGGCGGGCGCTATGCGCTTTGCACAATGTGCGTGGGCGTGGGCCAAGGGGCCGCGCTCATCCTTGAACGCGTCTGAGGGAGGATCCCGACATGTATGCACAGATGATCAAGACCGCCGGAACCGGGGTGAAGCCCCGCGAAGAGATGACGCCCGAAGAGGCGGCCTTTCAGGACAAGATCGACGCCGATATCAAGATCGAGCCCAAGGACTGGATGCCCGACGATTACCGCGCCACGCTCATCCGCCAGATCGGCCAGCACGCGCATTCCGAGATCGTCGGCCAACTGCCCGAAGGCAACTGGATCACCCGCGCACCCACGCTGGAGCGCAAGGCGATCCTGCTGGCCAAGGTTCAGGACGAGGCGGGCCATGGGCTCTATCTCTATTGCGCGGCCGAAACGCTGGGCGTTTCGCGGGACGAGTTGACCGAGGATCTGCTCTCGGGGCGGATGAAATACTCCTCGATCTTCAATTATCCCACGCTCAACTGGGCCGATATCGGCGCGGTGGGCTGGCTGGTCGATGGTGCCGCGATCATGAACCAGGTGCCGCTTCAGCGCACCTCCTACGGCCCCTATTCCCGCGCGATGATCCGCATCTGCAAGGAAGAGAGCTTTCACCAGCGCCAGGGCTACGACATCATGATGAAGATGGCCCAGGGCACCGAGGCGCAGAAAAAGATGGCGCAGGATGCGCTCAACCGGTTCTGGTATCCTTCGCTGATGATGTTCGGCCCCTCGGACAAGGAAAGCGTGCATTCGGCGCAATCCATGGCGTGGAAGATCAAGATCGACAGCAATGACGAGCTGCGCCAGCGTTTCGTCGATCAGACCGTGCCTCAGGCCGAATACCTCGGCCTGAGCATCCCCGATGACAAGCTCAAGTGGAACGAGGAGCGCGGTCACTACGATTTCTCGGAACCCGACTGGACCGAGTTCTTCAACGTCCTCAAGGGCAAGGGCCCCTGTAACACCGAGCGTATGAACGATCGCAAGCGCGCCTGGGAAGAGGGGGCGTGGGTGCGCGACGGGCTGATGGCCCATGCCCGGAAACGGGCCGCCCGCAAGGTCGCGGCGGAATAAGGAGATCGGCAGATGAAAAACGAATGGCCCCTGTGGGAAGTCTTCATCCGCGGTCAGCATGGCATGTCGCACCGTCATGTCGGTTCGCTCCACGCGCCCGACGCGGAAATGGCCGTCAAGAACGCGCGCGACGTCTATACCCGCCGCAACGAGGGTGTGAGCATCTGGGTGGTCGAGGCGCGCCACATCACCGCGACCAATCCCGGCGACAAGGGCCCGATGTTCGAGCCGTCGGAATCCAAGATCTACCGCCACCCGACCTTTTTCGACATTCCCGATGACGTGGGGGCGATGTGATGGCGACAAAGGACATATCCGCCGATCTGTTCGAATTCCTGCTGCGGATGGGTGACAATACCCTGATCCTCGGCCACCGCGTTTCCGAATGGTGCGGCCATTCGCCGGTTCTCGAAGAGGACATCGCGCTGGCCAACACCGCGCTTGACCTCATCGGCCAGACCCAGCTCTGGCTCGGCCTTGCCGGCGAGGTCGAGGGGCAGGGCCGTAGCGCCGACGATCTGGCCTTCCTGCGCGACGCCTGGGATTTCCGCAACGCGCTCATGGTGGAGCTGCCCAACGGCGATTTCGGGCAGACCCTGATGCGGCAATTCCTGTTCGATGCGTGGCAGGAACTGATGCTCGACGCGCTCAAGGGATCAAGCGACGCGCGCGTTGCCGAGATCGCCGCCAAGGCCGCGAAAGAGGTCGCCTATCACGTCGAACGCTCGGGCGACACGGTGATCGGGCTGGGCGACGGCACAGAGGAAAGCCATGCACGGATGCAGGCGGCACTTGATTACCTTTACCCTTACGTGGGCGAGATGTTCGAAAGCGATGCCGTGGATGCGGCCGTGGCCAAGGCCGGCATCGCCCCCGACCCGGCCAGCCTGCGAGACGCCTATGACGCGAAACTGGCCGCCGTGATGAGCGAGGCGACGCTGACGATTCCCGACGACCGCTTCGCCCATAACGGTGGGCGCACGGGGCGGATGCATACCGAACACCTGGGCCATATCCTGACATCCATGCAATGGCTGCAACGCGCCTATCCGGGGGCGAGCTGGTAAACCCATGGGCGCCCCGGTGGAACAGATATGGGAATGGCTCGACCAGGTGCCCGACCCCGAGATCCCGGTGATCTCTCTCGTCGACCTGGGCATCATCCGGGGCGTCGAATGGCAGGGTGACACGCTTCGGGTCACCGTAACGCCGACCTATTCGGGCTGTCCTGCGACCTCGGTCATCAATTTCGAGATCGAAAAGGCCCTGCGCAGCCATGGCATCGAGAAACTGGAGTTGAAACGCCAGCTTTCGCCGCCCTGGACCACCGACTGGCTCACCGAAACGGGGCGCGAAAAACTCGAGAAATACGGTATCGCCCCGCCACAGCCCGCGGGCGGGCCGCAACGCTGCCCGCATTGCGGCGGCAGCCATCTCGAACGGATCTCGCAATTCGGCTCGACCCCCTGCAAGGCGCAATGGCGCTGCAAGGACTGTCTTGAGCCCTTCGATTATTTCAAGTGTATCTGAGGAGACCGCGAATGGCGCGATTCCACGATCTCAAGGTTACCGATATCCACCACACGATCCGCGATGCGGTGGTCCTGACCCTTGAACCCGACGACCCGGCGGCCTTCGACTTCATCCAGGGCCAATACCTGACCTTCCGCCGCGATTTCGACGGCGAGGAACTGCGCCGCTCCTACTCGATCTGCTCGGGCCGGCACGAAGGCAAGCTCCAGGTCGGGATCAAGCGGGTCGAGGGCGGGGCCTTCTCGAATTTCGCCAACGAGGAATTGAAGGTCGGCGACACGTTGCAGGCGATGGAACCGATGGGCGGGTTCCACACGCCGCTCGACCCGGCCAACGCGAAGAATTATCTCGGTTTCGCGGGGGGCTCGGGCATCACGCCGGTGCTGTCGATCGTGAAAACCACCCTCGCCACCGAGCCGCGATCGACATTCACGCTCGTTTACGCCAACAAGGGCGTGGCCAGCATCATGTTCCGCGAGGAACTGGAGGACTTGAAAAACCAGTATCTTGGCCGTCTCTCGGTGATCCATGTCCTGGAACAGGACGCGCAGGAGATCGACCTATTCACCGGCATGGTGACCGAAGAGAAATGCGCGCAGCTCTTCCGCACATGGATCGACGTCGAAAGCGTCGATACCGCCTTCATCTGTGGCCCCGAGCCGATGATGCTTGGCATCGCCAGGGCGCTGCGGGATCACGGGCTTGACGACGCGCAGATCAAGTTCGAGCTTTTCGCCAGCGCCCAGCCCGGCCGCCTCAAAAGCAAGGTGGTCTCCAAGCAGGCTGGCAAGCAGGCCAACCAGGCCGAGGTCGCGATCACGCTTGACGGAGCTACACAGACCATCACGACCGCCAAGGACATGACCATTCTCGACGCCGCGCGGCAAAACGCGATGGATGCGCCCTTTGCCTGCACGGCGGGGGTCTGCTCGACCTGCCGCTGCCGGGTGATCGAGGGCGAGGTCGAGATGGTCGCCAACCATGCGCTCGAGGATTACGAGGTCGAGAAGGGATACGTGTTGTCGTGCCAGTCCTTCCCCGTCACCGACCGCGTCGTCGTCGATTATGACCAGTGAGGGCCGGGAAATGGATGACATGAGCCTCAAGGACTATCTCGCCGAAGGCGGGATGCTGACCAGCCCCGCCAACGTGCCGCCGCGCTACCGTGCCGAGTTGCTGAAGCTGATGGCCACCTTCGTCGATTCGGAACTGGCTGGCGCCGCGGGCTTTGCCGACACGATCAATCGCGGCCCCGGCATCAAGGAACGGATCGCCGCTGCCAAGATCGTGCTGGAAAAGACCGACAATGCCGACAAGGTTTTGAAAATCATGGGTGATTTCGGTGCGGATGAGGTGCGCTATGCCAATCACCACCCCTGGACCGCGCGGCTTGACCGTGATGCCGACATCGGCACCCGGCGCGTTGAACATGACATGCGGCTTGCCGTCTTCAATTACCCGCTTGAGGGCTGGGGCGATGCTGTGGTGATGAACCTGCTGATGGGGCAGGCCGTGGGCGTGCAGATGGGCGAATTCGTCAAGGTGAGCTATCAGCCGCTGGCCGAGGCGTTCCGCGGTATCGCCCCGGTCGAGGCGCGCCATGCGGAGCTTGCCCATGAAGGGATGCAGAGACTCATTGCCGAAGACCAGGGCGATCAGCTTCAGGCCAGCGTGCATTACTGGTGGCCCCGCGTGGCGGCCAGTTTCGGCATCGGCAATCCCGACCGGTTCGAGGCGCTGCGCGAGATGGGCCTGCGCCACACACCCAATGCCGAGTTGAAATCGGCATGGGAGGCACGCGCGGGCGAAACGCTGTCTCAACTGGGACTCAAAGCCACATAGCCCATGACCGAATTCCGTGCGGGAATTCGGTCATGTATCTGCCTCAGATCCACATCGGCGGACGCGGGCGTCAGTCGCTCCAGCCGCCCAGCCCGACACCGAAATCAACGCCCTTGGCGCCGAAATCATAGCCCAGGCTGACGTCGCCATAGACATCGTCGTCAAGATAGGCGGCGCCGATATTGGGCCGGACGCTCTGCGATCCGATCTTGTAGTCGACTCCGAGCGAAACCGCGCCTTCTTGCGGCTCGTCGTCGGAAAATACACGTGCGCCGACGGCCACGTCGCTCGAGCCGCCGCCAAAGACATAGGATATGCCGAAGCCTAAGGACGGATCGGCCTGCAGGGCAGGCGCAGAAAGCGCAAGTGCCAGCCCGCTGGCAACCACGATGCGTTTCATGACTGTTCTCCTCTCCCGAGTCGGTCGCTTCATGCGACCGGTGTGGCGTCAAGATAGGAAATCCTCTCCACGCGTGCCACTCACACGGCAACAAATCGCGCATCGGGGCGATCACACTGTCTTGAGCCCGCCCAGCGTCAGGTTGCTCACCAGCGTGGCATATTCGCGCCGCGCCGCCTCGTTGGCCTGGCTGTTCCACATGTAGAACCAGTTCAGCATCCCGAACACCGACATGGTGGCGGCGCGCAGCTTGGCGGGTTGCCCGTCGAACCGCTCGGGCGCGATCCGCGCGAGGATTGCCGCCATGTGACCCACCATGTCGCGCTGATAGGATCGCAGGATCTTCTGCTGATCCTCGGGCAGGGCCGAAAGGCCGCTGGCCTGCACCCGGTGCTCGTCATCCGCGCCCTGGTAGGCCATCAGGATTTCCAGCACGGTCTTGCGCAGCGCTTCTTCGGGCGGCCCGTCACCGGGCCGGATCGCGCAGATCCGGTCGCGCAGCTGGCTCAGGTAATTGTCGAGCAGGTCGAAGAGAAGCGCGTCCTTGCTGTCATAGTAGTGGTAGATATTGGCCTTCGAGATCCCGCATTCGCGCGCCAGCATCGCCATCGACGCCCGGTCGAACCCCTGGTCGGCAAAGACCCTGGCTGCCGACTTGAGGATCTGCGCGCGTTTCTCCCCGTGATCTTTTGCAATCGTTCGCGCCAAGGGTTCACTCCTTCGGGCGGTTGTCGACCACGCGCCGCGCCTTGCCCTGGCTGCGCTCGACCCTGCCTTCGGGGTGGATTTCGATCTTCGTGGAAATGCCGACAACCGACTTGATGTGATGCGCCAACTCGCGGGCCGAGGCGGCGCGGGCCTCGTCGTTGGCCTGATCGGGGGTGCATTCGGCATGGACGATCATCGCGTCCATGCGCTCCTTGCGGATCAGTTCGATCTGGAAATGCGGGGCAAGGCCCGCGCATTTCATGATCTGCTCCTCGATCTGGGTGGGGAACACGTTGACGCCGCGCAGGATGATCATGTCGTCCGAACGTCCGGTGATCTTTTCCATCCGCCGCATCGAGCGCGCCGTGCCGGGCAGGAGCCGCGTGAGATCGCGGGTGCGATAGCGGATCATCGGCAGACCTTCCTTGGTCAGCGTGGTAAAGACCAGCTCGCCCATTTCGCCGTCCTCGACCACCTCGCCGGTTTCGGGGTTGATGATCTCGGGAAGGAAATGATCCTCCCAGATATGCAGGCCGTCCTTGGTCTCGACGCATTCATTCGCCACGCCCGGCCCCATGACCTCGGAAAGGCCATAGATGTCGACCGCATGCATGTCGAACGCCTGTTCGACCTCGCTGCGCATCGCATTGGTCCAGGGTTCGGCGCCAAAGATCCCCACGTCGAGCGAACATGCGCGCGGGTCGATCCCCTGTCGCTGGAACTCCTCGAGGATGTTGAGCATGTAGGACGGGGTCACCATGATCGTGCCGGGCTCGAAATCCTGGATCAGCGTGACCTGCCGCTCGGTCATCCCGCCCGAGATCGGCACCACCGTGCAGCCCAGTTTCTCGGCCCCGTAATGCGCGCCCAGACCCCCGGTGAAAAGCCCGTACCCATAGGCCACGTGCACGATGTCGCCGGGTCGCGTCCCGCTCGCGCGCATCGAGCGCGCCACGAGGCTGGCCCAGGTGTCGATGTCCTTTTCGGTGTAGCCCACGACCGTCGGCTTGCCGGTCGTGCCCGAAGAGGCATGCACCCGGATGATGCGCTCGCGCGGCACGGCAAACAGGCCAAAGGGGTAATTGTCGCGCAGGTCGGTCTTGGTGGTGAAGGGAAACTTCGCCAGGTCTGCAAGCGTCCTGAGGTCGTCGGGATGCACCCCCACCGCGTCGAACCGCTCGCGATACATCGGCACGTTGTCATAGGCGTGGCGAAGCGACCATTTCAGCCGCTCAAGCTGAAGCCCGCGGATCTCGTCGATCGAGGCCACCTCGATCGGGTCGAGATCGGATTTGTTCGGCGTCAGGTCTTTCATGGCATATTCCTCTTATTCTTCGAACAACTGGCCCTTGATCGCGCGCGAGAATCCGCGAAACTCGGCGATCACCGTGCCGTCCTCCTTGGTCACCTTGATGTCGTAGATGCCGCTGCGCCCCTGCAACGACAATTCCACCGCCTCGGCGCGCAGCCGGTCGCCCGCGCGCCCCGGCGCGAGATAGGAGATCAGGTTGTGCTGCGCCACCGTGGCCTGGTTGCGGCTGTTGCAGGCAAAGGCAAAGGCGCTGTCGGCCAGCGCGAAGGTCACGCCGCCATGACAGATCCCATGCCCGTTGCAGTGATGCGCCGCCACGGTCAGTTCCAGGACCGCGCGGCCTTCGTCGATCTCGGTGATCTCCATGCCGAACCACTTGCTGGCATTGTCATCCGCCCACATCGCTGCGGCGGATTTCTCGGCGCGTTCCTTCGGGGTCATTTGCCCTTGAACTCCGGTTTGCGCTTGTCGAGGAATGCACCCACGCCCTCGGCGTAATCGGCGCTTTCGCCGCATTCCTTCATGAAGCGCGCTTCGAGGTCGAGCTGCGCATCGAGCGTGTTGACATGCGCGGCTTCGATTGCCTGTTTGGTCCGGGCGTATCCAAGCGTCGGCCCGTTGGACAGTGACCCCGCCAGCGCGCGCGCCTCGTCCAGAAGCGCATCATCCGGCAGCGCCTTCCAGATCAGACCCCATTCGGCCGCCTGTGCGGCGGGCAGGGGCTCGGCCGTCATCGCCAGCGCCTTGGCCCGCGCCTCGCCCAGAAGGCGGCTAAGGTGCCAGCTTCCGCCGGTATCGGGGATCAGTCCGACCTTGGAAAACGACTGGATGAATTTCGCGCTCTCGCCCGCCAGCACGATGTCGCAGGCCAGCGCCACCGACGATCCCGCACCCGCCGCCACGCCGTTGACCGCGCAGATGACGGGCATTTCCAACGACCGGATCAGCCGCACCAACGGGGCCCAGAAATCGCGGACCGTGGCCCCGAGATCGGGCGGGCCGTCCATCTTGCGCGGATCACGGTCGCCCAGGTCCTGTCCGGCGCAAAACCCGCGCCCCGCACCGGTCAGCAGAACCGCGCGCTTGCCATCGTCGCGCGCCCATTCCAGCGCCACGCGCAGCGCGTGATGCATTTCCTCGTTGAAGGAATTGAGCTTGTCCGGACGGTTCAGCGTGATTTCGGCCCAGGTGCCGTTGTCACCGATCAGAATCGTGTCGCTCATGCGTCCCTCCCCTCGCGTCTCCTCGGTTGCGAAGCTTGCATAAACCGAACGGTTGGTCAATAAAAGAGGCGAGACCACCGACCCCGGTCGGCAATGGGGGCCAGCCCCCGGGGCACAGGATGAAGGGGGAGAACGATGAGCATCCAGCAGATCAAGAGTTTCGTGGCCGGGGACTGGCTTGCCCCGGGCCAGGGCGCGCGGCCCATCGCCAGCGCGATCACGGGCGCGGTCATGGCCGAGGCGGGCAACGACGCGCTCGATGCGGCTGCCATGCTGGCCCATGCGCGCGAACACGGCGGCCCTGCGCTGCGCGCGATGACATTTCATGAGCGCGCGAAAATGCTCAAGGCACTTGCGCTCTACCTTGGTGAGCGCAAGCAGGCGCTTTACGATATTTCCTTCGACACCGGCGCGACGCAATCCGACCACCTGATCGACGTCGACGGCGGCATCGGCACGCTTTTCGTGTTTGCCTCCAAGGGGCGGCGCGAACTCCCCGATGCGCAGATCTTTCTCGATGGCGGGCTGGAACAGCTTGGCCGCGAGGGGCGATTCCTCGGGCAGCATGTCTGCACCCCGCTGCAAGGCGTGGCGGTGCATATCAACGCCTTCAACTTCCCGGTCTGGGGGATGCTGGAGAAACTCGCGCCGAGCTTTCTGGCGGGTGTGCCGGCGATCGTGAAGCCGGCGACCTCGACCTGTTATGTCACCGAAATGGCGGTGCGAATGATGCTGGAAAGCGGCATCCTGCCCGAAGGCGCGCTGCAATTCGTGGCCGGGGGGCTCGGCGACATGCTCGACCACCTGGGCGCGCAGGACGTGGTGGCCTTTACCGGGTCGGCCGATACCGCGCTCAAGCTGCGGGGGCATCCGAACCTGCTGTCGAACTCGGTGCGTTTCGCCGCCGAACAGGACAGCCTCAACGCTTCGATCCTGGGGCCGGATGTCACGCCCGACACGCCCGAGTTCGACCTTTTCGTCAAGGAGGTCATCCGCGAGATGACCGCCAAGGCCGGTCAGAAATGCACCGCCATCCGCCGGATCATCGCGCCGCAAGCGCTGGTCCAGCCAGTGATCGAAGCCGTCAGCGCAAGGCTGGCAACAACCGTGATCGGCGATCCGCGCGATCCGGCCACGCGCATGGGCGCCCTGGTTTCCGAGGCCCAGCGCGCCGACGTTCTGGCCAAGGCCGCGTTGATCGGCGCCGAGGCCGAGCGCGTCTTTGGCGACCCCGGCGTTCTCCCGATGAGCGGGCAGGGCGGGTTCGTCTCGCCATTGCTGTTCCATTGTGCCGATCCCGACGCGGCGCAGCGCGTGCATGACACCGAAGCCTTCGGCCCGGTCTCGACCGTGATGGGCTATCGCGATCTTGACCACGCGGTCACGCTGGCCAATCGCGGGGGCGGTAGCCTTGTCACCTCGCTTGTCACCCGTGATGGTGATGCGGCACGGCAGGTGGTGCTGGGGGCAGGCGCCTGGCACGGGCGGATCTACATCAACAACGCCGACTCGATGAAGGAAAGCACCGGCCATGGCAGCCCGATGCCGCACATGGTGCATGGCGGTCCGGGCCGCGCGGGCGGCGGCGAGGAACTGGGTGGCATCCGCGGCGTCATGCACTACATGCAGCGCACCGCCGTCCAGGGCAGCCCCGACATCCTCACAGCCATCGGCGGGCGTTGGGTGCCCGGCGCGCATGAGATCAAGGGCCCGGCGCATCCCTTTACCCGCCGCTACGGCGAATTGTCGATCGGCGAGACGCTGCACACCGCGTCGCGCGAGATCACCCTCGACGATATCGAGCATTTTGCCCATTTCACCGGCGACACCTTCTATGCCCACATGGACGAGGACGCCGCGGCAAGAAACCCGTTCTTCCCCGGTCGGGTCGCGCATGGTTACCTGCTGCTTTCCTTCGCCGCGGGGCTTTTCGTCGAGCCGAACGAAGGCCCGGTGCTGGCCAATACGGGGCTTGATAACTTGCGCTTCATGAAGCCGGTGCAGGCGGGCGACAGCATCCGCGTGCGCCTGACGGTCAAGGCCAAGACCCCGCGTGGCCCCGAATATGGCGAGGTGCGCTGGCACGTGACGCTGTTCAGCCAGGACGACGAAACCGTCGCGGAATACGAGCTTCTGACGATGAACGCGTTCTGAACCGTGGCAGGTGCCGTCGGTCGTGCTATGAAGGGGTATGGACAGATTGCCACTTGATCGCTCGCCCGTGATGAGCGCGTTGCTTGAATGCGGCACGCTCAAGACCTGGTCCGTGATCGTGACCATTCTTGGTGACCTGGCGGCGGCCCCAGATGCGCATGTGCCCGGCCCCGTGCTTTCGGCCCTCACCGACCGGATGGGCCTGCGGGCGCAGGCGATGCGCGTGGCGCTGCACCGGCTGCGCCGCGATGGCTGGATCAGCTCGTCGCGCGACGGGCGCGCCTCGCGCTACGCGCTCACCGACCATGGCCTCGCGCTGACGCTCTCGGTCTCGGATCAGGTCTATGGCGCGGCACCACCGGTGCCGCGTGGCTGGCGCATCGTGCTGGCCCCGTCGGGCGAGGCGATGTCGGCGCTCGATCACCCGGCCGCCATTGTGATCGCGCCGCGCGTGGCACTCTTGCCCGATCCGGCGGGGGACGATGGAAGCGAGGCCGCACCCGCGCCGCTTCTGGCCTGGGAGGTGACGCCCGGTGTCGTGCCGGACTGGCTGACGGCAACGCTGGCCCCGCCCGATGTCATCCAGGCCTATGCCCGCCTGACCCGCGCGCTCAAACTGGCCGCCGAGGCGCCGCTGCCGACGGGCGCCGTCGATCGCACCGCGCTGCGGATTCTGGCGCTGCACCAATGGCGTCGGCTGGTGCTGCGGCATGGCCCGGGGCACGAGGCGTTGATGGGGGCGGACTGGCCGGGGGCAAAGGCGCGGTCCGGTATTGCCCGGGTGATGGAGAGGATTCCGCGCCCGGATCCCCGCTCGCTTGCCGAAACGCTTTGAAGCCGTGTCCAACGACCGGCCTTGCATGGTCGAGTTTCGCCCGGGCCGGACCCGCCGTTCCGGTTCAGCGCACCATGGCCTATCCGCGCGGCATCTTGAGGATCACCTCGCGGCCGCGCTTCTGATACCGAAGCTCGGTCTCGCCAATGGCCTGTACCTGGCCACCATCGAGCCGGTCACCCACCTTGACCTTCTGGTAGCGTCCGTTCGACATGCGCACCAGCGCGCGCCGTGAACTGGGCTTGCCATAGACCCCGATGAGATTGACCTGGCGCATTTTCAACTGATTGCGAATGGTCGCGGCCTTGGCGACGCTCGATGTCGTTGGGTTCGACGGGGTCACGGATTGCTGCTGGGGCGCCGCTGCGGCGACCTGCGTGGTCTCTTGTGACCCGGCTTCCTGCGCGCGCTCGACCAGGCGGGAAAAGCCGCTCGGGCGGGGCGCGGGTTTGGGCGATTCCGCCACTGCCTGCTCCGTTGCGGTGACATCGGCCGCTTCGGCAATCTCGGCGAACTCCTTCTCGGGCCGAAGCTGTGGGCGTACGTGTGCGACTTCGGCCCAGGTGGTCCCGCCCATGTTGCGCCGCTCGTTGTCCTCGATCAGGTCTTCGGGCCGTGGCCGGGGCCGCACCTCTGCCAGTTCCGCACGCGCCGCGCGCGACTCGTCCGTCTCGGGCACGACGGCGTCGGGGTCGCGCTCGGGCACGTCCCCGGGCACCGCCTCGGGCGCCCCGCGGTACACGAGGAAGCCCCCGGGGCTGAGCGTGCCGTCTTCGCTGGCGACCGCCAGGCCGCGCTCGTCGAGATCAAAGCGCGTGCCCCTTGGAAAGGGAGCGGCAGGCGGCGCCATCGCTTCATCGGTCTGCAACGCGGCAAGCTCTGGGAGTGCCACCGCGTCATGCTCTTCGACGCGCGGGTCGATCGAGGCGACGTACAGGTCGTCGAGTGTCTCCTGTTCCATTTCGGAGGGTGGGTCGGGCGCGCGCAACCACACCCCCGTCACCGCATATCGCGTCTGGGCCTCGTCCGGTGTCATGGCGCGCGGCGCTTGCGGTTCGGCACGCGCGGGTGGCGCCTCCGCCTCCTCTGGCAGAAGATCTAGCGCGGCGGTGCGCACGTCTTCGGCCGGTGCTTCGTCCTGTGCCTGGTCTTGCACCTGATCCTCGGGACGGGTCGGCACCATGGCCTCGTCGCCCTCGACACTGAATTCGTCAACGCTGTCTGCGGGCAATGTTGCAACGGCATTTTCGCGCGGGGCGAAAAAGCGCGACAAACCGTCATCCACGAAGATCGACGCCCATGCCGCGACCCCGGCAAGAAACAGCAACAATGCCGCCGTCATGATCAGGCCCAGATACCGTGGCTTGCCGCCGGTCGATGCCTGTTCGGCGCGCGCGCCCTGTCGCGCGCCAAAGATCGTCATTCGTTCCTTTTCGCTGACGACGTCTGTGGCGGCATCGGGCAAGGCGCCGTGATGCACCTCGTCCTGCGCCGTCGGCGATGTGTCACCACCCGGCTCGGGAGCCGAACCGCCGGGTTGGTCTTGCTTGTCGAAAAATGACAATCGGCCCGCGCGGCCCTGCGTGCCCGCTGGCGCAGCAAGCGGTTCCCGGTCGGGCAGATCCTCGGGCGCCGCGGGAATCCCCGCGCCCGGTGCGTCGGATCGCGCGGCAAGCGGGTCCGGCGCAGAGTCCTGCGCGGCATCTGCGGTCTCCTGCCCCTCGGGGGCTGTTGCTGTCCCGACGGGTGGCGCGGCCCTCGCCGGCGTGGGTTCGCTGTCGGGCGCGATCGGGATCGTCGGGGCGCCCAGGTCATCGGGAAAAGGGCGTCGCACCCCGGACAATCCGGGCAAAGGGCGACCTGCATCCCCTGTATCGTCGCGCCGGGCGCGGATGGTCGTGAAGGCCGGTATCGCATCCGGCACAGTGTTGTTCGCGGGTTCATCCTCGGGCGCATCGGATGGCTGTGGCGCCGCATGCGGATCCGGAACGGGCGCCCGCGCCGCCGCGTCCTCTGCCGCGGGGGCCTGCGCAGGTGCGGGCCCCTCCGACGTCTTCGTGCCGGCCGGTTCGGTTTCCGGGCCGGTCTCCTGCTCGTGCACCTCGCCGGGTTCGGGCGCGGCGTCCGGCTCAGGCGTGGCTTCGGCGTCGGGCTCCGGTATCCGCGCCACGCCGGTGACCCGGATCGGGGCCATGTCGCGCTGAACCGTCTCGCCCGCGGCCAGTAGGGTGCGCGAATGGGCGGTCGGTCCGAAAAACGGCTCGCCCGCGAATTGCCCCTCGGGCGGGTTGGCGACGAAACTCACAGGGCCGAACCCGTGCTCCATCGCGAATTGCTCGGCCTCGGTCAGGGTCTCGCGCGCAACCGCCGCGACCAACGTCTTGTCGCCTTCGACCGACCAGTCGAACACCAGATCCTTGACCGGATAGGGCGTTGCCCCGTCCAGAGCGGCACGGATGGCGTCGGCGCGCGCATCCTCGTCCGTCAGGCCGAGGTCGAGTGAAAGATACTTGATCTGCTCATTGGGGATGACCAGCTTGCTGGTCAGTTCCTCGCCGTTGATCTGGCGCGCGGTTTCACGCAGCACGGCCAGGGCCCCGGTCAGGTCCGAGGAATCGAGCGACACCTCGCCAACCCGGTTCCATCCGGGAAAGGCACGGTGCAACAGCGCGATGCCTTCAAATGACAGGGATAATGCAAAACTCGGTTTCATGGGCGGCGATCTAACATCCTTTGCCCGGTCACGGGAGTCCGAATAGGGCGCCCTGATATTATAGCAGCTTGCTGCCGAGTGAAAGGTGATCACAAGCTCTGTTCACCGTTCGGTCGGGAAAGGTTTTCAGGGGGATGGCCGGTATCTTCCCCCCGGCAGCCGGATGGCAGCCGGGTGGCAGCCGGGAGTCACCCCCCGTTTTGGCCCCGCTTCCGCCCGTCAACACAGGTTGACAGGCGGTTAACGCGGCTCAGGAATGGGCCTTTTCGAGCGCCTGTTCGAGATCCGCGATCAGGTCGTCCGCATTCTCGATCCCGATCGAGATTCGCACCACGCTCGGCCCTGCGCCCGCCGCCTCCTGCTGTTCCGGGCTCAGTTGCCGGTGGGTGGTCGAGGCCGAGTGAATCACAAGGCTGCGGGTGTCGCCCAGGTTGGCGACGTGGCTGAACAATTCGAGGTTGTCGACGAACTTGACGCATGCCTCGTAACCGCCCTTGAGCGCGATGGTAAACAGCCCGCCTGCGCCCTTGGGGCAGATGCGTGCCACCCGGTCGTGATAGGGCGACGAGGGCAGGCCGGCATAGGTGACGGCATCGACATGTTTATTTTTTTCAAGCCATTGCGAGACGATCTTCGCGTTCTCGTTGTGGCGCTCCATGCGCAATGAAAGCGTCTCTATCCCCATCAGCGTGTAATGCGCGGCCTGCGGGTTCAGCGTCATGCCGAGGTCGCGCAGTCCCACGGCGATGCCGTGAAAGGTAAAGGCCAACGGGCCGAAGGTCTCGTGGAACTTGAGCCCGTGATAGGCCGGTTCCGGTTCGCTGAGCGATGGGAACTTGCCGCTGGCCGACCAGTCGAACGTGCCCGAATCCACGATGACGCCCCCCGTCACCGTGCCATTGCCGGTGAGGTATTTCGTCGCCGAATGCACCACGAGCGTCGCGCCGTGTTCGATCGGGCGGCAGAGATAGGGCGTGGCCGATGTATTATCCACGATCAGTGGGAGACCGGCGCCGTTGGCAACTTCAGCCACTGCATCAAGATCGGTGATGTAACCACCTGGATTCGCGATGCTTTCACAGAAAATCGCGCGGGTATCATCGTCGATCGCGGCGGCCACCGCGTCGATGTCGTCGAAATCCACGAACTTGGCCGACCAGCCGAAACGCCTGATCGTCTGACTGAACTGCGTGACCGTCCCGCCATAAAGCCGGGTCGAGGCGATCACGTTCTTGCCTGGCCCCATCAGCGGAAAGAGCGCCATGATCTGCGCCGCGTGTCCCGACGAGCAACAGACCGCACCGGCCCCGCCTTCGAGCGCCGCAACGCGCTCTTGCAGCACGGCGACGGTCGGGTTGGTGAGGCGCGAATAGATGTAGCCCACCTCCTGGAGATTGAAGAGAGCCGCAGCGTGATCGGCATCGCGGAACACATATGCCGTGGTCTGGTAGATCGGCGTCTGCCGCGCCCCCGTTGCCGGATCGGGGCGCGCACCCGCATGGATCTGAAGCGTGTCGAAACCGTAAGCCATGAAAGGCCCTCCCTTGCGTTCATTCGCCACAGGATTAGGCCATTCGGTCGTGCCCGACAACTGGCCCTGCGGCGCAAAGACGGATTTTGCCCGTCCCGCCCGTCCTGCCGGAACAATCGTGGTGCCAGAGGCGTGGAAGCCGAACGCCCGTTCTGGGCGTTAACGCATCCAGAACCCTTCGCGTTTAAGACGGTTGCGAATGGCCTGTTCGCGACGCGGCAGATCAGTCTGGTCGAAAAGGGCGCGCGCTTTCCGGCCGCGGTTTTGATAGACCATGCGCTTGATCGGTTCATATTGCTTGAGAACCTTCTTGATACGGTTCGGTGCGGCCACCTCCTCCAGCGCGGCGACCACGTGGTCGGCTTCGCGCGCGTAGAGCATCGGGAAAAGACGATAGTGGCAACTCACCGCACCATCGAGATATCCTTCGGGCAGGGCATCCCGCCCCCCGCCGAGCGCGTGGATCACCAGCGGCAATGCGACCTGGTCAAGCCATGGGTCCATGACCTGCCCGATCAACTCGGGCGGGGGATCGTCGCGAATGGCCAGCGCGTAGTCCAGGAACCTCTCGCCAAAGACCCGCGGACATTCGTAATAGAAGAAGCCGGCATTGAAATAGAGATAGCGACGCCAGTATTCGTCAGGCTGCGACAGGTCGAGCGAACTCGCATAATCAAGCCCGAACTTGTCATAAAGTGATTTCCAGATCTGCCCGTATCCGGGCCCGTAAAGCTCGATTTTGGGCCATGTGCCCTCGCGCCGCAGCGATGCGCTCGGGTGGCAAAAATCGAACGGCACCTGCATCAGATCCCCGGTGATCAGCGTGTCAGTGTCGAAAAAGACGAACGGTTCGCCCTCGGGCAGCGCGGCGAGTGCCTCGATCTTGTTCCCATATGGGTAGGAGTCGCCGAAATAGTTGTTTTCAAAAGGTAAAATCTCGGCTTCAAGCGCGTCAAGCAGGGCCAGAACATCGCCATTACCAATCCGCGGGTCATGCTTCCAGGCTGGCCCGGGCTGTGGCTCGGCAATGAACAGCCGCCCTTGAAAATCCGGTGTGAAATGACGGAGCGAGGCTGCGAAAAGAAGGGCTTCGTATTGCAAACGGCCGTTCTGGCCGACAACCATCACGTTGAATGCTCTGCCTTGTTGCGGCGTTGCGGCCATCTTTTGATCTGCCCTTTGACTGCCCTGTCTCACTATAGGCGAGTGCGTCCGGCGGACAAAGAGCGATTGAATGATTTATCAAGGAAGGAGAGCGTCGTGCCTGTTCTGATCTCGCACATGATCGCCAGACTGGAGGGGCAGATCTTCCACGATCATCTGATGCGCACCACTGGGACAATCCGTGGGGAATACAATCCCGGTTTCCTGACCTATGCACGTCATGGCGTGCAGTGGTGGGCGACCTAGGAATCGAACCTAGCGTGCGTCTCCGCGAGGGAGTTACAGTCCCCTGCCACACCTTGCGGCCTGTCGCCCACTGTGACGGCGTGATTACTTGCCAGCCCCGGGGTCGTCAACAGGAAAATCCCGTGATAAGCGGCGTCGGAACAGCGGTATTTCAGAGGCGCGGATGAGAAAACCCGACTGGGTCATCGACAAGGAAAAGGCGCGCCGCGCGGCGGCGTCGGAAACTGTTTGGCTGTTCGGGCTCCACGCGGTGCGCGATGCGCTTCTGAACCCACATCGGGACAAGCTGCGCCTCGTTGTCACCCGGAATGCCGCTGACAAGCTGTCCGCCGCCATCGCCGAAAGCGGAATGTTGCCCGAGATATCCGACGCACGCAAATTCGCGGCCCCGCTCGATCCGCAATCCGTGCATCAGGGAGCTGCGCTTGAGGTGAAACCGCTTGATTGGGGGCCGTTGGCGGAGCTGTGCATGGCCAGGGAGGGCCAGGTTCCGCGCGTGATATTGCTCGACCGAGTGACCGATCCGCACAACGTGGGCGCGATCCTGCGTTCGGCGGAAGTGTTCGGTGCACTGGCCGTGATCGCCCCGCGGCACCATTCCGCGCCTGAAACCGGGGCACTCGCCAAGACTGCCAGCGGTGCCCTCGAACGCCAACCCTATCTGCGCGTGCGCAACCTTGCCCAGGCGATCGAAGAGCTTCGGGCGATGGGTTATCTGGTACTCGGACTTGATGGGGAGGCGGGCCAGACCATCGAAGAGGCGCTGGAGGGGCATCGCGACCGGCCTGTGGCGCTCGTTCTGGGGGCCGAGGGACCGGGGCTAAGGCAAAAAACACGGGAATCCTGCGATGCGCTTGTCCGGATCGCGTTCTCCGGACCGTTCGGCTCTTTGAACGTCTCGAACGCGGCGGCGGTGGCACTCTATTCATCCCTGTCCCGTTAACGCCGTATTCACAGGTTTATTACATGCTCTTTTTATCATGTGGATCACACCTACATTTAATCCGAGGGCAGGGAACGGAACTCCCGCCCTCTATTCACTGTCCCTCGTTCCGTGACTGGCGCCCGGTTCGTTCCGGGCGCTTTTTTTTCTGTCTGGCAAAGCGTATGCAGGTAACATGACCGAGTCGTATTCAGATGCGCATTTGCGCGACATTCTTTCCAGAACGAAGGTGATCGCCGTCGTTGGGGTCTCCATGAATGAAGTGCGACCAAGTTTCTACGTCGCGCGTTACCTTGACCTGAAGGGTTACACCGTGATTCCGGTCAACCCCGGCCATGCCGGCAAGACACTTTTTGGACAAACAGTGCGCGCTTCACTGTCCGAGATCGAGGAGCCGGTGGACATGGTGGATGTGTTTCGCCGTTCCGAGCATGTGCCGCCCATCGTGGACGAGGCGCTGGACGCTTTCCCCAACCTCAAGACGATCTGGTTGCAGATCGGTGTCGAAAGCCCTGAAGCCGCGGAAACGGCCAGGGCGCGCGGAGTCGACGTGGTCATGAACCGGTGTCCCAAGATCGAATATCAGCGCCTGTTTGGCGAGCTCAGGATGGGTGGATTCAATACGGGCGTGATTTCATCGAAATTGTAGGTCAAGGGCATTGCTGCGCAACTAGTTCCGTGATGCCTTTTCGGCCAGCCCGCTCTGGCCCTGCCGTCGCGTAAGTTCATCCATGACCGAGGCAATCGGAACGTCGCGCGATCGAAGCATGACCAGGAGGTGAAACAGCACATCAGCCGTTTCAGCGGTCAGTTTCTCCCGATCTCCCTTGACGGCCTCGATGATCGCTTCGATGGCTTCTTCACCGAATTTTTCGGCAACCTTCTCCGGGCCCTTGGCAAGAAGTTTCGCGGTCCAGCTTTCATCGGGCGAAAAAGATGCCCGCTCTGCAATGATCGCCTCAAGTTCCTCAAGTGTCATTCGAGCCTCATGGGAATGCCTGCGTCGGACATGTATTCCTTGGCCTGCCGGATCGTGTAGTCGCCGAAGTGAAAGATCGACGCCGCAAGAACCGCGTTCGCCCCGCCCTTGATGACGCCCTCCGCCAGATGCTCCAGCGTGCCGACCCCGCCAGATGCAATGACTGGGACGTCCACGGCGTCGGAAATGGCGCGGGTCAGAGGCAGGTTGAAGCCCGCGCGCGTGCCGTCACGGTCCATTGATGTCAGCAGGATTTCTCCCGCGCCCTTGGCGACAACCGTGCGGGCAAACTCGACAGCGTCGATACCGGTGGGCTTGCGCCCGCCGTGGGTGAAGATCTCCCACTTGCCCGGGCCGACTGTCTTGGCGTCGATGGCGACCACGATGCATTGGCTTCCAAACTGGTTGGCCGCCTCTTCCACGATGTCAGGGTCCTTTACAGCGGCTGAGTTGAAGCTGACCTTGTCGGCACCTGCGAGGAGCAGCGCCCTCACATCGGCGACACTGCGCACCCCGCCGCCCACAGTGAGCGGTATGAAACACTGTTCGGCGGTACGGCTGACAACGTCGAACATCGTGCCGCGGTTTTCATGCGTGGCATGAATGTCGAGAAAACAGATCTCGTCTGCTCCAGCCGCATCATAAGCGCGCGCCGATTCGACCGGATCGCCGGCGTCGATCAGGTCGACGAAATTCACGCCCTTGACCACCCGACCATCGGCAACGTCGAGACAGGGGATGATACGGGTCTTGAGCATGACTTGGCTCTCACGAAGGTTTCACGCGATTGTTTATGGGGAATCGCGGCAACATGCCAGAGACTGGGGGATTGAATTGACACGAACAAGTTTGAAAAGGAAGTTGGATATGAATTTTGCAACCTGGATCACGGTCGCAGCCCTTTCGGTCATGCCGAGCCTCGCCGTGGGCGAGATCATCAATGTGAAGGCTGAGCGGAGTGTCGCCGAAACCATGGATGCCCTGGAAGCGGCGGTGAACGAGGCAGGAGCCACGATCTTTGCCCGTGTCGATCACGCGGGCGGCGCCGCATCTGCTGGAATGGAACTTGCGCCGGAGGAACTCCTGATCTTCGGGAACCCGCAGCTTGGCACCCCCGCGATGCAGGCGGACCCGTTGGCCGGGCTTCACCTGCCACTCCAGGTGTTGGTCTATCAGGATGATGCCGGGCAGGTCTGGCTTGCATATGAAGACCCCGCCGCCACCCTCTCCGAATTGCAGGGGATCTCCGACGATGCGCCTTACCTAGCAAAGATGCGTGGGGCGCTTGAAAATCTCACGAAACGTGCGGCGGAAAACTAGGCGAGGAGCTGCAAAGCCTCTTTGAGGTCAATCGCACCGTCATAAAGGGCGCGACCGGAAATCGCACCGTTCAGGGGTGCCCCGCAATCGCGCAATGCCTTGAGATCATTGAGAGAGGAGACCCCGCCCGATGCGATGACAGGGATGGAAACGGCATTTGCCAGCGCCGCTGTTGCTTCGATATTGGGGCCTTTCATTGCGCCATCGCGCAGGATGTCGGTGTAGACGATAGCGGCAACGCCCGCGTCTTCGAAGGACTTGGCGAGATCTGTCGCGTCAATATCCGTTTCCTCGGCCCAGCCTTTGGTTGCGACCTTGCCGTGACGTGCGTCGATCCCAACGGCGATCTGGCCGGGGAATTGGCGCGCGGCGTCGCGCACCAGCGCCGGTTTCTCGACGGCCACTGTGCCGAGTATCACTCGGGCCAGCCCTTTGGACAACCACCGTTCGATCGTTTCGATGTTGCGAATACCACCGCCGAGTTGCGTGGGCACATCGGTCTGCGCGAGAATCGCCTCAACAGCGGCCGCGTTTACCGGCTCGCCGGCGAAGGCGCCGTTCAGATCGACAAGGTGCAACCATTCACAGCCGGCCCGCACGAATTCGAGTGCCTGAGCGGCAGGATCTTCGTTGAATACTGTCGCGCGGTCCATTTCGCCATGCACAAGTCTCACGGCGTGACCATCCTTGAGATCGATCGCTGGGTATAGGATCATGAACCTTGGCCTTTTCTCGTTGCGTACGCGCTTTTGCATGGCCGTGCGTAAAATGCAACTTGGCCCGAGAAGCTGCTTGATCGCAGCGCATTGGCTGCGCAAGGGTTGCGCATATCTCATCAGGAGGCGTCGATATGAAAAGATTGGTCATGGCGGCAATGGTGACGGCGATTTGGGCAGGTTCTGCCGTGGCCGATCCGGCAGAAGGCATGTGGAAGACCGAAGTTGATGACGGGGCATACGCACATGTCGCGATGCAACCTTGCGGTGAGAATATCTGCGGTATTATTGCGCGAACGTTCAATTCGGATGGTGAGTACAATTCGCCCAACAAGGGCAAGCTTCTTGTGCGCGACATGCAAGCCAATGGCGATGGAAGTTATGCGGGCCGGGTTTGGCGTCCATCGAATGACAAGGTCTATACCGGCAAGATGCAGGTCAATGGTGACAGCTTGACACTCAAGGGATGCGTGGCCGGCGGGTTGATCTGTTCAAGCCAGGAATGGACCCGGATCGAATGATCAAGGCCGCCAATCAAGAAAATTCCCGATGATGCGCAGGCCCGTCGACTGGCTTTTCTCAGGATGGAACTGCATCCCGATGATGTTGTCGCGGCCGACGATGGCCGTGATCTCTTCACCGTAATCGACATGCGCGATCCGATGCTCCGGATCGTTGACGCGGAAATGATAGGAATGCACGAAATATGCGTGGCGTCCGCTGTCGATTCCGCCCAGAACCGGGTGCTTTCGGTCAATCACCAGATCGTTCCAGCCCATATGCGGCACCTTGAGCGACGCATCTTCGGGCTCGATGCGGCCGACCTCGCCGCCAATCCAGTCGAATCCGGAAGTTTCCTGGTATTCAAGCCCCTTGGTTGCCATCATCTGCATTCCGATACAGATTCCCATGAATGGGCGCGCCCGCGTGATCACGGCCTCCTCAATCGCCTCGAAAACGCCACGATGATCGAAGAGCGCCTTGCGGCAAGCCGGAAAGGCACCGTCGCCAGGAAGGACGATCCGGTCCGCTGCGCGGATCAGGTCGGGATCGGATGTTACATGCACCTCGCCCGCGCCGGTTTCGCGTGCCATGCGCTGAAAAGCCTTCTCGGCGGAATGAAGGTTGCCGGACTCATAGTCGATAATCGCCGTGATCATGTGAACTAGAGCGCTCCTTTAGTCGACGGAACGGTATCGTTCTTGCGTGGATCCGTTTCGATAGCGTCACGCAATGCACGCGCCACAGCCTTGAACGTGGCCTCGGCCATGTGGTGGCTGTTGATCCCATGCAGTGCCTCGATATGGAGGGTGATGCCGGCATGTGTGCTAAGGGCTTGAAAGAATTCGCGCACCAACTCGGTGTCGAATGTTCCGATCTTTCCTGTCGGAAAGTCGGCTTTCCAGACGATATAGGGTCGCCCGGACAAATCGAGCGCGGCCCGCACCAAGGCATCGTCCATCGGTAGAAGGCAAGCGCCGTAGCGGCGGATTCCGCGCTTGTCGCCAAGGGCCAGTGCCAATGCCTGGCCGATCGCAATTCCGACGTCTTCGACCGTGTGGTGAGCGTCAATGTGCAGATCGCCCGCGCACCGCACCGCCATGTCGATCAACGAATGCCGTGCGAGTTGGTCCAGCATATGATCGAAAAATCCTACCCCGGTTTCAATATCGTAGTTGCCTTGTCCGTCGATATCGAGATCAACGCTGATTCTCGTCTCAGCCGTCTCACGGGTGATCTGGGCCTTGCGCATGGTTGCTTCCTTCACATGTCCTGGGCCGCTTATACGCAGCCGAACGTGCGCTTCCAAGTGCTTCGATGAGCTTCGTGGGGTGCCGTCCGAGGTAGCCTGGCAAGCAGTTTTTCATTCTTCAGGAAAATAGTGTTTGCCTTGATACCATCGGTTACTGAGGTAGATCGCTCGTGCGACCATTATCCGGACCCTGCGCCGGACGTTTCCAGGGGCGCAACGTGAAGAGCCTTGCAGATGGCCTGAAAACCGGAAAAACCCGATACGCAAGCGTGGCGGCCGGTGTGGTTGGCGGCATCAAAGTGCCGGACAAGAAATTAGGTGCGCTGTCATGCGGCGACAGGAACGACCCGTTCTGGAATGGTCACACCCTCGCCGCCGTGGTGCCGCGCCAAGGCACATGGGCATGTATTGCGTAGCAGCGGTGCGCGTGCCAGTTTGAGGCTGACGCTGCAAGAAAGGGATGTTGATGAGCTCGTGTGTTTTCATTCAACTGCGCTGCAAGCCCGGGACGACTTACAAGGTGGCCGAGGAGATCGTGCTGCGCGAGCTGCATTCGGAACTTTATTCAACCAGTGGTGAGTATGACTTGATCCTGAAAATCTATATCCCGAGAGATCAGGATGTAGGCAAGTTCATCAACGATAATCTGCTCGATATCGAGGGAATCGAGCGGTCATTGACGACCCTCACATTCAATGCGTTCTGAGAAAAGCCGGGATACAAAGCGAAGCTACGCGACAACAATATCACGTAGTGTTTCCTTTTGGGAAATATGGAGCGGGCGATGAGATTCGAACTCACGACCCTTACCTTGGCAAGGTAATGCTCTACCCCTGAGCTACGCCCGCATCCTTGGGTGAGGGGGAGATATGAAATCTAACACGGGGCTGCAAGTGAAAAAGCGTGTCTTGACCCAAGTTTTTGGATTAGGCCCCGCGTGCTCTTCTAGCCTACCGAATTATTCCTCCAACTCGATCAAGAGATCCTTGGCATCGATCTGATCGCCTGGTGCGACATGGACCGCTTTGACCTTACCAGCCCGCTCGGCATGTATTGCGGTTTCCATCTTCATGGCTTCGATGGTCAAGAGAAGCCCTCCGTCATTTACGGACTGCCCTTCGGCGACAATAACGCTGGCCACGACGCCGGGCATGGGTGCTCCGATATGGTTGGAGTTTCCGACTTCGGCCTTTGGCCGCACGGCGGTTTGGGATTTTACAAGCCGGTTCGGCACCCGGATGACGCGCGGTTGCCCGTTCAATTCGAAAAACACCTTCACGTCACCATCTTCACCGGTCTCACCAATAGCCTGAAGCCGGATTTCGAGGGTCTTGCCCGGGTCGATTTCGGCGCTGATCTCTTCTCCTGGCTCCATCCCGTAGAAAAAGGTTCTGGTGGGCAGGGTGCGTACGGGGCCATAGAGCCGGTGCCGCCCCATGTAGTCGAGGAAAACCTTGGGGTACATGAGGTATCCGTTCAGGTCTTCGGAATCGGTCTTGAGGCCTTCGAGTTCTTCCGAGAGTTGTTCGTGTGCCGCTGCGAGGTCGACTGGTTCGAGATGCTTTCCCGGACGTTGGGTATTGGGGGCTTCGGTCTTGAGAACCTTCTTGACGATCGCTTGGGGAAATCCGCCCGGCGGCTGGCCGAGATTGCCACGCATCATGTCGATGACCGAATCGGGAAATGCGACATCAGTTTCGGGATCCTCGACATCGGCACGGCTCAACCCCTGGCTGACCATCATCAATGCCATGTCGCCCACGACCTTGGAGGATGGCGTGACCTTGACGATATCGCCGAACATCCGGTTCACGTCGGCATAGGCCTGCGCCACCTCGGGCCAGCGTTCTTCGAGCCCGAGCGCACGGGCCTGGGCCTTGAGGTTGGTGAACTGGCCGCCGGGCATCTCGTGCAGGTAAACCTCGGATGCAGGCGCCTGAAGGCCACTTTCGAAGGCGACATATTGCGCGCGCACGGCCTCCCAGTAATGCGAGATTTCGCGGATGGCAGCGATGTCGAGACCGGTGTTGCGTTCGGAATGGGCCAGCGCTTCGACAATCGAGCCGAGGCAGGCCTGAGAGGTGCCACCCGAAAATGCATCCATCGCTGCATCCGCAGCGTCCACTCCGGCTTCGGCGGCAGCGAGAACGGTGGCACCTGCAATTCCGCTCGTGTCATGGGTGTGGAAGTGGATCGGCAATCCGACCTCTTCTTTCAAAGCCTTGAAAAGGACGTGTGCCGCGGATGGCTTGAGCAGCCCGGCCATGTCCTTGAGACCCAGAACATGGGCCCCCGCCGCCTCCAGTTCCTTTGCCATGCCAACATAGTATTTCAGGTCATACTTTGCCCGATCCGGGTTGAGAATGTCACCGGTATAACAGATTGCCGCTTCGCAGATCCGGTCGTTGTCGATCACGGCGTCCATCGCGACGCGCATGTTCTCGACCCAGTTGAGGCTGTCAAAGACACGAAAAACATCGACGCCGGTTTCGGCGGCCTGTCGCACGAACTCCTGGACCACGTTGTCGGGGTAGTTGGTATAACCCACACCGTTGGAGGCTCGCAAAAGCATCTGGGTGAGCAGATTGGGCATACGCGCGCGCAGGTCGCGCAGGCGCTGCCACGGGCATTCCTGCAGGAAGCGATAGGCCACGTCGAAGGTGGCGCCGCCCCAGCATTCGACCGAGAAAAGCTGGGGCAGTTTCGCGGCATAGGCGGGCGCGATCTTGATCATGTCGATCGAGCGCATCCGCGTGGCGAGCAATGATTGGTGCCCGTCACGCATGGTCGTGTCGGTCAGCAATAGCCGATCTTGCGCCTTCATCCAGTCGGCAACGGCCTGTGGCCCCTGTTCATCGAGCAGGTTCTTGGTGCCATAGGGTGCCAGCCCGGCCGGGACATGGGGCGGGCGAGGTGGTTTCGCCCCGGCGGGTGGTTTCGGACGGCCCTGGGTTTCGGGATGGCCGTTGACCGAGATGTCGGCGATATAGGTCAAGACCTTGGTGCCCCTGTCGCGCCGCTTCTTGAAATTGAAAAGCTCGGGCGTTTCGTCGATGAACTTGGTCGTGTATTCGTTCGAAAGAAACGTCGGATGTTTCAACAGGTTCTCGACAAAGGCAATATTGGTCGACACCCCGCGAATGCGAAACTCGCGCAAGGCGCGGTCCATCCTTGCAATGGCCATTTCCGGGGTCGGCGCCCATGCGGTGATCTTGGTCAGAAGGCTGTCGTAGTAGCGGGTGATGACGCCACCGGCATAGGCCGTGCCACCATCGAGTCGAATACCCATGCCCGTGGCCGAGCGATAGGCGGTAATGCGGCCATAATCGGGGATGAAATTGTTCTGCGGATCTTCTGTGGTCACCCGGCATTGCAGCGCGTGCCCGTTAAGTGTGACTTGATCCTGATCAGGTTTACCGGTCGCTTCCGCGATGGTTTTCCCTTCGGCGATAAGGATTTGCGCACGGACGATGTCGATGCCGGTCACTTCCTCGGTGACGGTATGTTCGACCTGCACGCGCGGGTTCACCTCGATGAAATAGAACTGGCTCATATCCATATCCATCAGGAATTCGACCGTGCCGGCACATTCGTAATTCACATGCTTGCAGATCTTGTATCCAAGCTCGCAGATCTCGGCGCGTTGTAGATCGCTCAGATAAGGGGCGGGGGCGCGTTCGACGACTTTCTGGTTGCGGCGCTGAACCGAGCAGTCGCGCTCGAAGAGGTGGTACATGCCGCCATGCTTGTCTCCCAGTATCTGAACCTCGACATGGCGCGCGCGCATGATCATCCTCTCAAGATAACCTTCGCCATTGCCAAAGGCGGCCTCGGCCTCGCGCCGGCCTTCCAGGACCTTTTCCTCAAGCTCCTCGGGCTTGGTAATCGGGCGCATCCCGCGACCGCCGCCACCCCAGCTTGCCTTGAGCATTAAGGGATAGCCGATCTTGGCGGCCTCGGCGCGGATCGCGTCCATGTCATCGCCCAGAACCTCGGTGGCCGGGATCACCGGCACGCCGGCCTCGATCGCCACGCGCCGCGCGCTGGCCTTGTCGCCCAATGCGCGCATTGTCTCGGCCCTGGGGCCTATGAAGGCGATCCCGTTTCGATCACAAGCATCAACGAAATCGGGGTTTTCCGAGAGTAGGCCATAACCCGGATGGATCGCGTCGGCGCCGCTTGCCTTGGCCACGCGGATGATTTCATCGATCGAGAGATAGGCGGCCACGGGTCCTAGCCCCTCGCCGATGCGATAGGCTTCGTCCGCCTTGAACCGGTGCAATGACAGCTTGTCCTCTTCGGCGAAGACCGCGACGGTGCGTTTGCCCATCTCGTTGACGGCGCGCATGATGCGAATGGCGATCTCACCGCGGTTCGCGATCAGGATTTTCTGGAATTCGGCCATGTCTTGTTGGATCCCTCGAGCCTTGAACGTGCAGGTTCACGCGCATTGCTAGCGTGATGCTGCAGTGCAGCGCAATACACGTGCTGCTATACTACTGCAACATTGCTGGGCTGCGCCGTGTTTCGTTCACGACCGGTCCTGAACAAGGCGCGACGAAAGGTTGGCAAATCGTTCGATGCCGATCTGTCCCATGTTCGCAACGATATCACGGGTGAACATGTCGAGCAGATGGTCAGGGCCCCGTGTTCCGAGCGCGGCCAGCGCGTAATGCCACGCCCGGCCCATCATCACGAAATCCGCCCCGAGCGCGAGGGCCCGCAGGATATCGAGCCCGCCATCAATTCCGCTATCGAAGATGATGGGCAGGTCGGTGGCGTCGCGCATCGCGGGCAAAACCTCGATGCTGGCGGGCGCGGCATCGAATTGCCGACCGGCGTGGTTCGAGAGCCAGACCCCATCAACACCTTGATCGGAAAGATATTTCGCCTCTTCCGGGTTCATCACGCCCTTGAGAACAAGGGGTCCATCCCACGCCTCGCGCAGCGCCGCGAGATAGGCTGCATCGGGCGAGGTGCGCAGCAGATAGCCGATATGTTCGGTCGATGGCAGGGTGCGGTTGTCATCAACATAGGTTTCAATCGTCTTGAGCCGAGGGCGGCCCTGTCTGAGCGTGCCCAATGCCCACGCAGGGCGTTGCATCACCTGCCACAACAGACGTGGGGTGAGCCGCGGCGGTTGTGTCAGGCCCGAGCGTGTCTGCCGCTCACGGCGCGAGGCGACCGGCACATCGACCGTCATTGCCAGAACCTTGAACCCGGCGTCTTTCACACGTCCTACCAGATCGCGCATCACCCCGGGATCCTTGGGGGGGTAAAGCTGAAACCAGGCATGATCGCCCAGAACCGGCGCGACATCCTCGGGCGTCTGGCTGGCGACGGTGGAAAGGCAATAAGGAATGCCCGCCCGCGCCGCCGTTTGTGCCAAGAGTTTTTCCGCGTTGGGCCAGATCAGACCAGACATGCCAACCGGCGCGATGCCGAAAGGTAGCGCGATTTCATTATCGAAAAGTTTAACCGACAGTTCGGGGGTCATGGCGCCGCGCAGGATCGAGGGGTGAAACAACACCTCGTCGAGTTTCTGGCGGTTGCGGCGCAGGGTCGCTTCGTTGCCTGTTGCGCTGTCCAGATACTCGAACACGAAATGCGGAATGCGTCCGCGCGCACGAGTGACAAGATCGGGAAGGCCCGGGTATTTCGTGTGCAGGTCCATGGGCGTATTTGTTGGCACCATGCGCGGACTTGTCCACAGAAAACCAAGGGAACAAGGAGCGAACATCCCTTTATCTTGCCGTGACGACGCGTTACTCTTCGCGCCATGAGCAGATTTGAAGACGAATATGAGGTTGCTGCTGCGCCGCTTTCGGCCCAGGCGATGGCGGGGCGTCCGGCTCCCTATCTGGATGAGTTGAACCCTGCCCAACTCGAGGCGGTCGAAGCGTTGGACGGGCCGGTTCTGATGCTGGCGGGGGCGGGAACTGGCAAGACCAAGGCTCTGACCACGCGGATCGTGCACTTGCTCAACACCGGCAAGGCGCGCCCGAACGAGATTCTGTCGGTGACTTTCACCAACAAGGCGGCGCGCGAGATGAAGGAACGCGTGGGCCGCCTGTTGGGACAGTCGATCGAGGGAATGCCGTGGATGGGCACGTTTCATTCGATCTGCGTCAAGCTGCTGCGCCGTCATGCCGAACTTGCGGGACTCAAGTCGAACTTCACGATTCTCGATACGGATGATCAGTTGCGCCTTTTGAAACAACAGGTTGCGGCGGCCAATATCGACGATAAACGCTGGCCAGCCCGGCAATTGGCGGGGATCATCGACCATTGGAAGAACCGCGCATGGGCTCCAGACACAGTTCCGGCAAGCGAGGCAGGGGCGTATAACCACCGCGGCACTGAACTTTACGCGCAATACCAGGTGCGATTGCGCGAACTGAACGCGGTGGATTTCGGAGACCTGTTGTTGCACATGGTGACGATTTTCCAGCGGCATCAGGATGTTCTGGAGCAATATCAACGTTGGTTCCGCTATATCCTCGTCGATGAATACCAGGACACCAACGTGGCCCAGTACCTGTGGCTGCGGCTGCTGGCGGGAGGGCACAAGAATATCTGCTGCGTGGGTGACGATGACCAGTCGATCTATGGTTGGCGCGGGGCAGAAGTGGGCAATATCCTGCGGTTTGAAAAGGATTTTCCTGGTGCCAAGGTGGTGCGGCTGGAACAGAATTACCGCTCGACGCCGCATATCCTCAAGGCCGCGTCCGGGGTGATCCGCGGCAACGAGGGGCGGCTGGGCAAGGATCTCTGGACCGAGGCGGAAGAAGGCGAGAAAGTGCGCCTGATCGGCCACTGGGACGGTGAGGAAGAGGCGCGCTGGATCGGTGAGGAAATCGAGGCGTTGCAACGGGGCACCCGTGGCATCCGCCCGTTTTCATTGAACGAAATGGCGATACTTGTGCGCGCGTCGCACCAGATGCGGTCTTTCGAAGACCGGTTCCTGACCATCGGGCTGCCCTACAGGGTGATCGGTGGACCGCGGTTCTACGAGCGGATGGAGATCCGCGACGCGATGGCCTATTTCCGTTTGGTTGTCAGCCCCGGGGATGATCTCGCCTTTGAGCGCATCGTCAATACACCCAAGCGGGGATTGGGAGACGTCGCCCAGCAGAAGATCCAGAAGGCGGCGCGGTCGAACGGTGTGGCACTTTCGGATGGTGCGAGAATCCTGATTGAATCCAAGGGGATCGGGGGAAAGGGTGCCGTAGAGTTGGCGCGACTTCTGGACGGGCTTGACCGGTGGGGCCGGATGATGGGTAGCCCTGAGTTGAGCCATGTGGAACTGGCCGAGATCATCCTGGACGAATCCGGCTATACGCAGATGTGGCAGAACGACAAGACGCCCGAGGCGCCGGGGCGACTCGAAAACCTCAAGGAATTGGTCAAGGCACTGGAATCTTTTGAAAATTTGCAAGGATTTCTGGAGCATGTCAGCTTGATTATGGACAATGACAGCGACGAGCAGGACGAGAAGGTCTCGATCATGACGTTGCATGCGGCCAAGGGGCTGGAGTTTCCGGCGGTGTTCCTGCCGGGATGGGAGGACGGGTTGTTCCCGTCGCAGCGCTCCATGGATGAAAGCGGGATCAAGGGATTGGAGGAGGAGCGCCGCCTCGCCTATGTCGGGATCACCCGGGCGGAGGAGGTTTGCACGATAAGTTTTGCTGGAAACAGAAGGGTTTACGGGCAATGGCAAAGCCAGATGCCGAGCCGGTTCATCGATGAATTGCCGCAAGAGCATGTCGAGGTTCTGACGCCACCCGGATTATACGGGGGCGGCTATGGTGCGGCGGCGTCAGGCGGGGTCGAGACGCGCGCGGCCGAGGCCAATGTCTATAATGCTCCCGGCTGGCGGCGGATGCAGGCTCGATCTAAACAACGGCCCGTAAGTCAGCCGAAAGAAACGAGAAACCAGGTCATAGATCTCGAGGCGATCAGCAGTCATACGGTGGGAGAGCGGGTGTTTCACCAGAAATTCGGCTATGGGAAGATCACCGGGATCGAGGGTGACAAGCTTGAGATCGAGTTCGAAAAAGCCGGGGTGAAGAAGGTGGTCGCGCGTTTTGTCAGCGGGGCCGACGATATCCCGTTCTGAGAAAAGTTAACGGGCCTTTTCGTTGAAAAATCGGGGGGTGATATCCGTCTGACATTCGGCTGCCCGCCCGGCTGCCGGGGTCTGCCGCCTGCTCATGACGTTTGATCAGGTAAATGCGGCGTGCGCTGGGGTTTCGACAGGCCAGGGGCAACCGCCGAGCGGTGGTGCTGGCGTATTGGGGTATCAGGCTTTCGGAAAAGAAAACGGCGGCACCCAGGGAGGAGGAGAGGGTGCCGCCGTCTCTTACATGCGGCAGGGTCTGGGAGGAGGAGCGACCCCGGCGCAATTCTCTAATATGGGCGGCGACGGGATCTGGGAGGAGGAGCGATCCCGCCGCCTGATCAGATGAACCCCAGGGAGGAGGAGAGGGGCCTCTGAATTCAAACTCAGTTCTGCGATCCGTAGACCGCCTCGTAGGCTGCCGAGCGGATATTGCTTCGGCAAAGACCGATCTCGGCCAGGTCGCGGGCATTCAACCCGCCAAGTTCCGCCAGCGTACGGCGGTAGTGGCGGTAAAGGTTGAACCGTTCGACCAGTGCCTCGACATGAACAGCCAGACCTGCCAGCCCGTGATGGGGTGCGGCTTGAGTGTTGCCTGCGAATGCCATGTCGTTGCCTTTCCGGATCGTGCCTTCGTTTCGTTGAGACCAATATAGCCCGATGCTGCAGTTGCACAATGATCGAATTTTCAATGCTGCCATGCAGCATCTGCATAGTTGACGCAAGGGAAATCACAATTGATCTCAATGAGTTGCGTTATGTCGCTGATGCAATTCCGGGCGCTGGGCTTGCGGATTGCACAAAAAGGCGCAGTTATGATGCATCTATGGATCACAACCACGTCACAGGGGAAGAAAATGAGTGCAATGCGCGAAAACATCCTGAACGCGCTGGACCGACTCCAGCTGCCTGACGGGGGGAGCCTGGTCTCGCGCGATATGATTCGGGCGCTGTCGGTGGAGGATGGCCAGGTGCGATTCGTCATCGAGGCGGCCAACAGCGAGGATGCGCGCAAGATGGAACCGGTCCGTGTGGCGGCGGTGAGCCTGGTGGAGAAATTGCCGGGGGTCGCGGGAGTGTCGGCAGTGCTGACCGCGCACGGCCCGGCGCAACCCGCCCAGAAGGCGCCGCCGCCGGATCTCGAGATCGGGCGGCACCCCAGTCCGCAGGCGGCGAAGATCAAGCCGGCCGGGGTCAGGCGGATCATCGCGGTCGGATCGGGCAAGGGCGGTGTCGGAAAATCGACGGTAAGCGCCAACCTCGCCGTCGCGCTGGCGCGGGCCGGAAGGCGGGTGGGCCTGCTCGATGCCGACATATACGGGCCGAGCCAGCCGCGGATGATGGGGCTCACGGGCAAGCCGCAGGCCAGTGCCGACAATCAGCTTCTGCCGCCCGAGGCCCATGGCGTGAAGGTCATGTCGATCGGGCTGATGCTGGAAGAAGGGCAGGCGGTGATCTGGCGCGGGCCGATGCTGATGGGCGCGTTGCAGCAATTCATGTCCGAGGTGGCATGGGGCGATCTGGACGTTCTGATCGTCGACCTGCCGCCGGGGACGGGGGATGTCCTGCTCACGTTGGCGCAGAAGAGCGTGTTGGACGGGGCGATCATGGTCTCGACGCCGCAGGACGTGGCGCTGCTCGATGCGCGCAAGGGGATCGACATGCTCAATCGACTGGAGGTGCCGATTATCGGCCTGATCGAGAATATGAGCGTCTATGTCTGTCCGAAATGCGGCCACGAGGAGCATGTGTTCGGTCAGGGTGGTGTCGCGGCCGAGGCCAGGAAGATCGGCGCGCCGCTCCTGGCGCAATTGCCCATCGACCTTGAAACCCGGTTGGGGGGTGACTCCGGTCGTCCGGTCGCGGCGGGCGCGGGGGTCATGTCGGAAGCTTACGAGCGCCTGGCCGGGCGGCTGACCGAGGCCGGGGTGATCTGACCCGGGCGCGCCATGGGAAATCGTGGGCCGCGCCATGGGAATGGATGGGCCTGCCCTATGATCTGGTTGCGATTCATCGAATCAACTGGCGGGAACGGCGTGAATCAGACGTGATTCGCGCCGTTTTTCATGGATGTGGCGGGTGGAGGAGGTTGCTTCCTGGCGCATGAGATGGATTTTCTGGGAAATCGTGGGATATTTTTACCTTGTTTATCTCATACCATATTTAGTCTTCATGGGCGTATTATCCGCTAAGTGCGGTGTTGTTTGAGGGGAATTTCCCTTCAAATGCTGACTTTCGGTGAGATCTGAAGGAGGGGGTTTGGGGTATTTCCCGTAAAAAACAGTTGAAACCCATGATTTCCCATGGCATCCCTATAGACACGATGAGGACGGGATCAAGGGGCAAATCAAGACCCCGAACAAAACTCCCAAGTCAGGTTTCATACAGGCACCCGCTTTCATCGCACAATGAGATCCGGCGCGCGGGCGAGCAGACATCCCCCCAGGTGGCGCGCGCAGTCGGACACCCCGCACAAGCGGGACGAGGGCGGCGGATTGAACAGTGGCAGCAGTTCAATCCGCCGTTTTCTCGTTAAAGGCCCCGGAATCCGTTTCGGTGCGAGGCAGGACAAGAGGGACCATGGGACAGTGACCCGCAGGTTCAGAGGCGAGAGCCACCACAAGGTGGATGCGAAGGGCAGGGTGTCGATCCCGGCCTCGTTTCGCCGTGTCCTGGAGGCGGGCGACCCGGACTGGACCGAGGGGCTCAACCCCAACCTCGTGATCGTCTATGGCGACCACCGACGCAAGTTCCTTGAATGCTACACGATCGAGGCGATCGACGAGGTGGATCGCAAGATCGACAGCCTGCCGCGCGGGTCGAAAGAGCGCAAGATCCTCCAGCGTCTCTATCACGGGCAGAGTTTGCCCACGAATGTCGACGAGACGGGGCGGCTGGTGCTGCCGGCGAAGCTGCGCGAGAAAATCGGGTTGGAGAACGAGGCGTTCTTCATCGCAGCGGGCGATACGTTCCAGATCTGGAATCCCGAGACCTATGAGCGTGAGGAGATGGCCGAAACCGAGGCCTGGCTGGACGAGCAGCCCGAGGATTTCGACCCGCTGATCTTTCTTGACCAGGTGCGGGGTGACGGATGATGGCACCCGCTGCCCGTGCCCAGGATGATGCTTCTCATATCCCTGTTCTGCTGCGCCCGCTCTTGCGGGCGGTTTCGCCTGTCACGGGTGTGTGGCTAGACGGAACATTCGGCGCGGGAGGGTATGCGCGTGCGCTGCTTGAGGCCGGTGCCGACAGGGTGATCGGGGTGGACCGTGACCCGGCAGTGTTCGAGATGGCCGAAAGCTGGGCGGGGGATTATGGCGCGCGGCTCGAGCTGGTGCAGGGACGGTTTTCGCAGCTTGATGAATATGGTGCCGATCTCGACGGGGTGGTGCTCGATCTGGGGGTGAGCTCGATGCAGCTCGACCAGGCCGAGCGCGGGTTTTCCTTCATGGCCGAAGGGCCGCTCGACATGCGGATGAGCCAGAAGGGGCCGAGTGCCGCCGACATCGTCAACAATGCGGACGAGGGGGCGCTGGCCGATATCCTGTTTCACTATGGCGAGGAAAGGGCCAGCCGGCGGATCGCGCGCAATATCGTGCGGGCACGGGCCGAGGAACCGATCGAGACCACGCTGCAACTGGTCGCGATCATCGAGAGATCGCTGCCCCGCCCGAAACCGGGCCAGAGCCATCCGGCGACGCGCACCTTCCAGGCGCTGCGGATCGCGGTGAACGACGAATACGGCGAACTGGTCGCCGGGCTGGAGGCGGCGGAACGGGCGCTGAAACCCGGCGGACAATTGGCGGTGGTGACATTTCACTCGATCGAGGACCGGATCGTGAAGCGATTCTTCGCCGAGAAATCCGGTGGCGCGGGCGGTGGGGGCAGCCGCCATGCCCCCGTGCAGAAGAAACCGGCGCAGTTCGAGGTCAAGACGCGCAAGGCGATCGGGCCGGATGAGGCCGAACTGGCCGAGAACCCCCGAAGCCGCAGTGCCAAGCTGCGCGTGGGGCGGCGCACCGCGGTCCCGGCCGAGCCGGTGGACCGCGCCGCGATCGGCATGCCGCAACTGGGAAAAACGGGGAGACGAGGGCGATGAAGACCCTGTTGAAGGCGATAACGGCGGTCGTGGTCATCGGGCTGGCCTTCTGGGCCTATCACGAGAACTATCGCACGCAGGAAGCGCTTTCGAAGACCGAGCAGTTGCAAAGCGACATTGGCGTGGCGCGGTCGCGCCTGGCGATGCTGCGCGCGGAATGGGCCTATCTCAACCGGCCGGACCGGTTGCGCGAATTGGCGGACATCAATTTCGATCGCCTGGGCCTGTTGCCGCTCTCGCCCGAGCAGTTCGGGCGAATCGACCAGGTGGCCTATCCTGCCGCGCCCGCCGCGCCGGTCCTGGATTTTGAGAATGCCGTCGATGTATCGGCAGAGGAGGCCGACCCATGATCCGAACGCCGCTGCGCCCGCTGGCGCGCATCCTCGAAGCCCGCGCCAAGGGTGAAAATCCGGATGTCATCGAGCGCGAGAACACCCGGTTGCGCCACGAAGAGATGCGCGACCAGACCCGCGCCCGATCCGAGGGTCGGCTGCTGGTTCTGGGTGTGATGTTCCTGTGTGCCTATGCGGTGATCGGGGTGCGTATGGGCGTCATGGCCGGTTCCGAACCCGAGGAACCACGTGCCCGGGCCGAAGGCAGCCATATCGTCGCGCAGCGCTCCGACATCGTCGATCGCCGGGGGCGGGTCCTGGCCACCAACCTGGAAACCCACAGCCTTTATGCGCAGCCGCCACAGATGATCGATCCGGTGCGGGTGGCCGGGGCGCTTGCGGAGATATTTCCCGATCTGGACGAGGAGCGCCTCGTGCGCGATTTCACGGGCAAGCGCAAGTTCGTCTGGATCAAGCGCAAGATCAGCCCCGAGCAGAAACAGGCGGTGCACGACATCGGCGATCCCGGGCTCTTGTTCGGGCCGCGCGAGATGCGGCTCTATCCCAATGGCAAGCTGGCCAGCCATGTGCTGGGCGGCGCGTCCTTTGGCAGGGAGGGCGTGGACGCGGCCGAGCTGATCGGTGTCGCGGGCGTCGAAAAGGTGTTTGACGACTTCCTGCGAGATCCGAGCGAAGAGAGCAGGCCGTTGCAATTGTCGCTCGACCTGACCGTTCAGGCGGCGGCCGAGCAGGTGCTCTGGGGTGGCATGAAGCTGATGAATGCCAAGGGTGCGGCCAGTGTTTTGATGGACGTGCATACCGGTGAGGTGATCAGCGTCGTGAGCCTGCCGGATTTCGACCCGAATGACCGCCCACGCGGGCCGACCGAAGGGGCGCCTGACGACACGCCGCTGTTCAACCGGGCGGTACAGGGTGTTTACGAGCTTGGCTCGACTTTCAAGATTTTCACCGTGGCGCAGGCGCTTGAGCTGGACCTGGTCGAGCCCTCGACCATGGTTGACACGAGTGGCCCTCTCAGGTGGGGCAGGCACAGGATCCGCGATTTCCGCGACTACGGCGCGGAACTCACTGTCGAGGACGTGATCGCAAAGAGCTCGAATGTCGGCACGGCCCGCCTGGCCCAGAAGATCGGCGCCGAGGAACAGCGCGCGTTTCTGGCTGCGCTGGGTCTTCTGGAGCGCACGCCGGCCGAGATCGTCGAGGCCAGCGGCAGCACGCCGCTTCTGCCCAAGAAATGGTCCGAGATTTCTGCGATGACGATTTCCTATGGTCATGGGCTCTCGGTCAGTCCGATGCATCTGGCCGCCGGCTATGCGGCAATTGCCAATGGTGGAACCAGGATCAAGCCGACGCTGTTGAAGCGCGACGGGCGCCAGGACGGGCCGCGCGTGATGCGCCCGCAGGTGGCCGCCGCGGCGCGTGACATGCTGCGCAAGGCCGTCACCGACGGCACGGCGAGTTTCGGGGATGTGCCGGGCTACGTGGTGGGTGGCAAGACGGGCACCGCCGACAAGCCAACACCGCAGGGCGGCTATTACGAGGACAAGGTGATCGCGAGTTTCGCCTCGATCTTTCCGGCGCATGATCCGAAATACGTGCTTGTGCTGACGCTCGATGAGCCCGAGACCTTCGCGTTGGACGAGGTCCGGCGCACGGCGGGCTGGACGGCCGTGCCGGTAGCGGCAGAGATGATCAACCGCCTGGCCCCCCTTCTGGGGTTGCGACCGCAGCTTGAGCCCGGGCAATTGGCTGGTATAACGCTCACGTCGAATTGACCCACAAAAGGGGAACGGGCAGATGGGTGGCGGGCAGCAGGTCAAGACCTTAACCGAACTGGGCCTGACCGCCCGGGGCGGACGCGAAGCGCGGATCACGGGCCTTTCGGTCGACAGCCGCGACGTGAAGGATGGCCATCTCTTTGCCGCCCTGCCGGGCACCCGGGTTCATGGTGGCGAATTCATTCAATATGCGCTGCGCATGGGTGCGGCGGCGGTCCTGACCGATGCGGCGGGGGCGCGGATCGCCGCGCAGGAGCTGGCCGCGAGCGATGCGGCGCTGATCGTGAGCGAGGATCCGCGGCAGGTTCTGGCCTATACCGCCGCCTTGTGGTTCGGGTTGCAACCCGAAACCATGGTGGCCGTGACCGGCACCAACGGCAAGACCAGCGTCGCGACGTTCACCCGGATGATCTGGACCGAGCTGGGCGAGGAGGCGGTGAACCTTGGCACCACCGGGGTCGAGGGAGTCTGGAGCGCGCCACTTGCCCATACCACGCCCGAGCCGATCACGCTGCACCGCACGCTGGCGGCGGCAGCGCGCGAAGGGGTGAGCCATGCGGCGATGGAGGCGTCGTCGCACGGGCTGGCACAGCGGCGGCTGGACGGGGTGCACCTCGCGGCGGCGGGGTTCACCAACCTGTCGCAGGACCATCTCGACTATCACGCCAGTTTCGACGAGTATTTCGAGGCCAAGGCGGGCCTGTTCGATCGTGTCCTGCCCGAGACCGGTGTGGCGGTGATCAATATCGACGATCCGCGCGGGCCGGACATGGCGGCAATCGCCGCAGGGCGCGGTCAGCGGGTGATTGCCGTGGGTCGGACCGAAAGCACCGATCTGCAACTCATGGCGCAACGCTTTGACACGACGGGGCAGGAGGTCTTTTTTTCCTGGGACAAGAAGCGGTTTCGCACTTACCTGCCGCTGATCGGCGGGTTCCAGGCCGAGAACGTTCTGCTGGCGGCGGGGCTGGTCATTGCCTGCGGGGCAGAGCCCGAACGGGTGTTCGAGACTCTGGAGTACCTGACGGGCGTGCGTGGGCGGATGCAGCTGGTTGCGCGCCGCGCCAACGGGGCGGCGATTTTTGTCGATTACGCGCATACGCCCGAGGCGGTGGCCACCGCCCTGCGTGCCTTGCGCCCGCACGTGGCGGGACGGATCGTGGTGATCGTCGGCGCGGGCGGGGACCGGGACCGGGGCAAGCGCCCGCTCATGGGACGGGCGGCGGCGGATCATGCCGATGTGGTGATCGTGACCGACGACAACCCGCGGGGCGAAGACCCCGCCCTGATCCGGGCGGCGGTGATGGAGGGGTGCCCCGATGCCTACGAGGTGGGCGACCGGGCCGAGGCGATCCTGCGCGGGGTGGATCAGCTCGAACCCGGGGACGTTCTGCTGATCGCGGGCAAGGGCCACGAAAGCGGCCAGATCATCGGCGAGGACGTGTTGCCCTTTGACGATGCCGAACAGGCAAGCGTGGCGGTGGCCGCGCTGGAAGGGCGGTCGGCATGACGCTCTGGACAGCGCAAGAAGCGGCAACGGCCACGGGCGGTCGGGCACGGGGAGATTGGGTGGTCACGGGCGTGTCGATCGACACGCGCAGCCTCGCACCCGGCGATCTTTTCGTGGCACTCAAGGATGTGCGCGACGGGCACGATTTCGTGCCGCAGGCGCTGGAAAAGGGTGCGGCGGCGGCGATGGTGTCACACGTTCCGGAAGGTGTGCCCCCGGATGCCCCCCTTTTGATCGTCGAGGATGTCCTGCCCGCGCTCGAGGCGCTGGGCCGTGCCGCGCGGACGCGCAGCACCGCCCGGGTGGTTGCCGTGACTGGATCGGTCGGCAAGACTTCGGCCAAGGAGATGCTGCGCGAGGTGTTGCAGGGGCAGGGCCGCACCCATGCCGCCGAGGCGTCGTTCAACAATCACTGGGGGGTGCCGCTCACGTTGGCGCGGATGCCCCCCGACGCCGAGTTCGCCGTGATCGAGATCGGCATGAACCATCCCGGCGAGATCGCACCGCTGGCGCGGATGGCACGGCCGCATGTGGCACTGATCACCACCGTTGCCGCCGCGCACCTGGAAGCCTTCGAGTCGATCGAGGGCATCGCCCGTGAAAAGGCGGCGATTCTGGACGGGCTGGAGCCGGGGGGCGTTGCGGTGCTCAATGCCGATATCGGCACGGCGGCGATATTGCAGGACAAGGCCCGCGCGATGGGTGCGCGGATGGTGCTTTTCGGCGAGACATCCGATGACTACCGGCTTGAAAGCGTTCGTCTTTCGGAAGATCGCACGGTGTGCGAGGCGCGGGTGCATGGTGCGCCGCTTCTCTACAAGATCGCCAGCCCCGGGCGGCACCTTGCGATGAACGGGCTGGGCGTTCTGGCCGCGGCCGAGGCGCTGGGTGCCGATCTCGGGGTCGCGGTGGGCGACCTGGCGCGTTGGCAGCCACCGGCGGGGCGCGGCACGCGCGAGCGGATCGTTCTCGATGCGGGCGTGGGCGCCGAGTTGAGCCTGATCGACGATGCGTTCAATGCAAATCCCACCTCAATGGCGGCGGCGCTCGAGGTGCTGGCGGCGGCCGAACCCGGCGATGCGCGGCGCGGCCGGAGTATTGCCATCCTGGGCGACATGCTCGAACTGGGGCCGGGCGAGGCCGATGACCACGCCGCGCTCGCGCAACTCGACGCCATGGCCTGCGTTGACGTTGTTCATTGTGTGGGGCCGCGGATGCGGCACCTTTACGAGGCGCTGGAGCCCGCACGGCGGGGTCTCTGGGTGGAGAGCGCCGAGGAGATGGTGGCGCAACTGCGCAAGCTGCTCCACGCGGGCGACGTGGTATTGGTCAAGGGATCGAAGGGGATCAAGGTGAGTCGGGTTGTTGACGCGATCCGCGAAATGGGCCAACGGACCCGATCAAACAAGAGGAACGCGTGAATGCTCTATTGGTTGACCGCTTTTTCGGAAGGCGGGGATGTCTTCAACCTGTTTCGATACATCACCTTCCGGGCGGGCGGGGCGTTCCTGACCGCGCTCTTGTTCGGGTTCATCTTCGGCCCGCCGCTGATCAACGTGCTGCGCCGCCGCCAGGGCAAAGGGCAGCCCATTCGCGAGGATGGGCCGGAAGGCCATTTCGTGAAGGCCGGGACCCCGACGATGGGCGGCTTGCTGATCGTGGGGTCGCTGCTGACCTCGACGCTGCTCTGGGCGCGGCTCGACAATCCGTTCGTGTGGCTCGTGCTGTTCGTTACGATGATGTTCGCCGCGATCGGATTTGCCGATGACTATGCCAAGGTGCGCAAGCAGGATTCCGCAGGCGTGCCGGGCAAGGTACGGTTATTGCTGGGTTTCGCGATCTCGGCGATCGCCGCGTCTTGGGCGACGATGTATCATCCCGAGGCGCTGCAACATCATCTGGCGGTCCCGGTTTTCAAGAATGTCCTGATCGACATGGGGCTGCTGTTCATCCCGTTCTCGATCATCGTGATCGTCGGGGCTGCCAACGCGGTGAACCTCACCGACGGGCTCGACGGGCTGGCGATCATGCCGGTGATGATCGCGGCCGGAACGCTGGGCGTGATCGCCTATGCGGTGGGGCGGGTCGATTTCACCGAGTACCTCGACGTGCATTACGTGCCCGGAACCGGGGAGATCCTGATCTTTTCCGCCGCGCTTTTCGGCGGTGGGCTGGGGTTTCTTTGGTATAACGCGCCGCCCGCGGCGGTGTTCATGGGCGATACCGGCTCGCTGGCGCTGGGCGGGGCGCTGGGGGCGATCGCGGTGGCCACCAAGCACGAGATCGTGCTGGCGATCGTGGGGGGGCTTTTCGTGGCCGAGGCGCTGTCAGTGATCGTGCAGGTGCTTTATTTCAAGCGCACCGGCAAGCGGGTGTTCCTGATGGCGCCGATCCATCACCACTATGAGAAGAAGGGCTGGGCCGAACCGCAGATCGTGATCCGGTTCTGGATCATCTCGCTCATACTCGCGATGATCGGTCTTGCCACGCTGAAGGTGCGGTGAGCCGATGATCGCCGTGCGCGGATACGAAGGCAGGTGCGTGGCCGTGCTGGGGCTGGGGCGCTCGGGGCTTTCGGCGGCGCGGGCGTTGCGCGCGGGCGGGGCCGAGGCCCTGTGCTGGGATGACAACCCGGCCGCGCGGGAGGCGGCGGAAGGTGAGGGATTCCAATGTGTTGAGCTTGGCGCGCCCGGTGCCTTCGAGGGCGTTGTCAGCCTGATCCTGAGCCCGGGTATCCCGCATCTCTACCCCGCGCCCAACCGCGTGGTGCGCGCGGCCTGGGCCGCGGGAGTGCCGGTGGACAACGATATCGGCCTTTTCTTTCGCTCGCTCGGGGCGGCGGACTGGGGCGGGTTTGACACGGTGCCCAAGGTGGTGGCGGTGACCGGGTCGAACGGGAAATCGACCACGGCGGCGCTGATCCATCATGTGCTGGCCGAGGCGGGGCGCGCGGTCGAGCTTGCGGGCAATATCGGGCGCGGGGTTCTGGACATCGACCCGCCGGGGGATGGCGGGGTCGTGGTGCTGGAACTCAGCTCTTACCAGACCGATCTCGCGCGGGCGCTGACCCCGGATGTGGCTGTTTTCACGAACCTTTCGCCCGATCACCTGGATAGGCACGGCGGCATGGGGGGCTATTTCGCGGCCAAGCGGCGGCTCTTTGCCGAAGGCGGGCCGGATCGCTGCGTGATCGGCGTGGACGAGGACGAGGGGCGATACCTGGTCAACCAGTTGTCGGAAGGGCCGGGAGACGACCGGGTGATCCCCGTCTCGGTCGAGCGCAAGTTGACCGGGCCGGGCTGGCATGTGTTTGCGAAGAAAGGGTTCTTGGCGGAATACCGCAAGGGGCGGCAGGCCGGGTCGATCGACCTGCGAGAGATTGCCGGGCTGCCGGGCGCGCATAACCACCAGAACGCCTGTTGTGCCTACGCGGTGTGCCGGACGTTGGGGTTGGCGCCACGGGAAATCGGACAGGGTTTTCAGAGCTTTGGCGGGTTGCCGCATCGGTCGCAGATCGTGGGCGAGAAGGACGGGGTGCGGTTCGTCAATGACAGCAAGGCGACGAACGTGGATTCGGCGGCCAAGGCGTTGAAAGCCTTCGGGAATATCCGCTGGATCTGTGGCGGGCTGGAGAAGGAAGGCGGGATCGCCGGGCTGCTTGAGGCCACCGGGTCGGTGGTCAAGGCCTATGTGATCGGGCGCGAGGCGGCCGGGTTTGCCGTGCAATTACAAGGGGTTGAGGCAGAGGTTTGCGGCGACATGGCGCGCGCCGTGCGCCGCGCCGTGGAAGAGGCGCGGCCGGGCGAGGTGATCCTCCTGGCCCCGGCGGCGGCGTCCTTCGATCAGTATGACAGTTTCGAGAAACGCGGCGAGGATTTCATGGCCGAGGTTGCCAGATACCTGTAATGCGTTTCGGGAAAAACCTGAATCGCCGATACCCAGCCGCGCTTTGCGCTCTCGGGATATTGGCGACACTGATTTGTATCAGTCATTCCCCGAAACGCTTCAATGACAAATTCCCTTTCTCTCCGCGCCGTCCCAGGGGATGTGAACGGTCTCGGGAATGCGCAACCGGTCGAGCGGGAACACCCCGTCGAGCAGTTCCCTGAGCCGCGCGGTGCGCGGGGCGTCGGGGTCGAGCGCGGTGCAGCAGACATATTCCTCGACAATGCTGGCCTGTTGCTCGAACGCGTAGTCAAGAAACCGCGTTTCGGTTGAGATATCGTAAAGATAGGGATCGGATCTGAAATCGTGCTCGTTGGCGGCACGGATCGGGGTGTATCCGGTGATCTCGCGGTTCTGCCATTGCCAGACATGGGTCATCTCGTGGGCGAAAAGCATGGCGGCGAAGAGGTGCATTTCCTCGGGGTATCCGTGCAGATAATCGTTTGAATAGAAGGGTTTGGCAAAGAAGATCCGGTTGTGAAGCGCGAGCGCGGCGGGGCCGACGGTGACGGTTTCGGTGTCGGGTTCGGGCCAGATACGCTCGCGGCAGGCCAGGCGCGGGCGTTTGGGGCGCTTGTAGGTGATCTTCTCGACGATGGCCCCGTCGTGAAAGCGGATGATGTCGGTGTCGGCCGTGTCGCCAAAGATCTGATCCGCAAAGGTTTTTTCCGCCTCGCTGAGCGGGCGGGCGGCGCAGGCGGCAAGGATGAGACAGAGGAGAAACGCGACTCGCATGGGGTGAGTTTATGGGCTGTTGCGGCACCGCGCGAGGGGGTTAATGGCGCTGGTCGGCGGAAATCGGGCGGGGGTGATTTCCGGCTGCCGCCCGGCTGCCATGCGTGCACCGCCGCAGCGCGGCATGTGTTGAGGGTTTGTTTGGTTAACCGGGCGGGCGGTGCCCCGCGCGGAATCAAGGCGCGGCACGCGCCGCCGCGCATCGCCGACCCGCCCCCCGGGGCGGCGATTTGTGAGGATGGGCGGGACGCTGATGTGGGGAGGGTTTGGTGGGATAAAGCGCCTTGTTGATGGTTCAGGACGCCACCCCGCAGGTCGGCGATGCGCGGCTTGGGGTTGGTAGGCAGGTTGGCCAGCCCGGCGCTTGTTATGGGCTATCACAGGCCAAATGCGGAAACTGCTTGTAGTATGGCCGCTAAAGCAATAACCACTGTGAGCCAAACAAGCCTACGGTTGTGACGAACGTTGTCACTATGACGTCTTTCATCTAGTTCATATTTTGCCAATGTGACAAGTGCTTTTGGTTCCAGCATAAATTCGTGATTCTTTGTCTTGGTCAATTCCCCAGAAGCAGCCAGTGATTCAATAACCATCCGGAATCGCGCACTAAATTCGTCGTATGCCGGGTGTCCAAATATGCGATTCCCGAAGTATTCTGAAAATAACTGAACAATACTTTTTGCATTCGGAGTGGCTTTGTTGCACAAATCGGCTAAGGGATTCACTGCATGAATCCAGCATGATAGCTGGATGGTATGAGCAGTTGGGCCCCTACGAAGTACAAGACCAC
>LJSU01000013.1 GCA_001314705.1 Rhodobacteraceae bacterium HLUCCO07
CTCCGTGCATGGACGCACGGATGCTAACGTGGCAGGTGGGTCAGTTTTAGATGATCATAACCCACCCAGGTGGGTCACTTTTGCATGCCGATTCACAGCACAACGACTTGATATTGCAACAGATCGCACAGGCTCACCCCGCCTGGTCATCAGGAAATCACCACGGCTTCGACAAGCTTTGCAGCGTCCAGACTGGATAGAATGAATTATGTGACCCGGGCATTCTTCAACCACGCGGTCAGGAGACATTCAGCAGAGAGGATCCAATGATGAGCATGGCCGAGACCACAACTGACGCGCCGCACGAGGACACGGAGTTCGTCCGGTTCTGGAACGAGGTGCTGGCCCCGAAATTCACCCGCTTCCGCCACGTACTGGTCGGCGGGCTCACCTATCACAGCGAGGCGGTGTTCCCGAAACTGCCCGTCAAGGCAGGCGACCGCGTGCTCGATGTGGGCTGCGGCTGGGGCGACACGGCGATGAAGCTCGCGCGCATCGTCGGGCCAGAGGGCGAGGTGGTGGGCATCGACTGCTGCGACGCCTTCCTTGAAGATGCCAAGGCCGACCTTGCAGAAACCGAAATGGACAACGTGACCTTCCTGCGCGGCGATGCGGAGGTGGCGCTTCCCGAGGGGGAATTCGATTTCGTCTTTTCGCGCTTCGGCACCATGTTCTTTGCCAACCCGGTGGCAGGGCTACGCAACATGCGCCAGGCGCTGCGTCCGAGCGGGAGGATGGTGCACATCGTCTGGCGTGACCCGGCGGACAATCCATGGCTGTCGATGGCCAAGGATATCGTGCTTCAGTATCTGCCGGCACCGGGCGAAGATGCGCGCACCTGCGGCCCCGGCCCTTTCTCGATGTCCAACGATGCGACGGTGCGCAAGATGATGGAGATCGCGGGTTACACCGATATCGCCTTCGAGCGCGTGGACGCTCCGGTCCGCGTGGGCGACGATGTCGAGGACGCGATCGCATTCCAGCTCGCCATCGGCCCGGCTGGCGAAGTGTTTCGCGAGGCGGGTGACCTGGCAGAAGAGAAACGGGCTGAAATCGAGGCGGCGCTGGCCAAGGCCATCGACGCCCAGGTGCGCGACGCCGATGGCATCGTGATCGACAGCTCCTCATGGGTGATCAGCGCGCGGAACCCGGGCGACTGACCTGTCAGCCCGTTGCCGGATATCCGCCTCTGCCCCGCGCAGGGGTTGCCAGTCACCCTTCTTGCCTGATGGACTCAGGCGTGGAACAGCATGATGCCCGAGCTTTGCAGGCCATGGTGTCGCAAGAGCAATCGGAGATTTCAATGAGTGATGTGGATTAAGAGGATGACCAAAGGGCGATCCGGAACCTGGTTGCCCGGCAGTTCGAGAGTCTCAGTTGGAGCGCGGACAAGCACCCGGGATGGGACGCATTCTCGGCCGATTTCGTGCCCGATGCGTTGCTCTTTCCTGCGGCGCGACCACTCGATCCTGTGACCGTCCCGAACTTCGTGAAGCGTATGAAATCGGCGGCAGGCTCCACTCTGCCCGTATTCGAAGAGGCGCTCCTGGGGGTTGAAATCAAACACCATGGCAATGTCGCGGTCGCTCTTGCTGTCTGCGAGCAGCGAGAACAAGGGGCTCCGCCCGAACGCGCTGTCGAGGCGCTCTTGCTCGTCAAGGAGGATGGCGCCTGGCGTATCGCGGCCCAAGGCTGGGACAAGGAGCGCACTGACACTCCCATTCCAGCGTCGATGCTTGACTGACTCGCAAAAGAAAGCCTTGCAGTTTTCGTACTGCTCCGGGGCCGAGATCTCCGGTCCGAGCAGTGGCGCCTGCAACGAACGGTCCGGCCATCTTGTCGCATTTCCACTTGGCAGGACCCGGTGCAACCGCGTGGTTCCGCCAGCGCCTTGGACAGTAGACCGACAGTATCGCGAGGCTCGCAGATCCCGGCTTCAATGCATCTGACAGGGGGTTTTGGGGGCGGTAGGGATAACTATTTCGGTTCCCGCGTTGAGTCGCGGCTTCACAAGTTATATAATATCCGAACTTACAATGCGGCATATGGTCGCCAGCGAGCGTGCCGCAAAAGTAGAGAGAGATGGATTCACGGGTGGCCGCAGACAAGGTGATAACCGGGCGCACTCCGGCTTCCCCGGGGAATCCGCCAGAAGCCGATGCGCCAAACAAGCCCACCGAGGCCATCCGGTTCGGTCGGTTCGAACTGGATTTCGACCGGTACGAGCTGCGATCGGATGATGGGCCTGTCGCGCTCGAGCCGCGTACCTTCGATCTTCTGGCACTGCTCGCCCGCAATCGAGGCCGCACCGTGACGCGCGACGAGATCTTCCGCGAAATCTGGCCGGGACGATTCGTGTCAGATGCAGCGCTCAGCAGCCAGATCCGATCGGCCCGAAAGGCGCTGGGCGACAATGGCACTCGTCAGGCAATCATCGCTACCGTCCATGGCCGTGGCTTCAGGTTGCGCAACATGGTCCTTGCCTCGGATGCCACGCCGCAGCCCCCCCGCGCGCCGGACCAGCGCGACGTTCCGGCCCCCTGCGTCGCCGTGCTGCCTTGTGACGCGCCCGGCGATGACGGGCGCGCTGCCGTGATCGCCGGGGGGTTGAACGAGGATCTCATCAACGCTCTGTCCCGCAATCGCTGGATGCAAATCGTGAGCCGAAACGCCGCTTTCGCGCTGGGTCGGTCAGGCGAACCACTGGACGAGATCCTGCACCGGCTTGGGGCGGATTATGCCGTGACGGGAAGTGTGCGCCTTGCCGGGGATCGTGTCCGCTTGACGGTGCAGTTGACCGAGACCATCGGATTGCGCTGCATCTGGTCGGACCGGTTCGACCGTCGGCTGCGTGACATATTCGAACTTCAGGACGAGCTTTCGGGCCTCGTGGCCGCGCGTATCGCCAACCAGCTGGGCGTCAGTGAACAGAAGCGCGCCGCTCGGCTCAGGCCGGCAAGCCTCGGCGCCTGGGAACTCTACCAACTCGGCACTGCCGAGTTCTATCGCTTCACCGTCGCGGGCAATCGGCGCTGCCAGGACCTGATGCGTCAGTCGCTGGATCGAGCGCCCGACTTCGCGGAGCCCTATGCCAGGCTGGCCTATGCCATGGTGCTCGAAAGCGTCTATTTCGAAGGCCCGACGGATGAAGCCCATCTGGACGAGGCGTTACAGCTGGCCGAACGCGCCGTGGCACTGGACGACCAGGAGGCCAACACCTTCTTTGCATTGGGGCGGGTGCAACTGGCGCGCGGCGAATACGGGCGGGCAATCGACGCGCTCGAAACCGCGCTCGACCTCAATCCCTGCCACGCCCTGTCGCATTGCGGGCTGGGTGACACGCTTGTCGCGGACAACCGCCCAGCCGCCGCCATACCAAGCTTCGAGCGCGCGCTCGCGCTCAGTCCGCACGACCCGTTTCGCTGGGCGTTCATGTCCTATCGTTCGCTGGCGCACATGTTCCTCGGCGACCATGCGGCGGCCGTGCACTGGGCGCGCAGCGCGGTTCTGGTGCCGAATGCGCATTACTGGGCACGCGCCAAACTGGTCTCGTCGCTGGCGCAGTCCGGCGACCGCGCCGCGGCGCGTGCAAATATTCCCGCGCTGATGCGGGCGCGCCCCGGCTTTTCCTGCGATTTCGCACGCTCGCGGCTCTTCTTCGTACGCGATCCTGCGCACCTGGAACTCTTTCTCGGCGGACTTCGGAGCGCCGGCGTTCCATAAAAAGGGAAAGCAATCCGTTTCGGGCTCTTCCGATCCGGACCTCACTGTGCGCTTCGACGCTTTCGGTGCATTGTGGCAGAAGTGGCGCGACCGGACTCAGAAAATCTCGGGGTCTGGTAGGTCGCCACGCCCCGGCATCACTTGGAAGCAGGCTGATCGAAGCGCGCGGTCAGCAACAGTATCTTCGTGGGGCGCGCCTGCCTTTGACAGATCCGCGCCCTTGCCGCATCGAGTTTCTCGCGCGCGGAGTGCAACCTCAGCAAGGCGCGGTCTCGATCTTCATACAGGCGCCGGACAGGGGAGCCGGGCGCCCCGATCGTGCCGCGATAGGGAATTCGTTCGGGCGGAAAGACGGCGCGCATGTCATTCAACTTCGAAGCAAGCGCATGATCAGCCTCGAGATAGCGGCGGCAGGCAACAATCAGAAGGCGTTGATATGCTGCGAGTTCTCTTTGCATGTGTTCCTCCCTGGCATGGGAAAATGCTCTGCGATACCCTTGCGGCGTGCGTCCGTTTTCGTGTCAAGGCACGTCATCGGAGGCGCGGCTCTGCAGATGCGATATGATCGCGCGCCGGACATCTTCGGGCTGTTCGGCAAGCACCTCCACGAGCAGGCGCAGATCACGCCGCGTCGCGTGAAGTCGGTCGATTAGCGTCAGCACAACCGGCAGCGCGTCGGAAGGCAACGCCATTTCCTTGCGCAGATCGCACAGCAGCCGCAGGCGCGCCACGTCGATCTCGTCAAAGACCGGCCCCGCCTCGCCCATCGCCGGGCGCACCCAACCTTCGTGCACCCATTGCCGCAGATCGCGCCGTGTCAGCCGCCTGACCCGGGTAAGTACCATCCGTTCGGTCAAGCTCATGTCATCCTCCGCAAGTCTGCCCGGGGGTCGAGCCCGGATTTGTCCCGCCAGCGTTTTGCCAGTTCCTCCATGTCGGCGTCGATCCGTTTCGGCAAAACGATCTTCAATCGCACGATCTGGTCGCCCGCCTTGCCGTCAGGATGCCTTATGCCCTTGCCACGCAGCCGCAAGCGCTGCCCCGAGGAAGCCCCCTTCGGAATGGTGGCCGAGACGGTGCCCGATACGGTCGGCACCTCGACCTTTGCGCCCAGAACCGCCTCGTCGAAGGTGATCGGCAGATCCATCTCGATGTCATCGCCCTCCCGGGAAAAGACCGGGTGCGACCGCACCGAGACGGTGACGAGCGCATCGCCGGGTCCGCCCTGTCCTGAGCCCGGCCCACCCTTGCCGCGCAGCCGCAGCGTCTGCCCGTCCTTCAGGCCGGGGGGAATGGCAATCTCGATCGTGTGCCCGTCGGGCATGGTGACGCTGCGCCGCGTGCCGCGCGCGGCATCGAGGAAATCGACGTCGAGGTGATAGTGCAGGTCCTGCCCGCGGGCATGGAATTCCTGGCGGAAGCCGTTCCTGCCCGGCCCGCCGGCGCGACCACCGAAGAATTGCGCGAAGATGTCGGACAGGTCATCGTCGCCCATCGCGCCACCGAATCCCTGGCCAGGATCGTAGCGACGCCCGGCGTCCTGCTCGGCATACTGATGATAAAACTGGCGCTCGGGGCGCTCCTGCCCGCTGGCGTCGATCTCGCCGGCGTCGAAACGGCGACGCTGTTCCGGATCGCCCAGAAGCTCATAGGCCGCCGAGACGGCCTTGAATCGCTCCTGCTTCGCGGCATCGTCGGGATGCAGGTCAGGGTGCAGGCTCTTCACGAGCTTGCGATAGGCTTTCTTGATCTCATCCTGGGTCGCCGTTCGCGGAACGCCAAGTATCTTGTACGGATCATTGTTCATCTGTTCCTGCCTTTTTCTCCGCGATCACTCCCGCGGCGGTCCTGGCCCGCACCGGGGCCAGGTTGATTGCCATTTGGCCGGGTCACGACCTCAACACGATCAGCATCAAGCGACCGTCGCGCACGACCGTGAGGGCGATGGCGCCCTGCGTATCTCTCAGTATCCTGTCCACGTCGCGCACCGTCACGACCGGCTGCCTGTTCACTGCCGTTATGACGTCGCCCGCCTCCAATCCGGCGCGCGCGGCGCGACTGCCCGGCGCGATTTCCGAGACGACGACGCCCTCGACGCTGCCCCAGGCCGGGTGTGACCGGTCCAGCGGAGCGAGCTGTACACCTGCCAGCGCCTCGCCACCGATGCTGTCGCGCGTGGTCGGCGATGTACTGCCACCATAGGCGAGCCGGAGATCTGCAGTCTTGCGGACGCCGTCGCGAATATAGGTGATCTCAACCTCGTCCTCGGGGCGGCGCAGTCCGATCTTCTTGCGCAAATCGGCCGAACCTTCGACCGCCCCGCCATCGACTGCCACGATCACGTCGCCGGCCTCGAGACCAGCCCGATCCGCTGGCGTGCCAGGCTCGACCGAACTGATGACCGCGCCGGTTTCGGCCTCGACGCCAAGCGCCTGGGCCAGGTCGTGCGTCAGGTCCTGGATAATGACACCGAGACGGCCACGCTGAACCTCGCCGAACTCGACAAGCTGGTCCTTGACCGTCAGCGCCATGTCGATCGGCACGGCAAAGCCGATACCCACGTTGCCGCCGCCGTTCGGCGCGATGATCGCCGTGTTGATGCCGATGAGCTTGCCGTCAAGCGTGATCAGGGCCCCGCCCGAGTTGCCCGGGTTGATCGAGGCGTCGGTCTGGATGAAATCCTCGTAGCCTTCGGGGTTGATCCCTGACCGGCCAAGCGCCGAGATGATGCCGCTGGTGACGGTCTGACCCAGACCGAAGGGATTGCCGATTGCGACGACAAAATCCCCCACCAGCAGATCCTCGGAATCGCCCAGCGGCACCTCGGTGAGGTTGTCGGCCTCGATCCGCAGCAGGGCAATGTCGGTAGCCGGATCGCGCCCCACGAGCTCGGCGTCAAAGCTGCGCTTGTCACGCAGCGTGACACGGATCTCGTCGGCGTTCTCGACAACGTGGTTGTTGGTGAGCACATAGCCTTCGCGCGCATCGACGATCACGCCCGAGCCGGCACTCAACTGGCGCTGCGGCGGGATCTCGTCGCGCGGCGGCAGGAAGGGCTGGAAGAAGGGATCGCGGAACAGCGGTGTCGACTGGGCTGCCCGCTCGGACACGACGGCGATATTGACAACGGCATCATCCACGGCGTCGATCAGGGGCGCAATCGTTGGAATGCCGCGCGCGTCGGCCTCGGCGGTCGTAACCTGCGCGACCGATGGGCCGGCCGCGATGCCCAAGGACATGAAAAGTATCAATAAGGAACGCAGCAACATGATGAATCTCCCTATGGCAATCGCGCCACGGGCCCGCTGCCCGCGGCGCGTCGCACCCTGCATCAAGCCGGCTTCACCTCGATGCGCTTGACCTTGGCCTGCGCCTCGGGGGTTTGTGGCAGCCTGATCGTCAGCACGCCGTTCTTGAAGCTGGCCTCGGCCTTTTCGCCATCCACCCCCGGGGGCAGCGGAATGGTGCGATAGATCGCGCCATAGCTGCGCTCGGACAGGTAATAGCCCTTCTTCTCTTCTTGCCGCTCGATCTTCTTCTCGCCCTTGATGGTCATCATGTCGTCGGTCACCGAAACCTCGATGTCCTTCATATCCATGCCTGGCAATTCCACCGACACCTCGACATGGTCCTCGGTCTCGACAACGTCGGATCTGGCCTCGCCGCCACCCCAAGGCCAGTCGAGATCGCCAAAGCGGTTCCAGAAACCTTCGAACACCCGGTTCATGTCGCGCTGCAGCGTGGCGATCGGGTTCTGGTCGTCGGTTTTCGGTTCGGGCGCATGGTCCTTGCGCGCCCAGGGAATAAGGTCCTTGATCTGCATGATCTTGTCTCCTTTCATCTGAAGGGCAGGCGCCGGATCAAGACGCCTTGACCGCGATCTTCTTCGGTTTGGCCTCGGCCGCGCGGGGCAATGTCAGGGTCAGCACGCCGTTCGCGACCGAAGCGTCGATCTTCTCGGGATCAAAATCGTCGGACAGCGTGAAGGCGCGCTCGAAATCGCCCTCGCCATATTCGGCATAGGCGAGTTGCAGTTTTTCGGGTTGTGTTGGCCGAACCTTGCCGCGGATCGTCAACACGCGCTGTTCCAGCGTCACGTCCACGTCTTCGGCCGCGACGCCGGGCATCTCCAGCACCAGGGTCACGCCCTCTTCGGTTTCGATGATATCGGTCAGCGGACGATAGATGCGTGCGCCCGTGGTGGTTTCCGGGCCTTCCGCGGGGGTCTTGTCAGCGGTTTGGGTCACGTCATTGCTCATGTGATCATCCTCCTCTCAGGCAGCCTTGATCTCGATCTTCCTGGGCTTGTCCTCTTCGGGACGTCCGACCACGATGCGCAGCACACCGTTGGCCACCCGGGCCTCGACCGTGTCGTCGCTGGCGGCGAACGGCAGACGTACAGTGCGGCTGAACTTGCCATAGCCGCGCTCGTTGCGGTGCCAGCGTGCGCCTTCCGGCACCTCCGGTGCCTTGCGCTCGCCCGAAAGCGTCAGCACGTTGCCCTTGACGGAAATGTCGATATCGGCCGGGTCGATGCCGGGAAGCTCGGCCGTGATGGCGACAGCCTCGTCGCCCTGCCACACGTTCACGGCGGGAAATACCGGCTGCCCGCGCGTGGGCGCGATCCGGTCGAAATCACCCAGCACGGATTGCATCAGGGCGAAAGGATCGCGGCGGCGATTATGGAATGGATACAGCATGTTGAACCTCCGTTCTTTCAGCATCCTGCACGGCACAACGCCGCAACTCGCCGAAACGCCCCGGAGGACGGACATGCATGTCGGTTCGCCGACAATCGGCGATCAATCTGTTTCGCGTTTGCCTTCGTTCCCGTCGCGGCGAACGATTGGCGGTCCGCTCGGTCAGCCGAACCAGTCTTGCGTATCCGTGAAACCCCATCCGGGCGTTCCAAGGTTGATGAAGTGCTGATGATCGGCAACGTCAAGACCCCGCCCGAAAAAATCTCTCGCCGCTCGACGAGAATCCCGGCGGAGGCCGGCCGGAGATCGCGCGCAGACGCCGCACCCACTCGTCGGGACGACGGATGGATGGACAGGGGGAGAAATGCGGACGCTGACCGCGGCCCGCCTCCAGGCCATCACGCGGCGCATCACGCGCTTGCTGCCAGTGGTCGAACGGCACTACTCAAGCAGGGCACGGAGCTGTTGATTGCGCTGCAAGGTCTGTTCTTCCATGCAGGACCAATAGAACATTTGCGCCGCGCTGCCGCCTGCGGAAAGCTCCGGGTCGCAGTTCGCGTCCCGCCTCTTGAGCCAGGTGCGCTGCTCGTCGAGGAGCGCCTGGCCGGTGCCGCGCGAGTCGGCCAGTGGCTTCACCTCTTTCCAGATCCGGTTGAGTTCGCGGTCCGCCGCCTGCCATTTTTGGTGAGCGCAGATATTGGCATCGCGCTGGGTCTGCCCATCGCAATGGGATTGCGCGACTGCGATCGTCGGTGCGAGGGCACCGAGAAGGGTAAGCATTCGGATCATGGCAAATCTCCAATAGAAATATCCCCAGCATAGCATCGCCACGCAGATCAGAATAGAGGCAGGCCGAGCCCCTCACCGCGCCAGAAACAGGGACTACCAGAGCATGATCTTCGACGGCGGCGGGCGCCGAGCTGGTCTGATGCCGGCAACTCGGCTTGTGTTCCATCCTGGGAACGCCACTGGCACAGGATTGAGTGTGAATCGGCATGCAAAAGTGACCCACCTGGGTGGGTTATGATCATCTAAAACTGACCCACCTGCCACGTTAGCATCCGTGCGTCCATGCACGG
>LJSU01000031.1 GCA_001314705.1 Rhodobacteraceae bacterium HLUCCO07
GCGCTATTTGGTGGCCGCTCGCCTGTGGGCTTTGCCACCTCGGGGGTGGGTCATTTTTGGATGATCACACTGGGCCACTTTTGAATGCACATTGACAGTTCGGGATGACGGAAAAAGCACGTTCAGCATTCAGGATGTCTGCTGAACTGCCGGATCACGATAAATCGCGCAAGTGAGGCCGTTGATCGGTCCTCATTTGCGCCCTGCGCCGTGTTCAGCGTTCAGTTGATACGATAGACGCGTCCGCGTTCATCAATTTTCGCCGAGGTCACAACCAACCCCAGCTTCTTCTTGAGCGCCCCCGAGATCATGCCCCGCGCGCTGTGCGCCTGCCAGCCGGTCGCTTCGACGATCTCGCCAATGGACGCCCCCTCGGGCCGCTGAAGCAGCGCGATGATCTGGGCCTGCTTCGTACCCGCGCGGATGGCGACGGGCTTCGGGGCATCGGGCGATTGGGGCGTCGGCGCGGGGTCCGGCTTCGCCTTGCGCGACGCGCTGGTGGCCTTGGCGACCACTGGCTCGATCCCGATGGCTTCCAGCCCGGCCTCGGTTGCGATCAGCGTGGTGCCATGGCCATCGCCGGTCTCGCGCCAGAGGGGCTCGCCCTTGCGCAGATCGGCCGGGACCTCTTCGAGCCAGCCGCGCTCGATCATCATGCTGACCACCTTTTTCGCGGCGGCGCCATGCAGCCCCTCGGGCAGTGGCATGGCCAGATTGCCGGGTCGGGTTGCAGCGCGGCTGAGGATGATGGACTGGGTGTCGGTGAGTTTGGGCATCAGGGCGTCTCCGGCTCGGGGCTGCGACCATCGCAAGCCTTCTACGACGCCAAGCCCGCCATACGGCGGGCCGCGCCCGGCGCAAGGCCGTCAATCACTCGGCGTATTCACCCTCGCCAAAGGCGCTGTCGGTGATGCGCTTCAGAAGGCTGGCATAGTGCTCAAGGGTGCCGACATCGCCCCAGTTGATCTCGTCGGGGTGGGTCTCGAAATGATCGTCGCTGAGCTGTGCCAAGCGCGCGAGCATCTCGTCGATCTCCGCTTTCTTCGCGATGAACGCGTTCAATGCTGCTTCACGGTTGCGCCGCGCCTTCTCGGCGCGCAACTGGTGGCGGGGTGTGGTGATCGGGTTCATGGTCACTCTCCCTGATCCTGCTCTTCGATCATGGCGAGGATCGCGCAGGCCATCCCGCCGAGGAATTCGCCGCGGCGAAACACGATCTCGTCGATCTCGTTCGCGGTGGTGATGGTCGGCTCGACGGTCAGGCTCTCGGCCATATGCGGCAGCAGGCGGGCGGCCTCGGCATTGTAACGCTCTGCAATGGTCATGGGGTTGTCTCCGATCCCTTGCCTGGCGGTGCGCGATGCACCCGCCTTGTGGGGATCAGAATCGCTCCACCTGAGAGTGTAATCAACTGAAATAGACGTCTTTCCTCGTTTATTTCCAATGCGTTGAGGGAAACCCAGGCGCCATGGAAGGTATGTCCGAGCGTGAGTATTCCGCCCATTCCGGCCTGTCGCGCGGGGCGATCCAGAAGGCGCGCAAGGCGGGGCGGCTGGTGGTTTACAGCGATGGGTCGATCGATGCTGCCGCGTCCGACGTGCGGCGCGCCGGGATGACCGACCCGGACCAGCAGCGGCGCAGCACCGGCGGCGATACCGGGTTCTCCGGGCCAGCGGACAGCTCCTCCTATCTGAAGGCCCGCACGGCGCTGACGGTCTATCAGGCGCAGGAGCGCCAGCTGGCGATCCAGAAGAAGAAGGGCACGCTTGTCGACCGCGCCCACGCGGAGACGCTGGTGTTTCGCCTGGCACGCCAGGAGCGCGATGTCTGGGTGACCTGGCCCACCCGCGTGGCCGCCCTGATGGCCGCGCAATTGTCCGCAGAAATGGAGAACGCATCCGGTGAGGCGGTGACGATCGAGACGGCTGTTCTGCAGAGGGTGCTGGAAACCCATGTCCGAGAACAGCTCGACGCCCTCGCCGACCTCCGGGTTTCCCTCGGGTGACGATAGCAATCTGACCGCAGACCTCGACCTTGCCTTCGACGGGGCCGAGGATGTCCTGCGCGCCTGGCGCCGTGGGATGCGCCCCGATCCGGACCTGACCGTCTCGGAATGGGCCGATCAACACCGCTGGCTGTCGTCGCGCGCCTCGGCCGAGCCCGGACGCTACCGCACGGCGCGCACGCCCTATCTGCGCGAGATCATGGATGCGCTGTCGCCGAACCACCCGGCGCAGCGGATCAGCTTCATGAAGGCCGCGCAGGTCGGGGCCACAGAGGCGGGCAACAACTGGATCGGGTTTGTGATCCACCATGCGCCGGGGCCGATGCTCGCGGTGCTGCCCACGGTCGAGATGGCCAAGCGGACCTCACGCGGCCGGATCGATCCGCTGATCGAGGACAGCCCGGCGCTGAAAGAGCGTGTGCAGCCTGCGCGCTCGCGCGACGCGGGCAACTCGATGCTGTCGAAGGAATTCCCGGGCGGCATCCTGGTGCTCACGGGGGCCAACTCCGCCACGGGTCTGCGGTCGATGCCCGCGCGGTATGTGTTTCTGGACGAGGTCGATGCCTATCCCGCCTCGGCCGACGAGGAGGGCGACCCGGTCACGCTGGCCGAGGCCCGCACTACCACCTTCGCGCATCGGCGCAAGGTGTTCATGGTCTCGACGCCCACGATCCGGGGGCTTAGCCGCATCGAGCGCGAGTTCGAAGCCAGCGATCAGCGGCGGTATTTCATGCCGTGCCCGCATTGCGGGCACATGCAGTGGCTGCAGTTCGAGCGTCTGCGCTGGGCGAAGGGGCGACCGGAAACGGCGGCCTATCACTGTGAGGGCTGCGAGTCGCCCATCGCCGAGCATCACAAGACGGCGATGCTGGAGCGCGGTGAATGGCGTGCGACCGCCGTGCCCACGGATCCGACGGCCATCGGGTTCCACATCTCGGCGCTCTATTCGCCGCTGGGCTGGAAGAGCTGGGCGCAGATCGCGCGCGACTGGCTGGCCGCGCAGGGCTCGGAAGAAATGCTGCGCGCGGCGCGCAACACGCTGCTGGGCGAGACATGGGTGGAGAGCGGCGACGCCCCGGAATGGCAGCGGCTGGCCGAACGCCGCGAAAGCTACGCGGGCGCGCAGATCCCCGAAGGCGGGCTGTTCCTGACCGCCGGGGCCGATGTGCAGAAGGACCGCGTCGAGGTCGATGTCTGGGCCTGGGGTCGGGACAGGACAAGCTGGCTGGTCGATCACATCGTGATTTCTGGCGGTCCGGATGATCCCGCCTGCTGGGACAAGCTGACCGCTTTGCTCGGGCGCACATGGGCCTGCCCCAATGGCGCGGTGATGACGATCGGCAAGCTGGCCATCGATACCGGCTACGAGTCCGCCGCCGTTTATGCATGGGCGCGGGCGCAAGGATTTGAGCAGGTCGCGCCGATCAAGGGCCTCGAAGGCTTCAACCGCGCAACGCCGGTGTCGGGCCCGACCTTTGTCGATGCCACCATCGGCGGCAAACGTCTGCGCCGGGGCGCGCGGCTGTGGTCTGTGGCCACCGCCACGTTCAAGGCCGAGACCTACCGCTTCCTGCGGCTGGAACGGCCCTCGGATGAAGACCGGGCGGCGGGCATGCTCGATGCTCCCGGCACCGTGCATCTGCCCGACTGGATCGACACCGAATGGCTCAGGCAGCTGGTGGCCGAGCAGCTGGTCACCGTGCGCAACAAGCGCGGCTATGCCCGGCAGGAGTGGCAGAAGATGCGCGAGCGCAACGAGGCGCTCGATTGCCGCGTCTATGCCCGTGCCGCCGCATGGATCATCGGGGCCGATCGCTGGGACGAGGCGACATGGCGGCGGCTCGAGGAACAGGCCGGAGTGGAAACCCGACCAGCTGTCGCCCCGGCTGCGGTCGAAGCTGCGGAAGCGGAACCGACCACACCGGCCCCGCCCAAAGCCGGAACACCGACCACCCCGCGTCGCAAGCGCCGGGCCTACACACCCAAATTCATGAGGGACTGAGATGGATCTGGAACGGATGCGCGCCCTGCTGGCCGCATTGCAGGAGGCGCGCTACGCCGGCGTCCGCGTGGTCAGCTATGACGGCAAGTCCCTCACCTATGGCTCGGACGCGGAACTGGCGAACGCGATCAGCGATCTGGAGGCAAGGATTGCCGCCGCCGCGGGCACGCCCCGCCGCCGTCGCTGGGGCACTGTCGCCTCGAAGGGCCTGTAATCCATGGCATTTGAAGCCTTCCGCCAGCGCCTTGGCAGCATCATCGGTGGCTTTGACGCGGCACTGGCCCACCGGCGGCTGCGCGGATTCCGGGCCAGCCGCGCCCATGTGAACACGCTGATCGCCGCCTCGGGCGACACGATCACCGCCCGGGCCCGCTGGCTGGTGCGCAACAACGGCTACGCGGCCAATGCGGTGGAGAGCTTCGCCAGCAATGTCGTGGGCGATGGTATCAAGCCCTCCAGTTCCATCGCCGACGCGGCGAAAAAGGAAGAGCTACAAGCGCTGTGGCTGGCCTGGACGGACGATGCCGACGCCGAGGGGCTGACTGATTTCTACGGGCTTCAGCGTCGGGCGGCGCGCGAGGTGTTCCTGTCGGGCGAGGTGTTCTTTCGCATCCGGCCACGCCGCGCCGAAGACGGTCTGACCGTGCCGCTGCAATTGCAGATGCTGCCTGCGGAGATGCTGCCGCTCGATATGCACCGTGACCTGCCCGGGGCGGGTCTGATCCGGCAGGGGATCGAGTTCGATGGCATTGGCCGCCGGGTCGCCTATCACTTCCTGCGCCGCCATCCCGGCGATCTGACCGATCCGGGTCTGGCAGGGGAAACAGTCCGTGTTCCGGCGGCAGACGTGATCCATGTGCTGGACCCGGTCGAGGCCGGGCAGCTGCGCGGGGTGTCGCGGTTCGCGGCCGCCATCGTGAAGCTTTTCACCCTCGACCTTTACGACGACGCAGAGCTGGAGCGCAAAAAGATCGCGGCGATGTTCGCGATGTTCATCACCTCGCCCGCGCCGGAAACTCCGCTGGAGCCGACCGAGGAGGATCTGGAGGTCGAACCCGGCCAGGTGGTGCGGCTTGACCCCGGCGAAGATGTGTCCACCCCGGCCACTCCGGACTCGGGCAGCACCTATGAGCCGTTCCAGTACCGCACGCTGCTGCAGATCGCGGCGGCGCTGGGCATCCCCTATGGGTACCTGACCGGCGACACCGCGAAGGGCAACTTCTCCAACACACGGATCAGCCTGATCGAGTTCCGCCGCCGCATCTCGGCCTGGCAGCATGGCGTGCTGGTCTATCAGCTCTGCCGCGCGGTCTGGGTGCGCTGGATGGACACCGCCGTGCTCTCCGGTGCGCTGGAGCTTCCCGGCTATGACAGCCAGCGGCGGCACTATCAGGCCTGCGCCTGGCTGCCTATGAGGTGGGACTGGATCGACCCGATGAAGGACGCCTCGGCCGAGATCCTGCAGATCGACGCGGGCCTGAAATCCCGCACGCAGGCCATCTCGGAGCGGGGATACGACGCCGAGCAGGTCGACCGCGAGATCGCAACTGAGCGCAAACGCGAATTCGCGCTGGGCCTCGACTTCCGGCGTCCGGGGTCACCGGCACGGGGGCCGGGCGAAGCCGGAAAGTCGAATGAGGATCAAGACGGCACCACGGACGACGAGGCCGACGACACCGGCGATGAAAAACCCGACACCAGGGAGGGCGCATGATGCATCACGCCCAGATTGCTCAGCGCGCCTTCAACACCCCGCTGATGGTCGACCCGGCCAAGGCGCTGGCGTTTCTGTCGGGCCTGGGGCCGCGCATCACCGGACAGGAAATCAGGTTCGCGGGTGTCGATCTGCCGGCTGACGATGTTGAACACGCGACCCGGCCCGCGCGCGCCTCTTTGTTCGGCGACGAGCTCGCCCAGCGTCATCAGCGCAATGGCACCCAGCCATTTGCGATGGTCGATGGCATTGCCGTGATCGGGATCGCGGGCACGCTCGTGCATCGCGGTGCGTGGATCGGGCAATCCTCTGGCCTTACCTCCTATGAGGGCATCGCCGCCCAGCTACAGGCGGCCCTCGCGGATCCCAGTGTTCGTGGCATCGCGCTGGACATCGACAGCTTCGGCGGCGAGGTCGCCGGGGCGTTCGATCTGGCCGATCGCATCCGGGCCGCCCGGGCGCAGAAGCCGGTCCACGCCTTCGTGGCGGAACATGCGCTGTCCGCAGGCTACGTTCTGGCGTCGCAGGCCGACCGGATCATCCTGCCGCGCACCGGCGCTGTCGGCAGCATCGGCGTCGTGGCCCTGCACACCGACATGAGCGGGGCCCTCGATCAGAAGGGCATCGCCGTCACGCTGATCCATGCCGGGGCCCACAAGGTCGACGCCAACCCTTACCAGCCACTGCCCGAGGCCGTGCACGACCAGATGCAGCGCGAGCTGGAGGTCGTGCGCTTCCTCTTCGTGGAAACCGTCGCTGCGGGGCGTGGGGATCGGCTGACACAGACGGCCGCACTTGCCACAGAAGCCGCCGTGTTCCGCGGGGCCGATGCCATTGCCGCCGGTCTGGCCGACGAGATCGCCGATCCCGTCACCGCCTTCCATGCTTTCGCCGCCGCTCCGCGCGGCACTCCTCCCCCCAGCAGAAAGGGTCCAGAGATGACCACGAAACCAACCGCCACTCCGAACGCGCCAGATACCGGGAAGCCGCCCGCTGAAGCCGCTGCCCCGACCACGCCCGAGCCGCCGGTCGCAGACGCCGCGCCCGTGACGGATACTGCGGCACCCGCTGCGCCCGCAGGTGACGCGACGCCCATGGATGCCGGGGCCATTCGCGCCGAGGCCGCCGAAGTGGCGCAGATCTGTGCGCAGGCCGCCCGGCTGGGTGTGACCATCGACGCTGCCGATGCCGTGGCGCGCGGCCTGAAGCCCGAAGCTCTGCGCGCCCGTGTGCTGGCCGATCTCGCCGCGCGCAGCGATGCCGCGGGCATCGTCGCCACTGCCCCGGCCGCAGCTGCGGCCAGGGACAGCCCGATCATTGCCGCAGCAAAAAAGGCCGCAAGCGACGCAAATCGCTGATCACCTTCCCCCAAAATCCATCCCGGAGACTGAACCATGTCTGTCCTGACCCAGCCGCCCAGCATGGGCGATGTCCTCAAGTATGAGGTGAACCCCAACTACACCCGCGAGATCGTGACGCTGCTCGAAGGCATGCCCTACCCGGTCGGCTCCGTGCTGGGCAAGATTTCCGCCAGCGGCAAATACAAGCTGGCGACCAGCGGCGGCACCGATGGCGCGCAGACTGCGGTGGCGGTGTTGCTTTATGCCGTTGACGCCACGCTGGCCGATGCCACCGGCATTGTGGTCGCCCGTGGCCCCTCGATCGTCTCGCGCGAGGGCCTTGCCTATGACGCCAGCGTCGATGACAGCGCGAAGATCACCACCAAGCTCGGCCAGCTCGCCGCTGTCGGCATCATCGCCCGCGACAGCGCCTGACGCCGCCACGGCACGCGCGTTCGCCGCCTTCCCTCTTTCTTTTTCTTCCTCCGGAGCTCCCCATGACCCTTGTCCGCAATCCCTTTGACGCTGGCGGCTATTCGCTGGCCGAGTTGACGCAGGCCATCAACATCCTGCCGAACCTCTACACCCGGCTCGGCCAGATCGGCCTTTTCCGCTTCGAGGGCGTCAGCCAGCGCTCGGTGATCATCGAGCAGTATGAGGGCATCCTCAGCCTGCTGCCCTCGGTGCCGCTGGGCGGCCCCGCCACGGTCGGCACCCCCGAGGACCGGTCGATGCGCAGCTTCGCGCTGCCATGGATCCCGCATGATGACGTCATCCTGCCCGCCGACATCCAGGGAACGCCGGCGCTGGGCGCGTTCGATGCCGCCGATCCGCTGGTCGGGGTGATGAACCGGAAGCTGACGCTGATGCGGCGCAAGCATGCCCAGACCCGCGAATACATGGAGATGAACGCGCTGCGCGGTATCGTGAAGGATGGCGCGGGCACCACGCTCTACAACTACTTCACCGAGTTCGGGCTCGAGCAGATCTCGGTCGACTTCGTCCTCGGCACCGCGGGCACCAATGTGCAGGGCAAGGTCCGCGAGGTCTTGCGGGCGGTCGAGGACAACCTGCTCGGCGAGACGATGACCAGCGTGCATGCGCTGGTCAGCCGCGAATTCTTCGACAAGCTGATCGCCCATCCCAAGACCGAGGAGGCCTACAAGTTCTATGCCGCCACGGGTGCGCAGCCCCTGCGTGAGGATGTGCGGCGCAACTTTCCCTTCGCAGGAATCCTGTTCGAGGAATACTCTGGCACCGTCACACTTTCGACCAAGGCATCCGAGCGACTGGTGCCCGCGAACGAGGGCATCGCCTTCCCCCTGGGCACCATCGATACCTTCACGACCTATGGCGGCCCGGCCAACCTGCTGGAGGCGGCGAATACCATCGGCCTGCCACTCTATGCCCGCCAGCATCTCGATGAAAAGGGTCGCTGGATCGATCTGATGACCGAGGCCTCGATCCTGCCGGTCAACAAGCGGCCGCGCATCGCGATCCGCCTGCACAGCTCGAACTGACGCCCATGACTGCCTTCGCAACCGCCATGGATCGCATCTTTGCCCACCCGTCCATGGCGGTGGCGGCTGTGTGGATCTCCGCCACCACATCGGAGGAACGCCCGATCCGTGTGATCCGCCGCGCGCCCGACCGCATCACCGAGTTCGGCGCAGGGCGCATCGTCAGCGACAGCATGATGGTGGACGTCCGCGTCTCCGACCTGCCCGATCCGCGCCCCGGCGATCTGATCGTGATCGGCACCGACAGTTTCGCCATCCAGGGCGAGCCCGTTCGCGATCGCGAGCGGCTCGTCTGGACGGTCGACCTGCGCCCGGCCTGACCGCGATGAAGCTGAAACTCGACATTACCCCTGATCTCGTCGCCGCCATGGCGGCCGAGGTGAAAGCCGGCGAGAAGGCCGTCACCGCCGCCATGCGCGAGGCCGGGACCGGACTCAAGGCCGCCTGGCGCGGCCAGATCACCCGCGAGTCGGGCAGGTGGAAGGGTCAGTCGCGGATCGGCGGTGGCCGCCGCGGACTGCGCCGGGCGCTCTACATGCCGGCCCTCGTCGCCACCCGGCACAACCGGCAGCTCGGCCAGACCTATCAGGCGCTCTGCAGCGCAGGAAAGCCGGCGAAAGTCGCGCTCACCGCCGTCATGCGCAAGCTCCTGATCCTGGCCAACGCCCTGATCAGGGATGACCGAAAATGGGCCGAAACGGCCCCTTGATCAAAACGGATAACTTCTGGC
>LJSU01000021.1 GCA_001314705.1 Rhodobacteraceae bacterium HLUCCO07
AACTGATCGCCCCGATCGCCATGGAAGACGGCCTGCGCTTTGCCATCCGCGAAGGCGGCCGCACCGTCGGCGCAGGCGTCGTCAGCAAGATCATCGAGTAAAACACTCAAGGGTTCGACGAGGAAGGCCGGGTGGTCCGGCCTTCCTCCTATCAACTCCAACGCCGCGAAAGGCTCAAAAAATGCAAAGCCAAAACATTCGCATTCGGCTGAAGGCTTTTGACTATCGCGTTCTGGATGCCAGCACGCAAGAGATCGTCAGCACGGCCAAACGGACCGGCGCCCAAGTGCGCGGGCCGATTCCGTTGCCGAACAAGATTGAGAAATACACGGTTCTTCGGAGCCCTCACGTTAACAAGAAATCCCGCGAACAGTTCGAGATCCGCACCCACAAGCGGCTTCTGGATATCGTTGATCCGACCCCGCAGACCGTGGACGCGCTGATGAAGCTCGACCTTGCGGCCGGGGTGGATGTGCAGATTTCGGTTTAAGGGAGGGCAGATCCATGTTGCGCTCTGGTGTAATCGCCAAGAAAATGGGTATGACCCGTGTCTTTATGGACGACGGCAAGCAAATCCCTGTCACCGTGCTACAGCTTGACGGGCTGCAGGTCGTGGCCCAACGCACCGCCGAGAAGGATGGCTATACCGCTGTTCAACTGGGCACCGGAACAGCCAAGGCCAAGCGGACTTCGAAAGCCATGCGTGGCCATTTCGCGGCCGCCAATGTCGCGCCCAAGCGCCGGCTGGCAGAGTTCCGAGTCGCGCCTGAGAACCTGATCAGCGTGGGCGAGGAAATCACCGCCGATCATTACTTCGAAGGCCAGTTCGTCGATGTCAGCGGAACCTCGATCGGCAAGGGCTTTGCCGGTGCCATGAAGCGGCACAATTTTGGTGGTTTGCGGGCATCGCATGGCGTGTCGATCAGCCACCGCTCGCACGGCTCGACCGGGCAGTGCCAGGATCCGGGCAAAGTCTTCAAGGGCAAGAAGATGGCCGGGCATATGGGCGCTGCGCGTGTGACCACCCAGAACCTGCAGGTCGTCAAGACCGATGCCACGCGCGGGCTGATCATGGTCAAGGGGTCAGTGCCGGGCTCGAAAGGCGGCTGGGTCACGATCAAGGACGCGGTGAAGAAACCCTTCCCCGAGAACGCCATCCTGCCCGCGGCGCTGAAATCGGCCGCTGAAGAGGCAGCGAAGGCCGCCGAGGAAGCAGCGGCACAGGCCGAGGCTGAAGCCAAGGCTGCCGAAGAGGCCGCAGCCGCAGAACAAGCCGCACAGGAAGCCGAGGCCCTGAAACAGGCCGAGTCGGAAATTGCGGCCGAGAAGAAGGAAGGCGAGGAATGAAACTCGACGTGATCAAACTGGACGGCGGCAAGGCCGGGTCGGTCGAGCTGGACGAGGGTCTTTTCGGGCTCGAGCCGCGCGCCGACATCCTTCACCGCGTGGTCCGCTGGCAGCGCAACAAGGCGATGGCCGGTACCCACAAGGTCAAGACCCGGTCGGAGACCAGCTACTCGACAAAGAAGATCTATCGCCAGAAGGGCACCGGCGGCGCGCGCCACGGGGACCGAAACGCGCCGATCTTTCGAAAGGGCGGCATCTACAAGGGGCCGACGCCCCGCAGCCACGCTCACGACCTGCCCAAGAAGTTCCGCAAGCTGGGGCTTTGCCATGCGCTTTCAGCCAAGTTGAAGGCCGGTGAACTGGTTGTGATCGACGCGGCCGAGTCCGACGGCAAGACCGGAGCGCTGGCCAAACAGGTGAAGAACCTGGGCTGGAAACGTGCGTTGATCATCGACGGTGCCGAAGTGAACGAAGGGTTCGCTCAGGCCGCGCGCAACATCGAGGGTCTCGATGTGCTGCCGTCGATGGGCGCAAATGTCTATGACATCCTCAAGCGTGACACCTTGGTGCTCACCAAAGCGGGTGTCGAAGCACTGGAGGCTCGCCTGAAATGAGCGCAACCGCACAACATTACGACGTGATCCGCAAGCCGGTCATCACGGAAAAAGCAACAATGGCGTCGGAAGCGAATGCCGTTGTCTTCGAGGTGGCGATCGACAGCACCAAACCGCAGATCAAGGAAGCCGTCGAGGCGCTCTTTGGCGTCAAGGTGAAAGCGGTGAACACGACCATCACCAAGGGGAAGGTCAAGCGCTTCCGCGGTCAGACTGGCCGCAGGAAGGATGTGAAGAAGGCCTACGTCACCCTTGAAGAGGGCAACACGATCGACGTTACGACGGGATTGTGACCCGCTGCAGGTGGGCTGATTGCCCGCCCCAGGTTGAGAAAACTTGAAAGCCCCTGCCGAAATGCAGGGGCTTTTCGTTTTTTCGCGCGAGGCTACCCTTGCTTGGGGGTGGAGAATCCTTACCTGAGCCTTACAAAGGCGGGGTAAAGGCGGATGAATGGTATCTGGAAAGTCAGATGAGTCGCATCGGGAAGGTTCCGTGTTCCCCCTTCATCCAACCCGACGGCGTTCTGAAGGCGTTCTGGATCCCGCAGAGCTGAAAGCCTGTCGCGAAAAGGGTATCCCCCTGGCTTTCGATCCGGTCCAGATTGGCTGGATCAGGATGGACTGCGAAGATGACATGAGGTGGAATGGCCCGCTGTCATGGCGCCTCTCGTCGGCGCGATCCGACGCATATCATTTCCGGAAATGGACAGAACGAGATTCGCCGACGCTTGCGCGGATTCTGTCCTCGCGCCGCCTTTGGGAATATCTGCCCGAGGATTATGGCGGGCCGATGACGCCGGACACCGCACGGGAGCTGATCGCGCTCAGCAACGGGACGGATCACCATGTTGTCAGGGCCGTCGAGTTCAAGGGCAAGGTGATCGGACAGGTCAGGATCGAGTTCCGCAAGACCGAGCGCGAGACGGCCGAGATCAGCTACTGGCTGGCGGACAGCGTCTGGGGACAGGGCCATGGCAGCGTCATCGTCGCCCGTTTCAGTGCCGAATGCTTGCATGACCACCCTTCCGTCACCAGGTTGCTGGCCCGCGTCCATCCCGAGAACCGGGCCTCGGCGCGGGTCCTGACCAAGGCCGGTTACAAGCTCTTCGGCGATGCGACCGACGAGTTGTGGCAGACATTCGTCCGAGACCGGGCCGAGGCGGGATCGCCAGGGCGACGAACGCCGAATGACCCGAAGCCGGGCCATGGACTGTCGGAGCGGGCAACACGATCGACGTGACCGCCGGTCTTTGATCGTTCCGGCCTGAGGCCTGGTCTACGAGACTGAGAAAGCCCCTCGCCAGTGATGGCGGGTGGCTTGCATTTTATGCTGGAAAGGGACAGAATTTTTATTTATTGACATCTCGGAGATTCCAATGCCGCTCTTTGCCCTTGCTATTCCTGTATTGCACTCATCCGGTGCCTGGATCGCTTACGCGGGGTCTGGATACCTTGCTGGAACGCTATCAGGCACTTGGGTTGGGGCCTTTGTACTTGGCAACGCGGGGCTGCTGTCAGGATTCGGTCTGATTTCGGCGGCTGGAATCGCTAGTGCGGCAGGCGTGCTGACGGGATTTGGAACCGCCGCAGCCGCAGGAATTGGATCGGCATTGACGACGATCGGTTTGGGAGGGCTTGCGAGTTGGCTGGGGATCGCTCCTGCTGTAACTTTCCTCGGTTTAACACCTTTAGGATGGGCCGTTGCGGGCACAGCGGTGGCAGGCGGTGGCCTTCTGGCATTGTTGGCGCATCGAATAATGCGCAGGATCAACGAAGAACGCGCAAAAGGCGGTTTGGAGGCGATCACACCTCGTCAGATTATCCGTGAAGTGAAGGAATTTGAAGAAGAGGCTCTGCGAAAAGTGCTGACAGAGCTTGCCAGCGAAGGGGCACCGGTCGAGTTCGATGATGCTCAGAAAGAAGTGCAAATTGATGGATCACGGTATTCTATTGGTCGTGTAAAATACATTGTGAACAAGGACGGTTCCGAGGAATTGGTATTTGTTACGCGATTGGGCCGGGCGAGACGAATTTTTCTGGTCCGGCCCGCTGGGCCAGTTCCGGAACCTACCTGAGCCATCCTTATCGGCCCGGCTTTGCGTTGGCAGGGCCTTAACCGTGGATGGGTTGGAATGCTTCGCCCTGCCCCGGACTTGATCCGGGGTCCCTCTGCGCGCCAGGAGGTCCCAGGTCAGACCCGGGACGCACTACGCCAAAACATCCCTTGACCCTATGAGCGACACCCCCTAAGAAGCCCCATCCACGCGGCCTCGGATTCGTTCCGGGGCCGGTGATTTTTGCAGTCGGGGACCTTCGGGGCCCTATACCAAGGGCCACCTTCGGGGGGCTGTCAACATAGGAGAGCGCCGCAAGGGCCTCTTCGTTTGCTAAACGGAAGACAGAAAGCATGGCACTCAAGTCGTACAAGCCGACGACGCCGGGCCAGCGCGGGCTGGTGCTGATCGACCGTTCGGAGCTGTGGAAAGGACGTCCTGTCAAATCCCTCACCGAGGGTCTGACCAAGTCGGGCGGCCGTAACAACACCGGGCGGATTACCTCGCGGCGACGCGGGGGCGGGGCGAAGCGCCTCTACCGGATCGTCGATTTCAAACGCAACAAGTTCGATGTGGCGGCCACCGTTGAGCGGATCGAGTACGATCCGAACCGGACCGCCTTCATCGCGTTGATCAAATATGAGGATGGCGAGCAGGCCTATATTCTGGCACCCCAGCGCATGGCGGTGGGCGACAGGATTTTTGCCGGTGCAAAGGTCGATGTCAAACCTGGCAACGCGATGCCGTTCTCGGGGATGCCGATCGGCACGATCGTTCACAACATCGAGATGAAGCCTGGCAAGGGTGGCCAGATTGCGCGCGCCGCGGGCACCTATGCCCAGTTTGTTGGACGTGACGGCGGTTATGCGCAGATCCGGCTCAGCTCGGGCGAACTGCGCCTCGTGCGTCAGGAATGCATGGCCACCGTCGGTGCCGTCAGCAACCCCGACAACAGCAACCAGAATTACGGCAAGGCCGGCCGCATGCGCCACAAGGGCATCCGCCCAAGCGTGCGCGGCGTGGTCATGAACCCGATCGACCACCCCCATGGTGGTGGCGAGGGCCGCACCTCGGGTGGTCGTCACCCGGTGTCGCCCTGGGGCAAGCCGACCAAGGGTGCGCGCACCCGCAACAAGAACAAAGCGTCCAGCAAGCTCATCCTGCGCTCGCGGCACGCCAAGAAGAAGGGACGTTAACATATGTCTCGCTCTGTATGGAAAGGCCCCTTTGTCGATGCCTACGTCCTGAAAAAGGCCGAAGCGTCGCGCGAGTCGGGCCGCAACGAAGTCATCAAGATCTGGTCGCGCCGCTCGACGATCCTGCCCCAGTTCGTGGGCCTCACGTTTGGCGTCTATAACGGCAAGAAACACATCCCGGTCAATGTGACCGAAGACATGATCGGCCAGAAGTTCGGTGAATATTCACCGACGCGGACCTACTACGGTCACGCAGCCGACAAAAAAGCGAAGCGGAAGTAAGACCATGGGCAAGGACAAGAACCCCCGCCGCGTGGCCGAGAACGAAGCAATGGCGAAAACGCGCATGCTTCGCACGAGCCCGCAGAAACTGAACCTGGTGGCCGCGATGATCCGTGGCAAGAAGGTCGACAAGGCCCTCACGGACCTGACCTTCTCCAAGAAGCGGATCGCCGAGGACGTGAGAAAATGTCTTCAGTCCGCCATCGCGAATGCCGAGAACAACCACGGACTTGATGTCGATGAGCTTGTCGTCGCCGAAGCCTGGGTAGGCAAGAACCTCGTGATGAAGCGTGGCCGTCCGCGGGCGCGTGGCCGGTTCGGCCGGATCATGAAGCCGTTCTCGGAACTCACCATCAAGGTGCGTCAGATTGAGGAGCAAGCCTAATGGGTCAGAAAGTCAATCCGATCGGCATGCGCCTTCAGGTCAATCGCACCTGGGACAGCCGCTGGTTCGCGAATACCAAGGATTACGGTGATCTTCTGCTCGAAGACATCAGGATGCGCGAATTCATCAAGGAAGAGTGCAAGCAGGCCGGTGTGGCCCGTGTGATCATCGAGCGTCCGCACAAGAAGTGCCGGGTTACGATTCACACCGCCCGTCCCGGTGTGATCATCGGCAAGAAAGGCGCGGATATCGAAACCCTGCGCAAGAAGCTGGCTGCGATGACGGCAAGCGAATTGCACCTCAACATCGTTGAGGTACGAAAGCCCGAGCTTGATGCGCAACTTGTCGCGGAATCGATCGCACAGCAGCTTGAACGGCGGGTCAGTTTCCGCCGGGCGATGAAGCGTTCCGTGCAAAACGCGATGCGGATGGGTGCCCTCGGCATCAGGGTGAACGTCGCAGGGCGCCTTGGCGGCGCCGAGATCGCCCGTACGGAGTGGTACCGCGAAGGTCGCGTCCCGCTGCACACCTTGCGTGCCGATATTGATTACGCAGCCGCCGAGGGGGCGACGCCCTATGGCATCATCGGGATCAAGGTCTGGATCTTCAAAGGCGAGATCCTCGAGCATGACCCGCAGGCGCGTGACCGCAAGGCACAGGAAATCCAGGATGGTCCGGCCCCGCGTGGCGCCGGTGGCCGCCGCTAAGGAGTAACCGAGATGCTTCAACCCAAGCGCACGAAATTCCGCAAGATGTTCAAGGGCCGGATCAAGGGCGACGCCAAGGGCGGTTCGGACCTGAACTTCGGCACATATGGGCTCAAGGCGACACAGCCCGAGCGCGTCACCGCGCGCCAGATCGAAGCCGCCCGCCGGGCCATGACCCGCCACATGAAGCGCCAGGGACGGGTCTGGATTCGGATCTTTCCCGACACCCCGGTATCGTCCAAGCCCACAGAGGTACGGATGGGGAAGGGCAAGGGGTCCGTCGATTACTGGGCCTGCAAGGTCAAGCCAGGACGAGTGATGTTTGAGATCGACGGTGTGGCCGAGGATATCGCCCGCGAAGCCCTGCGACTTGCCGCGATGAAACTGCCGCTCAAGACCCGGTTGGTGATCCGCGAGGATTGGTAAGCCGCAATCCGCCTCGGCGAATTGCCAGCAGCGTGGTATGTACAAACTCTCGGATTTTGCGTTGATAGCGCGCCGGCAAATAAAACGGGACCCCGCACGGATTTTCGTGCGGGGTTTGTTTTTGATTTTTTCAGTCGGGCGCCGCTTTCCGCGATCAAACCCACTTATAGTTGAAGCTTACGCTTACTCGCTCGTCCTCGGCCATGTTCATCGGCACTTCATGGCGTAGCCAGCTTTCCCAGAGAAGCAGGTCGCCGACTTCGGGGGTGACATAAATGAAGGTCCGCAATTCTTTGCGCGCGTCCTTGCGGCGCGGGGGGGAGGCCATCATCCTGGCCGAGCGGGGATCTTCGAGTTTCAGAGCAGACGCGCCGTCGGGCATGGCCACGTAAGTCGTTCCAGAAATAACCGAATGAGGATGGATATGCGAGGCATGGGTGCCGCCTTCGGGCAGGATGTTGATCCAGATATCCTCGAGTTCAAGCCGTCCTTCACCCAGATCGAATTCGAGATCGGCGGCGAAGGCTGCGACATGGGCATCGAGTGCCGACTTGAGATCGGCGAAGACCGGAAAGCGCCATGGCAGATCGCTGAGCGAGGCATAGGAGGTATAGCCGGGATAGGCATTCTCCTCGCACCATTGCTGACCGGCCTCGTCGTCTTCGGCGATGGAATAGCAGGAGCTTTCAAGTTCGGTTGCGTCGATCGCGGGGCCCAGTTCGGAAAGACGGGCGCGGTAGAGGCGGGTAACGAAAAGGGAATCAATTTGTGCCATGGCATATTGGTAACCTGTCCGGGCAGGCCAGGCGAGTGGGAAGCTGCGGCATGATGGCATATGTTAACCGCTGGGGTTTTCCGGCCCGAGGGTTTAGGTTTATGCAAAGAACATTATATTAGAAATATTCTAATAAATTGGAGGGAAAGTCCCATGTCTAACGCGACGACCTTGAAGAACCTGAATACCGCCTTGCAAATGGAACTGACGGCTGCGCATCAGTATCAGCTTCACGCGCATCTGCTCGATGATTGGGGACTCGACAAGCTGGCTGACATGATGCGTGGCGAGTTCGAAGAGGAAAACGGCCACTCGGACCGGTTTCTCGAACGAATCTTTGCCCTGGGAGGTGAGCCGGAGATGGCCTTTGCGGCGACACCACGCGTTGCGCGCTCGCTCAAGGAAATGTTCAAGGCCGATCTCAAGGACGAAAACGACGCAATCGCGTTCTATACGCGTGCCTCGAAAGAGGCCTATGAAGCCGACGATCTGGCGACACGCGCCCTGTTCGAAGAGATTGCGCTTGATGAAGAGGGGCACAAGTCTTGGCTTGAGCTTCAATTGAGCCTGATCGAGCGGATCGGCGAGGAACGCTATACCTCGAAATACGTTACCGCCGGAGAAACGGAAAGCGACGACTGATTGCCTGTCGAGGTGCTGGAACGCCCCGCTGTTGCAATGCGGCGGGGTTTTCCTATGCAAGGGGGTTGCCATAGGCAAGAAACCCGCCTATACGGCGCACTTCTACCCACGGACTCCATCGGAATCAGGGTGACGCGACGTGCGGCCCTCCGGTGATGTTGAAAAAGGACAACGGCATGCTAGCCAAAGATCTGCGTGACAAGACGCCGGATCAGCTCCGCGAAGAGCTGGCCAACCTGAAAAAAGAGAGCTTCAACCTGCGGTTTCAGCAGGCGACAAACGCGCTGGAAAACACCGCGCGTATGCGTCAGGTCAAGCGCGACACTGCGCGCGTTATGACTATCCTGAACGAAAAGGCCGCCGATGCGGCCAAGGCCGAGTGAGAGGAGCCTGACAAATGCCCAAGCGTATCCTTCAAGGCACCGTCACCTCGGACGCCAACGAACAGACCGTTACCGTGAGCGTCGAACGCCGCTTCACCCATCCGGTTCTGAAAAAGACCATCCGTAAGTCCAAGAAATACCGGGCTCACGATGAGAAGAACACCTTCAAGGTGGGAGACCAGGTTCGCATCATCGAATGCGCTCCGAAATCCAAGACGAAACGCTGGGAGGTGCTTGAGGCGTAAGCCCCAATCACACCCGGTTTAATCGAAACCCTGGGGCCATGATCCTGCTGCAAGGCGGTCCCAAAGGTCGGGAGAAACCATATGATCCAGATGCAGACCAATCTGGATGTTGCTGACAACTCCGGCGCGCGCCGGGTTCAGTGCATCAAGGTCCTCGGCGGCTCGCATCGCCGCTACGCATCGGTCGGCGATATCATCGTCGTTTCGGTGAAAGAGGCCATTCCGCGTGGTCGGGTGAAAAAGGGCGATGTGCGCAAGGCCGTCGTCGTGCGGACTGCAAAGGAAGTTCGCCGCGAAGACGGCACCGCGATCCGCTTCGACCGGAACGCTGCCGTGATCCTCAACAACAACAACGAGCCGATCGGCACCCGTATCTTCGGGCCGGTGGTTCGTGAGTTGCGCGCGAAGAACTTCATGAAAATCATCTCGCTCGCCCCGGAGGTGCTGTAAGATGGCTGCCAAGTTGAAAAAAGGCGACAAGGTTGTCGTTCTGGCCGGCAAGGACAAGGGCAAACAGGGCACGATTTCCCAGGTGATGCCCAAAGAGGGCAAGGCGATTGTCGATGGTGTGAACATGGCAATTCGCCATCGCCGTCAAACCCAGGCCGAGCAGGGCGGACGTCTGCCCAAAGCGATGCCCATCGCGCTGAGCAATCTGGCCTATGTTGACAAGAACGGCAAGGCGACCCGTGTTGGCTTCAAGGTCGAAGGTGACAAGAAGGTCCGGTTTGCCAAGACCACGGGGGACGTGATCGATGCTTGATGCTGCTACTTATACCCCGCGTCTCAAGGCCGTGTATCGCGAGAGCATTCGTGCCGCTCTGAAAGAAGAGTTCGGATACACCAATGATTTGATGACGCCGCGCCTTGACAAGATCGTTCTCAATATCGGCTGTGGCCGTGCTGCAGTGAAAGACAGCAAGAAGGCCAAATCGGCTGTCGAAGACTTGAGCACCATTGCTGGTCAGAAGGCGGTTCCGACGATAGCCAAGAATTCCATCGCGGGTTTTCGCGTGCGCGAGGGTATGCCGATGGGCGCCAAGGTGACGTTGCGTGGTAACCGGATGTATGAGTTCCTCGACCGGCTGATCACCATCGCGATGCCCCGCATCCGCGACTTTCGTGGCGTGTCTGGCAAGAGCTTTGACGGGCGTGGCAATTATGCCCTCGGCCTGAAAGAGCATATCGTGTTCCCGGAAATCGACTATGACAAGGTCGATGAAGTCTGGGGCATGGACATCGTGATCGCCACCACCGCGAAAACCGACGCGGAAGCCAAGGCGCTGTTGAAGCACTTCAACATGCCCTTCAACAGCTGATCCGCGGGAGGAGATTGATATGGCTAAAAAATCCATGATCGAGCGCGAAAAGAAACGCCAGCGCCTGGTCGAGAAATATGCCGCCAAGCGCGCTGCGCTCAAGGAAATCATCAGCGACGAGTCAAAGCCGATGGAAGAGCGCTTCCGCGCCTCCCTGAAGTTGGCGAAGCTGCCGCGCAACAGTTCGGCCACCCGTCTGCACAACCGTTGCCAGCTTACCGGGCGCCCGCATGCTTATTATCGCAAGCTCAAGGTCAGCCGGATCGCGATGCGCGAACTGGGCTCTGCCGGGCAGATCCCCGGCCTGGTCAAATCGAGCTGGTAAGGAGAGAGTGACATGAACGATCCTATCGGCGATATGCTCACCCGTATTCGCAACGCCCAGATGCGCGGCAAGTCGACGGTGTCGACACCTGCATCGAAGCTGCGCGGCTGGGTCCTGGATGTGCTGGCCGACGAAGGCTACATCCGCGGCTATGAAAAGGGCACTGATGCAAAGGGCCATCCGACCCTCGAGATCAGCCTGAAATATTATGACGGCGCCCCCGTCATTCGCGAGGTCAAGCGGGTTTCGACCCCGGGACGCCGTGTTTACATGGGCGTCAAGGACATCCCCTCGGTCCGTCAGGGCCTTGGCGTGTCGATTGTCAGCACGCCGCGTGGCGTGATGTCGGATGCAAGCGCGCGCAGCCAGAATGTTGGTGGCGAAGTGCTTTGCACGGTCTTCTAAGGAGAACGGAGAATGTCTCGAATTGGGAAAAAGCCGGTCGAGCTGCCATCGGGCGTAAGCGCCACGATCTCCGGCCAGACCGTCGAAATCAAGGGTCCGAAGGCGACGCATCGCTTTACGGCCACCGATGATGTGACCATCACGCTGGATGATAACGTGATCCGGGTGACCCCGCGTGGCAAATCCAAGCGCGCACTCCAGCAGTGGGGCATGAGCCGCACGATGGTTGCCAACATGGTTCAGGGTGTTACCGATGGGTTCAAGAAAGAGCTCGAGATCACCGGCGTCGGCTATCGCGCGCAGGTGCAGGGCAATATCCTGAAACTGAACCTCGGCTACAGTCACGAGGTCAATTTCGAGGTGCCCAAAGGGGTTACTGTGACCTGCCCGAAGCAGACCGAGATCGTCATCGAAGGCGATGATTCGCAACTCGTCGGTCAAGTCGCGGCCAATATCCGCGAATGGCGTGCGCCCGAACCCTACAAGGGCAAGGGGATCAGGCACAAGGGCGAGTATATCTTCCGCAAGGAAGGCAAGAAGAAGTAAGGACGGGAACAATGGCAAACAGCAAACGGGAACTGTTCCTCAAGCGCCGCCTGCGCGTCCGGAACAAGCTTCGCAAGGTCAACAAGGGCAAGCTACGTCTTTCGGTGCACCGTTCGTCGAAGAACATCAGTGCACAGTTGATCGACGACGTGGCGGGCCGTACGGTCGCCGCAGCCTCTTCACTTGAAAAAGCGCTTGGTGTTGTCGGCAGGAACAACGTGGAGGCCGCCACCAAGGTGGGTGCCGCGATCGCTGAGCGCGCAAAGAAGGCGGGTGTTGAAGAGGCCTATTTCGACCGGGGTGGATTTCTCTTTCACGGGCGCATCAGGGCGCTGGCCGAGGCTGCCCGTGACGGCGGTCTGAAGATTTAAGGAGACGAGGAATGGCAAGAGAAGGTCAACAGCGGGGCCGCGGTCGCGAGCGCGAAGAGGCCCCTGAATTCGCCGATCGCCTCGTCGCGATCAACCGCGTGTCGAAGACTGTCAAGGGCGGCAAACGCTTCGGCTTTGCCGCGCTGGTGGTTGTCGGCGATCAGAAAGGCCGCGTCGGTTTCGGCAAGGGCAAGGCGAAAGAGGTCCCCGAGGCTATTCGCAAGGCCACCGAACAGGCCAAGCGCCAGATGATCCGCGTACCTTTGCGCGAGGGCCGCACCCTGCATCATGACATGGAAGGTCGCCATGGTGCTGGCAAGGTCGTCATGCGCACTGCGCCGGAGGGTACGGGCATCATCGCTGGTGGTCCGATGCGGGCCGTGTTCGAGATGCTGGGCATCAAGGATGTGGTGTCGAAATCGTTGGGAACGCAAAACCCCTACAACATGATCCGCGCCACGATCAACGGCCTTCAAAAGGAAACCAGCCCCCGCATGGTGGCGCAGCGTCGCGGCAAGAAGGTGGCTGACATCCTGCGTAAGGGTGACGAAGCCCCTGCTGCCGAAGCGGTCCAGGCGTAAGGAAACGGGAACATGGCAAAAACCATCGTCGTCAAACAGATCGGTAGCCCGATCCGTCGCCCGGCCAAGCAGCGTGCAACGCTCGTCGGTCTTGGCCTCAACAAGTTGCACAAGACCCGTGAGCTTGAGGATACACCCGCGGTTCGCGGCATGATCGCAAAGATCCCGCACATGGTGCAGATCGTCGAAGAGAAGGGCTGAAGCCCGGCTCTTTTGGAAGCCCTGCGCGCCCCGGTCAGAGATGACCGGGGCGCCTCCATGGTGACGGGCTTGCATCGCGCCTTATTTGACCTTATACGCCCCCGGTGTCCACCGGGCCGACTTACAGAACCAAGAAACGCCGCGTCTGTTCCATTCCGCTTCGGGTGCAGTTCCGGCAAAGGAGAAGCGACATGAAACTCAACGAATTGCACGACAATCCCGGCGCTACCAAGTCGAGAAAGCGCGTCGGCCGTGGCCCGGGTTCGGGCACAGGCAAGATGGGCGGCCGAGGTATCAAGGGCCAGAAATCCCGCTCGGGTGTGGCGATCAAGGGCTACGAAGGTGGCCAGATGCCACTTTACCAACGCCTGCCCAAGCGTGGCTTCAACAAACCCAACCGCAAGTCATTCGCGGTTGTTAATCTGGGCTTGATCCAGAAGTTCATCGATTCCGGAAAGCTCGACGCCAAGGCGCCGATCACCGAGGATGCCCTGATCGAAAGTGGCTTGGTCCGCCGTAAACTTGATGGCATCCGGGTTCTGGCCAAGGGCGATATCTCGGCCAAACTCACCCTAGAAGTGACTGGCGCATCGAAATCCGCCATCTTAGCGGTCGAGAAAGCCGGTGGTCAGCTTACGACCACGGCCAGGGCAGCCGCCGAATAAGAGGTTGTCCCCGGAGCATCTGGGGCTTACATAACCTCAAGTTTTCCGATTCAGCGCCGCCGGGCCGGGGAAACCGCCCCGGCGGCGCATGCATGAAAGAGCACTGAATGGTATCCGCCGCAGAACAAATGGCCGCCAACACAAGCTGGGCGGCGCTTGGGAAAGCCACCGATCTCCGCAATCGCATCCTGTTTACGCTGGGCTTGCTGATCGTCTATCGGTTGGGCACTTTTATTCCCGTCCCGGGAATCGACGGGGCGGCATTGCGCGAATTCATGGACGGCGCGGCGGCGGGTATTGGCGGTATCCTGTCGATGTTTACCGGTGGGGCGCTGGGTCGGATGGGTATTTTTGCCCTCGGTATCATGCCGTATATCTCGGCCTCGATCATCGTGCAGCTTCTGGCTTCAATGGTGCCTGCGCTTGAACAGCTCAAGAAAGAGGGCGAGCAGGGGCGCAAGAAGATCAACCAGTATACTCGCTATGGCACGGTGTTCCTGGCCACGTTGCAAAGCTATGGCCTCGCCGTGAGCCTTGAGGCTGGCGATCTGGCCACCGACCCTGGGCTGTTCTTTCGCGCCTCCACGATGATCACACTTGTCGGCGGCACGATGTTTCTGATGTGGCTCGGCGAGCAGATCACCGCGCGCGGCGTGGGTAATGGTATCTCGCTTATTATTTTCGTCGGCATCATCGCCGAAGTGCCAGCTGCGCTAGCACAGTTCTTCAGCCAGGGCCGATCGGGCGCGATCAGCCCGGCGGTAATTATCGGGGTCATGCTCATGGTCGTGGTCACGATCGGATTCGTGGTCTTCATGGAACGGGCGCTGCGAAAGATCCATATCCAGTATCCGCGCCGCCAAGTCGGGATGAAGGTGTATGACGGCGGTTCGTCGCACCTGCCGGTCAAGGTAAACCCCTCGGGCGTGATCCCCGCGATCTTTGCAAGCTCTCTCTTGCTGCTTCCTGTGACGATCAGCACCTTCAGTGGCAACCAGACCGGCCCGGTGATGTCGACGATCATGGCGTATTTCGGCCCTGGACAACCGCTTTATCTGGCCTTCTTTGTCACGATGATTGTGTTCTTTGCCTATTTCTACACGTTCAATGTCAGCTTCAAACCTGATGACGTGGCCGAGAACCTCAAGAACCAGAACGGGTTTGTTCCCGGCATCCGGCCGGGGAAGAGAACGGCCGAGTATCTCGAATATGTGGTTAACCGCATTCTCGTTCTGGGGTCGGGATATCTTGCGCTTGTGTGTCTTTTGCCTGAAATACTGCGCAGCCAGCTGGCAATTCCTTTCTATTTTGGTGGCACATCGGTTCTGATCGTGGTGTCGGTCACCATGGATACAATCCAGCAAGTGCAAAGCCATCTTCTGGCGCATCAGTATGAAGGGCTGATCGAAAAGTCACAGCTGTCTGGCAAGGGCCGGCGGCGCAAGAAGAAAGGACCATCGCGCCGATGAATATCATTCTGCTAGGCCCGCCAGGGGCCGGGAAGGGCACTCAGGCCAGCTATCTCGTCGAGTCCCGGGATATGATTCAGTTGTCGACCGGCGATATGCTCCGTGAGGCCAAGGCTTCTGGCACGGAGATGGGCAAGATGGTTGCTGATGTCATGGCGCGTGGTGATCTGGTCACCGATGAGATAGTGATCGGCCTGATCCGCGAGAAGCTTCGGGGCGAAACGCGCGGCGGCTTCATCTTTGACGGGTTTCCTCGTACCCTGGCGCAGGCTGACGCGCTCGGAGATCTGTTGACCGAACAGGGAGAGGACCTAGACGCGGTGATAGAGTTGCGGGTTGATGATGAAACGCTTGTCAAGCGTATTGTCAACAGGGCCGAGGAGGCTCGCGCAGCCGGCCTGCCAGTGCGTGCCGACGACAACGCGGAAAGCGTCAAGCAGCGACTGATGGAATATTACAAGAAGACATCGCCATTGATCGGCTATTACCATGCCAAAGGCCTGTTGAAAGTGGTAGACGGATTGGGCGAGATCGGCGAAGTGCAAGCCGCGATTTCGACGGTGTTGGACGGCTGATTGAAGTCTTTGAAAGGCTGGTTTGCCGCCTTTTTCCACACAGAAATGGGCGTGCATCGAAAAGTGCATATCAGGGGCTTGACGCCCTATCGAATTCCCAATACCCAGCACCATCCCCTTGGGAACCGATTCTCGCCGGGTCGCGCCCGGCATCGGACAGCATCTCGAAATCAGCTGCGGCCCGGAGCGGAAAGCGCCTCGGGCCTGCGTTGTGAAAAAAGGTTCTGGAGTTACGGAACCGCAACGAAAGGAAAAGAAACGTGGCACGTATCGCCGGCGTCAATATCCCGACCCACAAGCGGGTCCCGATCGCCCTCACCTATATTACAGGAATCGGCCCCTCTGCGGCGCGGTCCATCTGCGATGCCGTGGGCATCGACCATTCTCGCCGTGTAAACGAGCTCTCGGACTCCGAAGCCGTGGCTATCCGCGAGCATATCGACACGAACTATACCGTCGAAGGCGATCTGCGCCGTGAGGTGCAGATGAACATCAAGCGCCTGATGGATCTGGGTTGCTATCGCGGCCTGCGCCATCGTCGCAACCTCCCCGTGCGTGGTCAGCGTACTCATACGAACGCACGTACGCGCAAGGGTCCGGCAAAGGCCATTGCCGGCAAGAAGAAGTAAGGGGAGCTTTATAAATGGCACGAGAGATTCGTCGCGGGGGCAAGAAAAAGGTCTCCAAGAACATCGCTGCTGGCGTTGCACACGTGAATTCCAGTTTCAATAACACCAAAATCCTCATTTCGGATGTGCAGGGTAATGCAATCTCCTGGTCGTCAGCCGGAACGATGGGATTCAAGGGGTCGCGTAAATCGACCCCGTACGCAGCGCAGATGGCTGCCGAAGACGCCGGCCGCAAGGCGCAGGAGCACGGCGTTAAAACGCTAGAAGTCGAAGTGCAGGGCCCCGGTTCAGGTCGCGAGTCGGCGCTCCGCGCACTGGCTGCCGCCGGGTTCAACATCACCTCGATCCGTGATGTGACCCCGATAGCTCACAACGGCTGTCGTCCGCCAAAGCGCCGCCGCGTCTGATTGCTTGCAACTAAGAGGGGCCTGGCACCTGTGCCCGGCCTCTTGCCGTCATTTTAAACCTCGGGCGTCTTTTGCCTTTGGACATGGGGCGAAAGACAGGAATGGAGGGACGCATGATCCACAAGAACTGGCAGGAACTGATCAAACCCACGCAGTTGGACGTTAGGCCGGGTGGTGATCCGGCACGTCAGGCAACCGTTATTGCAGAGCCGCTTGAGCGGGGTTTCGGCCTGACACTGGGCAACGCGCTGCGTCGGGTGCTGATGAGCTCCTTGCAAGGTGCCGCGATCACCAGCGTTCAGATCGACAATGTGCTTCACGAGTTCTCGTCGGTGCCGGGTGTGCGTGAAGATGTGACCGATATTGTCCTGAACCTGAAGGGTGTTGCGCTGCGTATGGAGGTCGAGGGTCCCAAGCGTCTGTCGATCAATGCCAAGGGCCCCGGCGCTGTTACTGCCGCCGACATCTCCGACAGCGCGGGTATCGAGGTCCTAAACAAGGAGCATGTGATCTGTCACCTTGATGAAGGTGCGGATGTCTACATGGAACTTAGTGTGAACACCGGTAAGGGTTATGTTGCGGCAGACAAGAACAAACCGGAGGATGCACCCATCGGGCTCATCCCGATCGACGCGATCTATTCGCCGATCACGAAAGTCTCTTATGATGTTCAGCCGACGCGCGAAGGGCAAGTGCTTGATTATGACAAGCTGACGCTCAAGCTCGAGACCGACGGATCGATCTCGCCGGATGACGCAGTAGCGTTCGCGGCGCGTATCCTTCAGGATCAATTGTCGATCTTCGTTAACTTCGACGAGCCTGAGGCTTCGGGTCGGGAGGTTGAAGATGATGGGCTCGAATTCAATCCGCTTCTGCTCAAGAAAGTCGATGAGCTTGAGCTTTCGGTGCGTTCGGCCAACTGTCTCAAGAACGACAACATTGTCTATATCGGCGATCTGATCCAGAAGACCGAGGCGGAGATGCTTCGCACCCCGAACTTCGGCCGCAAGTCTCTCAACGAGATCAAGGAAGTTCTCTCGGGCATGGGCTTGCATCTCGGGATGGATGTGGAGGACTGGCCGCCGGACAATATCGAAGACCTCGCCAAGAAATTCGAGGATGCCTTCTGAGGCATTATGAATTGGCCCCCACCCTACGGACGGATCGTAGGGTGGGGGCAACTCGAGCCCCGGGCAACCCTGCCCCAAGGAGAGCCGGTGACACGCATCACCGGCCGGACAAAGCAAAACAGCCCGTAGAGGGCAATTAGGAGTAAGACACATGCGTCATGCAAAAGGCTATCGCCGCCTCAACCGCACACATGAGCACCGCAAGGCGCTCTTCTCGAACATGGCCGGGTCGCTCATCGAGCATGAGCAGATCAAGACCACCTTGCCCAAGGCCAAGGAACTCAAGCGGGTGATGGACAAGCTGATCACGCTGGGCAAACGCGGCGATCTGCATGCCCGCCGCCAGGCCGCGGCGCAGCTTAAGCAGGACAAGGACGTGGCCAAGCTCTTCGAAGTTCTTGGCCCGCGCTATGCCGAGCGCAGTGGTGGTTACACCCGTGTTCTCAAGGCCGGGTTCCGCTATGGCGACATGGCACCGATGGCAATCATTGAACTGGTTGATCGCGACCCCGACGCCAAGGGTGCCGCCGACAAGGCCCGCGTCGCCGCCGAGGACGCGGCGGAGATGGGCGAGGGCTGATCCTCGCGCCCCTGACGAATTCATGAAACCCCCGTCCCTGTGGCGGGGGTATCGTATTTGCTCCGGCTTGCATTCCGGCGGCGCGCTCCGCATATCTGGTCCAGCCCAAGGGAGGTCGGAATGCGTCTCATACTTGCCCTGATAACAGTCGTGATAGCCACGCCGCTTGCCGCTGAAACCCGTGTGCCGCAAAGCCAGGGCGAGATCGCGCTTGGCTTTGCGCCGTTGGTCAAGGAGGCGGCGCCGGCCGTGGTCAACATCTACGCAAGGCGTGTGGTCGAGAAGCGCCAGAGCAGCCCGTTTGCCGATGATCCGTTCTTTCGCGATTTCTTTGAGGGCTTCGGCGCCCCCCGCCCGCAGGTGCAGAACAGCCTCGGTTCGGGTGTGATCCTCACCGGCGACGGGATCATAGTGTCGAATTTCCACGTGGTCGGCGGGGCACAGGATATCCGGGTTGTTCTCAATGACCGGCGCGAATTCGAGGCCGAGATACTGCTTTCCGATCAGGAGGCGGATCTCGCCATACTGCGGATCCGTGACGGCGAGGGGCTGCCGCATCTCGACATTCGCGACAGCGATACAGTTGAGGTCGGCGAACTGGTTCTGGCGATCGGCAACCCGTTTGGCGTGGGCCAGACGGTAACGAGCGGGATTGTCTCGGGGCTGGCACGGTCGGGTACGGCCACGGGGTCATCGCGGGGCTATTACATTCAAACCGATGCGCCGATCAACCCGGGCAATTCCGGCGGCGCGCTGGTCGATGTGAACGGGCGGCTGATCGGGATCAACACTCGCATTCTCACGCGCTCGGGCGGCTCGAACGGGATCGGGTTCGCCATACCGGCCACGCTCGTGGCGCGCTTCGTGGAACAGGCCGAGGCTGGGCATGAGAAATTTCTGCGCCCTTGGGCGGGGATGAACGGACAGCCGGTCGACAGCGATATCGCCGAAAGCCTCGGACTCGGCGCGCCGCGCGGGATCGTGATTTCCGAACTGCACCCGGCCAGCCCGTTTCTCGACGCGGGAATTCGTCCCGGCGACGTGGTCATGGCCGTCGATGATCAGCCGGTAAATACGCCGGACGAGATGGTCTATCGGATGAGCGTGGCCGGGCTGGGCAACCGGGTCAGCGTTACCCATGTGCGCGACGGCGAGGAGACGCAGGTCGAGGTGCCGCTTCTCGCGGCGCCCGAAACGCCGCCGCGCGATACGCGCGCCAGCTCGCGCAATGCGGCGATTCCCTCGCTTGAACTGTCGAACATCAACCCGGCCGTGTTGGCCGAACTGGGTTTGCCGCTCTCATCCGAAGGCGTGGTGGTCACCGATCCTGGCCCGTCCGGGCCGCGCGCCGGGCTGGCACGGGGGGATATCCTTCGCGCGATCAACGATGTCGTGGTGGACGACACCGACACCGCCCTGCGACTTCTCGAAGGGGCGTCGCGCCGGCTCTCGCTTGAGGTTCAGCGCGGCAACCAGCGCCGCGTGATGCGGTTCCGTCTCTGATGAGCGATCTGTTCGACCCCGTCCCGGGTGATACCGGGCCGCCCAAGGGTCCGCGCCCGCTGGCCGACCGGCTCCGCCCGCGCGCACTATCGGAGGTGATCGGACAGGATCAGGTGCTCGGCCCCGATGCGCCGCTGGGGGCGATGCTGGCCTCAGGCTCGCTGTCGTCGCTGATCTTCTGGGGACCGCCCGGCGTGGGCAAGACCACCATCGCACGGCTGCTCGCGGACGAGACCGATCTGCATTTTGAACAGATCAGCGCGATCTTCTCGGGCGTGTCCGAGCTGCGCAAGGTTTTCGAGGCCGCAAAACACAGGCGCGCCAACGGACAGGGCACGTTGCTTTTCGTCGATGAGATCCACCGCTTCAACAAAGCGCAGCAGGACAGTTTCCTGCCGCATATGGAGGATGGCACGATCCTTCTGGTGGGCGCCACCACCGAGAACCCGAGTTTCGAGTTGAACGCCGCTCTGCTCAGCCGCGCGCAGGTGCTGGTGCTGACCCGGCTGGAACTGGCCGATCTCGAACGGCTGGCACAGCGCGCCGAAAGTGATCTGGGCCGAACTCTGCCGCTCGACGGACCTGCGCGCGAGGCGCTTCTGGAAATGGCCGATGGCGACGGGCGCGCACTGTTGAACCTCATTGAACAGGTGATGGCGTGGAAGGCTGACGGCAAGCACGATACCAAGGCGTTGACCATGCGGCTGATGCGGCGGGCGGCGCAATACGACAAGTCGGGCGACGAGCATTTCAACCTGATCTCGGCGCTGCACAAGTCAGTGCGCGGCTCGGACCCGGACGCCGCACTTTACTGGCTGGCGCGGATGCTTGAAGGCGGCGAAGACCCGCGTTACCTCGCCAGGCGCATCACCCGCATGGCGATCGAGGATATCGGCCTGGCCGATCCCAACGCTCAGACCTATTGCCTGCATGCTTGGGAAGTCTATGAGCGGCTCGGCAGCCCTGAGGGTGAACTTGCACTTGCGCAGGCGCTGGTCTATCTGGCGCTGGCGCCAAAATCGAACGCGGGCTATGCGGCCTACAAGGCCGCCCGCGCGCAGGCCAAGAAAACCGGCTCGGAACCGCCGCCCAAGCATATCCTGAACGCACCGACCGCGTTGATGAAGGACCAGGGCTATGGTGCGGGTTATGCCTATGACCACGAAGCCGAAGACGGGTTCTCGGGGCAGAACTATTTCCCCGAGGGCATGAAACGCCCGGTCCTTTACCAGCCGGTCGAACGCGGATTCGAACGCGAGTTGAAAAGACGGCTCGACTGGTTCACCAAACAGCGGCTTCAGCGCGGGAGATGAAGCTGGCCCACAGCGCATACCCGCCCCAACTTGACAAACCGCCCGCCCCCTGAGACAGACCACCCATGTTCACAACCTTATTGCAAGTGGCCCTTGGTGGCGCGATCGGGGCTTCGCTCCGGTATCTCAGTTTCGCCGGTGCGGCGCGGCTGATGGGGCCGGGCTATCCCTGGGGTACGCTGGTGGTCAACGTGGCGGGTTCGCTGCTGATGGGGGTGCTGTTCGTGACGCTGGCCTCCAAGGACGCGATGCGCCTCGCACCGTTCCTGATGACCGGAATCCTGGGCGGGTTCACCACGTTCTCGGCTTTCTCGCTCGATGCTTTCGTGCTTTGGGAAAAGGGGCAGGCGGGGTTTGCGGCGCTTTACGTCGCCGCCTCGGTGCTATTGTCCGTTGGGGCGCTTGTGTTGGGTATATTCATTGCCCGGGGGGCCCTGCAATGAACAGCGTGCAAACCGTGACGGTGGGTCCGGGCGATGGCGATCAGCGGCTCGACCGCTGGTTCCGGCGGCATTTCCCGCATTTGCCGCAGGGCCGGATCGAAAAGATGTGCCGCAAGGGAGAGGTGCGCGTCGATGGCGGGCGGGTGAAGCCCGCGCATCGGCTGGTGGTAGGGCAGAAAGTGCGCATCCCGCCGCTGCCCGAACCGGACGCGGCGCCCAAGCCGGCACCGAAATCGACGATCAGCGAGGCAGACGCCCGGATGATCCAGGCGGCCGTGATCTGGCGCGACGATCACATCATCGCGCTGAACAAGCCGCCGGGCCTGCCGACCCAGGGCGGCAGCAAGCAGATGCGCCATGTCGACGGGATGTCCGAGGCGCTCAAATTCGGGCTGGACGAGAAACCGCGCCTCGTGCATCGGCTCGACAAGGACACGTCGGGTGTGCTGTTGCTGGCGCGTAGCCGCGCGGTGGCGCAGGCGCTCACGGCGGCCATCCGGCATCGCGCCACGCGCAAGATCTACTGGGCCGTGGTTGCCGGTGTGCCACGCCCCTATCTGGGCGAGATCAAGTATGGCCTTGTCAAGGCGCCGGGCGGGGGCCAGGGGCTGGGTGAAAAGATGCTGTGCGTCCACCCCGACGAGATCGACCGGACCCCGGGCGCGAAACGTGCAATCACTCAATATGCCACGCTCTACCGCGTCGCCGAACGGGCCGCATGGGTCGCGATGGAGCCGATCACAGGGCGCACCCATCAACTGCGCGCGCACATGGCCGAGATCGGGCATCCGATCGTGGGTGACGGAAAATATGGCGGTTCGAGTCAGGAAAACCTGGGCGATGGATGGGGTGCAAGACTGGGCGGGATCATCTCGAACAAGCTGCACCTGCATGCCCGCTCGATGCGGTTCGAACACCCGGTCACGGGGCGGGATGTGACCGTTACCGCCCCCTTGCCCGAACACATGGCGCAGACCTTCGAAACCTTCGGCTGGACCCCGGATCTGGCCGCTGACGACCCGTTCGAGGCGGTGAAATGAGCCGCTTGCGCCTGGTGGTCTTTGATGTCGATGGCACGCTGGCCGACAGCCAGGCCGAGATCGTCGCGGCCATGGGCGCGGCCTTTGCCGGCGAATCCCATGATGCGCCCGACCGCGCGGCGATCCTCTCGATCGTGGGCCTTTCGCTGGATCAGGCGATGGCGCGGCTGGCCCCGCATCTGCCGCCAGCGCGTCAGGCGCGGCTGGTGGCGGGCTACAGGCAGGCCTATTTCGAGCAGCGCCGCGTTAACGGGGCTTCGCCGCTCTATCCCGGTGTGCGTGCGTTGCTGGACGAGTTGGCGCATGATCCTTTCCTTTTGATGGGGGTGGCCACCGGCAAATCTAAACGCGGTCTCGATGCGCTGGTCGAAGCGCATGGGCTCGAGCGGTTTTTCGTGACCCGGCAGGTGGCCGATTTTCACCCCTCCAAACCGCATCCCGCCATGCTCGTTGCCGCACTGGGCGAGGCGGGTGTCCGGCCGCGCGACGCGGTAATGGTTGGCGACACCAGTTTCGACATGGAAATGGCCCGCTCCGCCGGTGTGGGTGCGCTGGGCGTTGGCTGGGGCTATCACGCGCCTGAAACGCTGGTCGCGGATCGGGTGGTGCATCACATGACCGAACTGCCCGGCGCGGTGACCTGGACTCTGAACCTTAAGGGAGAGAATCGTTCATGAGTGAATGGAAAGCCAGACGCTTTTGGAAAGAGGCCATCATCGCCCCCGAGGCCGAAGCCGCGGAGTTTGGCATCCTGCTTGATGGGCGCCCCTTGCGCAGCCCTGCAAAGGCGCCGCTGGTGCTGCCGACGCAAGAACTGGCCCGGGCAGTGGCTGAGGAATGGAATGCGCAGGGCGAAGTGATCGATCCGCAAACCATGCCCTTTACCCGCTCGGCCAATGCCGCCATCGACAAGGTGCGTGCCCAGCACGGCGAGGTGGCTGCGATGATCGCCGCCTATGGCGACAGCGATCTGCTATGCTATCGTGCCGAAGCGCCGGAGGAGTTGGTTGCGCGGCAGGCAGCGGCGTGGGATCCGATGCTGGACTGGATAAAAGCCCGTCACGATATTGCGCTTTCTCCGGTGAACGGTGTCATGCACAAACCACAAGATTTTGATTCTCTTATGAAAATTAAGGGAATTACCCAGGCGATGAACGCCTTTGAATTGACTGGGTTTCACGATCTGGTCGGTTTGAGCGGGTCATTCGTGCTGGGCCTTGCCGCCGCTGAGCGGGTCAAGCCGGCGCAGGAACTGTGGGCGTTGTCACGTGTTGACGAGACATGGCAGTGTGAGCAATGGGGTCGCGACCTTGAGGCGGAAGAGGCGTCTGCGACGAAAGAACGGGCATTTTCTCATGCAATGCGGTTCTTCGAGTTTTCGCGCACCGACATCGCGGCCGTTTAGACCAGATTGAGATACTTGGGTATGCGAGTGCCCTAACGAGTAATTGCCGGGTCAAGCCCGGCGATGCGCCATGGGTCCCTTGACCTGCATCGACAAATCCGACCAAACTCTCCGCCATTGGGAGGCTGGTTACCCAAGTTCGTTCCGGTTAAGCAATGACCGAAAGAACCACCTGTGAAGCGGTGGAAAATCATGAAGAGGTAAACATGACGAGAACCGTATTTCTTGGTGCTCTCACGGTCGCGGGCCTCGCGGCGGGCACCGGGGTCGCTGGCACGCTTGACGACGTGAAAGCACGCGGCACGCTGAATTGTGGTGTGACCACACCTCTCGTCGGCTTTGCCGCCCCGGACGGAAATGACGAATGGCATGGGTTCGACGTGGCGATTTGCCGTGCAGTGGCGGCTGCTATCATTGGCGACCCGAAGGCTGTCGAGTTTGTCAGCACGAGCGGAAAAACACGCTTTACAGCGCTCGCGTCCGGCGAGGTTGACCTGCTGGCGCGCAATACCAGTTGGACCTTTTCGCGCGATGTGGACCTGAAGTTCACGTTCGTCGGGATCAATTACTATGATGGACAAGGCTTTATGGTGCCCAAGGCGCTGGGCGTGAGCTCGGCCAAGGAACTTGATGGTGCGACCGTTTGCATCCAGACCGGCACGACAACTGAACTGAACCTCGCTGATTTCTTTCGCAAGAACAACATCAGCTACGAGCCAGTGTCGGTTGAGAGCAATGCCGACGGCCAAAAAAGATATCTTGCTGGAGAGTGCGACACGTACACGACAGACGTTTCGGGCCTTGCTGCGACTCGTGCTACTTTCGAAAACCCGGGAGACCATGTGATCCTGCCGGAAATCGTTTCGAAGGAGCCGCTGGGACCTCTGGTTCGCCACGGCGATGAAGAATGGAGCGATGTCGTGCGCTGGACACTCAACGCGCTTATTTCTGCCGAGGAGTTGGGCATCACCTCGGCCAATGTAAGTGAAATGGCGTCGGCTCCGGGCAACAATCCCGAGATCAACCGGTTGCTGGGCACCGAGGGCAACCTTGGTGAAATGCTGGGGCTTTCAGCTGACTGGGCTGTAAACGCGATCAGTGCGGGTGGTAACTATGGCGAGATTTTTGCCAGGAATATCGGTGAAGATACCCCAATCGGCCTCTCGCGCGGTCTCAATGCGCAGTGGACTGATGGCGGGTTGCTATATTCGCCTCCGTTTCGCTAATATCGCGTGGTGAGGCGGCGCGACTCTCCCGGCCCATTTCGATAGCCCGGCAAGAAACCAGGCAATCCAAGGCGAGTGGGAAGATCCCCTTCGAATATCCGAAGGATGCAGGAGGGAGGGGGATCCCACTCCTGTCGGCTCAACGAATGATCCGGTTGACATGCCCCATCTTGCGGCCAGGTTTCACGTCTGCCTTGCCGTAAAGGTGGATGGCCACATCCCGCTCGGTCGCAAGCGCCGGCACCCGGGCCATGTCTTCACCGATCAGGTTTTCCATCACCACGTCGGCATGGCGGGTGCCATCGCCCAACGGCCAGCCGGTGATCGCGCGGATGTGCTGTTCGAACTGGTCCACGGCACAGCCCTGCTGCGTCCAGTGGCCCGAATTATGCACACGCGGCGCGATCTCGTTCACCATGAGGCCATTTCGGGTCACGAACAGCTCAACCCCGAGCACGCCGACATAATCGAGCGCGTTGAGGACCTTGGCGGCCAGAAGCACCGCGTCGGCGCGCTGTGTGGCCGTCAGGGTTGCCGGAACCGTGGTGGTGCGCAGAATGCCGCCCTCGTGGACGTTTTTACCCGGGTCGAATGCCGCGACCGACCCGTCAAGTCCGCGCGCCGCGATCACCGAAACCTCGTGGCTGAACTCCACGAACCCTTCCAGCACCGATGCGGCGCCCATCATGGTCGCCCATGCGACGGCGACGTCGTCGGGCGAGGACAGCTGCGCCTGCCCCTTGCCGTCATACCCAAAGCGGCAGGTCTTGAGGATCGCGGGCGTGCCGATTTCTTCCAGGGCTGCGCGCAGATCGTCTTCGGAATTGACTGTCTTGTAAGGCGCCACAAGCAGCCCGAGCCCCGACAGGAAATCCTTCTCGTTGATCCGATCCTGGCTGATCCTGAGTGCCTCGCGCCCGGGTCGGATGGGGCGCAGCGCTTCTAGAATGTCGAGCGCCGATGTGGGCACGTTCTCGAACTCGTAGGTGATGAGATCGACGCCTTCGGCAAATTTTCGCAGCGCCGCTTCGTCCTCATACGCCGCCTGCATGTGGAGATTGGCGACATGGCTGGCCGGGCAATCGCCACCCGGCTCGAAAATCGCGGTCTTGTAGCCCAGACGCGCGGCGGCGACCGACAGCATGCGGCCCAATTGTCCGCCTCCGAGTATGCCGATCACAGATCCAGGGGGCAGAGATTCACGCATCGCTTGGTTCCTCGGGGATCGAGGCTGACAATGCGGAGCGCCAATCATCCAGCCGACCGGCAAGTTCCGGGTCGCTCACGGCCAGGATGCCGACCGCCATCAGCCCGGCATTGGCCGCGCCGGCCGCCCCGATCGCCATTGTCGCGACCGGGAAGCCTTTGGGCATCTGTACAATGGAGTAAAGACTGTCGATTCCCGAAAGCGCCTTGGTCAGCACCGGCACGCCAATTACCGGCACTCGCGTTTTAGAGGCCATCATGCCGGGAAGATGCGCCGCCCCGCCTGCGCCCGCGATGATCACGTGAAGCCCACGCGACACCGCCGTTGTGCCATATTCCCAAAGCCGGTCCGGCGTGCGGTGGGCTGAAACGATCCGCGCCTCATAGGCCACGCCCAACTCTTCGAGAATATCCGCTGCCTCTTTCATCGTGGGCCAGTCCGACTGGCTGCCCATGATGATTCCGACCCGTGTTTCGCTCATGATTGCTCTCCGGTTGACCGGCTTCACAGAAATGCTGCACTATAGGCGAATCAGGCTGTTACGCAATGATATCCGGCGTCAGCCGATCCTCGATTCGGGCGATGATATCCTTGAGCGCCAGTTTCTTCTTTTTCAGGCGCTGCAGCATTAACTGGTCGGCAGTGCCGCGCTCCTGCATCACGCGGATGGATTCGTCGAGTTCACGATGTTCGCGGCGAAAGACCTCCAACTCGATGCGAAGCACCTCGTCGGTTTTCATCGAAATGTCGAAAGGCGCGTTCATATCCGGTGTGATTCCCCCAAAACGACGGTCAATACAAGATACTGAAATGGCGCCATTCCGCATAGCCCTTGCAGCGGCTCGCAAGACTCCCCATATTTCCTCAGCGGGTCGCCGAAACGGGGCCCGGGATGAAAACACTGTCGCTTGAATGCGTAAAGGACCGTGTCAATGACGAAACTTTCCCTGGGGTCGGCCCCCTACCTTCTGGGCTTCGAACAGCTGGAGCGCTTGCTCGAACGCAATGCCAAATCTGGTAACGAAGGTTATCCTCCCTTCAATATCGAACAGACTTCGGAAAATTCCTATCGGATAACGCTCGCCGTGGCGGGGTTCTCGCAACGGGATCTGGCGATCACGATTGAGGACCGGCAACTGGTGATCCGCGGTCGCCAACATGACGACAGCGATGGCCGGGTGTTTCTGCATCGCGGCATTGCCGCGCGACAGTTCCAGCGCAGTTTCGTGCTCGCCGATGGAGTCGAGGTGGGCGAAGCCGTGATGGAAAACGGTCTTCTGCATGTCGATCTGACCCGGGCTGAGCCCGAGACAGTGGTGCAGACGATCCAGATAAGGAAAGGATAAGTCATGGATACGAAATATGATTTCGGCGCCGGTGAAGAAAACCGCATCGTCTATGTGCGCAAGGTCGCGGTAAAGGATCTGCCCGAGGAGGTTCAAGCGCAGGCTAGCGGGTTGGAAAGCCTCTACGCGGTACACAGTTCGGATGGCGAACAACTTGCGCTCGTGCGCGACCGCTCGCTTGCGTTCGTGCTGGCCCGGCAGAACGATCTCGCGCCGGTGACGGTGCACTGAAGCTGGCACCGGCGTCACGGGTCAGGTAGGGGGCCAGACCCCCCAGATGGAGTGAACGATCGCCACCGCCTGTTCATAGGTGCCGAGCCGGTCGAGATCCTGCAACCCGTGGCTCGACTTGAGCGTCGTGACATGCGACCGCGCCGCGCGGCTGCTTGTGATCGAAACGCCACGCGCCGCCATTTCCGCCGAAAGCCACAGATCGTCGGCCAGAAGGCACGCCGCGGGGGGCGGCGTGAACGGCGCAAAACCGGCTGGCAATCGCACCCCGGCAAATCCCTGGGCCACCAAGCCGCCCTGCCGCTTCAACCGGCGCGCATCAAACACCGATCCCGCCCGCACTCCCGGGCCATCGCGGAGTGCAGAAAGCCAGCCGGGCGCATAAAGGCAATCGTCGTCGCAATAGACGATCTCGGCATCGGGATAGGCGCGCTGTGCTGCGAGGATCTTGGTCGCCGGGCCGAAATCCTCACCCCATATGATCTTGACACCGTCGGGCAGGGCGGGGGGCGTGACCGGGCCCCCGGAAACCGGGTGTACTGTCGTGCCAGTGCCAAGATCACCCTGTCGGCGCCCTGCCCGACGAGGCTGTCGAGAACCGGGTCAAGCTGCGCGAACCGCGGCGGAACCGAAGTGAGCGAGAGGATCGTCATGCCCCCTGTTACACCGCAACCAGCGAAATGCACAGCGCCGCGCGGCACGGGCTTTACCGCGGCGCTGCGCCCTGCCACTCTTGAACCGACAAACCGGAGGGGCCGATGTTCACCGAAGCCGAACTTGATGATGCACACCGCCTCGTCACTCGATACATGGCGCCCACCCCGGCGCATGACTGGCCGCTGCTGGCACAGGCGCTGGGTACGAAGGTGATCATCAAGCATGAGAACCATGCCCCCACCGGCGCGTTCAAAGTGCGTGGTGGGATCACCTTCATGGACTGGCTCAAACGCAATCATCCGCAGATGGAGGGCATCGTGACCGCGACCCGTGGCAATCACGGCCAGTCACAGGCAAGGGCGGCTACGGCGATGGGGCTCAGGGCCAAGATCTTTGTTCCGCACGGCAATTCGACCGAGAAGAACGCCGCCATGCGCGCATTCGGGGCCGAGTTGGTCGAGCATGGCACCGACTTCGACGAGGCGCGCGAGGCTGCGATGCGTACGGCTGAGTCCGAGCCGCTATTTCCTGTGCCGCCATTTCATAAAGAATTGGTCCGCGGAGTGGCGACTTATGGTCTTGAACTGTTTCGCGCCCATCCTGACCTCGAAGTGGTCTATGTTCCACTCGGTTGCGGGTCCGGGCTGTGTGGTACGATCGCGGCTCGCGATGCCCTTGGGCTCTCGACTGAAATCGTGGCTGTGGTCTCGGAACGAGCGGACGGCGCGAAGCGTTCGGTTGAGGCTGGGCATCTGGTCGAGTCCGATACCGCCGCAACCTTTGCCGATGGAATGGCGGTGCGCGTACCGGTTCAGGCGGCGTTCGACATCTATTCAGAAAAGGCACACCATATAGGAACGGTGAGCGATGCGGATATTGCCGACGCAATAAGACTTTTCTACACGGCGACCCATAATCTTGCCGAAGGGGCAGGGGCCGCGGGACTGGCGCTTGCCTGCAAGGAAAAAGACAGTCTCAGGGGACGCAAGGTTGGCGTGGTCCTCTCGGGGGGCAATATCGACATGAGGTTACTGCGAATCCTTCTCCAAGGTGATGTGCCCGAGACCTGATACCGGTCTTCTTGAGGGGCGCAGATTTCTGAGGAGTCGCCCGGCATGTGGAATCCATGCGTGATTCGCGTGTGAGTGTCGATATCGTTTCCTCGCGGAGCGCGTGGATTGAAACGAACGCGACCGACAAAAGAGAAAAGCGATGCGAGCTTTTGTAGCGTTGGAATTGCCCGAGAAGCTGCGACACGCTTTGCAAAGAATGCAGGCGGGGCTGCCGGGGCGGCATGTGTCAGAAGAGAACCTGCACCTGACGCTGGCCTTTCTGGGCGACGTGGATGCGGGGCGGTTGCGTGATTTGCACGGGGTTTTGTCGGGGTTGAAACTGGCCGCGCCGTTTCTGCGGGTGACGGGGTGCGATGTGTTCGAGGGGCGCAAGCCAATGCTGGCTTTCGCTGCGCTGGCACCCGACCCCTATCTTGTGGCGGCGCGCCGCGCGGTGCGGCAGGCGGCGCGGGACGCGGGGATTGAACTGCGGCGGGAGCGGTTTCGCCCGCATGTCACGCTGAGCCGGTTCGGGCGCGGCATCGGCGCGCGCGACGAGGCGCGGCTGGCGACCTGTCTCGGGCCGGTGGCGCGGATCGTAGAGGAGCGTGCAGAGCGGTTCGGATTGTATCGGTCACAATTGCGGGCTGATGGCCCGATTCATGAGTTATTGGCGTGCTATGCCTTTGCTTAGATTTTTTCTAATCATACCCCTTGATAAATTTACTTTCCCCTAAGATGGCGGATGCGGCATTCTGGCGGTAAAGCGAATCTCCGATCCCTATTCGTTCCATGTCCGCACAAGGCCGGGCATCGGGCGGGGTCGGCCAGGAAAGGAAACCGGGATGGCAATCGAGAAGACCGATACGCTGATCGTGGGCGGAGGCCAGGCGGGCCTTGCCATGAGCGAGCATCTGGGGCGCGCGGGCGTGCCGCATATCGTGCTGGAGCGCGACCGGATCGCGGAACGCTGGCGGACCTGCCGCTGGGATTCCCTGGTGGCCAACGGGCCGGCCTGGCACGATCGGTTCCCGACGCTGGAATTCGACGATATTGATCCCGACGGCTTTGCCTCCAAGGAGCGGATGGCGGCCTATTTCGAGGAATATGCCAGGCTGATCGAGGCACCGATCCGCTGCGGGGTCGAGGTCACGCGCGTGACCCGAAACGCGGGCCGCCTCGGCTTTACCGTCGAGACCAGCGCCGGGATGATCGAGGCCGAGCGGGTGGTGGCCGCCACCGGACCGTTCCAGAAGCCGGTGATCCCGGAGATCCTGCCCGCCGAAGCGAGGGTGACGCAGTTGCATTCGGCCGATTACCGCAACCCCGGCCAATTGCCCGAGGGCGCGGTCCTTGTGGTAGGGGCGGGATCGTCCGGCGTGCAGATCGCCGACGAACTGGCCCGCGCCGGGCGCAAGGTCTACCTGTCGGTCGGGCCGCATGACCGGCCGCCCCGCGCCTATCGCGGGCGTGATTATTGCTGGTGGCTGGGAGTACTGGGCCTGTGGGATCTGGCCACTCCGCCGGTTGGGGCCGAACATGTGACCATCGCGGTCAGTGGCGCACATGGCGGGCATACGGTGGATTTTCGCGGCCTTGCGGCGCAGGGCATCACGCTTGTCGGGCGAACAGAGGGTTATGCGGAAGGCAAGTTGAGCTTTGCGCAGAACCTGGCCGATACGATCGCTCGGGGCGATGCGAATTACCTGTCGGTTCTGGATGCGGCGGATGACTATGTGGTGCGCAACGGGCTCGACCTGCCCGAGGAGCCGCAGGCGCGGATGATCGGGCCGGACCCGGATTGCGTAACCCACCCATTGGCCGAACTGGACCTGAAACAGGCGGGAGTGAGCACGGTGCTTTGGGCGACGGGATTTTCGCTCGATTACGGGTGGTTGCAGGTCGATGCCTTCGACGCGGATGGCCAGCCCGCGCATCAGCGGGGCGTGTCGAAAGAACCGGGGGTCTATTTCCTCGGCTTGCCGTGGCTGTCGCGGCGCGGATCGTCGTTCATCTGGGGGGTGTGGCACGATGCGCGTTTCATTGCCGACCAGATCGGGATCCAGCGCAATTACATGGCCTATGAAGGCCCCGAGACACAGGCGGCAAGAACCGCCTGAGCACGGTGAGCCGAGCGGGAAAGGAGCGAACAGGATGCCAGAAGATCACACACAAGACGCCTTGCACGAACTGGCCGAGAACGTGGCGCAGCCGTTCGAGCGGGCCCATGCGATGCCGCCTTCGGTATACACCTCGGAGGGGTTCATGCAGGCCGAGATCGAGCAGATATTCGCGCGGGAATGGTATTGCGTGGGGCGCGCGGACGCGTTGAAGGAACCGGGCGATTACATCACCGCCGAACTGGCCGGGCAGCCGGTGGTGGTGATCCGCGACCGCGCCGGGGACGTGCGGGCGCTGTCGAACGTGTGCCTGCACCGGATGAGCACGATGCTGGAGGGGCGGGGCCATGCGCGGGCGATCACCTGCCCCTATCACGGCTGGACCTACAACCTCGATGGCACGCTGCGCGGCGCCCCGGCGATGGGCCTCAACGCGGGGTTCTGCAAGGACGCCTACAGGCTGCCGCAGGTGCGCTGCGAGGAATGGCTGGGCTGGGTGTTCATCACGCTTGACCCCGATGCCGGGCCAGTGGCCACCCAGCTTGGCGAACTGGGCGAGATGGTCGCGGGCTATGACATGACCAACTACAGCGAGACCTTCTATGAAGAGCATGTCTGGAACACCAACTGGAAGGTGCTGGCCGAGAATTTCATGGAAAGCTATCACCTGCCGGTCTGTCACGCGGGCACGATCGGGGGCTTGTCGAAGCTTGACGAGATGGTGTGCCCACCGGGGCGGGCGGCGTTCAATTATCACACGATCCTCAAGGATGACAGTCTGCGCATTGCGATGGCGCACCCCAGCAACGACCGGCTGGAGGGGGACATGCGGCGCATGACCTACCTGATCGCGGTCTATCCCAGCCTGATGATCACGCTTACGCCGGGATATTTCTGGTATCTCTCGCTGCATCCGGTCACGCCGGGGCAGGTGCATATCCGGTTCGGGGGCGGGATGTCGGACGATTATGCCGGTGACCCGGACGCGCAGCAGAATTTCGCCGATCTCAAGACCCTGCTCGACGAGGTCAATGTCGAGGATCGGGGCTGCACCGAGAAGGTCTATGCGGGGCTTTCATCCGGCCTTGCAAGCCCGGGCCACCTGAGCCACCTTGAACGTCCGAATTATGACTTCGCGCAGTATCTTTACGCGAAGCTCGATGCCTGAGGGCCGTTCAAGGGGTGATGGATATGGGGCATGCCACCGGCGCGGCGCTGCGCGAGAGATTCCTTGGCGGGATGAGCCACGCGGCGGCGACGGTCAACGTGGTGACGACCGACGGGCGCGCCGGTCGCGGCGGTGTGACCGTGTCGGCCATGTCGAGCGTGAGTGCCGACACGCCACGCCCGACGTTGCTTATCTGCATCCATCAGCAAAGCCCGGTGGCGCGGCAGATCATCGACAACGGCGTGTTCTGCGTCAATATCCTCAAGGATGACCAAGCTTATATCTCGGACGCCTTCGCAGGGCGCTTCAAGGACCAACTGGCCGACAAGTTCGATTGCTGCGACTGGGCGCCTATGCGCTCGGGCGCGCCACGGGTGCGCGACCCGCTGGTAGGGTTCGATTGCCACGTGATCTCGTCCGACCGGGTGGGCACGCATCACGTCTTCTTCGGCGAGGTCGATGACATCTTCATCGCCGAGGGCGGCTCACCACTGATCTATGCGCGCCGGGCCTATGGGGCGGCGACCCGGATCGAAACGCCTGCGACGGTGGCGGCGGGGCAGGAGGCCGAGGGTCGGGTGTTGAGGGTTGGGTGCTTTCACACCTTCGGGCCGGTCCTGCTGCCCGATATCATCCGGCGCATGGCCCGGGCCGAAGAGCCAGCGCGCATCGCCCTTATCGAGGGCGACCAGCGCCGGGTGCAGGAGGCGGTGATGGCAGGTGAAGCTGATCTGGCGCTGCTTTACGATGCGGGGCTGCCCGAGGGGATCGAGGCGATGGAGCTTGCGCGGCTTGAGCCTTATGTATTGTTGGCCCAGGATCACCCGCTGGCTGAATTGCCAGAGATCACGCCGCGAGATCTGGCAAAACATGCGATGATCCTTCTGGGGGCGACGCAGGGCGGGGATTATTTCACTTCGATCCTCGAAGAGGCCGGGGTTCGCCCGCACGTGGCCTATCGCTCGTCGAGTTTCGAGATGGTGCGCGGGCTGGTGGGGCAGGGGCTAGGCTATGCGATCCTGTCCACACGCCCGGCGGCGACGATGAGTTATGACGGGCATTTGCTGGTCACGCGGCCCTTGCGGGTGGCTGCGCGGCCCAACCGGGTGATGCTGGCCATGCGGCGTGGTGTTGATCCCGGACCGCAGGCGGCGCGGTTCATCCGCTATTGCCGGGATTATTTCCACCTGGATGAATGAAGCGTGGTGGGTTGCGGACCCACTCAGAACAGGAGACCGAACAGTGGCGCATGAGCGTATTCGCACCTTCAATACCAGGGATACATATCCCGAACAGGCACTCGACAATGACCTGTGCCAAGCCGTGGTCACGCGCGGCGGGCGTACCGTGTGGATGCGGGGGCAATGCCCCCAGAACCTTGACGATTCGAAAAACATCGACAGCCATGATCCGGGCGAGCAGACCCACAAGGTGATGCAGAACATCCGCCAACTGCTCGAAGAAGCCGGCGGGCGCATGGAGCATCTGGTCAAGGTGGTCGTCTATATCACAGATGTGCGCCACCGCGAGGCGGTTTATCGTGTGATGGGCGAGTATATCCGCGGTGTGCATCCGGTCTCGACCGGGCTTGTCGTACAGGCGCTGGCGCGGCCCGAATGGCTGGTCGAGATCGACGCCACGGCGGTGATCCCGGATTGAGAGGGAAGCGGCGAGGGGCCAGCCCCTCGCGCTCCCCGGAGTATTTCCGGCAAGATGAAGGAGCGGGGAGATGACATTTTCACTGGTGGCGCGATGCGCCAAGACGGGGATGTTCGGAGTGGCGATCTCGTCTTCATCGCCAGCGGTGGCGGCACGCTGCTCTCATGCGCGGGCGGGGGCGGGTGCGGTGGCGAGCCAGAACGTGACCGACCCGCGGCTGGGGCCGCTGGTCCTGGACGTGATGGGCCGGGGCATGAGCGCCGGAGAGGCGATTGCCGAGGTGCAACGGTCGGGCGGTCATATCGACTATCGGCAGGTTCTGGCGATTGACGGGCAGGGGCGCACAGCGATTCATTCGGGGCCCAATTCGCTCGGCATATGGACGCAGGCCGAGGGGCGCGACGTGGCGTCGGGGGGTAATCTTCTGGCCAATGAAAGCGTGCCTGCGGCCATCGTGGCGGGGTTCGAGGCAGCCGACGGCCATCTGGGCGACCGGCTGATCGCGGCGATGCGCGAGGGGTTGGCGGCGGGAGGTGAGGCCGGGCCGGTGCATTCGGCGGGGATAATGATCGTCGATGACGTGCCATGGCCGGTGGCCGACCTACGCTGTGACTGGATCGACGAGGGCTGCCCGATCGAGGCGGTGGCCCGCGCTTGGGAAGTCTACAAGCCGCAATTGCGCGACTATGTTACCCGTGCGCTGGATCCCACGCGGGCACCGTCCTACGGGGTGCCGGGGGACGAATGAACCGGTTTTCCCTGCGCCAGTTGGAGTATTTCGTTGCCGTCGGCCGGGCCGGGTCGATCGCGCGGGCGGCGGAGGCAGTGAACGTCTCGTCGCCCTCGATCTCCTCGGCGATCGCACAACTCGAAGAGACGCTGGGCCTGCCCCTGTTCGTGCGTCGCCGGGCGCAGGGTTTGTCGCTGACCCAAGCCGGGCGGCAGGTGATGGAACAGGCGTCCCGTGTGTTGGCCGAGGCCGAGGCACTGAACCGTCTGGCGGGCGAGATCGCGGGTAGCGTGCGCGGACCGTTGGCGGTTGGCTGCCTTTTGACCTTTGCGCAGATTATCGTGCCGGCGCTTCGCCGCGGTTTCGAGACGCGCTACCCGGAGGTGCGTATCCGGCAATACGAGCGTGACCAGGAAGGGATTTTCGACGGGTTGCGTCGGGCCGAGCTGGACGTGGCGCTGAGCTATGACATGAACATTCCCGATGATCTGGAGTTCGTGCCGCTCTTGCCCTTGCGCCCCTACGCTGTGATGGCGGCGGATCACCCGCTTGCCGGGCAGGCGGAGGTGACGGCAGCGGAGTTGGCCATGCATCCGATGATCCTGCTCGACCTGCCCCATTCTGCGGCCTATTTCCTGTCGTTTTTCGACGAGACCGGCACGCCGCCCCTGATCGGCGAGCGCACCCGCGACATGGCGGTGATGCGCAGCCTTGTCGCCAACGGGTTCGGCTATGGCATCGTCAATATCCGCCCGCTGAATGACCTTGCCCCGGACGGGCGGCCGCTCTCGTTCGTGCCGTTGGCCGGGTCGGTGGGTATGATGCATCTGGGGCTGGTGATGGCCCGGGGAGCTGCGGGTCTGCCGACGATCCTGGCCTTCATCGACCATGCGCGTGGCTATGTCGAGGGCGGCCATGTCCCCGGGATCACCCGGGTGGAGACGCCCGCATGAGCCGCACGCTGGAGCATCTCGAACGGCTGGTGGGCTTTGCCTCGCTCACCGATACGCCGAACGGCGAGATCGTGGACTATGCCGCCACGGTGCTCGACGCGGCGGGAGCACGGGTGTTCCGGATCGAGGGCGGAGCGGGGAAATCGGGGGTATTGGCCGCGATTGGACCCGAAGGGCCGGGCGGCGTGATGCTTTCGGGCCATGTCGATGTGGTGCCGGTGGCAGGACAGGAATGGTCTTCGGACCCGTTCACGCTGCGCCGTGCGGGCGATCGCGTGTTCGGGCGCGGGACCACCGACATGAAGGGGTTCCTGGCCGCGATGTTGAGCGCGGCGGAACGGGCCGGTGGCTTGGCTCGTCCGCTCAAGCTGTCCTTTTCCTGGGACGAGGAAATCGGCTGTCGCGGTATCCCGGTGATGCTGGATCGTCTCGACGAGACCGTGGGGCGGCCGGATGCCTGTATCGTGGGTGAGCCGACGGGGATGCAGATCGCGTTGGGGCACAAGGGCAAGACATCGCTGCGCGCGGTGGCGCGGGGGCAGGCCGGGCATTCGGCCGAGGCGCCGGATTATGTCAACGCCCTGCACCTGGGCGCCGAGATGATCGGCGCGTTACGCGCCGAGCAGGATCAGCTTGCCCGATCGGGCGCGCGCGATGATGGGTTCGCCATCCCCTACAGCACGGTTCACGCCGGGGTAATGCAGGGAGGGCGCGCGCTCAACATCGTGCCGGACCGGGCCGAGATCGAATTTGAAATCCGCAACCTGGCCGAAGAGACGCCCGGTGGAATCATCGCCCGGCTGCAAGCGGCGGCGTGCGAGATTGCCGGGCAGGCGGGGCCGCGGGCCGGGTTGGAGATCGAAGAGATCGGGGCCTATCCCGGTCTTGCCACCGCGCCGGACAGCTCGGCGGTGGCGCTGGCCCGTGACATCGCTCCCGGGGCGGGGTTGATCAAGGTGTCCTTTGGCACCGAGGCGGGGCATTTCGCGGCGCGCGGTATAGAAACGGTGGTCTGTGGGCCGGGCGACATGGCGCAAGGGCACAAGCCGGACGAGTTCATCGCGCTTGACCAGTTGGCGCAATGCGACGCCATGCTGGAATGGTTGCGAAAGAGGCTGGCGGGCTATTGAACGCCATATCAATGTCGTCCTTCAATGGCCATGAAGCGCGAGATAGATGCCGAACCCGCCGACGAGAACGAGGCTCGATGCCCAGACGACATCGAGGTTGAACCAGGTTCGTGAGAGGAATTTCAGACCAAAATAGAAATAGATCGCAACGGCTATGATGCCCCCCGCGATGGTCATGGCGAGGGTGTGCGCAAAAGCCACGAGGAAGGCGGATGCGACATTCTGTTCCATCAGGCCGCGTGCCGCCTCATGCCCGCCATCGCCCGGATCAACGCCGCAAATTCCGAGATAAATCGGCACCAGCATGAGCCCCGCGCCATGCGCCATGGCGGCCAGAAAGGACCAAAGCACCAGCCGGGATGGATGAACCCGGGCCAGGAATCGCGGGTGCCTGCGATTGATCAGAAGATAGAGGCCCGCAGCGATCACGAGCGCCCCGGCGCCGACGCGGAGTTCTGTTTCCCAAGCGACCAGCGCGGTCAGCATGGAAAAGGGCAGCAGGATCGCGAGCATCGCCAGAAAATGACCCAAGGCCAAGGCGGCGATGGCCTTTTCCAGCGCTCGGTGCCGACCTTCCATCAGGCCCGCGGACACGGCGAGCGGCCAACCCATCCCGGGATTGATCCCGTGATAGAAACCGGACAAGATGACGGCCCCCCAAAGAGCCGTCATCGTGCTTGCCTCGAGGGCCATTCAGACGTTGGGATAGCAGAAACTGTCGGTCGAGCAGTCTCCGCCCTCCAGCCGGATCTGGTGCGCCCTGTAGCCTTTGGGAAAATCGACATAGAATTCCTTGTCGAGCGTCAGCCCGCCATTTTCGCCCACATGTGCCATGACCATCTGGCCGCCTTCCTGGTCCGGATAGAACTGGCTGTCCCATGTCGAATAAAGCGAGTTGGTCCAGTAGACTCGCTTTCCGTCGCGACTGATCTCGACCATCTGCGGGCCGAAGGCGAAATCACCGCCGCCAGGGTGCTTGGTGCCGCGCGCGATCCCGCCCAGCTCGACCTTGCCTGCGAGAACCGGGTTCATCGGGTCGGACACGTCATACTGGTGCATCTCGCCAAGGCCCCAGCAAGCGACATAGAGATATTTGTCGTCAAGGCTGAGGTCGATATCGGTGATGAGAGGCGGCACGGCCTCGAAACCCTGCAGGAGCGGTGGCAGGTTCTCGGGCTTTTCCGGGCGCGGGTCGATGGTGATGGTTTTCTTGGACTGCCAGGTGCCGTCCTCGCCGCGCCACCAGGTGAAGACCGCGCCTTGCAGGTTGGTAGTGTCGACCACCACGCCGCAGAAACCGTGGGATTTCTTGGGATCATGGGCGGGGCGGATTTCCAGCGCCATCTGGTAGTTTTCGCCGAAATCGATGGTCTGGATGTTCTTGCGGCGACGCAGATCCCAGAAATGTATCGAATGGCCATACTTGTTGGACAGCAAATCCTCAGGTACGATGCCGTTCTCGTATTGCGGCGGCAGGGCCCACTCGGAACTGACCATGTAATCTTGTGGCAGGTTCCACCAGAAATCATAGTGCTTATCCTGCTTGCCACGGTCCATCTCATACTGGCCGATGATCTCGAAGGTCTCGCAATCCATGATGAAAATGCCCGGCGGGCCGTCCATGCCATCTTTGCCGCCACCGCCGAGTGTCGAAACATAAATCCCTTCTGGACCGCAATGGATGGTGTGGGGGCGCGAATACCCGGTCTTTGCGAATACCTCCTCGGGTTCGATGATCTTGTGAATCTTCAGGTCCAGCGGGTCCTTGGTGTCAATCACGTAGATGCGCGAGGACCGGATTCCAGGAACGATCAGGTAGCGACGCTCCAGAAAGGCGTGGCCCGAAAGCGGCGAGAGCGCCGAGGAACAGGCGTTCCAGCCGAAATGGTGGAACTCATCGCCCGTGTTGGGCATCAGGAGTTGATGGACGATGGTGCCATAGCTGTCGGATTTCTGGTCGAGATCTACCACCGCGATGCCGTCGGGTTTCGAGCCGTCCGGGCTGAGCATCACAACGAAGCCGTAGGTTTCCACCGGGGCCTGCATGGCAAGCTGCGCGGTGGCGTGAAATGTCGGGTCTGGTCTCAAAGTCATGTTTTCCTCACTTGGATAGATGGGCCCGTGACGGGCTGACGTGGTCTTCTTTTCCTTTCTTCTTGGCGGTATGGCCGGTGCCTCCTCAAACCTCGGCCACATTGCACAGTTGTATGGCCCCGCTGACGCGCCCGGCCAGGTCGATCAGGTCATGCCCGATGCGGGCACGGTTGTCCGATCCGAAGCGCCGGATCGGGCCGATGGCCCCGACGCTGAAGATCGCGCCGATATTGCCGATTGAGATCGGTGCCGCCACGCTGGCAATGCCGAGGTCGATCTCCTGATCGCAATCGGCAAAGCCCCGCTCGACGATGCGGGCGAAATCGGCGCGGAGCTCCTTTTCGGTGGTCTTGGTGTGTTCTGTATAGGCCTTGAGACTGCCGCTGATGATGCAGTCCTGGAACGTCGGTTCGGCAAAGGCTGCGATGGCCTTGGAACACGAACATGCATGCATCGGGCGTACGCCAAGACCGGGATGGATGAAAGCGCGCGCAGGATCGTCCGGCGTCTCGACATGGATGATCTCGACCTGACTATTGCGGAACCGGGACAGGAACACCGTTTCGTTGAACCGGACCGCGGCAGCCTTGAGCAGCGGTGCCGCGGCCCGTCGCACGTCCACGTCGGATTTTCCAAGCAGGGCGATCCGGATCAGACGCTCTCCGATCATGACACGACCGTCGCCCAAGGGGGACTCGATCAGGCCATGATCCTGAAGTGTCTGGATAAGCCTGTAGCAGGTCGGCTTTGGCAGGCCGGTCGCCTTTTGGATTTCCGATGCCGAAACGGGGTTCCCGGCCACGGCGACGATCTCCATGATTGTGATCAGGCGTTCGAGATGCATATTGACCGAATCGCTCCACGCGATGAGACTTGGTCTCAAATGATGAAACGAAACGCGGGAAACGCAAGAAAATTCGGGAGGTGACGTGAACATGCGCACACGAGCTGCTGTGGCCCTTGAGGCCGGAAAACCCCTTGAGATCATGGAAGTGAACCTTGAAGGTCCGAAAGCGGGCGAGGTTCTGGTTGAGATCAAGGCCACCGGCATTTGCCACACCGACGAATTCACCCGTTCGGGCGCTGACCCGGAGGGGCTGTTTCCGTCGATCCTCGGTCATGAGGGAGCAGGCGTGGTGATGGAGGTGGGCGAAGGGGTTACGACGCTCAAGCCAGGGGATCATGTGATCCCGCTCTACACGCCCGAATGCCGCGAATGCTATTCTTGCCGCTCGGGCAAGACCAACCTCTGTACTGCGATTCGCGGTACGCAAGGGCAGGGATTGATGCCAGATGGTACGACACGGTTCTCGATGCTCGATGGCACGCCGATCTATCACTACATGGGCTGCTCGACCTTTTCCAACCACACGGTTCTGCCCGAGATCGCGCTGGCCAAGGTGCGCGAGGACGCACCGTTCGACACGATCTGCTATATCGGTTGCGGAGTGACGACGGGCATTGGCGCGGTGATCAATACAGCAGGGGTGGAGATCGGGTCCACGGCGGCGGTGTTCGGGCTGGGCGGAATCGGCCTCAATGTGATCCAGGGACTGCGCATGGCCGGGGCCGACATGATCATCGGGGTGGACCTGAATGATTCCAAGGAAGAGATGGCGCGCAAGTTCGGGATGACACATTTCATCAATCCCGATAAGGTCGATAACACGGTGCAGGAAATCGTAAAACTGACCCAGCGTGGCGACGACGCAATTGGTGGCGTGGATTATTCGTTTGACGCCACTGGCAATGTACAGGTGATGCGTGATGCGCTGGAGTGCAGCCATCGGGGCTGGGGCGTGTCGGTCATAATCGGCGTCGCGCCGGCGGGTGCCGAGATCTCGACGCGACCCTTCCAATTGGTGACCGGACGCGTCTGGAAGGGTACGGCATTCGGTGGAGCGAAGGGACGCAGCGATGTTCCCAGATTCGTGGATTGGTACATGAACGGAAAGATCGAGATCGATCCGATGATCACACACAAGCTGACACTGGACCAGATCAACAAGGGCTTCGATCTGATGCACGAAGGCAAATCCATCCGGGCAGTGGTGGAGTTCTGAAGTCAATTTCAAGGGCCTGGCGCCTTGGCGTCGCGCCCTTATCGGGCGCGACGCGCACCCTTCATGGCAACCGGCCGGATCGGGAAGCCGGTGCCGGTAGCGATATCGAGGTTAGCGCGCTTCCTGCTCAAGGTTCAGCTTCATGTCGAGCGATAGCTGTTGCAGGACGACCGCTTCCTTGTGCAGGTATGGTCTCGCTCACCGTGGTGATCCCGTCCTCGATGGCTTGTCGAAACTCGTCCATGAGCATCGCTAAACGCTGAGCCAGGGCAATTACGTCCGTGTTGACGTTTCCCTGTGATACATGATCGGGGCGCCGGTCACGGCTCGGCGGGATGCCCTTCAGGTCGGGCAGGGCCGCGGTCATATGCCTATTGCGGGCGCGCACTTCCTTCGGGCTCTTCGGCATTATCTTTTCCGGTTGCCTGTGGTGTCTCGGTTCGAGAGGCTTGCACCCATGCGCCAAGGCGGCATAAATCGCGCCCATGGCCAAGCTTCACTTCAATTATTCGACCATGAACGCGGGCAAATCGACGGTGCTCTTGCAGGCGGCGCATAACTACCGCGAAAGGGGCATGGAACCTTATTTGCTGACCGCGCGGCTCGATACGCGCGCAGGGGTGGGACGGATCGCGAGTCGCATAGGAATCGGGGCCGAGGCCGATATATTCGATGCGCAGGACGATCTGTTCGGATCGGTCGCCACGCGTTTGGCCCAGGGGTCGATCGCCTGTGTTTTCGTGGACGAGGCGCAATTTCTGACCCATGATCAGGTCTGGCAACTGGCGCGCGTGGTCGACGATCGGGGCGTGCCGGTGATGTGCTACGGGTTGCGGGTCGATTTTCGTGGCGCGTTGTTTCCTGGCTCGGCCGCGCTTCTGGCGCTCGCGGACGAGATGCGCGAGGTGCGCACCATCTGCCATTGCGGAAGGAAGGCGACGATGGTGGTGCGCCGAGATGCAAACGGTCGCCCCGTGACGTGTGGCGAACAGGTGCAGATCGGTGGTAACGAAACCTATGAGAGCCTGTGCAGGCAGCATTGGCGCGAGGCGGTGGGCGACCAGGTGGAAAAATGATGGGAGGTGAGGGATGGAAATCGAAACGATAGGCAGGGCGCTGGCCGAGGCGCGTCGCACGGGGCGAAAGCTGGAAGAATATCCCTGCGTGCGGCCCGACATGGGCGAGGCGCTGGCGATTCAAGGTGCGATGGCGGCAGCGATGGGGGCGCCGGTGGTGGGCTGGAAGGTCGGGCTGACCTCGCTGCGCGCGCAAGAGATCTGTGGTGTCGATGCGCCGCTGGCTGGGCCCTTGTTCGAGGGGTGGGTCTGGGACAGCGGGGTCGAGATCGCGCCAGTCGAGGGCGATCTTGGTATCCTTGAGGCGGAGATCGGGCTGAGGATGCAAGCCGACTTGCCGCCGCGCAAAGCGCCCTATGAGCGGGCCGAGGTGCTGGCGGCGGTGGGCGAGGTGCTGCCGGTCATTGAATGGGTCAACAAGCGCCTGCCCGGCGGCATCCGCGAGGCGGCCGAATGGCTGGCCGCTGACGGGGTTATCAACCGAGGGTTGATCTGCGGGGCGGGGCATCCGTTCAACCCGGACCGGGACCTTGCGGGCGAGCGCGTCACGGTACGGCGCGACGATGTTGCAGTGACCGAAGGCGTGGGGGCCAACGCCATGGGCGGGCCCGATGCGGTGATCTCATGGCTGGCCAATGACCTCTCTGCGCGCGGCATCGGGCTGCGCCGGGGAGACGTGGTCGCGACAGGGTTGATCTGCGATGTGGTCCACGCCGTGCCGGGAGTGCGGATCGAGGCGGATTTCATGACCCTCGGGCCGGTTGCCGTTGTGGTGGCGTGATAGACGATCTTTCGCCGAATGATCGCGACGTCAGGCGCGCTCGATCAACACCGACCCCACCGAATAGCCCGCGCCGAATGAACAGATCAGCCCCTTGTCGCCCTTCCTCATATCATTTGAATACTTCGCAAATGCGATGATCGAACCGGCGGATGACGTGTTGGCGTATTCTTGAAGAATGTTGGGTTGTTCCTCGGGCTCGGGCACCCGGCCCAGCACCTTGCGGCCGATGAAATCATTCATCGCCTTGTTGGCCTGATGCAGCCACATTCGCCTGAGATCGCTCGCCTGCCAGCCTGCGTCTTCGAGGTGGTGCACGATATGGTCCGAGACCATTGGGACCACCTCCTTGAACACCTTGCGCCCGTTCTGCATGAACTGCATGTCGCGCCGGTCCTTCATCCCGTCGGGCCGATTGCGTCGCAGGAAGCCGTTGTTGTTGCGGATGTTGTTGGAAAACTCGGTCGCGCAGCGGGTGGAATGCACGATCCAGTGCTCCCCCTTGGCTTCCTCGGCGCGTTCCAGAACGGTCGCGGTGCAGACATCGCCAAAGATGAAATGGCAGTCGCGGTCGCGCCATTCGAGATGTCCGCTGGTGATCTCGGGATTGACAACCAACGCCTTGCGCACACTGCCCGCGCGGATCATGTCGGCGGCGGCCTGAATGCCGAAGGTGGCGGAAGAACAGGCCACGTTCATGTCGAAGGCGAAACCGCCCGCGCCAAGCGCCTTTTGAATCTCCACACCGATCGCGGGATAGGCGCGTTCCATGTTCGAGGCGGCACAGATCACGAGGTCGATCTCAATGGCCCGTACCCCCGCCCGCGTCAGCGCCTTTTCGGATGCGTCCATCGCGATCTCGGTCATCAGGCCCGGCTCTTCGTCGCTGCGTTGGCGGAAATGGGGATACATGCGGTCGGGATCCAGAATGCCCTCTTTTTCGAGCACATAACGCTGTTCGATCCCACTGGCCTTGAGTATGAACCCGGTCGAGGACATTTCCTTCGCTTCGACCTCCCCGGTGGCGATGGCATCGGCATGGGCGGCGTTCCACTTCTCGGCATAGGCGTTGAAGCTGGCGACCAGCTCTTCATTGGTGATGACATGTTCGGGTGTGAAAACACCCGTACCGGTGATGGCTGGCTGATACATGAGACCTCTTTCTTTGATCGCGCTACGGGGCGCCCCGGTGTGTCGGGGATATCAAGGACGGAACCACCGCCCTCAAAGCTTGTTGGGTGGTTCGCGGCCTTCGAGATGGGCACGCAGGTTCTCGACGGCCATCATCCCCATTGCTTCACGCACATCGAGTGCGGCGGTCCCGAGATGCGGCAAGAGCACCGCGTTGTCCAGTTGTCGCAAGCGCTCGGGCACGTGTGGCTCATGCTCGTAAACGTCGAGCCCCGCACCGCCGATCCGGCTCTCCTCCAGCGCGGTGATCAGGGCGTTTTCATCCACGACGTCACCGCGCGAGATATTGATGAAATGCGCATGCGGCTGCATCGACGCGAGAAAACCCGCACCGATCAGGTGATGCGTCTCGCGTCCGCCCGGCACCGCCACCACCACGATGTCGGCGTGCCGCGCCAGTTCGTGCTGCGCCATCTGCTCGGCGGGGAATTCCATCCGTTTCTCGGACCGGTTGGTATAGATCACCTTCATCCCGAACCCATAATGACAGCGCCGCGCAATGGCCTGCCCGATCCGGCCCATGCCGACGATGCCTACGGTCTTGCCGGTCACATGCATGCCCAGAAGCTGCATCGGGTTCCAGCCCGTCCACCGACCTGCACGCAGCATCCGTTCGCCTTCACCCGCCCGGCGCGCGCTCATCAGGACGAGCGTCATCGCGATATCGGCGGTGGCGTCGGTGACAGCACCCGGCGTATTCGTCACGGTCACCCCGCGCAGCCGTGCGGATTCCACGTCGATATGGTTATATCCCACGCCGAAATTGGCCAGGATGGTTGCACGAGGGGGGCTAACGGCAGCGAAGATCTCCTCCGAAAAGGCATCGCCCAGCGTCGTCAACACCGCGTCATAGTCAGTAAGCGCCGTGCGCAACTCGTCCGGTGATAGCGGATCGTTTTCGTCGCGCACCGTCACGTCGAAAAGCGCCTTTGCGGCTTCGATGGTCCGATCGGGATGGCGCCGGGTAATGAGCAGGCGTTTCAATGCATCCGTCCTCCGTTCGGTACGGGCAGGTCCGGTGATAATAGCACGATTCCACCTTGCGTGTCCGACAGCCCCAGAACGAGGCATTCGGACATGAATTTTCCAATCTGTCGAGGCGGGAAATTCACTACCGCAAGCACTTGTTTTCCGAGCAACGTTTCGGGTGTGTAATGTGCGGTGATCTGGGCCGAGGATTTGCGCTCGCCGAGTTCGGGGCCGAAATCGACCCAGAGCTTGATTGCCGGCTTGCGCGCCTCTGGATAGGGTTCGGCGCGGGTGACGGTGCCCACGCGGATATCTACCTTGAGAAAATCGTCGAACGTGATCTCATTCATTTGCAAGCTCCCGTGATCGGTTGACGGCGGCGGCGACGGTCCTTTCGATCAGCGGCGGAAGTCCGGTCGCCTCGTCCATCAATATGTCGAGCCCGGCTTGGGTCGTGCCATTGGGCGACGTGACATTGACGCGCAATTGCTCGGGGCTTTCACCCGAGTCCATCGCCAGCGCCCCCGCCCCCGCCACCGTAGTCCGAGCAAGTTCCAGCGCGAGATCGGACGAGAGCCCCTGCGCTTCGCCGGCCTGGGCCAGGCACTCGATCATGTGAAACACATAGGCCGGGCCGGACCCGGAAACGCCGGTGACCGCGTCCATTTGCGACTCGGATTCGAGCCTGACCACCTGTCCGACCGCGGACAAAAGGGTTTCGGCCGCGTCCAGATGGTCGGCGCTGGCATGTGCATTGCCGATGATCGCGGTGATACCGCGTCCTATGGCAGCGGGCGTGTTGGGCATGGCGCGGATAATCGGGGACTCGGCCCCCAGCACCCGCTCGTAGGTGGCGATCGACGTGCCCGCCGCGACTGACAGGAACAGCGTTTCGCCATTCCCCATCGGAAGCAGCACCGGAAGCGCCTCTGCCATCATTTGCGGCTTGACCGCGATCAGCACGATGGCTGGCTCGACGGGAAGGTCCGTGTTGAGGTGAACCCCTGTGCCGCGCAGCCAATCCGAGGGTGCAGGGTCACGCACATAGACCGATCCGGGCGGCAACCCACCGGCCAGCCAGCCCATCAACATGGCAGAGCCCATCTTGCCGCATCCCAGCAAGACCAGCCCGCGCGCCGCGATGTCATCCATAGTCATGTGATCCCCCTTGGTGGTTGCGGGGGACAGTGTTACGCGCGCCCGTAAGCCTCGGCAATGGCGACTTGCAGCGCATCCCTGGGGGTGCGGTCGGCCCAGACGACCAGTTGAAACGCCGGGTAATAGCGTTCGGCGCTCACCACCGCGGCGCGGATCATCGTGTCGATCTGTTCCGCCGATGCGATCTGACCGCCCGCCAGGACGAGGCCGTAACGATAGACCATCAGTTTCTGGTCTTCCCACCATGTGAACGCGCCCGCCCAGCATTGATCGTTGACCGCGTTCAGCGCAGCCATCAGCGCGTCGTGCTTGCCCTCGGGCGGTTCCATCTCGAAGGTGCAGACCATGCGCAGCGTTTCATCATAAGCCGACCAGGCCAGCGTGATGGAATAGGTCCGCCACTGGCCTTCGACGGCCATGGCGATCTGGTCATCTGCGATACGGTCGAAATCCCAATCGTGATGCGCGGCAAGGGTTTCGACGATGTCGATCGGGTGAAGCTCGTCTTCCAGATACTGCTCGCTCAGGGCCATGACGCCACCTCTTTGCTGTTTTGGCGCTGGGGCTTGGCAGCGCCCCAAGCGCTAGGTGCCTGCTCTACAAGGTGGGGTCGCTTCCCTACCTTATACGAAATATGGTGAGGGCTGAACTCTCGCCTGTAAAGCAATTTGTTGGGGACAACCTCAATAACTTGTGGATTTTCGCGATTGGGACACAAATCGCCGTCATGCCCGCAACCGATATCCCGCGTGAATGTGATAGCGATTTGTCTCGGGGCGGAACGCGACGCTTTGCGCATTCAGCAGTTGCGGCTATGATTGGAGCCCAGCGTTTTGTCTGGCGGTCGTCGACAGGACCTTTGGCTGGTCCTTGACTGGGTTATGGTGACAGAGTGTCGAAGCCCATGCAGGTTGGGGCATTCTGACGCCACGTAATGGGCTGGAGGACCAACAAAACCTTGAATCGAAGGGCACAGCTTTCCTTTAATGAGACCTGCCTCAGGGCTCGATGAGAATGCCGCTCTCAGTCGAAGAAAAGTGGAGGAGAACGACCCGCGCAACTATGAACCGGCCCTGCCCGTTTCGATGAGCTTTCGGTCGTTGCGCATGAGATAGACGGGCCTGTCGAGGCTGCATCACTGCCAAAAATGCATCCGGCCAGTCGTCGGATGAACCAAAGAGAACCGAACTATGGGAGGAGACCCAAAATGAAATCGCTCAAGAAATTCGCGCTCGGCATGGCCGTCGCTGGCCTTTCGGCCACGGCTGTCGCTGCCGAGAATGTCAAGATCGCGTTCATCGACCCGCTTTCGGGTGCCTTTGCAGCGACGGGCACGAACGGCCTGCATCAATTTCGTTTCGCCGCAGATGAACTGGTGAATGAAAACGGTGGCGTTCTCGATGGCCAGATGTTCGAGATGGTCGCCTTCGACAACAAGACCAGCCCCAAGGAATCCCTGACCCAGCTTCAAGTCGCGATCGACCAAGGGATTCGCTACGTCGTGCAGGGCAATGGCTCGGGCGTGGCGCATGCGCTGACCGACGCGATCAACAAGCACAACAGGCGCAACCCCGATGACCAGCTCTTGTTCCTCAACTACTCGGCTGTCGATCCGGCGCTGACCAATGAAGAATGCAATTTCTGGCATTTCCGGTTTGACGCCCATGCCGACATCAAGATGGACGTGCTCACCGATACCATTGCCGAGAATGAGGATATCGAGAAGGTCTATATCATCGGTCAGGACTATTCCTTTGGCAAGGCCGTGGCCTCGGCCGCGGTGCGCATGCTCGCTGAAAAGCGGCCTGATATCGAGATCGTCGGCAACGAGTTGCACCCGATCGGTAGCGTGCAGGACTTCACCCCCTATGCTCGCAAGATCGTTTCGAGCGGCGCCGATGCGATGATTACCGGCAACTGGGGGTCCGACATGCTCGGCATCGGCAAAGCTGCGATCGAGAACGGGTTCAGTGGTCCGGTCTATACATATTACGGTGCGGCCGATGGGATCACTGCAGCCTTTGGAGAAACCGGTGTGGGATCTCTCAAACTCGTGGCCGAAGGTGGCAACAATCCCCCGTCCAAGCCCGAAGCGCAGGAGTATATCAGGGCCTTCAAGGACAAGTATCCCGACGGCAACATCAGCCAGGCGCGCATCACGAACGTGATTCAGATGCTGGCAATGGCGATCGACGAGGCTGGCACCGCGACCGACGTTGTCAAGGTGGCCGAGGCGCTTGAAGGCATGGAGTTCACCGACAGCCTGTGGAGCGACAACCCCCTCGTCATGCGTGCCGACGATCACCAACTGATCCAGGAGGTGCACATCTTAGGGCATGTTCCGGTCGAGGCGCCGTTCGATTTCGACAATTCGGGCTATGGCATGCAATATGAGAACTCGGTTGTGGCCGCCGGTGAAGACCTGCCGATGTCCTGCGAGATGGATCGTCCGTAACACGGCGCTGTCTGGTCCGGGCCGCGTTCCTGTGCGCGGCCCGGGCATCATCCAAAACTCCGGGTAAATGACCCAGGGCAGGGAGGTCGACGCATGTCGCTCTTTATCGTCAACATCCTGGACGGTTTCGTCACAGGGCTGTTGCTTTTCATGCTGTGCAGCGGGCTGACGCTGATCTTTTCGATGATGGGTGTGCTGAACTTCGCCCATGCGAGCTTCTACATGCTGGGCGCCTATTTTGCCTATCAGATCAGCATGTTCACCGGCTTTTGGGTGGGGTTGATCGTGGCGCCGATCATTGTGGGTGTGATGGGGGCGCTGATCGAGCGATACGGGCTCAGACGGGTCCACCAGTACGGCCATGTGCCCGAACTGATCTTCACATTCGGGCTTGCTCTTCTGATCGAGGAATTCGTGCAGTTCTTCTGGGGACGTCAGCAGGTGCCGTATAATCCGCCAGCGGCGCTGGATTTCACAGCCTTTGCCATCGCGGGGAACACCTTTCCGGCCTACAAGGTTTTCATGATCTTCATGGCGATCGGCCTGTTCCTTGTCCTGCTTTACATCCTGACCAAAACCCGGATCGGCATGACGATCCAGGCGGCGCTGTCCTATCCCGAAACTGTGCAGAATCTCGGTCACAACGTGCCAATGGTGTTCATGGGCGTGTTCGGCGTCGGCACCGCGATGGCGGGGTTGGCCGGCGTGATCGCCGGGCCGGTGATGGGCACCTTTCCGGGCATGGCCTTCACGTTGGGGGCCATTGTCTTCGTGTGTATCGTCGTCGGCGGGCTCGGCAGTCTCTGGGGCGCGCTGGTCGCGTCGCTCCTGATCGGGTGGATCCAGACATTCGCGGCAAGCTACAACCTGCGGATGGAAGACCTGCTGATCTGGCTGGGGTTCGAAAAGCCGATGCTCATTTGGGAAAGCCCGTGGCAGGATCTCTGGACCCTGACGTTGCCGCAGGTTGGACCGATCCTGCCATATCTCTTGATGGTCATCGTCCTTGTGCTGCGTCCACAGGGCCTCTTTGGGAAGCGTGAGACATGAGCACACCATCCACCAATCCCCTCACCGCCGGCACCAGCCGGCTCATCCCGCTCAACCACGCGCTGCCATGGATCATCGCCGCGGTGGTCTTGTTGCTGCTTCCGGTGATCTTTGAATCACGCGGGGCGCTGACGATCATGAACCAGATGGCGATCACCATCGTCTTTGCACTGGCCTACAACATGCTTCTGGGCCAGGGCGGGATGCTCAGCTTCGGTCATGCCGTCTACATGGGCCTGGGTGGCTTCTTCTCGATGCATGTCCTGAACTGGATGAGCGATGATCCATGGTTGCCCCTGCCGGTTCTGCCGATCTTCGGCGGTTTCTTCGGTTTGCTTTTTGCCTTTCTGATCGGGTGGTTCTCCACCCGGCGGGCCGGCACGACCTTCGCGATGATCTCGCTAGGTGTTGGGCAACTGGTCGCGTCGATGTCGATCATCATCGTGACGTTCTTTGGCGGCGAAGAGGGGATCAGCGGCGATCGCACCGAGATGCTGCCATTCTTCGGTTGGGATTTTGGCCAGCAACAAGAGGTCTATTACCTGACTTCCGTGTGGCTCTTGATCGCGGCGCTGGGGATGTATCTTTATTCGCGGACTCCGATGGGCCGGTTGGCGAACGCGGTACGCGACAACGAGGAACGCGCCGAGTTTCTGGGCTATTCCCAACGCAATGTGCGCTGGATCAGTTTTTGTGCGTCGGGGTTCTTTGCCGGGATCGCGGGTGCGCTGTTCGCGATCAATTTCGAGATCCTGACCGGGGAAAATCTCAACCTGGCCACGTCGGGTCAGATTCTTCTGGTGACCTTCCTGGGCGGTGTGGGATTCTTTATCGGACCTATCATCGGTGCCATCGTCTTCACGTTGCTGCAAACCGTCCTGAGCCTGCATAGCGAGATATGGGCGCTGTATGTGGGCATCCTGTTCGTTGCGACAGTGATGTTCTTTCCCTTCGGACTGACCGGGCTTCTGGCACTGCACGTGCTGCCATGGAAACTTGGCAAGATCGGGTACCTTGTCAAACCCTATGCAAAGATGGCCATTCCGGGGCTGGTCTTCGTGCTGTCTTCGGCGGCGGTGCTGGAGATCCTGTTTCATGCCCGCCATGCCGGGCGTGGAGATAATGAGATGACGATCTACTGGTGGCTCACCTTCGACAGTCATTCGCCGTTGCCGATGATTATCGGCCTCGTTCTGGCCGGTGTCAGCGCCTACGCATTGGTAAAACTGGTTCCCGGCCTGAAGGCAGCGTGGGACGAGGCGACGAAAATGGGGGAGGCAGGTAAATGACGGCAGCCGCGATCGAACTGAGAAACCTCAACAAGAGCTTTGGCCTTGCCAAGATCATCCAGGACGTGAATCTCGAAATCAAGAAAGGAGAGCGTCACGCGATTATCGGCCCCAACGGTGCCGGCAAATCGACGCTTTTCAATCTTATTACCGGCAAATATGCGCCGACAACCGGACAAGTGCTTTTGCATGGTCAGGATGTGAGCGGGAAAAAGCCCTTTGAAATCAATCGTATGGGGCTTTCTCGCAGCTTTCAGATCACCAACATCTTTCACAGGATGACGGTGTTCGAGAATGTCCGCTGTGGCCTGTTGTGGTCGATGGGCTACAAGTACAGTTTCTGGACCATGGTGAACCGGCAAAAGGAACTGACCCGCCGGACCGACGAAATCCTCGAACAGATCAACCTTACCAAGCGCCGCGATATGCTGGCCGGTGCGTTGGCCTATGCCGAGCAGCGCGCACTCGAGATCGGGATCACCATCGCGGGCGGGGCCGACATCATCATGCTCGATGAACCCTGCGCCGGGATGAGCATGTCCGAAACCGACCTGATCGTCGACCTGATCCGCAAGGTGACCGAGAGCAAGACCCTCGTGGTCGTCGAACATGACATGGGCGTGATTTTCGACCTTGCCGACCGGATCAGCGTGCTGGTCTATGGCGAGATCATCGAGACCGACACGCCAGAGCGCGTGCGCGCCTCGAAGGCCGTGCAGGAAGCCTATCTCGGAACCACGCTGGAGGAGGCGTCATGAGCGCGATGCTGGAAGTCACTGATCTGCACGCCTATTACGGCAAGAGCCACATCCTCCAGGGCGTCGATTTCAAGGTCCAGGAAGGTGAGATCGTGGCTCTTCTGGGCCGCAACGGCGTTGGTCGTTCGACCACCTGCAAGGCGGTCATGGGCGAGGTGCCGCCGCGCGGCTCGGTCAAGTTTCGCGGGCAGGAGCTCGCCGGCAAGCCATCCTACGAGATCGCCAAGGCAGGCATCGGCTATGTGCCTGAGAACCGGGACATCTTTCCCGGGCTGACCACCAAGCAGAACATGATCCTCGGTCTCAAGCCCGGACAGAAGGACGGGCAAGGGCGCTGGTCGATGGACATGATGTTCGATGCCTTTCCCAACCTGCGCCAGCGCGCCGATGTCGATGCCGCGGTGCTTTCGGGTGGGGAAAAGCAGATGCTCACCGTTTGCCGGTCGTTGATGGGCGATCCGGATTTCGTGATGATTGACGAACCGACCGAGGGGCTCGCTCCCAAGATCGTCGAACAGGTGGGTGACATGCTCGAAATGATCGCCAGACGGGGCGTGTCGATCCTTCTGGTCGAGCAGAAACTGACCATCGCGCTACGCATTGCAACCCGCGTGTATGTGATGGGTCACGGACGCATGGTGTTCGAGGGCACGCCCGAAGAGCTCAAGTCGAACGAGGCGATCCGCAAGGAATGGCTGGAAGTATGAAAGACTCAACGCCGGGGTTCGATCCCGACCGCCTTGCCCGGATCGACGACTGGATGGCACGCAACCGTGAAAGCGGGCGCTATACCGGATCGTCCCTGCTCATCTACCGAGACGGGCAAGAGGCATATTTCTGCTGTGATGGGCAGCGGTCGGTCGAGCGGGGGCTGCCATATGCGCGTGACACCATCGCGCGCATCTACTCGATGACCAAACCGGTGGTCTCGGCGGTGCTGACGATGCTGATTGAACGCGGACTGGTCCGGCTCGAAGACCGTCTTTCGGACTATATTCCCGCCTTTACCGACTGCCACGCCCTGTTGCCGGGTGCCACCGACGAAGCGCAGGTCGAAAAGGTGCCGTCGCCCACGTTGGCGCAATGCCTGACCCATACATCGGGTCTCACCTACGGGTTCAACCCCGGCCTGGCGGCGCGGATATATGAACGCGAAAAGGTCGATTTCGGCCCGCGCATGGGCGTTCTGGCCGACATGTGCGATCATGCGGCGGCGCAGCCGCTGGCCTTCTGGCCCGGCACGAAATGGGAGTATTCCATCGGGATAGACGTGATTGGCCGGGTGATCGAGATCGTGACCGGGCAATCGCTCGATCGGGTGCTGCGCGAGATGGTGTTCGATCCGCTGGGCATGGTGGATACCGGGTTCTCGGTGCCAGCCGAGAAACAGGCGCGGTTTGCCGATTGCTATACAAAGACGCCCGACGATCCGCTGGCCTTGCTCGACCCGGCCACAAAAAGCGCCTTTGCCGAAGAGCGGGTGACCATGTTCTCGGGTGGGGGCGGGCTGGTTTCGACCCTCGACGATTACATGCGCTTCGGCGAGATGCTGCGGCGTGGTGGTGAACTTGACGGGGCGCGGCTCCTGGGTCCGCGAACGGTCGCATTCATGCGGCGGAATTTCCTGTCCGGCGATATCGCCTCGATGGGGGCGGAGAGTTTTATGGAAATGCCCATGGCCGGGATGGGATTCGGCATTGGCGGCGGGGTGCTGCTCGATCCGGCGTTGGCGCGCATGCCAGGCTCGGTGGGCGATTTCGGATGGGGTGGCATGGCCTCGACCTATTTCTGGACTGATCCGGTCGAGCAATTGAGCGTGGTTTACTTCACCCAGTTGGTGCCGTCCTCGTCCTATCCCAGCCGGGTCGAACTCAAGGCGCTGGTGCAGGCGGCTTTGACCGGCTGAGCCGGGAAGCGCAAGGCGGTTTGCCGCGCATGTTGGGCTTTCGCCCTTGCGGCAAAGCGGCTAGCTTTGCGCCATGTTTCCGATCCGCGATCACAACCCGTCAAACAGCGTGCCCTATGTTACGTATGCGCTCATCGCGGTGAATATCGTGGTTTTCCTGTCCTATGTCGGGTTGTTCACCAATCCGCGTGCGCTCAACATGTTCTTTTATGAGTGGGCGATCCTGCCCGCCCGGTTGATGGAGGGGGGTGGTTACGAGACGCTTGTCACCTCGATGTTCCTGCATGGCGGTTTCATGCATATCATCGGTAACATGCTGTTTTTATGGATTTTCGGCGACAATCTCGAAGACCTGATGGGGCATGGCAGGTTTCTGCTCTTTTACCTCGCCTGCGGTGTCGGGGCGGGGTTGGTGCATGTGGCGATGGCGCCCGAGTCCACGGTGCCGACGGTCGGGGCGTCGGGGGCGATCGCCGGGGTGATGGGCGGATACCTCTTGCTTTTCCCCAAGGCGCGGATTGATATCCTCTTCATATTCATCATCTTTTTCCGCATCTTCACGATTCCCGCATGGGTCATGCTGGCGGTCTGGTTCGGGATGCAGTTCTTCGGTGGGCTGGGCGCTGATCCGCAAGCGGGGGGCGTGGCATACTGGGCCCATGCGGGTGGCTTCGTGATCGGGGGCATCCTGACCATTCCAGTGTTTTTATCCAACGGTGGCAAGGACTTCTGGGAGCAGCATCGGGGGCATCCGCCGCATCCCGAGGCGAAATACGCCCGCTCGAACGTACCCCGGGCCGGGCGGAGGAAGCGGAAGTGACCATGCGCCTTACATGCCATTGCGGGGCGATCGAATTGTCCATCGAGCCGCCCGAGGGGCTGGCCACGGCGCGGCGCTGCGACTGTACGTTCTGCGCCCGGCGTGGCGCGGCCGCGATCTCGGTGCCCGAGGATCGGCTGACGATCATCAAAGGCGCCGAAAATCTCACGCTATATCAATGGAATACCCGGACGGCCGAGCATTATTTCTGTCGCATCTGCGGTATCTATACCCACCACCGGCGGCGTTCGAACCCGCGCGAGTTCGGGGTGAACCTGGGCGCGATCGAAGGGGTGAACCCGCGTGACCTTGATCCGATTCCATGGGTGGACGGGGTCAACCACCCCTCGGACCGCAAGGGCTGAGCCCCGCAACGCGCGGTGCGGTTAACGCGATTTTCCGGCAAGGAACCGGGGGGTGATATGCGTATGACTCCCGGCTGCCATCCGGCTGCCGGGGCAACGGCGCCGCGCGGGGGCGAAATCCGGTTAACGCACCGTGCGCTTGCCCGCTTCAGGCTCCGCGGATCAGCTTGGCAAAGGGGTCGAACATCGCCTCGTTGGCACAGATCACCGTGCCGTCTTCGAGGATCTCGCCCGCGGGGTCGACCGGTTGGATGAAACCGCCCGCCTCTTGCACGATCAGGAGGCCCGCAGCGAGATCCCAGGCATTGAGACCGCGTTCCCAGAACCCGTCATAGCGCCCCGCCGCGACATAGGCCAGATCGAGCGCCGCCGACCCCCAGCGCCGCACCCCGGCACAAGCCGGCAGAAGCCGCGCGAGATCCTGCAGCGTGTCGGGCAGATCGGCCCGCCCGCCAAAGGGCAGCCCGGTGGCAAAGATGCACTCGATCATCTTGCGACGTCCCGAGACGCGCAGGCGCTTGTAATCGTCCAGCCAGGCACCCTGGCCCTTCTCGGCAAAGAACATCTCGTTCTTGACCGGATCGAAGATCACGCCCGCGACCACCTTGCCCTTGTGTTCGAGCGCGACCGAGACCGCCCAATGGGGCAGCCCGTGCAGGAAATTCGTGGTTCCGTCGAGCGGATCGACGATCCAGCGCCTGGTGGGGTCTTCGCCATCCTCGCCGCCGCCCTCTTCGGCCAGCCAGCCATAGGTGGGGCGTGCGCTGCGCAACTCTTCCTTGAGGATCTCCTCGGCGCGCAGATCGGCGCGGCTGACGAAATCGCCGGGACCCTTCACCGACACCTGAAGCTGTTCGACCTCGCCGAAATCCTTGAGCAGGCTGCGTCCCGCCTTGCGCGCGGCCTTGATCATGATGTTGAGGTTTGCACTGCCCTGCATGCTTCGGCTCCTTTGGTTCAGGGGCGGCGTATACGCGCGGCGGTTGGCCTTGCCAAGGGGCAAGCGTGGCGCACAGGCCCTGTTCGCGGGTAAACAGTGCAACTGCGGCTTACGGCGCATAGGTCAGTCGGGACCAGTCATTCAATAAAGGAGGTCCACGACATGAGCAGCCCGAAAATCCTGATCGCATTCTATTCGACCTATGGCACCAATCACCAGGTGGCCGAAGAGGCGGCCCGCGCCGCCGAAGCTGCCGGTGCCGAGGTGCGCCTGCGCCGCTTTGCCGAAACCGCCCCGCGCGAGGTGGTCGAGGGGCAGGACGCCTGGAAGGCACAGCTTGAAAAGGTGTCCGACATCCCCGAGATTTCCCATGACGACATGACATGGGCGGATGGCCATTTCTGGTCGGCCCCCACGCGCTATGGCTCGGCGCCAAGCCAGGTGCGCGCCTTTGTCGACACGCTGGGTGGCCTCTGGATGGAGGGCAAGCTGGCCAACAAGACCTTCACCGCCACCACCAGTGCCCAGAACACCCATGGCGGGCAGGAGGCAACGCTTCTTGGCCTTTACACATCGGTGCTGCATTGGGGCGCGCTGATCGTCGCGCCGGGCTATACCGATCCGATCCTGTTCGAGAGCGGCGGCAACCCCTATGGGTTCTCGGTCAACGCGGGCGGGCTTGATGACACGGGCCGCAAGGCAATCGCCCACCAGGCCAAGCGTCTCGTCGAGATGACGGCGAAACTGGCCGGGTAAGGCCATTTGCGACAAACCGTGCAGGGGCTGCGATTGCGGCCCCTGTCTGATTGGCAATTCTGTCTTGCGCGGAATCAAGGGCGAAGCCCGCCGCGCATCGCCGGGCCACCCCCGGGCCCGGCGATTGATAGAAGTCGCGCAAGACACTTAAGTCGAAAATGTGTGGCTGGCATAAAGGGCCTTGCTGAAATCTTGGATCGCCGTGCCGTGGCCCGTTGATGCGCGGCTCGGCCCCCGCGGCGCGCTATCGCCGTTGCATCCGCACCGGGATCTCGCGCCCGAGTTTCAGGAAATGCGCCATGTAGGGCAGGTCGGCCTCGTCCGAGCGGATCGCGGCATAGAGCCGCTTGGTGAGGCCCTTCTCGGTGATCGGGCGCGTTATGTAGTCGGTCGAGGTGCGGATCTCGCGCAGCACCCAGTCGGGCAGCACCGACACCCCGCGCCCCGAGGCCACCAGCATCAGGATCACCGCCGTCAATTCGACCTGCCGCACGCCGCGCGGTTCGACCCGGGCCGGGGTGAGCAATTCGGAAAACACGTCGAGCCGCCCGCGTTCCACCGGGTAGGTGATCAGCATCTCGTCACGGAAATCCGCGGCCTCGACAAAGGGTTTCGCGGCCAGCGGATGATTGGCGGCGGCGACGAAAACGGGCTCGTAATCGAAGAGCGGGCGGAACTCGACGCCTTCGATCGCCTCGGGGTCGGACGAGATCACCACGTCCACATCCTCGCGCCTCAGCGCCGGCAGCGCGTCGAAGGCAAGGCCGGGGCGGATATCGACATCGACCTCGCCCCAGGTCTTGCGGAACGCTTCGAGCACCGGGAACAGCCATTCGAAACAGGCATGGCATTCGATGGCGATATGCAGCCGCCCGGCGCTGCCGATGCGCAGCCCCTCGAACTCGGACTGCAGCGCCTCGATCTCGGGCAGCACCTTTTCGGCGGCACGCAGCAGGCGCTGACCGGCGGCCGAGAGGCGCAAGGGTTTCGACCGGCGCACGAAAAGCGCGACCCCGGCTTGGTCCTCGATCCCCTTGATCTGGTGGGAGAGCGCGGATTGGGTGATGTTGAGCAGGTCGGCGGCGCGGGCGAGGCCCCCGGCCTGGTGGATGGCGCGAATGGTGCGCAGGTGGCGAAACTCGATATGCATGGGCGACCCCGTTTGCTGTTGCGGGGGATGTGCCATGATGGGGGCGGAATGTGAAGGCCCCTCATGTTCATCGTGAAATTAATGAATTTGCTTCACGTCGCGCGGGGGATCAAAACAGGCGGAACAAAAGGAAGCGAGTCGCATCATGGCCCCGAAAGTTTCATTCGAATTCTTCCCGCCGCAGAACCTCGAAGGGTCGTTCCGGCTCTGGGACACGATCCATGCGCTGGCGCCGCTCGACCCGCGGTTCGTCTCGGTGACCTATGGCGCGGGCGGCACGACGCGTGATCTGACCCGCGACGCGGTGCGCACGATCAACAAGGCGACCGGCCTCAACGTGGCGGCGCACCTGACCTGCGTGGACGCGACCCGCGAGGAAACGTTGGCCATCGCCGATAGCTATGCCGAGGCGGGGGTGAGCGAGATCGTGGCGCTGCGTGGCGATCCGCCGAAGGGGTCGGGCCGCTTCGTGCCGCACCCGGAGGGCTTTGCCCATTCGGTCGAGCTGATCGAGGCGCTGGCGGCGCACGACAAGTTCACCATTCGCGTGGGTGCCTACCCGGATGTGCATCCCGAGGCGAAAAACGCAAAGGCCGATATCGACTGGCTCAAGGCCAAGCTCGATGCCGGGGCGGACGAGGCGATCACGCAGTTCTTCTTCGAATCCGAAAGCTTCCTGCGGTTCCGCGACGAATGCGCCAAGGCCGGGATCGACAAGGCCATTGTGCCGGGTATCGTGCCGATCGAGAACTGGAAGGGCGTGCGCAATTTCGCCTTGCGCTGCGGCGCATCGGTGCCGGCCTGGCTCGACGATGCCTTTGCCAAGGCCATGCGCGACGGGCGCGAGGATCTGCTGGCCACGGCGCTTTGCACGGAGCTGTGTTCAGAGCTGATCGACGAGGGCGTGGATGCCTTGCATTTCTACACGATGAACCGCCCCGAACTCACCCGCGACGTGTGTCACGCGCTGGGGGTGGTGCCGCGGGTGCAGCTTGAGAACGTGGCGTAACGCGCGACCGGGTCGTCTGGACGCTCCCGGCCCTCAGTCATAGCATTTGCCCGTTGAACAGGGGACATGCCATGGCCGAGCCACGCAAATACGCCGAAACACCCGAAGACCTCGCCACGATGGAGGACATCCTGTCGATGTCGGGGCTGGAGTTCATGCAGGCCATCGCCGACGGACGCCTGCCCGGCCCGCCGATCGGCCGCACCATGGGGTTCTGGCCCGAACTGGTCGAGGAGGGGCGGGTGATTTTCACGGGCACGCCCGAATTCAAGGTGATGAACCCGATCGGCACGGTGCATGGCGGCTGGTATGGCACGATCCTAGACAGTTGCATGGCCTGCGCGATCCAGACGCGGGTGCCCAAGGGTTCAGCCTATACGACGCTGGAATACAAGATCAACATCATCCGCCCGATCCCCATCGGCACGCCGGTGCGCGCCATCGGCACGGTGCATCACGCGGGCCGCTCGACCGGAATCGCTGATGGCGAGATCCGCGGCGTCGAAGATGACCGGCTTTACGCCACCGGCTCGACCACCTGCATCATCATGAAGCTGGACTGACACGAGGTTTTGCGCCGCCTGCGGCGTCGCCCGGGGGCGGGGTCTCGGCTGCGCCTCGACCCCGCTCAGCCGGACCATGCGATGTGCCTCATCCCGCCCGCCGCTCTTGCCGGAACCAGGGGTATTTTGAGTATTTTTTCCAAGAAAGAACGGCAGGGCGCATGCTGGCACCGGCTCTCTTTCTTGGTGTAAATACTCAATGTCCCGGGCTCTCGACCGGCACGCGGTGACGGGTGGGCCACGGCGGTGTCAGGCAGCCCCGCCCAGCAACTCGGCATTGCCGCCCGAGGCGGTGGTGTCCACGCAGACATGGCGTTCGCCCATCACGTGGCCGGTATCGGGCATGCCGGTGATGAGCGGCAGGATCGGCCCGTCGCGTTCGGCCAGCGCGCGGGCACAGGCGCGGGCCATGTCGTCATTGCCCCAGAAGATCACGCCCGAGAACCCGCCAAGCGTCGTCAGCGCCTCGGGCGCAAGCCGCCCCGTGACCATGACCGCCCGTCCGCCCAATCTGCGCACCGCCTCGGCCTGTGCGCTGGCGGCCGCCTCGCCCGGCCCCATGCAGAGGAGCGGCAGGCGGGGCAGGGTGGTCAGCCGGTTCGATTCACCCGTCGGCCCGGGCAGGGTGAGCGTGCTGCCGCCCGCCGCGCCGGGTGCCGCGTCGAGCGCCTTTTGCACCGTTTGCGCATCGGTCTCCTGCGCCCATGTGCCGCCGGTCCCCGTGGCCGGGCGTGCGCCGAACCGGGCAAGGTAATGCGGCCCGCCCGCCTTGGGGCCGGTGCCGGAAAGCCCCTCGCCGCCAAAGGGCTGGCTTCCCACGATGGCGCCGATCTGGTTGCGGTTGACATAGATGTTGCCCGCGTGGATTGCCTCGGAGACATGCTGCACCCGGTCGTCGATCCGGGTTTGCAGCCCGAAGGTGAGGCCATACCCGGTGGCGTTGATATCGCCGATCACCCGGTCGAGATCGCCCGCGCGGAACGTGGCGAGATGCAGCACCGGGCCGAAGACCTCGCGCTCCATGTCCTTGATTCCGTCCACCCGGATCAGCGTGGGGGCGATGAAATGGCCCGCGTTGGGGGTGCGCAACTCGTGCAGCAGCCGCCCGTCGGCGCGGGCGGCGTCGATATGCGCGGCGATACCGGCGCGGGCCTCTTCGTCGATCACCGGGCCGCAATCGGTGGAAAGGTGCCACGGATCGCCCATGGCGAGCTGATCCATCGCGCCCTTGAGCATCTCGGTAAAGCCTTCGGCGATGTCCTCCTGTACGTAGAGACAGCGCAGGGCCGAGCAGCGTTGGCCTGCCGACTGGAAGGCGCTTTCCACGATGGCCTGCACCGCCTGTTCGGGCAGGGCAGTGGAATCGACGATCATCGCGTTGAGCCCGCCGGTTTCTGCGATGAGCGGTGCGCCGGGCGCAAGGTGCCGGGCCATGGCGCGGCGGATGATCCGCGCGGTGTCGGTCGAGCCGGTGAAGGCCACGCCGCCCACCCGTGCATCCGAGGTGAGCCGCGCGCCCACCTTGCCCGCGCCGGGCAGGAATTGCAGCGCGCCGCGCGGCACGCCCGCCTCGTGCAGGAGTTCGACCGCGCGATGCGCGATGAGCGGGGTCTGCTCGGCCGGTTTGGCCAGCACCGCGTTGCCCGCCGCCAGCGCCGCCGCGATCTGGCCGGTGAAGATGGCGAGCGGAAAGTTCCACGGGGATATGCAGGTGAAAATGCCCACTGGCGCGCGCTCGGGGGCGTTGGCGGCGTAGTAGCGCAGGAAATCCACCGCCTCGCGCAGTTCGGCCACCGCGTCGGGCAGGGATTTGCCGGCCTCGCGGGCGACGATGGCGAAGATCTCGCCGAAATGCGCCTCGTAAAGGTCGGCGGCGCGATTGAGCACCTTTGCCCGCTCGGGCGCGGGCGCGGCCCAAGGCGTGGCCGCCGCCAGCGCGGTTTCCGCGTCCGCCGCGCTGGCCCAGGCCACCGTGCCGGGGTGGTCGGCGGGATCGGCGGGGTTTATCACCGGCCCGGGGGCTTCGGGTGCGGCCTCGCCCGCAAGGATCGGCGCGGCGGCCCATTCATGGCGGCGGAACGGGTCGCGCGCCGCGTCGATCATGGCGAGCGTCGGGGCGTGGGTCAGGTCGAATCCCTTTGAGTTGGTGCGCTCGGGCGCGAAAAGCTCGGGCCCGGTGGCGATGGCGGGCGCGGGATCGGACAGGGCCTCGAACGGATCGCGGGCGACCTCTTCGGGGGGCACGTCCTCGTCCACGATCTGGTTGACGAAGGAGGAGTTCGCCCCGTTTTCAAGCAAACGCCGCACCAGGTAGGCCAGCAGGTCGCGATGCGCCCCGACCGGTGCGTAGATCCGGCAATGGCTGCCTTCTTGGCCCATCACGATCTCGTGCAGGGCCCCGCCCATGCCGTGCAGGCGCTGGAATTCGAAGGCGGTCTTGGCCACCCCCATATCGGCGGCCATGTCGAGGATCGCGGCCACGGTATGCGCGTTATGGGTGGCGAATTGCGGATAGATGCGCGCGCTCATGCCCAGCAGCTTGCGCGCGTTGGCAAGGTAGCTCACATCGGTCGCGGGTTTGCGGGTGAAGACCGGGAAACCCCCGACACCCTCGACCTGCGCGCGCTTGATCTCGGTGTCCCAATAGGCGCCCTTCACGAGGCGGATCATCAGCTTGCGGTCATGTTTCCCGGCCAGGTCGTGCAGGAAATCGAGAACCTCGCCCGCACGTTGGCCGTAAGCCTGCACCACCACGCCGAACCCGTCCCACCCGGCCAGCGCGGGTTCGGAGAGCACGGTCTCGATCACGTCGAGCGAGAGGGTCAGGCGGTCAGCCTCCTCGGCGTCGATATTGAGGCCCATGCCGGCGGATTTCGCCAGGAGCGCCAGCGAACGCAGGCGCGGCACCAGCTCGTCCATGACGCGGGCATGTTGCGCCACCTCGTAACGTGAGAACAGCGCCGAGAGCTTGACCGAGATGCCGGGGTTCTGCCGGGTGTCGCGGCTTTTGCAGGCGGCGGCGATGGCGGTGATGGCGCGGCTGTAGGAGAGGTAATAGCGCCGTGCGTCCTCTTCGGTGCGCGCGGCTTCGCCCAGCATGTCATAGGAATAGGTATAGCCCTTCTTCTCCATGCCCGCCGCACGCTCCATCGCCGCGCCAATATCCTCGCCCAGCACGAACTGGCGGCCCATTTCCTTCATCGCCCGGCCCACGGCGGTGCGGATCACCGGCTCGCCCAGACGCTTGACCGCGCCGCGCAGGCTGCCGATCAGGCCGGGGCGCGGGTCGTCGAGCACCTTGCCGGTGAGCATCAAGGCCCAGGTCGAGGCGTTGACCAGTGGCGAGGTGGAATGCCCCATGTGCCGCGCCCAGTCGGAAGGTGCGATCTTGTCCTCGATCAGCGCGTCGATCGTGTCAGCGTCCGGCACCCGCAAAAGCGCCTCGGCCAGGCACATCAGCGCGATCCCCTCGTTGGTCGAAAGCCCGTATTCGGCCAGGAACACCTCCATCAGCCCCGGGTTCGAGCGGCCGCGAATGTCGCGCACCAGTTCGGCCGCGCGTGCGGTGATGCGCGCGCGCGCGGCGTCGTCGAGCGCGGCGGTTTCGACCAGGCGCGACAGCGTGTCGGCCTCGTCGGCATAGGTGGCGGTGTCGATGGCGGCGATATGGTCGGGCAGGGGCATGGTGCACTCCGGATGTTTGGGCTATGATATCACTGATCTTGCGGGCAGTTGTCCTGAACAGTGTGAGTATGAAAGGCAAATAAACTGAAATGAGCGAAGAAAACGGGCCAGATGGCCTTGGCGAACTTGACCGGCACGACCGCCGTATCCTCTCGATTCTGGCCAGCGAGGGCAGGATCAGTATTGCCGATCTCGCCCGTCGGATCGGGTTGTCGAAATCGCCCACCCAGGCGCGGGTCAGGCGGCTGGAAGAGACTGGCGTGATCACCGGCTATCGCGCGATGTTCGATCCCATTCGCATGGGGCTCGATCACGTCGCCTTTGTCGAGGTGCGCCTCAGCGACACGCGCGAGGCCGCGCTGAGGGCCTTCAATGCCGCCGTTGCCGGGATTGCCCAGATCGAGCAGGCCCACATGATGGCGGCGAATTTCGACTACCTCTTGAAAGTGCGCACCCGCGACATGCGCGATTACCGCCGCGTTCTGGCCGAGGAGATCACCGCGTTGCCGCATGTGGCCAGCACCTCGACCTTTGTCGCGATGGAAGCGGTCAAGGAGAACGCGCTGTCGGATGCGCTCTGACCTTGCCGGCATCGGACAGGCCGGGCAACCGCGGCAACGCGTGGCGCCTGTGCATCTGACTTGGGCGTGAACGCGTGTACCGCGCTCGCCCGAATTCAACCCGCACGCTTTACACCGCGGGCAAGGCGGCTAAAGTGCCGATCTCGCATGCGGGCGTGATGGAATGGTAGACATATCGGACTTAAAATCCGAAGGGGGAAACCCCGTGTGGGTTCGAGTCCCACCGCCCGCACCATTCCTGAATCCGTATCCTTCAAGTCCCCCATGGCAAGGAAGGGCAAGGAAGGGCAAGGTGGTTTCTGCAGTTCGAACATTTCGTCGAATGATCGTGCAGGAAAGGTCGTTCGCCCGGGCCGGAAAACATCGTCCCGATGGACCCGGGGTCAACAATGCACTAACAATCAAACCGGGCCACCCGTGGGGGCACGCCCGCGCGTTCAAACGGAAAGGCAAACATGGATCAGTCGCTCATCGAACAACCCGCCCGCGCCGCAATCCTGGACGCTGTAGAAGCGCACTTCGACGAACAGATTCGCTTCCTCGCGGATTTCGTGCGTATTCCGAGCACCCGTTTCGAGGAGGGGCCGGCACAGGATTTCATGGCCGAAGCCCTGCGAACGCGCGGCTACTCGGTCGACGATTGGCGCATTGATCTAAAGGACCTCGAGCATCTGCCCGGCTTCGGGCCCATCGAGGGCGATTTCTCGCGCGCGCGCACCGTGGTCGGTTCGCACCGGCCCTCCGAAGTTCGGGGCCGATCCCTGATCCTGCAGGGTCATCTCGATGTTGTGCCTGCGGGGCCGGCGGAAATGTGGTCCACCCCGCCCTTCGAGCCCGCGATCCGCGACGGCTGGATGTATGGCCGTGGCGCCGGCGACATGAAGGCCGGCACGGTTGCCGCGCTCTTCGCGCTTGACGCGCTCCGCCATGCGGGGTTCGAGCCCGCCGCGACAGTGCATTTCCAGTCGGTGATCGAGGAGGAGTCGACCGGTCTCGGAGCGCTTTCGACGCTCCAGCGCGGCTATCGTGCCGATTTCGCGCTGTTGCCGGAACCGTCCGACTTTACCATCAACCGTGCGCAGGTCGGTGCGATGTGGTTCAAGCTGCGGGTGCGGGGGCGCCCGGTTCATGTTGCGACGGCGGGAACGGGGTCCAACGCGATCCTCGCCGCCTATGACATGATCAACGCCCTGAAAGGCCTGGAGGCGAACTGGAACGAGCGCGCGGCCAAGGATCCTGTCTACAAGGACATAGACCATCCGCTGAACTTCAACGCGGGCAAGATCATCGGCGGCGACTGGGCCTCCAGCGTCCCGGCCTGGTGTGACGTGGACTGCAGGATCGGCGTGTTGCCGGGGCAGGATCTGGCAGAGGCGCGGGCCGAGGTGGAAGCCTGTGTCGCGCAAGCGGCACACGCGCATCCCTTCCTCTCCAACAATCCGCCGGAAGTGGTCTGGAATGGGTTCCAGGCCGAAGGCTACGTTCTGGAAGACGCGGACGAACAGGAAAGCGCCTTTGCCGCCGCCTATGCCGACGTCTTCGGGGCCGGAGAACGCCCCGCGGAGCGCAAGATGACGGCCCTCACCGATACGCGCTTTTACGGTCTCTACTACGGCATTCCTGCCTTCTGTTTTGGCCCGAAAGCAGAGAACATCCACGGCTTTGACGAACGGGTCGAGCTCGATTCGATCAAACGCTGCACTGAAGTATTCGCGCTCTTCATCGCGCGCTGGTGCGGCTTGAACCGGATCCAACGGTGAGCGCGCATGACTTTGCCCCGCGTCGCCATTGGCGGTTTCCTGCGCGGGATCAAGACGTTCGGTCGGTCCAAGGCAATCTGAGAGGGTTCCCGTCAATGTGGCGACACGGCCCTGGCCGGGTGCGCGGAAACGCCTGATCGCTGGCTCAAGAGGGTATGGCAGGCGACGCCCCGGACAATCGGTCCGGGGCGCGCCTTGCCCGCATCACTCGTTGCGGGCCGCTTCCGCACCCTGGACGACGTTGCTTTTCAGCGTCGTCATGCGGCCGTGATAGGGATAGACGAGATCGGCAAAGTCCACCTGGGATTGATAGACCTTTGCAAAGAACTCGTCACCGTCGATATACTCCTTGATGACCTCGTTCTGGGCCTCGATGAAGCGGGTGTAATACTCTTCCGGAACGTCCAGGACGTTGATCCCCGCTTCTTCGTATTCCTTCACGGCGACCGAGTTCTCGTGCAGGTTCGCGGCGTTGGTCATGGTCGCATTGGCCTTGACCGCGACACGGATGATCGCCTGAAGATCGTCGGGAAGTTCGTCGAACCATGTCTTGTTGACCAGCAATTCGCCGATGTCGGTCTGCTGGTGAAGGCCCTGCAGATAGTAGTAGTCCCAGATCTTGTCGAGACCGAGATTGCGGTCGTCCGCCGGGCCGATCCACTCGGCGGCGTCGATCGTGCCACGTTGTGCGGCGGGTACGATCTCGCCCCCCGGCAGGGCCACGGCGGGCACGCCCATGGCGGAATAGGTCTCGCCCGCGATGCCCGGCGGGCTGCGGTACTTGATCGACTGGAACTCGTCCAGGTTCTCGAACGGGCGCGAGAACCAGCCCAGCGGGTCCGGACCCATGGGTTGCATCAGGAAGGGCTCGACATCATAGCCCATCCGGTCCTGCATCAGCTCGCGATAGAGTTCCTGCCCTTCGCCCGAGTAATACCAGGACATCAGCGTCTCCTGGTCCATCCCGGTGCTTGCCGGCACGTTCGAAAAGAGCACGAAGGACGAACTCATGCCGGACCAGTAGTGCGGCCAGGCATAGCCGGCCGTCACCACCCCGTCGCTGACCGCGTCGAGGATCTCGAAGGCCGAGACCTCGGCCCCGTCGGGCAGCACTTTGACCGTGATGCGGCCGCCGGACATCTCCTCGACATCGCTGGCAAACTGTTCGGTCAGCTTGAAATATAGGCTCGCGTTGGGCACGGCGGTCTGGATGTCCATGCGGTAGTCCTGCGCCAGCGCAGGCATGGCACCTGCTGCGACCAGTGCGGCCGCGCAGATCGTGCCCTTGAACGGGCCGGTCAATGGAATATTCATAGTCTCTCCTCCTTGGTTGCAGGTCTTGGGTTGCGCCGGGGTTGGCTCCCCGTTTCTGATTGCAGGCCGCGCACCGGGCGCGGCACCGGTTCAGTTGCCCAGCACACGTGGCAGCCACAGCACCAGGTCGGGCACAAGGATCAGCAGGCCGACGACGATGAGTTGCAGCACGACGAACTGCACCATGCCGAGATAGATGTCGCCCATCGACCAGTTCGGCACGACGCCCTTCAGGAAATAGGCCGACAGCGCCATCGGCGGGGTCAGCCACGAGGTCTGAAGCGTGACCGCGACGAGGATCGAGAACCACAGCGGATCATAGCCCATCTCGACCATCGTCGGCAGAAAGATCGGCACGATCACCAGCACGATCGGAATCCATTCCAGCGGCGAGCCCAGAACGAAAACGATGCCGAGGATGATGAGCAGCATCACGGTGGGCGAGAACGGCAGGTGCAACAGGAACTCGGTCAGCAACTCGCCACTGCCCAGCCGCGAGAACACTGCGCCGAAGAAGTTGGCCGAGGCGAGCAGGAACATGATCATCGCGCTCAACAGGAGCGTGCTGTAGACGCTCTGCTTGAAGGCGCTCCAGTCCAGCTTGCGGTAGGCGAGGGCCAGGATCAGCGAGGCCAGCGCGCCGGTGGCGGCGGCATCGGTGGGCGTGGCGATCCCCGATATGATGAAACCGAGCGTCGCGGCAATGATCAGGAAGACCGGGATCACCCCCAGCAGCAGTTCCTTGAGCTTTTCGCCCAGCGTGGTTTCGGCGATTTCCGCGTCGGTGATGGGCGGTCCCAGCGTGGGGTTGAGATAGCTGCGCACCAGGGTGTAGACGATGTAGACCGTCGACAGCATCAGCCCCGGCACGATCGCCGCTGTGAAGAGGTCAGACACCGGCACGCCGACCACCGGCCCCATCACGATCAGCAGGATCGAAGGGGGGATCAGGATGCCCAGAGTTCCCCCCGCGGCGATGGCGCCCGCCGAGATCCGCGTGTCATACCCCGTCCGCTGCATGATCGGCGCGGCCATGACGCCCAGAACCGTGACCGAGGCGCCCACGATCCCGGTTGCGGCGGCAAAGACCGTGGCCACCAGCAGCACCACCAGGTAAAGCGACCCGTTGAGCCGCCCGAGCAGCAGGCGCAGGGCCATGAACATCCGCTCCATCAGCCCGGATTTCTCGAGGATGAAGCCCATGAAGAGAAAGAGCGGGATCGCCGCCATCGTGGTGTTGCGCATCAGCGAGAAGAACTGGAACTGCATCAGGTTCACGACCCGGTCGCCCATCCCGACATAGCCGAACAGCAGCGCGATGAAGATGAAGGTGAACGCCATCGGGTAGCCGGTCAGCAGGCCGACAAAGACCAGCCCCAGCGCCACCAGGCCAAGGATCGGCTCGCTCATGCCAGCCCCCCTTCATCGTCGCGGAACCGTCTGTTCGTGGCGATGTTGTAGAGGCTCTTGATCAGCTCGCTCACCCCCTGGATCATCAGCAGGATCCCGGTGATCGGCATCACCGTCTTCAGCGGATAGATGATCGGCATCATCGGGCTGGTGGGAATCCGCTCGCCCCGCATCCAGGACTTGGCCGCGTATTCCCATGTGGCCAGGGTAAAGAAATACATCGCCGGAAAGAACAGGCAGATGATGAAAAGCGCGTCGATGGTCCCCTGCCAGCGCGGCGACAGCACGTTGAAAAGGAAATCGGCGCGCACGTGCGAATCCCGCCCCAGTGTCCAGGCCGCGCCCAGCATGAACATCGCACCATAAAGCATGTAGGTGACATCATAGGCCCAGGCGGTCGGCCGATTGAACCCGAAGCGTGCGACCACCTCCCAGATCAGGGCCATGATCATCGGCAGGATCAGCCAGGCCGCCAGCTTGCCGACGACCATCGCCGGCATGTCCAGCCAATGGGTGATCCGGCGGATGCGGTGTTCTCTCTCGGGGGTCACGACATGACCGCGCAATGGGTCATGGATCGGCGAACCGAGTCTGGTGCATATGTCACCTCATTCTCCTCCCAGAAATGAGACTTGTTGTCTCATTAACGCCACCTTATGTTTCGATTGCAAGAAAAATCATGTCGCTTCGGGGAGGGGTGCGGATGGACGGGGCCGAATTCGACTATGTCATCGTCGGTGCGGGGTCGGCTGGCTGCGTGCTTGCCAACCGGCTCAGCGAGAACCCGAAGGATCGCGTCCTGCTGCTCGAGGCGGGCGGTCCGGACAGCAATCCGTGGATCCACATCCCGGTGGGCTACTTCAAGACCATGCACAACCCGTCGGTGGACTGGTGCTATCGCACCGAGCCCGATCCCGGGCTCAACGGGCGCGCGCTCGACTGGCCGCGCGGCAAGGTTCTGGGCGGGTCGTCCTCGCTGAACGGCCTGCTCTACGTGCGCGGGCAACCGCAGGATTACGACCGCTGGGCCCAGATGGGCAATGCGGGCTGGGGCTGGGCCGATGTGTTGCCGCTCTTCAAACGGTCCGAGGACCAGGAACGCGGCGCCGATGACCTGCATGGGGTGGGCGGGCCGCTGTCGGTCTCGAACATGCGCGTGTCCCGCGCCATCTGCGAGGCGTGGATCGAGGCGGCCAAGGCGTATGGCATCCCCTACAACCCCGACATCAACGGGCCCGAGCAGGAGGGCATGACCAATGCCCAGCTGACCATGAAGAACGGCCGCCGCTGTTCGGCCGCCGTGGCCTTCCTGCGCCCGGCGATGAAGCGCGAGAACCTCACCGTGATCACCCGCGCCCAGACCAGCCGGATCGTCCTGACCGAGGGGCGCGTCACCGGCTTGTGCTATCTCGACCCCGACGGAACCGAGCATACCGTCAAGGTGCGCGGCGAAGTGATCCTTTCCGCCGGGGCGATCGGCTCTCCGCAGATCCTGATGCTCTCCGGCATCGGCGACACGCAAACGCTTGCCGGCCACGGGATCGAACCGCGCGTGCATCTGCCCGGCGTCGGCCGGAACCTTCAGGATCACCTTCAGGCGCGGCTGGTCTTCAAGTGCAATGAGCCGACCCTGAACGACGAGGTGCGCAGCCTCTTCGGAAAAGCCCGGATCGGGCTGCGCTACGCGCTCTTCCGGCGCGGGCCGATGACCATGGCGGCAAGCCTGGTGATCGGCTTTGCCAGGACACGCGAGGGGCTGGAAACGCCCGACATCCAGTATCATATCCAGCCGTGGTCCGCGGACAGCCCCGGCGAGGGGGTGCATCCCTTTTCCGCCTTCACCGCCTCGGTCTGCCAGCTACGCCCCGAAAGCCGGGGCAACCTGACGCTGCGTTCGGGCGATGTGCGCGACCACCCGGTGATCCGTGCGAACTATCTCGACACCGAAACCGATTGCCGGACCATCGTCGCCGGTGTCCGCCAGGCGCAGGCCATCGCCGCGCAGGCCCCGCTGGCCTCTCGAATCAGCACCCCGCACAGCCCCGGCCCGGGCGACCATGACGATGCCGCGATCCTCGACTGGGTGCGCAATACTTCCACAACGATCTATCACCCCTCGGGAACATGTCGCATGGGGCAAGGCCCATCGGCGGTTGTCGACTCGCGCCTGAACGTGCATGGAGTGCGCGGCCTGCGTGTCGCCGACTGCTCGATCATGCCCGAAATCGTTTCGGGCAACACCAATGCCCCGGCGATCATGATCGGAGAAAAGGCCAGCGACATGATCCGCGCCGACCGTCGCGCGCGTTAGAGAGGACGACACCAGGGCCGATGGCAGAACAGCTCCCCACGATTTCCGGAAATCTGCGGCTGCTGGTGCTGCTCGAACGCATCTGTGCCAGCGAAACGCCCGTGACGGCCGCCGACGTGATGGCGGAAATGGACCTGCCGAAACCCACGGCCCACCGGCTGCTCTCGACGCTCGAGACCGAAGGATTCATCCGCCGGAATGCCGACGGGCGCGGCTATATCTCGGGGTTTCGCATGCAGCGGCTTGCCGCCGGCATGGTCGCCACGATGCGCCATCGCGCGGCTGTGTCGCTGGTGCTGCGCGACCTGTCCGAGGAGATCGGCGAAACCTGCAACATCGCGCAGCGCGACGGCGATGCGGTTGTCTATATCGACCGGGTCGAAACCAAGTGGCCGCTGCAGATCGCGCTGCCGGTCGGGAGTCGCATACCGCTGCATTGCTCGGCCGCAGGCAAGGTTTGGCTGGCCAGTCTCGACGACGACCAGTTGCGCCCGCTGCTGACCTGTTCCGACCTGGAGCGGCGCGCGCCCAATACCATCACCGACCCCGAACGCCTGCTGGACGAGCTGCGCCTGACCCGCGCACGCGGCTGGGGCGAGGACAACGAAGAGGCGATCGAGGGCATGGTGGCGCTCGCCGTGCCGATCACCGACGGGCAGGGGCGCCTTTACGCAACGCTCTCCTTCCATGCGCCGAAACTGCGCATGACGCTCGACCGGGCGCGTGGGCACCTGCACTTGCTGCAAAGACGCGCCAGTGAGATTTCGCACCTCTTCCTGCAAGGCAGCGCAACATGACGCCTCGCGTTACCTTCGAAAGGCGGTCACGCGATCCGGGCCGCCCGGGAATATGCGCCGTCGTGCCTCAGGTCTGGTCGGCGCGGTCATGGTTCCGCCGCGCGAGGAAAACCGTGGTGACCAGGGCGATCAGCGCGAGCACGAGCCCAACGGGATAGTTGAGCAGCTTTGTCGGGTCGCCGTTGAGCAATGCCAGCGTCTGGCTGAGCGAAACTTCGAGGCGTGGCCCGAGAAAGAAGGCAATGATGAAAATGACGACGGAGATGCCAAGCGTCGTCATCACGTAGGCAAGCGCGGCGAAGGCCAGCATCACACCGATGCCGAAGAGCCCGCCCGAGGTCAGGTAAACCCCGACAAAGCACATGAGAAGCGCTGAGGCGAATATGAAGCTCTCGGGTGCCGAAACGACCCGCACCCAGAAGCGCAGGCCGACCTGGCCGATGATGAGATTGCCGAGATTGGCCAGAAGCATGGCGCCAAAGAGGCCATAGATCAGGCGGCCCTGGGTGTCGAACAGGAAGGGGCCGGGCTGTATGCCGTGGATCATGAAGGCACTGATGATGAGCGCGGCGCCGACAGAGCCGGGAATGCCGAGCGTCAGAAGCGGGATCATGTTTGCCCCCATGACCGCGCTGTTGGCCGATTCGGTGGCGGCGATGCCGTGGATATTGCCCTTGCCAAAGCTGGACGGATCCCTGGCCGCTTGCTTTGTCGTGGCGTATGACATGAAAGCGGCCGCCGTTGAGCCGATGCCGGGAAGCGCCCCGAGCAACGTGCCGATCACGGCGCCGCGGGCGAGCGTGAAGCGGCACGCCCAGTATTCGTGCCAGCTTACCATGCTGTCTTCGCGCGGCTGGCCCCGTGGCAGCCGGACCGCCGGGTTCCCCTCGCGCCGGCTTTCGCTCAGCCGGCGCAGAAGCTCGGATATCGCGAGCATCCCGATGGCGATGGCCGGAAGCGGGATCCCGTCGTAAAGCTCGAACTGGCCGAAATAGAGCCGCGGCGTGCCATGCTCGGGGTCGGTGCCGACCATGGCCGCCAGCAACCCGAGCGCGATGGCAATGATGCCCTTGACGAGCGAAGGACCCATGAGCCCCGAGATCACGGCAAAGGCCAGCAACATCAGGCCGAACACCTCGACTGGCCCCATGCGCAGCGCCAGAAGCGCCAGCGGTGCCGACACGGTTATGAGGACGATGTCGGAAAACGTGTCGCCGGTGACAGAGGAATAGAGCGCCATTTTCGTGGCTTTGAGCGGCTTGCCTTGCTGTGCAAGCGGGTGGCCGTCAAGGGCTGTTGCGGCCGCGTCGGGCGTGCCGGGCGTGTTGAGAAGAACCGCCGGGATGGCCCCGCCGACAAGCCCGCCCTTGTTGACGCCGACAAGAAAGCCGATCCCCGCGAGCGGGTCCATCCCGAATGTGAAGGGGATCGCGATCGCCATCGCCATGATCGGGCCGATGCCGGGCACGGCGCCGACGAATTGTCCGACGAACACCCCCGCGAAGACGAAAAACAGGTTGGCCGGTGTGAACGCATCGCCGAGACCGGCGAGAATGATCGCGAGTTCAGGCATGTATCGGCCTCATGGCAGGGTGCGTTCAAGCACGATGGTGATCACGAACCAGATGACAGCGGGCATGACGACGCTGCCGAGCCCCAGCCAGAGCCAGCGCCGCTCGTAGGCAAGCCACATCACGGCAAATGCCAACGGCGACGCCGCATAGACAAAGCCGACCACGCCCATGAGCCAAAGCCCGAGCGCCAGCACCCCGGCAAAGAGCGCCGCGCGCAGCCAGTTGAACGTGGAGGGCCGTGCATCGCCCACCGGCTTGACCATGAGCGCGACGCCGCAAAGCCCGAGCACGACCGCAAGGGCAAGCGGCAACGTGCGTGGTTTGAGCCAGCCATAATCGGCGGTTTCAACCTGCCAGGGGATGACCCAGAGATAGAGGACCACCCCGAGCAGGATGAAAAACCCGCCGGTTACCCTGTCGGTCAGCATCAGCCGTACGCTTCCGGGTCAGTTTGCAAAGAGCGCGCCGACATTCGTGACGCCATCTCGCATCATTTGCTCGGTGCCCTCCGGCCCCATGTTCTCGATCGGGGACTTGAGCGTGTTTTGCACCACTTCCTTCACCGCGTCGCTTTCAAGGGCTTCGGCAAGCGCCGCGGTGAGCGCCTCGCGTGCCTCGCTGGGGGTTCCTGCGGTGGTCGCGAAAAAGAAGACCGGATCGACATAGATGTCATAGCCCTGCTCTTGCAGCGTGGGCGTGTCGGGCGCGTAGTTGTGCCGGCTCTTGTTCATCGAGGCGAGCATCTTGATATCGCCAGCTTCGAGGAACGGAAGATGTTCGCCGGCCTCGAATGCCGCGATCGCCTGTCCGCCCAGCGCAAGCTTCGCATTCTCTGCGCCGCCCTTGGTCGACATGAACTGGAACTCGGCCCCCGACTGCTCCATGACAAAGCGCATGGCAAGCTCTTGCGGCTTGGCGTCGAAGGCGATGGGCGCATCGTTTGACTTGGCATATTCCACGAGCCCCGCCACGTCATCGAAGGGGGCGTCCGAACGGGCGATGAGCGCCAGCTGCGCACGCGCCGCAGTGCCCAGATAGTCGAAGCTGTCGAGGTCGAACTTGAGTTGATCGGGGCGATTCACGAGGTTGACGAGGATCGGCATGCTGACACCAAGCCCGATGACAGTGCCGTCGGCCGGGCGATTGGCGATGCCGGTGAACATGGCGATGCCGCCGCCGCCGGGCTTGTTCTCGGCAATCACGTTCCAGCCGGTTTGCTCTTTCATGGTCTGTGCCACGATCCTGCCGATCGTGTCGGTCGAGCCGCCCGCGCCAAAGCCGATCTGCAGCGATACGTTGCCCTTCGGCTCCCATTCCGCCTGTGCGGTGCCGGCCAGCACAACCAGCGAGGCGGCGGCAAGTGCCTTGATTTTCTTCGTGATCTTCATGTCTTCCTCCCGTTCGGTCGACATTCCCCAAGTGGAGTGTCGTTTGTCGACAAGGTCGTCTGATACTGCCGATTGATCAAGGGTATACTGCGACGGGCGGTTCTCGTCGCTGCCGGCCCGGGCGTGATCCTCCCGGCAAGCCGCGTCGCCATATCCACCGGCAGAGCGCCGGTTTCCCGCGCCCTCTCGGTATGGCCCGGGGAACGGCAGCACCGCCAACGATCACGTGCTTTCGGTCATGACAGGTCTGCCGGATGCAGCTTCGGGCTTGACGTGTCGTCGCGATGTAAATACGTAAAAGCGTAATAACGTAGCAACGGGCGATGATAAATGGAAACATCTGCGGATCTGGTCGAGCGGCTTGCCGCCCTTGAGGCCCGTGTCGAGCGGCTCGAAGCGCCGCGCCCGGTCACGGGCGGGACCGTGCTCGACCGCCTGCGGACCGAAGCGCCCGAGGGCAGCGGCGTGGCCTTCGCGGGCAGTCTTGCGCTTCCGGGCGGTCGGCGGGTCGAGTGGCAGATGGGTCATCCGGCGGGCGGGCTGCTTGATGCGGACTGGAGTGACATCGCGCCCGCGCTGGCCGCGCTCGGCCACCCGGTGCGGCTGCGGTTGCTGAATGCGGTGCTGGCCGGGACGCGGGAAACGGCGGCGCTGGCGCGCACCTTGGGCGATGGCACCACCGGGCAGTTGCACCACCACCTGCGCGAGCTTACCGCGACGGGCTGGCTCCGGGCCGAGCGTCGCGGCTGCTATGACGTTCCCGCGGATCGCGTCGTGCCGCTTCTTGTTGCCATCGCCGCCGCGGGCGGTCCGCAGACCGGACGGGAGGGCGCATGAGGGCCGAGGATTTCCGCTGCGACCTCTCGATCCGCTTCGATCCCTGGGGCTTTGCCGATGATCCGGCGCTTGAGGTGCTGCTGCCGCTGCCTTGCGATGACGGCTACCAGCGGGTCCGCGACCTGTGCGCGCCCGAAGGCGCCCATATCGAGGACATGCACGGGCATCGCCGCCTGGTCCGGCTCCGGCACGGCGAAGCCGTCGAGATCTCGGCCCGGATCGAGACCCGCCGGCTGCGTCCGGGCGATCACCTCGACCTGCCGCCTCCGGGGCCCGCGGACCGCTCGCCCGGGCCGATGACCGCACCTGACGCGGCGCTGCGCGCGCTGGCCGAGGACAGCGTGAGCGGTATCGAGGGCGCGCAGGCACGCGTCGCCGCGCTCGCCCGCGCGGCGGCAGACGCGCTGCGCTATCGTTATCCCAAGGACGCCCGCGGCGCCGCCTTGTCATACGCGCGCGGCTGGGGCGATTGCGGCGAATATGCCTTCGTCTTCGTCGCCCTGTGCCATGCCGTCGGTATCCCCGCGCGCCCGGTCTTCGGGCTGATCACCGCCCCCTGGATGCAGACCCCGCACGCCTGGGCCGAGGCCTGGGACGGCGCGGGCTGGTGCCCGGTCGATCCGAACTTCGTGCGCGAGGGCGCCTATTTCGGCCCGCTTCTGGAAACGGCGCGCGGAGCAGCCGCGCATGTCGGCGGGCTTGATCCCTATCGCGTCGTGATCTCGCGGCACACCGCGATCCCCTGGCCTTCCGGTGCGGTCGGTCGGCCGGGCGATGTATCGGGCCTGACCCTGACCTGCGAGGGGCTTGGCGCGGTCGCGATCTGGCACGAGACCCCGCGCTGGCAGGGGGCGCCGGTGGTGCCCTTCCTGCAACTGCCCTGGCCCGCGATCCGCCGACCGGCCCGGGCCACCCCTCTGCGCTGGCTGCGCCGCCAGCGCGCCTGGCGGGTCCGTGTGAAGGCGCCGTCGCGGCGGCTCCCGCGCAGGCCGCTGGCCTGGGCCGATGTGGTGGCGCTGCACCCGATCAAGGGCGCGACCGCCGTTCTGCTGGCTTCGGGCCTCGCCTCCGGTGTGCCCGTGCTGGCCCCGATGGTCGAGGCCGGCGTGTGGATCTGGGTCGCCGCCTTCAGCGTGGGCCTGCTGCGCAACATGCGCCTGATGCGGCTGCGCTCGGCCCTTTGGTTGAAGACCGAGGCGGCCCTGCGCAAGCGGACCGCAACCGCCCTGGCAAGGTGGAACGTGGCCGAAGGATCCGGTTGAACTGCCCTTGCGCCATGGCACGGGAAGCGCGAGCGGCGCACCTCATCCCTGGCCGGTCGGGCAGCCAGCTTGGTTCGAGGGGCGACGCGAGCCGTTCGGCCGGCGCAGCGGCCAAGAGCGTCTGCGCGGTCCGAACTGATCGCGATAGGCGGCGGGGGGCATTCCACTGTACCGCTTGAACACGCGGCGGAAGAAGCCCACGTCGCAGTAGCCGACCGAAAGGCTCACCTGTTCGATCGAGGCGGCGCCATCCTCGAGCAATGCGCGGGCTGCCGCGACGCGCAGCATCTGGGTGTAGCTACCTGGCCGCGACCCGGTGGCGGCCTTGAACCGGCGGACGAGGTTGCGGCGGCTCATCCCGACGAGTTCGGCGAGTTCGTCGGTGGGCACGTCGCGGCGGAAATGTGTGCTGAGGTGGTCCTCCGCCTTGCGCACCTGCGCGTCGCCGCGCGGCCTGGAAAGCGGCAGGATCGCGTAGCCGGACTGGCTGGGTCGCGGCATGTCGAGCAACAGGGCGCGTGCCGCCTCGACCGCGACGCGGTGGCCGCAGAAACGCTCCACGAGATAGAGGCCGAGGTCGGACGCGGCGTTCACCCCGCCGCTGCAGAACAGACCGGAATCCTCGGTAATGAGAAGATCGGTGCGCCAGTGGACCCGCGGGTAGCGGGTGCGGAAGGTCTCCGCCACGCCCCAATGCGTCGTGGCCCGACGCCCGTCGAGGAGCCCCGCCTCGGCCAGAAACGCCACGCCGGAGCACACGCCCGCAATGAGTGTGCCGTTGTTGTATCTCTTGCGCAGCCACGGCAGGAGCCCCGCGTGGCGCGTCATCCATTCCGCGGGCATCGGTCCCGAGGCGGAGACCATGACGATATCGACAGGCCCCAGATCGGCGAGCGCGCAATCCGGGGCGATACGAAGGCCATAGGCGCTTTCGACCGGTCGGCCGTCCATGGACGCCGTCGAGACCCGAAACAACGGCTCGGGTTGCGCGCCACGCATCTCGTTCCACATCGCGCCGGCCGACGCGAAGACCTCCAGCGGACCGATGGCGGTCGATGCGTACCCTTCGTTGACGAGGATGATCGCAACCTCGAGCTTGTCGATGTCGTCCGCCATGCCCCTCCACCCGCTGCGCGCCCGCAGTGTGGCGCAAACCGGCCGATTTTTCCAGCGGCGGCACAGCGCATGGCCTGTTCGCCATCGCGATATGGCAGGATCGCCGGCTTTCGGGGTGACAGGGCCTTCTCCAGACTGATCGTATCGAAGGAACGCAAAGGAGGAAGACATGGATCTCTACATTATCCGCCGCCATGGCGTCTGGGCCAACGAGGCGGAACTCGAGAAAACCACCCAAGCATCCCTGCACGTGGGCGAACAGATGAAGGACCGGCTGCGCTGGATCCGCAGCTATGTCGTGACCGAGGAAGACGGTCGGATGGGCTCGCTCTGCGTCTACGAGGCATCCGATCCCGATGCCATCCGCGAACATGGCCGACGCATCGGTGCCCCGAGCGACGATTTCCAGGTGGTGCGTGGCACCGCACTGAAACGGGACGATCCGCAACCTGTCACGCGGGTCTGAACGCGAGAGGACAGTCCGGCCCGCCGGCATCGGCCGACGGGCCGGAAACACGTCTTTCCTGGCGCCTGAGACGCGCCACCGGCACGTGGTTCGCCAGCTTGCGCCGCGTCAGGTCAAGCCATGCATCAAGCGCCGGGAGAACCGCGCGACGCTTGCCGAAGCCATCGTCGGGGCGCGCTCGTGAGCTCTTGTCACGCCCGGGGTTTCCTTCCTGTGCAGTCGAACATTCCGGGACGCCGTTGACCAATGCGCGGTTTCCCGCATCTGTCATTGCCGGATGATCCCGGAACCGGCGTGCCGGATCAACGCGACCGATCTTCCTGCGGACCGCGTTCAGGAAAGAGTTGGAAAAACGATTTCACGGGTTTAGTCTCATCTTACTGGACAAGCGGGTGCAGGCGATCGCACCCCGTCTTGGTCGGGCTGGGCCGGAGTGATCCGGCTCGCCTCAAACATGCGGGGCATGCCCCTTGCCGGGCCTTTCGGGTCGGGTGGGTTTCCTCGCCTAAATCGTCACAACAAGGGAGTGCACTCCGATATGAAACTCAAACTTTTCGCGGCGGCTGCCGCAACGCTGGTGGCAACCGGTCATGTACAAGCGCAGGATCAGGAATTCGTCTCGATCGGTACCGGTGGTATCACCGGCGTCTATTACCCTGCGGGCGGCGCCATCTGCCGCCTGGTCAACAGGGATCGGCAGGATCACGGTATCCGCTGTTCGGTCGAATCGACCGGCGGTTCGATCTACAATCTCAACACCATCCGCTCGGGCGACCTGGAATTCGGCGTTTCACAGTCCGACTGGCAGTATCACGCCTATAACGGAACCTCGAGTTTCGAGGACGATGGCCCGTTCGAGGATCTGCGCGCGGTCTTTTCCCTCCACCCCGAGCCGGTGACGATCCTCGCGCGTGCCGACAGCGGCATCGAGAACATCACCGACATTCCCGGCACGCGCTTCAATATCGGCAACCCGGGGTCGGGCACGCTTGGCACATGGGAAGTGATCGAGGAAGCCATGGGCTGGAGCCGTGACGACCTTTCGCTGGCCGCGCAGATGAAATCGGCCGAAACCAGCGACGCGCTGTGCGACGACCAGATCGACGGCTATTTCTGGCTGGTCGGGCACCCTTCGGCTCTGACCGAGGAGACCGTGGCAAAATGCGACGCGAAACTGGTCTCGGCCGAGGCGCCCGAGATCGACAAGCTGGTCGAGGACAACCCCTTTTACCGTGTCGCAACCATCCCCGGCGGCATGTATCCGGGCAACCCCGATGACGTCACCACCTTTGGCGTCGGCGCGACCTTCGTGACCTCGGCCGAGGTTTCGGACGAAGCGGTCTACCAGGTGGCCAAGGCGGTTCTGGGCAATCTCGATGATTTCCGCAAGCTGCACCCGGCCTTTGCCAACCTCGAAGCCGAGGAAATGATCAGCGACAGCCTGTCGGCACCGCTGCATCCCGGTGCGGTCAAGGCGTACAAGGAACTCGGCCTCATGGAATGATGAGGGCGCGGGCGCGGGGGTTTCGGCCCCCGCGCCTTTTGGTTCGGCAACCATGCCAACAAGGGGCGCGCAAAACGCCCGGGTTGTCCGAACGACCGGAAATTGACCGGGACAGGGGGTAAAGGAATGGCCAAAGAGAACCAAAACGGCCCGGGTGGTGTGACCGATGCGGCGGCGCTTGTCGCCGATCTCGACGTGGGCGCGCGCAACCCGACCGGCTGGCAGGGCAGGCTGATCGCCGCCGTGGCGCTGATCTGGGCCTTCGGGCAGGTGCTCAACGCCTCGCCGCTGCCGGCGCTGGTGGCCGGATGGACCGGGCAGAACTGGATCTACATCACTTCGGACGTGCAGCGCGTGCTGCACCTTGCGTTCGGGTTGACGCTGGCGACGCTGGCCTACCCGATGTTTCGCAGCGCGCCGCGCGACCGCATCCCCTGGTATGACTGGTTGCTGCTCGCGGCGGGACTTTATGCCACGCTCTATCTTCTGTGGAACCAGGACGCGATTTCCGGTCGCCCGGGGCTCTGGACGCGGGGGGACGTCGTGGCCTCGGCCATCGGCCTCTCGGCGGTTCTGCTGGCGACCTATCGTGCGCTGGGCCTGCCGATGGTGATCGTGGCCGGCATTTTCGTGCTGTACGTTTTTTTCGGAGACTCCAGTTTCTTTCCCGACGCGATGCAATGGAAAGGCGCGTCCTTTGCAAAGGCGATGGGCCATTTCTGGATGCAGAGCGAGGGTGTCTTCGGCATCGCGCTTGGCGTTTCGGCCTCGATGGTGTTCCTGTTCGTGCTGTTCGGTTCGCTGCTGGACAAGGCGGGGGCGGGCAACTACTTCATCAAGCTGGCCTTCGCCCTCATGGGCCATCTCAAGGGCGGTCCGGCCAAGGCGTCCGTCGTGGCCTCGGCGGCGACCGGCCTGATTTCGGGGTCGTCCATTGCCAACACCGTGACCACCGGCACGTTCACCATCCCGCTGATGAAGCGGGTGGGTTTCTCGGCGGAGAAGGCCGGCGCGGTCGAGGTGGCCTCCTCTACCAACGGGCAGCTTACCCCGCCGGTGATGGGGGCCGCGGCCTTCCTGATGGTCGAATATGTCGGCATTTCCTATCTCGAAGTGGTCAAGCACGCCTTCCTTCCCGCCGTGATCTCCTACATCGCGCTGGTCTATATCGTGCATCTCGAAGCCGCGAAAATGGGTCTCGAAGGGCTGCCGCGCAGCGGGCCGGCGCGCAGTTTCGTGCAAAGGCTGTCCCGGTTCATGCTGGGGGTCGCGGTGTTCTGCGCGCTCTGCCTGATCATCTATTACGGTCTCGGCTGGCTCAAGCCGCTCCTGGGCGCGTGGTCCCTGCCGGGGATGGCGGTGCTTTTCCTCGTGGCTTATCTCGGGCTTGTGCGCTGGGCCGCGCAAACCCCCGATCTCGAGGTCGATGACCCCAACGCACCCTTCATCGAACTGCCCGAAGCGGGCCCGGTCGCGCGCACCGGTGCCTATTTCGCCCTGCCGGTGATCGTGCTGATCTGGAACCTGATGATCGAACGGCTCTCGCCGGGGCTCGCGGCCTTCTGGGCGACGCTCGCGATGATCTTCATCATGCTGACCCAGCACCCGCTCAAGGCGATGTTCCGCGATGGCACGCTTGGCCACTGGTCGCGCGGCTGGGGCGAGTTCATCGACGGCATGATCGCGGGCTCGCGCAACATGATCGGCATCGCCGTGGCCACCGGCACCGCGGGCATCATCGTCGGTACGGTGAGCCTGACCGGCGCACATCAGGTGATCGGCGAATTCATCGAGGTGATCTCGGGCGGCAACCTGCTCTTGATGCTGATCTTCGTGGCGCTGTTCAGCCTCGTGCTGGGGATGGGTCTGCCCACCACGGCCACCTATATCGTGATCACCTCGCTGATGGCGCCGGTGATCGTGACGGTGGGGGCGCAATCGGGCCTGATCGTGCCGCTCATCGCGGTGCACATGTTCGTCTTCTACTTCGGCATCATCGCCGACGACACGCCGCCCGTGGGCCTTGCCGCCTTTGCCGCGGCGGCGATTTCAAAGGGTGATCCGATCCGCACCGGTGTCATCGGCTTTTCCTATGACATCCGCACCGCGATCCTGCCCTTCATGTTCATCTTCAACACCGAGCTTCTGCTCATTGATGTCGGTCCGCTGAAGGCGGTCTTCGTCTTCATCGTCGCACTCATCGCGATGCTGCTCTTCGCGGCGGCGACACAGCGATGGTTCATCACCCGGTCGCGAATCTGGGAAAGCGTGGCGCTCCTGCTCATCGCCTTCACACTGTTCCGGCCGGGTTTCTGGCTCGACATGGTCGAAGACCCTTACGTGCAGGTCGAACCTGCCAGACTGGTCGAGATGGCCGACGAGGCGCCGGATGACGCACAGCTTCGGGTGCGCTTCGAGGGCGAGGATTTCTCCACCGGGCAGATCAAGGCGACGACCGTTGAACTCGATCTGGGGTCTCGGTCCGACGGGGACGGCGCGGCACGCCTGCAAGCGAATGCCGGCATTGCCTTCCGGACCGAGGAAGACGGCCGTGTCTATGTCGATAACCTCGATTTCGGCGGTGACCTGCAAGAGCAGGGCATCGACTTCGACTGGGAGGTCATCACCGTCGAGGAAGAGGCCGACCGGATGCCCAAGGAGGTGTTCTACATCCCGGCGCTGCTTCTGCTGGGATTGATCATCTGGTTGCAGACGGGCCGCGCGCGCCAGGGCGCCGCCGCCATGGCGTGAAAGGAGCGTCGCGATGAAAAAGGTTCTTCTGGCCATTGATCTGGCCCATCAGGAAGGGTGGGACGCGTCCATCGAACACGCGGTGATGCTGTCGCGGACGCTGGGGGCGGAGTTGCATGTGCTGACCGTGATTCCCGATTACGGCATGGCGATCGTCGGCTCCTATTTCCCCAAGGACTATTCCGAGACCGCGATCAAGGAAACCGAGGCCGCGCTCGACACCTTCATAGCCGAGCATTTCCCCCAGGAGGTCGCGCCCGTCCCGCATGTGCGCCATGGTACGATCTACAAGGAAATCACCGGCGTCGCCGATCACCTTGGCGTGGACATGATCGTGATGGCCTCGCACCGGCCCGAGATGAAGGATTACCTTCTCGGCCCCAACGCCGCACGGGTGGTGCGCCACGCGCGCCAATCGGTGACGGTGATCCGCTAGGGCATGTTGCGCTTGAACGGGATTCGGCCGACGCCCAACGAAAGGGCAGCGCCCGCCCTGGGGGCGGGTTCCCTTTCGGCAGATTTTGCAAAAGGCAAAATCGCCTGCCGGGCAACGGGGCGCTGCCCGAGCTGCAAGCAGCCCGGACGGAGTGAATTCGATTGAGTGAAACCCGACAGGGTAAAAGAAAAGGACCAACCCCCATGTCACACGTCTTTCCGCGTCATACCCGCGCCACGCTGCCCCGTGCCGTGGCGGGTGATGGCTGTTACCTCATCGACAGCGACGGCAAGCGCTATTTCGATGGCTCCTGCGGTGCCGCGGTCTCCTGCCTCGGCCATTCCGATGCGGGGGTGCGCGCGGCGGTCAAGACCCAGATCGATCAACTGGCCTTTGCCCACACCGGGTTCTTCACCTCCGACCCGGCCGAGGAACTGGCCGACATGCTGGCCGCCCGCGCGCCCGAGGGGCTGAACCGGGTCTATTTCGTATCGGGCGGTTCCGAGGCGGTCGAGGCGGCGCTGAAGCTCGCCCGGCAATATTTCGTCGAGAAGGGCGAGCCGGACCGGCGGCACATCATCGCCCGGCGGCAAAGCTATCACGGCAACACGCTTGGCGCATTGGCGGCGGGGGGCAACGAATGGCGCCGCGCGCCGTTTGCGCCGCTGCTGATCGACACGCATCTGGTCTCGCCCTGCTATGACTACCGCGACCGCGCGACCGGCGAGAGCCCCGAGGATTACGGCGCGCGCCTTGCCGCCGAGCTCGAGGCGCGGATCGAGGCGCTGGGCCCGGAAAACGTGATGTGCTTCATCGCCGAAACCGTGGGCGGGGCCACCGCCGGGGCGCTCACCCCGCCGCCAGGCTATTTCAGGCGCGTGCGCGAGATCTGCGATCGGCATGGCGTCTTGCTGATCCTCGACGAGGTGATGTGCGGGATGGGGCGCACCGGCACCCTCTTTGCCTGCGAGCAGGAGAGGATCGCCCCCGACATCGTCACCATCGCCAAGGGGCTGGGCGCGGGCTATCAGCCAATCGGCGCGATGATGTGCCAGGACCGGATCTATGACGCGATCCGCGATGGTTCGGGTTTCTTCCAGCACGGGCATACCTATCTGGGTCACGCCACGGCGGCGGCGGCGGGTGTTGCGGTTCTCAAGGCGTTCGACGAGCGCGACCTCATCGCCAATGTGCGCGACAAGGGGGCGAAACTGCGCGCCGCGCTCGATGCCGAATTCGGCCAGCACCCGCATGTCGGTGACATCCGGGGGCGGGGGCTTTTCCTCGGGGTCGAGTTCGTCGAGGACCGCGCCACCAAGGCGCCGTTCGATCCGTTACGCGGCGTCGCCGGTCAACTCAAGGCGGCGGCCATGGCCGAGGGGCTGATCTGCTACCCGATGTCGGGCACGATCGACGGGCGCGAGGGCGATCACGTGTTGCTGGCACCGCCCTTCATCATGGACGACGCACAGGTGGACGAGGTGGTGACCCGTCTGTCGCGTGCAGTTAAAACGGTGATCGGCTGAGCGTGCGCCGGGTTAACTGAATGGTTGGTTAACAAATGCCGCAGCGCGGCGGTGCACGCATGTCAGCCGGGGCGCAGCCGGAGATCACCCCCCAGGGTCGGTGTGCGAAAAATCCGGTTTACCTGCGGCCTCGCCCGCATCATGGCGCCTCAAGGGCGCCCGGCTGCGCGCGTTGCCAGCCTCGGTTGTCTTGCGTAAAAGCCTGAGAAAAATGGATTTTTCGTCCTCGTCCAACCCCGACAGGATGTCGTTCTGAAGCGCGCGGACATGCGGGGTCACCCTTTGAAAGACGGCCTCTCCCTCGGCCGTGATCGTCAGCGCCCGCGCACGGCGATCACGCGACGATTGGCTGCGAAGGATCAATCCCTTGCCCGTCAACCGGTCCACGACACCACCTATTGTGGCCTTGTCATAGGCAATCGCCCCGGCCAGCGTGGCCTGGTCAATCCCCGGAACATCGCGAATCGACGACAACGCCGCATACTGCACCGGCGTCAACTCGACCCCGATCTCGCTCATCCGTTCGGAAAAGACCGCCATTGAGATCTGGTTCAGACGGCGGATCAAGTGCCCGGCCATGCTATGGATTTCGTTCACGCCCAACTCCGATTACATTGCTGGAAGATTAGCCTTTGATAAGCATACATGCAAATTTGACGAATGGGATTGTAGTATGTATGCATACTAAAAATCAGGGTGAGGAGGAACCGCCATGTCGCCGCAACTGGGAACGCTGGAAGATCTGCCCGAGGATTACCGCGCGGATATGCAAAAGGCCGGGGTCGCGCCCCTGTGGCCGATGATGCGCAACGTGTTGCCGCACGGTGCGCCCAAGCCGCAGACCGCGGCCGGGTATTGGAATTACGAGAACATCCGCCCGCTTCTCATCCGTGCGGGCGAATTGACCCCGGTGGAAAAGGCCGAACGCCGGGTTCTCGTTCTTTCCGATCCCGGGCGCGGCGTGGGGGCGATGCAGGCCACGGCCTCGATCTATCTGGGGCTTCAGCTGCTGTTGCCGGGGGAAACCGCCCCGGCCCATGTGCACACCCCGTCGGCAGTGCGGATCATCATCGAGGGCAAAGGTGGCTTTACTGTCGTCGATGGCGAGAAACTTCCCATGGAGGAAGGCGATCTCGTGCTCACTCCCGGCGGAGAATGGCATGACCATGGGCATGAGGGCGAACAACCGGTTGTCTGGCTCGATGCGCTTGATCTTCCGCTCTTCTATTATCTTGAAGGCTCTTACGCCAAGGAGGGACCGTTGCAGGCCCAACGCAACCGCCCGGATGCCAGCCATGTGGAATATCTTTCGGCCGGGCTCGCGCCGACACGGAAACCCGGGGCAGGGGCGCGGCGCTATCCGATGATGCGCTACCCCTGGACGCGCACCGAGGCGGCGCTGCGCGAGTTGGCGGCTTATGGCGGGGACGAGATTGCCGAGCTTGACTATGTGAACCCCGAGACCGGTGCAGACATCCTTCCAGCCATGGGGTTTACGGCCATGATGCTCCCGGCGGGGTCGAAACACGAGCCGCCATTGCGATCCTCTTCGGCGGCCTTTCACGTCATCAAGGGCCGTGGCAAGACGCGGATCAACGGTGAGACTTTCGAGTGGGGACCGAAAGACACGTTCAGTGTGCCGGTCTTTGCCGAAATCACCCACGACGCGGACGAGGAATCCTTTCTCGTGCGAGTCCATGACCGACCGCTCCAGGACAAGCTGGGATATTACGAGGAACGCAGCCGATGACCGACTACCTGTTCGACGCCCCGGAGGTGTTTTCCATTCCCGTGAAGGGTGAAAGCTCGGAATACCCGGTGCGGCGCATCTTTTGCGTGGGACGCAACTATGCCGCCCATGCCGCCGAGATGGGGGCCGAGGTCGACCGCGAATCGCCGTGGTATTTCACCAAGTCGGTGGCGCACGCGGCGCATTCGGGCGCGGTGCAGCCCTATCCGCCGGGCACCGAGAGTTTCCACTACGAGATGGAGTTGGCCATTGCGATCGGCAAGCCGGTCTTTCGCGCGACACGCAATGAGGCGACTGCGGCAATCTATGCCTATGGCTGCGCGTTCGACATGACGCGGCGTGACCGGCAACAGGACGGCAAGGACAAACGCCGGCCCTGGGACCTGGGCAAGGATGTCGAAGGCTCGGCCGTGCTGGCGCCAATGACCCGGGCCGAGGATTTCGGCAAGGTGGCGGATCAGCGTATTCATCTGGAAGTGAATGGCCAGATCAAACAGGACGCGACGCTGGCCGAACTGGTCTGGAGTTGCGAGGAGGTGGTGGAACACCTGTCGCGTTTCTATCACCTTGCACCCGGTGACGTGATCATGACGGGCACGCCCGCCGGTGTGGGCGCCGTGGTCGCCGGTGACCGGATCACGGGCGGGGTAGACGGGCTTGACCCGATCGAATTGTCGCTGACTGACCCGGAATAAGGCCGGAAAGCAAGAGGCAGCAGGTTTCACCGGACAACCCGAACCGGGCCCGGGGCGAGGGAGATGTATCATGACGCAAGACAGAATCCTGATCGCGGGGGGCGGGATCGGCGGCATGGCCACTGCCATCGGGTTGGCGCAGAAGGGAGTCCGGTCGGTCGTTCTGGAAAAATCGCCGGAACTTGGCGAAATCGGGGCGGGCATTCAGCTCGGACCCAATGCGTTTCACGCTTTCGACTATCTGGGCGTGGGTGATGCGGCCCGCGATATGGCGGTCTATATCGACAATCTGCGCCTCATGGATGCGATGAGCGGGCACGAGATTACACGCATTCCACTGGGTGACGCGTTCCGCAAGCGGTTTGGCAACCCTTACGCGGTCGTTCACCGTGGCGATCTTTATGGTGTGTTCCTGCGGGCCGCCCGTGCGCATGATCTGGTGGAGTTGCGCAGCGGGGCCGAGGTGATCGACTACGACCAGGACGCAGGCAGCGTGACCGCGATCCTTGTCGGTGGCGAGCGGGTCAAGGGGCGGGCGCTGATCGGGGCGGATGGGCTTTGGTCGAATATCCGCAAACGGGTGATCGGCGATGGTGCGCCCCGGGTCAGCGGGCATACGACCTATCGTTCGGTCATCCCGACCGGGGACATGCCCGAGGATCTGCGCTGGAACGCGGCGACGCTCTGGGCCGGGCCGAAATGCCATATCGTGCATTACCCGCTTTCGGGGTGGAAGCTCTTCAACCTTGTCGTGACCTATCACAACGACGCGGCCGAGCCGGTTGCAGGCAAACCGGTCGACCATGACGAGGTGCGCAAGGGATTCGAGCATGTTGCGCCCGTTGCCCGCCAGATCATCGACAAGGGCAAGGACTGGCGGCTTTGGGTGCTGTGCGACCGCGATCCGGCGTTGAACTGGGTCGACGGGCGGGTGGCCCTGTTGGGCGACGCGGCGCATCCGCAATTGCAATACATGGCGCAAGGCGCCTGCATGGCGATGGAGGATGCCGTATGCCTTGCCGCGCAGGTTGAGGGCCGGCTCGATGATATCGGGGCCGTATTGCAGGATTACCAGGCCAAGCGTCGGCTGCGTACCGCCCGAATCCAGCTTCAAAGCCGGGAGCTTGGCAACCATGTCTATCATCCCGCTGGCGCCCACGCGGAATTGCGCAACGCGGTAATGCGGGCGCGCGGACCCGAGGAATGGTATGACGAGATTGCGTGGCTCTACGGCACCACGGGACTCGATGGTGCGGTGAGCCGGGAGACCATGCCAGGGCAATGAGAACTGCATCACATTTGGCAATGGTGAGCAGGCATTTCGTGCAATGTGCTGAAAAGGGCGATTACCCGCGGTGGATTGGTCGTTTGCGCGCCAAATGGTTGCGCCGCGACTTCAGCACGGAACCGGATGTTGATCTTTATCGAAAACTGACGGCTAATCTCCTTTCCGTCTCGCCATTCAACCAGACATCCCACGCATAACCCGACCAGGAGAACGCTTTCGAGAGGGAAAGTGGCGGAGGGTACGGGACTGGCTGGGGTCGAACGTTCCCCACTTTGTCAACACGGTGAAGCCTGATTAAGGAAGTGCTTCTATTTCAGTGAGAAGCTTCACCCAGCCAATCGAGACTATCGGTGAAATCTGTGATGTCTTCATACCCGACGGATAATGGAGCTTCTTCAAGACCGCAGATCATTGCTCATGAACAAATGGAAACGTTGAAAACGGCGAAGAGGTCCGAAACCGCCGGTTGCGATATTATCGCCGGGTCAGTCATAGACCGCTGTTTGCATTGCCCCGCCTTCCCGGACGCTGCCGCGATACATGCCGTCGCAATTGAAGGGCATGACCATGTTTCCGTCACAGTCGATTGCAATTAACCCGCCCGAGCCGTCATGCGCGGCCAGATCGACCTGCACGACATGTTCGGCGGCATCGGCCAGCGATTGACCGGCATGGCGTATCCGGGCGTGGATCTCATGCGCCACGACGCGCCGGATGAACGCCTCGCCGTCGCCGGTGGCGGAGATCGCGCAGGTGGCGTTATCTGCGAATGTGCCCGCGCCGATGATCGGGCTGTCACCTACGCGACCCGCACGCTTGGCGGTCATCCCGCCGGTCGAGGTGGCGGCCGCGAGGTTGCCAGCACGGTCGCGGGCCACGGCCCCAACCGTTCCGTGACGACGCGAAGGATCATTGTCGAGCGTTCCATCCGCCTGCATCCGCAGGGTCTCCTGCAAGCTGTCCCACCGCTCCTGCGTGAAGAAATAGGCGTCCTCCTCAAAGGCAAGACCCGCGTCGCGCGCAAGCGCGAGCGCGCCCTCGCCGATCATCATGACATGGTCTGTCTGCTCCATCACCACGCGGGCAAGCCTCACCGGGCTGCGCAGTCCGGCAATGCCCGCCACCGCCCCGGCGCGGCGGCTTTGCCCGTCCATGATGGCGGCGTCCATTTCATGCGTGGCATTACGCGTGAAGACGGCCCCACGCCCGGCATTGAACAATGGCTCGTCCTCAAGCGCCGAAACGGCGGCGGTCACGCTGTCAAGCGCCGCGCCACCTGCCACCAGCACATTCTCACCGGCGCGCAAAGCCCGAGACAGCGCAGCGCGGCACGCCGATTCGCGTTCGGCCGTCATATGCGCCCGTGGCACAACCCCGGCGCCTCCGTGAATGGCCAAGGCGAAACCTGTTGTCATGTCCGTATTCCTCTGCTCGCTGCCCACGCCCGCCTGAGTTTTAGGCCGGTCTTGTCACGTTACGCCATGACAGCCACATGCTGCTTGAAGCCGCCCACATTCAATCTTGTTTGTGTCGTGATGAATTCCACAATATGTAGATACTGTCTATAGTGCACTGGAGAACCTTGATGAACATGCCGATTCACCCCGCGCCACGCGGCAAGCTTGTTGCCATTGGCGGCGCCGAGGACAAGGACTCGGAAACTGACATCCTGCGCCAAGTGCTGAAATTCGCGCCAAAGCCCGATCCCAGGGTCGGCGTGATCACCACGGCCAGCAGCATCCCCGATGAGGTATTCGCGGTATACTGCAAGGCTTTTGAACGGCTTGGCGCCAGTGAGGTCATGGATATCCGGATCCGCGAACGGGCAGATGCCGCGAATGTGGCGATGATCGACATGATCAAACAAAGCGACGTGATTTTCATTTCGGGCGGCGATCAGATGCGCCTGACCAGCATTTTCGGCGGATCCGCCGCCTTGACCGCCATCCGCAATCGGTATGAGGACGGAGGGGTCATCGCCGGCACAAGCGCCGGGGCTGCCTGTCAGTCGACCACAATGGTGTATGGTGGGAATGCGGTCGATTCGCTGCGCAAGGGCGCGGTGAGGATGACTGCGGGTTTTGGTCTGATCGACGGGGTGATCATCGATACACATTTTCTTGAACGGGGACGCTTCTCTCGCCTGATGGAAGTGGGCGCGACCAATCCCGAATATCTTGGGTTGGGCCTAGGCGAAGATGCTGCGGTTCTCTTTGATGACGGCATAATCCACGCCTTCGGACCCGGTCACGTGATCCTCGTTGACAGTTCCGGGATCACCGGCTCGAATGTTTTCGACTTGGCGGAAGGTGAGGCGGTGAGCGTCCACAACGTCATCATGCATGCGCTCGTCAACGGCAACGCCTACAGCCTGACAGACCGGCGCATCCTGGGCAAGGACGAGCTCGGGGCAAGCAAGGCGGAGAAAAAGAATGCGTATTCTTGAGCACCGCGCACTGCGCGGGCCGAACTATTACAGCCGCTACCAGGCGATCTACATGCGGCTCGACATCGATGACCTCGAGGACAGACCAAGCGACGAGGTTCCGGGGATAGCGGATGCGTTGCAGGCCGTGTTTCCCACGATCTACGAGCACCGATGCTCGGTGGGAGAACCCGGCGGCTTCTTGCAGCGGGTGCGTCATGGAACCTATGCGGGCCATATGGTCGAGCATCTGGCAATCGAGTTGCAGAACCTCGTCGGCTTTTCGGTCGGCTATGGCAAGACCGTCGACAGCTACGAGACGGGCATCTATCACGTCGTCTATCGCTACCGCGACGAGGCGACGGGCCTTGCGGCGGGCGAGGCCGCGGTCGGGATCGTGCGCAAGCTTTATGACGGGGGGCATGTGGACCTCGCCCCGATCATCGACCACCTCAAGCAAGTGCGCGACGCCAACGCGCTCGGTCCCTCCACCGGGTCCATCGTCGATGCCGCGAAGGCGCGCAACATCCCGTGGTACAACCTGACGGAGGGCACCAGCTACACGCAATTGGGCCACGGTGTGAAACAGCGCCGGTTCCAGGCCACGGTGACCGATGCCTCGGGGATCATCGGCCACTCGATCGCCGACGACAAGGACTGGACCAAGCAGATCCTCGGCGATGCGGGCGTGGCGGTGCCCAGGGGCCGAACCTGTTATTCCTGGGATGAAGTGAAAGAGGCCGCCGAATGGATAGGCTGGCCGGTCGTAACCAAGCCGCTTTCAGGCAATCACGGGCGCGGCGTGACGACGGATATCTCAAGCCTTGAAGATCTGAAATCGGGTTACGAGGCGGCCCTTGCCCGGGTGCGCGACGGCTCCGACGCGGTGATCGTCGAAAGCTATATCAAGGGTGAGGATCACCGCATGCTGGTGATCGGCGGCAAGCTCATTGCCGCCGCGCGCCGCCGCCCCGCACATGTCACCGGGGACGGACAATCGACGATCAAGGCGCTGATCGACAAGGCGAACGAGGATCCCCGGCGCGGGGTCGGACACGAGAACCTGCTCACGCAGATCCACGTGGATGAACAGACGCATCGCATGCTGGAGCAGGCTGGGCTCACACTCGACAGCGTGCCGCCCGAAAACGAAATGGTGTTTCTCAAGTCCACCGCCAATATCTCGACCGGCGGAACGGCGACGGACCTGACAGACGAGGTGCACCCCGATATCAAGTTCACGATGGAACGGATCGCACGGCACGTAGGGCTGGACGTGATCGGCATCGACCTCCTGGCAGAAACGCTGACCAAGCCGCTCGATCAGCAATCCGCAGGCGTGGTCGAGGTCAACGCCGGGCCCGGTTTCCGGATGCATATGGCACCCACCCACGGCACCCCGCGCCCGGTGGGCGAGCATGTGGTCGACATGCTGTTTCCCGATCCGACCGACAATGGCCGCATCCCGATCACTGCGATCACCGGCACCAACGGCAAGACCACGACGACACGCCTGACAACGCATATCCTGCGACAGTCGGGATATTCTGTCGGCATGGGTTGCACCGGGACGGTGGAGATCGACAATCACGTGATCCTGCGCGGCGACTATTCCGGCCCGACGGCGGCACAGACGGTGCTCCGCGAGCCCACGGTGGAGCACGCCGTGCTCGAAGTGGCACGCGGTGGCATCATGCGTCGTGGATTGGGCTTTGACGAATGCGATGTGGGTGTTCTGCTCAATATTGCATCCGATCACCTCGGCGAACGCGACATCCACACGCTGGACGAGCTGGCCCGTTGCAAGACGGTGGTCGTGGATGCCGTCAAGCGCGAGGGTGGCTATTGCGTGCTCAACGCTGACGATCCGCTGGTGATGGAGCATGGCACCTACTGGGCACGCGGCGAGATCATCTATTTCACAATGAACCCCGACAATCCCGCGTTGCGCCAACATCTGAGCGAGATGCGCATGGTCGTCACCGTGAGGCACGGTCGCATCGTTATCCTGCGCGGAAAGGTGGTGATGGATGTCGTGGCGGTCAACGACGTGCCGATCGCCTTCGAGGGCCACGCACCCTTCAACGTGCAGAACGCGATGGCCGCGACGGGTGTTGCCCTGGCCTATGGTCTGGATCTCGAAGCGATCCGCGCCGGGCTTCTGACCTTCCACCCGACACCCGCACAGATGCCGGGACGGACCAACTATTTCGAGGCCGACGGCGTCAAATGTCTGATTGACTATGGCCACAACGTGCCCGCGCTCGAGGCGCTTGAGCCGCTGGTCAACGGCTTGGCGCAGCAACGCAGGATCGGGGTCTCGTCAGCGCCGGGAAACCGCCGTGACGAGGACCTGGAAGCACTCGGTGGGCAACTCGCCTCGATGTGCGACGTCCTTTACGTCTACGAGTCCGACGCGCGCGGTCGTCCCGAAGGCGAGGTGGCGCAGTTGATCAAGGGTGGGGCCGAGGGGGCCAAGGCGGATTGCGCGGTTCATGTCATCATGAGCGAGCAGGAGGCCGTGAGCGCGGCCATCGCAGAGGCCAAGCCGGGCGATTTCCTGCTGTTGCTGGTGGATGATATCGAGGGCACGGCCGACCGGCTCAAGGGTCGCAGTTTCCCGGTTCAGGCCGATCTGGCCCAGCCATGACCCGAAAGGGCCGCGCGGCGGTAAAAGCCGCGCACAGGCATGTCGCGCGATCTGACAGGAAAGGACCACGACCATGACACAGAACGTTTTCGTCGTCGGAATGAACGCCCTGAATGCCGAGCGCCTGACGCGGCTCAGGGGCGTTGAGGATGTCGCCTTTCACCCGCTGCTGACATCCGAGGCAGTATCGGACACGCAGGAATTCGACATCCCCGCGATGCTGGCCGAGGCTGAGGCGACGCTCGATACGTTTGACGGCTCGATCGACGCGATCGTCGGCTATATCGACTTTCCGGTTTCCACCATGCTGCCGCTGCTGTGCAAGAAATACGGCACCCGCAACGCGTCACTGGAAAGCCTGCTGAAATGCGAGCACAAGTACTGGTCGCGCAAGGTGATGGCCGAGGTCATCCCCGACCACACCCCGACCTTCACCGCCTTCGATCCGTTCGACGACGACGCGCTGTCGAAGATCGGCGAGGCCGATCTGCGCTTTCCGTTCTTCGTCAAACCGATCAAGTCCTCGGGCTCGCGTCTCGGCTTCCGCATCGACAGCCCCGAGGATTTTGACTACGCCATATCCGCCTTCCGCGCCGAGATCGACCAGATATCCGAGCCGTTCAATTACGTGCTGGATCAGGCCGACCTGCCCGATGACATCAAGGCAATCGAGGGCCATTACTGCATGGCCGAGCGGGTGATCGGCGGGCGGCAATGCACGGTCGAGGGCTATGTCCACGAGGGCGAGGTGGTGCCCTATGGCACGGTGGATTCGATCCGCTATCCGCAGGTTCTCAGCTTTTTCTACTATCTCTACCCCTCTACTCTGCCGCGCCGCGTGCAGGAAGAGATGAACGAGATCACCCGCAAGATCATGGCGCACATCGGCTACGACAATGCCGGTTTCAACATCGAGTATTACTGGGACGAGGTTCAGAACAAGATCTGGCTGCTCGAGATCAACACCCGCATCGCGCAATCGCATTGCGATCTCTTCGAGATGGTCGATGGCGTCAGCCATCAGCAGGTCACCGTTGATCTGGGGCTGGGGCGCAAGCCGGATATGCCGCAGGGTGAAGGGCCGCAGACTGTCGCGGCCGAGTTCTTCTACCGGGTCTTTTTCAACGACGCTACCATCGCCCGCGCACCGTCGCGCGCCGAGATCGAGGTGGCCGCCGAGCAGGTCGAAGGAACACGCATCGCCTCTTACGTCAAACGCGGCATGAAACTGTCGAACCTGCCGGAACAGGACGCCTACAGCTACGCCGTCGCCTCTGTCTGGATGGGGGCGGGCAAACAGTCCAAGCTCTTGTGGAATTACGAGCAGGTGATGAAGCGGCTGAATTACGAATTCACCGATATTGTCGAATAAGGCAGCAAGGGCGCGGTGGACATCGCGCGCGTTCGCTTCACTGTCCGCCCCAGTATCAGTCCGGAACCACGCCCCATGAAAATCGACCATCCCCTGCCCGCCGAGATCCGTGAGATCGAGCACACTGAAATCACGATGCCCGACGGTACGCATCTGGCCGCGCGGATATGGATGCCCGAGGGGGCGGACACCGCGCCAGTTCCGGCAATTCTCGAATACATTCCCTACCGCAAGAACGACAAGACGCTGGAGCGTGACCACGCCCGCGCGCCATGGATGGCGGCGCGCGGCTATGCCTACGTCCGCGTCGATCTGCGCGGCACCGGCGAATCCGAAGGCGTGATGACGGATGAATATACCGAGATCGAATTGCAGGACGGCTGCGACGTGATCGCCTGGATCGCCGATCAGGCTTGGTGTGATGGCGGCGTGGGCATCGTCGGCATTTCCTGGGGCGGGTTCAACGGCCTGCAACTGGCGGCACTTCAGCCGCCTGCACTGAAGGCGGTCGTGACGATCTGTTCCACCGATGACCGCTATGCCGACGACATCCACTACATGGGGGGCACGCTCTTGTGCGATCAACTGTCCTGGGCGTCTGTGATGTTCGGCATCAACACCCTCCCCCCCGATCCGGTGCACGTGGGCGACCGCTGGCGTGGGATGTGGCTGGCGCGGCTGCGCGGGTCGGGTCTGTGGCTGAAGACCTGGCTGGAGCATCAGACCCGCGACGATTTCTGGAAACATGGCTCGATCTGCGAGGACTACAGTGACGTGCGGATCCCGGTCTACGCCGTCAGCGGCTGGGCCGACGGCTATTGCCGTTCGGTCTTCCGAATGGTCGAGAACCTGCCTGGTCCAGTCAAGGGCATCGTCGGGCCGTGGTCGCACAAGTATCCGCATGTCGGCGAGCCGGGCCCGGCCATAGATTGGCTTACCGAGGAAACCCGTTGGTGGGATCACTGGCTCAAGGGCACCGATACCGGCATCATGGACGAACCGCCGCTGCGAGTCTTCCTGCAGGATCACGCCCGCCCGGCCACACATTACACCCATCGCGAGGGGCACTGGATCACCGAGCCCGTCTGGCCCTCGCCCGACATCACCCGCACGGCCTTCGCGCTTGGAGCGGATGGCACACTGGCCACCGACGGCGATATGCCGGGTGGCGTGCGGTCTATCAACTCACCGCTCTGGGTCGGGCGACATGGCGGAAAGTGGTGTTCCTATGCGCATATCGGCGACCAACCCGGTGATCAGCGACGCGACGATGCCGGCAGCCTGACATTTGAGACCGCTCCGCTGTCCGAGTCGCTGCACATGGTGGGTGATCCCTACCTGACGCTGACCTTTACCGTCGATCAACCCGTGGCGCAGGTCGCCTTGCGGCTCATGGATGTGGCTCCCGACGGCGCCGCGACGCGGGCCAGCTACGGCCTGTTCAACCTGACGCATCGCGAAAGCCACGAGCACCCCGAACCTCTGGAGCCGGGGCGAAGCTATACCGTGAATGTGCCGATGAAGCATGTCGCGCAGACCTTCCGCGCCGGGCATCGCATCCGGCTGGGTCTGTCGACCAGCTACTTCCCTCTGGCCTGGCCCACGCCCGCGCCTGTCACGCTTCAGGTTGACACGGCGCAAACCACGCTGTCGCTGCCACTGCGCGCCAACCGGCCAGAGCCCGCGCCGCCCTTTGCCGCGCCGCGCGCAGGTCAGCCGCTCGATGTCAGCTTTGAGACACCGCCGCAATCGGAATGGGTGCTGTCCGAGGACGCTGATACCGGCCGCCTGATCATTGATGTGCGCGATCATGAAGGCGCCGCACACATCACTGAACACGGGATCACCCATTCTGCGGAAGGGGTCGAACACTATTCCATACTGCCCGATGATCCGCTCTCGGCCGAGGGGGTGGTGACATGGACCCACGAAATGCAGCGCGAGAACTGGAACATCCGCACCGAGACGACCACGCGACTGACCTCCACGGCGTCAGAGTTTCGCATTGAGGCAAGCCTGCGTGCATGGCAGAACGAGGAAATCGTGCATGAAGAGGTCTGGCATGAACATATCCCGCGAAACGGCCTCTAGGATCAGGACCCATAGCGAATATTGTTCGCCCGACTCTATCAGAAGTTCCTGCGCGAACACTGCCTCCGGGGCTCGATGCGCGGTAAAGGCAATTTTTATGAAACTGCGGCCGTCGAGCTGTTCTTCAAAACCATAAAGGCCGAGTTGATGTGGCGGCGGTCATGGAAAACCCGACGGCAGACCGGGATCGCAGTCTTCGATTACATCAACGGCTTCTATGATCCGCACCGACGACACTCAGCGGTGAGTTTGAAATCCCGGTCGCATTTGAACGGAAGGTCGCTCAAACGAGCACTTGGAGCGGCACAAATACGTGACAGATCCATTGTTGGTAGTTGCGTTCGCGCTCCGGCTATGTGCTCTTGATATAGTCGAGAACGGCAAGGGTCCGCGACAAGGTCGCTGCGTCGCGCAAGAAGGGCATCTGGATGTGCGGGCCGGTGCCGCTGGGCTACAACGTGAAGGACCGCAAGCTGATCGTGGACCCGGCCGAGGCCGAGACGGTGCGGACGATCTTCACGCTCTACGCCCGGTCCAGTTCAACGGCGGAGGTGATCCGCGAATTGGACGCGCGCGCGATCCTGACGAAGACCGGCAGACCCTACGACAAGACTTCGCTGCTCAAGACCCTGCACAACAAGGTCTATCGTGGTCTCGCAGTCCACAAAGGCACGGCCTATCCCGGCGAGCACGACGCGATCATCGACGCCGCACTTTGGGACGAGGTGCACGATGTGATCGCGAACAACCGCGTCAAGCGGGTTGCCGTTGCCAAGGAACCTTTACCGGCGCTGCTGCGCGGGCTGATCTTCACCGAGACCGGCGTCGCGATGACCCCGCACCACACCAAGAAAGGCACGCGGCGCTATCGCTACTATGTGTCGATGGACGCGATCAAGAACCTACCCCTGCAATCCGCCTGTTTTCGCTGTCATCCCGAGCAACGCGCCTAACGCGTGTTCTGGCTATGTTGCCGTCGATATCATTCGGAACGCGCGTTTGGGTTTTGGCGGGGTTTGCAGGCAGGCCATTGAAAAGTAATGCCAAAAGTGGACCGAACCGCAACGGGCGAGGTTCGCCCAAACTGAGACTGAAGGCCATTGTGAGCCCAGCTTCGGCTAGGCGGCGCGTCTATAAGGTTCGGTCGGTTCCTGCAAACCCCTTTGATAACACGGAAAAATCCGGCCGTGGCCGGATCGGGAGAACGCTTTCGCAGGGGCAAGTGGCGGAGGGAACGCGACTGGCGTCAAACGTTCTCCATCCTAAGTTGTTATTGTTTTAATATAGTTTCTCCGCCCATGGCCGCGCAATGGCAGTTTGGCGATTGCGGCTTCACCTAATTGCCGACCCTCGCAACTCCTCCCGCAGCGCCGCGATCTCCTCCCGCAGGGCCGAGATTTCGAGAGAACCCGCGACGTCGCTGTCCGGCGCCGCAGCTTCTTGGCCGATGAAGAAGGTGGCCAGGCTGGCGGCGATATAGCCGAAGATCGCGAGGCCGTAGATCGACAGGAGCAGCGCGAGCACCCGCCCCTCTGGCGTCAGGGGCCAGAAATCCGATCCGGTCGTCGTCACGAGCATCGCCGTCCACCACAGCGCGTCAGCGTAGTCGGAGAAGCCGCCGCTGACGTCGCGTTCGGGTTCGAAGGCCAGCATTCCACCAGCGCCCAGCAAGATGACCACCGCTGTCGTGGCCAGCACATAGCCGAGGCCCCGGCGGTCGAAGCTTTTCTGCAGCGCGCTGAATCCGCGATTGGCGGTGCCGACGATCCTGACGAGCCGCAGCCCGCGGCTCAGGCGCAACAGGCGCAAGGCGCGCAGGAACCGGAAGGCGGGCGCGATGAGGGCGATGATGGTGATCGGGTTGCGTCGCAGGAACTTGATCTTGCGCGGTGCCAAGGCGAAGCGCAGCAGGAACTCGATGATGAAGATGATCCAGATGATCGTGCCGAGCAGTTCGAACACGCCCGAGGTCGTCCAGACGAGTTCGACGATGACGAGGCTGAGTCAGATGAACGAAAGGACCAGCATCGGCCGCTCCAACCAGTCTTCAAGCTGCGTCAGCACCTCCCAGCGTTCGCGTTCTTCCTCCGGCGCATCGGTCTGCGGATCGGGGGCCTCTTTCATGGGTCTCTCCTTTCGGAACGGCAAGAATTCTTGAAAGTCTGAGCGCGTTCGCGGTCGGACACCATACGTTCAGAGTGGGGCGTCGCCTCAGGCCGGCTGCCATTCCATTTGCAGCAGAGTGATGCTGCAATAAGATTGCGTCGCGTCAACCGTCGTTGCAAGGTCCACCTCATGACAAAACTTCTTGCCCTCTGGTCCGGCGACCTTGATCTGAACGAAGCCTTCTGGACCTGGACGGTGACTATGGGTCTACTGGTCAATATCGCCACAAGCATTCTGTTCCTGGTGTTGATCCTGCAGGAACAACCACTGGCCGGCGTGCTGATCGGCTACGGTCTCTCGGTGCCCTACAACATCGTCGCGATCGTCGGGGTCTGGCGTTCGGCGGCACGCTACAGCGGTCCGTCGCTTCATGTCGATCTTGCGCGCCTCGCGAGCGTTCTTCTGATGGCGGCCCTGACGCTGACGTGACACGCGGGGAAACCAGAGGGCATCGCATGGTGGCGTCGGCCACTCAGGGACTTGGCGCATCCATGGTCGCGATCTTCTCGTGTTCACCCATGCCGCTCAGCAGGCACCGCAGGACATCCGACCCGGTGATCATCCGCTTCACCTCCGGCGACCAGAGCAACATGACCGTCTCGTCATGGCCGGCGTCCCCGGCGCGCAGGGTGGCGAGGATGCCCAGCGCCGTGTCGAGCGTTTCCGAAGGCCTCGTGATCACCGCCGGGCGATGGCAGTAGTCGCCTGGCGCGACATCGCGCGCGAGGACCAGAAAGTCCCGCAGGAAGGCGTTCGCGTTCAGCAGCAGGCGCGGCTGCGCGTCGTCATCGGTGAGCACGATCCACTTCTTGCGCGATGCGGCCAGCTTGCGGATGAAGGGATCGTCTTGCGCGCGGGCGAGTGCGGGGAAGACCGCGCCGTGCTCCTCGAAGGGCAGCCGCACGATGCTTTCCGGATCGAGCGGTTTGCCCTGATCCTGAATGACGAGGTCGTCGAGCGCGAGGAAGTTGATCGCCCCGATCGCCTCCACGCGCCCCACCTCGCTGTCGTCATGCACGGCGTGATAGCGCAGGATGTTGTGCAATTCGCGTTCGCGGAACCAGGGCACGCTTTCGGTGCCAACCCATGCGTCCAGAAGAAGGGCCGTGGGCTTCGCGATGGGCCAGAGCAGGATGCGGTAGAAGCGCAGGGCGGGCGCGAAGATGGCGACCGCCCGGAGTGCATTGCGGGAGAAATAGGCCTGCGGCCCGATCTCGCCCAGCGCGGTGATGACGACGGTCGAGAAGAAGAAGGCCAGAACCCCGGTCAACACGGAATCCGCCAGCATGGTCAGCAGCACGTTGATCGCGACATTGCCGATGAGGATCGTGACGAGCGTGAAGTTCGCGTCGCGCCTGAGCTCCAGGGCGCTTGTGGCGGTCTTGTCGCCCGCCGCGGCCGCCGCCTCGAGCCGGAGGCGGCCGAGGCTGAAGACGGCGATGTTCGACCCCGAGAACAGGGCCGATTGCGAGATGCAGAACGCGATGCCCAACCAGATCAGCGCTTCGTTCATGAGATCTCCCTTGAATTCAAGTTGAACCGCGGGCCACAAAAATGACCCCGGCGGCAAGACAGAAGCGCACAGGACGCGCGTGAGACGGATGACCGCGGAAATCTGTATACAATGCTGAGCATCTACTTTGCTGCGTTACCCGCTTTCATACCCGGTGCTGGCCACGAAGTAACGGGCCGCATCGATATCGCCAATCCTGCGCCGTCCTGCGGCGGGGCCGGCAACCGGCCTGAGGCAAGCGGCGTGCGCCAGTCGGGCTGGCCCTCCAAGTCCGCGCCGTGGCAGGCTGCGCACTGATCTGCATAGATATGGCGCGGAAGTAAAGAGTTTGGTGTCGAACGCCCTTCAGATGTTAAGTTATTGCAATAGTGTCATTTATTATACTTTCATTAGTATGCCAACCGGTTCTAACGCGACTGACAGTCAACCGATCAATAAACCCCGATCCAAGATTGCCAATCCTGAAGTAAACTCGAATGGCTGGGCTGCGCAAAAAGCGCCGTTTGCAAAGTCGGAGTGCCGGCTTAGTTCCGGACAGCGCCAGTGCCCGTTCACACGGCATCTTGCGACGAATTTTCCACTACCTACGCGGCACAGCACAGACGGAGCCGTGGCAGATCCGGTTCCGAAGACGGGTGCGATCCTTTGATCACGGAAATCCCGTCTCCGAATTGCATGACCGGAAGGTTGCCCGATTCAACGCAGCTTCATTACGGTCAATTTCCCGTTGACGCGAGCGACCACGAACTCGATTTCCTCGCCCTCGCTCAACGCGTCCGCCATTTCCGGATCGGCAAGCTCGAACACCATCGTCATGGCAGGCATGTCGAGGTCGACGAGTTCCTCGTGAATGATCGTGACCTTGTCGGCCTGGGCGTCTATATTCTTGACCACACCCTTCGCGAAGGTCTCGGCACTAGCCGAAGCCAGCGCTGCGAAGGTCAGGATCGCGGAAAGTGTCAGTGTCTTGAGCATTTTCATTGCAGGTCTCCTTATCAGATTGAATGTCATCATTTCACGATCACCGGGCCGTACATGCCGGCGTCCATGTGGCCCGGGATCAGGCAGGCGAACTGGAACGTGCCGGCATTGGCGAAGGTCCAGACGATTTCGCCGGTCTCGCCGGGATCGAGGCGGACTGCATTCGGATCGTCGTGTTCCATCTCCGGGAACCGCTCCATCAGTTCCCCGTGTTCCCGGTTGCCCTCGACAGTGTCGAACACGACCTCGTGCGCAAGCGCACCGTCATTTGCGACCACAAAGCGGATCGTCTCGCCCTCGTGCACTACGAGTTCGGACGGCGCGAATGCCATGCCGCCGCCCTCCGGTTCGAGCATCTGGATCTCAATGGTGCGGTCGACCTGCGCCGGATCGCCGGGCCTGCCGATAGCCATGGCCTCGTCGTGGCTGTGCGCGTGGTCGCCGGCCGCATGCACGGCGGGGGCGAGCGCGACCAGGGCGGCGCCGAGAATTGCTGGTTTCATTCGTCTTGTTCCTTTCACTGGAATGATCGTTCAGTCGCCCGAAGCGGGTCTGGGCTGTGGCGTCAGGATTGTTTGTGCGCTGTCGTTTTGGGCCGCATCCGGCATGTCGCCGGTCCATTCATAGGCTTCGGTGCCCGGCGGGTTGTCATACCAACCGGGATCTGCGTAATCCCCGGGCGCAACATCCGCGCGGACCTTCACCACCGAAAACATGCCGCCCATCTCCAGCGGGCCGTGCGGCCCCCAGCCGGCCATCATCGGGGTGGTGTTGTCCGGCAGTTCCATCGCCATCTCTCCCATGTCGGCCATGCCTGCGGTGCCCATGGGCATATATTCGGGCTGGTGGCGTCTGATCATCCCGGTCAGCGCGGTCTTGTCCGCGCCGATAAAGGTGGGCACGTCGTGACCCATCGCGTTCATCGTGTGGTGCGACTTGTGGCAGTGGATCGCCCAGTCGCCGGGATGGACAGCATCGAATTCATAGGCACGCATGGCGCCTACGGGGATGTCGATGCTGACCTCCGGCCAGCGCGCAGTCTCGGGCACCCAGCCGCCATCGGTACAGGTGACCTGGAAGTCATATCCATGCATGTGGATCGGGTGGTTGGTCATGGTCAGGTTGCCGACCCGAACGCGCACCCGGTCGCCCTGACGCACCACCAGCGGGTCGATGTCCGGGAAGATCCGGCTGTTCCAGCACCAGAGATTGAAGTCTGTCATCTCCATCACCCGGGGCATGTGGCTGCCCGGGTCGATGTCAAACGAGTTAAGAAGGAAGGCGAAGTCGCGGTCCACCGGCATGAAGGTGGGATCCTTCGGGTGGACGATGAACAGCCCCATCATGCCCATGGCCATCTGAACCATCTCGTCCGCGTGAGAGTGGTACATGAAGGTGCCCGATTTCACGAGATCGAACTCGTAGACATAGGTCTTTCCAGGTGGAATCGCCTTGTGACTGAGACCACCCACGCCGTCCATCCCCGATGGCAGGATCATGCCATGCCAATGAACTGAGGTGTGTTCCGGCAGTCGGTTGGTGACGAAGATCCGTACCCGATCGCCCTCGACCGCCTCGATCGTGGGGCCGGTGGACTGTCCGTTGTAGCCCCAAAGATAGGCCGTGGTATCCTCCGCAATCTGCCGCTCGACCGGTTCCGCGACCAGGTGAAACTCCTTCACGTTGCCCCTCATCCGGAACGGAAGCGACCATCCGTTCAGCGTGACCACGGGATTGTACTCGCGCCCTGCATGCGGCAGCGGCGGCACCTCGGTCGCGGCATCCGCCTTCACCGCCGACTCGGGCAGACCCGTGTTGCTCGTCTGGGCCCAAGCGCCGGACGCAACAAGCGTCGCGCTGGCACCGATTAGTTGACGTCTGTTGATCATCTCTCGTCTCCCTCAATGTTCTGCGGCGCCGCCGCCTTGTGGCACGACCGTCCGGCCGCCGCCCCCACCAGGGGTGCCGCCGCCATAGATCGCACCGACAAGGCCCGCCTCGGCCCGCCAGAAATCGGCGCGGGCCTGCGCTTCGCTCAGGCTGGAGTTCAGCCCCTCACGGATATCAGCAAGCAGATCGAACGGGCTGGTGATCATGGCGTTGTAGGACAGAAGCGCCTCTTCCTCGATCTGGCGACGCAACGGCAGGACGGTGTCGCGGTAGTGCCGCGCGATCCGATGCGCGCCAGTGAGCGCCAGATGCGCCTCGCGCGCCTCCGACCGGACATTCACCGCCTTTTCGGCCAGTTGATGCGCTGCGCGAAGATAGGCCGCCTCGGCTGATTTCAGGCGCGCCCGACCGCTGTCGAAGATCGGAATGTCGAACTCCACCTCGATCTGGCCGGTCGTATCGGTCTCGCGTGCGCCCGTGGCCTCGTCGGTTTCCCGCTCGCTCTCGAACCCAGCGATCAGTTCCAGATCGGAGACGAAGCGTGTGGCATCGGTGAGCCGTTTTTCCCGCGCCACCGCCTCGAGTTCGAGCTTCGCGATGGCCAGATCCACACGGCGGGCCAGCGCCTCCGCCTCTATGCCAGGCCGCGTGGACGGACCGGCGGGCAGCTTCGGCAAGGCGTCGGGCACGAAATAGTCGACATCGGTGCCCCAAAGGCCAAGCGCGCGCGTCAGGCGTTCCTTTGCAAGTTGAGCGTCGAGCAAGGCCCGCGCGCGCTGACCGGCAAGCTCGGCATGGAACGCCTGATCCCGGGCCTGGCCAGACTTGTTGAGAAACCCAGTTTCGCCCAGCTGCGCGGCGAGTTCCGAGGCGGCATCGGCGGTGCCTTCCGCCTGCCGCACGAGCGCCGCCGCTTCGAATGCGGCCACCGCGTCGATCCAGCCCGTTCGCGCCTCCATTGCGACGCGCAATGTTTCCTCAGCGGCACGCAACTGCGCTTGCCGGAACCGGGTGTCGGCGATGTCGTTGCGCCTCTCCTGTGTCGCTAACGCGAGAAGATTGTTGGCGATCATGCCTTCAACCGCACGGAAGGGGCCGACGCCATCGGCCCCGATCCCCATGATGCCGATCGAGATGACTGGGTTGGGTTGCATCGTCACCTGCCAGCGATCGGCGGCCGAAAGCCCCAATTCGGCATAGGCCGCCTGAAGCCCTCGATTGTTCAGGAGTGCGACCTGCACGGCCGTGTCCGCGTTAATCGTCTTGCGATGGACGAGCGCGTGGACCCGCTCGGCTGTCTGGGCGGCCTCTTGCGAAGACTGGATCCAGGCCGTCTCCTTGCCGAGAGCGTCGCGCACCGTCTTCTCGGTCTCGGCAAAGCCGGCATTGGGCGCGCCGAAGCGCACGATTGCATCGGGTGACGCGCAGGCTGAAAGAAACAGCCCAGCAGTCATCGTGACAAGAACCGGGCCACGCATCACTCGCCTCCTCCGGCCGGCGATTGCCGGTCGTTCGAACGTCGCCAGTCGCTAGGCTCCACGACGGCGCGTGGTGCGAAGCCCGCGAACAGTGAAGGTGTCGGAAGCGTGGAACTGCTGGGTGTTGTCAGGGGCGCGATCAGCGCGCCGGGGTCGGCGGGCCGCTCGGATACCGCGCAAGCGGCCAAGGCCAGCGGCAGCAAGGCCGCACATGGATGTTTCATGGGAAGTCTCTCACGTCAGTTTCTTCAGGGATCTGGGTTCAGCGGGAACCCGAAATCACGCGTGTCGGAAAGCGGACGTCAGACGCGCGGCGGCCGGAGCGGGCCGTCGGGCCCGCTCAGGTTGACCGCGTAGATCCTTTCGAGAATGCGGACCATGGACAGGTTCTGGGGGGCTTCCGGAAGTTGGTCCCGCCCCTCGATACACCCGACGCAGGAATGCTGGGGGCACGCGGTCTCCGCCCCATCCATCGAGGGCGAATACAGATCTGCATCGGCGGCCACCGATTGCGCGTGGGCCTGCGAATGGGCGTGACCGGCATGTGCCTTGTCGACGTCGGCATCCGCATGGGCCGATGTCAGGCAGTGCTCCGCATGATGCGGCACGACTGCCCCGCCGACTGACGCCAGCGATACCATCACCATGCAAACGATCAACACTGCTCTTAGCATATTCTGCCGATACCTATATCCGAATTGTTTCTACCGTACTTGGCGCAGGATGTATAACTAACTTTTCCCTGCCAACTCGCCTCGGCGCGCGTTTGCCTGTTTTAGTGGCCGGCGCACCACCATCCTCCAATTTCCGATCACATGGCGCGGAGGCGGAACGCAAATGCGTCGACTTCGTCTCAGTTGCCATCCCCTGCAAGATCGGCCGCTGTCCGCTCCGTCTGGACGGCCCGGATCCGCTCGGGCCATGTCGATCTGATGTATGCGAGGATCTCCCAAATTTCCCGTCCGTCAGGACGCTTTCGAATCCCGGCATGCCGCTGTCGAACGCTACCCCCTGCCGGGCCATCGCGGCGTGCCCACCCAGCTTCGTGTATTCGAGCAGGGCGCGGTCGGAGTGGTGCCAGGTATGCCCGGTCTCGTCGTGAGGCGGCGCGGTGAACCGTCCGTCTGGTCCCGGCGACCGCCAGTCGGGCTGGCCCTCGAGATCGACACCGTGGCAGGACGCGCAATGATCGGAATAGAGCACCTCACCCCGGGCGATATCTACCCCCGCGGGCATGACCGACGCGGGCGAAACGCCCGGCGGGCGCGTCAGCCACCACAGAACTCCTGCTGCCGCGACAAGTGCAAGCACAGAAAGAATCCCGACCCAGCGCTTCACGCCTCCAGCACTTTCCGGTGGCGCTCGAACTCCTCCTCGTCGATCTCGCCCGAGGCGTATCGTTCGCGCAATATGTTCATCGCATCGCGCCGGCTGCCCCGTCCTTGCCGGTCGGACATCCAGTTCACGGCGAAGTATATCAGGGCGATGACAATGCCCCAGAAGAAGAGCATCGTGATCAGCCCGCCGATCATGCCGTAACCGCCGCCCCACATCATATGGTCATGTCTCCCCTGCCAGTCGCTTCCGGGATCCGCGGCCGCCAGCATCGGCAATGCGAGGAGGGGTGCTGTCACCATCGCTGTTCTTGTCATCGGTCAATTCCTTTCGTTTGGTCTCCTGATCGGCCTCGCCCGAGAGCGGGAGCGTGATGGACGCCCTCAACCCGCCCTCGAGACGGTTTTCCAGATGGATATCGCCACCATGGGCGCGGACTATGGAGCGCGCGATAGACAGCCCCAGCCCATGTCCCCCCGTTTCCAGCGAGCGGGACTCCTCCAGCCGAAAGAAGGGGTCGAAGACCCGCTCGATCATCCCGGCCGGAATGCCGGGGCCCGTGTCGGTGACGTCGATCACCAGATGATCGCGCGCGCGATGCCATCCGACCCGCGCCGCGCCGCCATAGCGGATCGCATTCTCGATGACGTTGCGGATCGCCCGGCGCAACGACAGGGGACGGATCCGGGCCCGCAGTTCAGGCCCGCCGGAGATTTCGAAGGCTTCCACCATGTCCCTGGACAACGCCTCCAGCCAGTCGGCGACCTGGATGGTCTGAGGGGGGTCCGACTCGCTTAGACCCTCGGCGAAGGTGAGCGTGGCCTCCGCCATCATCTGCATTTCTTCGATGGATTCGATCAGGCTTTCGCGGGTCTCCTCGTCGTCCACAAGTTCAGCGCGGACCCTGAGTGCTGTCAACGGCGAGCGAAGGTCGTGACTGACTGCGGCCAAAAGCCGCGTGCGATCGACGACAAATCGGGTCAATCGCTCCTGCATCCGGTTGAACGCCGCCGTGAGGTCCCGCACCTCGGTCGGGCCGGCGACGGGCAGGCTGCCCGCATCCTCTCCGCGCCCCAACCGGTCTGCGGCACCGGAGAGACGCCGCAGCGGGCCAGTTAAACGCGTAAGCAGGAACCAGAAAACCGCGACGAGCAGGAGAGCAGCCGTTACCCCGAAAGACAGGATCGAGATACTGCGCCATTGCAGTGGCGGTCGCTCGAAGCGGGTCGCGACGTTGAGCCACTCCCCACCCGAGAGAGCGACGGAAAGCGTTAGCTCCACGGGTGTAATGCGCTCCCGCATCATCTGTCGGTGCATCCGGGCCATTTCGCCATCCACATCCAAATGCGCGGGCAACATCGCCGGCATTTCGGCCTCACGCAGATTGACGCGAATTTCACGGCTGAAGCGCTCGTCGAGCAAGGCCCGCATCCGTGCCACCACCGCATCGCCGTGATGGTGGTCAGGCGTGATTACCAGCGGTGCGGGCGCAAGATCGAAGCGCACCAGCGGCGAATTCGCCGCCCGTAGGATGGAATGGCGAAGCTCGGGCGGCGCCTCCTCGAGAAGTCGCACGACATTGGCCGCGCGCCCGGCCGCCTCCGCGCCGATTGCCGCACGCACGGCAAGACCGCGTTCATCGGTGAGCAGCCACAGGCTGACGACCTGAGCGATAACAAGGCAACCAAGGATCAGCAGCACGAGCTGCGCGCGCAAGCTTTTGAACAGGTGTCGCATCAATCGATCACCTCGACATCGGCTGCAAGGCAATAACCGCCATTGCGGACCGTGGTAATGATGGACGGACGCAAGGGGTCGGGTTCGACCTTGCGGCGCAGCCGACTGATCTGGTTATCGATGGTCCGGTCGAGAGGCCCCGCGGACCGTCCGGCGGTGAGATCAAGCAGTTGGTCGCGGCTCAGGATCGTGTGCGGTCGCTCAAGCAGGACTGTCAGCAGCCGCAGATCTGCGGTTGTCAGCTGCACACGGTTGCCATACGGGTCTTCAATAAAATGCGCGTCAGCGTTCAGAGTCAGTCCCGCGAACCGTGCCGTCTTGCCGGCGAGACTGCATGCCTCGGGCTCGGCCAGAGACGCACGCCGCAACACAGCCCTGATCCGCGCAAGCAGCTCACGCGGGTTGAAGGGTTTGGGGAGATAATCGTCAGCGCCAATCTCAAGCCCGACGATCCGGTCCGTCTCCAGTCCAAGGGCGGTCAGCATGATGATCGGAAGGCGTCGTTTGGTCGAAAGCCTCTGACAGACGGAAAGCCCGTCCTCGCCCGGCATCATCACGTCGAGCACTATCAAGTCGAAATGTCCACCCGCCAGTTTGACGTCCATCTCGTGCGCGTCTTTAGCGGCTGTCGCCCGCATGCCGTTGCGCTCCAGAAAGCGGGTGACCGACTCCCGGATCTGGCGATGATCGTCGACGACGAGAATATGTGGAGCGTCTCCCATGGTCTTTCCTTACATGCGTCGGAGACAAACCGTCAGCGGCCTAAATGTAATTATTTGTATCAAAAAAGCATTCTGCGACATACGGATACAAAACAGAGAATGACGCGCGTTCCGGTTTCAATTCTAACACTTATGTCGGTTGTGCAATCAACAAGATGGAGGATTGAGACATGAAGATGCGGACAACACTTTCAGGCGCGGCACTTGCCCTGATAACTTTCGGCGGCGCGGCTGCGGCTGACAGCAACCACGGTCATGGTGGTCCCGGCACGGGCAGTCCCGGTGTCGGCAACAACGACATGATGCAGATGATGATGCCCATGCATTCTGGCATGATGGGCGACGGTATGGGCATGATGCAGGGCGGCATGCCCGGCATGGGGTCCATGGGCGGCGCCGGTGGCATGATGGGCGGTGGTCTGATGCCGATGATGGAGGCGCTCGACGCAGACGGCGACGGCACCGTGACGCCGGAGGAGGCACGGGAAGGTCTCCAGGCCCTGCTCGCCGAATACGACGCCGATGGCGACGAGTCGCTTTCATTGGCCGAATTCGAAACCCTGCACAGCGCACTCATCCGCGAAACCATGGTAGACCGGTTCCAGTTCCTCGATGACGATGGCGATGGGCAGGTCACGGTAGGCGAGATCGTCAAACCCGCCAAACGAATGGAGCGAATGCAATCAATGCGCGAGCGCATGATGCAGGATGACGGCAACATGCCAGGTGCTGGCCCAATGGGCGAGCGTGGCCATGGCATGATGGACGACAACTGAGTCCGGAAATCCAGTAAAGAGCACAACCCCGGCCTCGTTCGGTTGAGGTCGGACGGTCGTTACCTTAGGAGATTACAGAATGGGCTATACTCATGACCGGCTACTACCGGGAACCAATATCGATGAAGCGGAAAAGCGCGTGCGGGAGGCGCTGAAGATCAAGGGATTCGGTGTTCTGACCGAGATCGACGTCAAGGCGACGATGAAGCAGAAGATCGACGGTGACATGGATGGCTACAAGATCCTCGGCGCCTGCAACCCCAACATGGCGTGGGACGCGATGGGACTTGAGCCGCGCATCGGGGCGATGCTGCCCTGCAACGTAATCCTGCGTAGCGTCAACGGCGGAACGGAGGTCAGCGCCATCGACCCCGTCGCCTCCATGTCGGCAGTCGAGAACGCCGAGCTTCACCAGGTGGCCGCTCAGGTGCGTGACATGCTTGTCGAAGCCGTTGACACAGCCTGACCGAGAAGGCTTGGCATGTCGATGCACTTGCACCGTCGGAGCCTGATCGTTCGACTTGCGTCTGCTGCGCTGCCGCAGGTCCTTGCGTGACATGCTCTCCTGCCGGAAGGCGCGGGGCATCGGTCTTGCACCGACGGCGCGCCTCTCGGCCCCGCTGCTGTTTTGGCGATATCCATGCGACCGCTTAGAAGAAACATGCTCGTGTTCGTCGGACTTGGCGCCATGGCAATCGGGATCATGGTTTGGCTCAAGATCGAGTGGCCCGCCAGCATCGACCGGGAGGCTGCGGCGCTTTGGATCGAAAACACCGGTGCGTGGGGCCCCGCCGCAATCATCGGTTTGATGACGATAGCCGTGGTGGCCAGCCCCATCCCGAGCGCTCCCATCGCGCTGGCGGCCGGTGCCGCCTACGGCCATTACGCCGGAACGCTCTATGTTGCAATTGGATCGGAACTCGGGGCTCTGATCGCCTTCGGCCTCGCACGGGTTCTGGGGCACGATGTCTTGCGGCGGGTTTTTGGTGACCGCGTCGATGCTGGGTTGCTCGGGTCGCAGGCCGCGTTGACCGCGACGGTTTTCGCCAGCCGCCTGTTGCCGTTCGTGTCTTTCGACGCGATGAGCTATGCGGCCGGGCTGAGCGGTCTGCATGCATGGCGTTTCGCACTGGCCACCCTGGCCGGAATCCTGCCGGCAAGCTTTGTGCTGGCCCACTTCGGAAGCGTCACAGTGGATGGAAATTTCGGGGCGAGCGAGTGGATCGCCATCGGCCTCGGACTGGCGGCGGGGCTTCCATTGCTCGCACTCGCCCTCGGACGAAAGAGGCGATCGCGGGCCGCAGGCAAAGGCGCATCTGCCATCGAGGGAAACGGACCATGAAATCGAGCTACGAAAGAAACAGCCTTTCACTCTACGATGCCGTGGCGATGGGCACCGGTGTCATGATCGGTGCCGGCATTCTGGCATTGACCGGGCAGATCGCGGAGCTTGCGGGCGCGTTCTTTCCGCTGGCCTTTCTGGCGGGCGCACTCGTGACCGGTTTCAGCGCCTATACCTACGTCAAGATGTCGAACGCCTACCCGTCTGCGGGCGGTATCGGAATGATCCTGACCAAGGCCTATGGTCCGAACACCGTCGCGGCGGGGGCCGCGCTCCTCATGGCGCTGTCGATGGTCATCAACGAAAGCCTCGTCGCGCGGACCTTTGCGACCTACCTGATGCGTGGTCTCGGGATCGATCCCGAGGGCTGGCCCGTTCCCGCCATCGGCTTGGGTCTCATCGTCTTCGCCTACCTCGTGAATGCGGCCGGTAACCGCTCCGTGGGACTCCTCTCGCAGCTCATGGCGGTGCTCAAGGTTGGCGGGATCGCCGCCTTCGGGATTGCCGGGCTCTGGGCCGGGGGCAACTCGTTCGAAGCGACGAGCAATGGCAACGGAAGTGCTGTGGGCGGTTTCATCGCCTCAGTGGCGCTTGCGATCCTGGCCTTCAAGGGCTTCACCACGATCACGAATTCCGGCGCCGAAATCACCGACCCGCATCGCAATGTCGGGCGCGCGATCATCATCTCCATTGCGATCTGCGTCGTAGTCTACCTCTTGGTGGCACTGGCGGTCGGCTCCAGCCTACCGCTCGACCGTATTGTCGCGGCAAAGGATTATGCGCTCGCCGAGGCGGCCGAGCCGGCGCTCGGCCGGGTCGGCTTCTACCTGACGGTGGCGTTGGCACTGGTCGCGACGGCGTCCGGCGTGATCGCCAGCATCTTCGCGGTCTCGCGGATGCTGGCTATGCTGACCGACATGAAGCTGATCCCGCACAGCCATTTCGGCATGCCAGGCACGATCCGCAACCATACGCTCGTCTACACGGTGGTGATCGCCGGCGCGCTGACGATCTTCTTCGATCTCAGCCGGATCGCCTCGCTCGGGGCCTTCTTCTACCTCGTGATGGATATCCTGATCCATTGGGGCGTCTGGCGGAACCTGCGGGAAGACATTGGTGCACGGGGATGGGCCCTGCTGACCGCGATCGCGCTGGACGCAGTGGTTCTCGCGGCCTTCGCCGCGCTCAAATGGCAGAGCGACCCGCTGATCGTGGTGATCGCTCTGGTGGGCATGGTTGCCGTGTTCCTGTTCGAGCGCGTCTTCCTCGCACTCAATCCGCCTCCGCGCGAAGCGGCCCACGGCGAGCATGGGTCCGCATACGAAAAACACCAATCCGCCCCCTGACCATCCAGTTACTGGAAGCCTCATGTGCGCACGAAAGGATAGGATATTCCCATGGCAAGCAACCATCATCACGACCCTGACATCGCACCGGGCGCGGAGACCGCGACAGACCCGGTCTGCGGCATGAAGGTGGAAATCAACGAAAGCACCCACATCCACGACTACGGCGGCGAGACTTTCCATTTCTGCTCGGCCGGCTGCGAGGAGAAGTTCGACGCCGATCCGTACTTCTATGCCTCCGGCAACGCGAAGAAGGCCGTACAGAAAGCGACGCCCGGCACGCAATACACCTGCCCGATGCACCCCCAGATCGTCCGCGACGAACCAGGCAGCTGCCCGATCTGCGGCATGGCGCTGGAACCCGTATTGCCGTCGGATGAGCCAAGCGACGAGCTCGTCGACTTCACGCGACGCATGTGGATCTCGGTAGCGGCGGCGGTGCCGCTTGTCATCATCACGATGGGCGAGCTTGTCGGGCTCGACGTGCGCGGGTGGATGGGACACCGCCTTTCGGTCTATGCGGAGTTCGTGCTGGCGACCCCGGTGATCCTCTGGGCGGCGCTGCCGTTCTTCTGGCGCGGGATCGACTCGATCCGCAACGTCTCGCCCAACATGTGGACACTGATCGCGCTCGGGGTCGGTGCCGCGTATCTCTATTCGCTGGTTGCGACCTTCGCACCAGACGTGTTCCCCGAGCAGTACCGGATGGGTCACGGGGTCGGAACCTATTTCGAGGCGGCGGTGGTGATCGTGGCGCTGGTCTTCGTGGGCCAGGTGCTGGAGCTGCGCGCGCGAGAACGCACAGGCGATGCGATCCGGGCACTACTCGACCTCGCGCCCAAGACCGCACGGCGGATCCTGCCGGATGGCTCGGAATACGACGCGCCGCTCGAGAACATCGTCGAAGGCGACCTGCTGCGCGTTCGGCCCGGCGACAGCGTGCCGGTGGACGGCGAGGTGGTCGAGGGCCGCTCCTCGGTCGACGAGAGCATGATCACGGGCGAGCCGGTGCCAGTGGAGAAGGTCGAGGGCGACCGCGTCACCGGCGGCACGATCAACAAGAACGGGACACTGGCGGTCCGCACGACACAGGTGGGTGCGGACACGGTGCTGTCGCAGATCGTCGAGATGGTCGCGGGGGCGCGGCGGTCGCGGGCGCCGATCCAGGGGCTCGCGGACAGGGTCTCCTCGGTCTTTGTGCCGACGGTGGTGCTGGTGGCGATCATCGCCTTCGGCGTCTGGCTCTGGGCCGGGCCCGAGCCGGCACTGGCCTTCGCCATCGCCTCGGCCGTCTCGGTCCTGATCATCGCCTGCCCCTGCGCGCTAGGTCTCGCCACGCCGATCTCGATCACCACGGCCGCCGGCCGAGGCGCGCAGGCGGGCGTCCTGATTAAGGACGCCGAGGCGCTGGAACGGATGGCGCGAGTTGATACGGTGATCGTCGACAAGACCGGCACGCTGACCGAGGGCAAGCCGCGACTGACCGATGTGGTAGCGCTCCATGGCGACGAGGCGGAGGTGCTGGGCCTTGCCGCAGCGCTTGAGCGCGGCTCGGAGCATCCGCTGGCCGAGGCGATTGTGGCCGGCGCGAAGGACCGCGGCCTTTCGCCCGGGTCGGCGGAGGATTTCGAGGCGGTGACGGGTAAGGGCGTGCACGGCACCGTCGGGGGGCGCAAGGTCGCACTCGGCAATGCCGCCATGATGTCGAGCCTCGGGCTCGCAGTAGACGAGGCCGAAGCCCAGGCGGACACGCTGCGCGCGGACGGTAAGACCGCCATGTTCGTCGCGGTGGATGGGGCGCTGGCCGGAATCGTCGCCGTGGCCGATCCGATCAAGGAGACCACGGAGGCCGCGATCCGCAACCTTCACGCGTTGGGCATGACCATCATCATGGCCACCGGCGACAACCGGCGCACGGCCGAGGCGGTTGCGGCGAAGCTCGGCATCGACGAGGTGCGCGCGGGCGTCCAGCCGGAGGACAAGCAGAAGCTGATCGAGGAGCTGCGCGTGAAAGGCGCCTCGGTTGCGATGGCCGGCGACGGGGTGAACGACGCCCCAGCGCTCGCCGCCGCCGATGTCGGCATTGCCATGAGCACCGGCGCCGACGTCGCCGTGGAAAGCGCCGGGATCACGCTCATGCGCGGCGACCTCGTCGGCCTCGTGCGGGCGCGGAAACTGGCCGTCGCCACGCTTCGGAACATCAAGCAGAACCTATTCTTCGCATTCGTCTACAACGCCGCAGGCGTTCCTATCGCCGCCGGCGTGCTCTATCCCCTGACCGGCCTCCTACTCTCGCCTATGATCGCGGCGGCCGCAATGAGCCTTTCCTCGGTCTCAGTCATCTCCAATGCTCTGCGGCTGAGGCGGTTCGACCTCTGAGCCGACACCACAAGTCCAAACCGATACGGAAAGGAAGACCAGATGATTCAGGACATTCTATCGAGACGCGCGGTTTTGATTAGCGGAGCAACGCTATTGGCAGCATCGCCCCTGCGGACATTCGCGCAGTCCGGCGGACCGTCGATCCACGTGCTGAAGGACCCGAATTGTGGCTGCTGCTCGGCCTGGATCGTGCTCCTTGAGGGCGACGGCTTCCTCGTCACGACCGAGGCAAGCGCGGGGACCCTGCTCATGCGCTACAAGTCCGAGAACGGCATCCCGCAAGACATGGTCTCGTGCCACACGGGCCGTGTCGAAGGTTACATGATCGAAGGTCACGTGCCGGCCGCCGATATTCGGCGCCTTCTGGAGGAACGCCCCGATGCCGTCGGTCTGGCCGTTCCGGGCATGCCCTACGGCTCGCCCGGCATGGGACCGGAAAGCGAACGCGAGGCCTACGACGTGTTCCTTATTCGACGCGATGGCGGCACCGAGGTGTTCACGAGCTACGGGTCTGCCAGACCTCGAAGGCCACCCTCAGAGCTGTGATGCCCAACGCGGATGCTCTTCATCCACGACGAAAGGATGAGCGTGGCGCCGCACGCCGTGCAGGTGCGGGTGATCCAGCGGCAGGTTCTCGTGTGTGTGTTCGAAGCTATCCGGATCACCCGATGGCCAGAGGCGCAGGGCGGCCAGCGCGCCGATGCCAGCCAGTGCCGCCAGCAGCCCCAGCGCCATGACAGAGCCGAACCGCGTCATCAGCCAGCCCGCGAGCGGATAGGTCACCAGCCAGCAGGCGTGGCTGAGCGCGAACTGCGCCGCGAAGAGCGCCGGGCGGTCCTCTGCGTGCGCGGAGCGGCGCAGAAGCCGGCCAGAAGGCGTCAGCACCGTCGAATAGCCCAACCCTACCATCAGCCATGCGCCCAGTAGGAAGGGCCAGTCGAGGCCGATGGTCGCGATCTCTATGGCAAGCGCAAGCAGCGTCAGCACCAACAGCGCCGCACCCGCGACCATGACCGGTCGGTCCGGCACGCAGTCCAGAAGCGTTGGCAGAACGAGTGCCGCCAGCATCGACCCCGCGCCGAAGGCGAACATGGTCCAGGCTAGCGCGGACGCATCCAGCCCCAGCGTGCCGCGCACCAGAACCACGGAATTGACCAGAACCATCGCGCCCGCCGCGGCGGCGGCCATGTTCAGCGCCAGCAACCCACGCAGCCGCGGCGTGGTGAGGTAGATGCGGATGCCGCGGGTCGTGCGGTCGTAGATGCCGCGCGGCTGCGACGGTTTCGGGCTGGGCAGCAGGACCGAGACGACCAGCGCGGCGGAGGCCGCAAACCCGACGACCGTGCCGAGGAATAAGGAATTGTAGCTCATGACAGCGAGCAACAGCCCCGCCAGCATCGGGCTGGCGATGTTCTCCAGATCGTAGGCCAATCGCGAGAGCGACAGCGCCCGGGTGTAGCGCGCCTCGTCCGGCAACACGTCCGGGATGGTCGCCTGAAAGGTCGGCGTGAACGCCGCCGAGGCCGATTGCAGCAGGAAGATCAGAATGTAGACCTGCCAGACCTCGGTGACGAAGGGCAGGCACAGCGCCACGCCCCCCCGCACCAGATCCAGCGCGACCAGGAATGCCCGCCGGTTCACCCGGTTGGCAAAAGCCCCCGCGATGGGCGCGATGCCCACATAGGCCACCATCTTGATGGTGAAGACTGTGCCCAGCACCATTGCCGCGTTCTCACCCGCGAGGTCAAAGGCGAGAAGCCCCAGCGCGACCGTTGCCAGCCCGGTGCCCAGAAGCGCCACGACCTGCGCGACGAAGAGATGGCGATAGGTGCGGTCGGCAAGGATTTCCAGCACGGGGGTGACCTCAGAGGTATCGGGATATGGCTTTCATTTCGTCGCGATCTGCGGCCGAATGTTCAGCGTCGAGGCAATGATCCAGGTGATCGTGGATCAGGGCGCGCTTGGCGTTTGCAACAGCCTTCTCCACCGCCTGCATCTGTTGCGCGATGTCGAGGCAGGGCTTGCCCGCCTCGATCATGTCGATCACGGCACGAAGATGCCCATCGGCGCGCTTCAGCCGGGCAACGAGAGCGGGGTGGGTTGCGTGCACATGGGACTTTGACATAGAAGGATGATATCCTCCCTCAGAGGATAGAACAAGACGGCGCGATCAACGTGTCACGGACTGAAAACGAGCAGGCAGGCTAACCAGTGAAACCCTTGCGAACATTCGGACGGAGTGCGCTTGCGGCGCTTCTTTGCCTGTCGCTTGCGGTCTGGTCCATTGCGCCAAGCGCAAGCCACACCCCTTCCGTGTTCGAGGTTGTTGCCGATCATGCTGAAATGATCGCCGACCATGGCCATTCGCACGGATCGGAAGAGGATCTTTACCGGGCGCTCCATGGACACAGCCACGACGTGGCCGACCATGATCACAGTCAGGCCCTGCTCGCGCTCGGTTCCGGTGCGCACCCGTCTTTGGGCTATCGCGACGATTTCCGGCTTCGTTCTTCCTCAGGCGGGCCGCATCGCGCTTATCGGATAGAACGACCGCCGCGTGCCTGACCGACGCCGCCTACGCGCGGCTTCACCGATCAGTCGACAACATACCGGAGATCCATCCACGACCCTGACGTCTCGGGTCCTGCGAGCCTTGGTACCACGCCAGATGGCCACACTGACCCTTCTTTTGCTGGCGGCATTACTGCTGACCGCTACCCAAGCCCTTGCCCATAACGTCACGGCCGGTGACGCGGGCTATATCCAGGAAATCTGGGGGGTGAAGATCATCCCCTTCATTTATCTCGGCGCCAAGCACATGGTGACGGGCTACGACCACATCCTGTTCCTGCTTGGCGTCGTGTTCTTCCTCTACAGGATGAAGGACGTCGGCATCTATGTCAGCCTCTTTGCCATCGGCCACTCGGTCACAATGCTGCTGGGCGTCTGGTATGGCTGGGGCATCAACGCCTACATCATCGACGCGATCATCGGCCTGTCCGTGGTCTACAAGGCGCTCGACAACCTCGGTTACTATCAGAAATGGTTCAGGTTCCAGCCCAACACCAAGGCCGCGACCCTTATCTTCGGTCTGTTCCACGGCACGGGCCTCGCCACCAAGATCCTCGAGTATGACATCCCGCAGGACGGACTTGTCTTAAGATCGGCCCCGGCTCCTGTGCGATACGGGAGCCGCTCTCCGGCACCTCATACATGCCGGAGAGCGGCGGGGGACGGGTCGAAAGGATGGA
>LJSU01000026.1 GCA_001314705.1 Rhodobacteraceae bacterium HLUCCO07
GGCGGGGGACGGGTCGAAAGGATGGAGGTTCCCAAGGACCGGTCAGAAGTTGGATCGCCCCCGCCTTTCGCATGTCCTGAACGGATAGGTGGGGGGTGCCGCACGCGGACGGCGGACCGAGGGTTGGCGCGCGCCAGGCTCCTCGGCCGATACCGAGATCGGCGTGGCCGGGGCGCTGCTGCGCGACCGGATGCGCGATCTGGTGCGCAACAACCCGCATGCGGCCAAGGCCGTGGCGGTGCTGGTCAACAACATCATCGGCGCGGGCATCATGCCCCGCGCCGCCAGCGGCGACGACACGCTGGACCGGAAGGTGGATACGCTGTTCGAGCGCTGGACGGCGGACTGCGACGCCGACGGCCAGCTCGACTTCTACGGGCTGCAGACGCTGATCTGCCGCGAGATGGTCGAGGCGGGCGAGGTGCTGGTGCGCCGCCGTGTCCGGCGCGCGAGCGACGGCCTGCCCGTGCCGCTGCAGTTGCAGGTTCTGGAGGCCGACTTCCTCGACGCCACGAAATCCGGCGCCCTCGGCGCGGGACGCCTCGTGCAGGGGATCGAGTTCGACCCGGTTGGCAAGCGCCGGGCCTACTGGCTGCACGCGGAGCATCCGGGCGACGCCTATGGGGCCCTGCAGAACGGGTTGCAGAGCCGCCCCGTCCCTGCGAGCGAGATCGCCCATGTCTACGAGAAGCAGCGCACGCAGGCGCGCGGCGTTCCCTGGGGCGCGCCGGTCATCCGCAGCTTGCGCGATCTCGATGACTATGAAGTGGCCGAACTGGTCCGCAAGAAGACCGAGGCCTGTGTCACCGCCATCGTCTTCGGCGACGACGAGGCGCAGCAGGGCATCGCGCCCTCCGTGGTCGATGCCGACGGCAACCGGGTCGAGCAGTTCGAGCCGGGGCTCATCGCCTATGCCCGCGGCGGAAAGGACATCCGCTTCAACCAGCCATCGGCGACGGGCGGCTATGGAGAATACAAGCGCGCCAGCCTGCACACGATCTCGGCGGGCTTCCGGGTGCCCTACGAGCTGCTGACCGGGGACCTGTCCCAGGTGAACTATTCCTCGATCCGCGCGGGGCTCGTCGAGTTCCGCCGCCAGATCGACGCCGTCCAGTGGCAGCTCTTCATCCCGATGTTCTGCGCGCCGGTCTGGCGGTGGTTCACCGAGGCTGCGTGGGCGGCGGGTCAGATCCCGTCGCCGACCGTGCCGGTCGAATGGTCGCCGCCAAAGTTCGAGGCGGTCGATCCGCAGAAGGACGCGATGGCGAACCTGCTGTCGATCATATAATTTTTGCTGACCTCAAAACATTCAAAAAGCTCTCAGCCAGCGCCTCACCGCTTGCAATCACATACTTCATACGCTCATTGTTTGGCTCGAAAAGAAACTCAATAAAATCCTCTATTTCAACTCGGCGATCCTCTCTTCTCGGATTGGCGCCTAAGTCGTACATCACAGCTCCCGCCTTGAGTGCGATAAACGCTCCAGGAACTACGTCATGAGGAGCTTGACCAAAAATATCAAAAACAATATCTACAGATCCGTCAATTATTCGGCACATCATTGGATTACCAGCAAGGGTGTGAAAGCGCGCGTTCTCCATTTCTTTACGGAGAAGCAATTCTTTCGACTCCGAGCTCTTGAACAACTGGCCTAGCGCTTCCAAGTTCTTAAATTTTTGCCCGTAACAGCAAATTGTTGCTTCACCAAACGGCTTGCTTGCTCCTACCTCCACATGCTTCGGAGCCTCAAACATCTCCGCTACAGGAGGGCCTTTGTCCCCGGCGGTTACAACCTCTCGAAACTGCGTTGTGAACGGCTTATCGCCATCAGCGCTAGCTGAATAAAGCGTTGAATTACGGTCCCCAACCACGTACACATGCGAGCAAACTACGCGGCGCTCTGACGGATTAAACGCAACAACAGCTGAACACCAATTTGAAAAGCCCCTGACATAAAGGTCAGTTCCATCAATTATGTCGCATAAAAGATGGATTTTATCGCTTCCGCGAAAATTGAGCTTTCTGTTTGCAAGACTTTCTTCGCCTTCAACAGATAATAATCTCCCCCGCTCACCCTCTTTCACAAGCGAGGAAAAACGCTGCTCTGCGAGCAGATCAGCGCCGATCAACGTTTTCCCAGAAGATATGACTCTCAGCGGAATCTTGAAATGCTCAGGAAATCGTCTCAGCCCTTCCCCAATAAAATCATGTATTTCTGAAAGAACAGAGCCAATGTGCAGCGGGCTCTTCAAATAAATTTCAACGCCATTATTGTCCATGTCTGAGGGCGATTTACTTTGGATTCACAATGTCATGGCGCGATTTCACAGAAAGCCAAACCTCAGCAATTCTTCTTGCTGCATCCTCTTCAAAGCCAATAGATTTAGCGTCATTTTCAACAAACTCCATCTGAGCCAAGTTCGCGGTCTCGGCTTGAGCGATCCGCTCATTGACTGTGTTGAGCTTTTGCTGAGCGCTCGTGTTCATGTTTTCCATCCATTTTTGGTGCTGCTATGATACCTAACGCGCAAGGTACAACTTAGGCACTTCAAGAATTGTTACTCTTCATTTCCATCTGCCCTGACGCGTGATTGGATACCGGCTAAGGTCGAGTGTTTAGTTTGAAGAGTCAAGGCGTTGGGTTCACTTGAGCGCATCTGTGGCAGAAATGCGCTGGTGCTTGGAAAAAGTCAACGGACTCCTGCACCGCTACAGCCCGACGCTGTTCCAGCTGGAGGACGCAGCCCGGCAGTATCGCGGCATGACGCTGCTGGAACTGGCCCGGGAAAGCCTCGGCAATGCCGGGGTGAACACGCGGGGCCTGTCGCGCGACGAGGTGGCGACGCGGGCGCTGCACTCGACCTCGGACTTCCCCGAGATCCTGTCGGCGGTCACCAACAAGACCCTCCGGCAAGCCTACGAGGCCTATCCCCGCACCTTCATGCTGTTCTGCCGCCAGGTGCTCGCCACCGACTTCAAGGCGATGCACCGCGTCCAGCTCGGCGAAGCGCCGCAGCTGCTCGAGGTCGGCGAGAGCGGCGAGTTCAAGCGCGGGACGCTGGGCGAGAGCAAGGAGAGCTACAAGGTCAAGACCTATGGCCGGGTGGTCGCGATCACCCGCCAGACGCTGATCAATGACGATCTTGACGCCTTCACCCGCATCCCGGCGATGTACGGCAACTCCATCGCGCAGCTGGAGTCGGACGTGGTCTGGGGGATCATCACCGCCAACCCGGCGATGGCCGATGGCAACGCGCTATTCCACACCACGCACAAGAACCTCGCTGGGACCGGTACGGCACTTGACGTCGGCAGCGTCGGTGCGGCCCGCGCCGCCATGGCCAAGCAGACGGGCCTCGACAAGAAGACGGTGCTGAACGTCCGCCCCGCCTTCCTGATCGTGCCCGCCGCGCTGGAACTGAAGGCCGAGCAGCTGGTCGCGCAGAACCTGGTGCCCGCCGCGACCGCCAGCGTGGTGCCGCAGTCGATCCGGACGCTGGCGCCGATCAGCGAGCCCCGCCTCGACGCAGCCAGCGAGACCGCCTGGTATCTGGCGGCCAGCCCGAACCAGATCGACACCATCGAGTACGCCTATCTCGAGGGCCAGCAGGGCGCCTACATCGAGACGCGCAACGGCTTCGACGTCGACGGGGTCGAGATCAAGTGCCGCCTCGACTTCGGCGCCAAGGCCATCGACTGGCGCGGTCTCTACAAGAACCCGGGCGCGTAACCCGCACCCCATGCTGAACCCTGACACACGGGCGGTCCTCACGGGCCGCCCTTCGTCTTTCCACGAGGATCCCCATTATGAAAAACTTCGTCCAGCCCGGCAACACCATCACCCTGACCGCGCCCTATGCCGTCGCCTCTGGCTATGGCCTGCTCGTCGGCTCCATCTTCGGCATCGCCGCCGGAGCGGCCGCCCTTGGCGAGCCTGTCGAGACCGCGCTCGTCGGGGTCTTCGACATCACCAAGGTCGGCTCCCAGGCCTGGACCGTCGGCGCGAAGGTCTATTGGGACGACACCAACAAGCGCACCACGACCGTCGCGACCGACAACACCCTCGTCGGCGTGGCGGTCGAGGCGGTGGCGAGCGGCGCGGGCGACACCATCGGCCGGGTGCGCCTGAACGCGGCGTTCTGATGAGCGCCTTCGCCGCAGCCGTGGGCTCGCTCTTCGCCGATCCGAACATCGGCCGGGACGCGGTCTACATCGCCGACGGCGGCGCGCCCGTTCTGGTGCGCGTCGTCGCCCGGCGCGCCGATGCCGTCACCGACTTCGGCGATGCGCGGCTGTGGTCGGAAACCTCCCAGATCGACCTGCGCGTCGCCGAGGTCGCGAACCCGCGCCCCGGCGACCGCATCGAGATCGACGGCGACGCCTTCCTCATTCAGGGCGAGCCCGTCCGTGACCGCGAGCGGCTGGTCTGGACTGTCGATCTGAGGCCCGCGTGAAACTGAAGCTCGACATTGATCCCGACATCGTCGCGATGATGGCGGCCGAGGTCGCGGCGGGCGAACGCGCCGTCACCGCCGCCATGCGCGAGGCCGGGACCGGGCTGAAGACGGCGTGGCGGCTGCAGATTACTGGGGCGGGGCTCGGGCCCCGGCTCGCCAACTCGATCCGGAGCCAGAACTTCCCGAGGTCGGGCGAGAGCCTGGACGCCGCGGCGCTGGTCTGGTCGAAGGCGCCGGTCATCGTCGGCGCGCATGACACGGGGCCGCTGATCCGCTCGAAGAACGGGTTCTGGCTGGCGATCCCGCTGCCTGCGGCGGGCAAGTCCCTGCGGGGCGGCCGGATCACGCCCGGCGAATGGGAGCGGCGACGCGGGCTGCGCCTGCGCTTCGTCTATCGCCGCACCGGCCCGAGCCTGCTGGTGGCCGAAGGGCGGATCAACACGAAGGGTCAGGCGGTGGTGTCGCGCTCGAAGACCGGACGCGGCAAGGTCACCGCGCCGATCTTCCTGCTGGTGCCGCAGGTCAAGTTGCCGAAGCGGCTGGACCTGGCGCGGGACGCGGACCGGGCGTTGGACGGTGTGCCGGGATTGATCGTGGCGAACTGGGTGGACGGAAGGATTAGATGATCAGGCGCGCGCCTCAACCTCTCGCTCTTCTCGCGCCGCGCGCCGCCGACGACGGGGTTCCTCAGTGTCTCCGAGCCCCTCGAGTGCGACAGGAGCCTTGCCGGGGAACTCGACCATCAGCTTGAGGTTGCCACCCATCGCGCGCACGTAGCTCGTGAGCGTCGAGAGGAGCAGATCGCTCTGACGCTCGTATTTCGCCACCGTTGCCTGCTGAATGCCGAGCGTGTCCGCAAGTTGGACCTGGGTCATCTCCTTGGCTTTCCGCAGCTCCTGCAGCGTCAGGTACTCCATATGCAGACGATCCGCCTCGGCCTCGACGCCAGCGCGCCGGGCGGGATCGAGGGCAGCCAGCTTGTCCTTGAGAGTCCGTGCCATGATCGTCATCCTTTCCGTCTCTCGAGATGGCTGTCGAACCGTTCGTCGGCCCGGGCGATCAGCTGCTTGTAGAAGCGCTTCTCGCTGCCACCTGATTTGTCCCCGCCGACAAGCAGGATCGCCTGCCGGTCGGGATCGAATGCGAAGGCGATGCGCCATACGCCGTCAGCGGCATTGCAGCGCAATTCCTTCATGTTCGCGTGCTTCGACCCTGTCAGGGTGTCGGCATGCGGTCGACCGAGCGATGGCCCCTCGCGTTCCAGCAGGAGCGCGCGTGCCAGGATCGCGTCCTGCACCTCTTGCGGGAGTTCGTCGAACTCCGGCTCGAACTCCTCTGCGAACGAAACGGTCCACGGCATCCGGTCCTCATGTCTTGGAGGCTATATAGCCTTGAAGCACTAATTTTGCAATAACGACTCTCAGAGCGTCCGTACATGCCCACCCCTCGTGAAACCATCCTCGCCGCGCTGCACGCGCGGCTTTCGGTGCTGCCGGCTACCGCACTGCGCGGTGAAGTGCTGCCAGAGCGCGTGCCGGCCGAGGGCCTGCTGATCCTGCGTGATGGCGAGCCGGGTGAGCCGGACGTCACGCTGTCGCCGCTCGCTTACCACTACCAGCACTGCGCCGAGATCGAGGCGGTGGTACAGGGCGCCGACCGTGATGTCGCTTTCGACACGCTGACCGCCAGCATCGGCACGGCGCTCGCAGCCGACCGGACGCTTGGCGGGCTCTGTGACTGGGTCGAGGCGGAAGCGCCTCGGCCCGTCGATCTGCCGGTAGAGGGCGCTGCCAGCCTGAAGGCCGCCGTGATCCCAGTGGTGCTGCACTATTCCACGGCCGACCAGCTCGGCTGATCCCGACAACCCGAGGAGAACACCATGGCACGAGCCCAGGGGGCGCGGGCGCTGATGGCGCTTGCGTTCGAGACGACCTATGGAATGCCGCCTGCAAGCGGCTTCACGCGGATGCCCTTCGCCAGCACATCGCTCGGGGCGGAGCAGCCGCTGCTGAACTCCGAGCTTCTCGGCTACGGCCGCGATCCGCTGGCGCCGATCAAGGACGCGGTGACGGCGGATGGCGAGGTCGTCGTGCCGCTCGACGCCGAAGCCTTCGGTTTCTGGCTGAAGGCGGCCTTCGGCACGCCCACGACCACGGGTGCGGAAGCCCCGTACAGCCACGAGTTCCAGTCGGGGTCATGGACGTTGCCCAGCATGTCGATCGAGACCGGCATGCCCGAGGTGCCGCGCTACGCCATGTACTCGGGCTGCGTGCTCGACCAGATCACCTGGCAGATGCAGCGCTCGGGGCTCCTGACCGCCACGGCGCGACTGGTGGCGCAGGGCGAGACGATCGGGACCACGACGAGCGCGGGGACGCCTACGGCACTGGAGCTGAAGCGTTTCGGCCATTTCAACGGGTCGATCACGCGCAATGGCACCGCGCTCGGCAACGTGGTTTCGGCCGAGATCACCTACGCCAACAACCTCGACCGGATCGAGACGATCCGCTCGGACGGCCGCATCGATGGCGCGGACCCGTCCATCGCCGCGCTCACTGGCCGGATCGAGGTCCGCTTCGCCGACCAGACACTGGTGACGCAGGCGATCAACGGCGAGGCCTGCGAGATGGAGTTCGCCTACGTCCTGCCCTCGGGCGAGAGCTTCACCTTCACGGTGCACGCCGTCTATCTGCCGCGCCCGCGCATCGAGATTTCCGGGCCGCAGGGCGTGCAGGCCACCTTCGACTGGCAGGCCGCGCGCGACAGCGTGGTCGGCCGGATGTGCACCGCCACCCTCGTGAATGACGTGGAGACGTATTGATGCTCACGCTCGACCTGACCAACGCCCCGCGCTGGCATGACCTCGCTCCCGGCGTTCGGGTGCAACTGCGCCCGCTGACCACCGCGCTGATGGTGGCGACGCGCAGCGACGCAGCCGTCGACGCGGTGCCCGAGGACGCCTCCGACGAGGAGCGCGCCGTCGCCTTCGCCAAGGCGCTGGCGCGGCGGGCGGTGCTCGCCTGGGGGGGCATCGGCGACGCGGATGGCAATTCCATCGATCCGAGCCCGGAGGCCATCGACGCCCTTCTAGACGTCTGGCCGATCTTCGAGGCGTTCCAGCTGACCTACGTCTCCAAGGGCCTGCTGCTGGAACAGGAAAAAAAC
>LJSU01000001.1 GCA_001314705.1 Rhodobacteraceae bacterium HLUCCO07
TCCGTGCATGGACGCACGGATGCTAACGTGGCAGGTGGGTCAGTTTTAGATGATCATAACCCACCCAGGTGGGTCACTTTTGCATGCCGATTCACAGCCAAGAAGCTGCGGCGCCGGACAGCGATGTCGCCGGTTCCCGCGAAATTTCGGCCCTGCGGGAGGAAATCGCAGCGTTACGTGAGGAGTTGCGAGGGTCGGAAATTGGGTGAAGGCGTCATCGCCGAAATGCCACTGAGCGGCCATGGGCGGAGAAACTATATTAAAACAATAACAACTTAGGATGGAGAACGTCCGATCCCGTTCCCTCCGCCACTTGTTCCTTTGATACGCGTTCTCCCGATCCGGCTCCGGCCGGATATTTTTCTTTGTTTTCAGTGGTTATGCGGGAACCCCCGCTTGGGGGCGAGGCTGAAGCGTCGCGGGCAGTGGACATGCCACTCGAGGGTGCCGCGAGCTGCAAGGCAGCTGTGATGCCGGTCGTGCTTCACTATTCTATTGCCGACCCGCTCGGGTAGAGACGACGGGTCAGTTGCCGCGACATGTGCCGTAGGCCGCGACGTGGCCGCCTTGTGCATTGCCGGGTACTTCGAGCCGACGCTCGCGCCGCCCTGATCCGCGCGGCGGCAGGTGGACGCACTGCGCCACCTTTTGAGCGGCTTCCTGTGCTGGCGGGCACCGGCCGGATCTGGGCCTTCGCGTTCGGGGCCATGGCGGCGGTCGGTGGCGCGGCGCTTGCCATTGATGCCGCGCTTGGCGGGGCGCCGGACTTGCCAAGGGGACGCGCGTTCGTCACGGCGCCTCTATTTCATAAAACTGTTACAAGAATCTTACATAGGGGTCACGTAAAGTGCTTATCCGGACGATGTTCTGTACCAAAACACTGACAGCAGGAGCTATCATGTCCTACACCAAAATCACCGTTTCGGCACTGGCACTGGCCGCCGTGTCCGCGACGACGGCCGCCGCGCGCGACAACATCCAGATCGCCGGATCTTCGACCGTGCTGCCATATGCGACGATCGTGGCCGAAGCCTTCGGCGAGAATTTCGATTTCCCGACCCCGGTGGTCGCCGGCGGCGGCTCGGGCGCCGGTCGCGCGATGATGTGCGAAGGCGTGGGCGAGAACACCACCGACATCGCCAACTCGTCGTCGCGCATCGGGCAGTCCGACATCGACACCTGCGCCGCCAACGGCGTGGAAGAGATCATGGAAGTCCGCTTCGGCTATGACGGCATCGTCTTCGCCTCCGACATCGACGGCCCGGGCTTCGAATTCACCCCGGCCGACTGGTACAATGCGCTCGGCGAGACCGTGCTGGTGGACGGCGAGCTTGTCGCCAACCCGCATGACGAATGGTCGGACGTGAACGGCGACCTGCCGAAGCAGGAAATCCTCGCGCTGATCCCGGGCACCAAGCACGGCACCCGTGAAGTGTTCGACGAGAAGGTCATCATTGCCGGCTGCGAGGCCACCGGCGCGATGCAGGCGATGATCGACGACGGCATGTCCGAGGACGACGCCGAAAGCGCCTGCATGAAGATCCGCACCGACGGCCGCTCGATCGACATCGACGGCGACTATACCGAGACGCTGCAGCGCCTCGAAAACGACCGCAACGCCATCGGCGTGTTCGGCCTGTCGTTCTACACCAACAACACCGACAAGCTGCGCGTCGGCACCATGAACGGCGTCACCCCCTCCACAGAGACCGTGGCCAACGGCGAGTATCCCGTGTCGCGTCCGCTCTACTTCTACGTCAAGCTGGCGCATGTCGGCGTGATCCCGGGGCTGGAAGAGTACATCAACTTCTTCGTCTCCGACGACATGGCCGGCCCGGACGGTCCGCTCGCGAACTATGGCCTCGTGGCCGATCCGGAACTGACCGCAACCCAGGAGATGGTCCGGGATCTGACCCCGATGGGTCCGCTGAACTGACCCGTCTGAAGTGACCTTCGCTCCCGGCGCAGCTTCGCGCCGGGGGCTTTCTGTCTGAAAGGCCGCACTCCATGTCCGTCGCCCTTCTCTTCGGTCTCGTGATCGTTCTGGCCTGTGTCGGCTATTTAATCGGCCGGTACCGGGCCATCGCCAGCGTCGGTGGCGACATGAGAGGGCTGCATTCGTTGCCGTCCTTCTATGGCTGGCATGTCTTTCTCTTCACTACGGTGCCGTCGCTGCTCTTCCTTGCGCTCTGGTTGCTGGCGCAGCCGCTTGTGCTCGAGCGCAGCCTGTCGGAGTTCTTCCCGTCGGACCGGTTCGACTCTCCGACCGAGCGCACGCTGCTGCTGGCGGATGTGCGCCGCGTGGCCGAAGGGCTGGACAAGGCCGTCGATCAGGGTATTCTGACCGAGAGCCGCGCCGTTTCGCTCCGCACCGAATTCGGCAGCGTCCGCGACCGGCTGGCCGAGGCGGGCGTGGCGCTTGGCTCCGATGTCACTCCCGAAGTGCTGCGCGCCGCTCAGGACTACCGCAAACGCAGCGCTGCAGGGGCAGTGATCCGCACCGCGCTGACGCTGCTGATCGCCGGGGCAGGCTTCGCATTTTCCATCTATGCTACCGGTCCGGCACTGCGTGCCCGGAGCCGGGTCGAAACGGTCATCCTCGTACTGCTGGCGCTCGCGTCCACCGTCGCGATCCTGACGACCGTCGGCATCGTGTTGTCGATGCTGTCGGAGTCGCTGCGCTTCTTCAGCATGTATCCCTGGCAGGATTTCTTCTTCGGTCTGACTTGGTCCCCAAACTTCCGCGGCAATTCCGAACTGGGCCTGCTGCCGCTGCTGTGGGGAACGCTGTACATCAGCCTCGTGGCGATGATCGTGGCCGTGCCGCTGGGGCTGTTCACCGCGATCTACCTCGCGGAATACGCCGGGCCGCGCACGCGGTCGGTGGTCAAGCCGATGATCGAGGTGATCGCGGGCATTCCCACCGTGGTCTTTGGCCTGTTCGCGCTGGTCACGGTGGGCCCCTTCCTGCGCGACGCCTTCGCAGAGCCGCTGGGCCTGGGCAGCTCGGCCTCGTCGGTGATGACCGCGGGGATCGTGATCGGCATCCTGAACATCCCCTTCGTGTCGTCGTTGTCGGACGACATCATCAACGCCGTGCCCCAGGCGATGCGTGACGGCTCCTACGGGCTGGGCGCCACGAAATCCGAAACCGTGCGCCAGGTGCTGCTGCCGGCCGCGCTGCCGGGCATCGTCGGCGCGATCCTGCTGGCCGGATCCCGCGCCATCGGCGAGACGATGATCGTGACCATGGGCGCCGGCGCGGCGGCGCGGCTCGACCTCAACCCGTTCGAGGCGATGACCACGATCACCGTCAAGATCGTCAGCCAGCTGACCGGCGATACCGAGTTCGATTCGCCCGAGACGCTGGTCGCCTTCGCGCTCGGCATGACGCTTTTCGTCATCACGCTTGGGCTGAATATCCTCGCGCTCGCCATCGTGCGAAGGTATCGGGAGCAGTACGAATGACCCACGCAATGCACGATTCCGACGGCGCGCGCCCGAAGGGCAGCATGTTTGTCGAGGACGCCCACACCAGGCGGCGCAACCGCGCCGAGGCCCGGTTCAGGCTCTACGGGCTGGCCGCGGTGACGATCAGCCTCGTCGTGCTCGCGGTGATGCTGATCACGATATTCTCGGACGGCGTGTCGTCATTCCGGCAGGCGTCTGTGACCTTCGACGTCACGCTGGAAGAAGAGGCGCTCGACCCGGAAGAAACCCGCGAGCGCAGCGACCTGATGCGGGTGACGACGATCGGCTACGGCAACCTTCTGGGACGTCAGCTCAACGCGTATCTGGAACGGCGCGGCCTGACCGTGGAAGGGGTGTCCGACCGCGACGTGGCTGCGCTGATCTCGCGCGACGCGCCGGCGCAACTGCGCGACATGGTGCTCGCCGACCCGTCGCTGATCGGCGAGACGATCTCGTTCAAGGTTCTGGCCCAGGGGCGGATCGACGGCTACCTGAAAGGCCGCGTCACCCGCGACTCCGCCCTGCGCGACGTGAACATCTCGCCCGAGCAACTCGAACTCGCCGACCTGATGCGCGAGGCCGGGGTGCTGACTGTGGGCTTCAACTGGGGTTTCTTCACCCTGCCGGACGCCTCGGACCAGCGGCCCGAAGCGGCCGGCCTCGGCGTCGCCCTGATCGGCTCGGCCTACATGATGCTGCTGGTGCTGGTCATGTGCCTGCCGCTGGGGGTTGCCGCGTCGATCTACCTGGAGGAATTCGCGCCGAGGAACCGGTGGACCGACCTGATCGAGGTGAACATCTCCAACCTCGCCGCGGTGCCGTCCATCGTGTACGGCATCCTCGGGCTGGCGGTGTTCATCAACTTCATGGCGCTGCCGCTGTCCTCCCCGCTGGTTGGCGCGCTGGTGCTGACGCTGATGACCCTTCCCACGGTCATCATCGCCACGCGCGCCGCAATCCGGGCGGTGCCTCCTTCGATCCGCGATGCGGCGCTCGGCGTCGGCGCATCGAAGATCCAGACCGTGTTCCACCACGTTCTGCCGCAGGCGGCCCCGGGCATCCTGACCGGCACGATCCTAGGCCTTGCCAACGCGCTTGGCGAGACGGCGCCGCTCCTGCTGATCGGCATGGTCGCCTTCGTGGACAACTACCCGGCCAGCCCGCTTGAGGGCGGCTTCCTCGACCCGGCCACCGCGCTGCCGGTACAGGTCTACGGCTGGGCCTCACGCGCCGACGCGGCCTTCATCGAACGCTCGGCCGGTGCGATCATCGTGCTGCTGGCCTTCCTGTTCGCCATGAATATCATCGCGATCATCCTGCGCCGCCGCTTCGAACGCCGCTGGTAAACAAGGACAGGCCCCATGTATGATACTCAAGTTACGGAGAGAGCCGTGGACAGCAAAAAGATCAAGTTTCAATGCAGGAACGTGCAGGTCTATTATGGCTCGACCCACGCCATCAAGGACGTGAACGTCGATATCGAGGACAAGACGGTCACCGCCTTCATCGGGCCTTCGGGCTGTGGCAAGTCGACCTTCCTGCGCTGCCTGAACCGCATGAACGATACGATCGACAGCTGCCGGGTCGAAGGTGACATCAACCTGGACGGCAAGAATATCTATGATCACGACGTGGACCCGGTCCAATTGCGCGCGAAAGTGGGCATGGTCTTTCAGAAGCCGAATCCCTTCCCCAAGTCGATCTATGACAATGTCGCCTATGGCCCCAAGATCCATGGCATGGCCCGGAACAAGGCCGAACTCGACGAGATCGTGGAAAAGAGCCTGCGTCGCGCAGCGCTCTGGGACGAGGTCAAGGACCGGCTCGATACCCCCGGCACTGGCCTGTCCGGCGGCCAGCAGCAGCGCCTGTGCATCGCGCGCGCCGTGGCCACTGCCCCCGAGGTGCTTTTGATGGACGAGCCGTGCTCCGCGCTCGACCCGATCGCCACGGCCCAGGTGGAAGAGTTGATCGACGAACTGAAGCAACGCTACTCGGTGGTGATCGTCACCCACTCGATGCAGCAGGCCGCCCGTGTCAGTCAGAGAACCGCCTTCTTCCATCTCGGAGACCTGGTGGAATTCGACGACACAGACACGATTTTCACCAACCCGCACGATCCACGGACCGAAAGCTATATCAGCGGTCGGATCGGGTAAGGATACGTATCATGACTTCGCAGCATATCGTATCATCCTTCGACCGCGACCTCGAAGCTCTCCAGGCGATGATCGTGAAGATGGGCAGCCAGGCGGAAAAGGCGATCAACAACGCGATCACGGCCCTTGAAACCCGCGACATGGACCTGAGCCAGAAGATCCGGCGCGACGACAAGATCATCGACACGATGGATGAAGAGATCAAGTCGGAAACCGCCCGCGTCCTGGCCCTGCGCGCGCCAACGGCGGGCGACCTGCGCACCGTGCTGTCGGTGATGACGATAAGTTCGCACTTGGAGCGTTGTGGCGACTACGCCAAGAACATCGCCAAGCGCAACACCGTACTGGTCGACATGACACCGATCGACGGCACGGTGCCTGCATTGCGGCGCATGGCGCGCATGGTCGAGCAGATGCTGACCGACGCGCTGCAGGCCTATATCGAGCGCGACGCCGAAAAGGCCGAGGACGTGCGGACGCGCGATCTCGAGGTCGATCAGATGTACAACACGCTGTTCCGGTCGCTTCTCACGCATATGATGGAGGACCCGCGCAACATCACGGCCAGCATGCACCTGCACTTCATCGCCAAGAATATCGAGCGCATGGGCGACCACGCCACCTCGATCAGTGATCAGACGATCTATCTGGTCACCGGCGAAATGCCGGATGAGGATCGCCCGAAGGGGGACACGACGGCCCTGGGCGGGGCCGGCGAAAACGCCGAGTGAAGCCGGTCGGCACGCCCCGGACATGGAGCCGACAAAACCCAAGGGTCGGCCACACCACAGTTGTGATGGCCCCACCGTGCGGGTCTCCCGGGCAATCAGGGCGGGGCGACCGCATCGGCCCTGGGCCATGCCTGGCGGTCGAACGAGACCGATTTGACAAGCGCGAAGGTCTGCGCCCCCTGGACAAGCCCCAGCTCCCGCACGGCGGCCCGCGTGATACGCGCGCGCAAGTTCTGACCACCCAGATCCAGCAGAAGCTCGGCATGCGCGGTGTCGGGCTCTTCGGAGATACTCAGCACGCGCGCATCGAGGATGTTGCGGATGCTCAACCCTTCGGGCCTTGAGCGCGCCAGCGACACATCGCGCGCCCGCACGCGCAGGCGAACCTCGGCACCCGGTGTGAGGCCGATCTCCGGCACTTCGAGCGCGAAGCCGCCCAACTCGACCCGCGTCAGGTGAAGCGCCGTGTCCTGTGCCGCGACATGCCCCCTGAGCATCGAACCCGCCTCGAACCGGCCCTGCACGTCGGCAAGGTCGAGGCGTTCGAGCACCTCGGCCACGCCGCCGGTCGCCACGATCTGTCCAGCGGAAAGCGCCACGATGCGGTCGCAAAGCTGGGTCACCTCTTCAAGCGCGTGGGTGACATAGATGATGGGAATGTCGAAGGCCGTGGCCAGCCGGGAAACGTAGGGGAGGATCTCTGCCTTGCGGCGGGTATCGAGCGCGGCCAGCGGTTCGTCCATCAACAGGAGCCGGGGCCGTGCCAGCATGGTACGCCCGATTGCGACGCGCTGGCGTTCCCCGCCCGAAAGCTGGGCGGCGCGGCGGTCGAACAGCGGCGCAAGGTCGAGTATGTCCACGACATCGTCGAAGCCATAGTGCGCCGGAACGTCCGCCGCGCGCTTGTGGGCGTAATCGAGATTGCCCCGCGCGCTCAGATGCGGAAACAGCCGGGCGTCCTGGAACACGTAGCCAACGCCGCGCAGATGCGGCGCCAGGCGTCTGCGCCCGCCTTGCCAGACCTCTTCGCCAAAATGCACCCGGCCGCTTGCCCGCCGCTCGAACCCCGCGATCACGCGCAGCAGCGTGGACTTGCCACAGCCCGACGGGCCGAAAAGCGCCGTGATCCCGCTGCCGGGGAAGACTTGCGCCACCGAAAGCTCGAATTCGGGATATTGCACGCGCACATCGACGGAAAGATCGGCCATGGTCTACCCCACGTGCACGGGAAAACGGCGGTTGAACATATAGACCGACAGCAGCGCGGTGAACGAGAACACCAGCAGGATCGCCGCCAGGCCATGCGCGGCGGCATAATCGATGGTTTCGACGTTCTCGTAGATCTGGATCGACACCACCTTGGTGCGGTCGGGGATGTTGCCTCCGACCATGAGGACCACGCCGAACTCACCGATCGTATGGGCGAATGTCAGCACCGTTGCCGTGAGATAGCCCCGCACCGCCATCGGCGTGGCTATGGTGAGAAAAGCGTCCATCGGCGTGGCGCGCAGGCTGGCTGCCGCCTCGAGGGGCCCGCGCCCCACGGCCTCGAACGCACCTTGCAGCGGCTGGACCATGAACGGAAGCGAGTAGATGGCCGAGGCGATGATCAGGCCCAGGAACGAGAATGTCAGCGTGGTCCCCGTCACCGACAACCACAGCCCACCGATGGTGGAATTGGGACTGAGAAACACCAGCAGATAGAAGCCAAGCACCGTTGGAGGCAGCACCAGCGGCAAGGCTGTCACCGCCTCGACCACCGATCTCGCACGCGACCGCGTATGCGCGAGCCACCAGGCGATCGGCGTGCCGATGATGAGCAGGATCACGGTGGTGATCGCGGCCAGCCGGATGGTCAGGAACAGCGGTCCAAGATCGGGAAGCGTCATGTCAATCCCCGACTGCGTAACCGAAGCGCTCGATCACCGCGGCGGCCTCATCGGTGCGCAGGAACGCGAGAAATGCCTGCGCTGCGGCGTTGTCCGCGCCATGGTCGAGCAGCACGGCATCCTGACGGATCGGCGTGAAGAGTTCCTGCGGCACCTCCCAGCTGCTGCCTTGGCTGGTGGCGCGTGGGCTGGTGACTGCCGACAGCGCCACGAAACCCAACTCGGCGGCGCCGGTCGCGACCATGGAATGGGTCTGGCCAACGTTCTGCCCCATCACGAGCTTGGGTTGCAGCGCCTCCCAAAGGCCCAGTGACTGCAACGCCTCGCGCGCGGCTACGCCATAGGGCGCAAGGTCGGGATTGGCCAGCGCCACGAAGCGCAAATCCGGATTTTCGAGCGCTGCAGCGCCATCCGCGCCAATCCGACCGGGATCGTCGCTCCAGAGCACCAGCCGACCGATGGCATAAGTGAACGATGTCCCGGCCACCGCCTTTCCATCCTCGATCAGTCTTGCGGGCGTGGCGGCATCGGCCGAGAGCATCACATCGAAGGGCGCACCCTCTCGGATCTGGGCAAGAAGCTTGCCGGTCGAGCCCGTGGTCAGTTGCAGATCATGGCCGGTCGCGTTGCGAAAGGGCTCGACCATCGCCTCGGCTGCTTCGGCAAAATTGGCGGCAGTGGCGACCAGCGCGCTCTCCGCGGATGCCTGTAGCGGGAGACCTGCAACGAAAAGGGCCGATATCGCCATGATCGTGAACCGGCGCGCGACGTGAATGAGCATCGGGGATTCCCTGCTGATATGGTTCATGAAACATATCGCAGGCGGATCATTGGACGGTCAATCGCTATTTTCCTTCAGGAATATCCACCAGCATCGCGCGCATCGTGTCCAGGCGTGCGGCCCCTGCCTGTGCCGCATCGGCCTCGAAGGCGCGATAAAGTTCGAGAACTTTCTTGCCTGTTTCGGTCAAGGCGGCTCCACCCCCGCCGGGCCCACCGCGTGTGCTGTCCACGACGGGATCGCGGAACATGCTGTTCAATGTGCCGATCAGTTGCCAGGCGCGCTTGTAGCTCATGCGCATTTCACGCCCTGCCGCCGCGATGGAACCGCAACGGTCGATACGCTCCAACAACTCGGCCTTGCCGGGGCCAATCATTCCAGCCTCGCCAAAGACGACCCGGATGCGCAGGGCAGGGCGACTGGTATTCTCATCCATATCCCCACTATCATGGACGGCGCCGACGGGATGCAAGGGCAATTCACGACCGCACGGGCCGGCGGTATCGCGGTTTGCGGGCTTTCCTGTCGATCATCGGGCTTGCACGGAGGATGGCTGCGGTGACCGGGTTTCGGGGCCGCATCACCGCCGATCCCGGCAAGCCCGAGGGCACGATGCGCAAGCTGATGGGCGTGTCGCGACTGGCATGCATGGGTTGGCGAGGGAGATCGGATTGGAAGTGGGTATGCGCTCCACCTATGACTGGTTCGTGAGGCAGGACTCCGAGACCCCGCGCGCAAAATGACTCCGTGCTCAGCCTATGAAACCAAACCCCTTCGAGACTTCGGCCTGCCTCAACTGCGTGAAAGGATACAAGGTCTTGCGGAATTGATTACGCCCCTTCTTATGTCCGGTGGTTCCGGCCCCTGCCGCTCGCTCGTCTCCGCCGGCGTTCGGGCGTCGTCCCGTGGTCGGAACCGGGAAAGACCAATCCGGAGAAACACGCCTTGTCGGGGAAATGCGGGGCGCGGGCGCGATGACAAGAAAACCCGTAACGACATGCGTGTGAAACCTTTGCAACAATGCCGGTTCGCACTTCCATCGCAAAATATTTCTGTTATTCATGAAATATGGAAGAAGAAATCCCCTCACGTCTTGCGACACTCGGCCACCCCGAAAGGCTGGCGATCTTTCGCCTCCTGATGCGGCGCTACCCTGATCGTGTGCCCGCCGGTGAACTGGCGCAGGCGCGCGGGCTCAAGGCGTCCACGCTTTCGGCCTACCTTTCCGCATTGATGCAGGCCGGGTTGGTGACCCAGGAGCGAATGGGCACATCGCTTCGATACACCATCGCCATGACAGAGCTGCGCCGCACTCTCGACTATCTGCTCCTCGACTGCTGTCGCGGTCGCCCGGAGTTCTGCTCACCCCTTTCACTTTCCTCGTCCACGGGAGCGACCGCCATGCCCGATCGCAAGTACAACGTTCTTTTCATATGCACAGGCAACTCGGCCCGTTCGATCTTTGCCGAATCGATCCTTCGCAAGCTGGCGGGCGACCGGTTCGAGGTTTACTCGGCCGGCACGAAACCCTATTCGGAGCTCAACCCCTTCGCGCTCGAGATACTCGCGCAAAAGGGGCATGACATCTCTGGACTGCGGGCCAAGAACGTGTCCGAGTTCCAACGCGACGACGCGCCCAAATTCGATTTCGTCTTCACGGTCTGCAACCCGGCGGCAAACGAGGATTGCCCGGCCTGGGCAGGACAACCCGTCAGTGCGCATTGGGGGATGCCCGACCCGGTCAAGGTGGATGGCACCGACGCCGAGAAAAGCCTCGCGTTTCATCAGACCTACGGTCTGCTTCACAACCGGATGGCGGTGTTCACCGCGCTGCCCCTCGGCACGCTCGATCGTATGTCGCTTCAAAAGGCTGTTGACGATATCGGCACGTCCCAACAAGGAGATTTCGAATGACCGTCTATGCACTCAACGGCCTTGGACGGGTGGGAAAGCTTGCGCTCCGGCCCCTGCTGGAACGCGGGGCACGGATTGCATGGATCAACGATGCCGTGGGCGATCCGGAAATGCACGCGCATCTGCTGGAATTCGACACGGTGCACGGGCGGTGGAATGCGGAGTTCTCGCATGATGCCGACAGCGTCACCATCGACGGGCAGCGGCTGCTCTTCATCGGCACGCGCGACCTGTCGGCCCTGCCGCTTGACGACGTAGACGTGGTGATCGACTGCACCGGGGTTCACAAGACCGAGGCCAGGCTCGCGCCCTATTTCGAGGCGGGCGTGAAAAAGGTGGTCGTTTCGGCCCCGGTCAAGGATGGCGAGACCGCCAACATCGTCCATGGCGTCAACGACCATGTCTACGATCCCGCCCGTCACCGCATCGTCACGGCGGCAAGCTGTACCACCAATTGCCTCGCCCCGGTGGTCAAGGTGTTGCACGAGGCAATCGGCATCCGGCACGGTTCGATCACCACGATCCACGACGTGACCAACACCCAGACCATCGTCGACCGCCCCGCCAAGGACCTGCGCCGCGCGCGCTCGGCGCTCAACAGCCTGATCCCCACCACGACAGGCAGCGCCACGGCGATCACGCTGATCTATCCCGAACTCGAGGGGCGGCTGAACGGTCACGCGGTGCGCGTGCCGCTCCTGAACGCCTCGATCACCGATTGCGTCTTCGAGATGACCCGCGAGACAAGCGTTGAGGAGGTGAACGGCCTTCTCAAGGCTGCGGCCGAGGGGCCGCTCGCGGGAATCCTGGGCTATGAGGAGCGCCCGCTCGTGAGTGCGGATTACACCAACGATACCCGCTCGGGCATCGTCGATGCGCCCTCCACGATGGTGGTGGGCGGAACCCAGGTGAAACTCTATGTCTGGTATGACAACGAAATGGGCTATGCGCATCGCCTTGTTGACGTGGCGCTGATTGTGGGGGCCTCGCTTTGACCGCAGCGCGCGAAGGTCTCAGCGCCTATATCGCGGTCACGGCGGCCTATTGGGCGTTCATGCTGACCGACGGCGCGCTCAGGATGCTTGTGCTCCTGCACTTTCACATCCTCGGCTTCACCCCGGTGCAACTGGCCTATCTCTTCGTGCTCTATGAAATCGCGGGGATGGTCACGAACCTTTCCGCCGGCTGGGTCGCGGCGCGGTTCGGGCTGACGTCGACGCTCTATGCCGGCCTCGGCGTGCAGGTTCTGGCACTCATCGCGCTGGCGCAGCTCGATCCCGGTTGGACGATCGGCCTGTCGGTGGCCTATGTCATGGTCGTTCAGGGCGCGTCCGGCGTGGCCAAGGATCTGGCCAAGATGTCCTCGAAATCGGCGGTCAAGCTGCTCGCACCGGCCGAGGAAGGCGGGTTGTTTCGCTGGGTCGCGCTCCTCACCGGGTCGAAGAACGCGGTCAAGGGGCTGGGCTTCCTGCTCGGTGCGGGGTTGCTGGCCACTCTTGGCTTCACCGCGGCGGTGCTGGCGATGGCAGCGGTGCTTGTGCTGATCCTCTTGGCGGTGCTGCTGGCGATGCCCGCGGGCCTGCCAAAGGGGCGCAAGGGCGCGAAATTCTCGGAAGTGTTCTCGAAATCGCCCAACGTGAACTGGCTTTCGGCGGCGCGGGTGTTTCTCTTCGGCGCGCGCGACGTATGGTTCGTGGTCGGCATTCCCGTCTATTTCTATGCCGTGCTGTCGGATGGCACCACCGAGGGCGACCGCGTGGCGTTCTTCCTCATCGGCAGCTTCATGGCGGTCTGGATCATTCTTTACGGCGCGGTGCAGGCCGCCGCGCCGCGCCTGCTGGGCGCGCGCAACCGGCCCGAGGCCGACCTGATCGGTGCGGCGCGCGGCTGGGCCTGGGCGCTGGCCGTGATTCCCGCCGCGCTGACCCTGGCGGCGCTCGCGTCGTCCGAGCCGCAGCCCTGGCTCACCGTCACGCTGGTGGCCGGCCTGCTGGTCTTCGGCGCCGTCTTTGCCGTGAACTCCGCGCTTCATTCCTACCTGATCCTCGCCTTCACCAAGGCCGAGCGGGTGACCATGGATGTGGGCTTCTACTACATGGCCAATGCCGGTGGGCGCCTGATCGGCACGGTCCTGTCGGGCCTTGCGTACCAGGCGGGCGGGCTCACCCTCATGCTGGGGGCGGCGACGGTGATGGTTGCGCTCTCGGCCCTCGCCGCGGGCCGGCTGCACGCCGGGCACCCCGATGTCACCCCTGCGTGAGGCGCTTCGGACGTGACCTCGGGTGAATTCCGGTCTAGGGGGACGTTCACGCAGGGCAAGGACAGGGCAGGGGACGCATGCAGGCAGCTTTCGCGGGGTTCGTGCTGGGGTTCTCGCTGATCCTGGCCATCGGGGCACAGAATGCCTTCGTGCTGCGGCAGGGGCTGAGGCGCGAGCACGTGCTGGCCACGGTGCTGATCTGTGCCCTGTCCGATGCGGCGCTGATCGCGGCAGGCGTGGCCGGGTTCGGCGCGCTCGCGCAGGCGGTGCCGGGGCTGGAACTCGCGATGCGGGTTTTCGGGGCGGCGTTCCTCATATGGTATGGCGCGCGCAACCTTTGGGCTGCTTGGCGCGGGGGCGCGGCGCTCGATTCGGGGGGCGAGGCGCGCCATTCCCTGCGTGGCGTGGCGCTCACCGTGCTGGCGCTGACATGGCTCAACCCGCATGTCTATCTCGACACCGTGGTGCTTCTGGGGTCGATCTCGGCACAGTATGACAACCGGCTCGCCTTTGCGCTGGGGGCGATGACGGCCAGTTTCGTGTTCTTCTTTGCGCTGGGCTATGGCGCGCGGGTGCTGGCGCCACTGTTCGCGCGGCCCGCGTCCTGGCGGTTGCTCGACCTCGTGGTCGGGCTGACCATGTGGGCGATCGCGGCCAAACTGCTGCTGGGCGGCTGAGGGCCCGCGCTCAGGGATGCACTGCGCCGGGGCAATGCGACAGAAGCCAGATCGCGAACCAGTCGAACCCGGCCTCGATCCCCTGGAGTCGCAGCCACGCGTCCTGAAGCCGGTAGGCGTCCCCTTCCATCGCCTGCACGCAAGGCCAGTCAGACGAAGCGATCTGCGCGGCATGGACCAGCTCGTGCAGCAGGACCGAGCGGTCGAACGGGTCGGTCTCGTGCCAGGGTTCGACGAGGTATATGAGGTTGGCCCGCGCGTCATAGGCGGCACGCAGGTCGGGATCGACGATCAGGTCGTGGCCCTCGTAGGCGATCACCGTCCCGGCCCGGCAGAACGAGATCGCAGGCGGATCCGCACGCAGCGCCGTCACATCGTAACCGCCTTCCGCCCCGATCCAGTCGATCAGCGCCGCCACGAGCGCCGGGGCAGGGGGCGTGCATTCCCCGATCACCTGTGCCCGGGCGTTGCCCTGGGGCACGAGCAGCATCAGCCACGCAAAAAACAGGATACGGATGACGGACAGCATGGCGAAGAATGACAAGCCATGCGATTTCGTCAACTCCGCATTGCAGAACCTGCCAGGGCGGCAAAAGTTAACAGGTTATCCCTTGCAGGCCCATTCGCTTCATGTCCAGATGTGGCGCATGGAAGTTGCGCGCGCATCGCGACCCGTTACCGGGGTCATGTGGATGGTTCTGACCGGGGTCCTCTTTGTCGGGGTCACGGCGGTGGTCAAGGTGCTGGGCACGCGTATTCCGGCCCCCGAGGCGGCCTTTCTGCGCTATCTCCTGGGGCTGGTGTTCCTGATCCCGATGATCCGGCCGATGTTGCGGGCCGGGTTGACCAGACGACAGTTGAGACTTTTCGGCTTTCGCGGGCTGGCCCATACCGTGGGCGTGGCGCTGTGGTTCTTCGCGATGGCGCGCATTCCGATCGCGGACGTGACCGCGATGAACTATCTCGCGCCGGTTTACGTGGCCGTCGGCGCGGCACTCTTTCTCGGCGAAACGCTGCATCTGCGGCGCATCCTCGCGGTGGCGGCGGCGCTGGTCGGCGCGCTGATCATCCTGCGCCCGGGCTTTCGCGAGGTCGGGCCGGGGCACCTGGCCATGTTGATCGCGGCGGTGTTCTTTGCGGCCTCCTATCTCATCGCCAAGCGGATGGCCGACGAGACCGGCCCCGAGGTGACGGTGACGATGTTGTCGATCTCGGTGACGATCGGGTTGGCGCCGCTGGCGCTGATGAACTGGGTCTGGCCCAACGGGGAAGAGTTCCTGCTGCTTCTCGTCGTCGCCTTTCTGGCCACGGCAGGGCACTACACCATGTCGCTGGCGCTGGCCGCGGCGCCTGTGACGGTGACCCAGCCGGTCAATTTCCTGCAACTCGTTTGGGCGGTGTTGCTGGGCGCCTTCGTCTTCGGCGAAGGATTCGATCTGTGGGTGATCGCGGGCGGCACGGTGATCGTCGCGGCGATCTCCTTCATGACATGGCGCGAGGCGGTGCTCAAACGTCGCCTGCGCACACCCATCGTGCCCGCAACAAAACTCTGACCGGGCTCTGAAAAACCGCCCGCGCCGCCCCTTCATCTTGCCTTGAATACTCCCGCCCGAGGCGTCCCCGGGCCGCGTCAGCCGCGCGGGTCGAGCAGCTTGGACAAAACCCGGTCCTTCGTTACCTGCCCGACGATCCGCCCGCCTTCTTCGACACCCACCGGCGCGCCGCTCTGGCCGACCTTCTCCATTACTGCGCGGATATCCTCGTCCGGCTTCACGGTGATCCGCGGTGTGCCTTCGGCCGGTTCCATCACGTCGCGCGCGCAAAGCACACCAAGCGGGTTCATATGGGCCACGAAATCGGCCACGTACTCGTTGGCAGGGTTCGAGAAGATTTCCTGCGGGGTGCCGCATTGCACGATCCGCCCGCCCTCCATGATGGCGATGCGGTTGCCGATCTTGAACGCCTCGTCGAGGTCATGGGAAACAAAGATGATGGTGCGGTGCAGCGTGTCCTGCAACTCCAGCAACTCGTCCTGAAGCCGCGTGCGGATGAGCGGGTCGAGCGCCGAGAACGGCTCGTCCATCAGCAGGACTGGCGCATTGGTGGCAAAGGCCCGGGCGAGGCCGACGCGCTGCTGCATGCCGCCCGACAATTCGCCCACCTTGCGCTCGGCCCAGTCGGAAAGGCCCACGATCTCAAGCTGTTCATCGACCCGCGCGGCGCGTTCGGCCGGCCCCATCCCGCCCAGTTCGAGACCCAGCCCCACGTTTTCGCGCACCGTGCGCCAGGGCAGGAGGCCAAAGGCCTGGAACACCATCGAGATATGCGAAAGCCGCATCTTGCGCAGGGTCTGCGCCCCGGCATGGGTGATGTCCACCATCTCGCCCTCGCGCCGGACATGCACCGCGCCGCGTGCCACGGGGTTGAGCCCGTTGACCGCTCGCAACAGCGTCGATTTGCCCGATCCGGACAGCCCCATGAGGACAAGGATCTCGCCCTCCTGAACCTCCAGCGTGCAGTCATGCACGCCCAGTACCTGGCCCGTGGCGGCCTGAATCTCGCCGCGTTCCTGCCCCGCATCCATCAGCGGCAGGGCACGTTCGGGGTGATCGCCGAAGACGATCGAAACCTTGTCGAAGATCACGGCAGTCTCTGTTGCGGTTCTGTTCATTTGCGTTCGATCCTCAGCATCCGGTCGAGCATGATCGCCACCACAACGATGACGATGCCCGATTCAAACCCCAGTGCGGTGTTCACGGTGTTGAGCGCGCGCACCACCGGCACACCCAGACCGCTTGCCCCGACCAGGGCCGCGATCACAACCATGCTGAGCGACAGCATGATCGTCTGGTTGAGCCCGGTCATGATCTGCGGCAGCGCAAAGGGCAGTTCGACCTTCCACAGAAGCTGGCGTTTGGTGGCCCCGAACGCCTGTGCCGCCTCGATCAGCGGTTGCGGCGTCGAGGTGATGCCCAGATGCGTAAGGCGAATGGGCGCGGGCAGCACGAAGATCACCGTGGCGATCAACCCCGGCACCATGCCGATACCGAAAAAGACGATCGCCGGGATCAGGTAGACAAAGGTCGGCAGGGTCTGCATGAGGTCGAGAACCGGGCGTATCCACGCATAGAGACGCGGGCGATGCGCCGCGGCAATGCCGATGGGCACGCCCACCGACATGCACACGACACAGGCCGACAGAACCAGCGTCAGGCTCTCGGTGGTCTCTTCCCAATAGCCCTGGTTGAGGATGAAGAGAAACCCGAGCCCCACCAGCAGCGGCATTTTCCAGCCCCGCTGCAGGGCCCATGTCAGCGCCATGAACCCGGCCACCACCGCAAGTTCGGGCGGGCTTTGCAACACCCACAGGATGCCTTCGATCAGCAATTCCATCATCAGCGAGAGACCGTCGAAGAACGGCTCGCCCACATCCTGGAACCAGTCAAAGACCTGCTTGGCGGTCTTGCCCACGGGGATTTTCGTATCGGTCAGCCAATTCATCCGTCAGCCTTGTTCAAGGGGGTCCATCCATCGGCGATTTCGATCGACAATGCCGCGTTTCCGGCGGCACATCTCACGGTCTCTCCAACATCCTATGGTGGACCGGTAATTCACATTATTGAAGTGCCCGCAGGCCAGCCAGGATTTCCCCCGGATCGCTTGCGATCCGGTTCGCGCACGGCCCCGCCCCCGCCGGGCGGGCGCTGCTCGTTCACCCGCGGCCAGTCGCCACCCTCCTGCACAGCAAGCTGCCGACGACGCTGATCTATCTTCTGATGGCGGGCTGGCCCCACCGGAAAGAGGGCGTCCAGCCCGGCATCGGCGATGCCGGGCTGTTCCTCGATGATCCGGCGAATGCGACCGGCCGGCCGGCGTCACGGCCGCGTTCACATCTCCAGTGCGGCATTCACCGCGTCCACGGCATCTTCGCCGTCCTTGGTGGTCACACCGTCGAGCCAGGCCTCGTAGGTGTCGGGATTGGCCTTGAGCCAGGCGCGGGCGGCGTCGTCGGGCTCTTCGCCGTCGTTGAGGATCGCGCCCATGATCTCGTTCTCCATGGCCAGCGTGAAGCTCAGGTTCTCAAGGAACCGGCCCACGTTGGGGCATTCCTCGACATAACCCGCGCGCGTGTTGGTGTGCACCGTCGCCCCGCCGAGGTCGGGGCCGAACCAGTCGTCACCGCCGGTGAGGTATTCCATCTCGTGATTGGCGTTCATCGGGTGCGGTTCCCAGCCCAGGAACACGATCGGCTCACCGCGTCCCGTGGCCCGGTCCACCTGGGCCAGCATCCCCTGTTCGCTGCTTTCCACCACCTCGAATCCCGACAGGCCAAAGGCGTCGTCCTCGATCATGTCCATGATCAGGCGGTTGCCGTCATTGCCCGGCTCGATGCCATAGATCTTTGCGTCCAGGGCCTCGCGCTGTTCTGCGATATCGGCAAAATCCTTGATGCCAAGTTCTGCCGCCGGCTTGTTGACCGCCAGCGTGTATTTCGCGCCATCGAGGTTCATGCGCACCGTGTCAACCGTGCCCTCCTCGCGATAGGGGGCGATGTCGGCCTCCATCGTCGGCATCCAGTTGCCAAGGAACACGTCCACATCGCCGCTGGCCAGCGCGGTATAGGTCACCGGCACCGACAAGAGCTTGATCTCGGTGTCATAGCCCAGCGCCTCGAGCACCTCGCTGGTGGCCGCGGTGGTGGCGGTGATGTCGGTCCAGCCCACATCCGAGAAGGTGACCGTGTCGCATTGCGCGGCCGCCATAGTGCCCGTGGCCATCAGGGCAAGGGCGGAAATCGTGGTCTTGAAGGTCATTTTTCTGTCTCCCTAGTTTTTTCTTTGATTGACGAGTCAATAAAAACCATTCTAGCTGCGCAAGCAAGCCATGTGAGGATAACATGCCCAAGCTTGGAATGGAGCCTATCCGACGCGAGGCTCTGGTAAAAGCGACGATTGCCGAGATCGGCGAACACGGCACGCTCGGCGTGACCGTGAGCCAGATCGCGCGCCGCGCGGGCATGTCCTCGGCGCTGGCGCATCACTATTTCGGCGGCAAGGAGCAGATCTTCGTGGCCGCCATGCGCTATACAATGGGGGTCTATGCCGCCGAGGTGCGCGGCGCGCTGGTGATGGCGACGGGTCCCTCCGCGCGGGTCGAGGCGATCGTGCGCGCCTCGTTCAGCCCGCGAAACTTCCGCGCCGACACGGTGGCGGCCTGGATGAACTTCTACGTGCTGGCCCAGACCTCGGATGAGGCGCGGCGGCTGCTCGACATCTATCACAAGCGCATCCGCTCCAACCTGTGCGATGCGCTGCGCCAGCCCCTGGGCGCGCGCGCCCGGCCGGTCGCCGAACGGGTGGCGGCCCTGATCGACGGCGTCTATCTGCGCCAGTCGCTCGGCCATGGAGCCCCCGATGGCGATGCGGCGGTCGAACAGGTCATGGGCTACGCGCGGCTCGAACTGGAAAGGGCACCGACATGAGCAAACCCAACATTCTCATCTTCATGGTCGACCAACTCAACGGCACCCTGTTTCCCGACGGCCCGGCCGACTGGCTGCACACGCCCAACCTTGCCCGCCTGGCCGAGCGCTCGACCCGCTTTGTCAATGCCTATACCGCCAGCCCGCTCTGCGCGCCGGGGCGGGCGGCCTTCATGTCGGGGCAATTGCCCTCGCAGAACGGCGTCTATGACAACGCCGCCGAGTTCGTCTCCTCGATCCCCACCTATGCCCATCACCTGCGCCGCGCCGGCTATCAGACCTGCCTGTCGGGCAAGATGCATTTCGTCGGCCCCGATCAGCTTCACGGCTTCGAGGAGCGACTGACCACCGACATCTATCCCGCCGATTTCGGCTGGACCCCGGATTACCGCAAGCCGGGCGAGCGGATCGACTGGTGGTATCACAATCTCGGATCGGTCACCGGGGCGGGCGTGGCCGAGATCTCCAACCAGATGGAATACGACGACGAGGTGGCGTTCCACGGCGTGCAGAAGATCTACGATCTTGCGCGCGGCCATGACGCGCGGCCCTGGTGCCTCACGGTCAGCTTCACCCACCCGCATGACCCTTACGTGGCACGGCGCAGATACTGGGATCTCTACGCCGATTGCGACCACCTCGCGCCGCGTGTCGGCCCCATCCCCTACGCGGACCAGGACCCGCATTCGCAACGCATCTTCGACGCCAACGACTGGCGCAGCTTCGAGATCACCGACGAGAACGTGGCTCGCTCGCGCCGCGCCTATTTCGCCAATATCTCCTATCTCGACGACAAGATCGGCGAGGTCATGGCGGCGCTTGATGCCACCCGGCAAGAGGCGATCATCCTCTTCGTCTCCGATCACGGCGACATGCTGGGCGAGCGCGGGCTTTGGTTCAAGATGTCCTTTTACGAGGGCTCGGCGCGGGTGCCGCTGATGATCTCGGCGCCCGACGCGATGAACCCCGGCCGCGTGGGCGAGCCGGTCTCGACCATCGACATCTGCCCCACGCTTTGCGAACTGGCCGGGGTCAGCATGGACGAGGTGATGCCATGGACCACCGGCGAAAGCCTTGTCGGGCTGGGGCAGGGGCGCATCCGCAAGAGCGCCGTGGCAATGGAATACGCCGCCGAGGCGTCCTGGTCGCCGATGATCGCCCTGCGCGCGGGGCGCTGGAAATACACCAATTGCGCGCTCGATCCCGAACAATTGTTCGACATGCGAAACGACCCCGACGAGTTGACCAACCTCGCCGAGGATCCGGACTATGCCAAGGTGCTCGAGCTTTTCCGCGTCGAGGCGGCGAGCCGCTGGGACCTCGAACAATTCGACGCCGATGTGCGCCAGTCCCAGGCCCGCCGCTGGGTGGTCTACGAGGCGCTGCGCCAGGGCGGCTATTACCCCTGGGACTACCAGCCGCTGCAAAAGGCGTCCGAGCGCTACATGCGCAACCACATGGACCTCAACACGCTGGAAGAGAGCCAGCGCTTCCCGCGGGGGGAATGACCCCATGTTCTTTCTTGGCAAAAATACTCGATTTCCCCCGGCAACGAACGGGCGCCCGGCATGATGCAGGCCGATTACGTCATCATCGGCGCGGGCAGCGCGGGCTGTGCCATGGCCTACCGCCTGACCGAGGCAGGCAAATCCGTGATCGTCATCGAACATGGCGGCACCGATGCGGGGCCCTTCATCCAGATGCCGGCCGCACTTTCCTATCCGATGAACATGTCGCGCTATGACTGGGGCTACATGACCGAGCCCGAACCCGGCCTTGGCGGGCGCCGCCTTGTCGCGCCGCGCGGCAAGGTGATCGGCGGGTCGAGCTCGATCAACGGCATGGTCTATGTGCGCGGCCATGCCCGCGATTTCGACCATTGGGCCGAGACCGGCGCGCGCGGCTGGGGCTTTGCCGATGTGCTGCCCTACTACAAGCGGATGGAGAACTGGCACGATGGCGGCCATGGCGGTGACCCGGCCTGGCGCGGCAATGACGGCCCGCTCCACGTCACCCGTGGCGCGCGCAGGAACCCGCTCTACCACGCCTTTGTCGAGGCGGGTCGGCAGGCCGGCTATCAACTGACCGACGATTACAACGGCGAGAAACAGGAAGGTTTCGGCCCGTTCGAACAGACCGTCTGGCAAGGCCGGCGCTGGTCGGCGGCCAACGCCTATCTCAAGCCGGCGCTCAAGACCGGGCTTTGCACGGTCGCGCGCGGCCTCGCCACCCGGATCGTGATCGAAGAGGGCCGCGCCACCGGGGTCGAGATCGCCCGCCGCGGCGGACCCGAGATCATCGCCGCGCGCGCCGAGGTAATCGTTGCGGCCTCGGCCTTCAACTCGCCCAAGCTGCTGATGCTCTCGGGGATCGGCCCCGCCGCGCACCTTGCCGAACACGGGATCACCCCCATTGCCGACCGCCCCGGCGTGGGCCAGAACCTCCAGGATCACCTCGAGGTCTATTTCCAGATCGCGGCGAGCCAGCCGATCACGCTCTACAAGCACTGGAACATCTTTTCCAAGGCGCTGATCGGTGCGCAGTGGCTCTTCACCAAGACCGGGCTGGGGGCCACCAACAACTTCGAATCCTGCGCCTTCATCCGCTCGGCTGCGGGCATGGAATATCCCGATATCCAGTATCACTTCCTGCCCTTCGCGGTGCGCTATGACGGCCGCGCGGCGGCTGAAGGTCATGGATTCCAGGCCCATACCGGCCCGATGCGCAGCCCTTCGCGCGGGCAGATCACCCTGCGCTCGTCCGATCCGGCGGCTGCGCCGCGCATCTTCTTCAACTACATGTCCACCGATCAGGACTGGCGCGATTTCCGCCGCTGCATTCGCCTCACCCGCGAGATCTTCCAGCAACCGGCCTTCGCGCCCTACCGCCGCCACGAGATCCAGCCCGGCGAGGCGGTGCAAAGCGACGACGAGATCGACGCCTTCGTTCGCGAACACGCCGAAAGCGCCTATCACCCCTGCGGCACCTGCAAGATGGGGGCAAGGGATGACCCGATGGCCGTGGTCGATCCGCAATGCCGCGTGATCGGCGTCGACGGGTTGCGCGTCGCCGACAGCTCGATCTTTCCGCGCATCACCAACGGCAACCTCAACGGGCCCTCGATCATGGTCGGCGAAAAGGCCGCCGACCACATCCTCGGGCGCGACCCGCTGCCCGCGTCGAACGACCGGCCCTGGATTCACCCTGACTGGAAAACCGCGCAACGCTGACGGCGCGGATGGGGCGCGCGAAGAGCGACGCCACGAAACATTTGCCGCCCCCCGGGCGCGCCCCTAGCCTTTGCCGAGGAGGAGGCCCACATGCGATTTCCCGAGGATTTGAACGACTGGCACGCGCAGATCGACGAGCCGATCATCGACCCCGCGCGCGAAATCACCGATCCGCATCACCACCTCTGGCCCGAACGGCTGGGAAGCTCCTACGAACTCGCGGACCTCTGGGCCGACACCGGGTCGGGCCACAATGTCACCAAGACCGTCTTCATCGAATGCGGCGCGGGCTATACGCGCGGCGATCCCGACCCCATGGCGCCCATCGCCGAGAGCCATTACGTGCAGGCCATTGCGCAAGAGGCCGCCATGACCCCGCAAAAGGCGCAGATCGCCGCCATCATCGCCCATGCCGACCTGCGGCTGCCGCCCGACACGCTCAACGCGGTGCTCGATGCGCATCAATCGGCCAGCCCGCTTTTTCGCGGTATCCGCCATGCCGGCGCCTGGGACGCGGAGCGCGAGAAATTCATGTTCCCGGGCCAGCCGGTGCCGCGCCTCTATCTCGATCCCGATTTCCAGCGCGGCGTGGCCGCTCTCGGCGAACGGGGCCTGACCTATGACACCTGGCATTTCCACCCGCAGAACGGCGAGTTCGTCACCCTCGCGCGGGCCTGCCCCGACACCACGATCATCCTCGACCATTTCGGAACGCCCATCGGCACGCACCGATTTGCCGGCCAACGCGAGGCGCGCTTTGCCGACTGGCAGCGCGAGATGCAGGAAATCGCCCGATGCCCCAACGTGGTGGCGAAACTGGGTGGCCTTGCGATGCCAATGAACGGTTTTGGCTGGGACGGGCGTGCCACGCCCCCCGCATCGGACGAGATCGTGGAGGCTCAGGCGCATTACTACCACCACATGATCGACATCTTCGGGCCCGAACGCTGCATGTTCGAAAGCAATTTCCCGGTCGACAAGCTCTCGGTCGGTTATGTGCCCTACTGGAACGCGATGAAGAAGATCGCCGCGCGATATGATGCGCCCGCGCAGGACGCGCTGTTCAGGGGCACCGCCGACCGGGTCTATGCGCTGTGACCGGCGTCGAGACGTGCTGAAAAAACGCCGCGCTTGATCCGTGTCAAAGCCGGGCGTTCCGGCCCTGTCCTAGGGTGCGCAGACCCAAGCATGGCACCAGAGGAGAAATGCGCATGTCCCACACCCCGCACGAGCTGCACGAGGAATTTCCAGAACACGCCGAGAGACTGACCGAACTGAAAACCTCGGACGCGCATTTTGCCCGGCTCGCCGAGGAGTATCACGAGATCAACCGTGCCGTGCACCGCGCCGAGACCAATGTCGAGCCGATGGACGACCTGGCCGAAACCGCGCTGCGCAAGCAACGCGCCCATCTCAAGGACGAGATCTACGCGATCCTCACCAAGGGCTGATCGCGCGGCGCGGGGCTCTTCAGCCTACCTCGTAGGGCAGAACCCCGCGCCGGTCCGCGTCGATGCTCAGCCGCCGTTCCAGAGGCGGCACCGCGCGCTGATGGCAATTGACCCGCTCGCAGATGCGACAGGAAATGCCGATCGGCTCGAAATTCTGCTTGTCCCCGACATCAAGCCCGTCGCCATAGACAAGCTGCCCCGCATGGGCCACCTCGCAACCCAGCGCGATGGCGAACCGCCGCACCGGCGCGCCGAAATGCCCGCCCGGCTTGCTCACGTCCCGCGCGATGGAAAGATAGCGCACCCCGTCCGGCGTCTCTGCCAGTTGCCGCAGGAACCGCCCCGGGGTCTCGAAGGCGCGATGCACGTTCCACAACGGACAGGCCCCGCCGAACCTTGCGAATTGCAGCCGCGTGGCGCTGTGGCGCTTGGTGATCGTGCCGGCCTGGTCGACCCGCACGAAGAAGAACGGAATGCCCTTGGCGCCCGGTCGTTGCAGCGTCGAAAGCCGATGCGCCACCTGCTCGATCGAGGCGCCGAAAAGCTGTGCCAGCCGCTCTAGGTCGTGCCGCGTCTCGCGCGCCGCTGCAAGAAACGCACCATAGGGCATCAGCGCCGCGCCCGCAAAGTAGTTGGCCAGCCCGATCTTGGCGATGGCGCGCGCCTCGTCTGACTGGAACCGCGCGAGATCGAGCATCGCTTCGAGCAGTTGATCCTGCTTGAGCAGCGCCACCTGCAACAAGAGCTGGAATGTCCGCGTCTCGGGCGCCACCCGCGCCGAAAGCGTGAGAACCCGCGCCTGCGCGTCGAACCGGCGCAGGATCTCGGTATCGTCTTCCTGCACGGTGATGCCTTCGCCGCGCAGCGCCTGCACCGCGTGGGCGGCAATGCCCCCGGTCCCGGCGCCTTGGGCGAAATGCTCGGCGGCGCGGTCCACCGCGTCGATGTAATTGTCGCAATAGTGAAAGAAATCGCGCACCTCGTCCCACGGGCTGGCCTGCATCCGTGCATCCTCGCGCCCCAGCGCCTCGTCGAGACTGGCCAGCCGCTCATGGGTCTCGCGATAGGCACGGTGCAGTTCCAGAAAGGCCCGCGCCAGCCCCGGCGCGTTCGAGGCCGTCAGCCGCAGATCCGCGAGCGGCGGCGGGTCGTCGGCAAAGACCGGATCGGCCATCGCCTCGCGCATGTCCGAGACCAGCCGCTCGCTGTCACCCGAGGCCAGCTCGGTCACGTCAAAGCCGAATTCCTGCGCCAGCGCCAGGACCACGGTGGTCGAGACCGGGCGCTTGTTGTTTTCCATCTGGTTGAGATAGGGCAGGGACACGCCCAGCTTGCCGGCGAAATCCTTTTGGGTGAGGCCGAGGCGGCGGCGCGTCTCGCGCAGCTTGGCACCGGCATAGATTCGGGGATTGGCCATCGGGCACCTCTCGCGGCGTGTAAATCTGCAAATGTCCTATTGCAAATTGCACGGCTTGCAAAGTCACCGTGCGCTCCGTTCATGATTGCCCCTTCGGCGCGGATCGAGTCACCCGGCAGCCGGAAATCATACGCCCGGCAGCCGGATGTCACCCCCCGGATTCGCGGCCCCGGCGAAAGGTTAAGGCCCGTCTATTCCCGCCGCGCCGAGCCGCGCCGCACGACGTATGACATAGAGGATCGCGAGCACGCCGCCCGCCGATGACAGCGTCTGGATCAACACCAGCGGGGTCGCGGTCTCGCCCCCTTCGAGTCCCCATCCGACAAGCGCCGAAACCCCGGCCCCGCCGGCCAGCATCATCGCGCCACCCAGCCCCGAGGCCGTTCCCGCCAGTCTTGGCCGCACCGAGAGCGTGCCCGCCACCGCGTTCGGGATCGACATCCCGTTGCCGAACCCCACGGGCACCATCAAGGCAAAGAAGGTCAGCAGGGTTTGCAGCCCCAGCAGCGACAGCAGCAGCGACGTGGCCGAGGCCAGAAGAAGGATCACCATGCCGATCAGCACCATCCGGTCGCCACCGACCCGTGCCGAGTAACGCCCGGCGGCGAAATTGCCAAAGAAATAGCCCAGCGCAGGGGCTGCGAAATAGATGCCAAGCTCTTGAGGTTTAAGCAGGAAAACATCGGTCGCCACGAAGGGCGCACCGCCCAGAAACGAAAAGAACGTCCCCGCGGAGCCGGTCGCGGCCATGCTGTAGCCCCAGAATCGCGGGCTGCGCAGCAACTCGGGCATCTCGCGATATTGCTGGATCAGGGAACTCTCGCTTTTCTGCGCCGTTTCGCCCAGGTCGGCCCAGGCCACCGCCAGCCCGACCAGCCCGACCGCGAAAAGGATCCAGAAATTGGCCTGCCAGCCGAAATACTGCTCGGCAAACCCGCCGATCGTCGGACTGACCATCGGCACCAGCGCCATGCCCATGGTGACATAGGCGATGCGTGCCCCCGCCTGGTGCTCGGGCGTGATGTCGCGCACCACCGCGCGGCTCAGGACCATGGTCACGGCAATGCTCGCCTGCAACATGCGAAAAGTCAGGAAAACAAAGGCATTGGGCGCAAAGACACAGCCCAGTGACGCCAGGCAATAGGCCACCAGCGAGGCGATGATCACCCGCCGCCGTCCGTACCTATCCGAGATCGGACCGACCACGAGTTGCAGAAGCGCGTTGACAAAGAGGTAAAGCCCGACCGAAAGCCCCATCACGGCGGGCGTCACGCCGAAATGCGCCGCCATGCCGGGCAGCGAGGGCAGGAACAGGTTCATCGCCAGTGCCGCAATGCCGGTAAGCCCGGTCAGGGTGGCGATATGTGGCGGGCTGTGCTTGTCGAGAAAACGGGCAGGGGGGTGCGCTTGCATAAGGACATCTTTAACAGGGTCGCGTAATCTGCCGGGCGAGGTGCTTCACAGGTTAAAAAGACCCGACGGAGACAATTGACCAGTTTCCGCACCGGAATACCAGATGCGCAGCGCCTGATTTGCTTTTGCCGTCGCGGCATTCGCATATTTGCAGTTTGCAAATTTTTGTTATGCTTAATATTGCAAATTTGCCGAATTTTCCTTTTGCCACTGATGCCACGCCGATATGCTGAGCCAAATTCGCAAAGGGGACGGTCATGAAAGATATCCTTCAAGAGCTCGATAACCGCCGCGCCATCGCCCGCCAGGGTGGCGGGGAAAAACGCATCGAGGCGCAGCACGCCAAGGGCAAGCTGACCGCTCGCGAACGGATCGAGCTGCTTCTTGACGAGGACAGTTTCGAAGAATTCGACATGTTCAAGGCGCATCGCTGCACCGATTTCGGGATGGAGGCACAGCGCCCCTACGGCGACGGTGTCGTGACCGGGTGGGGCACGATCAACGGGCGGCAAGTCTATGTTTTCTCACAGGATTTCACGGTCTTCGGTGGCTCGCTTTCGGAAACCCACGCCGAGAAGATCTGCAAGATCATGGACATGGCGATGCAGAACGGCGCTCCGGTGATCGGCCTCAACGACTCGGGTGGCGCGCGCATCCAGGAAGGCGTGGCCAGCCTTGCCGGCTATGCCGAGGTGTTCCAGCGCAACATCATGGCAAGCGGCGTGGTGCCGCAGATTTCGGTGATCATGGGCCCCTGCGCGGGGGGGGCGGTCTATTCGCCGGCGATGACCGACTTCATCTTCATGGTCAAGGATTCGTCCTACATGTTCGTCACCGGTCCCGACGTGGTGAAAACCGTCACCAACGAGGTCGTCACCGCCGAGGACCTGGGCGGCGCCTCGACCCACACCCGCAAATCCAGCGTTGCCGATGCGGCCTTCGAAAACGATGTCGAGGCGCTGGCCGAGGTTCGCCGCCTTGTGGATTTCCTGCCGCTCAATAACCGCGACAAGGCCCCGGTGCGCCCGTTCTTCGATGCGCCCGACCGCATCGAGCAAAGCCTTGACACGCTTATCCCGGAAAACCCCAACACGCCCTATGACATGAAGGAACTGATCCAGAAGGTCGGCGACGAGGGCGATTTCTACGAGATCCAGGAAGAATTCGCCAAGAACATCATCACCGGGTTCATCCGGCTCGAAGGGCGCACCGTGGGGGTCGTCGCCAATCAGCCGTTGGTGCTCGCCGGGTGTCTCGACATCGACAGTTCGCGCAAGGCCGCGCGCTTTGTAAGATTCTGCGATGCCTTTGAGATTCCGATCCTGACCTTTGTCGACGTGCCCGGCTTCCTGCCCGGGACGGGGCAGGAATTCGGTGGCGTGATCAAGCACGGCGCCAAGCTCCTCTTCGCCTATGGAGAGGCGACGGTGCCCAAGGTCACGGTGATCACCCGCAAGGCCTATGGCGGGGCCTATGACGTGATGGCCTCCAAGCATCTGCGGGGCGATTTCAACTATGCCTGGCCCACTGCCGAGATCGCGGTCATGGGTGCCAAGGGCGCGACCGAGATCATCCACCGCGCCGATCTGGGCAATGCCGAGAAGATCGCGCAGCATACACAGGATTACGAAGAACGCTTTGCCAATCCCTTCGTCGCGGCAGAACGCGGGTTCATCGACGAGGTGATCCAGCCGCATTCGACGCGGCGGCGCGTCGCGCGTGCCTTTGCGGCGCTGCGCAACAAGAAGCTCCAGAATCCCTGGAAAAAGCACGACAATATCCCGCTTTGAGGTTTCGGCATGCCGTCCCCTTCCCGAACAGGGCCCGGCGCGGGCCGCATGACCTGGACGCGCGGCGCCGGTGCGCGTCTGCGGGCTTGGGGGCTATGCGCGTTCTTGATGGTTACGGCGGGTGCGGCCGGTGCCGACGGCAGCGATCCGGTCCCTGTGCCGACCTTGCCCTCGGGGCTCGATGCCGGGTTGCATGAGATGTTTCTCGACATCAAGCCGGATGGTCAGATGACCTATGCGCGATTCCGTTTCGTCGCGCCGGAGGTCGCGGGCGAGGACGCACCCGATTTCGAGGCACGGGTCAGGGACTTGGAATTCTTGTGCAACACCTTTGCCTTGCCGCGTGTCGAAGCCACGCCTGAGCCAGTGGACCGGATCGTGATTTCGCTGGCTGATCGCGCGATTCCGTTTGGCCAGTCGGACCCTGACGTCACCCAGTTTTTCGAGGTGTTTTCGATCCGGGATGACATCTGCATTTGGGAGGAGTTTTGATGCGAGCACAATATCTTGCGAACCAAAGCTCAGGCCAGGCGGCGATTGATGCTTTCGAGTCACAGCGCCGGGGGAACGCTGTGGATAAGTTTCCTTTGCTACGGCTTTGCTGTATCGTGACGCGGGGTCTCCTTCAGGCGATCCTTACCTCGTGCGAGGGGCGGTTGGAGCAGTCGCGTTCCGGTCTGTCCAATAAAAGAGACAGGAGAAGCAGATGTCGAAAGCCATCAAGAGCATTCTTGCTGTGGGATTCGTCGCCCTTGTGGCGGCATGTGCCCAGCAGGAAGAAGAATATATCGTTGTCGAGCCTGAGCCCATCTCGGCCGAGCCGACCTATACCGGTAAATACAAGTAACCGGATTCCGGGGCGGGCCTTCGTGCCCGCCCCGCCTTGCCACGCATTCGGTCTGCGCCGCGCCCTGACGCGAGGTGGCGGATGCTGAAACATCGTGGCTTTCCCGGGCGGTTGCCCGGCACGGATTTCCAGTTCACCATTCGGCGGGCCAATCCGCGGGGCGTGACGCCTATCGTCGCGCGCGACCGTTATCGCGACCGCAGACCGGCCGACCGCCGCGCCGACGAGATCTTTCTCGCCGCTCTTTGGGAGCATTTCGGCGATCAGCCGTTCGAGCGGGGCAATCTCGATGCCGGCCGGCTTTCGTGGTTGTTCGGGCGCGAGGTGATTGCCGCGCAGGACCCGTTCGACCCGACCAGTTATGAAGCCCTCCTGCGCATTGATGTCGAGGTGGCACGCCGTTCCTTCCCCGAGGTTTTCGGAGGAGAATCGGCATGAACTTGCGCAACTTTGCCGCGAATCGGCGAGGATCGGCCCATTGTCGCGTCCCCCGCGTGATGTGGTTGGCAGCACACCTGCAATCTTGCAGGATCGCATCCGTAGTGGCGGCCCGGAAACGGGCCGGGACTCATCGTCTGTACCGTTACCCTTCCTCCTTGGGGCGGATTGGTTCTCCCCAAAGCCATCCGCCCCAATTTTTCTCTCACGAAAAAGGGTTCGGCCTGTTTGGGCGCGTGTTGGTCATGGCCGCGCGCCGGTGTGAAAAGTGCTTTCTTTCAGAGCCGGGTTGCAGCATCCTGCGGGGCAAAAGAAAAACAACGTCAAGAGGCATAACATGCAAATCAAACACACGATTCGTGCTCTTGCGCTTGCGTCCCTCGGCCTTGTCGCGGCCTGCGGTGACACGGCGGTCGAACAGGCGCTCATGGGTGGCGGGGCCGGGGCGGCCACGGCCATCGTTGTCAACGGCAGCGTGGGCACCGGCGCGGTCGTCGGCGCGGCGGCCAACGTCGCCTATTGCCAGACATACCCGGCGCGCTGCTGAACACGCGCGTCGCGTAACGGACTTCGCACAATCACTCACATCTTCGGCCATCGCGGTGATATCCCGCGATGGCCGTTTTGTTGCGTGCGCTTCGGGGGACGCCCTCCCGCGGCCAAGAAACGGAAGGGACGATACATGTTCAACAAGATCCTGATTGCCAACCGGGGTGAAATCGCCTGCCGCGTGATCAAGACCGCCCGCAAGATGGGCATCGCCACGGTTGCGATCTATTCGGATGCCGATCGCCAGGCGCTGCATGTGCAGATGGCCGACGAGGCGGTGCATATCGGCCCGGCCCCGGCCAACCAATCCTATATCGTCATCGACAAAGTGATGCAGGCGATCAAGGCGAGCGGTGCCGAGGCGGTGCATCCCGGCTATGGGTTCCTGTCGGAAAACCCCAAATTCGCCGAAGCGCTCGATGCGGCCGGTGTCGCCTTCATCGGTCCGCCGAAGGGCGCGATCGAGGCGATGGGCGACAAGATCACCTCCAAGAAGATCGCGCAGGAGGCCGAGGTTTCAACCGTGCCCGGATACATGGGGCTCATCGAAGACGCTGAAGAGGCGGTGAAGATCTCGAACGAGATCCGTTATCCGGTGATGATCAAGGCCAGCGCCGGCGGCGGCGGCAAGGGGATGCGCATCGCCTGGAACGACGACGAGGCGCGCGAGGGCTTCCAAAGCTCCAAGAACGAGGCCGCCAGCAGTTTCGGTGACGATCGCATCTTCATCGAGAAATTCGTCACGCAACCGCGCCATATCGAGATCCAGGTGCTGTGCGACACCCATGGCAACGGCATTTACCTCGGCGAGCGCGAATGCTCGATCCAGCGCCGCAACCAGAAGGTCGTCGAAGAGGCCCCCAGCCCCTTTCTCGACGAGGCCACCCGCCGCGCGATGGGCGAACAGGCCGTCGCGCTGGCCAAGGCGGTGGGCTATGCCTCGGCGGGCACGGTGGAATTCATCGTCGATGGCGACAAGAACTTCTATTTCCTTGAAATGAACACCCGCCTTCAGGTGGAACACCCCGTTACCGAACTCATCACCGGGGTCGATCTGGTCGAACAGATGATCCGGGTGGCGAGTGGCGAGCCGCTCTCGATCGCGCAAGAAGATGTGAAACTCAACGGCTGGGCGATCGAGAACAGGCTTTACGCCGAAGACCCCTATCGCGGCTTCCTGCCCTCGATCGGGCGGCTTTCGCGCTATCGCCCGCCGGCCGAGGTGGTCAAGGCCGATCACGTGGTGCGCAACGATACCGGCGTCTACGAGGGCGGCGAGATCAGCATGTATTACGACCCTATGATCGCCAAGCTGTGCACTTGGGCCCCCACCCGTGACGAGGCGATCGAACATATGCGAATCGCGCTCGACAGTTTCGAGATCGAGGGAATCGGCCACAACCTGCCCTTTCTCAGCGCGGTGATGGACCATCCAAAATTCATCTCCGGCGACATGACCACCGCCTTCATCGCAGAGGAATGGCCCGAAGGATTCGAGGGCGTGACCCTGCCCGAGATCACGCTGCGCCGAATCGCGGCCTCCGCGGCGGCCATGCACCGCGTGGCCGAAATCCGCCGGACCCGGATTTCCGGCCGAATGGACAACCACGAACGCCGCGTCGGCTCCGACTGGGTCGTCACCCTTCAAGGCGAGAGCTTCCCCGCCAGCATCGACGCCGACCCAGAAGGCGCCACCGTGCGTTTTTCCGACGGCACCGAACACCGCGTCACCGGCAATTGGACCCCAGGCGATCAACTGGCCCGGATGAGCGTGGACGGCGAACCGCTCGTTCTCAAGGTGGGCAAGATTTCCGGCGGATTCCGTCTGCGCAGCCGCGGTGCCGATCTCAAGGTGCACGTCCGCACCCCGCGCCAGGCCGAACTTGCCGCGTTGATGCCCGAGAAACTGGCCGCTGATACCTCGAAACTGTTGCTCTGCCCCATGCCCGGCCTGATCGTGAAGGTCGATGTCGAGGTGGGCCAGGAGGTCCAGGAGGGCCAGGCCCTGTGCACGGTCGAGGCGATGAAGATGGAAAACATCCTGCGGGCTGAGCGCAAGGCCGTGGTGTCAAAGATCAACGCCGGCCCCGGTGACAGCCTCGCCGTGGACGACGTGATCATGGAGTTCGAGTAGGGGAATGATACCCGACTATCAAACATTGATGAAGCCGGTGCTAGAGCTAGCTGCTTCGGGCGAAATGAAAATATCAGAAGCGGTGGCCCGGCTTGAAGATGCATTCGGGTTGACGGCGGAAGAACGTTCGGAACTGCTTCCGAGTGGCAAGCAAAGCCGTTTTGCCAACCGGGTGCACTGGGCCCGCAGCTATCTCAAGCAGGCTGGCCTTCTACGCAACACGCGTCGAGGATATTTCCAGATCACAGAGGAGGGGCGTCAAGTTCTGGAGGAAAACCCTCCAAAGATCGACGCAAAGTTTCTGGAACGCTACGAGCAATTTCTGGAGTTCAAATCGCGGACGAATACTGTTGAAGGAATAGAGGCTACAACGACTGAGCAAAACTCGACAACGCCTGACGAGGCCATGCGATCCGCTCATGCCAATATCATTGATGCGTTGGCGGCTGACCTTCTGGATCGGCTGCGCGAGGCGGCTCCAACCTTCTTCGAGGATGTAATCGTCGATCTGCTTATGAAAATGGGTTACGGTTATGGAGATTCATCCGGAAAGGTTCTCGGTCGCTCTGGCGACGACGGTGTTGACGGCGTCATCAACCTAGACCCGCTCGGAGTTGACCAGGTCTATGTTCAGGCCAAGAGATACCAGGCAACAAGCCCTATAGGTTCCGGCGCAATCCGTGATTTCTATGGGGCATTGGGCCTGAAAGATGTGACCAAGGGAATCTTCGTCACTACTTCGTCTTTCAGCCCAAATGCCCGCACGACCGCCGAGAAACTGGGTGCGAGAATCGTGCTGATAGATGGCCCGCAGCTTGCCAGGCTGATGGTGACGCATGAAGTGGGATGCCGGGTAACAGAAGTATTCAAGGTTGCGGTTGTCGAGGAGAGCTATTTCGAATGAAGTATTCTCCTAGCGTGTTTCACTTTTCTGTCCTTGCCGCGCTTGCTTTCGTAGCCGCCTGTGATCGGCATTCCGAGGATGAGGCGCGGGCGATCGCGGCGCAGTGGTTCGACATCGGTGAGACGCTCCATTTCGATTCAAGGCGCCCCTGCACGGCCGCTGTCTTTCGCGCCCAGAGCGGCGAGGTGAAATCGCGCGTGCCGCTGTTCGCCAGTGTCGAAGAGGTGATCGGCAACCGTGCGCAATCGGACGCTTTCGCGATTTCGAACGAGGACATGTCGGTCGATGCGCTGTTTGTCGCCTTCATGGAGACCGATCGCGCCACCGGCCTTGCCCTGCAAGAGACCAGCCTTGCCGCGCGCGCCTGCATGGACGATGCTACCCGGCAGGACTTCTATAGCGCCTTGACCGTCTCGCCGTCTGTTCTGGTGTATTCCGCGCCCGACGGGGCGATTGCGATCCTTGATCCGGTGCGGCGCCATGTCGTCATGACAAGCGGGGCGGTCCAGTGATCCGGGCTCATGGCCGCTGCGATTTGTCGCGCATGATTTCCTGCTGCCGCAGGGGCATGTTGTCGATCGAACGCGTCAGTTCGCGCACATCCCAGGCGAAGGGCTTGCGCAGGTATATGATTCCATCCTTGCCCACCAGCACAAGCATGAACCCGCGCGGCCGGAACTGGCGCCTCAATTCGCTGTCTCCGGCGGGGTCGGTATCTGTCAGCACCACGACGTCACGCCGTTCGAGGGCTTCCGGGCGCTCCGCCAGAAGCCTGAGTTGCTCTATGAATTGCGGATCACCGGGGCTGTTGGCGAAGACAATCACAAGTCGCTTTTCCCACTCGAATTGCTTCAAATCCCATTCTCCACCCTCGGGAATTGGGGGCGCGATCGACTCGGGCAGGCTTTCCTGTGCGCCGGAGGCCGAGGCGAAAAACAGGGTCAAAACAAAGGCAAGAACAGGTTTCATATGGTCTCCTTCGGATTGTCATATAGGCGGGTTCTACCCCAATACGACTGTTGCTTGGCAAGAATTCACAAAAAATGTTTCAGTTGAACGCCTTGTGGCACAAGAGCGCAGCGCAGCACTCCCCGGTTCTGCAACACAGCGCCTTGATCACGCGGTAATGGCCGGTCAGCCCGGCTGGTGCCTGCGGCAAGGGCCCGAGAGCAGGCCACCGGCCCCCCTGTACGACGCCCAGAGCGCGGCTTTGCGAGGATGCGAGGCCGAAGGGCTGTTTCACCCGGCCTCTGGGAACGGTGGAGTGTTGCAACCGATCAAGCAAGCCCGCCTTCCGTAAGGCGAGGCAAACCCGCCGGACGCGGCGAAGACAAGAGGACAAGACGATGACGGACAAGATGGATGAATGGCGCAAACTGGCCGAGAAAGAGCTTCGGGACCGCCCGCTGGACGACCTGACCTGGCACACGCTCGAAGGGATCGCGGTCAAACCGGTCTATACCGGGGAGGACACCGCAGACCTGCCCCATATGGGCAGCCTGCCGGGGTTCGAGCCCTTCACCCGTGGCGTCAAGGCGACGATGTATGCCGGGCGCCCCTGGACGATCCGGCAATATGCCGGTTTTTCCACGGCCGAGGAGTCCAATGCCTTCTACCGCCGCAACCTTGCTGCCGGGCAGCAGGGCGTCTCGGTCGCATTCGACCTTGCGACACACCGGGGTTACGACAGCGACCACCCCCGTGTGGTGGGCGACGTCGGCAAGGCGGGTGTGGCCATCGATTCGGTCGAAGACATGAAGATCCTCTTCGACGGCATCCCCCTCGACCAGGTGTCGGTCTCGATGACGATGAACGGCGCCGTGATCCCGATCCTGGCCAGTTTCATCGTCGCGGGCGAGGAACAGGGCCACGACAAATCTGCCCTTTCGGGGACCATCCAGAACGACATTCTCAAGGAGTTCATGGTCCGCAACACCTACATCTATCCGCCCGAGCCCTCGATGCGGATCATCTCGGACATCATCGAGTACACCTCGAACGAGATGCCGAGATTCAACTCGATCTCGATCTCCGGATACCACATGCAGGAGGCCGGGGCGAACCTGGTGCAGGAGCTCGCCTACACGCTGGCGGACGGGCGCGAATATGTGAAGGCCGCGATCGAGGCGGGCATGGATGTGGACAGGTTCGCAGGCCGTCTCAGTTTCTTCTTTGCCATCGGGATGAATTTCTTCATGGAGGCGGCCAAGCTGCGCGCGGCCCGGCTCTTGTGGCACCGGATCATGACCGAGTTCGGCGCGCAGAACGAACGCTCCAAGATGCTGCGCACCCATTGCCAGACCAGCGGGGTCAGCTTGCAGGAGCAGGACCCCTACAACAACGTGATCCGCACCGCCTACGAGGCGATGTCGGCGGTGCTGGGCGGCACGCAAAGCCTGCACACCAACGCGCTTGACGAGGCGATTGCGCTGCCCACGGATTTCTCGGCCCGCATCGCGCGCAACACGCAGCTCATCCTTCAGGAAGAGACCGGCATCACCAACGTGGTCGATCCGCTGGCAGGGTCCTATTATGTCGAAAGCCTCACCCACGAGCTGGCCGAAAAGGCCTGGGAACTGATGGAGGAGGTCGAGGAGATGGGCGGCATGACCAAGGCCGTGGCCTCCGGCATGCCCAAGCTCAGGATCGAGGAAACGGCCGCCACCCGCCAGGCGATGATCGATCGCGGCACAGAGGTGATCGTCGGGGTCAACAAGTATCGCAAGGACAAGGAAGACCCGATCGACATTCTCGACGTCGACAACGTCAAGGTCCGCGAGAGCCAGATCGCGCGGCTGGAGAAGATCCGCGCGACGCGCGACGATGCGGCTTGCGTGGCCGCGCTCGATGAACTGACCCGCCGCGCCAAAGAGGGGGGAAACCTGCTCGAAGCGGCGGTCGAAGCGGCCCGTGCACGGGCCTCAGTGGGGGAAATCAGCATGGCAATGGAAAAGGAATTCGGCCGCCACCGTGCCGAGGTCAAGACGCTCGCCGGGGTCTATGGCGCCGCCTATGAGGGCGACGAGGGCTTTGCCGCGATCCAGAAGAGCATCGAGCAGTTCGCCGAGGAAGAGGGCCGCCGCCCGCGGCTTCTGGTGGTCAAGATGGGGCAGGACGGCCATGACCGCGGCGCCAAGGTGATCGCCACCGCCTTTGCCGATATCGGTTTCGACGTGGATGTCGGGCCGCTCTTCCAGACCCCGGAGGAGGCTGCGCAGGATGCGGTCGACAATGACGTGCACGTGGTCGGCATCAGCTCCCAGGCGGCAGGCCACAAGACGCTTGCCCCGCAACTGATCGAGGAGCTCAGGAAAAAGGATGCCGAGGATATCATCGTGATCTGCGGCGGGGTGATCCCGCAGCAGGATTACGACTTCCTGAAGAAGGCCGGCGTCAAGGCGATCTTCGGGCCGGGCACCAACATCCCCCATGCCGCGCAGGAGATTCTCGAACTGATCCGCGCTGCCCGGGCCTGAACCCGGCGCGCGGTCGCGGGGGGCTGTCTGCCCCCCGAGTTGCAGATTGCCCTTGCAATCCGCACCTTCCCCCCGAGAGTATTTTTCGCAAGATGAAGGAGGGGACATGTCGCTGCGTATGAAGATTGTTCTGGGGCAGGCAATCGGGTTTCTCCTGGCCGTTGTCCTGCTTTGGGTGCCGTTATCGATGTCGCCCCCGTTTGTGCCGCTGAACACGGCATTGATCGTGGCGTTTCTGCCGGGCGGATTGGTGGCGCTGGTCATGGTCGGCGTGGTCGCGCTGCGACGTCTCTTCGATGCCGATGTCATCGCCGGCGGCGCTCTGCGCACCGGTTCGACCGCCGAAATTGATCAGCGGGTCCTGTCGAACACGATCGAGCAACTCGTCGTTGCCCTTGCACTTTGGCCGTTCGCAGCGCTCATTCTGGGCGGTTTCGTGGTGATCTGGATGGGGGTTGGTTTTGCCATGGCACGGCTGGTTTTCTGGACGGGCTACCACGTCTCGCCGCTTGTCAAATCCATCGGATTTGCCGCAGGATTCTATCCCACGGTCCTGGCCACGCTCTGGACCGTGGTCAAATGGGCAATGTGAGGGGCACGCCATGCTGAAACTGGATCATCTCGCGGTCGCGTCAACCGATCTCGAAGAAGGGCGCGCCCCGAGGGGCGCGCGCAGGTTGTCTCGGCCCCGCCTTTGGCGTGGCCTCGGGCGGGCGCTGAGCATCGTTCCTCTCGCGCCGAAGGAAATCGCCGAGACGGACTGCGTCCCTGACATCTGCACGGGTTCCAAAACATCGCGTCCGATGCCGGGCATCAGGTGACGGCGGCTCGCGCGCATCGCCCGCATCTTGCACTGTGCTCCGACCCGAAGCCGTGTGTCGGGGCCTTGGCGGAGCGCTTTGGCACAGTAAGAACAGCCTCTGTCCCATTCTGAAGGTCGCTGACGACGGCACGCTCTTCTCGAACGGCCTCGATCCCCCTGCCTGTTGCGCTTTTGACACGGCCTCCAAAGCGCCAGGCGAAGCGCGCCGATTTTATCAAACTGTCGCATCGGTGGATTAGTGAACGACTCGTTGCACATACAGGAGGCTCACATGCACCGAATTTTACTATCAACCACCGCACTTATCTCCATCGCGGGGGCTGCGTCGGCTGATATCACCTGGTCCGGCAAGGCCGAACTGGGTTACAACACTGAGGAACAGGTCGAGGACGGCAAGGGCGTGATCGCCACAGCGGAAATCACCCCGACATTTACAACCGACCTCGACTTCGGCCTGACAGCGAAGGCCGAAGCAACATTCATCTTGCTCGATCAAGCAGGTGGCGGCGGTCTCGACACCGACGATCTGTCGGATGACTTCGACGCCGAATCCTACATCTTGAGCCTGTCGAACGATAATTTTGCCCTGGAATTCGGCACCACCGATTTCGCGCCTGATTCCTACTGGGAATCAGCTGGCGATATGGAGGCGGACGGCTTCTCGGAGGCCGATGGTGAAACCGGCGTTCTGTTCTCGGGCACCTATGGCCAGATGAGCTTCGGCGTGTCGAGCGCGTTGCACACGGATGACTTCGCCGCTGGTGGTACGGGCGAGGGCGAGTTCGACCAATTGGCTCTGGCGGTCAGTGCCGACATGGGCAATTTCGATGTCTCCTTCGCCTACCAGGAGGAGGCCAGTCTGGCCTTCGACAACAACGATGATTTCGAATCAGATGAGATCATCTCGGCCTCCGTCGGGACGACCCTGCAGGGGGTCGATCTGCGCCTGGGATACGCGAGCAATCAGACCACAAACGAGGACTCGACGGGTATCGAAGTTGGCTACGCCATCCAGGACGTATCGCTCGGCGGCTATTTCGTCAGCGAGTCCGCCGGCGATGACAACTGGGGGCTCTCGGCGGGCTACGAGCGCGGGCCTTTGGCCGCGGAAATTTATTACGCGGACGAGCAAGGCTCCTCCCTTGCCGGCATCGAAGGCGCCTACGAAGTGAACGAACGCCTCGTGGTCAGGGCCGGTTTCATTGACGACGAGGATGCCAATGACGATGGCGGCAGCTATATCGGGGCGGAATACGACCTCGGCAATGGTGCGTCTTTCCTGTTCTCCTATGCTGATGCTGATGCAGAGGACGAAGATGAGTTTGGCGGACCCGAATACCGCAACGGCGTCACAGCGTTGGTCACGCTGGAATTCTGATCGGATTTTGGCCGGCGCGCGCTCGTGCGCCGGCACCCCAGTCCCTCGGTAAGTCGGTGTCATGACCGGCTTTCTAGACTGCGCCCCGGCTCGACCGCCGAGGTTGATCAGCGGGTCCTGTCGAACACGATCGAGCAACTCGTCGTTGCCCTTGAACTTTGGCCGTTCGCGGCGCTCATTCTGGGCGGTTTCGTGGTGATCTGTATGGGGGTTGGTTTTGCCATGGCACGGCTGGTTTTCTGGACGGGCTACCACGTCTCGCCGCTTGTCAAATCCGTCGGGTTTGCCGCAGGATACTATCCCACGGTCCTGGCCACGCTGTGGACCGTGGTCAAATGGGCAACGTGAGGGGCACGCCATGCTGAAACTGGATCATCTCGCGGTCGCGGCAACCGATCTCGAAGAAGGGCGCGCCCATATCGAGTCGAGCCTGGATGCGACGATGCAGCCCGGAGGCAAACATGCCAATTTCGGAACCCATAACATGCTTCTGGGGCTCGAGGACGGGATCTATCTCGAAGCCATCGCGATCGATCCCGACGCGCCCGACCCCGGTCGGCGGCGCTGGTTCGATCTGGACGACTTTACCGGCCCGCCCCGCCTGACCAACTGGATCTGCCAAACCGAAGATATCGACGCGGCGCTGGCGCTCGCGCCTGCCGGAATGGGGCCGGCAACGGATCAGCGGCGCGGTGACCTGCATTGGCAGATGGCCGCGGGCGAGAACGGACATCTGCCGCTTGCGGGCACGTTCCCGGCGGTGATCGCGTGGGGAAAGGCGCCGCACCCGTCGACCCGGCTGGCCTCCACCGGCATCCGTCTCGAGCGCCTGATCGTGACTTCGCCGGTGGCAGATGCGTTGCGATCCAACTTGCGTCATGTGCTGGCCGATGCGCGGATCGTGATCGAACAGGGCGAAAAGGCTTTGCGCGCCGAGTTCGCCACGCCTTCGGGGCGCCGGGTGCTGGAATGATCCGACCCGCCCGGCCCGGGGATGCCGCGTCCATCGCCACGATATGGAATCACGTCATACGCGACACCACCGTTACCTTCACCACCGAGGAAAAGACCGAAGCCGGGCTTTGCGCGATGATGACCGACCGTGCGCCTGGTTTCGTCGTCGCCCAAGAGAGCGGCGCGATCATCGGATTTGCCACTTATGGCACGTTCCGCAATGGGCCGGGCTATGCCCATACCCGAGAGTTGACAATCCAGCTCGCGCCCGAGGCTCGGGGTCGCGGACTGGGCCGTGCGCTCATGTCGGCGCTCGAAGAGGCGGCGCGCGCCGACGGGGTGCATGTGCTGATGGCCGGGATCAGCGGCGCCAATCCCGGCTCGGTCGCCTTTCACGCCCGTCTTGGCTTCGAGACCTGCGGCACGCTGCGCGAGGTGGGGTGCAAATGGGGCGAATGGCTCGACCTTGTCCTGATGCAGAAAATTCTCTGACCTGCGCGCGCATCGCGCACTGACACTTCGGTCGCGACAGGCTAGGCTCGGTTGCATGTCGATCTGGTCCCGCATCACAGCCGCCGTTTCCGCGCTCACCCAGGGCGAGTCGCTTGCGGCGGTATTCGAAAAACTGCGTAGCCCGCCCGAACGCTCGGTCGCCTTCACCATCGCGGTGATCGCGCTCGGGGCCAAGATGGCCAAGGCCGACGGACAGGTGACCCGCGACGAGGTCAAGGCCTTTCGCGAGGTGTTCCAGATCGCGAAAGAGGACGAGGCAGGGGCGGCCCGGGTCTTCAACCTGGCCCGTCAGGATGTGGCGGGTTACGCGGAATACGCGCGCAAGATCAAGGCGATGTTCGCCGACGACACTGACACGCTTTGTGACCTGATGGAGGGGTTGTTTCATATCGCCATGGCCGACGGGGAATACCATCCCGACGAGGATGCGTTCCTTGCCCGCGTGGCCGAGATCCTGGGGCTGCCCGAGGCCAAGTTCCGCAGGCTGCGTGCGCGTTTTGTCCCTGATGTGCGGTCCGATCCCTACGATGTCCTGGGGGTGGATCATTCGGCCTCGTTGTCCGAGATACGCGGCGCCTGGCGCGAACAGGTGCGCAATACCCATCCCGATCGCCTCTTGGCCCGGGGTCTGCCCGAGGAGGCGTTGAAGCTTGCCGAAAAGCGCATGATCGCGATCAACGACGCCTGGGAGGAAATCCAGCGAGACAGGGCCGGGGCCGATGCGCATCGCCACCTATAACGTCGAGTGGTTCAACAATCTCTTTGACGACGCGGGCCAGCTCCTGATGGATGACGAACCCTCGGGCCGCTCCGGGATAAGCCGCGCAATCCAGATCGAGGCACTGGGCATGGTCTTTACAGCGCTCGATGCCGACGCCGTCCTGGTGATCGAGGCCCCCGACCGCAACAGCCGCCGCGACACCGTCGCGGCGCTGGAAAACTTTGCCACGGCGTTTGACCTTCGCGCCCGTCGCGCGGTGATGGGGTTCGACAACGACACCCAACAGGAGATCGCGCTGCTCCACGATCCCGACCGGCTCTCGGCACGGCACGATCCGGTCGGCGATGAAACCGGCAAGAAGGGCGCACATGGCGCCCCGCGTTTCGACAGCGTCTTTCGCATCGACCTTGATTTCGACGCGACCGAGGATGTCGTGCGTTTCTCGAAACCGCCGCTCGAACTGGCGATGCAGACCGCGCAGGGTTTCGCGTTCCGCATGATCGGGGCGCATCTCAAGTCCAAGGCGCCGCATGGCGCACGAGACGAGGATGCGATCATGCGGCTGGCGATCCAGAACCGGCGCAAGCAATTGGCGCAGGCGATCTGGCTTCGCCGCCGGATCGACGATCACCTCGCCGCGGGCGCACCGCTCATCGTTCTGGGTGATCTCAACGATGGTCCGGGGCTTGATGAATACGAGGATCTGTTCGGTCGGTCTTCGATCGAGATCGTGATGGGCGAGGGCGACGGTGCTCCGCTCCATGATCCTCACGCACGGCAGGTCCTCAGACGCCGTGTCGGGCCGCGGCCCAGCAGCGCGCGCTTCTATCTTGCCGACCAGGACCGCTATCTCGAAGCGTTGCTCGACTACGTCATGATTTCCTCTGATCTGCGCGCCTTCAATCCGCGCTGGCGCATCTGGCATCCGTTCGATGACGCCGATTGCTATCGCTTGCCGGAATTGCGCAATGCGCTGATTTCCGCCTCCGATCATTTCCCGGTGACGCTGGATATCGATCTGCCGTCTTAAAATCTCCATCCGTTCAGGTTATGTTGATTGCATGACGTTTCTTCGGACCATCGCTCTCACGCTTTGCCTTGCCACCCCTTCGGCGGCAGAGGAACAGGAGGATGAGAAGGGCTTTTCCCTGATGGAAGAGGGTGCGCGCCTCTTTCTCGAAGGCATCACCCGCGAAATGGAACCTGCGCTCGACGATCTGCGCAATTTCTCGGAAGAGGTCCAGCCGGGGCTGCGCCGCTTCGTCGAGGAAATGGGGCCTGCGCTCGGTGAAATTTTCGGCAAGATCGATGATTTCACCGTCTATCATCCGCCCGAGATGTTGCCCAATGGCGATATCATCATTCGGCGCAAGACCCCGCTCGAACCACGGCAGGATGAGGACGCCGGTGACGGAGAGATCGAGCTCTAGGGAACGCCGAAAGGCCCGTTGCGAACCCGTGCACGAAATGCCTGGCGATCGGTCAGATCTGGGCCTGTGCGAAATCGACGAGCTCCTTGAGCGCCTTGCCGAAGGCGGAATCCTCGATCGTCATCGCGACCCGGATATGCCCCGCCGCCGCCGCGCCGAAACTTTCGCCCGGCATCACCGCGATGTGGCGTTCGTTCAGCAGTTTCTCGGCGAAGGTTGACCCGCTCATCCCCGTCGCTCGGATATCGAGCATCAGATACATCGCCCCCTGTGGCGGCACCAGTTGCAGCGCGTTCTGGCCGGCCAGCACATCAAGCGCGATCTCGCGCCGCCGCCGGAAAGGTGCGGCCACCTCTTCCTCGGGGCCGGTTCCGCGGCGCAGCGCGAAAAGTGCGGCGTCCTGGATATAGCCCGCCACGCCATAGGTCGTGTGGGTCGAAAGGTTGATCATATGCGCCACCGCCTCTTGCGGCCCCACGACCCAGCCGATGCGGCTGCCGGTCATGGCATGGCTTTTCGACATCGACCCCACGACCAGCGTGCGCTCGGACATGCCCGGGATCGCGCGGATCGACAGATGCGCCCCGTCCCAGACCTGGGTGTCATATACCTCGTCCGAGATGACCCAGATGTCGCGTTTGCGCGCCACCCCGGCAATCCCGTCCAGCGTTTCGCGGGAATAGATGACCCCGGTCGGGTTGTTGGGCGTGTTGATCATAAGAGAAGCGGCGCCCCCGGCCGCCGCCGCATCGATATCGGCCGGGTCGGGCTGAAACCCGTTCTCGGGCCGTGCAGCCACGGGGCAGGGCGTGGCACCCGCGCCCCGGATCGTGCCGGGGTAGGTGGCGTAGTAGGGATCGATGAAAAGCGCCTTCTGGCCCGGATCGCACAGCGCCATATGCGCCGCGAAAAGCCCTGATTGCCCGCCCGGCGTGACCAGCACGTTGTCGCGCGTGGTCTTCACGCCGCTCGCCGCCTCGATCCGCGCCGCCACCTCGTCGCGCAGCGCGGGAATGCCCGGAATGTCGGCATAGCCGGTATGGCCGGCCAGCGCCGCGCGGTGCATCTCGTCGAGGATGGCCGGATCGGTGCGGATGTCATGCTCGCCGATGGTCAGTTCGGTCACATCGACGCCGGCCGACTTCATTTCGCGCGCCTTGAAGAACAAGTCCCACCCGCCTGATGCGTCGGGCGTCAATGTCGTGATCCGCTGTGAAAGCGCCATGCCGGGAATCTCCTGTGGTGAAGTCGGCTCATGCAGCAGAGGCGCGGGGGGATTGTCAATCGCTCTTGGCAGGGGCCGTGGAATCTCCTAATGTCGCGCCCATGAACGCAACCTGCATCATCATCTGCTGTATTATCGGCTGACATAGGTCGGGTCTCCCGACCGCCGGGCGGGTTGTTCTTCTGTTTCCTCTTCGAAATGAAATTGCTAAGCCCGCCGCGCAGCCGCACGCGAGGGCAAAAGGCATCATGACCGAGATCAAGCTTTACAATACCCGGACCCGCAAGAAAGAGCGGTTCGAGCCGATCGACCCCGACAATGTGCGGATGTATGTCTGTGGCCCCACGGTCTATGACCGTGCGCATCTGGGCAATGCGCGGCCCGTCGTGGTGTTCGACGTGCTTTTCCGGCTCCTGCGCCATGTCTATGGGCCCGATCACGTGACTTATGTGCGCAATTTCACCGACGTCGATGACAAGATCAACGCCCGCGCCGCCGAGTCGGGGCGAGAGATTTCCCAGATCACCGCCGAGACGACGCAATGGTTCCTCGAAGACATGGGCGAGCTGGGCGCGCTCGAACCCACTCATATGCCCCGCGCGACGCAGTACATCCCGCAGATGGTGGCGATGATCGAGGATCTGATCGAGAAGGGCCACGCCTACGAGGCCGAGGGCCACGTGCTCTTTGCCGTCGATTCGTGGCGCGAGAAATATGGCAGGCTCTCGGGTCGATCGGTCGATGACATGATCGCCGGCGCCCGGGTCGAAGTCGCCCCCTACAAGCGCAACCCGATGGATTTCGTCCTGTGGAAACCCTCCACGCCCGACCTGCCGGGCTGGGACTCGCCCTGGGGCCGCGGCCGCCCCGGCTGGCATATCGAATGCTCGGCCATGGCCTATGAATTGCTGGGCGAAAGCTTTGACATCCACGGCGGCGGCAATGACCTGATGTTCCCCCACCACGAGAACGAGATCGCCCAAAGCTGCTGCGCCCACCCCGAAGGTGATTTCGCGCGCTACTGGATGCACAACGAGATGCTGCAGGTCGAGGGCAAGAAGATGTCCAAGAGCCTGGGCAATTTCTTCACCGTGCGCGATTTGCTCGACCAGGGCGTCCCGGGTGAGGTGATCCGCTTCGTGATGCTGTCGACGCATTACCGCAAGCCGATGGATTGGACGGAAGAGAAGAAGAAGATGGCTCATGGCCATCTCACACACTTGTACCGACTCCAGAAGAATTACCTGACAACCGAGTTGGCGGACGAAGACATCCCGGCCTTGGTGGATGAGCAACTGGTCGAGGCGCTCGCCAGTGATTTGAACACTCCTGAAGCGATGTTTCGGCTAGGAGAGTTGCGAAAGGAGGCGGAACGGTTCCCGAAAAAGGACTCCGAACCGATACGAAGACTTTTCGCCAGTATCCGGTTTCTCGGCTTTAAGGATCTCGACCCGAATAGGCTCAAAAGAAGTTCATCCATTTATGGCGCAATCGACGAGGTTCTGCTTGGAGGTCAAATAGCTGAACTCAAGAAAGCACGCGCAGAAAAGGATTGGTCGACTGCAGATGCAATTCGCGCAAGGCTGGTGGACGCCGGTGTTAAAGTGAAGATTAGTGGGGACAATCGTGTCAGCTACGAACTGAGCGCGGACTTCGACCCGGCCAAACTCAAGGCCCTGGAATGATGCGCCGCGCAACAGAGGTTCGCGCCCGGCCCGAGGGTGGGGGCGTATTCGCCCCCGCCCTGGGGGGCGGGTCGGGGGCGAACCGGAACGCAAGCGTTCCGGGGAAATATTCGAAAAGGTGCACCGATGACTGAACGCCTCTACATCTACGACACCACCCTGCGCGACGGCCAGCAAACCCAGGGCGTGCAATTCTCCACCCCCGAGAAACAGGCCATCGCGAAAACCCTCGACGCGCTTGGCGTCGATTACATCGAGGGGGGCTGGCCGGGTGCCAACCCCACCGACAGCGCGTTTTTCCAGGAAGCCCCGCAAACCCGTGCCACCTTCACGGCCTTCGGCATGACCAAGCGCGCGGGCCGCAGCGCCGAGAATGACGACGTTCTGGCCGAGGTGATGAACGCAGGCACGTCCGCCGTCTGCCTCGTTGGCAAGACCCACGATTTCCACGTCGAAAAGGCGCTTGGCATCACGCTTGAGGAAAACCTCGAGAACATCCGCGCCAGCATCGCACACATGGTCGCGCTGGGCCGCGAGGCGCTGTTCGACGCCGAGCATTTCTTCGACGGCTACAAGGCCAACGCGCCTTACGCGCTCGAATGCGTACTGGCCGCCCATGAGGCCGGCGCGCGCTGGGTTGTGCTCTGCGACACCAATGGCGGCACGCTGCCCGCCGAGATACAAAACATCACCCGCGCGGTGATCGAGGCGGGCGTGCCGGGCGATCACCTTGGCATCCACACCCATAACGATACCGAGAACGCCGTTGCGGGTACGCTGGCGGCCATCGACGCGGGCGCCCGGCAGGTGCAGGGCACGTTGAACGGGCTGGGCGAACGTTGCGGCAACGCGAACCTGACCACGCTCATCCCCACGCTTCTGCTGAAGGAACCCTATGCCAGCGCCTTCGAGACCGGCATCACCCATGACGCGCTCAATACCCTGACCCAGGCCAGCCGCCAGCTTGACGACATCCTCAACCGCGTGCCCACCCGGCAGGCGCCCTACGTGGGCGCCAGCGCCTTTGCCCACAAGGCCGGGCTCCATGCCAGCGCCATCCTCAAGGATCCGACCACCTACGAACACATAGATCCCGAGGCGGTGGGCAACACCCGCATCATCCCGATGTCCAACCAGGCCGGCCAGTCGAACCTGCGCCGCCGCCTGGCCGAGGCCGGAATCGAAGTGCCGCCCGGTGACCCCGCGCTGCCTCGCATCCTCGAGGCGATCAAGACGCGCGAGGCGATGGGCTATACCTATGACAGCGCACAGGCCAGTTTCGAGCTGCTGGCGCTGCGCGAACTGGGCCGGATGCCCGAGTTTTTCGAGGTCAAGCGCTACAAGGTCACGGTCGAACGGCGCAAGAACAAGTATGATCGCATGGTTTCGCTCTCCGAGGCGGTGGTGGTCGTCAAGGTCGATGGCGAAAAGAAACTCTCGGTCTCCGAAAGTCTCGACGAAGGCGGATCGGATCGCGGACCGGTCAACGCGCTGTCCAAGGCGCTGGCCAAGGACCTGGGCCGCTACCAGTCGCTGATCGACGACGTGAAACTGGTGGATTTCAAGGTCCGCATCACGCAAGGCGGCACCGAGGCCGTCACCCGCGTCATCATCGACAGCCAGGACGGTCAGGGGCGGCGCTGGTCCACCGTGGGGGTCAGCGCAAATATCGTCGATGCCAGTTTCGAGGCGCTGCTCGACGCGGTGAACTGGAAACTCCTGCGCGACAGGGCCTCGGTATGAGCGCGCCATGATCGCCCGGATACTGATTTTCCTCGGCATCTCGGTCCTGATCTATTTCGGGATCGCCTTCGGCATGATCCTGTCGCAATCCCCGGATCGCGAGACGCCCGCGGGCCAATCCCTCGATTTCGCGGGTCTCTATGCCGGACAGGATGCGGTGCCAGAGGATGATCCGCGCATGCGTCGTGAGCAGGTGGAAATGCCCGATGGCACAAGGCTTGCGGTCACCCATGTCTTGCCGGATGCGTCCTCTCTCGACGATGTGCCACTTGTCATCATGCTCCATGGCTCGGGCTGGCATGGCGGGCAATTCGACGCGCTGGCCTGGAAGCTGCGCGACCTCGCCGAGGTCAAGGCGGTCACTCTGCGCGGCCACGGGGCCGACCCGGTGCGCCGTGGCGATGTGGATTATGTCGGCCAGTTCGAGGACGATCTCGCGCATCTGATCAGCGAGACCCCGGGTCGGCGCGTGGTGCTTCTGGGGCACAGTTCGGGAGGCGGTCTGGTTGTCCGGATGGCAGGTGGGGCGCATGGTGATCTGATCGACGAGGCCATTCTGCTGGCCCCGTTCCTGCAATATGACGCGCCGATGACGCGCGACAATTCCGGCGGTTGGGCGCATCCGCTGATCCGGCGGATCATCGGGCTTTCGATGCTGAACATGGTGGGGATACACGCGCTTGACCACCTGACGGCAATCCAGTTCGCGATGCCGCGCGCTGTGCTTGACGGTCCCATGGGCCACATGGCCACCACCGCCTATAGCTGGCGACTAAACCAGAGCTTTGCACCCCGCCGGGACTGGCGGGCGGACGTAGCCGCCTTGCCCGACTTCCTGTTGATCGCGGGCGGCAATGACGAAGCCTTTGACGCCACGGGATATGAGCCGGTCCTGTCGGAGGTCACGGACCGTGGCCGTTACGTCGTTGTGCCGGGGGTTGGGCATCTTGGCATCGTGGATCATCCCGAAACCCTGGCCGAAATCCGAAACGTGTTGCAATGAGCGAGGATATCGCCGCCTGCGCCGCGATCGTTGAAAAGGGCGATCCGCATCGCTTCCGTGCCACCATGGCCGCGCCCGTGCCCGCGCGCGAGAAGCTTTTCCCGCTCTATGCCTTCAATGTCGAAGTGTCGCGTGCGCCCTGGGTCACGTCCGAGCCGGGTATCGCCGAGATTCGCCTCCAGTGGTGGATCGAGGCGCTTGAAGAAATCGCTGCGGGCGGCGCTGTGCGGCGGCACGAGGTGGTGCTTCCGCTGGCGCTCAACCTCAGCGCCGACCAGGCCCGCGCGCTCATCCCGCTTATCGAGGCGCGGGCCTGGGATATCTATTCCGATCCGTTTGCCAGCGATGCGGCCCTTGTCGATTACCTTGCCGACACGTCCGCCCGCCTGGTGCAGGTGGCAAGCGGCATGCTGGGGCAGGGGGGCGAGGCGGCAGCGCAGGGTGCCGGGCTGGCCCTCGGGGTGGCGAACTGGCTGACTGCGGTGCCGGCACTCAAGGCGGCAGGACGCCATCCGCTGCCCGATGACAGCGACGCGGGCATCCGGGTGCTCGCCGAGGCGGGGCTCGATCACCTGGCCCAGTCGCGCCGCACATCCATTCCGCGATCCATGCGTCCGGCCTTCCTGCCCATGGCAGGCGTGGCCCGGATGCTCCGGGCTGCCCATGCCAGGCCGGATCGCGTGCGCAAGGGAACGCTCGACTCCCCGTTTCGTGCGCGTCTGTCGCTGATGAAAACCGCCCTCACCGGACGGTGGTAGGCCTCAGGCCAGCTCGTCCTTTCGGCTGAACCAGAACCAGATCAGCGCCCCGCCCGCCAACACGAGAAACGGCGCCATCGCAAAGTTGACACTGGCCCAACCGGACATTGCATCTCCGCCCGAGCAGTTCATCAGCCCGCCACTGGCCAGCGACGCCACGGTCACGCCGCCGAACACGATGAGGTCGTTCATGCCCTGCATCCGGCCGCGCTCCTCGGGGGTGTGCGCCCCGGCGAGCATGGTCGTCGCGCCGATGAAGCCGAAATTCCACCCCAAGCCGAGAAGGATCAGCGCGATATAGAAATTCTCAAGCTCCACACCCTGAAGTGCCACCGCGCCCGCCCCCGCAAGGATCGCAAGACCCGTGGCCACGATGGTCTTGACCCCGAACCTTGCGATCAGGTGCCCGGTAAAGAAACTGGGCACATACATCGCGAGAACATGCGCCGTCACGATATCCGCCGCCGTGCCTGTGTCGAACCCGCAGCCCACCACCGCAAGCGGCGTCGAGGTCATCACCAGGTTCATCAGTGCATAGGACACCATCGCGCAGATCACCGACACCGCGATGATCGGTGTGGTGATCAACTCTCGCCGCGTGCGGCCACGTGCGCTGCCCGGCTTGGGCGCCGGGGGTTTGGGAATGTCGAGGAAGAGAAACAGCGCCGAGCCCAGTACATTGACGAGGATCACCGCCAGATAGGTGCCCATGAAGGTGATGACCATCGCGTCGGCGGTGAATTTCACCAGCTGCGGCCCGATGATCGCCGCGGCCAGGCCGCCGGCCATCACATAGGAAATCGCCTTGGGCCGGAACGCTTCGCTCGCCGTGTCGGCCGCGGCAAAGCGATAGAAACCATGCGCCGACATGTAGACCCCGGTCAGAAGCGAGCCGAAGAGGAAGATCGGAAAGGACGCGGTATAGAGCCCATAGGCCCCCACGACCCCGCCCAGGGCACCAAAGCTCGCCCCGAGGAAGAATCCCGCACGCCGACCGTATTTCTGCATGATCCCGGAGACCGGCGTCGCCGCCAGCATCGAGCCCAGCACGATCAGCGAGATCGGCAGCGTCGCCCAGCACGGGTTCGGCGCCAGCGACTGCCCGGCCAGCCCGCCGATGGTAAAGATCATCGGCATCTGCGCGCCCAGAAACGCCTGCGCGAGAACGAGAATCATCACGTTGCGCCGGGCGCGGCGGTCATCGACGGGGGAAAGGACGGCATCTGTCATGCCAAATCGCCTACCCCGAAGCTTCAGGGGCTGCAAGCGTCACATTGCATGTTCGCAATGTGACGCCACGCCTTGTGCGGCTGTCCGGGGAACGGGCCTGTTGCACTTGCCGGGCCGCAGCACAGCGTTAAAGGCAATAAAATCGGCTTCAACCCGGCCCGTGCGTCCTATTGCGTCTTTCATCCCGGCGCGCGAGGGATTAGATAAGCTGTCACAATTCACCGGGCGCGTGGCGGTATCGACCGTGCACCCCCGGACTAGGGAGAAGTCAAATGCTCAACAATATCGGCCTTCCGGGCCTCCTGCTCATCGCCGTCGTCGTGCTTGTGCTGTTCGGTCGCGGCAAGATCAGCTCGCTCATGGGCGAGGTCGGCAAAGGCATCACCGCCTTCAAGAAAGGCGTGAAAGACAGCACTGACGAACTTGAAAACCAGGCCGCCAACGAGGCCAAGGACGTCACGCCCGAAAACGAAAAAGACAAAGACAAGGTCTGAACCCTCCATGTTTGACGTTGGCTGGACCGAGCTTCTGCTCATCGGCATTGTCGCGCTGATCGTCGTGGGCCCCAAGGACCTGCCTGTCCTGTTCCGGAAGGTGGGCGAATTCGTGGGCAAGGCGCGCGGCATGGCCCGAGAATTCAGCCGTGCCATGAACGAGGCGGCGGACGAATCCGGCATGAAGGACACGGCAAATTCCCTGCGCTCGATTGCCGACCCCAAGAAAATGGGGCTCGATGCGGTGAAGGAAGCTGCGGATTTCCAGAAATGGGACCCTGACTCCGAGACCGCCAAGCTTGCTGAAGAGCGTCAGGAAGCCAAGCGCAAGACCCAGGAACTGGCCGCCAACAAGGCCGCCGCGCGCAAGGCCAAAGAGGCCCGCGCCGCACGTGAGGCCGAAGGTACCGACCAAGCCGACAGCACGGCAAGTGAGGCCCCCCCCGAGGCAAGCGAGCCCACCGGGAAATCCGCCGCGAAGAAAACGGCGACCAGAACGACGAGCAAAGCCGCCGCCAAACCAAAGACCGGCGAGAGCGCCACGAAGAAGCCCGCCGGGAAACCGGCCGCCAAGAAGCCGCCCCCAAAGAAAGCGGTTTCCAAGAAGACGACAGCCAAGAAAACCGACCAACAAGGCGGGTAAACCTCCATGAGCCCATCAGACGCCCAAGACGAGATCGAGGACAGTTCCGCCCCGCTGATCGAGCATCTGGCGGAGTTGCGCACGCGGCTCATCCGCTCGGTTCTGGCGTTCATCGTGGGCATCGTTCTGGCCTTCATCGTGGCCGAACCGATCCTGCAGTTCCTGCTTTTCCCGATCGAGGAAACGCTTCGGGCGATGGGTGACCCCGATCCGACGCTGCAATATACCTCGCCGCAGGAATACCTTTTCACGCTGTTTCGCATCTCGATGGTGTTCGGCTTCGCGCTGGCCTTTCCGGTGATTGGCGCGCAGATGTGGCGCTTCGTGGCACCCGGACTCTACCGGTCCGAAAAATCCGCATTCCTGCCATTCCTGATCGCCTCGCCGGTGATGTTCCTGCTCGGTGCGTCCTTCGCGCAATTCGTCGTCACGCCGTTGGCGATGCAGTTCTTCCTGGGCTTTGCCGATGTCAGTTCTATCTTTGCCAATCTTCTGGCAGTTGCGGCTGGCGATGCGCCATCCGACGCCGTCGAGGTTCCGGCAACGACCGAGGGCCTCAAGATCACCTTCTTCGGCAAGGTGAACGAGTCGCTCGACATCACGCTCAAGTTCATCATCGCATTCGGGCTTTGCTTCCAGCTTCCGGTGCTGCTCACGCTGATGGGCAAGGCCGGTCTGGTCAGTGCCGAGGGTCTGGGCAACGTCCGCAAATATGCCATGGTCGGCATCCTCCTGCTGGCCGCGCTGGTCACGCCCCCCGATGTCATCACGCAGTTGATCCTGTTCTCCGTGGTCTATGGCCTTTACGAAATCTCGATCGTCCTTGTCCGGCACGTCGAGAAAAAGCGCGAGGCGGAACTGAGGGCACAAGGCCTGTGGTTCGAAGATGAAGAAGATAAAGAGGACGATCATGAGAACCGGACGAATCCAGCGGCGACCGATCCCGAAGAGGAATTCGATGATCCGCTCATGCGCGAGCTGGACGACGAGATTGCCGCCGAGCAAGCACAGGATGATGGCGAAGGCGATGATAACGATGAAGATGACGATGATCCCGATGACGGGATGGTAGACAAGTCAAAATGACGGAAAAGACCCTCGCTCGCATCGCCGCAGCCCTCGAACGTATCGCACCGGCTCCCCATCCTGGCCCCGATTTCTCACGGGCCGATGGTTTCCTTTGGCATGTCGACCCCGAACGGCTCGAACCCGTGTCACGGATTTCGCGGGTCGATCTGTCCCTGCTTCTGGGGGTGGACCGGTCGCGCGATACGCTTCTGGCCAACACGCGTCAGTTCGCGCGCGGGCTGCCGGCCAACAATTCGCTTCTGTGGGGCGCGCGCGGCATGGGCAAGTCCTCGTTGGTCAAGGCCGTACATGCGGCGGTTCTGGAGGAAGGATTGCCGCTCAAGCTGGTCGAGCTACAGCGCGAAGACCTGCCTTCGGTCTCTCGGCTGCTGAACCTCCTGCGCGCGGCACCCGATTATCGTTTCCTGCTTTTTTGCGACGACCTTTCGTTCTCGCATGACGATCAGCACTACAAGTCGCTCAAGGCGGTCCTCGACGGCGGGATCGAAGGGCGCCCCGACAACGTCGTGTTCTATGCCACCTCGAATCGCCGCCACCTGATGCCTCGCGATATGATCGAGAATGAGCGTTCCACCGCGATCAATCCGTCCGAAGCGGTCGAGGAGAAGGTCTCGCTTTCTGATCGGTTCGGCTTGTGGCTGGGCTTCCATCCGTGCTCACAGGACGAGTACCTTGCCATGATCCGCGGGTATTGCGATCATTTCGGGATGCAGATCAAGGAGGATGATCTGCGCGCCGAGGCGATAGAATGGCAGGCTACACGCGGTGCGAGATCTGGTCGGGTCGCCTGGCAATACGTGACTGATCTGGCCGGGCGCAAGGGTGTTCGCCTGGAGTGATCTCCTGTGGGCCGACCGTTGCGTTTACCAATTTCGCCAAACGCATCAAAGCATCGGCCGGCAGCTGGATGGCAGCCGGACGGTGCACGCAAGTCACCCCCCGATTTTTGACCCCAGGCGGCTGTTAACCTCGCCGTGCGGCGGGTCAACATTCATTGAAGATAGGGCATGGGATCGACCTGTGCGGTCCCCTTGGCGACCTGAAACTGAACGTATGGTGGGTTGCCTTCGGGCATCTCTGCAATCTTTTGCCCGCGCGTGACCTGGTCGCCGTTTGCCACCGACACCTTGTCCACGTTCACATAGACCGTGGCCAGCGAATTCGAGTGTTTGATCACCACGAACTGGACATTCTCGGTCGATTTCGTCACCGAAACCACGGTACCGGCTTCGGCGGAGGTCACGGCCTCTCCTGGATCGGCTGTGAAGTCGATGCCATCATTCTTACCCTTTGAATATTCACGAATAATCCGCCCCTTGACAGGATAGGCCAATTCCCCCCCCGAGGGGGTCTCGGCTTGGCGCTGCTCGGGGGCGGAGTCGCTTTGCGTTTCCGCGGGTTCGGATTCGGCAACCGGTTGCGTGCCTTCCTCTGGCAAGGGCTGGGTCGCGCTTGGTGGAGTAGGCGTTGGTGATCCGCGGCCGGGTGGTTCCGTTTCCGGCTCAGCCGTTGTTCGCTCCGGTGGCGATGTTTCTGGAACCGGGATAAGCAAATATTGTCCTTCGCGAATCTTGAAATCGCTTCCCAGCCCGTTCCATTCGGCCAATGAACGCACGCTCACATCATAAAGGCGCGAGATGGTATAGACCGTCTCGCCCCGGACAACCTTGTGCCTTTTGGGCTCCAACCCTCTGGCAACCTTTTGTTTTTCAGGTTGGCTGTCGGATTCGAGGGTGGTGGTTTCGATTTCCTGTTCCCCGGCGCGGTCGATGGCTCCCCCGGCCAGCGTCGTGATATCGATCCCCGGCGGCTGGATCGGCCCAGTCGTGGGCGAGCCGGTCTCCGGCGAAGGTTCGGCAACGCGGCGTGGCAAGGCCACGACCTCGCCCGCGCGCAAATTGTCATCCGGCTGCAGGCCGTTATAGCGCGCCAATTCCGCGGCATCCGCTCCGACGCGGGCCGCAAGATCGGTCACGGTATCATCGCGCCTTGCGACGGCGACCTGATAATTCGGATAGGAAATAACACCGCGGTCATCCGCGTCGGGACGTTTCGCTGTCGCCATGCGGGCCGCCTCGGCCGTGTCCAGACCCGAGCCGAAAGCCCCTCGCATGTCGAAATCAAGCGGCTGTTCACAGGCCGCCAGAGTGATCGCGACACTGGCCAGAAGATATGATTTCAAATACTTGGAAAAGCTCATCTTTAACCCTCATCCTGCCTCTTGTTCGGTCGAGGCTTGGCTTTGCTCCAACGCGTGGTCTCACGTATCCTTGCCAAGTCCTTCCAGCAAGGGAACGAAACGCACCGGCCGCAATTCCTCGTACTCGAAACCTGTCTCGTTGCGCGTCACCTTGATCAGGCTTTGGACTGTGTCGGACCGACCGACCGGAACCACCATGATACCCCCGATTTTCAGCTGGGCCAAGAGCGGGCCAGGCGGGTCCTCGGCGGCCGCGGTCACGATGATACGGTCGAACGGTGCCTGTTCGGGCAGACCATGGCTGCCATCCGTCGTCATCGCGATTATGTTGTTGAGGTCAAGTGAGGCGAAAAGGGCAGCAGCCTCCTGGACGAGGCGCCGATGCCGATCAACGGTGTAAACCCTACGTGCCAACTGGCTGAGGACGGCAGCCTGATAACCCGAACCCGTGCCAACTTCGAGAACCTTGTCGCGCGGGGAAACGGCCAGTGCCTGTGTCATGAGCCCAACCACCGAAGGTTGCGAGATCGTCTGGCCACAGGCTATCGGCAACGGCATGTCCTCATAAGCCCGCTCTGAAAACAGACCGCGCACGAACAGTCCGCGATCAATCCTTTCCATGGAAGCCAGAACCCGCTGGTCTGTTACCCCCTTCGAGCGCAATGCGAAAAGAAACCGCATCTGGCGCTCGGCGTTATCGCCAGACTCGGTCATTCGATCGACTTGAGTGAATCGAGAACATCATGCGCTGTCAGGTCGGCGCGCATCGGCGTGACGGATATGTAACCATCGAGATTTGCCTTGGCGTCCGTTCCTGGCGCTGTCGGTCGGTGCTGTTCACCGCCGCGGACCCACAGGAATTTTCGCCCCGAAGGCGAGTGGTGCGGTTCCACCGTGAAACGTGTGTGCTTGCGAAACCCTTGAGCTGCAGCCCTCACTCCCGCCACCGCCGCGGCGCTGACAGGAGGAAAATTCACGTTATAGAAGAGCCTGTAATCCGACGATTCCCTGGGGTTGATGGTCATAACTCGCCGGATCACATCGGCCCCATGCACACGAGCGGCCTCGAATGGATCGTCAGCGTGAACATTCTGTGGTCCGAGATATTGTGACAGCGCAAAAGACGTTATGCGTTGGAGTGCGCCTTCCATCGCTCCGCCCAAGGTCCCTGAATAGAGTGCATTCTCGGCCGAGTTGTTACCGCGGTTCACGCCCGAAAGGATCAGGTCTGGACGTTCGCCCATTACGTCATGCAGCCCCGCCATGACGCAATCGGCCGGGCTGCCTTCCGCGGCATATCGGCGCTCGCCCATCTTGGCGATCATCATGGGATGGGTATAGCTGATGCAGTGGGCGACACCTGACTGCTCGAACGCAGGTGCAACGGTCCAGACCTCGCCCTCTGGTCCTGCAAGATCGGTTGCGATCTCATGCAATACTGCAAGCCCAGGTGCGTTGATTCCGTCGTCGTTCGTGATGAGAATACGCATGATCGGCCCTTTGCTTGCCAATTTCATAGCCGCTCCGCCCCTCTATGAACCAGACAAAAGGGCGTGCAAGAACGACCGGTTAAGAAGTTCATCAGGAATTGTGTCTATTTGTCTTCACCGTGCTGGTCGCGCAGCCCGACTGAGTACAAAAGCCGCAGGGCTTCGTCATAAGGAGCGGCCAATGAAGTACGGTCTTCTCCGGGAAAGAAGCGGGCGCGGGTAGCGGTTGCCATCGGGCGTGGGGCGAGAACATGAACCTGCGTGCTTGACCTCGCTTTTTCAGCTGCCCAACTCGTGGCAAGCGCGATCTGAGCTGCTTTGGTGGCACCATATGCGCCAAAGAATTTTTCGCCCGCGTGGGGGTCATCGAAGAAGAGTGCCTTGCCCGTTTCGCTCAAGAGGGGGGCAACAAAGGCGATCAAGGTACCACTTGCCGTCACGTTGATGGATACCGACTTATCCCAATCCTTGGAGTCGATATGGTCGGCGGGCGACAGAGGGGCCGCGTGGATTGCACAATGTGCCCAGATGTCGGCACTGCCCCATCGGTCATAGATTGATCGACACAACTGGGCCATGGCATCTGCCTTGGAGATGTCCATCGGGGCCAGTGTCGCGCTGCCGCCTTTTGACTGGATGCGGTCATCCAATTCTTCCAAGGCGCCTGTGGTGCGGGCCACGGCCACGATGTGATGGGTGTCGCACAGTGCTTCTGCGAGCCCCGCCCCTAGGCCACGGGACGCACCGGTAATGAGAGCGATCTTCTTTTCCATAATCGCGGTTTGGGCGGATTGGAGGCTAACGTCAAGGGGGCAGGGAGCTGCATGAGGCGTGTTTCAAAGAGGTTGGAATCCGAACTGACACCGTGCCTCAGGGTAATTTTAGCACTTTCGTTCCTTGGCCTGACGCAATCACGATGGCACCATCGCCAATTGCCATGACCTTGCCTCCCAGTGCGTCATCGCCCAATTTCACGCGCTGCACCTGGCCTGAAGAGCTCCGCAACAGTGCACCTGGCGATTCTTGATCGCCGAAGATGCCAATGAGCACCGTGCGACCACGGGGGAGTGTGTCACGCGACTTGGCGAGCAAGCCAACATTTACGGTTTCGTCTGTTATCGGTTCCTGATCGGACATCCTTGGGCTTTCGGTTCCGTAAAGCTGATGCGAGAACCGGTCGGATATGCCCAAAATGGGCGCGTTTAAAGCGCCAATCGCGCCGCCTCTTTCGCATGCGCAGAATTGTGCCAACCCATCATCAGATCACTCGGCAGCTTTCAGTTCAAAGCCCTTTTCAATCATGTCCGAAGGTGCGACAGGATATTCTCCCGAGAAACATGCATCACAGTACTGGGGGCAACTCGCGTTGCGCCCATTCGCTTCGCCCACCGCGCGGTAAAGGCCATCCAGAGAGACGAATTTTATGCTGTCGACGTTGAGATGCTGTCGCATTTCGTCTTCACTCATGGTCGCTGCAAGAAGCTTTTCGCGTTGCGGCGTGTCAACGCCATAGAAACAGGGCCATGCTGTTGGCGGACTCGCAATGCGGAAATGAACTTCCCTTGCCCCGGCATCTAGGATCATCTCCTTGATCTTGCGGCTCGTGGTTCCGCGCACAACGCTGTCGTCAACCAGCACGACCCTTTTGTCACGAATGAGTGCCCGATTGACGTTCAGCTTCAAACGGACACCCATGTTGCGAATCTGTTCGGTCGGTTCGATAAAGGTGCGCCCCATGTATTGGTTGCGGATGATTCCCATTCCGAACGGGATGCCGCTTTCATGGGCATAACCTATGGCCGCAGGCGTCCCGCTGTCGGGTACAGCACAGACGATATCGGCCTCAACAGGAGCTTCGCGCGCGAGTTCAACCCCGATCTGGCGGCGGGTTTCGTAGACTGAGCGCCCACCGATGATGCTGTCGGGACGCGAAAAATAAACGTGTTCGAACACGCAAAAACGAGATTTCTTCCGGCGGAACGGGAAATGGCTCTCAACTCCGTCACCATTGATAACGACCATTTCGCCCGGTGCGATTTCGCGCTCGAACGTGGCGCCGATGATATCAAGCGCGCAGGTCTCTGAACTGAGTACCCAGCCGTCGGCGATTCGGCCCAGAACAAGTGGACGGACCCCCAAGGGGTCGCGTACGCCGATCAACTTGGTCCGTGTCATGGCAACGATGGAGAAGGCGCCTTCCACCCGGCGGAGCGCGTCCTGCATGCGCTCGGGGATGTCTCGCTGCAAAGATCGAGCCATCAAATGGATGATACATTCACTGTCCGAAGAACTTTGAAAGATCGAGCCGCGCTCGATCAACTCGCACCGCAATGCTTCGGCATTGGTAATATTGCCGTTATGTGCGATCGCTGCGCCGCCCATCGAGAACTCACCGAAAAACGGTTGCACGTCACGGATTTGAGCGGCTTTCGATCCAGCCGTGGAATACCGGACATGACCTATTGCCAATGGGCCAGGCAGAGTTTCCATCAATGATTGCTTCGTGAAGTTATCACGCACATACCCAAAACGCCGGGCCGAGTTGAACCCTTCATCGGGATCATGGCTGACGATGCCGCCCGCTTCCTGACCGCGATGTTGCAATGCGTGCAAGCCGAGTGCGACGAAATTCGCCGCGTCCGACAAGCCGATTACGCCGAACACGCCGCATTCTTCCTTCAGCTTGTCATCGTCAAATGGGTGAGCAGGGGGCATCGGGCGGGACAAGACTGGCATCTCCGAATCCATCGCTTCGCGTGCCCCTCTAATATTAGGTCCGGAGGCGCATGTCACGAAAGGATCACACAATTACGAACATGGGGCCGGCAGGATCACGTTTTGCATCATTGCTCTGACGAACAACCACCCACGAGTTGCTCGTATTGCAGCGTGATCCAGCCAAGCGCTTGCTGTGGGTTTCCGTCCTCAATTCGATCGGTCAACCGCGCAAAGACGCGATGAGACCGGCTGTCGTCGATCATCTGGATGTCCTGGGTCGTGATGACGGTCTCATAGATGAAAAACGCGATTGCGATCAGAAGGACCCCGCGGAATACGCCGAACAGGAACCCCGCACCCTGATCTAGCCCGCCCAGGACCGAGCGCTGAACCAGGGACGAAAAAAGTGGCGTGAAAAGGGATGCAACGACGAGCGTAAGGGCAAAAATCCCGGCAAAACCGGCAATCATCGATAATTCGCAACTGTCGGTGAGGAAGCTTCCGATTACTGGAATCTCCTTGGCCAAGGGCTGGACCTGCGGTGCGAACAGGAACGCGACGACGGCAGCCACGACCCACCCGACGATGGCCAGTGTCTCACGGACAAAACCGCGGGAATAGGCGAGAAGGGCCGAGATCACGATGACCAACGCGACACTGCCGTCGACTAGGGTGAAGCCTTCCATGTCCGTCCTTCTCTTTTCCCGATGTCAGCCCGCGCCGAACATGTCTCCTACAAAACCTGTCAGGTCGCCAAATCGGTTCAGAGTGAGACCGGCGATATTGACGGGTTTTCCGCCCGATGGAACGATAGCTGCGGTGAAACCAAGTTTTTGAGCCTCTTTCAACCTGTTTTCGCCTTGCGAGACAGCGCGCAGAGCGCCGGAGAGACTGATTTCGCCGAAAATGACCGTATCCGGTGGAAGGCTGGTATCCTCGCGTGCCGACAAGAGGGCCGCGGCAACGGCAAGGTCCGCGGCGGGTTCCGAGATCTTCATTCCACCCGCGACGTTGAGATAGACATCTAGCCCCGCAAACGGGATCCCGCAGCGCGCCTCGAGTACGGCGAGGATCATCGAGAGGCGGCCGCCATCCCATCCGACCACGGTGCGTCGCGGTTGAGAAAGTGAAGAAGGCGCGACAAGAGCTTGAAATTCAACAAGAAGAGGGCGTGTCCCTTCGATTCCGGCGAAGACGGCTGAACCGGGAGACGGGGCGCCCCGTTCGGACAGGAACAAGGCAGAGGGATTCGCGACCTCTGCCAGACCGCTGCCTGTCATCTCGAAAACACCGATTTCGTCGGCGGGGCCGAAGCGGTTCTTGACGGCACGCAGGATGCGAAACTGGTGTCCGCGCTCGCCTTCGAAATAGAGCACGGTGTCGACCATGTGCTCGACGACGCGGGGGCCCGCGATCTGGCCATCCTTGGTCACGTGGCCGACCAGAATGACCGACATGCCCATGCGCTTGGCAAAACTGGTCAACTCATGCGCGGCGGCCCGCACCTGGGAGACCGAACCGGGGGCGCTTTCGACATTGTCGGCCCACATCGTCTGGATCGAGTCGATGACCACGAGGCCCGGTCGCTCGGCTTCGAGCGTGGTCAGGATGTCACGCAGGTTGGTTTCCGCGGCAAGCTGCACGGGGGCATCCAGAAGGTCGAGCCGCGTCGCTCTCATGCGCACTTGAGCGCTCGCCTCTTCACCGGAAACATATATTGTTTTCATGCCCTTACGAGCGAAAGCTGCTATCGCCTGCAAGAGCAGGGTCGATTTGCCGATGCCCGGATCTCCGCCCACGAGGATTGCCGACGCCGGAACAAGACCACCGCCAAGCACACGATCCAGCTCGGCCAGCCCGCTTTGAGCGCGTGGAGGCGGGTCTTCTTGTGTTCCAAGATCGCTCAGTTTCACAGGGGCGCCACGCCGTGCCCCAAGCGATTTCGAGGCTGGCCCGCTGGACAGCGGGCGCTCTTCGACGATGGAATTCCACTGGCCGCAGGCATCGCAGCGGCCGGACCACTTGGAAAAATGTGCGCCGCAGGCGGTGCAGGTGAATTGCGGTTTTTTCGCCATGCGTTGCGTGATGCATGAGACCGTGCGTCGCGTCAAACCTCAAAAAGAAAAAGAATCTTCGACGCAGCATGGCATAAAAGTCTTAACGCCGATCTCGATCCCCGTACGCGCCTTTCCCTGCTCTAGGAGGAGGGGATTCAAGGGGTGTCCCTCTGCGCCAAGCGTGCAGAAAACTGTGCTTCAATCATTTGTTTTTTCGAGAATTTTTCGCTCCGTCAGCATACCCACAGCCAATGTGGCAAGGATGCAGGCGGAAAAGAGGTAGAGGCCCCAGGCGGTTTCGATCCGGCCGATTCCGACGCCCTTGATCACGGTGATGTAGAGCGCGATCAGGAAAATGTCGGCCATGGCCAGTTTGCCCAGCAGATGCAGCGTGGGCAGAAGCCGGGGCGAGAGCAGGTCAAAATGCACCAATGCCAGGCCGATGGTCTTGAAATAGGGTGCGAAAAGGGCAAGGAACGTGACGGCGAGGGCGAGAAAAACATCTGTTTTCCAAAGGGTTTGCAGGCCGGAGACGACGCTGATCTCGTTTGTGCCGAAGAGTGGTAGATTGAGGCCCGCACGCATCAGGGGCGCGAACCATGCGACCGGGAAAAGCACGATCAGGGACAGGTTGACGAGCCGCAGCATGGCGCCCTCCGGCGGGTGTTTCCCGCGCTGTTTAGGCGGTGCAGGGCTGTCCGGCAAGACGCGTTTAACCCTTCGAAATGGCCACGAATCGGGGGGGGTGACATTCGGCTGCCGCGCGGCTGCCACCCGGCTGCCGGTCTGCGCGACCGGGGGGTGGCGGCGAAGAACCGGCCAAACGTGACCCCTCCGTGACGGTGGTTTAACGAACCGCTTCGATCGGGCCTGTCGCGCGGCCATGGATGAACTGGTCGAGATAGGGATCGCCGGAATTGTCCATCTCGGCCACCGGGCCGGTCCATTTGATCACCCCGTCATGCAGCATTGCCACCTCGTCGGCTATGGCGCGCACCGAGGTCATGTCATGGGTGATGGTCATTGCCGTGGCGCCCATCTCGGTCACGATCTCGCGGATGAGATCGTTGATGACGCCGGCCATGATCGGGTCAAGCCCGGTGGTGGGCTCGTCGAAGAAGATGATCTCGGGGTCGGCGGCGATGGCGCGGGCAAGACCGACGCGTTTCTGCATGCCGCCCGAAAGCTCGGCGGGGAAGAGATCGGCGGTTTCGGGTTTGAGGCCGACGCGGCGCAGCTTTTCGATGGCGATCTCGCGGGCCTCGGCCTTGGGGCGTTTGAGCGCACCGCGCAGAAGGCGGAAGGCGACGTTCTGCCAGACCGGGAGGGAATCAAAGAGCGCGCCGCCCTGGAACAGCATCCCGAAGCGGGCGAGAAAGGCGTCGCGGTCGCCCTGGTGCACGTCGGCGCCATCGACGGTGATGGTCCCGCTGTCGGGCTCGATGAGGCCGAGGATGCATTTCAGCGCCACCGATTTTCCGGTTCCCGATCCGCCGATGATGACGAGCGAGCTGCCGCGCGGGATCGAGAGGGTCACGCCCTGGAGCACCTTGTTGGAGCCGAAAGCCTTGTGGATGTCTTGAAGTTCGATCATCGGAGTATTCCCCCTCTAGCCGCCCATTCGTCGCAAGTCATGACGACGCCCGAGGGATGGGGTGCGCCCGCACGGGTGGGCGCAGAATGCGCCCGCCATGGGGCGGGCGGGCGCATCCCGTCGCTGCGCGGCGGGAAATTCGGTATATGCCGATCCGTGACTATCATGCCGAGAAGAACAGTTCGGTGAGGATGTAGTTGGCCGCGAGGATCAGCACGCTGGCCGCGACCACGGCGGACTTGGTGGCCCGGCCCACGCCCTGGGCGCCGCGGCCCGAATGCATGCCGTGGAAACAGCCCATCGTGGCGACGATGAAGCCGAACACCGCGCCCTTGATGAGCCCCGAGACCACGTCCCAGAGTTCGAGGAAATCGGCGGTGTTCTTGAGATAGGCGGCGGCGTTGAACTCGAGCCGCGTGATGCCGACGAGATAGCCGCCCATGATGCCGATGGAATCGCCCACGGCGACCAGCACCGGCACGGCGAGGGTCGCGGCCAGAACCCGGGGCAGGGTGAGATATTTCATCGGGTGGGTGGAGAGCGTGACCAGCGCGTCGATCTGTTCGGTCACCTTCATGGTGCCGATCTCGGCGGCGATCGAGGAGGCGACGCGCGCGGCGACCATGAGACCGCCCAGCACCGGGCCCAACTCGCGTGCCATGCCGATGGCGACGATCGAGGGCACCACGGATTCGGCATTGAAGCGCGATCCGCCGGCATAGATCTGCAGCGCCAGCGCGCCACCGGTGAAAAGGGCCGTGAGCCCGACAACGGGCAGCGACAACCAGCCGATCTGGACCAGGGCATGAAGGAATTCGCGCCCGTAGAAAGGCGGGCGCACGAGATGGGTGACGGTCGAGAGCGCGAAGAGGGCAACCCGGCCGATCAGGGCGAGGGCCGAAAGGACGGTGCGGCCAAGCGTGGCGAGGGGTGTGGCCAGGCTCATCCGCCGCTGTAGCGCCGGTCGTAGCGCGCCCCCAGAGAGGTGAGAATCTCGTAACCGATGGTCTGGGCCGTGTCGGCGACATGGTCGATGGTCTGGTATTCACCGATCAGGGTCAGTTCGGTCGGGTCCGTGCCGAGATGCGTCACGTCGATGCCGATGAGATCCATCGAGACGCGGCCAAGGATCGGGCAGGGCGTGGCTCCGAAATGGAATTGGCCGCGATTGGTCAGGATTCGGTGAATCCCGTCGGCGTATCCGCCCGAGACGGTGGCGACGCGGGTGGGCGCGGTCGCCGTCCACGTGTTGCCATAGCCCACGGTTTCACCCGGTTCGAGATCGCGGGTCTGGATGACCGGCAGGTCGAGCCGCACAACCGGCGCGGCGGCTTCGAACGGGCGTCCGCCATAGAGGCCGATGCCGGGGCGGGAGACGTCGAAATGGTAGTCGGAGCCGAGCAGGATGCCGCCCGTCGCCGCCAGCGAGCGCGGGATTTGCAGCCCCTCGGTCATGGCGTTGAACTGATCGAGTTGCTGGCGGTTCATGGGATGATCGGGATCGTCGGAGCAGGCGAGATGCGACATGATGAGCGTCGGCCCCTGTGCCACGGCGATGTCGCGAAGGGCCGACCATTCGGCGGGCTCCATTCCGAGCCGGTTCATGCCGGTGTCGAGCTGGATGCCGAAGCGCGCATCGGGCAGCGCTTCGAGGTGGCGCAGCAATTGATCATAGGAATTGATCATCGGCGTGAGGTCGAGATCGCCGATCATGTCGGTATCGCCGGGCATGTGGCCCGACATCACGTTGATCTCGGGGCCGGGGCCGAGGATCTGGCGCAGCGCGGCGCCTTCTTCGGCGACGGCGACGAAAAAGCGCCGCGCACCCGCATGGGCCAGTGCGCGCGCCACGCGGGCGAGGCCCAGCCCGTAACCGTCGGCCTTGATCACGGCGGCGGTTTCGCCGGTGTCGAGGGCAGCAAGGGAGCGCCAGTTCTGCACCAGCGCGTCGAGATCGATTGTGAGTTTTCCGGTCGCCATGCCGGGTTCATGCCACGGATTGGCGCAGGGTCAAGCGGAAACCGGCCCTGTCAGGGCTCCACCCAGTCGCGTTGCATGTTGCGGCGCCATATTCGCTCGCCGATCTGGCAGTCATAGGCGGCAACAGGGAGCACGCGGGGCGGGATGGGCGGCGTGCGCCCGGCGATTTCGAGGACCAGCTTGCGGCGCACGGCGCTGGCGAACTCGGACGAGTCGCGCACCGGGATGACAAAGGCACCGGGACCGCCGATGACGCAGTTGCGATAATAGGCGTCGAGATCGGGAATGCCCCAGCGGTCGGACATCGCGTCGCGGGTCATCAGCGGCAGGCCGTTGATGATGATGCCCTGGGCAAGCGCGCGGTCGCGGGCGGCGTCGACGGGTGTGCCGCTATTGTTCGGACCATCACCGGATACATCAATGACGCGACGCAGTCCGTTGAAATTGTTGGATTGAAAGAGATCGAGGGACAGGTCGATTGCCCAGGATATCGAGGTCTGGCGCAGCGTGGTTTCGAAATGACCTTCAATGATGTCGGCCACGCGCCCGGCGTCTTCCGCGCTTTCGATGCGGGTCCAGGGCACGATCAGCCGGTACGATCCGGCGCCGCCCCACTCGACATAGCTGAGCGCGATGGCGCCGATCATGCCCCCGGTGATCGCCTCGATCACCTCGGGGCTTTGCAGGGCTTCGGCATAGCCGCGGCGCTGGATGTCGAGCTCGTTCAGCTGCATCGAGCGCGAGACGTCGACCGCGAGGACAAGCTCGACATCGACCTCTTCGGCGCGCAGCGGGAGCGCAGCAAAGAACAGGATGCAGATGAGAACACGCATGACCCCATTGAGGCGCGAGGGGATGCGGCTGTCGAGTCACATTTGCGCAGGGTCAGGGCTTCCGGGCGGTGGAATGCCACCAGATGCGCACTTCGGTGGCCTTTCCGCTGCTGTCGAACCGCCCAAGCAGCGTACCGTCGAGGATCATGCGCGGCAGCGGGTCGCCGGGTGCGCGGTCGGGCAGGCCGGTGCCGGTCGATCTGGCCCAGATCTCGAACAGCTCTTCCGAGGCGACCTGATAATCGACACGCCAATGGGCGAAGCCGCCCGTCGGCGTTTCGCCCAGCACCTCGTAGGCAAGCGAAATGTCCTCTTGCAGCTTTATCCTGTCCCAATAGGTCTTGCGCGCGTCAAAGCTGTCCTGAACCTGGAACGGGGTGTTCCAGTATTGGCCGTTCTCGGAAAAGAGTGCGGCGAATCCTTCGCTGTCCCGCGTTTCCCAGACCCGCTTGTAGGCGGCCATGAAATCGTGGATGGGCATGTCAGAAACCGCCCCCGTCGTCCTGTTGCCAGGGTTTCACGAGGTTGCCGAAACGGGTGAATTGCTCTTCGAAGCTGAGTTCGACCGTGCCGATCGGACCGTGGCGCTGTTTGCCAATGATCACTTCGGCCTTGCCGTGGATGCGCGACATGCGGTCCTGCCACGCGGCCATTTCATCGAGTTTCTCATCGGACGGCTTTTCTCGTTCGACGTAATACTCTTCGCGGAAAACGAACATGACGACATCGGAATCCTGTTCGATCGAGCCGGATTCGCGCAGGTCGGAGAGTTGCGGGCGCTTGTCCTCGCGGCTTTCGACCTGTCGCGAAAGCTGGCTGAGCGCGATGACGGGGATGTTGAGCTCCTTGGCGATGGCCTTGAGACCCATGGAAATCTCGCCGATCTCCTGCACCCGGTTGTCGGCCATGCCGCGCACCAGTTGAAGATAGTCGACGATCAGAAGGTCGAGCCCGTGGGTGCGCTTGAGGCGCCGTGCCCGCGCCGCGAGCTGGGCAATCGGGATCGCGGCGGTGTCGTCGATGAAGAGCGGGCAGGATTCGAGGGTCTTGGCCGCGTCGACGAAACGGCGAAACTCGCCCTCGTCCATGTCGCCCTGGCGGATCTTGTGGCTGGAGATTTCCGAGGCTTCGGCGAGGATTCGGCTAGCCAGCTGTTCGGCGCTCATCTCGAGCGAGAAGAAGCCCACGACACCGCCATCGAGCGCACCTTCGGTGCCGTCGGGCTGGACGCCGCGGCGATAGGCCTTGGCAACGTTGAAGGCGATGTTGGTGGCGAGCGATGTCTTGCCCATCGACGGGCGGCCGGCGAGGATCAGAAGGTCGGATTTGTGCAGACCGCCGAGCTTCTTGTCGAGATCGACCAGGCCGGTGGCGATGCCGGCAAGGCCGCCCTCGCGCTGATAGGCGGCGTTGGCGACATTAACAGCGTCCGTTACGGCCTTGAGAAAGCTTTGAAAACCGCTTTCGGTCTGACCCTGTTCGGCAAGCTGGTATAGGGCCTGTTCAGCCTCGACGATCTGCTCGCCGGGTTCCGAGCCGACTTCGACCTTGGCGGCCTTGGCGGCGATGTCCTGACCCAGGCGGATGAGATCGCGCCGCACGGCGAGGTCATAGATGAGTTGGGCGTAATCCTTGACCGCGAAGGCCGAGATCGCCGCACCTGCGAGACGGGCGAGATAGGCCGGACCGCCAAGTTCCTTGAGGCCCTCGTCGTCCTCGAAAAACGCCTTGAGCGTAACCGGCGAGGCGAGGTTGTTCTTGGCGATGCGGGCGGCGGCGGTCTCGAAGATTCGGGCATGGACCGGATCATAGAAATGCTTTGCACCGATGATCGAGGCGACCTTGTCGTAGATGTCGTTGTTGGTGAGGATCGCGCCCAGCAATTGCTGTTCGGCCTCGATCGAGTGTGGAATCGAATCAGGGCTCTGGATTTCCGCACCGGTCGGGTTGAAGGCGGTGATCTCGTTCATGATTCCCCTCTGCTTTGCGTGGGGTGTGACATACGCAATCACGCGCGGAGGACGCAAATTGTATGTTTCTGTGGATAAGCCCTCAGTCGGCGCATGTTGACAAACGAAGGGGTGTCACGTCAAGATATTGTGTGGTGACTGAGAAAATCCCGGCAGGTGAAGGAACGTTTCACCCTGCGCTGTGCGCGTTCTGCCACGTGCGCGGGTCGTCGAGGAAGCTTTCGACCCCGGCGAGGGTTTCGGCGTCAAACGCGCCTTGTGCGCGGGCCTCGGCCAGGACGTCGCGCCAGGTGCACAGGTGGTGCAGGGTGACGCCGTGATCGCCCAGGGTCTTCTCGGTCTCCGGGAAGATACCGTAGTAGAAGATGACCGCGGTATGGGCGCAGGTGGCGCCGGTGTCACGGATCGCATCGACGAAGGAGAGTTTCGAGCCGCCATCGGTGGTGAGATCCTCGACCAGAAGCACGCGCTGGCCTTCGCTCATGGCGCCTTCGATCCGGGCGTTGCGACCGTAACCCTTTGGTTTCTTGCGCACATAGGTCATCGGCAGGCCCATGCGTTCGGCGACCAGGGCCGCGAAGGGGATGCCCGCGGTCTCACCGCCGGCGATGTTGTCGAACGCCTCGAAGCCCGCATTGCGCATCACGGTGACGGTAAGGAAATCCATCAGCGTGCTGCGGATGCGGGGGTAGGAGATGAGCTTGCGGCAGTCGATGTAGGTCGGGCTCGGCAGGCCGGAGGCGAGGGTGAACGGCTCACGCGCATTGAAGTGCACGGCCTGGATTTCCAGAAGCATGCGGGCGGTGAGGCGGGCGATTTCGTCTCTGGGCGGGAAGGTGGAAGGGATCATCGGGCGAGCCTTTGTGCTGTTGGAGGGCGGCGGTGGGGCAGCCCCCGGACCCCGGCGGAATTCGGGGTTGGATGATGGGGATCAGGGGGCGCTCCAGTAAACCGGGAAACCGGGATCGAAGAGGGTGACAGGGCCGTCGCCGGTTTCGATCTTGGCCGGGAAGGCGGTGGGTGTGCCGGATCTGGTGAGGGTGAGCGTTGCCTCGTTGGGAGGCAGGCCATAGAAGGCCGGGCCGTGGAGCGACGTGAAGCCTTCGAGCCGGTCGAGCGCGTTTTCCTCCTCAAACACATGGGCGAGCAGGGCCATGGTGTTGGTCGCGGTGAAGCAACCCGCGCAGCCGCAGCCGGTTTCCTTGGCCGCATCCACGTGCGGGGCGCTGTCGGTGCCCAGGAAGAAACGCGGATCGCCCGAGGTGGCGGCGGCGCGGAGCGCGCGTCGATGGGTCTCGCGCTTGGCCACGGGCAGGCAGTAGTAATGCGGCCTGATACCGCCGACGAGGATATGGTTGCGGTTGATGATCAGGTGGTGGGTGGTGATGGTGGCGCCGAGGCCGGTCTCGGCGGAGCGGACGTAGTCGGCGCCGTCGGAGGTGGTGATATGCTCCATCACCACGCGCAAGCCGGGCGTGGCGCGGCGGATCGGATCCAGCACTTGGTCGATGAACACCGCCTCGCGGTCGAATATGTCCACATCCGGGTCGGTGACTTCGCCATGGACGCAGAGCGGGCAGCCGATCTCGGCCATCTTTTCCAGCACCGGGCGGACGCGGTCGAAATCCTTCACGCCGGAGGCCGAGTTGGTGGTGGCGCCGGCCGGGTAGAGCTTCACCGCGGTGACGAGGCCCGAGGCATGCGCGGCGGCGAGGTCGGCGGGGTCGGTTTCCTCGGTGAGGTAGAGCGTCATCAGTGGCGTGAAATCCGCCCCCTCGGGCAGGGCCGTCATGATCCGGCCGCGATAGGCCATGGCCTCGGCGCCGGTCACGACGGGCGGCACGAGATTGGGCATGATGATCGCACGGGCGAAGTGGCGCGCGGTTTCGGGCAGCACGGCGCGCAGCATGGCACCGTCGCGCAGATGCAGGTGCCAGTCGTCGGGGCGGCGGATGGTAAGCGTGTTCATGCCCGCCGATTAGCGCAAAGCGCGGACGCTTTCCAGTGTTGTCAGGACCGCGCAGGCGGGATCTCGAAATTTCCGCTCTTCGCCTGGCGTTCCAGCTGTTTGAGGCGGCGTCCGAAATGTGGCGCGCGCCCGCGCCGGGCGAGCACGGCGCGGCAGACCATGGTGGCGAGCCACGGTCGATCCTGCCTGTCGATGGCGGCGAGTAGACTGCGCAAATAGGGCGGATGGTCGTGACGGTCGCGCCACAGCCTGGCAAAACTGACCGTATCGAGCGTGCCATTCCCGGCCCGGGCGATCAACTCGACAAGATGGTTCATGTCGATCAGGTCGGACTGGATCGCCGTGCCCATGAAGCGCATCCGGAGTTTCATGACGTTGGGCCGGGTGAAGAGTGCGGCGTGCATCGCGTCCAGCGTGACCTCGGGGTCGTAAAGCACGAAGACCTGCTCGGCAGCGTCGATCATGTCGGGCGCATAGCCGTAGCGGTCGGTAAAGGAGGTGCGGCGCATCTCGGTGAAGCGATCATCCCATTCGGTGACGCGCGGGTCGAGCGTGGCTTGTGGCTGGATCGCGATGACGCGCGCGCCCGGTGCCGAGACCGAGAAGGCGGCGGCGGCATAGCCGCATGGGCCTGCGCCGTAGAACACGATCATGTCGAACTCGTCGAAGAACCCGTCGTCGATCAACCGGTCGAAATAGCCATAGACCTGCCGATCGCGAAACCACGTGTCGCCTTCGCTGATCAGCGTCAGGCTGGACCATCCCATTTTTCTGACGCATTCCCATCCCAGCGGCTGTCCGTCGTCAGAGAGCGCGCGGATGCCCTGGAGCGTCTCGAAGCTGACCAACAGGGTTGACCCCGCATCGACGAACGCGGCGAGATGCTGCTTTCCGAGGGGTTGGAAATGGCCATGCTCTTCGGCCACGTCGGCCAGACGCGTGAGCCATTCGGCCTTGTCGAGATCGGCCATGGGCGGAGTTTCGAATGTTTGCGGCCTGTCCTGCATCGTCACTGCCTTTGCCTCGCCGGTGCGCGGATCGTGCGTTTGCCGGTCTTTTATTGGCTTGAAGGGATAGGCGCGGATTCGGGCGGAATTGAGAAAAATTCGAGAGCATTTCAGGCTGTTTCTGGGCGGTTCAGCGGCGCGCGTGCCCTGCCGGGTCACGTGCCTTGCCACGGCGGGCGTGCTGCACCAGCAGGCGCGCCTCTTCGGGGCGCACCGGGCGAGAGGGTGGGGTTTGCAGGAGGCGGCCGAAAAGTGCGCGGTATGGCTCCTGCTGCATCAAGGCGTCGAACCGCGCCTTGCGCCAGGCAACCGCCTCGTCGTGCAGTGTGCCAAGCCGCGTGTCGGATTTGAGCGCGGCCAGCGCGGCCGCGCGCTGGGGGGCCAGCGCAGAGATGGAGGTATCGAGGTCGTTGTTGTAGTTGCGCTCGACCCAGTAATCGAGATCGAGCATGTCCGACCCGTGCACGGCCCGGCCGCGATCGGCCTTGAGGACGAAGTTTTCCATTGAACCAAGGGGATAATGGTTGAGCTGCACAAGTCCGTAATTCGGCCGGCCGAAGGGCGAGAAGATCTGCCTCTTGAGAAACTGGGGCGGCAGTTCGCGCCCCGCGCCATCGAACCAGCGCGCGCGGTTCAGGCGGTCCGGATCGGGGTTGCGGGGGCGGTGGATGCCGAGTTTGCCGTAGATGCCATCGTTGCGGAACAGGGTCTTGAACATCGACGCGCGCCACGGCCAATACATCACCTCGGGGGCGGCGCGAATGAATTGCTCGGTCACCGGGCGGTCCTCGTAGCGGATGATGTCGGACGAACCGAAAATCCGCCATGTCAAGGTGATGGCACTGGCCTCTGGCAGGGCGGCGAGCAGGGCGGGCACGGTATGATCGCCTACATGGATATTGATGAATTCGTCGATATCGAGGGTAATGATCCAGTCGGCGGCGGCGACCTCGGGGCGTTTGTCGGCCAGTTTCATCGCCGTGAACTGAATGCCGCCCTTGTCATGCGGTCCCGGGTTGCGAACATGGGTGACGAGGCCCTGCTCGTCCAGCCGGTCGAGCATCAGATCGGTGCCGTCGTCACAGTCGTTCGAGAAAACGAGGAAATCGGTGATACCGGCCGCGCGGTGGTGGGCGAACCATTCCAGCAGGTAGGCAGCCTCGTTGCGGACGGTGACAACGGCAAGGATTCTCACGGTGTTACATCCGGCCAGGACCTGCGAAACACGACGACCTTGCCATGTGACCAGCGCGGGAAATAGCTCAGCCCGGCTGCGTGCATCGCCTCGAAGACGGCGCGCACGCCGTCGGGGCCGATCCATTGCGGATGCAGTTCGATGACCGCGGCGCGCAACCCGTCGTAGTCGAGTGCGGGCAGGATGTCGGCCTCGGCGCCCTCGATGTCGCAGACCAGCATGCTGGGCCTGATCCCGGCGAAAGTGGCGTTGATGTCGCGCACAGCGACCTGCTCGATCGACGCGATGTCCGACTCTTCGGTGGCAGTCCTGTCGAGCGATGAGGCCAGCAGATTCTTTCGCACGTAGAAATCGACCGGCTCCGACGCCTTGGGGGCGAGGATCGCGTTGTGGACGATCACGTTGGAGACGCCGTTCTCGGCATGTAGCTTGTGGATGTAACCGATCAGGTGAGGGTTGGCCTCGAAGCTGTGAACCGCCGTAACCGGCCTCTTGGAGGCGATCAGGGTGGACATGTAACCGATGCCTGCGCCCAGTTCGAGCACGGTGTCACCGGCGCGCGCAACCTTCAGGACCGCGTCGGATTCGAGTTCTTCATAGGCATTCTTGTCGAGCAACCGGCATATGCGCGGGGTCAGGATCGTTGGGTCGTCGGGAAAGCGCAGTCCGCGCGAGCGGATCGGGTCGCGCGCTGTCTCTGGCGTGTCGGCTTGGGGGGCGTCCATGTCAGCTCTCCATGTCGAGCGCGAGGGCGTAGGCGACGCGCTCGGTCTCGGTCAATTTCAGGTCGAGGGCCTGTTCGTACAATTCCCGGAATTCGGGGACCTCGTGTAATGCGTCGGCCTTGGCGCGGTGCCACGCGAGGCCCTTCTGGTGCCAGGCGCGCAGGGTGTCATCGGCCATGAGCCGATCATACTCGGCGCGCAGGCGGGGGATGTTGCGCTTGATCGTGATGTCACGGAAGTCCGACCAGTCCATGCGAATCCAGTAGTTGATCCCGATCGAGCGGTCGACATGAAGCGCGCGTCCGCGCTGGCGCTTGATAAGAAAGCTCTCGGCCGAGCGCAGCGCGTAATGGTTGAGTTGCAGGAGATCATAGCCAACGGATTTCTTGGAATTGCGCCAGCCGTTATCCGCGACCTCGGCGGTCATGTCGTGGCCCGAGCCATTGACCCATTTGACCCGTGACCTCAATGTCTCGTCCAGCTTGTTCGGGCGGTGACAGGAAATTTTCTCGTAGGCGCCGATGTTGCGAAACATGGTCTTGAAGCCCCAGACGGTGTGCGGCTTGGGACAGAACTTGGGGGCGCAGGTGTCGAACTGTTCTACGACGAACGTGTCGCTGAGCCGCGTGACGCCGTTATGGCCGAAGAGGCGCCACGTCATCGCGACATTGGTGGCTTCGGGCACGCGCTCGAAGAAATCGGACAGCGTTCCGTTGCCGCAACGCACGTTGATGAACTCGTCCACGTCGATATGGATGATCCATTCGGCGTTGCGGATCACGTCTTCCTTGAGCGCCTGGTTGAGCGCGTATTGCTGCGGCGAGTTGCCTTTCCAGATGTCGTTGTTGCGGTGCTGGAGCACGCCCATCTCTTGCAGCCGGTCGAGGATCTCGGCGGTGCCGTCGGTGCAGTCATTGGTGTAGATCAGGAAATTGTCGACGCCGATGGCACGGTGATAGGCGACCCATTCGAGGATATAGGGCGCCTCGTTCTTCATGCATCCGACGATCACGTTGCCGCTTGAGCCATCGGGAAGCGTGCGCGGCGGCACAGGCGTATAGGCGGCGGCCAGCTCTTCCTCGTTCATTGCGCCAAGCCGGTTATGCGGGGCGAAGGAAGAGCGTTGCAGCTTGACGAAATTCTGTTTCGCGAGCGGGGGCATCACCTTTCGGGCAGAGGGCGACAGGACCTTGTCCACCTCTTGGGGAAGCGTGATGGCCTGACCTTCGGCGGCCTGTGCGACCGCTTGGGGCGTATCGTTCTCGAGCCGCGCAAGCTCGGCGGCCTTGTTGGCCAGTTCCTGCTTGTTCGCCTGATTGATGCGCCAGCGGAAGGCCATCAGGTATTGCGTCGCGCGAAACCCGCCCGTCGGGTCAGCCTCGGTCCATTCGGGCAGCTTGCGGTCGCGCTTCATCGTTGCCGGATCAAGCCCGGGATGGGCCTTGCACAGTGCCTTGATGTCCTTCTCGAAACGCGCGGAGAGAGCCGACAGGCTGCCCGCTGCGACCGGCGCGCCATCGACCCATATTTCACTTAGAAACTTGCGCCAGAGCTGGCGGGGCAGGATCACCTCCTTTTTTGCAAGAAGCCGCAGAACCGCGTCGTTGAAAAGCCGGCACCGCGAAAGCCAGGCCGCGGGTGGGTCGGCGGGGATGTCCTCGGTCTCGGCCTTGCCGATGGTGTCCGTGATGTCGAAGGCCGCGCGCAGCATTTCGGTGCCATCGGCACTGTAGAGACGTGGCAGATCGAGGCTGTGATACTGCATGGAGCCGGTGCCGAATACCGCCTCCCATTCGGTTTGAAGGCGTTTGAAATCGAGCCAGTAGCATGCGCCCTGCACCTCGCCGAACCGGCCGGCTTGAGGGTCTGGTGCGGGTCGGGTCTCGAGCGCCGCCTGCCAGAAATCCTCGGCCCCGAGCAGCCCGAGTTCGAGGTCGAGTGACCGCGCGCGCCCTTCGATCAGCTGTGTCGCGTAGCGCCGGGCCAACATGCGCGCGGGGTCGTCGAGATGTGCGACGATCCGGATGTCGTCAGAGAGTGGACGCAACAGGGCGCGCAGACGCTCGAGCTCGGAGCGCGAAAACAGCGTGCACCCGAGTTGGTGCGCAGACAGGACCAGCGTGTCGGGCCGGTGCTGGGCGACCTCGTGGTTCAGGCTCTGCGCCACGTCATCAAGGAGCACACGCTGCTTTTCGGGAGGGATGAACCCGCGGTTGAACCGCAGGGAATCGACGTTTTCGGGATCCGTTACCGCCATGAAGAGGCGCGTATGATTGCGCGCGCCGGGAGAGCGGGCATAAAGCACGCCTTTTGAGCGCAACTGGTCGCGCTTGGTATCCAGAATGCGCTGCATCCGCTCCGAGGCGGCGGCATCGGGGCCGATATGAAGGAAGATCCGCATTCAGCCCAACCCTTCTGCCGGCGTGGTGTCGTTGACGTTCTTTCTGCCCCACCACGGGATGTCGAGACCCAGATGGGCCGCAAGCCGTTGCCTGGCGTCGGGCGCATCCATGGGCAGTTCGAGGAAGTGCCTGTCATTGCCGAAAATATCGCGCAGCATTGCGTAGTGACCCTCTATCCAGCGGACCCGTTCCGCATCCGTGCCGCCGAAACCATGTGGCAGGCCGGGGATCACCCCATTGGGCAGCCGCACCGAGCCAAGGTTGTTCCAGCGCCTCATGCTGTCGGAGAGCTTGTCCGGCGGCCGGTAGGTGACGACGAAACGCAGATCGGGATGTGTGCGACGCATGGCCTGTATCACGGCATGGTCGCATTGTGGCCAGAAGGTCAGATCCTTGCGCAGCACGCTTATCTCGGTCAACGCATCGTAGAAGCCAAGGTGGTGAAACGGATCGCCGGTTTCAAAATAACCGCGATAGATCACCCGACCGACATGGTCCCCGCCCAGCGTGCCGGATTGCTTGATCGACCGGCGCACCTTGTGATCGGCGCAAAGCCAGCCCGCCTGTTCAAGCGCATGGGCGAGCGTTGTCGTGCCGGATTTCGGCAGGCCCAGATTGACCAGTTTCAGCTTGCTTTCAGTCACGTGACCAGCCCCAGTTCCTGCATCAGCTCATACTCACCCGGCGGGTAGGTGGGCAAACCCTTCAGGTGAGCATACATCTCGGCATAGCGCGCCTGCGTCATCAGTTGATCACGCTTTTCGCGGTGCCGCCGCACAGCCTCGTCATGCAATTCACGGATCGTCCTGTCGGCCTTGAGTTCGGCCAGCGCCGCGTCGAGTGCGGGCAGATATCGACGGATCGAGATGTCTTCCCAAGCGGGATCGTTGCGTTCGCGCCAATAGGTGTCGTCGAAGGCACGGTTTTCGCGGTTGACGTCGCCACGGTCATTCTTGACCAGGTAGCTGTCGAGCGAGCGCAGCGCGTAGTGGTTGAGCGTTGCGAATTCACGCGCGCCCTTCGCGGGAAACCTGCGGATGCGGCGCGGATTGGCGGCGACAAGGAACCTGTGCGGCACGGGGCGCCCCGATCCGTCGGTCCAGGCGGGGCGCTCTTTCGGGGGCAGCTTGTCGCGAAAGAAGGGGCGGTGCGCGCCGTAATACTGTAGCGGAAAATCCCGGCGCACCAATGTCTTGACCTCGATGGCGGCCTCACCGCACCACAGGTCGGGATTGTGCGATCGGGTGAACTGTCCGATGACCGGGCGATCCTCGAATGCGTTGATGCCGCAATTGGCGAAGAACTGGAAAGTGACGGATATGGCCTGCGGATCGCCGCAGGCGTCGATCAGGGCGGGGATGGTGTGATCGCCCACGTGGATGTTGAGAAACTCGTCGACATCGGCAACCCAGACCCAGTCGGCCCCGGTCACGATCTCGTGTTTCCGGGCATCCTTGAGCGCCTCCATCTGGTAGTTGCGCCCCTCGGCCGGGTTGGGCAGGTGCTGCACCAGCCCGCGGTCCTGCAACACGTCGAGCAGCCGGTCGGTGCCGTCGGTACAGTCATTGGAGTAGAACAGGTGGTCGGTGACACCGATCAGGCGGTTGAACGCGATCCATTCAAGAAGGAAAGGGCCTTCGTTCTTGACGCAGGTGACGGCCGTTATGCGCATTGACGCACCCCCGTCCTTGTGCCGGAACCGTTGAACATGCCTCTGCCCGTCATTGCCTGTTTTTGTGCCGCGGCCAATCATGGCCAGTATGGCATCTTGTTGTTATCGCGAAACATGGCACTTGGCGCGGGAAGCGTCAATCTTTCATGAGTTTCGGTCTCCCTGTGGGACAATTCCGCGACAGAGCGTGACTTGACCTTGTGGCACGCGCCATGCAGTCCTTGACGGCAGGAGGACACCCATGCGCGAGATGACATCCATCGACGACGTTCAGGCGATGCTGGCCGGACAGGATTACGTGTGCGACCGGGCGCTGGGCACGGTGGTGTTTCTCGCGCTCCGGCTGGGGCGGCCGCTCTTTCTCGAAGGCGAGGCGGGCGTCGGCAAGACCGAGATCGCCAAGGCGATTGCGGCCGGGCTGGGGCGGCGATTAATCCGGCTGCAATGCTACGAGGGGCTTGACGCGGCGACGGCGGTCTATGAATGGAATTTCGCCGAACAGATGATCGCCATCCGCGCCGCGGAGGCGGCAGGCGGCGCCGATGCGGACATGCTCAAGTCCGAGCTCTTCACCGAGGATTACCTGATCGAGCGTCCGCTTTTGCAGGCAATGCGCCCGCAACCCGGTGGCGCGCCGGTCCTGCTCATCGACGAACTCGACCGCACGGACGAGCCGTTCGAGGCCTTCCTGCTGGAGGCGCTGAGCGATTTCCAGGTGACGATCCCGGAGCTTGGCACGATCAAGGCGCCCGAGCCGCCGATCGTCATCCTGACCTCGAACCGCACGCGCGAGGTGCATGATGCATTGAAACGCCGCTGCCTCTATCACTGGGTCGATTATCCCAGCTTCGAGCGCGAGATCGAGATCCTGCATGCGCGCGCACCCGAAGCCGCCGAACACCTGTCGCAACAGGTGGTGGCTTTCGTGCAGAAGCTGCGAACCGAAGACCTGTTCAAGAAGCCGGGCGTTGCCGAAACCATCGACTGGGCCAAGTGCCTGCTGGCGCTCGACGTGCTCGACCTCAGCCCCGAGGTCATCGCCGATACGTTGGGCGCGATTCTGAAATACCAGGATGACATCCAGAAACTCCAGGGCAGCGAGGCCAAGCGCATTCTCGACGAGGTGAAGTCCTCGCTCGAACCTGCGTGATGCTTCATCTTGCCCCAAATAATCCGGGGGGGCGACAAAACGCAGCGCGTTTTGCGCCTTGGGGGCAGCGCCCCCAGGATATCCGATGACCGAACTGCCGTCTCTCGACTTGCCCGAGCACCCGAAGCTCACCCACAACATCACCCATTTTGCGCGTGCGTTGCGCAGGGCCGGCCTGCCGATCGGGCCGGGGCGGGTGATCGACGCGATCCGCGCGGTCGAGGCGGCGGGATTCACCGAAAAGGCCGATTTCTACTGGGTGCTGCATGCCTGTTTCGTGAACCGGCCCGAGCATCGCCGCGTCTTTGCGCAGCTCTTCCGCCTCTACTGGCGCGACCCGCGCTACATGGAACACGTGATGTCGATGATGCTGCCCGCCATTCGCGGCGTGCAGGAGGAGCGCCGCGCCGAAGCGGCCGAGAAACGCGCGGCCGAGGCGTTGCTCGACGGGGCCGAGCGCGACGCGCCCGAGATCGAGGAAAGCGGCGAGGAGGTGCAGATCGACATCGACGCCTCGCGCACCATGTCGCGCGAGGAACGTCTCCGGACGCTCGATTTCGAACAGATGAGCACCGCCGAGATCGCCGAGGCCAAGCGTATGCTGGCGCGGCTGCGCCTTCCGGTCAGACCGATCCCGACGCGCCGGGCGATGGCCGCGCTTCAGGGGCGTGTGATCGACGGGCGGCGCACCCTGCGCGCGGCGATGCGGCAGGGGGGCGAGTTGCGCAAGCTCCAGATGAAGGCCCCGCGCCCACGCTGGCCCAATCTTGTCGTCCTTTGCGACATTTCCGGCTCGATGAGCCAATACAGCCGCATGGTACTGCATTTCCTGCACGCGGTGGCCAATCACAAGGGGGCGGGCTGGGCGAAGGTATATGCCTTCACATTCGGCACGCGCCTGACCAACATCACCCGGCACCTGGCCACCCGAGATGTCGACCAGGCGCTCAAGGCCGCCGGTGCGCAGGCGCAGGACTGGGAGGGCGGCACCCGGATCGGGCAGAGCCTGCATGTTTTCAACCGCGACTGGTCGCGCCGGGTGACGGGGCAGGGGGCGGTGGTTCTGTTCATCTCTGACGGGCTCGACCGGGACGATGCGACTCTCCTGGAAAAGGAGATCGAGCGGCTGCACCTGTCTGCGCGCCGCCTGATCTGGCTCAACCCGCTGCTTCGCTGGGACGGCTTTGCGCCCAAGGCCGCGGGCATCCGCGCGATGCTGCCGCATGTGGACAGTTTCCGCGCGGGTCACTCGGTCGCCACGCTGGAAGAGCTTGCCGCCGCACTTTCGCGCCCCGACGACATGGGCGAGAAGGGGCGGCTGATGGCGATGCTCGGGTCGTGAATGACGGCCGGACCGGTCGTTGTTGATGACCGGGCCGCGACAATCTTGCCCGGGTTCACGGGTTTACAAATATTCCCTTCATAATATATCACTTTTTCAGAATGTGATATGAGGAGACTCAGCAATGACACTGAACTGGAAAACCGGGGGCCTTCTTCTGGGCGTCGTGTTCTTTCTGGCGGTGCTTCTGGTGAAACCGATCGGGGTGTCGACGCAGTTCGTCATCCTCGACGGGATCATCGGGAACGCGGCCAATTCCGAACTTGTGACGCAAACCGAAGAGGGCTGGACCTCGAGCAATGCCTATCTGGCCAAATCGGGCGGAAAATATGCCAACTCGGTGGCCAACCCGCTCAATTACAGCTTTGTTTTCGTCATCGCGATGATGATCGGGGCGTTCCTGTCAGCGCTGGCGCGGGGTGGCGTGTCGCGCGATGAGCGCAAGCTGCCGGCGATCTGGTATGCCAATTATGGCGATACGCCGTGGAAACGCTATGCCGTGGCCTTTGTCGGCGGGTTCATCGTGCTTTACGGCGCGCGCCTCGCGGGGGGCTGTACTTCGGGACACATGATGTCGGGGATGATGCAGACCTCGCTGTCGGGCTATATCTTCGCGCTGGGCGCGTTTGCCACGGCCATTCCCGTATCCATGATGTTGTATCGCAAGGAGGGCTGAGACATGAGTTCGATCATACTTGCACTGGTGATCGGTGCGGCATTCGGGGCGGTGCTCGACCGGATCGGCGCAACCAACCCCAACTGGATTGGCCGGATGCTGAGCCTGACCAACCTGCACCTGATGAAGACCATTCTGCTGGCGATCGGCACCGGTTCGGTGCTGATGTTCGGCGGGCAGATGCTGGGCCTGGTCGAGGTCGGCCACATGAGCGTCAAGGCGGCCTATGTCGGCGTGTTCATCGGCGGGTTGCTGCTGGGCGCGGGCTGGGCGCTGGCGGGCTATTGCCCGGGCACCGGCGTCTGCGCGGCGGCCAGCGGGCGCAAGGACGCGTGGTTCTTCATCGCGGGCGGCCTGCTGGGGGCTGCGGCCTACATGGTGACCTATCCCGCGTGGCTGGCCTCGGGGATGCTCGACGACATTCTTGGTGGCAAGGTGACGCTTGGCACGGTTCCCGGCTCGGGCTTTGATGGCCTGAGCGCGATCCAGGGCGATCTGCTGGGGATCGTGCTGGGTGCGGGCTTCATCGTCATCGCCTTTGTGCTGCCCGAACGGATCGTGGGCCAGGGCGAGGCCGTGGCACCGGCCGAGTGAAACGCAACCGATCATGAAATCGCGAACGGCTGCCCCTTGCGGGTGGCCGTTTTCTTTTGTTTGGTGAAGGGGCCTGATGGGGGAAGACCATGGACCGCTTCGACAACATTCCTGAAATCGCGCTTGATTGGCTCAGGGCGGGCCGCAAGGTGGCGCTGGCCACGGTGGTCGAAACCTGGGGCAGCGCGCCGCGCCGGGTGGGTGCGCAATTGGCAATTTCGGACGAGGGCGCGATCGAGGGCTCGGTCTCGGGCGGTTGCGTCGAGGGCGCGGTGGTCGCCGAGGCGCTGGAGGCGCTCGACGATGGTACGCCGCGGATGCTGGAATACGGCGTGAGCGATGGCGATGCCTTTGCCGTGGGGCTGGCCTGTGGCGGAACCATCCGGGTGATGGTCGAACCGGTGGGCCCGGTCCTGCCGGTGGCGGTTCTGGAGGAGCTGGTCGCGGCGCGGGCGGCACGCGAGAGGGTCGCAGTGGTCTCGTCGCCGGGGGATGGGCCGCGGCGCCTTGTGCGCGAGGGCTTCGAGCAACGATTCCGCATGGACCGCTCGGGCTTCGAGGAGGATGGGAGTTTCGTCACCATCCACAACCCGCCGCTCAGGATGATCGTGGTGGGCGCGGTGCATATCGCGCAGGCGCTGGTTCCGATGGCCCGGCTGGCGGGGTTCGATCCGCTGTTGGTTGATCCGCGCCCGGCCTTCGGCTCGTCCGAACGGTTTCCGGGCGAGAGAATTCTGGACGACTGGCCCGATGAGGCAGTCGTTTCCCTGGGCCTCGATGCGCGCACGGCGCTGGTTCTGCTGACCCATGATCCCAAGCTTGACGATCCGGCCCTGAAGGCGGCGCTGCGTTCGGACGTGTTCTATATCGGGGCGCTGGGATCGACCCGGACCCATGCCAAGCGTGTGGCGCGGCTGGAGGAGGACGGGTTTTCCGGCGAGGAGATCGCGCGGATCCACGCGCCCGTGGGGTTGGATATCGGCGCGGCCGGGCCGGCGGAAATCGCGGTGTCGGTCCTGGCCGAATGCCTGATGGTGTTGAGGAAGGGATGAAATTCGGGCCGGTTCCCATAGCGGATGCCGAGGGGGCGATCCTGGCGCATTCCGTCGCCGCGGGAAAGAAGCGGTTGCGCAAGGGGCTGGTTCTGGAGGTGGATCATGTCGCGGCCCTGAAGGCGGCCGGGTTCGCGGATGTGACCGTAGCGCGGCTCGAACCCGGTGATTTGCACGAGGACCAAGCCGCAAGCCGGATTGCCGCGGCGTTGATCGAAGGCATGGACGCGGGGCTGAGCCTCAGCCGGGCCTCTACCGGGCGCGTGAACCTGATTGCCGATGGTCCCGGTGTCGTGCTGATGGACGTGGCGCGATTGGAAGCGGTCAACCGGGTCAACCCGATGATCACCGTGGCCACAGTGCCGCCCTTTCATCAGATGGCGCGTGGCGGAATGGTCGCGACGGTCAAGATCATTTCATACGGGGTGCCGGGCGACGATGTGGCGCTTGCGGCGGACCATGCGCGCGGCACGGTGCGGCTGGCACGGCCGGTGGTTCCCAGTGCCAGCCTGATCGTGACCGAGATCGCGGGCGGTGCGGGCGAAAAGGGCCGCGAAGCCATTGCCGGGCGGCTGGAGGCACTGGGCATGGAACTGGCCGAGGTGGTGCATGTGCCGCATGAGACCGGAGCGCTGGCGCGGGCGCTTGGCGCGGCACGCGGGGACATGACCCTCATCCTGACCGGTTCGGCCACGTCCGACCCGGCGGATACCGGGCCCGAGGCACTGCGGCAGGCCGGCGGGCAGGTTGATCGCTTTGGCATGCCGGTCGATCCGGGGAACCTGCTCTTCATCGGTGCGCTGGACGAGCGCCCGGTGATCGGGTTGCCAGGCTGTGCGCGGTCGCCCGCGCTCAACGGAGCCGACTGGGTGCTGAGCAGGGTTGCCTGTGGGCTCGAGGTGAGCGACGCTGATATCGCCGCGATGGGGGTGGGGGGTCTGCTCAAGGAGATCCCGACCCGCCCGATGCCGCGGCGCGGCAAGGGGCGGGCGAAAGTTCGTGCGGCTTCGGGCACGAAATCGTGAAGCCGCGAAAATCGCCGCCCTGAAAAATTCCGGGTTCTCAACCGCGGTGACCCGTGTTTAACTTGCACTCGAAAAACACAAAACCAAATCTGGGAGGAGCCAATGCCACAGGTCAGCATGACCGTGAACGGCAAACCTGCGTCCGGCGATGTCGAAGGGCGCACGCTGCTGAGTTCATTTCTTCGCGATACCCTGGGCCTTACCGGCACGCATGTCGGCTGTGACACCAGCCAATGCGGTGCCTGCGTGGTGCATGTGGACGGTGAGGCCGTCAAGGCCTGCACGATGTTCGCGCTCGAGGCCGAGGGGGCCGAGGTGGCCACCATCGAGGGGCAGGCCGCGCCGGATGGCACGCTGAACGCCATCCAGGCCGCCTTCCAGGAGCATCACGGGCTTCAATGCGGCTTTTGCACCCCGGGCATGGTGATGAGTGCCGCGGCCCTTCTGAAAGACAACCCCAAGCCGAGCGAGGCAGAGATCCGCGATTACCTTGAGGGCAATCTCTGCCGCTGCACCGGGTATCACAACATCGTCAAGGCGATCATGGCCGCATCCGGCCAGGACGTGGGTGCGATTGCCGCCGAATAAGGCGCGAGGCGGGTTCGACCCCGCCACAAATGGGAGGATTTTGGAATGCCGAAGGATCATGAGGGCATTGGCGCCGGGACGAAACGGCGTGAGGATGTGCGGTTTCTGACCGGGGCGGGCAACTATACCGATGACATCAACGTGCATGGGCAGGCCCATGTGCATTTCCTGCGCTCGGACGTGGCGCATGGCCGGCTCAAGAAGGTCGACACTGCTGCGGCCGAAGGCATGCCGGGCGTCATCCGCGTCTTTACCGGGGCAGATTTCGAGGGCGTGGGCGGTCTGCCCTGTGGCTGGTGCGTGACCGACCGGCATGGGCAGCCGATGCAGGAACCGGCGCACCCGGTTCTGGCACAGGGCAAGGTGCGTCACGTGGGCGATCCGATCGCCGCCGTGGTGGCCGAAACGGCCGAACAGGCGCGCGATGCCGCCGAGGCGATCGAGGTGGAGATCGAGGACCTTCCGGCGGTGATCGACATGAAGGCGGCTCTCGAAGAGGGCGCAACGAAGGTGCATGACGATCTGACCTCGAACCTTTGCTATGACTGGGGCTTCGTCGAGGAAAACCGTGAGGCGGTGGACAAGGCCATCAAGGAGGCCGCGCATGTCACCACGCTGGAATTGAAAAACCAGCGGCTGGTCGCCAACCCGATGGAGCCGCGCGTTGCAGTGGGCGACTTCAACCGGGGAACGGGTGAGCACACGCTTTACACCACCAGCCAGAACCCGCACGTGATTCGCCTCTTGATGGGGGCTTTCGTGCTCGGCATTCCCGAGCACAAGCTGCGCGTCGTGGCACCGGATGTGGGTGGCGGTTTCGGCTCGAAGATCTTTCACTATGCCGAGGAGGCTTTCTGCACCTTCGCGGCGAAGGCGGTGAATCGCCCGGTGAAATGGACCTCGAGCCGCTCCGAAGCCTTCATCAGTGACGCGCAAGGACGCGACCATGTGACGAAGATTGAACTTGCGCTCGACAAGGACAACAACTTCACCGCGATCCGCACCGAGACATATGCCAATATGGGTGCTTACCTCTCGACCTTTGCGCCGTCGGTGCCGACATGGCTGCACGGGACGCTGATGGCGGGCAATTACAAGACGCCGAACATTTATGTGAACGTGAAGGCGGTCTTTACCAACACGGTGCCGGTCGATGCCTATCGCGGGGCCGGGCGGCCCGAGGCCACGTATCAATTGGAGCGCGTGATCGACAAGGCCGCGCGCGAGTTGGGCGTGGACCCGATCGCCCTGCGCCGGCAGAATTTCGTGACCGAGTTTCCCTATGCCACGCCGGTGGCGGTGGAATACGATACGGGCGATTATCACGGCACCATGGATGTGCTTGAAAAGATGGCCGATCTCTCGGGTTTCGAGGCGCGGCGCAAGGAGAGCGAGGCGCGTGGCAAGCTGCGGGGGCTCGGGCTCAACTGCTATATTGAGGCTTGCGGCATCGCGCCCTCGCAACTGGTGGGCCAGTTGGGCGCGCGGGCGGGCTTGTATGAATCCGCGACGGTGCGGGTGAACGCCACAGGCGGGATCGTGGTCATGACCGGCTCGCACAGCCACGGACAGGGGCACGAGACGACCTTTCCGCAGGTCATCGCCGACATGATCGGGATCGACGCCGACATGATCGAGATCGAGCATGGCGACACCGCCAACACGCCGATGGGCATGGGCACCTACGGCTCGCGTTCGATCGCCGTGGGGGGGAGCGCCATGGTGCGCGCCGCCGAGAAGGTGATCAACAAGGCCAAGAAGATCGCTGCCCACCTGATGGAGGCCAGCGAGGCCGATGTCGAGCTAAAGGACGGGCAATTCAGCGTGGCGGGCACCGACAAGTCCGTGGCGTGGGGCGACGTGACCCTGGCCGCCTATGTGCCGCACAACTACCCGCTCGACGAGATCGAGCCGGGGCTGGAGGAGACGGCGTTCTATGACCCGTCGAACTTCACATATCCGGCCGGTGCCTATGCCTGCGAGGTCGAGGTCGACCCCGAAACCGGCAAGGTCGAGATCAAGCGCTTTGCCGCGGCCGACGACTTTGGCAATATCATCAACCCGATGATCGTCGACGGGCAGGTGCATGGCGGGATCGGGCAGGGGATCGGGCAGGCTCTGCTTGAAAACTGTGTCTATGACGAAAGCGGTCAGATCCTGAGTGCGAGTTTCATGGATTATGCCATGCCGCGTGCCGATGACGTGCCGTTCTATGATGTCGATCATTCGAGCCAGACACCCTGCACCCATAATCCGTTGGGCGTGAAAGGCTGTGGCGAGGCGGGGGCTATCGGCTCGCCTCCGGCGGTGGTGAACGCGGTGATCGACGCGCTGCATTCGGGCGGTCACAAGGTGGATCACATCGACATGCCGGTTTCCCCCGCGCGTGTCTGGGCAGCGATGAACGCATAAGGAGGACGAGGACATGTATGCATTCGATTTTGAACGGCCCTCCACGCTTGCCGAGGCGGAAAAGGCGCTTGCGGGTGAGGATGCGCAGGCGCTGGGTGGGGGACAGACCCTGATTCCGACGCTCAAACAGCGACTTGCGATGCCTGAAAAACTGGTTAGCCTGGGCGCGATCCAGGAGATCAAGGGCGTATGCAAGGGCGATGATGGCGCACTTTGCGTCGGTGGTGGCACCACGCACGCCACGGTGGCGCGCGAGGCAGCCGCGGATTACCCGGCGCTGGCGGCACTTGCGGCCCATATCGGCGATCCGGCGGTGCGCAATCGCGGCACGATCGGTGGCAGCATCGCCAACAACGATCCGGCGGCCTGCTATCCGGCGGCGGTGCTGGCCTCGGGGGCGACGGTGGTCACCAACAAGCGCAAGATCGCGGCAGATGATTACTTCAAGGGAATGTTCGAGACCGCGCTAGACGAGGGTGAGATCATCACCGAGGTTCGGTTTCCCGTTCCGGAAAAAGCCAGTTACCAGAAGTTCGAGCAGCCCGCCTCGCGGTTTGCGCTGGTCGGTGTGTTCGTCGCGAAATACGCCGATGGCGTGCGCGTCGGTGTGACCGGGGCGAGCGAAGGCGGCGTGTTCCGCTGGACCGAGGCCGAGGCGGCATTGTCGGCCGATTTCTCGACCGGGGCCGTCGAAGGCATGGCACGACCTGCGGACGGGATGATGTCGGACCTGCATGGCAGTGCCGCCTACCGCGCGCACCTGGTTGGCGTGATGACCCGCCGCGCGGTGGCTGCGGCAAGCTAAGACGTTGAAAGCATGATGGAAACGCGGGTCCGGGTGGCCCGCGCTTTCTATTCCGGCTTGCGCGCGATAAAGTCGATCAGGGCCGAAAGGCCGGAATGGCCGCGCCCCTCCTGCACATCGCGTTCGTATTCCCGGCAGGTCAGGATTTCCCAGCCCGAGAATTCCTCGGACAGGCTCTTGCAAGTATACATGTTGCGCGCGTCAGGTGGGCCGCCGGTCCCGCGGCCGATCTGCTCGGGGGTATAGCCGTGCAGCATGACCAATCCGCCGGGTTTCGTCGCACCCTGCATCTTGCGAAAAAGACGTCTGCGTTCGACCGGGCCAACGAACTGGATGAAAACACCGAGGACGATGTCGTAAAGCCCCTCGAAATCCTGTGCCAGCACGTCGCACTGGCGAAAGTCGACCATCACGCCGCGCTCATCGGCCAGGGTGCGGGCCTTGGCAACGGCGGAAGGGGCGTATTCAAGCGCCGTCACCTTTAGCCCAAGTTCGGCGAGATGGACCGAGTTGCGCCCTTCGCCGTCGGCGACCGACAGAACCGAAAGGCCGGGTTGAAAGAAATCCGCGTGATCGAGAAGGAAGGTCGCGGGCTCCTTTCCGAAAACAAAGTCCGGCGTCGAGAATCGTTCTTCCCACATGTTGGCGTCCAATCCTTGCGAAAATGAAAACGCCCCGCGCTAAAACCAGGCGAGCGGGGCGTGGATTGTGCGGTCAGTCAATCACTTCTGCGGCAGGGGGGCGACCATCATGATCATCTGACGCCCCTCCATTTTCGGCATGTTCTCGACCTTGCCGATCTCCTTGACGTCTTCCGCGATCCGTTCGAGCAACCCGCGTCCCAGATTCTGGTGCGCCATCTCACGGCCCCGAAAACGAAGCGTGACCTTGACCTTGTCGCCCGCCTCGAGAAAGCGCACGACGTTGCGCATCTTGACGTCGTAATCATGCGTGTCTGTATTGGGCCGGAACTTGACCTCCTTGATCTCGATGGTCTTCTGTTTCTTCCGGGCCTCGGATTCACGCTTTTGCTGTTCGTATTTGTATTTGCCGAAATCCATGATCTTGCAGACCGGCGGATTGGCGTTGGGCGAAATCTCCACAAGGTCGAGCCCGGCCTCTTCGGCCATTTCAAGGGCGCGTTCCGGGGTGACGACCCCGACGTTTTCACCTTCGGCGCCGATCAGGCGAATCTCTGGGGCACGGATGCGATCATTGACGCGGGGTCCGGTTTCGCGCGTGGGGGGCGCGTTATGAGGTCTGCGGGCTATGGTTTTGGTCCTTCGATTGTTTTCCGGAAATCCGAATTAGCAAGTTAAACTTGGCGGCGCCGCAGTTCAAGCGGCAATCTTCGGCGGAAACGGGCCGTTTGTGCGGGGTTTTCCGTTGTTCCCATTGAAAGTTGCGCGGTTCGGTCGCATTTGAAATTTCCGGGTTCGGTCTCCGTGCCAGGCGGGGACACCGCTAGTCAAAGGATGAGGATCATGAGGAGTTTGATTTGGGTCGCAGTGGCGGTCGCACTGCTGGGCATCGGGTATCTTGTGTTCACCGGTCGGAACGTGGATGAGTCCGTCGACAGCATGTCCGACACGGGAAGTGAGGCTGGTGACGCCGCCTCCGAGGCCGTGGAAGATACGGCCGATGCCGTCACGGAGGCAGCCGATGATGCAGCCGAGGCTGTGAACGATGCGGTCGAGACCGCCACCGATGAGGCGGAAGAGGCCGCCGAAGCGGCCGACGAGGTGACCGAGGAGCCTGTCGATGATGCCGGGCAAGCCGCTGACGAAGAAACGGAAAGCACCGCCGATAGCGCGGACCCCGTGGCAGAGGAGGAGCAAGACGCCTCGGCGGATTCGCCCGATGTGGACGAGGACACAGCCGGTCAGAGCGGCGAGTCCACGCCGGATGATGGTGACGAAACCACCGATGAGGCCACGCAGGACGCAGCTGAGACAGGCGATGAGACCGCGACGGAAGATGCTGATCCCATTGAGGAATCCGCTGATCCGCTGTCCGTGGAGGGCTTCGATTTCGACAGGGTTGCCGAGATGATCGATGAGAGTGAGGAGATCGGGGTGGGCGAGAAGATGCTGCTCAAGACCGGGCTCGAAAGCGCGCGGGACAACCCCGAAGTGCTCGAGGAGATGCTGGACGAGGTCAAACAGGCCCTGGGCATGTAACCCTTTGCTCCCGAACGAGTTTTGCAAGCCCCCGCCCGGATGCCCGGGCGGGGGTCTTGGTTTGCGCGGGTGCGAAGCCAAGGCCCCGGGTTAACGCCGTCCGGTGGCCCGATTCAGGGGGGTGACATCCGGCTGCCGCCCGGCTGTCCCCCGGCTGCCGGGGGAAACGGAGGGGCGTTAACGGTTTGTTGGGTTAATGGGGCGTGCGGTGGGGGGATAGGTGAGAACGGTAGCGATGCGTAGGGAGCGGGTTTTGCAAAGTCGTCGCTCGTGGCTTCGCGCGAGTGGCGCGAACGACCCGAACCGGCCATTAGCTTAGGCTACGGAATGCTCCTTTGCGGCCCGTAGTTGCCGACATTCGCTGCACCTGCGAAAGTCTATGTCATTCGTTGACGGCTGCACAAACGCTGAGCGCGTTCAAGGTCGCGATGATTTGGGTTGCATCCAGATCAAATGCCACAGCGAGAGAAGCTCCCGCCGCAAGGAGAGCAAAGGTACTGCTGAGTTTCATATGACAATCTTCCTTAGAGGTTGATCGTCGTTCGAACGACTGGTTACATGCGCCACCCAAGGATATGAAATGACTGCATTGTAGATCGGCGGTTTGCATGCGGGTAATTTGCGGAAAATATGCGGAATGAGCTGTAGTTTTGGAAAAGCGCTGGGAGAGTTGATCCTCAGAAAAAGACGCGTCTTGGGCCTTACGCAGACGCAACTTGTTGAAGATGCGTTTGGTTCATCGAGCAAGGTGCGCAGAATCAGCGAGCTTGAAAATGGGCTGGTGTCCAACCCACATTTGAAGACCATCGATCCGCTTATCGTGTACTTGAAGATCACAGATGAGGAACTGGATGAGTGCGCGAGTGAAGGCGGCTATCAGGCAAACGCAGCACTTGAACTTGCCTACAATGACGCTCTTATTTTGATCAGTAAGCTGGCACAAAAGTTCGATCACGACAATCCAGATGCCTCCCTTGAGGAACTCAACTCATACCTTGTTGAGAAAGCAACAGAGTTTGTTCAGTTGCGAGACAAGATTTCCAACATGGAGGCGGTTTCATCAGAGGTCGAAGAACTGCGGGAAACGGCAATTATAGCATTGCAAGCTGGTGAGTATGCAGAAGTTGACGAAATTCTAGAGAGATCGGAGGAGTTACATCAGCAAGAAAAGACGCTGGCCGAGGTCGATAAGCAGGCGAAAATAAGAGCGTTAAGGGGGGACGCTAAACTTTTAGCAGGGGACTTTGAGGCGAGTTACTCACACTACCACAAAGCTGCGATGTTCTTCATGCCGTTTGATAAGATGGTCACAGTCGAGCTCCTCCAAAACCTTGGTAAACGAATTTACGAAGCCGCTCGGCGCTCGTATGATATCGACTTCGAGGTGGCCGAACGCCTTCTCAAGGATGCCTTAATGATCTCTGATCCCACTGAATTTCCAGATGTCTTTGCCGGAATATGTTATAGGATCAGCCTTATTCAGAGGAACAGAGCCGAAGCATTGAGCGCTAAAGAAAATGCATCTTTGCTTCGTGAGGCAGAGGGGTTCGCAAGGAAAGCTGTTAAGTCCCTTGAGGGAACGGAATTTGCCTACGAGAAGATCTCAGCGCAGATTTCTCTGGCTAACAGTTTGTCTGACCGGAGCCGGATCGAGGGAGACACGGAAGCGATTGAGCAAGTGGTCGACCTCTACAGGAGCGCTCGAGACAGTTTGTTGGCGCTGAATGAGCATAGCGAACTGCTTTGCCACGTCTACAATGGTCTTGGATCGTCTCTGCTAAGAGCGGAAGAGATTGGCGAAACCCTGGATTTGGCTTCACTTGAGGAGGCGCGCAAGGCCTTTTTGAACGCAATAGAGCTCAGCGAGCGATTTGGTGACATCGAAGTATGGGGAGGGGGAAATTTTAATCTCGGGAATGTTGTTCTTCGCGTAGCTCGCCTAAAAGAAGATAAGGAAGAAGTTTATCTGTTGGCGCGGCTAAGAGCTATTTCATGCTTTCAAAACTCCATCGAAGCCTATTCAGAAACCTCATTTCTCAATCAGTTTGCGGAGGCGCATCGGTGTCTTGGTGATGTTCTGCTCGAACATGGCTTGCATGCAGAAAACGACGTTCGGAAAGAGTTTGATTTCATGCGTGCAGTAGCTTCATTCGAAAAGGCATCCGAATGGATTACCAAGGAACGTGATTGCAAAGATGGGGTTACGTGCAGTGCAGACTAGGCAGCATCTTCGGAAACCACTCAAGGATTGCAGAGCCTGAGATCGCGCAATCTGACATTCGGCATGCGATTGAGTTTTTCGAGAACGGCTTATCAGCTTATCGCGAGGTTGGCTTTAGTGAAGGCGTGACTTCTTGCGAAGCAAACATCAGAAAATTGAAAGATGAACTTGCAGATAAGTAGTCCAGTCGGCTTTCAGCATCTCGCAGCCGCCTTGCGGTGTTGCAGCATTTTCACCGATCCGAGCTATCGCCGATGTTGGCTTCTTCGCCAGCGACGCGATTGGCCTGAATTTGCAGAGATTGTCCGGAACCGCCCTTCTCGTAGGACGGCCTGTGGTACGAGGGTGTGCCTGAGCATGTCTGCTCCGGGGCTGCTTCCCGCTCCCCGCTGTTTCAGACATCAAATCGAGTGCTACCGTTCCGACCATTCCCGCCCGGGTCGGGCGCTGTCCTTTCGATCCTCGTGCGGGGTGTTGTTAGAATCCTATAAGCGCAACACGCCGTAGCGGCATAGCCCAGTCCCAGGGGCAGGCGCGGAATCGAGGCCGCAGGCCGCCGCGCATCGCCGGACCGCCCCCCGGCGCGGCGATTAGGCTGAGGTTCGCGCGTTGTTGCAAGGTTTCGCGGATCGGTTTGGCATAAAGTGCCGAAAATCGACCCTTGGATCGCCGCACCGCGGCCCGTCGATGCGCGGTGCGTCATCCAGTGCCCCCCAACGCAAAAGGGCGCCCGGTGGGGCGCCCTTCTGTCGGTCTGATCCAAGGGCTCAGCAGCTGTAATACAAGCCGAATTCGACCGGGTGGGGGGTGTGCTCGAAGAGCTCCACCTCTTCCATCTTGAGGTCGATATAGCCTTCGATCTGGTCCTTGGTGAAGACGTCACCGGCCAGCAGGAAGTCGTGATCGTCGGCGAGGCAGTCGAGCGCCTCGCGCAGGCTTCCGCAGACGGTGGGGATGCCGGCGAGTTCCTCGGCGGGCAGATCGTAGAGGTTCTTGTCCATCGCCTCGCCCGGGTCGATCTTCGACTTGATCCCGTCGAGCCCGGCCATCAACAGGGCCGCAAAGCACAGGTAGGGGTTCGCCGACGGATCGGGGAAGCGGGCCTCGACGCGCTTGGCCTTGGGGCTTTCGGTCCAGGGAATGCGCACGCAGCCCGAGCGGTTGCGGGCGGAATAGGCGCGCAGCACCGGGGCCTCGAAGCCGGGGATGAGGCGCTTGTAGCTGTTGGTCGAGGGGTTGGTGAAGGCGTTGAGCGTCTTGGCGTGCTTGAGGATGCCGCCGATGAAGTGGAGCGCCTCCTGGCTCAGGTCGGCGTATTTGTCGCCGGCGAAGAGCGGTTTGCCGTCCTTCCAGATCGACATGTTGCAGTGCATCCCGGTGCCGTTGTCGCCATAGATCGGTTTCGGCATGAAGGTGGCCGATTTGCCATAGGCGGCGGCGACGTTGTGGATGACGTACTTGTATTTCTGAAGCTCGTCGGCCTGCTTGGTGAGGCTGTCGAAGATCAGGCCCAGCTCGTGCTGGCAGGAGGCGACCTCGTGGTGGTGCTTGTCGACCTTCATGCCGAGGCGTTTCATGGTCGAGAGCATTTCCGAGCGGATGTCCTGGCCGTCGTCGATCGGGTTGACCGGGAAATAGCCGCCCTTGACGCCGGGGCGGTGGCCGGTGTTGCCCATCTCGTATTCGGTGTCGGTGTTCCAGGCGCCGTCGATGGCGTCGACCTCGTAGCTGACCTTGTTCATCGTGTTGGAAAATCGCACGTCGTCGAACAGGAAGAACTCGGCCTCGGGGCCCCAGTAGGAGACATCGCCGATGCCGGAGGATTTGAGGTAAGCCTCGGCCTTTTGCGCGGTGCCGCGCGGGTCGCGGGCATAGGGTTCGCCGGTGTCGGGCTCGACCACCGTGCAATGCACGCAGAGGGTCTTCTCGGCGTAGAACGGGTCGAGATAGGCGCTTGCGGTGTCGGGCATCAGTTTCATGTCGGAGGCTTCGATGCTTTTCCAGCCGGCGATCGAGGAGCCGTCGAACATGAAGCCCTCTTCGAGGAAGTCCTCGTCGACCTGGTCGGCCATGACGGTGACGTGCTGAAGCTTGCCGCGCGGGTCGGTGAAGCGGATATCGACATAGTCGACCGCCTCGTCCTTGATCGTGGTGAGAACGTCCTTGATGCTCATTCCGTTGGTCCTTTTCGTCTGCAGAATGGTTGGGTGTTTGCCGTGGCGGCGGCCCGTCGCCGCAGCGCGGGGCCGTATGGGGGCGGATGCGTCAGAGCGCGTCGGAGCCGGTCTCGCCGGTGCGGATGCGGATGGCCTGTTCGACCGGGCTGACAAAGATCTTGCCGTCGCCGATCTTGTCGGTCTTGGCGGCCTCGACGATGGCTTCGATCGCCTGGTCGACGAGATCGTCATCGAGCACCACCTCGAGTTTGACCTTGGGCAGGAAGTCGACCACGTATTCGGCACCGCGGTAGAGCTCTGTATGGCCTTTCTGGCGGCCGAACCCCTTGACCTCGATCACGGAGAGCCCCTGGACACCGACTTCCTGCAGCGCCTCTTTGACTTCATCGAGCTTGAAGGGCTTGATGATGGCTTCGATCTTCTTCATGGGGGCCTCCCTCGTGTGCATTCCGGGGTGACTCAGCACTTCCCGCGGGCGGGCACAATTCGTTAGGTTGCCGGCAGGTGGTGCCGTCCGGGTGAAATCGTGAGTGTGCCTAAAAAATGTGCAAAAAGCCCGAAATCCGGGCGAATGTGAATCGAGGGGACGATCCATGATCGAGGTGCTGACGGCAAGTGAGATGCGGTCGATCGAGCGCGCGGCGATCGAGGGCGGTTCGGTCACGGGGCTTGAACTGATGGAGCGTGCCGGGCGCGGCGTGGTCGCGGCGGTGTTCGAGGAATGGCCCGGACTGGCGGTGGCACCGCATCGGGCGGCGGTGCTGTGCGGGCCGGGCAACAATGGCGGCGACGGATTCGTCATCGCCCGGCTGCTTAAAGAATGGGGCTGGGAGGTGGACCTGTATCTTCTGGGTGACGCCGATCGGTTGCCGGCGGATGCAGCGGCGAACTGTGCGCGTTGGCGGGCCATGGGGCGGGTCGAGGACTGGTCGGGCGCGGATCGTGCACAACATGCCGATCTTGTGCTGGATGCGCTGTTCGGAACCGGGCTGACGCGGCCGGTTTCCGGGGATGCCATCGCGCCGATCCGGGCCTGCGTGGAGGCGCAGAATCGGCCGCTCATGGTGGCGGTGGATATCGTCTCAGGACTGGACGCCGACAGCGGGCGGGCCCTGGGGCCGGCGGGTTTTGCCGATCTGACCGTCTCCTTTCATCGTGCAAAGCCGGGGCATTACCTGGCCGAGGGGCCGGGTCTCACGGGGCGGCTGCGGGTGTGCGACATCGGACTGAGCGCGGTGGCGACGGGTGCGGTCGGGATCGCGGAACCCTGCGAGATCGCCAAGCCGCCGGCCGGGCACAAATATGCCAGCGGTCACGCGCTTGTCCTGTCGGGCGGGGCGGGGCGCACCGGCGCGGCGCGGCTGGCGGCGCGCGGGGCGCTGCGCGTGGGCGCCGGGCTGGTGACCCTGGGGGTGCCCGGTTCGGCGCAGATGGAAGTGGCAAGCCAGATCACCGCGATCATGCTGGCCCGCGTCGAGGATGGCGCGGGGCTTGCCTCGGTGCTGGAGGACGGACGAATCAACGCATTGTGCCTCGGGCCGGGGCTGGGGCTTGCGCGGGCGCGTGATCTCGTGGAGGCGGGTCTTGCCGGGCCTGCGCGTACGCTCGTGCTGGATGCGGACGCGCTGTCGGCGTTTTCCGATGACCCGCAGGCGTTGTTCACGCTGCTTAATGATGGCTGCGTGCTGACCCCCCATGGCGGTGAGTTTGCGCGGCTCTTTCCCGATCTGGCCGACAAGCTCGAGGCACCGGCCACCGCGGGACCTGCCTTTTCCAAGGTGGATGCGACGCGCGAAGCCGCCCGGCGGGCAGGCTGCGTGGTGCTTTTCAAAGGGGCAGACACGGTGATCGCATCGCCGGACGGGGCCTGTGTGATCAACCCGGCGTTCCATGACCGGGCGGCGCCGTGGCTGGCCACCGCCGGGTCAGGCGACGTTCTGGCGGGGTTCATCACCGGGTTGCTGGCGCGTGGGCTCGGGGCGTTCCGGGCCGCCGAGACGGCGGCATGGTTGCACGTGGAATGTGCCCGAAACTTTGGGCCCGGATTGATTGCCGAGGACCTTCCCGAGGAATTGCCGCGGGTCTTTCGCGCGTTGGAAGCCGAAGCCGAGCGTCAGGCTGCGCGGCGCAGCGGCTCGACCGGATCGCAGGCCAGTTCGAGCCCATCGACATAAAGGATATGGGCCGCGTCGAAGAAAAGGTCGAAGAGCCGCATCTCGCGGATCGGGCCCGGGCGCACGAATTCGCCGTCGATCAGGTCGCGCGCAGGCACGAGGGCCTGTTTGCGGCCCGAAAGCGCCTCGGCCCGCCAGTCGCGCAACAGGATCTGGTGACCGGCCGGGATGACCGCATCGGCCGGCGGGGCGGAATGGCCCAGCGATCCGGCGGCGATGCGCACCGTTTCGACCCGCGCCACGCGCGCAGCGAGGCCACGCAGCAGCACCATGCCGCGATCACGGGTGATGATCCTGTCCCCGGGGCTGAGATGTTCGACCGGTAGCGCGCCATCGAGCGTGAGGATCGTGCTGCCGAGGGCAAAGCCGTTGGATACGGATAGATGAATCGGATCGTCGACGCGCTGTGACGCGGCGAACGACCCCCTTGGGGTCTGTGTCATTGGGCAAACCTGCTCTTACTGCCTCGTTGTTTTGTCACAGCTTACGCCAAGAGAGTGTTAATGTCGCCCCCTTTTTCATGCGTTCACCCGTTGGATTTGCCCTCGCCTTGGCATGAGGGCTTTGCTAGAAGGCGCTGCGAAGCGGGTGTGGCGGAACTGGTAGACGCACCAGATTTAGGTTCTGGCGCCGCAAGGCGTGGGGGTTCGAGTCCCTCCACCCGCACCAGGCAGAAATGCCATTGCGTCGCATTCAGGCCCCGGATCTGTCCTCGGGCTTTCTTCGCAAGGCTTGGCAACAGGCACCCAAGGGGATCGCCGGCGAGGGCCTGGAAATGGTACCCGGCTATTGCCCCCGCCCGACACTCCAGCGGTTGTAGCTCGCCACGGATTCTTGCAGTGTCTGACAGACATATTTGCAGCAGCGCGATTTTGGTATCCGGAGGTTATATGGGGCCAATTTGAGCGATCGGGATGTTGCTGACCAAGAGTTCACGGGCTTTGGTTCCGGCCCTCGCGTCGCGGCTGATCGTGTAGCTGGTGGAAACCTCGAGCAGATCGAAGGCTGCGAAAGTGGAACGCACCTCGGGCCGGTCGTTGATCGACATCAGGAACCGGCCCTTGATACTTGCCAACAGCTCGGCAATGCGCTCGAAATCAGCCCTGGCGAACATCCCTTTGCCGTAGTCGGCCTCGTTGCCCCAATAGGGCGGATCGAGGTAGAGCAGCGTCCCGGGGCTGTCATAGCGCCGGATGAAATCCTCGTAGGGCAGGCATTCGATAACTACCCCCGAGAGGCGGGCATGCACGTCCTCGAGCATCGGTTCCAGCGTCGAAAGATTGAACCGCGCGGGCCGGTCGATCGATACCCCGAAGTTCCGCCCCGACACCTTGCCGCCAAAGGCCGTGCGCTGAAGATAGAGAAACCGCGCCGCGCGCTCGAGGTCGGTCAGGGTCTCCGGGTCAGTGGCGACCAGGCGCTCGAATTCGGTGCGGGTGGTCAGTTGAAAGCGCAGGACCTCGAGAAACTGCGGATAGTGGCGCTGGAGAATGCGGAACAGGTTGGCGATATCCCGGCCGAGGTCGTTGATCACCTCGGCGCGGGGGCGCATCGAGCGGCGCAAGAAGACGCCACCCATGCCGACGAAAGGCTCGGCATAGGTTGCATGCGGGGTCGCGTCGAGGATCGCGGAGATGCGTTTCGCGAGGTTGCGCTTGCCGCCCAGCCAGGGGGCCACTGGAAGCGTCTTTTGAACGGGTGTTAAAGGGGGCCATTCAGACATTGTTAACGGTCTCTCGGGCAAGCTGCTCATGCCCCGAATCCGGGGCAAGGGCGGCCATGATGTTGTCCTGGTCGGCGGGGTGGTTGTTCATTCCGTCCCCGTGTCGGGAGGCGTTGCCGCGCCTCCCGGCCCCTTTACCGGGGCCTTAATCGCTTACCACGGCCTCGACCGCCACACGCACCTGGTCCACCTCTTCGGGCGTCGTGGCGGCTTCTGCATCCCCGATCAGCGCCAGCCGCAGATTCTCGAGCTGTGGCCCGACCGTGCGCCATTCGCTGGCCATGTAGAGCCATATCTGGGCAAGCTGGTAGGGTGTCTCGGCCGTCACGCCGACCTCGGCCGCGAGGAAGGGATAATCGTCCAGGTCTTCCGGCTCGGGATCTTCGGCGAGATAGGCTTTCGCCTCGGCTTCCTTGGCGGTGTAGATCATCTCCTGCCCCGGCAGGGCGGTGATGTGGGCCTGTCGCATCTTGCCGATCGCGGTATTGATCTCGCCGATCAGCTTGCGCTGTTCCGCCTCCAGATCGAAGTTGTGTATCCACTCCTCGGCGTCGTGATCGAACTCCCAGTCATGGCCGGGTTGCGGAGGGTATTCGCGAAGCTCGCCGTCCTTGACGTAGTAGAGATAAGGCTCTTTCACGTCAGCTTCGATCCGATTGAGCGTTGTGTCTGGTTCCCCCTCAGATGTTCGCCAGTGCCTTACCCGCCCTTCGTTGTCATAATATACGATCATCTGTAAAACACCGTCGCTGTCATTCCACTGAATTGCACACCATATCCACCTGCGTTTTTCATTCTGAGCACCACGGGGGTGCCTTGACCGGTGCCGACATAATCCAGCAGAGCAAACTGGCGAATGATGTATTTACCCTGATCGACAATTGCGCTGCGAGGCAGGGACAGTCGAACCTCGCCATCCACATCAACCTGGAATTCAACATCGCTCGGGAAATCCTCTGGCTCCATCCCGGATGTAATTCGAAAGGAAACGACACCCCAGATATTGGCAGAGACATATTCCTCTACAGCGAGAGATACCGACGCGATGTTTGTCCATGTTGAGCTGTCATTTGTGACCGCTCCCGAACCGGCGCTTTCGCTTCGCGTGATGCCGCGCGCTTTGATCTCCTCGGCGGTGATCGTTTCGGCTTCGATGTGGCGGGCCTCGATCGTGCCGGTCTTGATATGGTCCCCGTCGATGATCGTCTGGCCGATGTTGGTCGTCAGGTCCGTGCCGCCTTGATAGATCGCGAGAACTACATTGCTGGAGCCGTAGGCTTCGTCGGCGTCGGTTGTGCTCTGGATGACGCCGCGGTCGCTCAAGGACCAATACAATAGCAGGCGACCGCTTTGGTATCCGGCGCTGCCCGAAGAGATCGAGTGTGCCGTGACGCTGCCGGAGTTCGTCGTGCGCAGGAGCTTGCCGCCGGTCCAACTTACAGAGTCTCCCTCCCCGCTGGGGTTTGCCTCGAAGACGACGCCCTCAAGACGGATCATCCGCATACCAACGGTGAGCTGGTTGGCGCTCACCGTGTTGGCGCCGATGGAACCACCATCAATTTTCGTCCAGTCGCCCCCATCTCGCCAGTCGGCAAGCTGACCGAGGTTGCCACCCCAGAGCGTGATCTTGCCCGGTTCGATCTGGGTGGTTTTCTCGTTGATGCGACTGGCCGGATCTTCGGCGCGGGACTCGACAGTCCCGATGGTGGTTCCGGTGGTGCCAACGGTGATCGCGGGGTCCAAGCCATCTCCGCTCGCAGGAACTTCGATCTTGTCTGCGGTCACGGAGACGATCTTGGCGCTCGTGATCGTGGCGTCTTTGATGTTGGCTTCTTCGGTGATGATCTCGTTCGCGCCGACGTGGCGGGCCTCAACCCCTCCATCGACGATCAGCTTGCCGCTGTTCAGACGGCGGCACATGATGTTGGTGATATAGCCCGTGCCGTTGCCGCCCCCGAAGCGGATGATGCGAAGACGCACAGAGGCCGCGCCGGACGGGACAGTCACCGGGCTGAAGTCTGTGGTGTTCCAGCTTCTGGAAGTCGTGGCCACTTCTCTTGTGGTGGCCGATTTCCGGCTCCCGTCTTCGTCGTAAAACGAGAACCGAAAGCCCCAGTTGACCTCCAATGTGCCATCACCGGCAGCGGCGTGATCGAACTCCGCATAGAACTGTTCCCCAGGCTTGACCGGGAAGTCCTCGATCGCGTTGGAGATTTCATCGGAGCCTGTATTGGAGACACCGGCCACATATTTCGTGGGGGCCTCGCGAACCGCTTGATCACGGTGTCCGTCGTCTCTTTCTTCGATGCTCCACCCGCTCCCCCATGTGGCCCACGAGCGGTTTTCGCCATTTTTGAAGGTGCCGTTGGGAACGATATTCGTGAAGTCTCCAATGGCGATCTTCTGGGCCGACAGCGACCCCTCAACGATGGTATTGTCGCCATTGAGGAAAACCGCGCTACCCGACCCCTGTGCGCCGTCATAGGCCAACAGCTCAAGGCCAGCGGTCTCGTCACCTGCCGTAACACCGAGATACTGCCGGGAGACAAGCTCGTCGGCCCGGGCGATGGCCGTCATCGTGTTGGTGGCCCAGGTCTCAAGGTCGCCAAACTCGGCCGTGACCGTGGATTCGATCTTGCCGATGGATTCTTCGGCATCCGTGGCGATATTCAGGGCCGAGGTGGCGGTGGCGCCAACGGAATCACCATCGGGGTCTTCGATCTCTCCCTTTACCTGAGTAATCGCCCCCGACACGACGCCATCGGCTTCGGACTTGGTGTAGTATCCGGTGAGTGCGCTGCCCTTGAGCTGCCCGGAATCCTTGTCGTAATACTCGGATTCCGCCTGCTCGATCTTGACGGCGATTGCCGAGTCAGTTCCCTCGCTGGTGTAATAATCACTGGTGAGGCGCGCATCGGTGCGATCCGCCACCGCCTTGCCGGTGATCTCCCGCACGGCCAGCATCGCGATATGCACGACGCAGTTCGTGTCCCTCCAATTGGCCCGGTAGTGGGGCCGGAACTGGGTTACGCCGTTACTGAGAATCAGATCCGCGACACCGGATTCGATCACCGCATTATTGCCCGCGATCACGATGGTCTCGTGGAAAATGCCGTCTGACGCCTCTTTTCCGGGCAAATTGCTTTGTCGATTTGAGTTGATCAGGTTTCCGGCGTCGTCCCAGCTATAAAAGCCGAGCCGATGTTCGATGGGGCCATCTGTCCCGTCATCAACGATCCGGCCCTTGACCTCGATCTCGTAGACCTTGGTGTCATCGGCCTGCACGACCTCCTTGGGTGCAACCGTTTGATTGGACGGGCCAAGCTCGGCAGCGTCGGCAAGAAGAGTGGCATCGTAGTTTATGGGATGCGAGAAGTCACCAGGCTTTGGCTCGACGCTGATGCTCGCGCCTTGCCAGAACCGCTTGCCGCCCCGGAAGGTGCTCGGCAAGAGTCCCGTGACCTGTTCCACGACCGAGGTGATGTCGATGTCGAGCCGATCTTCCGCGTCTTGCAGGTCTTGCGCCGCCTGATCCGCCGCCGCTTGCGCGTCGGTCACGTCCTGCACGATCTCCCCGATCCGATCCGACGCATCCAGAATATTCTCGAAGTCGGTGGTCGTCGCCCCCACAACCGCTGACCAGTCGGACTTGTTGCCCGAGGTATCGACGGCCCGGACGGCGTAGTAGCGGGTCTGATTGTCGTCGAGGCCCGAATGAACAAAGGTCGTGCCCAGCACCTTGATAACGGGGGTGCTCGGGTCTTCCGGCGGTGTGGTGTTCGTCGCGCGATGGTTCAGCTCGTAATAGGCAAGATCGGACTCGGTGTTCTCGGGCCACTCAACCCAGATCGTGCCAAATCCTGCCGTCAACTCGGGATCGCCAGGGACGGCCGGTGGCGTGGTATCGGCCGTGGCCGTGTGGCTCACCGACCCGGAATAGGCCGAGCGCGCCGAATTCCTGATCGCCCGCACCTCGGCCGTGAACGACACGCCCGGCAACACCGGCCAGTCGTGGGTCGTCTCCGAGGTCAGGAAGCTGACCCAGTTCCCCGAGCCCTCTTTGAGCCGCAGCTCGTAACCGGTGGCGCCCGTGACGGCGCTCCACGTCGCGATCAGCTTGGCCCGCCCGTCCCCTGTGAGCGTCGAGGACAGGGCCAGCCCGGTGGGCACGCCCGGCGTCTCTGGCGCCACGATCTCCCGCACCTCGTCCGCCATGTCGGCCTGCGTGAGGCGGATGTCGGGTATGGTGACGGAAACCCAGCCGGTCCACTCGGTCGGATAGGCGGAAATCAGGCGCGCGCGCACCTCGTAGACGCCGCCCGGGTCGAGCCAGTCGGGCAGCTCGATCTCTCCTGCATCAAGATCAAGCGTGGACCCGTGCCGCACATCCTCTGGCGCCCCGGCGAGGCGAACTTCCCAGCGCAAGCCGTCCGCCAGCTGATCATTGGCCCAGGACAATCGCAGAGTGCCGCGCCGGGCGGTCCCGGCTTCATCGCGAATTTCGACACCGTCGGCTTCAAACCCGGCAACGGCGACCGGCAACTGTGATGCTTGTGTCGCGGCCGGTGGATTGGGCAGCTGAAAATCCGGGCTCCAGCCGTAATCGCCCGGCTCGCGTTCGCGCAGGCTGACCTTGCGGACCCCGGTGAACAGGTCTTCAGAAATTTCATAAAGGCTGAAATCCTTGTTCAGGTAGCCATTCCGCTCGCTGGAATAGTCGAGCGTGTCGAGCAACTCGACCGCACCCGCATCGGGGGGCAGGCTGAAGATGTGGCGCGCCATGCGGCGCTCGTCCTCGATATAGCCGCGCATGACCCGCTGCACCTGGTTCGGATAGGGCGCAGCCGGCAGCTGGAGATTGGCGGTGCGGCGGCCGAATGTGTCGGCGGCTTCCCATTCGGCATTGGTGCGCGGTGGGGCATCGCGCGTCTCCCAGAGGCTGGCCGGGTCGGGATACTCGGCGGTGATCGCGTTGTAGGTCTCGGACAGACCCGGAAACGGCTGATACTCCTGCTCGCGAGAGACGATGATGTCGGCATCGGTAAAGGAATAGACCGGCATGTCCGGCGCGCCGGCCAGGATGCGCCAGTACCCGCCCATGTCGGCGATTTCAGCCGAGGCCGCCTTGAGGAGTTCTTCCGCGACCGAGGTCGGCGCGTCGGTCAGTGCCGCCTCGATCCCGGCGCGGTACATCGGCTCGCTGCCCCCGTCCTCGAGGTCGACGCTGGCGTCGGCCTTGTTCATCTGGGCGACCCAGTTCGCCTGGGGCATCGCTTCGGCGGGATCGAGCCCGCCGCCCCATATGTCGCCGCCGGGCAGCTCGATTCCCCGCCAGATGTTCCAGGTCTGGACAATCGGGTTGTGGCTGACCTCCCATGTCGTCGGGTCGCCGAGCCGATGTGGGCCGGAGCCACCGGCAGTGCTGTCCTTGCGGATGTCATAGAGCGGTATCCCGCTCATCTCGAAGCGCAGTCTCGGCGCCCGCGGCATGCGCTCCCGATCCCATGCCAGCGTCACGATCGCGTAGCACAGACCGGCGCCGATCATGTCTTCCGTCCAGGGCCGGTCCGGATGGGCGCCGTATTTCTCGACCATCATCGGGTCGGCAGCGGTCTGGCTGCCGTCGTAATACCTGATCCAGGCAAGGCCCTCATAGTCGCCCAGGATCGGCAGGCCGTAATCCGGGTGTTCCTCGGTGCCGATCTCGACACGCTCGCCGCCAAAAATGATCCCTTCAAGTGTCGCGCCCGGGGCGCTGCACAGTTCGATCACTTGCGTGAGATAGCGATTCGACGGGCCATGACTGTAGGGCGGGCAAATTGCCTGACCGCCGGTCGCGGTGCGGCCGAGGATGATCGTTTCGGGGTTCTGCTCCCCGCGCATCGTCGCGTTGAGGGTAAGGCCACCGCCCTGGGACGGCTTGTCCTGGAGCGCCGCGCTGAGCGCACTGATCGCGACGGTCGTGGCCAGTCGCAGCGCGATCGAGCCAAGCGTGGATGCGGCAAAGGCGGTCCCGGCGGCGTAGCCCGCCGCCATCGACGCCGAAACCGCCCCGGTATATCCGAAGGCACCGAGAAAGAAGCCACCGACCGCGGGCATCAGGCGTCTCCGACTCGGAAGAAGCGGAACCGCGCGTCCATGGGCAGCAGGGCAAGCCCCCACTGCGACAACGCATAAACGGTTTCGCCCTGGACAACTCCCACGGCGTCGCCGTCATCGGTGGGCACCACGGCGATATCACCGCATCGGGCGGCAGACAGATGCTCTTCCCGAAGGTGGTGTGAGATGAATTCGACAGGGCCGGTGTAGCCTGCTCGGCGCAGCAGCCGGTAGCCCTCGGCGAAGCTGCTGTATTGACCTCGCCAGGGTGCTGCCAGGTCGCGCCCGGTTTGCGCCTCCAGCGCACCTGCACCGAAGAGGCAGCAATCGTGCCAGCCGGGCTCGATCGGGCGAACGGCACTCCAATCAAGAAAGCGGCGCAAGCGGGGCCGCCAGTCGGCGAGTCGTTTCATCGGGGCGGGCGCTGGTCTCATCGGTCAAAGTCCCATGAACGCGCGGGCGCCGGACCAGACCCTGGCACATCCGACTTGCCGGCCTTGCCCCAGGGTGTTTCGACCTTATCGGCTTGCGATGCGTATTTGCGCAAGGAGTCGCCCGGTGAACGAGCGATGAGCGCGGCATGGCTGCGTTTGCGCGACAAAGGTATGGTGAGTGCCCGGGCGGCCGTGGCGATCTCGAGCGAGATCTTGCCCGCTCCGCCCTTCTTGGGGGTGAGAATAGGTGCGCGATTGACAAACCCGCGCAGCACGATGTGAGGCTCGGCGAGCAGCTGATCTGTCTCGGGATGGAAGATCGCGCGATGGAACGCTATGGGGGCGTGACGCGCGTCATAGCCGCGGATCGCCTGCTGGGCGGCCGGTGCGACCTGCGAGAAGGCGATCTTCTGAGTCCTGACCTTCAGGCCGGTGCGAAAGGTGAGCGGGCGGATGTCCAGCAACTCGCCCGCCGCGTGATAGACCCGGTTTTCCCCGCCGATGGTAAACGTCGCGTCCTGGTCTCCGGTCCAGAACCCGATCTCGGCAGGTTCGCCCGTCGCGCGGTCACGCGCGGTGATCCAGACAAGCACATGGCGCCGGACCGGAGCACGGCTGAGAAGGTACGAGGCTGTCGCGGGGGAATAGCTACGCATTGTTCACCTCAATGTCTGGATCCAGCGAAACGACACGTCGCGCGTCCATGTCGACCGCCGTGACCCTGGCTCGAAGCTCTTGGGAATGATGATCGCCTTGCAGAATGGCTTGACCAGGCTCACCACGGCTCCTGGGGCGGCGCCGGCGCGGAGGCGTGGCCTGACCTCGAACAGCGGTGTCTGGCCCTGTGCGTCGGCCTGGGCCGGGCTTGCCAGCCGGTGAAATGCATAACGGACCGGGTCGGACCCGTAGGTGAAGGAGAGCATGTCACCGCGACGGAGCTCGTAATCGGGCGGCAATTCCCAAACGCTCATTTCACGGCCATCGGCCGAGATCTCGCCGATCTCCGGCACGGCCTGGCCGAGGATCAGCCCGGAAGGGTCAAGACGCGGCGCCGGCTGGCGCTTGTCATAAAAGAAGAAAGACGCGGCGCCATCTCGTGCCACGTCGAGCATCGGCAACACCTCGGCCGCCTCGTCGGCATCCATTGCACCGAGCGTGATCTTGCCCTGCCAGAGCCGCGATCCCAGCGGGGCCGCAAGGATCTCTCCACCATCGGTTTCGGAGGTTTCGACCGCCTGGGGAATGTCGAAAGGACAGTCCTTGACCGGCAGAATGTCCATGAAGTCGGATGTTGCGAGGGGAAACTCATAGGCCATCAGGGGCTCCACCTGTCATTGACGATGGTGCGCACACGATCCGCGAGGATCTCGCTGTCGTAGTGCTCGAAGGAAGCTTCAATGGCCGCTTGAACGCCCTTGTGAATTTCCTCGGCTCCCGTGCCGGTGACGTTGATGTTGTAGGTCCTGTCGCCGGCCGGAAGGCCTGAAGGTGCGGATGTGCCCGAACGGCCCGGGGAAACGGCCCCCCCCGTTGCGAAGCGGGGCGTGCCGTAATTGATCTGGTCGAGCAGCGCGCGATGTTGCGCGGTCGCACGGGCGTTGACGATATATTCCCCCGGCGAGGTCAGGATGAGCTTCTTGTCATCGCGCCCACCGCCCTGGCCAAGGATCAGTCCGGCCGCAACGTCACCGACTTCGCCGCCTGCGGCGGCTTTCGGAAAGAGCGCACCGACGACGGCTCCCAGGAGCCCGCCCTTTCCGGACGAGTCCTGGCCACCGAAGATCCATCCGAGTGGCCCGCCACCGGTGAGCGAAGCCTGCAGCAGGCTGTCGAGCAGCATATTCAGCGCATCGTCGACATCGCGAATTGCCGTGCTTGCGAAGCGCGACCAGAACTCCCACATTTCCTGCTGGCGCTGCAGGACCTCTTCCTCGCGGGTGCGCGCCGCGATCAGGCTCTCGACCGCCCGGCGCTCCTCCTCGGTGGCTCCGGCGAGCTCATCACGGTACCGTAGCATCTCCTTCTTGACCGGATCGGCCTCGCGCGTGGCGTCGAGCTCGTCCTGCAATCGCAGGATCAGGTTGTCGAGCGCCTGCGCTTCCCGCTCGGTCGCTCTTGCCCTGCCTCCGCGACCCGAACTGCGGGCCGACTTCCGCGCCTCCATGATCCGTGCGTCCAGGTCGACGCCTTCCTCGAACTGGTAGCGCTCGATATCGATCCTCTGGCGCGCGAACCAGCCGCCTACACCGCCGCCCGCAGCGCCTTCCCGGGCGCGCCACTCGGCTTCCTTGATGGCCCGCTGGCGCGCAACAGCCGCCTCCTGGACGGACTTGCCCGCCTCGAGCGCCTCCAGCTCGGCCGACTTGGCGGCATTGGCCACGGCACCGCCGCCGATGGACGACAGCGCGCCGACGATCGCCTCGATCTGCGCTGCCACGCCACCCATCGCGTCGGCCCAGGACCAGGTTGCGGCCTCGGCCGCGACAATGTTGCCCTCTGTATCGACCTCGGCGATTCCGTTGGCCCAATCCCAGGCCGCCATGAGCTGATCAGCCAGACCGTTCGCGCCGACCTCGGATTTCACCATCTCGGCATAGGCATCGCGCTCGGCCTGCAGCCGCGCGCGCGCCACCACAACGCTATCCTCGCCCCAGGCGGCGATCAGGCGCTGCATCTCGCCGCTCTTCTGCAGCTCGGCCGTCTCCTCCGCGACGAAGGCGGCCCGCTCCTCCCATCGCTGGCGCATCATCCCGGCCAGCTCCAGGCCACGGCGCTGCGCGAGGTTCTGGTCGTTCTGTGCCTCCTCGGCCTCGCGCACCTTCGCGCCAAGGATGGTCATCTGCTGGATGATATCGAGGAGACCATCGAAGAACTCGCGTTGAGGTCCGGTGAGGTTCGCGAAGTCTCCCCCGACAAGGTCGGTCATTTGCTCTTGCAAGGCATCTGCGGCGGCGAGTCGCTCGGCCTGGTCAGTGCTATCCTCAAGGATGCGCAGGTTGCGGCCAAAACTCTGGCCAAGCCGCCCGGCCGCCTCATCGGCCAGGTCGAGGCCCAGAATCAGAGGTTGCGGCACCGACGAAAAACTGGCCCGCGCATACCCTGCTTCCTCCGCGATTTCGCGCAGGCCACTGGTTCCCTCGTTGATTGCATTCCAGGCATCGAGCTTGCCGAGGGTCGCGAGATCCTGCAACACCGCCTTCAGCACCGGGTCAGCGGTGCCGAATTTCTCGACCATCTCCACGGTGGAGAGGCTCGCGTTCCGCGACGCTTCATCAAAGGGTGTCAATGTGCATTCAAAAGTGGCCCAGTGTGATCATCCAAAAATGACCCACCCCCGAGGTGGCAAAGCCCACAGGCGAGCGGCCACCAAATAGCGC
>LJSU01000006.1 GCA_001314705.1 Rhodobacteraceae bacterium HLUCCO07
CGACGACGCCGAGCTCGACCGGAAGAAGACCGCGGCGATGTTCGCGGGCTTCATCACCAAGACCGCGCCCGAAGAGCCCATGATGGGAGAGGCCGAGGCGGATCTCGACGGCGCCGCCATTGCGAGCCTCGAGCCCGGCACGATGCAGGTGCTGCTGCCCGGCGAGGACGTGAAGTTCTCATCGCCGGCCGATGTCGGCGGCGGCTACGAGGCGTTCCAGTACCGCACGCTGCTGGCGGTCTCGGCTTCGCTGGGATTGCCCTATCACCTCGTCACCGGGGACGTGCGGCAGGCCAACTATTCCAGCCTGCGTGCGGAGCTCGTCGAGTTCCGCCGCCGCGTGCAGCAGCTCCAGCACGGCGTCATCGCGCATCAGCTCTGTCGCCCTGTCTGGGCGCGGTGGCTGGAGACGGCGCAGCTGGCCGGCCGACTGGACCTGTCTGACCCGGCGGCGGCGCGGCCGGTGCAGTGGATTCCGCCCCGCTGGGACTGGGTCGACCCGCTGAAGGACATCCAGGCGCAGGTGCTCGCGATGGAGGCCGGCATCACCTCGCGGCGCAAGGTGGTCGAGGCCACCGGTTACGACATCGAGGAAGTCGACCGCGAGAACGCCGCCGACGCCGCGCGCGCGACGGGCCTTGGCCTGCGCTACCGCACGAGCCCCGGCGAGACGCAGGGCGCTCGCGCGACGCCCGCGACGCGGCCGGACCCGGGCGCTGGCGCAGGCAACGACACGGACGACGGCGCCGCGGCGACCGATCCGGCCACCGAACAGGAGTGACGACATGGCAAGCTGGTATGCGATCCGCGCCCGGGGGACCGGTGCGGAAGTGGCGATCTATGACGAGATCGGCGCCTACGGGGTCTCGGCGAAGGGTTTTCTGGCCGAACTGGGTGCGCTGCCCGAGGGCACGCCCGTCGATCTGCGGCTGAACAGTCCCGGCGGATCGGTCTTCGACGCGGTGGCGATCCACAACGCTCTGAAACGGCACGCGGGCCCGGTCACGGTCTGGATCGACGGCATCGCCGCCTCGGCGGCTTCCTACATCGCCATGGCGGGCGACGAGATCGTCATGCCCGAGAACGCCTTCCTGATGATCCATGATCCCTCCGGCCTCGTCATGGGCACGGCAGAGGACATGCGCGCCATGGCCGAGGCGCTCGACAAGGTGAAGGGCAGCCTGGTCTCGGGCTACGCCGCGAAATCCGGCCGGACGCCGGAGGAGGTCTCCGCGCTCATGGCCGCCGAGACCTGGTTCGACGCGTCGGACGCCGTGGCACAGGGCTTCGCCGACCGGCTTGTCGAGCCTGTCCGGATTGCCGCGCGCTTCGACATCGGCCGCTTCCGCAACGCCCCGCCGGTGTTGGTCGAGCAGGTCGAAGCCGAGCCGGAGCCCGACGACGAGAGCGACGGCACAAATACCGAGGCCACTGACGGCACCGACAAGGTCGAGGACGCCGAGGACGAGCAGGCCGGCGCTTCCCATACCCCGGAGCCGCCGGCCGAGACGCCGCCGCCGAGCGGAACGCCACCCGATCCGTCCGCGATCAGGGCAGAGGCCATCGGGCACGCCCGCGCGGTGGTCGATCTCTGCCGCCTCGCGGGTCAGCCTCATATGGCCGGCCAGTTCCTCGAGCGGGACGCCAGCCTCGACGAGGTGCGCGCATCGCTCCTCGCCGCCAAGGCCGAGGCCGAGCCCGAGATCGCGACGCATCACCCGCAGCCCGGCCGCACCTCGGCCGCGCGCCCTTGGGGCGAGATCGTCGCCCGAACCTTCAAGCTGAAAGGATAAGCTCATGACCACGCTGGTCGAAGGGAAACACCCCGGCGGCTTCCTCGTCTGGGAAGCCTTCCGCGATTACACCCGCGAGACGATCACCGTCGCCTCGGGCACGCTCGAGCCCGGCACGGTGCTCGGCAAGATCACGGCCTCGGGCAAGTACGCCGCGCACGACCCCGCGGCCGTGGACGGCACCGAGACAGCCGTCGCTGTGCTCTGGGGCAAGGCGGATGCGAGCGCCGGCGATGCGCCCGCCGTCGCGGTCGTCCGCGGTCCCGCCGTCGTCAACCGCCACGACCTCGTCTTTGTCGGCACCCCTAGCGAGGGCGAGATCGCGGCCGCCCACACGGCGCTCCTCGCCGCGGGCATCCTCGTCCGCTGACCCAATCCCGACAGGAGGCATCCTCATGGCCACCATGGACATCTTCGAAGGCGATGCCTTCACCATCGTCGAGCTCACCCGTGCGCTCGAAAACATCCCCTACAAGCCCGCGCTGCTCTCTGGCTCGGCCCTCTTCAGCCCGCGCGGCGTGCGCTCCCGCACCGTCGTGATCGAGAGCCGGGACGGCACGCTCTCGCTGATCCCGTTCTCCGAGCGCGGCTCGGCCTACGAGCAGCAGGTGCCCGAACGGCGCGAGATGCGCGCTTTCGTCTGCCGGCAGTTCAAGAAGCAGGACGTGCTCTGGGCCTCCGAGATCCAGTCGGTCCGCGACTTCGGTTCCGAGAGCGCCACCCAGCAAGTGCAGACCGAGGTGGCCTACCGGCTCCGGAAGCTCCGCCAGGACGCCGAGACGACCTTCGAATACCACCTCCTGAACGGCATCCAGGGGCTGGTGAAGGATCCGAAAGACCACGCGACGGTGGTGAACTACTTCACCGAGTTCGGCATCTCGCCTGCCGCCGAGATCGACTTCGACCTCGACAATGCGAGCCCGGCCTCCGGGGCGCTCCGCAAGCGCTGCCAGGCGCTGATCGAGAGCGTCGAGGACTCGATGGGCGGGCTCTCGGCCGGCGCCGTGCAGGTCCGCGCCGAATGCGGCTCGGCCTTCTTCGCCGATCTCGTGGCCCACAAGGAGGTGCGGGAGACCTATCTCAACACCGCCGCGGCGGCCGATCTGCGGGGCCGCGTCGCCGACGAGGTCAGCTTCGGCGGCATCACCTTCCGCCGTTATCGGGGCGGGGTGGGCTTCACCGTCCCGACCGACAAGGCGTTCTTCTATCCCGAGGGCATCGAGGGGCTCTTCGAGATCTATTACGCCCCCGCGGACACCTTCGAGACGGTGAACACGCTCGGCCAGCCGCTCTATGCCCGCACCATCCCCGACCGGGATCGCGACGAATGGGTGCGGCTCGAGATCGAGAGCAACCCGCTGCCGATCTGCACTCGCCCGCAGGTGCTGCGCTCAGCACGACGGACCTGACGAGTCAGAGCGTGACGCTGTATCGGGCGTGAAGATCGCTGAGATGCCGGACCAGCCAGTCTGCCGGTTCGGTATCCTGCCAGAAGCGCAAGAGTTCCGGATAGCTCATCGCCTCGAACGCCGGCGATGATCCTGCCACGCGCGCCCTGAACTCCTCGATCTCGTCTCGATGGGCCACGAACTCGGGACCGGCGGTCGGGTTCGCGGGCTCCCAGAACAGATACAGCAGCGTGACCGGTCGGTCGGGGAAGCTGCGTGCCAGTCCGAACGCATGCTTGATGAGCTGTGCAGCGTCGAGCCATGTGTACTGGTCCGGGCGATCCCGGAGGCGCAGCATCTCGCGAAAGTATCCCTGATCGCGCCGCGCGTCCCTTATCTGCTCCTCGTAGGCGCGCGAGAATTCGGCCTGGTGGGCCGACAGGTGTTCGGTCAGCTTGGACTCGATCCCGACCAGGCCGCCGGGGCCCGAAAGCACGACGTCGAGGTTGGGAGCACGGCCGCCGCGCAGCCCGGTGGGGCATTTGCGCTCGAACTGCAGATTGTCGAATGAGGCATGTCCCGGCACCCTGAGGTCGGCGATCCGACGCCGGAATGGTGCAAAGGCGTTCACCGCCAGCCCCGATGAAGAATGTGCAGCCCGGAATTTGGTTTCGAGCTCGTTGCCGTCCCCCGACGACAGGTCTGCTTCGAAATCCTCCGCCGAGACCTGCGGGAGAAGGGTGTCGCGGAAATCTGCAGCATATCCCTTCTGATCGAGGGACGTGTCCGGGTGCTGGCGCATGAACGCCTCTGACAGCGCCTGAACGGCTCGGATCCTCGTCGGGCGTTCTGAAATCGATTCCTGTTTCATGGAGGAAGTATAGCCATGACCAGCGCGTTCGCATCTGCCCTCGACGCGCTCTTCGCCGACGCGCATCTCGCGCGAGACGTGGTGTACACAGCAGAGGGCGGTGCGCCATCGCTGGTCCGCGCCATCCTGCGCCGGCTAGACGATGTCACCGGCTTCGGCGAGGCGCGCATCTGGTCGGAAACCACACGGCTGGATCTGCGCCTTTCCGAGGTGGCGAACCCGCGGCCCGGTGACCGCATCGAGATCGACGGCGAGGCATTTCTCATCCAGGGCGAACCCGTCCGCGACCGCGAGCGGCTCGTCTGGACTGTGGATCTGCGTCCGGCCTGATCGCGATGAAGCTGAAGCTTGACATCACGCCGGACCTCGTCGCCGCCATGGCGGCCGAGGTGAAGGCGGGCGAAAAGGCCGTCACCGCCGCCATGCGCGAGGCCGGGACCGGGCTCAAGACCGCCTGGCGGGGTCAGATCACCGGCGCGGGGCTCGGCCGGCGGCTCGCGAACTCGATCCGGAGCCAGACCTACCCGAAAACCGGCGAGAGCCTGAACGCCGCGGCGCTCGTCTGGTCGAAAGCCCCGGTCATCATCAGCGCCCACGACACCGGCCCGCTGATCCGGTCGAAGGAGGGGTTCTGGCTGGCAATCCCGACCGAGGCCGCCGGGCGGGGCCTGCGCGGCGGCAAGATCACCCCCGGCGAGTGGGAGCGGCGCCGCGGGCTGCGCCTCCGCTTCGTCTACCGTCGACGCGGGCCAAGCCTGCTCGTCGCCGACCGGGCCCGCATCAACAAGCGCGGCCAGGCGGTGGCGTCGCGCTCGAAGACCGGCCGCAACCAGGTCACCGCGCCGATCTTCCTGCTGGTGCCGCAGGTCAAGCTGCCGAAGCGGCTGGATCTGGACCGGGACGCGGAGCGGGCGCATGACCGCGTGCCGGGGCTGATCGTGGCGAACTGGGTGGATGACAGATCCTGACATGGGGCCCACTTCGTACCGTTGCATGTGCTTGATGCCCGAAAAGCAGGCCAGTAGCTTTGCAGGTAATCTGTATTCTTAGCGGAGCCCGTGATGTTCTTCAGAGCCCTTCTTCTTTCAGTCCTTGTAGTCGCGGCAGCGCCGACCATCGCGCAGCAGGGGAGCCTGGAAGTCGAGTTGGCCGAGATCGAAAGGCAGATCGCCGAAGTTGAGCAAGCGGCTGAAAGATATGATGGGGGGCTCATCGTCGGCCTGATCGAAGCAAGGCGCGAAGCGCTCCTTCTAGCGCGTACCCTGATCGAAAACCGAATGAACGCTGAGGCAGGAGCGGCGACTGTTGAGGTCATCGTGCCAGCAATTCAACCCGACGAGGCTCGGGCCGAACAGATCCTCGGTGAGATGGCAGCTGCTCAAGAGCGCATTGCAGAAGCGGAACGAGAGGCATCCAGCGGAGGGGGGCTCGTTCAAGCCCTCGCACTCAGTCGGCTCGAAACCGAGAAGCTGACCCTCGCGCAATTGCAGATGGGTTATCTCCAAGCGCGCTACGGTATTGCGTTCCCGATCGCGCAAGTTTCACCTCCAGCGCCTCAAGACGCGGTCGGCGCTGTGGAGGAAACCGACGAAGACCCGGTTCGAGAGAGTCAAAACGTGGCATGGGCGGATCCTCGGTTTCCCGAGATCGACTATACCATTCAGCCTTTCGAACAGGCTCATCGCGAGGGGCATCGAATTTCTGGCTGGTGGACCATCGAAACAGGGCGTGCAGCCGTTGACGATAGCCCTCAGATCACGGCTTTGAACTATTCGCAGTACGAACCGAACAATTTCATGGGGTTGACGACTCTGATCGCGCGCTGCGTCGAAGGTGAGACTGCGTTCATTTTCGTGCAGGATGACTTCTTGATGAGCGACTTTCGGAGAAATTCCTTCGAAATGACGCTCCGGGTTGATGATGAGCCGGCGCGGGAAGCGAGGTGGAGTGGCCTGACGAACAACAAGGGCGCGGGTCTTTTCGGACGTGAAGCCGAATCCTTCATCCGTACGATCTACGATGCCGACCAGCTGTTTGTGCGCCTGGTGGAATCGAACGGGCAACGTCATGATGCATTGTTCGAACTTGCTGGGGCTCAGGACGCGTTTGAGGAAGTCGCCGCCGCCTGCGGTTGGACGACCTTGTCGCTGTCATCCGACGATTATCGAGCGATCCAGACCATGCTCAATGCTGGTGGCTTCGGTGCCGGCACACCCGATGGACAGTGGGGCCCGGCGTCTCAACGAGCGATGAGAGCCTACCAAGAGTCCGTAGGGCTCCCCGAGACTGGCGCTCCGGATCGCGAGACGCTCGAAAGCCTCGGGGTGGAGAACTGATTCGTAGGAAGCCGATCTGAGCGGTTCGAGAAGCTGCTGCTTACTCAAACCCTGCCGGTCTGACGCAAAATTCAGATACCCATGCCCACCCTCCGCGAAACCATCCTCGCCGCGCTGCACGCGCGGCTCTCGGCGCTGCCCGCCACCGCCCTGCGCGGCGAGGTGCTGCCCGAGCGCGTGCCGGCCGAGGGCATGCTGATCCTGCGCGACGGCGAGCCGGGGGAGCCGGAGGTCACGCTCTCGCCGCTCGCCTACCACTACCAGCACCGCGCCGAGATCGAGGCGGTCGTGCAGGGCGGCGACCGGGACGCCGCCTTCGACACGCTGACCGCCAGCATCGGCGCAGCACTCGCCGCCGACCGGATGCTGGGCGGGCTCTGCGACTGGGTGGAGGCGGAAGCCCCGCGCCCGATCGATTTGGCCGTAGAGGGCGCGGCGAGCCTGAAGGCCGCCGTGATCCCGGTCGTGCTGCACTATTCCACGGCCGATCCGCTGGCCTGACCCAACCGACCACAGGAGACGAACATGGCACGAGCCCAGGGGGCGCGGGCGCTGATGGCGCTCGGCACGGTGGGCCTTTTCGTCTTCGCCATGGCCGACCCGAGCGGCTTTTCGGCCCGCATGGTGGGGTTGGCGGAGGTG
>LJSU01000029.1 GCA_001314705.1 Rhodobacteraceae bacterium HLUCCO07
CGTGATCGCCGCCGTCAGCGTCGTCTTGCCGTGATCAACGTGACCAACCGTCCCGATGTTCACATGCGGCTTGTTACGTTCAAACTTTGCTTTTGCCATCGTGTTGGCGCCCTTTGCTTGCGACCCCGCGGGCCTGGTTTCACTCCGCGCGGCATTTATTGGGTTGGACAAGGGAAATCAAGGCTCTCTTGCACCCCTTACAGGCCCCGGGCGGCGAAGCCCGTTATCCTCGTTTACCAGTCAGTCCTTGAACCAGCCTTGCTCGTAGTTCTGGCGCACCAGATAGCGCTCGATCTCCTTGGCCGCGATGCGGGCGAGCTGCTGCATCTGCTCCTCGCCGGTCTTGGTATAGCCCGATCCAACCAGGGTGTCGCCGCCAAAGGATTCGATAACGGTGATCTGCTTGACCTCCTCGTTGAGCTTCTTGTCCGCCGCATCATCCCAGACAGTCAGGTTGAAGATCAGGATCGATTTGGGGCTTGCGACAAGGGGGATGCCACGCTGCGCGAGAACATATCCTTCGACGCTGACACCAAAGTGGTAGACCTTGTCGCCCTCGTAGCGCCCGAACCGCGCTTCGATGGCATCGGTCATCGCGTCGGTCCACTCTTCCTTGCTGGCCTCGCGCGAAACCGGGCCCTTGGTCAGGTTTGGCGCCACGACAACGTTGTGCCCGAGGCTGAAATTGCCCAGGTCGACCGGCGCTTCGTCGAGATCATCAGCATTGCCACAGGCGATCAAGACGCTCAGCGACAGGAAAAGGACAAGATTGCGGATCATGCGGGCAGCCTCCGGTTTCGTGACGCAGCCCGGGATAACGCAGCGATACGGCCAGCGCAATGGACGGCAGACCATTGGTCACAAGCATGGTCGCACCTATCTTAACATCAGGTTACCGATGCGGAGGATAGCAGGATGGATGCAGGCGATCTCCCGGTGCATGTGCCGCTGGTCACGCGGCCGATGGGGATACTTGCCTCGCTCAACGCGGCGCGGCGCAATCTGCTGTCGATCCTGCCGGAAATCGCCACCCGCCAACCGATGGTTTCGGGACGCACCGCGAAACGCTGGCACATGGTGATGGACCCGGGTGCCATCCGGCGCATCCTTTTGGAAAACATCGAGAACTACCCGAAATCCCTGGTCACGAAAAACCTGTTGAAGCCGGCCATCGGCGACTCGCTTTTCATCGCCGAAGGCGCGCATTGGCGGTGGCAGAGGCGGGCCGCCGCTCCGGCCTTTTCGCATCGCAATGTCACGAACCTTGGCCCGGTCATGTCGGCAGCGGCGCAACATTCGGCGGACCGGGTCGCGGAGGCGGGGAAACGCGCCGTGGACATGTATGACGAGATGGTCCGCGCAACCTTTGAAGTCATTGGAAACGTGACCTTTTCCGAAGGTTCACACTTTGACCCCGAAGAGGTGCATCGCGCCATCGACGGATATATCGACGCGGCCGGGCGGCTGTCGTTGTTCGATATTCTGGGAATGCCCGACTGGGTGCCGCGACCGGGGCGCATCCGCACGGGTCCGCCGGTGCGCGACATGAAGGCGATGGCGGATCAGGCGATCGAGGCCCGCAAGGCCAATGGGTCCAGCACGGTCCCCGACCTGCTCGACCTGCTTCTCGAGGGGAAAGACCCTGAAACCAAAAGGAAAATGAACACGTCCGAGCTGCGCGACAACCTCCTGACCTTTATCGTCGCGGGGCATGAAACGACGGCACTCACCCTGTCCTGGGCACTCTATCTTTGCGCCTTCGACCAGGAGGTCCAGACCCGGGCAAGAGAAGAGGCGCAGGCCGTGTTGCAGGGACGGGTGGCGACGGCCAACGACCTGGAATCGCTGCCGTTTTGCCGGATGATCGTGGACGAGGCGCTGCGGCTTTATCCGCCGGCCGGGATCATCAGCCGCACGGCGCAGGCGCGTGACACACTTTGCGGGCGCGAGGTGCGGCCCGGCGATACGGTGATGATCCCCATCTACGCGCTGCACCGCAACCGGCTCTTGTGGGATGAGCCCGATGCCTTTCGGCCAGAAAGGTTCAATGATCGCAAGGCGATAGACCGCTATGCCTATCTGCCGTTCGGAGACGGGCCGCGGATCTGCATCGGGGCGAGTTTCGCCCTCCAGGAAGCGGTGATCGTCCTGGCGACGCTGTTGTCCCGGCGCCGGTTTCACCTTGTTCCGGGGCGCACGCCGGAGCCAGTGATGATCCTTACGCTGCGGCCCCAGGGCGGGGTCTGGCTGACCTCGGACCCGGTTGGTTAACGCGGCCGAAGAGGCCGAAAACGGGGGGTGAAATGCGTATGACTCCCGGCTGCCACCCGGCTGCCGGGCAGATCGCACGCCTGCGGGTCCGGAAATCCTTAACGCAACGGCCGCTCCGAAGGATGCACGGCACGCAAATGATAAACGTGACCCGTTTGCACGCGGAGGCAGAAGCGGCGAACCCGGTTCAGTCGAACCTGTAGCTCTTGGGGAAGCCATAGGGCGGGCGCTTGCCGACGCTGGCGCGCTTGCCCAGCCATTCGCTCATGTCGGGCTCGTGGCGGGTCTTGCCGCCGCCCATCTCCCAGCTCAGCCCCCTGGCCCATTCGAATGTGGTCAGGTCGGCAAGCCCGCCATCGAGTTCCAGCGCGCCCTGGCGCCCCCGGGCGAGGTTGTATTTCTGGAGCCGCACGCCCTTGCCGCGGCCCATCTCGGGCAGTTCGGAGAGCGGAAAGACCAGGAACTTTCCGTTCTGCGAACAGACCGCCACGTGATCGCCCGCGACGCGCCGGGCGACAGCGGCCATCGTGTCCTTGACGTTGAGCACCTGCTTGCCCGAACGGGTCTGGGCGACGACATCGTCCTCGGGCACGACAAAGCCGTTGCCGTTGGCGGAGGCGACGACGAGTTTTCCGCCGGGTCGATGGATGAACAGCGCGACGATCCCCGCGTCATTGGGCAGATCGACCATCAGGCGCAGCGGCTCGCCCATGCCGCGCCCGCCCGGCAGGCTGGCGGCCTGCAGCGTGTAGAAACGCCCGTTCGTGGCAAAGACAAGGATCTTGTCGGTGGTTTCGGCGTGAAAGACGAAGCGGCCCTCGTCGCCATCCTTGTATTTCAGCTCGCGGCCCAGGTCGATATGGCCCGACATGGCGCGGATCCAGCCCAGTTTCGAGCACACCACCGTGATCGGCTCGCGGTCGATCATGGCTTCGAGCGGAACCTCTTCGACCTCGGTCGCTTCGGCAAAGCGGGTACGCCGCGCGCCGATCTCGTGGCCCTTGCCGAAAGTCTTGCGCACCTCCTTGAGCTCGCTGGCGACGCGGTCCCATTGCAGCCCCTCGTCCTCGAGCAGGTCTTCGAGGCCGGCGCGCTCTTCCATCAGGGCGTCGCGCTCGGCGATGAGCGCCTCTTCCTCGAGACGGCGCAGGCTGCGCAGGCGCATGTTGAGGATCGCCTCGGCCTGCACGTCCGACAGCCCGTTCTCTCGGCCCTCGAAGGATTGCGGCACGGTGCGGGTGCCGTCATCGCTTTCGGCAAGGACGCCGGTGGCCAGCGCCCCTTCGTCCGCAATGAGGCGCAGCGCGGCCAGATCGACCCCGGCAAGCGGCGAGCGATAGGATGCCTCGTCGGCGGCCCGGGGGATCGTTTCCTGGTGCGGGCGGCTCCAGTCCTCGTACATCAGGGCCGATTTCGGGTCGTCGTCATATCGGATGATGTCGATCACGCGATCGAGATTCACGAAAGCGGTGATCAGGCCCGCGAGCACCTCGAGCCGGTTGTCGATCTTGGCCATCCGGTGGCGGGACCGGCGCTGCAATACCTCGCGGCGGAAATCGAGAAAGGCGCGCAGCACCTCCTTGAGGCTGCACACCCGGGGCGTGACCCCGTCAATGAGCACGTTCATGTTGAGCGAGAACCGCACTTCCAGATCGGAATTGCGGAACATCATGTTCATCAGCACGTCCGGGTCCACGTTCCTGGAGCGCGGTTCGAGGATCAGCCGGATGTCGTCGGCGCTCTCGTCGCGCACATCGGCGAGGATCGGGATCTTCTTGGTCTGGATCAGCTCCGCGATCTTCTCGATCAGCTTGGATTTCTGGACCTGGTAGGGAATCTCGGTGACCACGATCTGCCATTGGCCGCGGCCCAGGTCCTCGACCTGCCAATGCGCACGCAGGCGAAACGCCCCGCGCCCGGTGCGATAGGCCCGCGCGATCTCCTCGGGCGGCTCGACGATGACGCCGCCGGTCGGGAAATCGGGCCCGGGGATATGTTTGAGAAGCGTATCTTCGCGCGCATCCGGCGTCTTGATCAGGTGCAGGCAGGCGCCGATCAGCTCGTCGATGTTGTGCGGCGGAATGTTGGTCGCCATGCCCACCGCGATCCCCGACGAGCCATTGGCCAGAAGATTTGGAAACTGCGCAGGCAACACCGAGGGTTCTTCGAGGCGGCCATCGTAATTGGGCCGGAAATCGACCGCGTTCTCGGACAGCCCCTGAAGCATCGCCTCGGCAAAGACGGTCATCCGCGCCTCAGTATAGCGGCTGGCGGCGGGGTTGTCGCCGTCGATATTGCCGAAATTCCCCTGCCCGTCCACGAGCGGGTATCGCACCGCGAAATCCTGTGCGAGCCGCGCCATCGCGTCATAGATCGCGGCATCGCCATGCGGGTGGAAATCGCCCATCGTGTCGCCCGCGATCTTGGCGGATTTCAGGAACCCCCCGGTCGCGTTCAGCCGCAGGCGGCTCATCGCGTAGAGGATTCGGCGGTGCACCGGCTTGAGCCCGTCGCGCGCATCCGGCAGCGCGCGGTGCATGATGGTCGAGAGCGCATAGGTCAGGTACCGCTCGCCGATCGCGCGGCGCAGCGGTTCGGACAGATCGGGCACCTGGTCGTCGGGATCGTCCAGCAAATCGCTCATGCGCGTTCTTTAGCGATGCAGATGAAGGCCATCAAGCGTGATCGCGCCTCGACACCGTCCCGAGACCGCCGGGCCCCTGTGCACGGGTCGCGGCTCCCCGGCTGTCTCTGCACCGTCGCCTGATGCTGGCATGATGTATTCCCGCATCAGGCGAAAAAGCGCGGCCGCGTCCCATGCATGGATCAGGGCGAATCATGTATATAAGCATGTATACAGGAAGGAGTGTGGGGGTCTGGACGGTCAAGTCGGGTCTATGGTTTGGTAATTGGGGGTTCGCTGCCATGTGGCGCTTTATCATGTTGACATTCGGATTTCTCGGGTGGGCGTTCTTCGAGTTGAGCGGCGGGGCCGAATACGCACCACGCGAAGGCTCGCTCCAGGCGGTACGCGCCGAGATCCGCGCGAAGACCGAGAAACAGGCACAGCGCGCGCAACTCGCGCGCGAAGCAGCCCGGACCGTGCGCAACCCGCCCACAGGCGCCGGGGGGGAGACCGCCAGTGACGATGACAATGCACAGGTTTTCCTGATCGGCACCGCCGAGCCCAAGGCGGCACCCGGCGACAAGCGCCGGCACCTGACGCTCAGCACCCGGCCCGATTCCACCGGCCGCGGCGTCTCCAGGCCCGTGCGGAGCGACAACAATCGCAACGTGCTGACCGGGAACAGGACCGGGATTCCCCCGGACCTGAGCCCGGAAGAACAGGCGGCGCGGGCCATCGACATCGTCACCGGCAAGGCCCGGCTGGCCGATGAAGCCCCCGGCAACCGGATCGAGGCAAGCGAATCGCCCGACCCCGCCACGTCACGGGACATCCGCGTGGTGAGCGGCGCCCGCGTGAACCTGCGCGGCGGGCCAGGCATGCAATTCGGTGTCGTGGACAGCCTGCCCCAGGGCACGCGGGTCGAGGTGCTCGACGATCCGGGGCTGGGCTGGGTTGAACTGCAGGTCAATGACAGCGAAGTATCGGGCTGGATGGCCGAGCGGCTTCTGGTGGCGACGGACTGAGCGTCAATCCGTTGCAACGTCCGGCAAATTCGCATAGCCCGGCAGCGCGCGACGGAGACCCCATGGCACCCCTCGAATGACAGGCAGATCCATCCTTGTTACCGGCTGCTCGAGCGGCATCGGTCATGACGCGGCCCACGGCCTGCGCGCGCGCGGCTGGCGGGTCTTTGCCGCCTGCCGCAAGCCCGGGGATTGCGCGCGCCTGCGCGACGAAGGGTTTGACGCGCCGCTGATCGACCATGCCGACGCGGCCAGCATCGAAAGCGGGCTGGCCGAGGTGCTGGAGGCGACCGGCGGGCGGCTCGACGCGCTTTTCAACAACGGCGCCTTCGCCCTGCCCTGCGCGGTCGAGGACCTGCCCACCGACGGTCTGCGCAGCATCTTCGAGGCCAATCTCTTCGGCGTCCACGACCTGACCCGCCGGGTGATCCCGGTGATGCGGACGCAGGGGCATGGCCGGATCGTCAATTGCTCGTCGGTGCTGGGGCTGGTGCCGATGCGCTGGCGCGGGGCCTACGTGGCGACGAAATTCGCGCTCGAAGGGCTCACCGATGTGCTGCGAATCGAGATGCGTGACACGCCCCTTCACGTCATCACCATCGAACCCGGCCCCGTCACCTCGAAGATCCGCGAGAACTCGATCCCGCATTTCGAGCGCTGGATCGACTGGGAATCGAGCGCGCGCGCCGAGCAATACCGGGACAGCCTGCTCAAGCGGCTCTACACCGCGCGCGGCCCCGACCGGTTCGAACTGCCCGCCTCTGCCGTGACCCGCAAGCTTGCCCATGCGCTCGAATCCCGCCGCCCGCGCCCGCGCTACTACGTGACCACGCCCACCTACCTGATGGGGGCGGCGCGGCGCATCCTGCCGACCCGCGCGCTCGACTGGCTGATCTCGAGGGGCTGACGACGCAACGCGATCGGCCGTTCATCCCCGCGATCCGGACATGCCCGCAACCCCGGCCTCATCGGTCGGGGCGCGCTTTTCCGGGGTGACGGCCATCAGGAGGACGCGGCGCAATGAAGGCACGACGGCCGGCTGGCGTAATGCCGCAGCGGGCCAGATCACCCCTTCGCTTTGCCGCGCTGATCCTCTAGACAGGGCACAACGCAGCGAAAGGAGCCGCAGATGGCCAACGATCCACTGTTCTGGGTTGCCGCGCTCGCCTGTGTCGCGGTGCTGATCATCCTGATGATCGGCGTCGGCGGCTTTGCCAAGGGCGGCGATTTCAACCGCAAGCATGCCAACAAGGTGATGCGCTGGCGGATCGGGGCGCAGGCGGTGGCGATCGCGCTCATTCTTCTCTTTGTCTGGATGCGCTCAGGAGGTTGAGGCCATGGTGGTTCTGTCGAAAATCTACACCCGTACCGGCGATGGTGGCGATACCGCGCTGGGCGACGGTTCGCGCCGGGTCAAGCATGACCTGCGGGTTGCCGCCTATGGCACGGTGGACGAGTTGAACGCGACGCTGGGCCTGGCCCGGCTGCACGCCAGCGGGGACACCGACACCGCGCTGAGCCGGATCCAGAACGATCTTTTCGATCTCGGGGCCGACCTGTGCCGCCCCGACATGGACAAGGATGCCGAGGCCGAATACCCGCCCCTGCGCATGGCCGAGGCGCAGGTCACGCGGCTCGAATCCGAGATCGACGCGATGAACGCCGAGCTCGAACCGCTGCGCAGCTTCATCCTGCCCGGCGGCTCCGCGCTTGCCGCCCATCTCCATCTCTGCCGCACCGTGGCGCGCCGGGCAGAACGCTGCGCGGTGGAGCTGGCCGGCATCGAGGATGTGAACGCCGCGGCCGTGAAATACCTCAACCGGCTGAGCGACTGGTTCTTCGTCGCCGCACGAATCGCCAATGACGGCGGCCGGGCCGACGTTCTCTGGGTGCCCGGCGCCAACCGCTGATCCCGCTCCTTCATCTTGCCCCAAATACTCATCTTGCCTATCGGCCCGCACCCCGGCCTGCGCGCACAGACGCGCGAGAGCGACGGGGCGGGTGGGTGGGCGGCGCTCTCGCGCGTCCCCCGGTGCCTTCGGGTTCCCTTGCGGCAACCTCCCTTCCGGCCGCCACGACACCCGCGAAAACCCCCGAACGCGACGTCGAATGACACGCACGTGACGATTTTTCCCTGTCTCAACGCGCCACGAGCCTGTAACAGAACCCGGAGAGTTGGAATCGACCCGCGCGCTCTTTCGCGGGTGGTATCTGGGATGTGAAGGAGAGAACGCCAATGAAGGTGCTTGTGCCTGTCAAACGCGTGATCGACTACAACGTGAAGGTCCGCGTCAAGTCGGACGGATCGGGTGTCGATCTTGCCAATGTCAAAATGTCGATGAACCCCTTCGACGAGATCGCCGTCGAAGAGGCGATCCGCCTCAAGGAAGCCGGCAAGGCCGAAGAGGTCGTGGCCGTGTCGATCGGTGTGAAACAGGCGCAGGAAACCCTGCGCACCGCGCTCGCCATGGGGGCCGACCGCGCCATCCTGGTCGTGGCTGCCGATGACGTGCACCAGGATATCGAGCCGCTGGCCGTGGCCAAGATCCTCGCCAAGGTGGTGGAAGAAGAAGAGCCGGGCCTCGTTCTCGCCGGGAAACAGGCGATCGACAACGACATGAACGCCACCGGGCAGATGCTCTCGGCGCTTCTGGGCTGGAGCCAGGCCACCTTTGCCTCCAAGCTCGACATCGACGGCGACAGTGCCGTTGTGACCCGCGAGGTCGATGGCGGCTTGCAGACCATCAAGGTCAAGATGCCCGCGATCGTCACGGTCGATCTGCGCCTGAACGAGCCGCGCTACGCGTCGCTGCCCAACATCATGAAGGCCAAGAAAAAGCCGCTCGACGAGAAGACCGCCGAGGATTACGGCGTCGATGTCACGCCGCGGCTGGAAATCGTGAAAACGAGTGAGCCCGAGGCGCGGCAGGCCGGTGAGATCGTGCCCGACGTCGATACGCTCGTGGCGAAACTCAAAGAGAAGGGGGTCGTGTAATGGCTGTTCTTTTGCTGGGTGAAGTGAACGACGGCGAATTGTCGCTGGACGCCACCGCCAAGGCCGTGACCGCCGCGAAGGCGCTGGGCGATGTGACCGTGCTCTGCGCGGGTGCCTCGGCCGCCGCCGCGGGCGAAGCCGCCGCCAGGATCGACGGCGTGTCCAAGGTTCTGGTCGCCGAGGATGCCAGCCTCGGCCACCGCCTGGCCGAGCCCACCGCCGCGCTGATCGTGTCGCTGGCTGGCGATTACGACCATATCGTCGCCCCCGCCACGACCGACGCCAAGAACGTGATGCCGCGGGTTGCCGCGCTGCTCGACGTTATGGTGATCTCGGACGCCTCGGGCGTGGTCGATGCCGACACGTTCGAGCGCCCCATCTATGCCGGCAACGCGGTGCAGACCGTGAAATCGAGCGATGGCAAGAAGGTCATCACCTTCCGCACATCGACCTTCGATGCCGCCGGCGACGGTGGCTCGGCCACGGTCGAGACCATTGGCGCCGCCGACAATCCCGGCCTGTCGGAATGGGTCGAGGACAAGGTGGCCGAAAGCGACCGCCCCGAGCTTACCAGCGCGGGCGTCGTCGTCTCGGGTGGTCGCGGTGTCGGGTCCGAGGACGATTTCAAGCTGATCGAGCAACTGGCCGACAAGCTGGGCGCCGCGGTCGGTGCAAGCCGCGCCGCCGTCGATTCGGGCTATGCGCCCAACGACTGGCAGGTCGGCCAGACCGGCAAGGTCGTCGCACCCGAGCTTTACGTGGCCGTGGGCATCTCGGGCGCGATCCAGCATCTGGCGGGGATGAAGGATTCCAAGATCATCGTCGCGATCAACAAGGACGAAGAGGCCCCGATCTTCCAGGTCGCCGATTACGGCCTCGTGGCGGACCTCTTCACCGCCGTGCCCGAGCTGATCGAGAAGCTCTGATACGGGGCGCAGAAGCGCACCCGACACGACAGGGGCCCGCCACCACCGGCGGGCCCTTTTTCATTGCAGGAGCCCGGCCAGCGCGTCCACCACCGCGCACGCGGCCTCGTCATGGGCGGCCGGGCCCATCAGGCCGCGCGCGACCGGCTCGTCCATGTCGGCATAGATCATCCCGTCCGTGCCATGCGCCAGTGCGGCCGGGCTTGCCACCACCTCGATCACCCGGGCCACGCGCGGGCGCAGCCGCTCGATCATCCAGCGTTCGATGCCGAACGGGTCCTGTTCCGCGCCGGTCGGATCCATCCGCTCTTCGGGCGCATGATCGGCGAACCACAACATCACGACCTCGGTCTCGAGCCGGGTCAGGAGCGTGCCCATCCGCGCCACCCAGGCCTGCTGCACCTCGTCCACGACCAGCCGGAATCGTTCCGGCGCGACCGTGGCAAGCCGGCCGAGCATATGGCGGGTAAAATGGAACTCGGTAAAATCCACCTCGCGAAAGATCGTCTGCATCAGTTGCGAGGCCCGGATGAAGCGGTCGTTCCGGCGCGGATGTACAGCGTAGAACCGGTTGCTGAGGTTCTGCGCTCCCATGACCTGAACCACGCATATCCGCGCCCGCGCCGCCGCATCGAGAACCCGGGGCGCGTTGAGATAGACATCGAGCCCCGCAGCGTTCAGCCCGAAATTGACACAGGTCAGCCCGGTCGTCGCCTCGACAAGGGCCGGATAGGGCCGGGCAATGAACTTTCCATAGGTCTCGGTCCCGCCGAGAAAGGCCAGGTAGTCGCCACCAAGATCGCGTTTCGGCCCACGGAATGACAGCCCGCTGTCGCCGTAATTGCACGGTTGATAGTCAAGGGACCGCACCCCCGGAGTCGCGAAGGTCATCTCACCCACCATTTCTGTCTCACCCGGATGCAGAATCACCGACGGGGATTGCCATTTCCCTAACGCGCGAATTTGGCGTGAATTTTCCCGGTCTGCGCCCCACGCCCGCCCTTGCCCTGCCCGCCCGCGCGCGCCTATTGTCGGCGGGGCAGAATGAGAGGGTACAGGCGATGGACATTCACAAGGTGGGCGTGATCGGCGCGGGACAGATGGGCAACGGGATCGCCCATGTGATGGCACTTGCGGGCTATGACGTGACCCTGAACGACATCGACCAGGATGCGCTTGATTCGGCGATGGCCCGGATCGAGAAGAACATGGCCCGCCAGGTCGGGCGTGACCAGATCACCGAAGAGGACATGCAGCGCGCGCTCGCGCGCATCAACCCCACGCTCGACGTGGCACGGGTGGGCGACAGCGACCTGGTGATCGAATCCGCGACCGAGAACGAGGCGGTCAAGAACAAGATCATCGAAGGGCTGATCCCGCATCTGCGCCCCGAGACGATCGTGACCTCGAACACCTCGTCGATCTCGATCACGCGGCTGGCCGCGCGCACCGACCGTCCCGAGAAATTCATGGGGTTTCACTTCATGAACCCGGTGCCGCTGATGAAGCTGGTCGAGCTGATCCGCGGAATCGCCACCGACGAGGAAACCTACAAGAGTTGCCTTGGCGTGGTCGAACGGCTCGACAAGACGGCCGCCTCTGCCGAGGATTTTCCGGCCTTCATCGTCAACCGCATCCTGATCCCGATGATCAACGAGGCTTGCTATACGCTTTACGAGGGCGTCGGCAACGTGCGCTCGATCGACCAGGCGATGAAACTGGGGGCCAATCACCCCATGGGGCCGCTCGAACTCGCGGATTTCATCGGGCTCGATACATGCCTTGCGATCATGAACGTGCTGCATGACGGGCTGGCCGACACGAAATACCGCCCCTGCCCGCTGATGACGAAATATGTCGAGGCCGGATGGCTGGGCCGCAAGGCGGGCCGAGGATTCTATGACTACCGCGGCGAGACGCCGGTGCCCACACGCTGACGCATCGGGCCTTTCGCCGCGCGCTCAGTCCTCCAGCGAGAGGGTATGAGCGCGCAACCACGCCATGAAGCCGCGCGGATCGGTCTTGACCTCTTCGAGCTTCTCGGGCGGGATCGGGTGGCCGATCACCGGCGATTGCGGCTTGTTGCAGCTGTGCACGATCTCGTGCAGCAACAGCCCCTGCCGCAAGGTGGCCGAGATGCGGTTTGCGATCTGGTAGAGCCGCGAATTCGACCCGGTAAACCGCACCGGCACGACCTGTGCACCCGACCGGCGAATCATCTGCGCGGTAAAGACATTCCATTCGCGTTCGATCACCGGCCCGAACATCGAATCCGACGAGGCCACCACCCCGGAGGGAAACAGCGTGACCAGCCCCCCTGCCTTGAGATGCTCCATGGCCTGCCCGCGCATTTCGACGAACTTGCGCTGCGCGTCATCCTCGTAGGGAAACGGCACCGGGATCATGAAGGACGATGCGACCTCGTCGATACCCGTCAACAGCGCGCGGGTCAGGATCTTGTAATCCGGGCGCACCCGCCCGATCAGCTCGGCCAGGATCATCCCGTCGACGAGGCCATGCGGGTGATTGGCGACCAGCACGACTGGCCCCTCCTTCGGAATCCGCGCGAGCTGTTCCTCGGGCGTGCCCAGCGGGATGCCCATCACGTCGAGCGCGGCGGGCCAGAATGCCTGGCCGCGCGGCGCGCCGCGCCGTTCGAATTCGCGCACCATGCGAATGATGCTGATCTTGCCGGTCAGCCATTCGATGCTGCGAATTGCCGTCGCACGCAACGGGCTGTCAAAGGAATTGGCATAGGTCAGCGACCGCCGGTCATGCCGCACCGTCGGTTCGGCCGGATCGGAATGCATGTTGGCATCGAGCGGACCCGGGCCCCCAAGCCCGTCCTGTCTGGGTCTGTCCTGGGTGCGATCTACCACTTGGGCGAAACCCCGTATCCTTCCTTGGCGCCGCCTGCGCGGCGCCGGTCAGTTGTCCTCGCCGAACCGGTCCGCCACCAGCGCCGCCAACGCATCGGCCAGCGCCTCGGCATCGGGTCCGGTCACCTGCACGTCAATAGTGCTTCCTTTCGGCGCTGCCAACATCAAAAGGCCCATGATGCTGTCGCCGCTGGCGCTCATCCCGTCCTTTATGATCTCGGCATGGGCGTCGAAGCCCTCGACCACCTCGACAAGCTTGGCCGAGGCGCGGGCATGCAGCCCCTTTTCGTTGACGATCGTCAACTTGCGCAGAGTGGTTTCGCTCATGGGCTTGCGTCGATCCTTGTCACTCGGCCGAAATGGTCTGGCTGTCGATATACTTGCGCCCCGCATCCATGGCCAGACGCACCGCCTCTGGCACGTTCAGGTGGCGGGATTTTGCAAGCTTGATCAGCATCGGCAGGTTCGCCCCGTAGAGAATCCGGCGCTTTTCCTGCGCGCAGGCCATCAGCGAGAGGTTTGACGGCGAGCCGCCGAACATGTCGACCACCACCACCACGCCGTCGCCCTGATCGACCTCGTCGGCGGCCTCGCAGATCTCGGCCTGTTTCGCGGCACGGTCGCAATCGGCCGCGATGGCCACCGATCGCACCCCCTTCTGCACGCCGACCACATGCTCGACCGCGGCCAGGTATTCCCGGGCCAGCCCGCCATGCGCCACGATCACGATCCCGATCACGCCTGTGGTTCCTCGCTCATTTCCTCTCGTGCCTCCGGTCAAGGTCGCGACGGGGCGCTTGCGTGGCGCTCCAGTTCGCGGTGCCTTATTGACACCGGCCAGCCCTCATCTGCAAGGGTCTTGGCCAGCTTTTCGGCCAATGCGACCGACCTGTGTTGCCCGCCGGTGCAGCCGAACGCAACCGACAGATGTGCCTTGCCCTCCTCGGCATGTGCCGGCAGCAGCATCCGCACCAATCCTGCCACGCGGTCGAAGAACTCGGCAAAGCGCGGGTCCGTCGCAATGTGGCCTGCAACGCGCGCATCGCGCCCGTCGAACATGCGCAGGTCAGGCTCCCAATAGGGGTTCCTGAGAAAGCGGCAATCGAACACCATGTCGATGCCCCGCGGCAGCCCGCGCTTGTAGGAGAAGGAGTTGACCGAGACCGCCAGCCGCCGCCCCTGAGGATCTGGGGCGAACCATCCTTCGACCTCGGCGCGCAGGTCATGCGGCGTCAGATCCGAGGTGTCGATCAGGATATCGGCCCGCGCGCGCACCGGCATCAACAGGTCGAACTCGCGCGCGATGCCCAGCTCCGGGCTCTCGGCCGGCGCCAGCGGATGACGGCGGCGGGTCTCCGAAAAGCGCCGAAGCAGCACGTCCTCGCGACAATCGAGATAGAGCACTTCGAGCCGCTGGCCGGGGCCATGCCCCCTGGCGTCGATCAATTCGATCAGGGCATTGGCCGAGAACTCGCGATTCCGTGTGTCGATCCCCAGTGCCAGCGGCCGGTCATGCCCCGGCCCCTCCAGCAGACGCGGCATGAGCGATAGCGGCAGGTTGTCGATCGCCTCGTATCCCAGGTCTTCGAGCGCCCGGATCGCCGTGGAGCGGCCAGCCCCGGAAGGGCCGGTCACCAGAACGCGGCGCAGCCGGTTTTGCGAATCGGCCGGCGCATCGGCCGGATGCGCAACGGGATGATCCGGGGCGTGGGGCCGATTTTCGGACATGATGATCCTAGCCTCCGAGTTGCGGTCAAACGGTCAGTCGCTGCGACCGCCCTTGAGATATTGCATGATCGCGGCCGGAAAATGACCTGTCTCGACATTGTGAAGCAAAGGCAGCTCAAGGCCCAGAACCGATTTGCTGCGACGCGGCGGAAGTCGCTCGGTCTCGGCCCTGTCGAGATCGACGACCAGCGCCAGCGGCACCGGCCCGACCGGCGCCGCCCCGAGCAGGCCGACGAATCGCGCCTCGATCAGGCCCGAGATCGCGGGCGGGCAGGTCGCGATCAGCCCGGCATCCGCCCGCGTCACGATCACCCGGTCATCGGCAACCAACCCGGCGCCAAGCGCCATGAGCCTGAGCGCCAAGGCCGACTTGCCCCCCCCTGACGCCCCGAGAATGAGGATCCCGCGCCCGTCGACGGCGACGCAACTTCCATGGAAAACCTCGCGGTGTTCCGGCGCCTGCGCCATGGGTCAGAGCGGGAGGCCGACGACGAACCGCGCGCCCAGCGGCTCCGAGACGGCGTCGGCATCGGTGGGGCGGATGTTCTCGGCCCAGATCACGCCATCATGCGCTTCGACGATCTGTTTCGAGATCGCGAGGCCAAGCCCCGAATTGTTGCCGAACTGGCCTTCGGGGCGTTCGGAATAGAACCGTTTGAAGATGTTGCTGAGCGCCTGTTCGGGAATGCCGGGGCCGGTATCCTCGACCACGACCAGCACCCGGTTCTCGCGCTTGCGCGCCCAGACGCGGATCGCGTCACCCTCTTCGCAGAACGAGATCGCGTTGGTGATCAGGTTGACAAAGACCTGCGCCAGCCGCGCCTCGAGCCCGTTGATCACGATCGGGTCCTGCGGCAGATCGGTGATGAAGTCGATGCCCTTCTTCTTGGCATCCTCGCCCAGGAACTGGCACAGGTTGCCCAGCATCTTGAGCAGGTCAAAGCTCTCCTGCTCTTCCTTGACCAGTTCGCTGTCGAGCCGCGACGCGTTCGAGATATCGCTCACCAGCCGGTCGAGTCGGCGCACGTCATGCTCGATCACGTCGAGCAGCTTGTCGCGATGCTCTTGCTTCTTGACCATGCGCAGGCTGCCCACGGCGCTGCGCAGGCTGGCCAGCGGGTTCTTGATCTCGTGCGCGACATCGGCGGCGAATTGTTCGTTGCTGTCGATCCGGTCGTAAAGAGCGGCCACCATGCCCCGCAACGCGCCTGACAGGCGCCCGATCTCGTCGGGCCGCGCCGTCAGATCGGGGATGCGGATGCGCCCGCCGGCGCGCCGCTTGCGATTGTCGCGGTCGCGCCCGAGTTCGGCAGCGGCGGCCAGGTCGGAAATCGGGTTGGCGATGATCGAGGCCAGCACGAGGCTCAACCCGATCGACACCAGCGTCGCGATGATGAACATCTGCAGCACCCGCTCGCGTTCGCCCCGGACAAGGCGGTCGATCTCGCCCGAGGTGGCCGCGAGCGCCACCACCGCGACGGGCTCATCTTCCTGCTTGACCGGTGTGGCCACGGTAAAGACACGCCCCTCGCCCAAGCCGGCCGGCGCGACCTGCGGGCCATTTCGCAGGGTCGATGCCACCAGATCACGCGCCTGATCCTCGACCGCGATCAGGACCTGCGCCGCGGGTTCGCTGCCCGACATCATGGTGATCTTTTCCCACAGCCAGCTCAGCCCGTCGGTCAGAACCGTGCGACTGGCCTCGGGCGGATCGTCGAAGGCCGCGCCGATGCCGCGCCCTCCGACCGTCCCGACCAGCGAGCCCGCGCTGTCAAACACGAACACCTGCACCCCTTGCCGCAGCGCCAGCCCGTCGAGAATCTCGTTCACGTCGACGCCGTCGCCGGCCGCGAAATCAACCGGCGTTTCCGAGGGGATCGCCGCCTCGAACACGTTGGAGATCAGCGTGGCCTCGGCCATCAAGCCGCGCGCGCGTTGCTGCGCCAGCCCGTCGCGCGACGAGTTGAGATAGAGGATTCCAGCGACCAGCACGTTGAGTGCGATCAGGTTGAAGGTGATGATCTTGCGCGCCAGCGGCGAGCCCTTGAGCGAGAACAGGCCGCGCTTCTCGCGGCTGGCACGCAACTCGTCGTCAACGGTGCTTCCGGGGGTGACGAAATCGTCCCCCAGAACAATATCACCATCGCGTTCTGGCGCCATGTCGCGCACGCTCACCCCTCGATCGGGCCGATCCGACCCGGTTGCCCGCCCCGCCTATTCTTCGTTGTAGCGGTAGCCAATTCCATAAAGCGTCTCGATCGCCGAGAATTCCGGATCGACGCTGCGCATCTTCTTGCGCAGACGCTTGATGTGGCTGTCGATGGTGCGGTCATCCACATAGACCTGATCGTCATAGGCCACGTCCATCAACTGGTCGCGCGACTTGACGAAACCGGGCCGTTGCGCCAGCGCCTGCAACAGCAGGAACTCGGTCACGGTCAGCGACACGTCCTGCCCCTTCCAGGCGACCGCATGGCGCAGCGGGTCCATCCGCAACTCGCCGCGTTCCATCACCTTGGTCTCTTCGGTGTCGCCCACGATGTCGCCCGCGACTGCATCCTGCCGGCGCAGAAGCGCGCGGATACGCTCGACCAGAAGCCGTTGGGAAAAAGGCTTTTTCACGTAATCGTCCGCGCCCATGCGCAGCCCCAGAACCTCGTCGATCTCGTCGTCCTTGGAGGTCAGGAAGATCACCGGCATCTGGGTTTTCTGGCGCAGCCGCTGAAGCAGGTCCATCCCGTCCATACGCGGCATCTTGATGTCAAGAACCGCCATGTCGGGAAGCTTGCGGTTGAACGCATCCAGCGCCTGTTGCCCGTCGTGATAGGTCTCGACCTCGAACCCTTCCGCCTCGAGGGTCATGGCCACGGATGTCAGGATATTCCTGTCATCGTCCACAAGGGCGATTTTCGACATGTCCGAAATCCTTCTACTGCTCTTTATACCTGATTTTTCGCTCACATTCGCCCTTTTGACCTTTACAATCAATCCCAAACTGCGAATCACCCCCGCCGCAGGGCCGATTTTGACACTGAAATGTCTTAACAATGGCTAATTTGCCTCACATTTCGTCGCATCTCCGCGTTTGGTGGCGCTAACTTGGGCTTGGTTGCGCTAACTGCGCCAAACCGTCCTGTTCCTGACCGGAAACGACATGTTAAGAGGCGCGTTATCGGGCCGGTCGTGGGACCCGCCGCACCACGGGGCCGCGCCCGCAACCCGGCTCCGAATGCGAAGGCAGGGCTCGACCAGACCCGGACACCGGGGCGCGAGATGCGCGCGTGGTCCGGAAGCGCAGGCACTTGAAGGAGCATTGGCAGATGACATTTGGACGGGTAAACCCCAATTTCCAGCTTGAGGATCAAGGCATTACCGGGCTGGGAGATGTCCATTACAACCTCATGGAGCCGGCACTGATCGAAGCCGCGCTGCGCAATGGCGAAGGCCATCTCGGCAATGGCGGCACCTTTCTTGTCTCGACCGGGAAATTCACCGGCCGCTCGCCCAAGGACAAGCACGTGGTGCGCACCGAGAGCGTCGCCGACCAGATCTGGTGGGAAAACAATGCCGAAATGAGCGTGGAAGGTTTCGACGCCCTCTATGCCGACATGCTCGATCACATGAAGGGGCGCAGCTACTACGTGCAGGACCTCATCGGCGGCGCCGACCCGGCCCATGCGATCAACGTGCGCATGGTCACCGAACTGGCCTGGCACGGGCTTTTCATCCGCCACCTCCTGCGCCGGCCAGAGCGTTCGGCGCTCGAAGGCTATATCGCCGATTTCACCGTCATCAACTGCCCCGGTTTCAAGGCCGATCCGGCGCGTCACGATTGTCGCAGCGACACGGTCATCGCGCTCAATTTCGACCGCAAGCTGATCCTGATCGGCGGCACCGAATACGCGGGCGAGAACAAGAAATCCGTGTTCACCCTGCTCAACTACCTGCTGCCGGAAAAGGGCGTGATGCCGATGCATTGTTCGGCCAACCACGCCACCGGTAACCCGGTCGACACCGCCGTCTTCTTCGGCCTGTCGGGCACCGGCAAGACCACGCTTTCGGCCGATCCGGCGCGCACGCTCATCGGCGATGACGAACATGGCTGGTCGGATCGCGGCACCTTCAATTTCGAGGGCGGCTGCTATGCCAAGACGATCGGCCTCGATGCCGAGGCCGAACCGGAAATCTTTGCCACCACGTCGAAATTCGGCACGGTGATCGAGAACATGGTGTTTGACGACGAAACCCGCGTGCTCGATTTCGAAGATGACACGCTGACCGCGAACATGCGTTGCGCCTACCCGCTCGACTATATTTCGAACGCCTCGGACACTGGGATGGGCGGACACCCGAAAAACGTGATCATGCTGACCTGCGACGCCTTTGGCGTGCTGCCCCCGATCGCGCGGCTGACCCCGGCGCAGGCGATGTATCACTTCCTGTCGGGCTTCACCGCCAAGGTCGCCGGCACCGAGCGCGGCGTGACCGAGCCCGAACCCACCTTCTCGACCTGTTTCGGCGCCCCCTTCATGCCGCGCCGTCCCGAGGTCTATGGCAACCTCCTGCGCGACAAGATCGCCACGCATGGCGCGACCTGCTGGCTGGTCAACACCGGCTGGACCGGCGGCGCCTATGGCACCGGCTCGCGGATGCCGATCCACGCCACGCGCGCGCTGCTGACCGCCGCGCTTGACGGATCGCTGAACGAGGCGACCTTCCGCAAGGATCCGAATTTCGGTTTCGACGTGCCGGTGACCGTGCCGGGCGTCGATGCCACGCTGCTCGACCCGCGCGCGACCTGGGCCGACAAGGAAGGCTACGACGCGCAGGCCGCGAAACTGGTTCAGATGTTCGCCGACAATTTCGCGCAATACGTGCCCTATATCGACGACGACGTGAAGGCCGCCGCCATCGGGTAGGCCCGCAGGCCGGACAGATCATCGCAGCCCCCGGTTCGCAAGGATCGGGGCGTCTCGCCATTGGGCCAATGTGGCGCCTTTGAGTATTTTTGCCCAAGAAAGAGAACGGCGCGTGGCGCGGGGGCCTTTACCCCATCAACCCGCGGCGAATGAGGTTCAGCCCGGCAAAGATCAACACGATGAGCGTTGCGCGCTGGAACAGGCGCTGGTCGATCCGGTCCTGCAACTTGAACCCGATCCACATGCCGAAAAGCGCGGGCGGCAGCGTCGCAAACGCGAAGGGCAAGGTTTCCCAGCGCAGCACGCCCGAGCCGACATGCGCCGCGCTCAGCACCACCGAGCCCAGCGCGTAAAGCACCCCCTGGATGCGCACCTGGTCGAGCTTGGGCGTGTCGAGCGCGGTCAGGAAGAGCACCGTGGGCGGCCCCCACGTGCCCGAAAAGCCCCCCATCGCCCCGGCCAGCGCGCCGACGCCAACCTGGGCCACCGGCTCGCGTTCCGGCGGAATCCGCGGACGCCAGCCCCAAAGCTGCAAAAGCGTGAACACCGTCACCGGCACCCCGATCAGGATGAACATCGCCTGCGAGGGAATGACCCGGACCATCTGCGCGCTGATGATCAGCATCACCCCGCCCACGATGATGAAAAGCCGGAACGCGCGGAGCGAGGCCAGCGCCGCGCGCACCCCCTGCCGGAACCCCTGCCAGACATTGCCCACCAGCGTCGGCATCAACAGCCCCGCCAGCGCCAGTTCCGGCGAGATCACGCTGCCCATGCCGGAAATCATGATAAGTGGCATGGCGAACCCGACCATTCCCTTGATCGTCCCGGCAAAGAGCGTGATGCCGATACAGGCGAAAAGCGCGGCCGGCGAAAGAAGAGCGAAGAGCATGTCCATGCCTTGTCTTATCCACCCCGGCCGAGGGCTGCACCTGCAAAATCATGCGCGCAAGAAATGAACAGAACGCACCGTCAAAATGGCATTTATATTGCGCTGCACCTGCGAAATGCCTAAATACGCGGGGTGACAGGAAAAGGGACCCGAACCATGCCGAAGGATTCGCCGAGCGCCATGAACGATACCGTCATCCTCCCCGATCTTCTTGACCTGACTGGCGCCGCCATCGCCCCTGCCGAGGCGGTGCTCGCCAAGGCCACCGAGGCCCTGCGCGTCTTGGTCAGCGACGGAGACCGGGTGTCGGCCACTCTGATCGAGGCGCATCAGGGCGCGGCACATGGGCTGGCATGGCTGGCCACTTACGTCGAATCCCTGCGCCAGATGCAGAAATGGGCCGAACGGGTCAGCGCAGAGGGCAAATTCGGCGAAGTCGAACAGTTGATCCACCAGATCGCCTTCGGCGAATATCTCTGGCAGATCGCCGGCGGCATCCAGATGAACCAGACCGAGGTCGTCCGGCTTCAGGATATCGGACTTGCCCGCGCCGACATCGAGGCGATGATTACAGATCCGGTCGCCACGCTCTGCGATCACGGCAACAGCCAGGCCGCGCGGCTGCGCCTTGTCGCACTGATGCAGGAACGCGCCGCCGAGATTACCGTGGGCACCACCGGGCTCGATGACGAGCTCGAGATGATCCGCAAACAATTCCGCCGCTACGCGCTCGAAAAGGTCGACCCCTTCGCCCATGACTGGCACCTCAAGGACGAGCTCATTCCGATGGAGGTGATCGAAGAACTGGCCGAGATGGGCGTGTTCGGCCTCACCATCCCCGAGGAATTCGGCGGGCTGGGCCTCAGCAAGGCGTCGATGGTGGTGGTCTCGGAAGAGTTGAGCCGCGGCTATATCGGCGTGGGCAGCCTTGGCACCCGCTCCGAGATCGCCGCCGAACTGATCCTCGCGGGCGGCACCGACGAACAGAAAGAGCACTGGCTTCCGAAGATCGCCAGCGCCGAGATCCTGCCCACGGCGGTCTTTACCGAACCCAATACCGGCTCGGACCTCGGCGCCCTGCGCACCCGCGCCATCAAGGACGAGACCGGCGATTATCACATCACGGGCAACAAGACCTGGATCACCCATGCTGCGCGCACCCACGTGATGACGCTCCTCGCGCGCACCGACCCCGAGACGAGCGACCACCGAGGATTGTCGATGTTCCTGGCCGAAAAGACGCCCGGCACCGACGAAAACCCGTTTCCGACCGAGGGCATGACCGGCGGCGAGATCGAGGTGCTGGGCTATCGCGGCATGAAGGAATACGAACTGGGCTTCGACAATTTCCACGTCAAGGGCGAGAACCTGCTGGGCGGGGTCGAGGGCCAGGGCTTCAAGCAGTTGATGAAAACCTTCGAGGCCGCGCGCATCCAGACCGCCGCCCGCGCCGTGGGCGTGGCGCAGGCCGCGCTCGACCAGGGGATGCAATATGCGCAGGACCGCAAGCAATTCGGCAAATCGCTGATCGAATTTCCCCGCGTCGCCTCGAAACTCGCCATGATGGCGGTGGAAATCATGGTCGCCCGACAACTGACCTATTTCAGCGCCTGGGAGAAAGACAACGACCGCCGCTGCGACCTCGAGGCCGGGATGGCCAAGCTTCTGGGCGCGCGGGTGGCCTGGGCCGCGGCTGACAACGCGCTGCAGATCCATGGCGGCAACGGTTTCGCGCTGGAATACAAGATTTCCCGCATCCTGTGCGACGCGCGCATCCTCAACATCTTCGAGGGCGCGGCCGAGATTCAGGCCCAGGTGATCGCGCGCCGCCTGCTGGGTTAGAGCTTTTCAGGTTCACACGAAAACAAATGGATCGAAACGCGCGTTCGACCGAAGGGAGAGGCAGCGCGTTTCGATTCCGTTGAAACCTGAAAAACTCTAGGCGCGCAGGGTCGCGACCGGCCCCGCGTCGGGGCCGGTGCCCCGGGGGTCAGCGCGCGCCGATCCCCTTGCCCAGCCCCTCGGGCGTGGGCAACGAGGCATGCGCCTCGGCCAGCTTCACAAGCGCCGCCTCGACATGCGGCGCCGGCGGGGCGGACCGGCGGGTTTCAAGGTTCACGTGCAGCAGGAAATGCTCACCCGTCGCGAGGAGCCGCTCGCCCGCGTGCATCTCCTGGAAAAGATGCATCTTCTTGCCCTGGCCCACGATCACCCGAGTCCGGATCTCGATCACCTCGCCGGCCCGCGCCTCGTCGAGATGGCGGATATGGGTCTCGGTGGTGAAATAGCTGCCCCCCCCGGCGATGTAATCGGCGTCACAGCCGATCATCTGCATCAGCCGGTCGGTCGCATCGGCGAAGGCTTCGAGGTAACGGCTCTCGGTCATGTGGCCGTTGTAGTCGAGCCATTCGAGCGGCACCGCCCGGCGCGCGGTGAGCACCGGTTGCGACAGGTCGTGCAACTCGTCCACATGCCGCACCAGCCCCGAGGCGGGTTCGATGCGGCGGTCATGTGCGCGCTGCAACGCCCCCGCGCCCCAGTCCTCGCGGTAAAGCGCGCGCATGATCCCCACGAGGTTGGCATCGCGGATGCGCTCCAACTCGCGGATCGAATGCGCGCCCGATTGCACGTCGGACTGGTCGGCAATGGCGTCGATCAACTCGTCGGTCAGGTCCGGCACGTCCATGAGCTTTGTCCACGGCCATTTCAGGCAGGGCCCGAACTGGGCGATAAAATGGCGCATCCCCGCCTCGCCGCCCGCGACGCGATAGGTCTCGAAGAGGCCCATCTGTGCCCAGCGCAGGCCAAAGCCGTACCGGATCGCGTTGTCGATCTCCTCGGTCGTGGCGATCCCGTCGCGCACCAGCCACAGCGCCTCGCGCCACACCGCTTCGAGGAACCGGTCGGCGACATGGGCGTCGATCTCGCGGCGCAGGTGCAGCGGATACATGCCCAGACCGCCGAGGATCTCCTTGGCCCGGTCCACCCGCGCGGCCTCGTTGGCGTCGGTCGTCACCAGCTCAACGAGCGGCAAGAGGTAGACCGGGTTGAACGGATGCGCCACCATCACCTGGCCCGGCCGCGCCAGCCCGGCCTGCAACTCGCTGGGCTTGTAGCCCGAGGTGGACGAGCCGATCACCGCTTCGGCGGGCACATGCGCCATCAACTCGGCATAGACCTTCTGCTTGAGGTCGAGCCGCTCGGGCACGCTTTCCTGTACCCATTCGGCGCCCGCGACCGCTTCGGCGATGGTGTCGTGAAACGTCACAGCGCCCTCTTGCGGCAGCGCCACGTTGCCCAGCCCCGGCAGCGACAGGCGCGCATTCTCCATCACCTCGCCGATCTTGCGCCCGGCCTCGGGGTCAGGGTCAAAGACCCGCACCTGCCAGCCGTTCAGCGCAAACCGCGCTGCCCAGCCGCCGCCGATCACACCCCCGCCCACGATTGCCGCAATCCTGCCCATTCTCTCACCTTTCCTGCATCCGGGACCCATCACGTCCCGCGATGGCCCGGTCCTTCATCTTGCCTGAAATACTCCGGGGGTGCTGACAAAATGCCCCGGCATTTTGCAGCTTGGGGGCAGAGCCCCCATCCCCGCCCACGTCTCAGCCCGCCGGGGCGCGCTTGACCAGTCCCAGCTTGTCGCGCACCTCCTGCGGGCCAATCACCCGCGCGCCCATCCGCTCAACGATGCCCGCCGCGCGCTCGACCAGCTGTGCATTGGTCGCGAGCACACCCTTTTCGAGCCACAGGTTGTCCTCGAGTCCCACGCGCACATGCCCCCCGGCCAGGACCGAGGCCGCGACATAACCCATCTGGTTGCGTCCCAGCGAGAAGGCCGAGAAATTCCAGTCGTCAGGCACGTTGTTGACCATCGCCATGAAGGTGTTGAGATCGTCGGGCGCCCCCCACGGCACCCCCATGCAAAGCTGCACCAGCGCGGGCGCGTCGAGCACCCCGTCCTTCACCAGCTGCTTGGCATACCAAAGATGCCCGGTGTCGAACGCCTCGATCTCGGGCTTGACGCCCAGCGCCGTCATCATGCGGCCCATCGCCTGCAACATGCCCGGCGTGTTGGTCATCACGTAGTCGGCCTCGGCGAAATTCATCGTCCCGCAATCGAGCGTGCAGATCTCGGGCAGGCATTGCTTGATATGCTCGACCCGTTCGGCCGCGCCGATGAGGTCGGTGCCCGCCTCGTTGAGCGGCAGGGGTTTCTCGGGGCTGCCGAAGGTGATGTCGCCGCCCATCCCGGCGGTGAGGTTCAGCACCACGTCAACCTCGGCCTCGCGGATGCGCTCGGTCACCTCGCGGTAATAGTCGAGACGACGCGACGGCACGCCGGTCTCGGGATCGCGCACGTGGCAATGCACCACTGCCGCGCCGGCGCGGGCCGCGTCGATCGCGCTTTCGGCGATCTCGCGCGGGCTGCGCGGCACATGCGGACTGCGATCCTGCGTGCCGCCCGATCCGGTCACGGCACAGGTGATGAAAACCTCGCGGTTCATGGTCAAGGGCATGGACGACTCCTCTGTTTCCTTCGGTTTCGTATCGGCGCCATTATTCCCCGGCTTGGCAGAGAACATTTGACCGAATACGAAGCCGATATGACAAGACTCGCAGAATCCCCGCTCACCGCCGCCGTGCTCGTGCTGGACGATTGCAACATGCTCTCGCTCGCCGCGACGGTCGATCCGATGCGCGCCGCCAATCGCCGGGCGGGGCGGCGGCTGTTCGACTGGGGGTATCACACCGCCCGGGGCACGCCCGCGCGCCTTACCTCGGGGCTGGAGGTGCCGGGCACACCCATCGAACGGCTCGACCGGGCCGATCTTCTGGTGCTGGTGGCGGGGTTCAACCTCGAAACCCATGCCACCCCCGCGCTCCTGGCCTCGCTCCGGCGGCTGGCGCCGCGCTGCGGCGCGGTGGCCGGCGTCGATGGCGGAAGCTGGATCATGGCCCGCGCCGGGTTGCTCGACGGGCAGGCCGCGACCACCCATTGGGAAGATCTCGACGCCTTCGCCGCGCGGTTCGACGCGCTCACCGTGCTGCGCCAGCGTTACGTGGTTTCGGGCAGGTTCATGACCGCCGGGGCCGCCATGCCCGCGCTCGACATGATGCTGGGGCTGATCAGAACGCGGTTCGGCGCGGGGCTGGCGCGCGACGTGGCGGGGGCCTTCCTGCATGATCCCGCCCCCGGCGCCGATCAGCCCCAGACCCCCCATTCCGGCCCGGCGCTGGCGCGGCGGCACCCGGTCGTTGCGCGCGCGCTGGCCCTGATGGGCGAACATGTTGAGACCCCCCTGCCCGTGGCCGAGATCGCCCGCCGCCTGCACCTCTCGCCGCGCAGCCTCGAAATGCATTTCACCCGCGCGCTGGGTCAGCCGCCAAGGTCGGCCTACATGGCGCTGCGCATGGCCGAGGCCTGGCGGCTGGCGATCGAAACCGCCTTGCCCGTGCAGGAAATCGCGCTTGCCACCGGCTTTGCCTCGCAATCCGCACTCTCACGCGCCTTCCGCGCTGCGCACGGTACCTCGATCCGCGCCCTGCGCCGCGCGCGCCGCGCTTCAGGCTGAGGCGCAAACCCGGCGGTCTGGAAAGCTTGACTTGCGCTCTGCGGGCCGTCCAGAGCTTGGCACCAGCCTGCGCGGTCGCCGACCCGCAGGGTGGCGAGCCGAAATCACAGCAACGCGGTTTATGCCAGCCAAGCTCCTCCACGATCAGTGTTCCGCACGCCCTTACCAATCGCCGCCCCGGGGGGCGGGTCGGCGATCGCGCCGCGGCCTTCGGCCTTGATACCGCGCAGGGTCATGAAGCTGGCGTCCGCAATGCCCTCGAACACCCGGAGGTCGCCGGCGCGACAAGGCGCCCACTTGCGCACCCCGGGCCGATCCAAACGTCGCAAGGTCACATCTCCAAACCGCCGCGATCGGGTGGACGCCGCCGCGCGTAGCCCCTACCCTTCGCGCAATCCCGACCCGGGACGCGCGACAGGAAGGACCAGACCGATGCTCGATTCACCCACCGAGAAACGCATGGATTTCACCCTCTCCGACCGGCTCACCGCCGAGGAGGGCTGGGTCTACATGACCGGGATGCAGGCGCTGGTGCGACTGCCCATTCAACAGGCCAAGCGCGACGCGGCGGCAGGCATGAAGACCGGCGGCTATATCTCGGGCTATCGCGGCTCGCCCATCGGGCGCTATGACATGGACCTCTGGCAGGCCGCCCCGCAACTCAAACAGCACAACATCGTGTTCCAGGCCGGCGTGAACGAGGACATCGCCGCCACCGCCACATGGGGCAGCCAGATGGTCGGCCTCTTCCCCGGCGCGCAGGTCGAGGGCGTGTTCTCGATCTGGTATGGCAAGGCCCCGGGCATGGATCGCGCGATGGACCCGATCCGCCACGCCAATTTCGCGGGCACCAATGAAAAGGGCGGCTCGCTCCTGCTGGTCGGTGACGATCACGGCGCCAAATCCTCGACCGTGGCCTGCTATTCGGATTTCAACTTCGTCTCGGCGGGCATCCCGCTCTTTGCCCCCGCCAACGCGCAGGAGGTGCTCGATTACGGGCTGCACGGCATTGCGCTCTCGCGTTTCGCGGGCTGCCTTTCGGGCATGAAACTCGTGACCGACGTGATCGAGGGCGGCGGCTCGGTCCATGTCTCGCCCACCTCGCCCGAGATCACCGTGCCCGCGCGCGACAAGCGTTTCGGCATCTCGGCCTATACGCCGGTGATGGAACAGGAACGCGCGCTTTACGACGCCCGCATCGGCCAGGCGCTGGACTATATCCGCGCCAACGGGCTCAACCGCATCTCGGGGGCCGATAAGGCCCGCGTCGGCGTCGTCGCGGCTGGCAAGGCCTGGCAGGATCTGAGCCAGGCCCTGGGCGAAATGGGTTATGACGGGCAAACCCTCGCCAACATGGGGCTGCGCCTCTTGAAGGTCGGGGTGGTCTGGCCACTCGAACAGGAGATCGTCAAGGAATTCGCCCGCGGCCTCGACACCATCGTGGTGGTCGAGGAAAAACGCCCCCTGCTCGAAGACCAGATCCGCAGCGCGCTTTACGGGGCCGAGAACGCCCCGCGCATCATCGGAAAGAGCTTCAACAGCCATATCTATGCCGCCGACCCGGGCGACATCGCCTTTCCCAATTTCGGCGAGATAGACCCCACCCATATCCGCGGCGTGCTGACCCGCACGATCAAGGAGATCGACCCCGCCGCCCCGATCGCAACCCCGAACCAGCCCACCGATGCGCCGGTGCTGGGCGGCGGCGCGATCCGCATGCCCTCGTTCTGCGCGGGCTGCCCGCATGGCCGGTCGACCCAACTGCCCGATGGCAGCCGCGCATTGGCCGGCATCGGCTGTCACACCATGGCGGTGATGCGTGATCCCCTGAAGACCAACTCGATCACCCAGATGGGCGGCGAAGGCGCGGCCTGGCTGGGGCAGTTTCCCTTCACCGGCGAGAACCACGTCTTTGCCAACATGGGCGACGGCACCTATTTCCACTCGGGCTACATGGCGATCCGCGCCGCCGTGGCCTCGAATGCCAACATCACCTACAAGATCCTGCATAACGGCTTCGTGTCGATGACCGGTGGTCAGCCCGTCGATGGCGAGATCGACCCGCTGTCGATCATCCACCAGCTCAAGGCCGAAGGCGTCGGCGCCATCGCCCTCGTCGCGGACGAGCCCGAGCATTACGACGGCAAGCCGCTCCCCGAGGGCGTCACGCTCCACCACCGGACCGAGCTTGACCAGGTGCAGCGCCAGATGCGCGAGCGTCGCGGCGTGACCGCGATCATCTATGACCAGCCCTGCGCCACCGAGCGCCGCCGCCTGCGCAAGCGCGGCAAATGGGAAGACCCCGACAAGCGCGTGTTCATCAATCCGGATGTCTGCGAGGGCTGCGGCGACTGCTCCACCGTGTCGGGCTGCATGGCGATCGAACCGCTGGAAACCGAGATGGGCCGCAAGCGCAAGATCAACCAATCCTCGTGCAACAAGGATTTCTCCTGCGTCGAGGGCTTCTGCCCCAGCTTCGTCACCGTCGCGGGCGTGAAGCCCCGCAAGCCCGACGTGGCCGACGTGGTGATCGACGCCACTCACCTGCCCGAACCGCCCGCCCGTTCGGTCGAGACCTCATGGGCGGTGCTCGTCTCGGGCATCGGCGGCGCGGGCGTCGTGACGGTGGGCCAGACGCTGGCCGTCGCCGCCCATGTCGATGGCTGGTTCTCGTCCAACCTCGACATCACGGGCCTCGCGCAGAAATACGGCGCGGTCCATTCGCATATCAAGATGGCGCGCACCCCCGAGGACATGACCGCGACCCGCATCGCCACCGGCGAGGCGGATGCGCTCATCGGATGCGATCTCGTGGTCGCTGCGGGCGACGAGGCGATTTCCAAGCTCGACCTCGACAGCGCCACCGCCGTGACCGACACCACCGTCGTGCCCACGTCGGATTTCGCGAAGAACCCCGACTGGCAGCTCAACGGCGAGGAACAGCTCGCACGGCTCACCCGCGTTCTGGGCGACCGGGCGCGCGGCCTCGATGCGCAGGGGCTGGCGGAGAAGCTCCTCGGCGATGCGGTCTATGCCAACATGCTGCTGGTCGGAGCCGCGTGGCAACAGGGCGGCCTGCCGCTCTCGCATGCGGCGCTGATGCGCGCGATCGAGCTCAACGGCGTGAAACCCGCCGAGAACCGCCGCGCCTTCGACCTCGGGCGCCTCGCGATGGCCGAACCCGAGACCGTGGCCGCGATGCTGCGCAAGGGCGAGGCGCCGGTCGATCTTTCGGCGCACCGGCCGAAAACGCTCGACGAGGTGATCGCCCATCGCAGCGCCGAGTTGACCGATTACGCCAATGCGAGGCTGGCGCAACGCTATACCGACATGGTGGCGCGCGTGCGCAAGGCGGCGCAGGCGGCTGGGCTGGACGACGCCCCGGCCATGGCCGTTGCGCGCTACTACTACAAGATGCTCGCGGTCAAGGACGAGTGGGAGGTGGCGCGACTTTACACGCGACCCGATTTCGCCAAGGCGCTGCACGAGAATTTCGAGGGCGAGCCCGAGCTCACCTTCTATTTCGGCGCCTGGCCCTTCGGCGGCATCGACAAGACCACCGGCGAACCGGTCAAGGGCGCGCTGTCGGGCAAGTGGGCGCTGCGCGCCTTCGGGATCATGAACCGCCTGCGCGGGCTGCGCGGCACGCTCCTCGATCCGTTCCGCAACTCGGACGAGAACCGCCTCGCCGAGCGGCTCCTGCAGGATTACGAGGCCGATATCGACTTTGCCCTCGCCAACATGACCGCAGAGAAAGCAGAGTCCATCACGGCCCTCCTGTCGCTGCCCGAGCATATCCGCGGATATGGCCACGTGCGCGAACGCCACGCGGCCGACGTGGAGAAGAAACGCAGCACGTTGCGGGGCAAGATTGCCGGCAAGGCGGCGCAGGCGGCCTGATCCAACTGTCCGCGCGCAAATGTCAGGCGACATCGCGCGCGGACAGGTCGGAATCGAGTATTTTTAAGAGTCAGGTGATTCATGATTCAACTTACTAGGCGCGCTCTGCAAGCCTGTGGTATCGCTTGCCAAGACAAGACGAGCAAAATCTGTCATATATCCCGCTATCCCACCTCAGCGATGTTAAGGGAAAGAAAGATGCGCTTTTTTCTATTTTTGGTCGTAATGCTTGCGCCACCTGCCAGCGCGATGACACCCTCCGCCCCGATCACTGACAGGCAATCCTGCATGTCGCACCTGCGCCACGCGATCAAAACATCTGAATTTCATAGCACAGGCGACGGACCGAGTATTGCAAACAATCAGAAATCCTACCTTGCGGAAGTACATGACCGAGAAAAAGCCGCTGAGATCATTGAGGCCTATCGCGAGATCGGCAGGCAGTATGAGAAGATCGCGAACACCCTTCTGCGGCTTTGCGACAGCTACGAATAGCCCTTGACCGGCTCTCTCGCCAGCGGCAACTCCTAGCCCAACCGTTCCTAGTTTCACAAAGTAAGAGACCGGCGTGACCCCGCCCCCTTCACCGGGCGGGGCGCCCTCTGAAGGGGGCGGGCGTCATACCCCCAGAAGCGGCAGCATCAGGTTGAACAGCTCGGCCTGCGAGCTGATCGCGCATTTGCGGTAAAGCTGCTTGCGAAACACCTTGACCGTCTGCGGGCTGATCCCGAGCCTGAGCCCGATCGACACCGAACTGTGCCCCTGAAGGATCAGCAGCGCCACCTCGGCCTGGCGCAGGGAGAGCGCGATTCCATGCGCCTCCTTCAGCGAATCAATCAGCCGCCGCGTCACCCGCGCCTCGGAATATTCGCCCGGACCGGCCAGATCGCTCCATTGCCGCTCGGCCAGTGCCACAACAATGGGCGAAAGATGATCGGCGCGAATGATCTCGCGCTGGGTGAAACGATTGTTGGAACTGCGGTCGCGCCCGAGGCAGACATGCAGGCTCACCCCCGCCCCCGGGTAGGCGACGAAGGCCAGCTCGTCGACCATCGTGGTGGCCGCGTAATAGTCGAGGAAATAGGGATTGCGGTGGAACTGGTCGGGCGCGATGTCGGTCAGCCGATAGACGCCGCGCGCCGCGCGCCGGCGATGTAATTCATGAAAGGGATCAAGGAGATAGGCCCCCTTGAGATAGGTGCTTTCAAGGTTGCGATGCACCTCGCGCGCCGCCGCACGGGTCAGGATCGCCTGCGGCGCACGGCTCTGGAAATAGGCGAGGATGGTGACATTGTCATGACGCAGCTCGACCCCGAGCCAACGCACCAGCGCCCGGGCGAACCCGTCGCCCCCCAGCGCCTCGATCGCCTCGCCCAGCCGTTTTTCCGCTTCGCCCAGCAGACCCATGCCATACCACCGCGGGGGTATATACCCCCCTAACCCCATGTCGTTAACCTTCTAGGGCAATACAGGGGGTATGAGAAAGGGGAAACCGTGGCTGAAAGCCAAGGCGCCATTGCGGTCGACATAGACAATGTGAGCAAACTCTACGGCAATTTCACCGCCCTCAGCGCGGTGAAGCTGGCCATTCAGGACAACGAGTTCTTCACGCTGCTGGGCCCGTCGGGCTGTGGCAAGACCACGCTCCTGCGCTGCATCGCGGGGTTCGAGGACATCAGCCAGGGCGCGATCCGGCTTTACGGCGACAACATCGCCGACCTGCCACCCAATCACCGCCCGGTGAACACCGTGTTCCAGCAATACGCGCTGTTTCCGCACATGGATGTCACCCGCAACGTGATGTTCGGGCTGTTGCGGCTGGGCCGGTCCGAGGCCGAGGCCCGGGCACGCGCCGGCGAGGTGCTCGAACTCGTGCGGCTCAGCCAGTTCGCCGACCGCATGCCGGCGCAGCTCTCGGGCGGGCAGCAACAGCGCGTGGCGCTGGCACGGGCGCTGGCGCCGGGCCCCAAGCTGCTCCTGCTCGACGAGCCGCTCTCGGCGCTCGATCTCAAGCTGCGCCAGGCGGTTCGGCTCGAATTGCAGCAGATCCAGCACGAGACCGGCATCACCTTCATCTTCGTCACCCATGACCAGGAAGAGGCGCTCACCATGTCCGACCGCATCGCGGTGATCTCGGACGGAGAGGTGCAACAGGTGGGCAGCGCCCGCGACATCTATGAAGAGCCCGACAACAAGTTCGTGGCCGATTTCATCGGCGAGACCAACCTCATCGACGTGAGCGTCGCCGAGGTTGCCGGCGACAAGGCGCTCTGCACCCTGCCCGGCGGCGCGCAGTTCACCTGCCCGGCGGCGCGCGGCGCCCATTCCGGCCAGGGCCACCTTTCGGTCCGCCCCGAGCGCGTGTCGCTGGCCGATCCGGCGGGCGCGCTTCTGACCGGCACGGTCACGCGGATGATCTACCTGGGCACCGACATGAATGTCGATGTCCGATTGTCCGACGACGAAATCGTCACCGCGCGGCTTCAGAACTCGTCACGGACGCGCATTCCCGCCATGGGGGCCACGGTGGGACTCGAATTCGAGGAAGGCGCCGCGCGCCTCCTGGTGGACTGATGGCGGGCGGTATCGGATCAGGCCCGGGCAAATCGGCCCGCACCTATGCCGGCTTCGGCGTGCCGCTCATCCTGCCGGCGTGGCTCGTCATCGGCATCTTCCTCGTCGTGCCGATCGGGATCATGCTGGTCTATTCCTTCCTGACCAAGGAGTTTCGCGGCGGCGTGGTCTGGGAGTTCTCGCTCGCCGCCTATGACCAGTTCTTCTTTGACCGCGGGCTTTTCGGGGACGATCCGCCACAGATCGAATGGACCTATATCCTGATCTTCTGGCGCTCGATCTGGCAGGCGGGCCTGGCCACGCTGCTGAGCCTTCTGATCGGCTTTCCGACCGCGTGGTTCATTGCCACGCGCCCGGCCTCCACCCGCACGATCTGGCTGTTCCTGATCACCGTGCCCTACTGGGTCAACCTGCTGATCCGGACGATCTCGATGAAATTCCTGATCCGCGACAACGGGCCGCTCAACACCTGGCTGCTCGAGGCCGGGCTCATTTCCGAGCCGATCCACCTCATCAACACCTGGGTCGCGGTGCAGCTCGGGCTGTTCTATTCCTACCTGCCCTTCATGGTGCTGCCGATCTACGCCGCGGTGGAGCGCTACAATTTTGCCCTCTCCGAGGCGGCGGCCGATCTCTATGCCTCGCGGTTCGTCACGCTCACGCAGATCATTCTCCCGGTGGTGAAACCGGGAATAATCGCCGGCTGCATCCTCGTCTTCGTGCCGTCGCTGGGGTCTTTCCTTGCGCCCGATCTCCTGGGGGGGGCCAAGAATTTCATGATCGGCAGCCTGATCGACGAACAGTTCAAGGGCGCGGCCGGCAACTGGCCCTTCGGCGCGGCGGCGGCGATGATCCTGCTTTCCATGGTGATGCTCGTGCTGATCTTCTACGCGCGCAGCCAGAGCCGGAGGGAGGAGACGTGATGGCCCGCAAACCCGACCTGCGCCGCTTTCCCGGCTTCCTTCCGCTGACGCTGCTGTGCATCTTCCTGCTCTACGCGCCGCTCATCATCGTGGCGATCTACTCGTTCAACAACAGCGCGTCGATCACGATCTGGGGCGGGGTGTCGCTGCGCTGGTACGAAGACGTGTTCTGGGGGCCGGAATCGGACAAGTTCAAGCAGGCGGCGATCAATTCCTTCGTCATCGCCGTGGCCGCGGCCACAACTGCCACGGTGATCGCCACCATGGCCGCCACCGCGATGCTGCGGTCGGGGTCGTTCCGCGGCAAGGGGGCCAGCTTCGCGCTGATCAACCTGCCGCTCATGGTGCCCGAAATCGTGACCGCCGTGGCCACGCTCATCTTCTTCTCGGCGATCGGCTTTTCCACCGGGCTCCTCACCATCCTGGTCGCGCATATCGTCTTTTGCATCCCGTTTGCCTACCTGCCCATCGCCGCGCGGATGCAGGGGATCGAGGAAGTCTATGAACAGGCCGCGCAGGATCTCTATGCCACCCGGTGGCAGGCGTTCCGCCTGATCCTTTTGCCGCTGATGACGCCCGGCATCCTTTCGGGCTTCCTTCTGGCCTTCATCATCTCGCTCGATGATTTCATCATCACCAACTTCGTCAAGGGCGCGGGGGTCGAAACCCTTCCCACCGCGATCTTCGGGGCCGTGAAACAAGGCATCAAGCCCAACATCATGGCCATCTCAACGCTGTTGCTGGCCGTGTCGATCCTCTTCGTCACGCTCAGTTACTTCGCCGGCCGCATTGGCCAAAACCGCAAATGAAAAATCAACAGGAGAGACAACCATGAAACCCCTTCTCAGAACCGGCGCTTCCGCGCTTGCACTCACGCTGTCGGCGACGCTGGCACAGGCCGAGGGCGAGCTTTCGATCTATCACTGGTTCGAATACATCCCGCAGGAGATCCTCGACAAGTTCGCCGAGGAATACGATGTCGAGGTGACCATGGACACCTACGACAGCAACGAGGCCCTGCTCGCCTCGCTCAAGGCCGGTCGGCTGGGCGATTATGACGTGGCCGTGCCGGGCGACTACATGGTCGAGATCATGGCCAATGACGGCATGCTCGACACGTTCACCCGCGACGAGATGCCCAATTTCGACAACATCCTGCCCGAATGGGTGGATGTGAGCTTCGATCCCGGCCGCCAAAGCTCGATCCCCTATCAATGGGGCAGCACGTCGTTTTCGGTGAACCGCGATGTCTATTCCGGTGACATCGACACCACCGACATCATCTTCGACCCGCCCGAGGAACTGCGCGGCAAGATCAACGTGCTCGACACCGCGGGCGAAACGCTGACGCTGGCTTCGCTGCATCTCGGCATCCCGCAATGTTCCACCGACCGAGAAGAGCTTGAGGCACTCAACGACCTGGTGCAGGGGGCCAAGCAGCACTGGGCCAGCTTCGGCTCGGACGTGGCCAAGGACGTGCTCGTCTCCGGCGACGCGGCGGCGGGCATGATCTGGAACGGGTTCGGCATGAAGGCCCGCGAGGAAGGTGCAAACATCGAATACGCCTATCCCGAACAAGGTTACATCGTGTGGATGGACAACGTGGTGCTCCTCAAGGACGCGCCCAACCGCGAAAACGCGATCAAGTTCATGAACTTCCTGCTCGAACCCGAGAACGCGGCGGCCGTCACCAACTACGCGCGCTACACCGCCGGGGTGGACGGGGTCGAACCCTTCCTCGACGCCGAGGTGAAATCCGCACCCGAGCTGAACCCGCCCGAAGGCGGCAACCCGGTCTTCGTGCAGCCCTGCTCCGAAGAGGTGCAGAAGATCTATGACACGATGTGGACCAACCTGAAGAAGTAAGCGAAAGGCAGGGGAAGATGAAACTGGCACTCTACCAAGGCCCGCCCATCGCGGGCGACATCGACGCGGGCTTTGCCCGGATCGAACGCCAGCTCACCGCCGCCGCCATGGCGGGCGCGCGGATGATCGTCTTTCCCGAGCTTTTCCTGCCGGGCTACAACCGCCCGGACCTTCATGACAGCCTCTCCCAGCCGCTGGGCGGGGACTGGTGCACAAGGCTCGCCGCGCTTGCCAGCGCGGCGGGCTGCGGCCTCTGCATCGGCTGGTCCGAGCGCGACGGCGACACGGTCTATAACGCCGCCACCGCCTTCGGCCCGGATGGCGAAACCCTGGGCCATTACCGCAAGATCCAGCTTTACGGCCCGATGGAACAGGCCAGCTTTGCCTTCGGCGACGCCTATACGACCTTCGATTTCGCGGGGCACAGGATCGCGCTGATGGTCTGCTACGACGTCGAATTCGCCCACCACGTCAAGGCGCTGGCCGATCGCGGCGTGACCCTCGTCCTCGTGCCCACGGCAAACCCGGCCGGGTTCGAGCATGTCTCGACCGCGATCATCCCCGGCCATGCGTCCTCATACGCGCTCACCATCGCCTATGCCAATTTCTGCGGCACCGAGGGTGGCCTCGCCTTTGGCGGCCACTCGGTGATCGTGGGCCCGGACGCCACGGCGCTGGCCACGGCAAATACCACCGAAACGCTGATGATCACCGACATCGCCAAACCGTACGATCCGGCGCTCCTTTCGACCCAATCCGCCGATCACCGCGAGGTCTCCCGATGAAAACCGTCTTTTCCGAAACCCACGCCCTGCGCGATGCCAAGACCGAGCTTTACGGCGGCGAACTTGTCTATCCGTTCGAGCGGCCCAGCCGCATGACCTATATCCACGACCGGCTGAAAGCGGTCGATCCCGGCCCGATCCTGCCTCCCGACGATCACGGGCTCGATCCCGTCCTGCGTATCCACGACGCGGGGTTCGTCGATTTCCTGCAAACCGCCTGGGCGGAATGGCAGGCCGAGGGCTACACCGGCGAGGCCATCCCCACCTGTTGGCCCGCCCGCCGCATGGTCCTGCGCCGGCCCGATCACATCGACGGCAAGCTGGGGTATTATGCGCTGGCCACCGAAACCTCTCTGACCGAAGGCACATGGCCCGCCGCCTATGGCAGCGCGCAGGTCGCCCTCACCGCCGCCGAACTCATCCGCGCGGGCGAACGCAGCGCCTTTGCCCTCTGCCGCCCGCCCGGCCATCACGCGGCCGCCGACATGTACGGGGGCTATTGCTTTCTCAACAACGCCGCCATCGCCGCGCAGCGTTTTCTCGACAACGGCGCCGCCCGCGTCGCCATCCTCGATGTCGATTTTCACCATGGCAACGGCACGCAGGACATCTTCTACGACCGTTCCGACGTGCTCTTTCTGTCGCTGCATGGCGAGCCGGAAAACGCCTTTCCGCATTTCCTGGGATATGCCGATGAAACCGGCAACGGCGCGGGCGAAGGGTTCAACGTCAACTACCCCATGCCCCCGGGCACGCCGTTCTCCGAATGGCGCAAATCGCTCGACGCCGCGCTCGACCGGATCGCGCGATACGCCCCCGATCACCTGATCGTCTCGCTTGGCGTGGACACCTTTCATTCCGACCCGATCAGCTTTTTCAAACTGGAATCCCCCGATTTCACCACCTATGGCGGCGATATCGCCCGCCTCAAGCTGCCCACGCTCTTCGTGATGGAAGGCGGCTACGACATCGACGAGATCGGGATCAACACCGTCAACGTGATCGAGGGCTTCCTCGGCGCCGCATAACTGGGAGAGAGACATGAACAAACTCACCACCGACGAGATCCTGACCAAGGACGCCCACCTGATCCAGTCCTTCGCCAACCTGCATGCGCTCAAGCAGGCCGACGCGCGCACCGCCATCGTCGCCGCCGAGGGCGCCCATGTCACCGACAGCGAAGGCAACCGGCTCATCGACGGGATCGGCGGGCTCTGGTGCGTCAATGTCGGCCACGGACGGCGCGAGATCATCGACGCGATCACCGAGCAGCTCACTACGCTCGATTATTACTCGACCTTCTACAATTTCACCCACCCGGCGGCGGCACAGGTGGCCGAGAAGGTGGCCAGCCTCGCGCCGGAGCCGCTCAACAACGTCTATTTCGCCAATTCCGGATCGGTCGCCAATGACACGGCGGTGCGGATGCTCCATCACTACAACAACCTGCGCGGCAAGCCCGAAAAGAAACAGATCCTGTCGCGCATGGGCGCCTATCACGGCTCCACCCACATGGCGATGGCGCTGACCACGCCGGGCTATTCCACCGGCTGGGGCGCGGTCGAGGGGCTGGTGCATCACCTCAAGGCCCCGCACAAGTATCGCGAGGCCCCCGAGATGAGCGACGCCGAATTCCTCGCCGTGCTGGAACAGGACATGCTCGACGCGATCCACCGCATCGGCGCCGAAAACATCTGCGCCTTCTTCGCCGAACCGATCCAGGGCGCGGGCGGGGTGATCACCGCGCCGCCGGGCTATCACGCCGCGATGCGCCGGATCACCCGCGAACACGACATCATGTATGTCGCTGACGAGGTGGTGACCGCCTGGGGCCGCCTCGGCCACATGTTCGCCTCCGAGGATGTCTATGACTGCGTGCCCGACATCATCACCACCGCCAAGGGGCTGACCTCGGGCTATCAGCCGCTCTCGGCCACGATCATCTCGGACGAGATCTACGACGTGATCTCGGGACCGGACGCGATGTTCCTGCACGGGATGACCTATTCGGGCCACCCCGCCGCCGCCGCCGCCGCGCTGGCCAATATCGAGATCCTCGAATCCGAGGCCATCCCGGCGCGCGTGCAGACCACCGGCAAGCTCTTCGAAGGGCTTCTGCGCGGGCTCGAAGACATGGACATGGTGGGCGAGGTGCGCGGCTCGCATTTCATGATGGGGATCGAGTTCGTGCGGAACAAGGCGACGCGCGAGGAATTCCCCGCCGACGCCAATGTCGGCGGCCTTGTCGCCAAGGAAGCGCAAAAGCGTGGCCTCATCGCCCGCGCGCTGGGCAATATCATGATCCTCTCGCCCACGCTCATCATGGACGAGCCGCTGATCCGCGAGATCGAAGCCACGCTGCGCGACAGCATCGCCAAGGTCTCGACCGATCTCGGCATCTGAGCGCAGGCCGCTCTTGCGATCATTGCGCCTGCCCGCGCCGGCGCAATGAGTATTTTTTCCAAGAAAGAACAGGAGCGGGACTCCCGTATCTCACCCCGGTCTCTTTCTTGGTCCAAATACTCGAATCCACCCTGTCCAATGGCAAACGGCCGGTCGGGCGCGGTTCCGATCATTCAAGCAGCCGCATCAGCCCCCGCCTGATCTCGTCCTCGGCCTTGCGCTTGAGCGCGTCCTCGACCTTCTCGCCGTCCTGCGTCTCGACGTCGAGCCGGTTGCGAAGCTCCTCTTGCACCCGCTCCTCGGCCTTGCGTTCAAGCTCCTTTTTCTCCTCGTCCAGGTTGAAATCGATCGCCGCGGCCAGGTCGGGGGTGATCCTCGGATCGCTCCACGGCCCCCGGATGCGCACCGGAATGGCGAGGCCCCGCCCGCCCCGCGCGTTCAGTGCGACCGGCGTGAAGAGATAGTCGATATCGCGCGCACCCAGCCCGATACGCCCCTTGCCCGTGGCCTCGACCCCCGGCAACATCAGCCCCAGGTCGTCGTTGCGCATGTCGCCCTCGGCCATGGTGAAGGTTGCGGCCAGCTCGTCGAAGATCGTCGTCCCGCCCGAGCCATCGCCCGAGCGCATCAGCCGGTCGAGATCGACCCCCTCGATCACGCCGCGGCCCATGGCCACCCGGCCCTCGCCGCTCAGGCTCTTCATGATCGCATCGGTCGACTGGCCCACGCCGAGGAAACGCAGCTGTCCGTCGGCCTCGCCCGAAAGCCGCGTGACCCCGGCCAGGTCGTTCAGCAACTCGCGCATCTCGACCCCGTCCATCGACAGATCGCCCCCCACTGACAGGCCCGAACGGTTGTTCATCACGAACTCCCCGCCGAAATCGCCGCCATAGCCCTTGAGCGCGTTGAGCGAGAAAACCGCGCGCGACCGGTCGACGGTCAGCGTCACGTCGCTTTGCCCGAAGGCCACCGTGCCCAGGTCCACGCTGTCCGCGGTCAGCCGGAGCTGCCCATCGAACGCGCCCAGTCCGCTCGCGTCAAGAGGGTCGCGCGACCAGCCATCGTCAGGGCCACCGCCGCCATCGCCACCCGTCAGCGCCGCCAGATCGAGCGCGCCGGCATAAAGCCGGGCCATGACCTGCGGCTTGCCGTCAAGCGTCATGTCCAGATCGCCGTTGATCGCGTTGTCGTCGAGCCGCAGCGCCATCTCGCGCAACGACAATGTTCGCCCGTTCTTGAGCACCATGAGCGTCTCGCCCCGGATCGCCCGGCCCAACCCATCGGGCGGATCGCCTGCCCCCTCACCCAGTGCCGCCAGCATCGCGCCCGTGCGCGGCAGGTCGAGCTTGACCCGCCCCTCGGCATCGCCGCTCGCATTGGCGCGCCCCTCGAAGTCGATCATGCCATCGCCCGCGCGCAGCTCGGCCTCGACCGGCACCACCTCGCCTTGCAGGAAGGGCATGAATTGCTCTACCCACCCGGCAAGGTAGAGCCGTTCCCCGCCGCCTTCCATCCGCAGCCCGAGGTCGATATCGGCCCGCCCGTCCAGATCGGGCGCCAGCAGGGTCGCATCGACGCTCTCGAACCCGTGACGCGACCCGTCGGAGTGATCGACATAGCGCAACCGCCCGTCCGTTACCTCGACCCGGTCGAGCGAGACCGCCAGTTGCCGCCCGCCCGATCCCGCGCTTTCGCCGTCGATCTCCCAGTTGCCGGTGCCGTCGCGGCTGCGCTCCAGAAGGATGTCCGGCGACAACAGCTCGATCGCCCGGATCTTCACCTGCCCGCGCCAGAGCGCCGTGGTCCCGACCCCCACGCTCAAGCCTTCGGCCCGCAGCATCGCCGGCTCCTCCGACCAGTCGGCATTGGCGATGGTCACCGGTCCGGTGCGCACGCCCAGCACCGGGTAGAACGACAGCTCGACACCACCCTCGACGGTCACATCCCGCCCGGTCGCCGCCTCGATCTGTCCCACGGCCACCTGCGCGATCTTCTCGCCCGGCAACAGGAGCAGCCCGCCCACGAGCAAGACCACCGCCACCAGAAGCGCCCCGACAATCCTGACAATCCAGCGCATCGCACGACCCTCACACTCCTGCGCCGCAAGTCGCGCGGCGCTGATACCCAAGGATTATCCCGCAACATGCATACGGCAACAAGCCGCCAATTCGTCGGCCACGATCCGCCGATGGACGCGGGCCTCAGGGCGCGCTATATGCCGCGCATGACAAACCCGCCCGACCTGCGCCCCGACCTCTCGCGCGCCCATCTCGCCGAAGCCCGCCGCCCCGGCCAGCCGACCATCGGCATGGTCTCGCTGGGCTGTCCCAAGGCGTTGGTCGATTCCGAGCGAATCCTGACAAGACTGCGCGCCGAGGGTTATGGCATCTCGCCCGACTACACCGGCGCCGACGCGGTGATCGTCAACACCTGCGGCTTTCTCGATTCAGCCAAGGCCGAGAGCCTCGACGCCATAGGCGAGGCGCTGCGCGAAAACGGCCGCGTCATCGTCACCGGCTGCATGGGCGCCGACCCGGATCATATCCGCGACCATCACCCCCGCATCCTCGCCGTGACCGGCCCGCACCAATATGAACAGGTGCTCGACGCGGTGCATCAGGCCGTGCCGCCCGCGCCCGACCCGTTCATCGACCTCATGCCGGCGGCGGGTGTGAAACTCACGCCCCGCCATTACAGCTATCTCAAGATTTCCGAGGGCTGCAATCACCATTGCAAGTTCTGCATCATCCCCGCGATGCGCGGCCGCCTCGCCTCGCGCCCGCACCGCGCCGTGCTGCGCGAAGCCGAGAAGCTGGTGGAAAGCGGCGTCAAGGAACTCCTCGTCATCTCACAGGACACCTCCGCCTATGGCGTCGACTGGCCGCGCGCGGATCGCCCCGCGGGCGAACAGCCGATCACCGCGCTGGCCCGCGATCTGGGCGCTCTCGGCGCCGGGCAAGACCTCTGGGTGCGGCTGCATTATGTCTATCCCTATCCGCATGTGCGCGAATTGATCCCGCTCATGGCCGACGGCCTTGTCCTGCCCTATCTCGACATCCCGTTCCAGCACGCGCACCCCGACACCCTCAAGCGCATGGCGCGGCCCGCGCATGCCGAACGTACCCTCGACCGGATCGCGGAATGGCGCGGCATCTGCCCGGACATCACCCTGCGCTCGACCTTCATCGTCGGCTATCCGGGCGAGACCGAGGAAGAGTTCCAGACCCTCCTGGACTGGATGGACGAAGCCCAGCTCGACCGCGTCGGCTGCTTCCAGTACGAGAATGTCGCGGGCGCCGCCTCGAACGCGCTGCCCGGCCACGTGGCGCCGGAGGTGAAACAGGACCGCTGGGATCGCTTCATGGAAAAGGCCCAGGCGATTTCCGAGGCAAAGCTCGCGGCCAAGGTTGGCCAGCGCATGGATGTGATCGTCGACGACATCGACGAGGACGGCATCGCCACCGCCCGCACCAAGGCCGACGCCCCCGAGATCGACGGCAATCTCTTCATCGACGAAGGTACCGATGGGCTTGAGGTCGGCCAGATCGTCACCGTCGAGGTGGACGAGGCCGGGGAATATGACTTGTGGGGGCGGCTCATCGCCTGATTACCGGCGCGTGCGCGGAGAGCCTCGACGCGATGGTGGCACATGGCCGCGGTCGGGTGCTCTACTAACAGCCCCGACACCAGCCAATCAGAGGGCAGCGCCCGACCCGGGGTGGACGCCCGACTCCAACACAAGGGCATGCGCCCGCACGGGTGGGCGCAGAATGCGCCCGCCATGGGGCGGGCGCATGCCCGGGCGGCTTCGCTGCTGTTCCGGGCGGGTCTCCAGTCACTTGGCTTTCGCGTTTGGTCAGGCTTTGATACCCTGATGCCACACAACAAAAGAAACATCACAATGACATGGTTTCATTTCATTCGTAACTTCCCGATGGGCGCCTCTTTTGGCGTATTCATGGGCGCAATATTCATTATCGTGATCCAAGGCGAATGGCCCGATGACCTGCAGCGATATGGCACTTATGGAATTACAGCCATCGTAACGCTGCTCGCCTCTGCTATCGCGCTGACCACCGCAATATGGAACACGGAAACCGCTCGTCACCGAAAACTCAAAGCCGCCAAGGCGAGTTTACCGCTAGCTTTGTCTCGCCTCATCGAAACCGCAAGAAATGGGGTTCAGATTTCAATGGAAGATGACGCATTCTTCAATGATCCAGAAAATGCATACTTCATCGAAAAGCGCCTCGCCATACCCAATGAAGTCTTCAACACCCTTAAAGAATGCATCGAATTCGGCGACGAAACCAGTGCGCAATGGCTGACAAATATCATTGCGCATTATCAGGTATATAAAGCCAGATTGGTAAACCTGACCGCAGACCGAAACATGCCTCCACACGATGTCTATCGCGCTGAGCACGCGGCGGAGTGGATCTTCTGGCATGCAATGGTTTCCCACCTTTTCGATTTCGCTCGTGGAGAAGACACAGTGGAAAATGCGATGCAGCAAGAGCGATTACTCGAAGGTTTCTATGCTGAAATCTGGGGCAATAGGCTTCAGCAGGAAATTACTGGTCAAATCAATGGCCTTGCGGAATATCACGCACCATTGAACGCAAAGTCCCTCGCATTCCGCCCATCCCCCCATTGACCTTCCCCCCAACCATTGCGACCCTCGCGCCAGCCACGCAGCCACGGAGATCCAAGCCAATGACCGACACCCCCGAGATCGCACAGAAGGCCCCCTTCCCCGTCGAGGTCGAAGAGGGCAAGACCTATTTCTGGTGCGCCTGCGGCAAGTCCGCGAAACAGCCCTTCTGCGACGGCTCGCACAAGGGCAGCGATTTCGCCCCGGTCAAGTATACCGCCGAGGTGTCGAAGAAGATGTTCTTCTGCGGCTGCAAGCACTCTGCCAAGCAACCGCTCTGCGACGGGTCGCATTCGAAACTGTGACCCGGCACACGCCACGTTAACTTCGAATGGTTGCCCTCGCAACGACATTTCCCGGCAGCCGGAGAGCAGCCGGGCGGTGCACGTATGTCACCCCCTGGAAATCGCACAGTTCGCCGCCGTTAACCCCGGTGAAGAAACCGTTGATATCCGCAAGCCGGGCTACTGCAATCTCTCCAGGATTTCGCGGTTGGCGCAGGCATCGAGCGGCTTGCCCTGCTGCATCGCCCCGGTGCCCAGCCAGGCCGTGCAATGCGCCACATGCGGGCACGTCCGGCAGCGCGTAACCATGCCCGCGTAGTCCTCCGCACTCAGCAAACCCCGCGCCATCGCCGCGCTCAGATCGACCGCCATGGCGCGGGCGACCGACCGGGTGAGCCAGAAGTGAAGTTCGGGGTTTCCAAGAGGTAAGACATTGTCTTTCATGCGCTTTCTCCCATGACCTGGTCGGCGAGGAGGATCCGGAACGGCTCCCGGTTGCAGCAATATCCGGGCAGTTCGCCCGGCCCGTCGCCTGCCAGCAACCGCGCGCAATGCGCTGCCCCGTCGCAGCTCTGGCAGCGCTTCACGATGCCGGCCCACTCCGCCTGGTCCAGATCGCCACGCGCCATCGCCCCCGCAAGGTCAAGGCCCTGCGCCCGTGCCATTTTCTGAACCATCCAGAAATGGCGCCGCATGTCGCCAAGAGGTTTCATCGTCAAGGCTCCTTTCGGACCGTTGCGTCACCTTCTTCTAACGCCCCGCCGCAACCCTCGTCCTTGACACGGATCAACCCGCCCCGCCGGCCCGCGCATCGAGATAGGCCCGCACGCAATCCTGCACTCGGCGAAACCTGTCTCCGCCCAGTTTTGTGCCGCCATACCAGCGCGTTACGACGATCACATGATCGCGCAGACCTTCGCGTTCCAGCATCCGCAGGATCACCATTCCCGCCCCGCTCTCGCCGTCATCGCCCTTGATCGGGGTGCCGTCCGAGAGCATCACGGCCCAGCTGTTATGGGTCGCTTTGGCGTATTTTCTCACCCGTTTGAGCGCTTTCAGGAACCCGTCGACCTCCGCGCGCGAGCGCACCACCCCGCCCGAGACCGCGTATTTCGAGCCCCGGTCGGAAACGACATTTTCAAGCTGAAGCATGTTCCCTGTCACCGCATCACGCACGGTCACAGGCGCGAATCGACCCGCCGCACCGTTTCCATCCGCGCGGCATTGGGCGGGTGCGTGCCCAGAAAGCGATTTCCCGGATCCGGAATCCGGGCAAAGAATTCGGCCCCGCGCACCGGATCATACCCCGCCTTTCGCGCGATCAACGTGCCCAGCGCGTCGGCCTCGAGTTCGAATTCCTTGGAATAGCTGCGCGCGCCCACCGCCGCGCCCAGGTCCTGCGCGGTTCGCACCCCGCTGGCATCCGCCCCGGTCAGTGCCGCAAGCCCCGCAAAGATCATCGCCCCTGCCGCCGCGTTCTGCTGCTGGCGCGGCAGGTGCCCCGCGATGTGATGCGCCGCCTCGTGGCTCATGACAAAGGCCATTTCGTCGATATTCCGCACATCCGCAATCAACGCGAGCGTAAAGGCCAGAACCGGTCGGCCGTTCCTGTCAAGCGTCTGGAAGGCATTGGGCGGCTGGCCCGGGCGGTCATCCACCACAATCAGGAAATCGCAATTGGCCCGCGGCAGCCGCGCCCGGCATTCGCGCTCGGCCACCGGTTCGACCGTCTCCACCACATCGACGAACTGCTTTGCAGCCCTCTGCGCCGAAGGCCGCGCATCGGGATCTGCGGCGGCGTTCGACACCGGCGATTGCGGCGGCGCCGGGGCCATGCAGCCCGCAAGCCCGACAATCAGAATGAAACCGGCCAGAATACGCATCGCTCGATCCTTGTTGGTTTCTGTGGAACGTGGCGCGCTCCGGCCCTGATCCACTCTCAGCATGCGAAGGTGATCCCGAATGTGCAACCCGAGCGGCCATTCTCCTCGATTATCCTGGAAACTCAAGGCTTGCACACTGCCATCGGCGGAATATTGTAGTCGCATGTTTTCCATCGAACACGAATTCGACTCGACCGTCGTCACCCTCGTCGATCAGGGGCCCGCACCCTTGCAGGAGGATGTGATCGTCAACGCCTTTGCCGAATGTGTCACCGTCGAACAATACGACCCACGCATCGACAAGACCCACAAGATCACCCTTTCAATGCAGCAGGTGCGCGACCTCGGTGCGGCGCTCAACCTGCCCGAGGGGGTCTATACGCTTCCGCCCAGGAAGTGACGCGCAGACCCGCTTCAATCGATGCGGAAAAGCTTGTCGCGCGCGGTCTGGCCGCGCAGCAGGACCAGCCGGGACTTTGCCACCCCCATCGCCTTGGCCAGCAACTTTTGCACGGCGACATTGGCCTTGCCACTTTCCGGCGCCACGGTGACATGGACGCGGATCGTCCCGGCCTCGTGGGTGATCCGGTTGCGTGACGCCTTGGGCGTGACACGCACCGCGATCTCGGCCCCCGGACGGGCCAGGTGGGAAAGGTCGGGATCGGACATGCGCCCGGTCTAGATCGCTTCACCCGGTCGATCAACACCGCGTCGAGGTTGCATTTTCGCGCTGCCCAAGTCCAAATCCCAAAAAGGATTCGAAAGGGATGGACATGACGACGGGCTTTTTCTGGGATGAGAAATGTTTCTGGCATGGCGGTGGGGCCTATGCCCTCACCCTGCCTGTGGGGGATTTCGTGCAACCGCTCGTGGCGGGTGGTCTGCCAGAACACCCGGAAACCAAGCGCCGGCTCAAGAACCTTATGGAGGTGACCGGCATCGTGAATGACCTCGCGGTTCAAGCCGCGCCGCCTGCCACCTGGGGCGACCTGGCGCGCGTGCATCCCGAAAGCTTCCTCACGAAATTCAAGGAAACCTCGGATGCCGGCGGCGGCGAACTGGGCCTGCGCACCCCGTTCCTCAAGGGCGGGTTCGAGATTGCCGCCCTCTCGGCGGGGCTGGCGAAAGAGGCATTGCGCCAGGTGCTCGACGGCGATCTCGAACACGCGTATGCGCTTTCGCGCCCGCCGGGGCATCACTGCCTGCCCGACTGGCCCAACGGGTTTTGCCTGCTCAACAACATCGCCATCGCCATCGAGGCTGCCATCGCCGCCGGCCAGGCCAGCCGCTTTGCCGTTGTCGACTGGGACGTGCATCACGGCAACGGTACCGAAGCAATCTTCTATGACCGAGACGACGTGCTGACGATCTCGGTACACGAGGAATACAATTATCCCACCGATACCGGCGACATCACCGATCGCGGCACCGGCGCGGGGACGGGCTACAACATGAACATCCCGCTGCCCCCGGGGGCAGGCCACAACACCTATCTCGAAGTAATGGACCGCCTCGTTCTGCCGAAACTCGAAGACTATCAGCCCGACGTGATCATCGTCGCCTGCGGGTTTGACGCCTCGACATTCGATCCGATCGCCCACATGCTGTGCACCCAGGAAACCTATCGCGCGATGACCGCCAGGGTCAGGGATCTTGCCAGGCGCGTCTGCGACGGCAAGCTGGTGATGGTTCACGAAGGCGGCTATTCCGAGGCTTACGTGCCCTTCTGCGGCCACGCGGTGCTCGAGGAATTGTCGGGTTCGACCCGCGCCGCGCCCGACCCGCTGGCCGCCACCGTCGCCAAACGACAGCCCAATGCCCGGCAGCAGGCGTTCTTTTCCGACCTGATCTCGGACTTCGAAAGTGAACTGAGGGGCTGAACGGGCCGAGCGCCGACCACCCCACCGCCAGCGCCTTGCCCGGTAGCATCCCGACGCGAAAGGAACCACCCCGTGCCCCTCCCCAACCCGGCTGCGCTCGACTTCCTTCTGACCCGCCGCTCGCGCCCGGCCAAGACCCTGACCGCCCCCGCGCCCACGCGCGACGAGCTGATGCCCTTGCTCACCGCCGCCGCGCGCAGCCCCGATCATGGCAAGCTCGAACCGTGGCGCTTCATCGTGATCGAGCGGCCCGCCATGGCGCGGCTCGCCGATCTGGCCGAATCGCGCGCCCGCGCCGAGGGGCAGGCCGACGATGATATCGCCAAGGCCCGGCAACAATTCGACCAGGGCCAGCTTGCCGTCGCCGTGGTCGAGACCCGCAAACCCTCGCCCAAGATCCCCGCCATCGAGCAATCCTATTCTGCTGGTGCGGTGTGTCTGGCCTTGCTCAACGCGGCCCTGGCGGCGGGCTGGGGGGCCAACTGGCTCACTGGTTTCGCCGCCCATGACCGCGGGTTCTGCCACGCCGGGTTGGGCCTTGGCGAGAACGAAAGCATCGCGGGCTTCATTCACATCGCCACCGAAACCAGCGCCCCGCCCGAGCGGCCGCGCCCTGACATCGAGGCAATCACGACATGGCTTTCGGACTGATCCTGTCAAGCTTTGCCCGCGCCCTGGCGCAGATCGGCGACCGCCGGTTCCGCCGGGTCCTGATGATCGGCGTCGTGCTCACGCTTGCGCTGCTGGTCGCGGCCTATGCCGGTCTGCTTTGGCTGGTCGACCTCACCGTCGGCCCGGACGGTTACTTCGACGTGCTGGGCCGGGTCGAATGGCTCAATGACCTGCTGTCATGGTCATCACTGTTCGTCATGCTGGTGCTGTCGGTCTTTCTCATGGTGCCGGTGGCCTCGGCCATCACCTCGATGTTTCTCGACGAGGTGGCCCAGGCAGTCGAGGATCGCCATTATCCCCACCTGCCCCACGTGCCGGGCCTCTCCTTCTACGAGGAGTTTCGCGACACGATCAATTTCATGGGCGTTCTGATCGGCGCGAACCTCCTGGCCTTCGTGCTCTACGCGATGTTTCCGCCCGCCGCGCTTTTCATCTTCTGGGGGCTCAACGGCTATCTGCTCGGGCGCGAGTATTTCCAGCTTGCCGCGATGCGCCGAATCGGCCGCGCGGGGGCGAAGGCTCTGCGCAAACGCCACCGCGCAACGGTCTGGGCGGCGGGCGTGCTCATGGCGGTGCCACTCAGCCTGCCTTTGGTCAATCTCTTCATCCCGATTCTCGGCGCCGCCACCTTCACGCATATCTTTCACGGGTTGAAAGACCGCTGACCCGCCTGCCGACCGGGCCCGGTTCACTCGGACTGCGACGGCGGCCCCATCCGCCCGAACCAGTCCAGGTCGCGCACCGTGATCGTGCCGGTGATGATGATCCCGGCGATGATCGCCCACAGCACGAAGGCCACGACCGTCGTGATCAGCGCCTTGGCCTTGAGGTGATGCTCGTGGGGGGCGCCCGCTTGGGTGCCGCGCACGATCTGGCCCACGTCGCCCTGGGTCTTGAGGCGGATCGGGATGATGACCAGCAGGGTCAGGAACCACAGAACCGCATATAGCACGAGCGCCGAGGTGACACCCATCAGACCTGCTCCAGCTCGACCAGCGTGCCCTGGAAATCCTTGGGATGCAGGAACAGCACCGGCTTGCCATGGGCGCCGATCTTCGGCTCGCCATCGCCCAGCACCCGCGCGCCCGACGCCTTGAGGTGATCGCGCGCCGCGATGATGTCCTCGACCTCGTAACAGACATGGTGAATGCCCCCCGACGGGTTCTTGTCGAGAAAGCCCTGGATCGGCGAATTGTCCCCCAGCGGATAGAGCAGTTCGATCTTGGTGTTGGGCAGTTCGATGAAGATCACCGTCACCCCGTGATCGGGTTCGTCCTGCGGCGCGCCCACCTTGGCGCCCAGTGCGCCCGCGTATTGCGCGGCGGCGGCGTCGAGGTCGGGAACGGCAATGGCAACGTGGTTCAAACGACCGATCATCGGGCAATCTCCTGGCTGTGGCGCTTGGCCGGTTTGACTGATCTTATGGGGTGGTGAACCCGGTCACGCAAGCACCTTGCGGATTTTGTCGCAGCCTTAACCTTGCGTTAGGCAAGAGCGCGCCAAGCTCGGACCATCCTCGCTGCCAAAGGAGATCCGACATGGATGAGTTCAACAACCTCGCCCCGCACAACGTGCCCACCTCGACCCGGCCCTTGCTCGGCCTCACCATTCTCGTGGTCGAGGACAGCCGCTTCGCCTGCGAGGCGATGCGCCTTCTGTGCCTGCGCTCGGGTGCGCGGATCCGCCGGGCCGATTGCCTGGCCTCGGCCCGCCGACATCTTCAGGTCTATCGCCCCTCGGTCATCATCGTCGATCTCGGCCTGCCCGACGGGTCCGGGCTCGATCTCATCGAAGAGCTGAACCGCCTCACCCCGCGCATCGGCGTAATTCTGGCCACCAGCGGCGATGACGGGGCCGAGGCCCGGGCCATGGCCGCCGGGGCAGATGGCTTCCTGGCCAAGCCGGTGAAACGGATCTCCAGCTTCCAGTCGATGATCCTTGCCCGGATGCCCGCCGACCGCCAGCCCGCCGGCCCCCGGTTGCTGACCGAGGAAAAGGTGCGCCCCGATGCCCTCGCCTATCGCGACGACATGGCCCATGCGGCCGATCTTCTGGGCGACGACCAGGACGACCGCGTGCTTGACTACGTGGCCCAGTTCATCTGTGGCGTCGCACGCAGCGCCGATGACGACCAGTTGGAGCGCGCGGCTATTTCACTGGCCGAAACACGCCGCAACGGCACCCCCACCCGCGGCGATATCGCGCGGCTGGCCGGTCTCGTGCAAGCCCGGCTCGGCGAACGCATCGCGATATAGCGACGGGCGGCACGGCCTTTGCCAATGCGCCACGACTCGCGGGCGGGATCGCGCTTCCGCCACGTACGTCGCCTGTCTTGCACCATTCACCCGGCCTGTCAGAGCAGCACCGGGGCCAGGCCTTCGGCCAGCCGATCCCAGACATGGCCCAGACGCGAGACCTGGCGCAATTGCCGGTGAGCGGCCAGCCAGACGGGAAGGCCGGGAATGGCGATCCCGATGTCAATCTCCTCGACCGCCGGATCGGTTCGCCCGACATGGCGCTGACCGAACCCGATGCCACAGCCGGCGCGCAACAATTCCCAGTAGGTCACCTGGTTGTCACAGCGCGTCGCAAACGCATCGCGGGTCAGGTCGAACCCCACGGCCCGCATCCCCCGCAGGATCAGCTCGCTGCGGTCATAGCCGATCAGGTCATGCTGCAAGAGGGCCTCGGGCGACTCCGGCCTTCCGCGCCGCTCCAGGTAGCTGCGCGCGGCGAAGATCCCGATTTCCAACTCACCCAACCTGCGCGCCACCACGTCAAGCTGCTCGGGGCGATACATCCGCACCGCGATATCCGCCTCGCGAAACAGAAGGTTCTCCGCGCGATCCGATGGCACGAGTTCGAGCTCGATCTCGGGGTGGTCGGCCCGGATGCCTGCCATGATCGATGGCAGGATGTGATGCGCGACCACCTCCGACGCGGTGATCCGCACCACCCCCGCCATCTCCGCATCATGCCCCGCCGCGTATAGCGCCACATCGCGCATCGCGTCCCGCATGGCCCGCGCGTGAGGCACGAGTGCCGCCCCATCCTGCGTGAGGTCAAGCCCACGCGGTTGCCGCCTGAACAGGGTCAGACCCGTCTGTTCCTCCATGGCCCTGATCTGCCGACCCAGTGTCGGCTGGCTCACCCCCAGCACCCGGGCCGCTGCGCTGAGCGAACCCGCTTCAGCCACCGCGAGGAAGGCTTGCATCAGCGACCAGTCGATATCGCGAACGGATTTATCCATTCAATAATGAATATCATATGATCGAAAAACGGCAATTCCCATTCACGATGCGATGGCTAAATTCCTCCCGGACCACGCAATCACAGGAGACCACAATGCCCGGAACAGCTCTCATTCTTGGCGGCTCGGGTCGCTTCGGACGCCACGCCACGCGCGCCTTTCAGGACGCGGGCTGGACCACCCGCCAGTTCGACCGCAAGACCGACAAGCTCGACCGCGCGGCCCGCAACGCCGATGTGATCGTCGCCGCCTGGAACCCCAGCTACGAAGATTGGGCCGATCAGGTTCCGGCCCTCCATGCCCGCATCCGCAAGGCCGCGCTGGAAAATGATGCCACGGTGATCCTGCCCGGCAATGTCTATGTCTTCGGCCCCGATACCCCCGCGCCTTGGGGCCCTGACACGGCGCACCGCGCCGAAAATCCGCTGGGCCGCATCCGCCGTGACATGGAAGACGCCTATCGCCGCGACGGTGTGCGCACCATCCTTCTGCGCGCAGGCGATTTCATCGACACGACGGCCTCGGGCAACTGGCTCGAGCGGATGATGCTGCCCACGGTTCCCAAGGGCGCGCTCACCTATCCCGGGCGCCCCGACATCCCCCACGCATGGGCCTTTCTTCCCGATCTCACCCGCGCCGCCGTGATCCTGGCCGAACGCCGCGACAGCCTCGCCCGGTTCGAGGATGTTCCCTTCCCCGGTTACACCCTCACCGGCCGGGAGATGGCAGCGATCCTCACCCGCATTCACGGACGCAAGATCCGCGTGAAACCGATGAAGTGGTGGCCGCTGCGCCTTGCCCAGCCGTTCATGCCTTTCATCAGGCACCTCTTCGAGATGCGCTATCTCTGGGACACCCCGCACAGCCTTGACGGCGCGAAATTCGCAGCGCTCCTGCCGGAGTTCACCGCCACCCCGCCCGAAACGGCCCTTTCAGAAGTCCAGGTCGACCCAGACTAGCCGATGACGGCTGGCCTCTCGCGCCAGCGCGTGCCCGTCCTCGCCCGGCGCGGGCCAGAATACGCCCGCCGCCCGCACACGCAGATCCGCCGAAGGCAGCACGTAGTCGACGCGCAGATTGCCCGGATCAGGCCCGGGCCAGTTCACCGTGTCCAGCGCCGGGTTTCCCTTGTGTTCGGGGTTGGCCTCGGCGATGGCACCGGCACTTGTCGGCTTCGGGTCCTGAAGGCGCACATCGCCCAGCAGCCCCACGATCGCCTGCTTCAACCCCTCCCCATCCACCGGGTCGAGATTGGCATCGCCGAGGATGATGAAACGCCCATCCGGTGCGGGCCCAAGCGCTCCGTCCATCCAGTGCCGCCACAGCATGATCTCGTCGTGGTTGCGTTTGCCATTGCGATCCTCGGGCCCGTCGAAAACCGGTGGCGTCGCATGAAACGCCGCCAGCGTCACCTGCCCGCCCGGCGTCTCGACCGGCACGACCCAATGGCCGACCGAGGACAGCCTCTGCACCGCCTTTGCCTCTGGCGAAGGAAAGGGCCGTTTATCCACCTCGGGATACATCGCCCATGGCAACTCCCCCCAGATCAGCCCGCTCAGGTCCGTCACCTCGCCGATCGGCCAGCGCGACAACACCGCCATGCCCCCTTCCCCCGCGAAGCGGCCAAAGCCCTGCGCATCGCCCGCGCCGCCCCGGCGCCCATCTCCGTCCAGGTCGAGATCGGTGGCCCTTCCGCTGTTGGGTCGCCGGGTAAACACATGCTCGAACCGATGACCTGCCGCCGCCACGCGCGCCGTGAGTGCAGCGAGGGCGCGCTCCTCGAGATCAAAGTCGACATCCAGGAGCAACAGCAGATCAGGCCGCACCCGCGCGATGACCTCGGCCACCGCTTCGACCTGTTCATCCCCTTTGAGGATATCGCGCAACAGGAGCCCCGGCCCCTTGCGCGCAAGATCGGCGTGAAAGCTCGCCACGCGAAAGGTTTCGGCCCGCCCCGCGACCGCGAAGACGCAAAGCAAGGAAAAGGCGATCAGACCGTTTGGAATCGCTCTTTTTCGTCGCTTTTCGCCTTTGCCCGCGCATCGGCGCGGGCGCGCTTCTCCGCGATCAGGTCCGCCACACGGCTCAGCGCGATGCCACGCATGATCAAGCTTGCGGGAAGGAAGGCCCATGCACTCATCGTCCAGATCAGGGTTTGCGGGTTCTCCATCGTGATCGGGTCGATCAGGCTGGCCGACGCCTTGATGAGCGCCGGAATCAAGAATGGCAACAAAATCCCTAACACAATGTTAAGAGCCGCGTCCCGCCTGAGCCGCCGCATCACGTCGCCGCCTCCGGTCGGGTCGAACATCGGCAGGTTGATCCAGACATTGAACGCCCCTCGACGGGTGGGCCAACCGAACAGGCGCACAAGGCTGAGAAAGACGAAAAGCATCAGGATCGACATCGTATAGGACAGCCCCGCTGCCATCCGCACCGACGCCACCACCGATGCGTCGGCCTCCGCGGGCAGCATCAGCACCACCAGCCGCACGGGCGAATAGGGAAAGTCCATCGCATTGCCCAGGTGCCCACCGAGGCGGGCGGACAACATCCCGATATCCGTGGGCATCGCCTTGCTGCCGAAAATCAGTGAAAGCAGAAGGATCGTCAGGAAGAGCGCGCCGAAGCGCAGCCTGTTGAAGGGCGGCGCGAACCGGAACTCGATCATGCTGGGATACTCGCTGAAATACTCAACGAACGTCATGAGAAAGGCAAGAATGGCCACGAGAACGACGATCTGTGTCGTGTCCGAACTGACATCCTGAAGAAAGAGCGACGGCATTGAAATCATCAATACCATGAGCGCCGCACGCAGGAACGCGCCTGTCATTCGGGATACCACTGCCCCATTCCCTTCAAACTGGCCGGGGCCGGTGCGATGCCGGTCCCTTGTTCCAACTTGATCCCGCTTCTTGTCGCGGGTTGCCTCATTCTCGCCCAATTTTTGCCTTCTTTCGCGTTTCAGCTCAAGACATGGTTAAGAACACGTCAGTATTCAGGCAATTTGAAGGTGCGAGTGGTGCGAGAATGCATCAATAATGGTGCGAAAAAGTGACGGACGACGGTTGACCTACCAGATATGGTAGGTGCCGCCGTCAATCCTACCAGAGGCCACGGATTTGCCACCATCCTGCCCCGGATCGGTTGAGTGCCGAGAACCCCAAAGACCGCCCAGATGGAAGACGGCCCAGGTGATTCTACCATGGCGTGTTCAAACCCAGGGCCGCTCGGCGCTGGCACGCGCTTCGAACGCGTCAATCGCGGCAGCCTTTTCCAGGGTCAGGCCAATATCGTCCAGGCCGTTGATCAGGCAATGCTTGCGATGCGGATCAATCTCGAAACCGAACACCTCGCCATCCGAGGTGGTAACCGTCTGCGCCTCGAGATCGACCTCCATGCGCGCATTGGCCCCCTTCTCGGCATCCGACATCAGGACATCGACCTGCTCTTGCGGCAACACGATCGGCAGAATGCCGTTCTTGAAGCAGTTGTTGTAGAAGATGTCGGCGAAACTGGTCGAGATGATCGCCCTGATCCCGAAATCCGCCAAGGCCCAGGGCGCATGTTCACGCGACGAGCCACAGCCGAAATTGTCGCCCGTGACAAGGATCTGCGCCTCGCGATAGGCGGGCTTGTTGAGCACGAAATCCGCGATCTCGTTGCCCTCACGGTCATAGCGCATCTCGTCGAAGAGGTTCACCCCCAGCCCCGACCGCTTGATCGTCTTGAGGAACTGCTTGGGGATGATCATGTCGGTGTCGATATTGACAAGCGGCAAGGGCGCCGCGATCCCGCTCAGTTTGTCGAATTTTTGCATCGCCCGGGTCCTTATGCCAAATCACGAATATCGGTCAGGTGCCCCGTGACCGCCGCCGCCGCGGCCATGGCCGGGCTCATCAGGTGGGTGCGGCCCTTGTAGCCCTGCCGCCCTTCGAAATTGCGGTTCGAGGTCGAGGCACAGCGTTCGCCGGGGGCCAGTTGGTCGGGGTTCATGGCAAGGCACATGGAACAGCCCGCCAGCCGCCATTCGAAGCCGGCCTCGCGGAAGATGTCGGCCAGCCCCTCTTCCTCGGCCTGCGCCCGCACGAGGCCCGAGCCCGGCACCACCATGGCGCGCATCCCGTCCTTGACCTTCTTGCCCTTGAGAACCTCGGCCGCAGCGCGAAGATCCTCGATCCTGCCATTGGTGCAGGAGCCGATGAACACCGTGTCGATCTCGATATCGGTCAGTTTCTGCCCCGGGGTCAGCCCCATGTAATCAAGCGCGCGACGCACCGCATCGACCTTGCCGCCCTTGAAACTCTCGGGCGCGGGCACCGCTTCCGTGATCGGCAGCACATCCTCGGGGCTGGTTCCCCATGTGACCACCGGTGCGATATCCTCGCCCCGGATGGTGACGACCTTGTCCCACTGGGCGTCGTCATCGGAATAAAGCGTCTTCCACCATTCCATCGCCTGTTCCCACTGCCCGGCCTTGGGTGCATGTGGGCGGCCCCTGATGTATTCGAACGTCTTTTCGTCCGGCGCGATCAGCCCGGCGCGCGCGCCGCCCTCGATCGCCATGTTGCAGACCGTCATGCGGCCTTCCATGGAGAGTTCGCGAATGGCCTCGCCGCAATACTCGATCACGTATCCGGTGCCCCCGGCGGTGCCGGTCGCGCCGATCACCGAAAGGGTGATGTCCTTGGCCGTCACACCGGGATTGAGCTTGCCGGTGATCTCGACCTTCATGTTCTTGGCCTTGCGCTGGATCAGCGTCTGGGTGGCCAGGACATGCTCCACCTCGCTGGTGCCGATCCCGTGCGCCAGCGCTCCGAACGCACCATGCGTCGCGGTGTGGGAATCCCCGCAGACCACCGTCATCCCCGGCAGGGTCCAGCCCTGTTCGGGCCCGACGATATGCACGATCCCCTGGCGGACATCGCTAACCGGGTAGTAGTGGATGCCGAAATCCGTGGCGTTCTTGTCCAGCGCGGCAACCTGGATGCGGCTGTCCTCGGTCATCGCCTCGGGATTCTCCCGGCCCTCGGTCGTCGGCACGTTGTGGTCCGGCACCGCGATCGTCTTGTCGGGCGCACGCACCGTGCGACCGGCCATGCGCAACCCTTCGAAGGCTTGCGGGCTGGTCACTTCATGCACCAGGTGGCGGTCGATATAAATCAGGCAGGTGCCATCCTCGGCCTCGTGGGCCAGGTGGGCATCCCAGATCTTGTCATAGAGTGTCTTGGGGGACATCGGTCCTCTCCGTTCAGGGGTCTTGCACAGGAATGTCGGATTGCGGCGAAACGCTTACGCGCGCCGCGCAAGCACCGACCGGGCCGCGCCGAAGAAGCGTTCCCTCAGCCGCACGCGGTCATCCATGTCGAAAATCCGTGTCATGCAGAACGAAATACAGTTTCGCCACGGGTCTCGCAAGGGCAAGCGCGCAACAGGGCTTGCCGCACCGGGTGGCGCATTGCATCATTCGGGGTGAAACGGGCAGCAGGCGGGCATGGAACCGGACGAGGCAGAAACGGCAACGACGACAGAAACGGGATCCGGCACCCAGCCGAACCCGGAAGTGGCCGATCCCGAAGAGATCCTGCGCGGCGCGCAGGACATCGCGCTGTCGCTGGCCGATCGGGCAGAGGCCCTGCTGACCAGCCTGATGCGCCCCTGGATGACCTACCAGGTCGGCATCGCCCTGGGGCTACTGCTCCTTGCCATCCTTCTCGGGCGCTTGATCGGTCCACGCTTTCGCGAGTGGTTGCGCAACCGCGACAACTGGCCGAAGTGGCGGCTTCGGGTCCTGCTGCTGCTGCACCGGCGACTGACGCTGATCCTGTTCGTGGCGCTGATCTGGCCCACGGTCTGGATCATGCGCGAAATGACCTGGCCTTCGCGCTCCTACCTCCTGGGGATCATCGCGCAGCTTGCGCTGGCCTGGCTCGCCATTGCTCTGGCCACACGTCTGATCACCAACCGGTTCCTGCGCATGGTCGTGCGCTATGTCGGCTGGGTCTGGGTGACGCTCTCGATCCTCGGGCTCGCCGACGATACAAAGGCCCTTCTCGACAGCGCCGCGCTCGACATCGGCCAAGTGCATATTTCCCTGTGGCTGGTGTTTCAGGCCATGGTCACGCTCGCGCTTCTCTTCGTGATCGCACGTTTCCTGTCACGCTCGACCTCGGCCGGGATTCGCCGCAACCGCGACATCAGCCCCTCGATGCAGGTGCTCACGATCAAGTTCGTGCAGGTGCTGCTCTACGGGCTCGCCGGCTATATCGGGCTCAAGGCGATCGGCCTCGACCTGACCGGCCTCGCGGTCCTGTCCGGGGCCATCGGCCTGGGCCTCGGCTTCGGCCTGCAAAAGGTGGTGTCGAACCTCGTCTCGGGGGTGATCATCCTGCTCGACAAGTCGATCAAGCCGGGCGACGTGATCTCGCTCGGCGACACCTTCGGATGGATCGACACGCTTGGCGCGCGCTATACCTCGGTGGTCACGCGCGATGGCAAGGAATACCTCATCCCGAACGAGGACCTGATCACCGGCCAGGTGGTCAACTGGTCGCATACCAACGAATATGTCCGCCTCGACATCCATTTCGGCACCTCCTACGGCGACAACCCGCACAAGGTGCGCAAGCTCGCCGTCGAGGCGGCTCAAAGCGCCGATCGGGTGCTCAGCTTCAAGCCACCGGTCTGCCATATCGTGGGCTTCGGCGACTCGAGCATCGACTACATCCTGCGCTTCTGGATCTCCGACCCCTCCGGCGGGCTCACCAACATCCGCGGCAATGTCTATCTCGCGCTCTGGGATTCCTTTCGCGAGAACGGCATCTCGATTCCCTTCCCCCAACGCGAGGTCCGCCTGCTCGCCGATCCGCCCGCCGATCCCGACGACCCGCCGCGGGACGACGACACGCCCGCATCCACCCCTTGATACGGGCATTGAGGATGCGCATCTGAAATGCTAGTGTTGAACCACGTCCGGCACCGGGGCGTTCACGCGGTGCGCAGTCAAAGGAGGACAAGGTCCTGTCAACGCATGTTGATGCGGCTACGGCCACGCAATCGGGGAAATCGGCCCACGCTCTTCCCCAATCCCTGACAAGCGAGCAATTGCTTGCCGGTATTCTCACATCTCTCGACGAAAGCAAGGCCGAGGACATCGTGCAGATCGACCTGCGCGGCAAGACCTCTATCGGCGATTTCATGGTGATCTGCTCGGGGCGTTCCTCGCGGCAGGTGGCCTCGATCGCCGAGAAGCTTGTCGAAATGCTCAAGAACGATCTCGGACGACCCTCCAAGATCGAGGGCAAGGAGGCGGGCGACTGGGTGCTGATCGACACCGGCGATATCATCGTCCATGTCTTCCGTCCCGAGGTGCGCGAGTTCTACCAGCTTGAAAAGATGTGGCAGCCCGCTACGGCGGCAGCATCACCGCACCAACAGTCGAGCTGAATGCCAGGCCGGAACTGAATGCGGGTGCATCTTTGCGCCGTCGGACGCCTGCGTGCCGGGCCTGAAAAGGTTCTGGTCGACGATTACGCGACCCGGTTCGACCGGACCGGGCGCGCATTGGGGCTCGGCCCGCTCACCATCACCGAGATCGAGGACCGCAAGGGCGCCGGCATCGAGGCCGAGGCCACGCTGCTGATGCGCGCCCTGCCCGACCGCGCCCGGCTCATCGCGCTCGACGAACGCGGCAAGACGATGGCCTCGCCCGCGTTCGCCGCCACCCTGGCCGGCTTTCGCGATGACGGCGCGTCCGACCTGGCCCTTGTCATCGGCGGCGCCGACGGCCTGTCGGCCGCGCTTCGCGACCGCGCCGACCTGGTCCTGTCGCTGGGAAGCATGGTCTGGCCCCACATGCTGGCCCGGGTGATGCTTGCCGAACAGCTATACCGCGCCGCCGCGATCCTCGCCGGAACCCCATACCACCGTGCCTGACCATCGACACGCAGCCCGGCCCGATACATGCGCACTGCCCCCTTCATCTTGCCCGAAATACGCGTACACCCGCCCGCCACGGGCCCTGCCGCCCGAGGGCCCCGGGGTCGGACCCTCTTGATGCCCATAAGGCGACCATCTGCCGCAAGCGGGGTGGGAGAGGCCCGAGGGGCGGCAAACCGCCGGTTGCTTCGACTGCACCGACGCCTTAAACGCTCAAACAAAGCGAAAGGCAGGTCATGAGCATACCGAAACCCGTCGTCCTGTGCATTCTCGATGGTTGGGGCTTGCGCGACAAGCGCGAGGCCAATGCCCCCGCCCTCGCCGAGACGCCCAATTTCGACAGGTTGATGTCATCCTGCCCGCATAACCGTCTCGTCACCCATGGGCCGGATGTCGGGCTGCCCTCCGGACAGATGGGCAATTCCGAGGTCGGGCATACCAATATCGGCGCGGGCCGGGTGGTGGCGATGGATCTTGGCCAGATCGACCTTGCGATCGAGGACGGATCGTTCTTCGAGAACGGCGCCCTGCGCGAATTCATCACCACGCTCAAACGCACCGGCGGCACCGCGCATCTGATGGGGCTGGTCTCGAATGGCGGTGTGCACGGGCATCTCGATCACATGATCGCCGCCGCCCGCGCGATCACCGATGCCGGCGTGCCGGTCGCGATCCACGCCATCACCGACGGGCGCGACGTGGCCCCGAAATCGGCGCTGGGGTTTGTCACCACCCTGCAGGAGGCGCTACCGGACGCTGCGCGGATCGTCACGCTGACCGGGCGCTATTTCGCCATGGACCGCGACAACCGCTGGCAGCGCGTGGCCGAGGCCCATGCCGCGATGGTCAGGGGCGAGGGTCAGTTTCGCACGACATCGGCGCTGGCCGCGATCAACAACGCCTACAACCGCTCGGAAACCGACGAGTTCATCCAGGCCACCGTGATCGGCGATTACGCCGGGTTCCACGAGGGGGACGGTCTGTTCTGCCTCAATTTCCGTGCCGACCGGGCGCGCGAGATCCTCGCCGCCATCGGCGCGCCGGATTTCGACGGCTTCGACCGCGGACCGCGCCCCGCGCTTGCCGCGCGTCTGGGCATGGTCGAATATTCCGACGCGCACAATGCCTACATGACCACGGTTTTCCCGGCCCGCGAGATCGTCAACACGCTTGGCGCCTGGGTGGCCAAACAGGGCCTTCGGCAATTCCGCCTCGCCGAGACCGAGAAATACCCTCACGTCACCTTCTTCCTGAACGGGGGCAAGGAAACGCCCGAGCCGGGCGAAGACCGCTACATGGCCCCCTCGCCCAAGGTGGCCACCTATGACCTGCAGCCTGAAATGAGCGCCGACGAGGTGACCCGCGCCTTCGTCAGGGCTATCGAGGACGATTACGATCTGATCGTGACCAATTATGCCAATCCCGACATGGTCGGCCATACCGGCGATCTCGGCGCCGCGATCAGGGCCTGCGAGGCGGTGGACCGCGGCCTTGGAACGGTGATGGACGCGCTCGCGAAAAAGGGCGGCGCGATGATCGTGACCGCCGATCACGGCAATTGCGAATGCATGATCGACCCCGCCACCGGCGGGCCGCATACCGCGCACACCACCAACCCCGTTCCGGTGGCGCTTTTCAACGGGCCGGCGGGCGCGCAGCTGCGCTCGGGGCGGCTCAGTGACCTCGCGCCTACACTGCTTGCACTCATGGGGCTGGAAAAGCCGCCGGAAATGACCGGGAAGAGCCTTTTGAAATGACGCCGCGCGCCGCCCTTTTCGCTCTCCTGTTCGGGCTCGGCCTCTTGCCGGTCGATGAAGGCGCCGCACAGCTTGCCGATCCCGACCCTGCCGCGGCGGCGCAGGCGGCAGCCGACCGGCTCGATCGGGCGATGACCGCCCTTGATCAGGCCGAGAAGGCGCGCGACCGTGTCAAGGCGCTGACCGAAACCGTGCGCGCCTTCGAGGACGGGCTTCAGGCGATGCGCGAAGGGCTCCGCCAGGCGACGATCCGCGAACAGGCGCTGAGCCGCGACCTCGCCACCCGCGAGAACGAGATCGCGCAGCTTCTCGGCGTGCTGCAAACACTGGGCCAGGCGCCCGCCCCGGCGCTGCTCTTGCACCCGGCCGGCCCCACCGGCACCGCGCGTTCGGGAATGATCATGTCGGATGTGACCCCCGCGCTCAACGCCCGCGCAGAGACCTTGCGCGACAAGCTCGAGGAAATGCGCGTGCTGCGCGAGCTTCAGGCCGACGCCGCGGCCACGCTCGAAGACGGGCTGACCGGCGTGCAGGAGGCCCGGGCCGCCCTCTCGCAGGCCGTGGCCGATCGCGACCCGCTGCCGCGTCGGTTCACCGCGGATCCGATCCGCACCGCGCTGCTTATCAGCTCGGCTGAAACGCTCGAAGGCTTCGCTTCCGGTCTGGCCGACATCGCGGTCGATGAGTCAGAGGGAAGCCTTCCGGACATCTCCCACCGCAAGGGTGAGCTTTCCCTGCCCGTGCAGGGCCGCGTGCTGCGTCGCGCGGGCGAGGCCGACGCAGCGGGCATACGCCGCCCCGGCATCGTCGTGGCGACCCGGCCACGCGCCCTGGTTTCGACCCCCGCGGCGGCGACCATTCGCTACCATGGGCAGCTTCTCGACTACGGAAATGTGATGATTCTCGAACCGCAATCCGGGCTTCTGCTTGTGGTCGCGGGGCTTGACGTGGTTTATGGTGACGTCGGGCAGGTTCTGCCCGCCGGATCGCCGATCGGCCTCATGGGGGGGACCGACCCCGAGATCGGCGCAATCCTGCAACAATCCGCCGAAGGGGCTGGAACTGACCGATCGGAAACGCTCTATATAGAGGTGCGGGAAGACAATGAGCCGGTAGATCCGGAGACGTGGTTTCGCATCAGATAGGATGGACGAGAGATGAAGAAATTCCTCATGGCCGCATCCGCCGGCATCGTGGCCGGCGCAATCGTCACGACACAGGTGGCCGCACCGCTGCTCGCGCAAGAGGCGGAAAAAACCCGCAATGTCTATGAACAACTCGACCTCTTCGGCGACATCTTCGAACGGATCCGTGGTCAATATGTCGAAGAGGTGGACGAGGCCGACCTGATCGAGGCTGCCATCAACGGCATGCTGACTTCGCTCGACCCGCATTCCAGCTATCTCTCGCCCGAGGACGCCGACGACATGCGCGTCCAGACACGCGGCGAGTTCGGCGGCCTCGGCATCGAGGTCACGCAGGAAGACGGTTTCGTCAAGGTCGTGTCTCCCATCGACGGCACACCCGCCGACGAGGCCGGGATCGAGGCGGGCGACTTCATCACCCATGTCGATGGCGAATCCGTGCTGGGCTACACGCTCGACGAAACGGTCGAGAAGATGCGCGGCCCGGCAGGCAGCGAGATCGTCGTCACCATCGTCCGGGAAGGTAACGAAGAACCGTTTGACGTGTCGATCATCCGCGACACGATCAAGCTGACCGCCGTGCGCACCCGCATCGAGGGTGACAGCGTTGTTCTGCGCCTCACCACCTTCAACAACCAGACCTTCCCGAACCTCGCCTCGGGCATCGAAAAGGAAATCGAGGAAGCCGGCGGCATCGACAACGTGGACGGGTTCGTGCTCGATCTGCGCAACAATCCGGGCGGATTGCTGACCCAGGCGATCAAGGTCTCCGACGCCTTTCTGAATTCGGGCGAGATCGTCTCGACCCGCGGACGCAACCCCGAGGATGGCGACCGCTACAACGCCACCGAGGGCGACCTGACGCAGGGCAAGCCGATCGTCGTGCTGATCAATGGCGGCTCCGCATCGGCCTCCGAGATCGTCGCCGGCGCGCTTCAGGATCACCGCCGCGCCATCGTGGTGGGCACCAAGAGCTTCGGAAAGGGCTCGGTCCAGACCGTCATGCCGCTGCGGGGCGACGGCGCGATGCGCCTCACCACCGCGCGCTATTACACGCCCTCGGGACGTTCGATCCAGGCGCTGGGCGTCTCGCCCGACATCATCGTGGCCCAGCCGCAGCGCAACCCGGCCAGCGAAGAGGACGAGGCGGCACCGACCCCGCGCTCCCGCTCCGAGGCCGACCTGCGGGGCCGGCTCAACAACGATTCGCTCAGCGACGAGGAGATCCGCCTGATCGAAGAGGACCGCGCCCGTGCCGAGGCCGCCGCCAAGCTGCGCGAAGAGGACTACCAGCTGGCCTATGCGCTCGACATCATCCAGGGCCTCACCAAGTTTGCGCCGGACGACTGATCCGTGGGGGGACAGGCAATGACCCCCCGGGACATCGCCGCCCTGCCCTATCGGCGCAACGTGGGCGTGATGCTCGTCAACCGGGCCGGACAGGTCTTCGTCGGGCAGCGCACGGACAGCGACGTGCCCGCCTGGCAAATGCCGCAGGGCGGCATCGACGCGGGCGAAGACCCGCGCGAGGCTGCCTTGCGCGAGCTCGAAGAGGAAACCGGCGTCCCGCGCGACCTGGTCACGGTCGAGGCGGAAACCGAGGGCTGGATCGCCTATGACCTGCCCCACGACATCGTGCCGCGCATCTGGAACGGGCGTTACAAGGGGCAGGAACAGAAATGGTTCCTCCTGCGCTTTCACGGAACCGACGACCAGGTGCGGATCGACGCCGACGACCATCAGGAATTCTCCCAATGGCGCTGGCTTCCCCCCGACGAAGTGCTGGCCCAGATCGTGCCCTTCAAGCGCCCGGTCTATGAACAGGTGATCGCGGAATTTCGTGACCACCTGCAACCGCGGTGATCCCTGACTGGCGATCCGCGGCACATCCCGTTCGGCCCGGTCAGGCCGCGATCTCCTGCATCAGCGCAAGAAAGCGTGCCACTTCCGGCAGCCAATTGTAATGGCACATCGACACCCGCACACAGCCCGCCATGCCCAGCGGGTCGAGCACGTTGCCCGAGTAATGATCGGCCTTGCGCAGATGAGTGCGCACCCCTTCGGCATTGAGCCGCGCCACCACCTCGGCCGGGTCGACCCCCTGCACCGCCAATGACACCAGCCCCTCGCGCGCCGGGTTGTCCACGCCGCCGATCAGCGTGACGCCCGGCATCTGCGCCAGCCCGGGCAGGTTGCCGGTGCCATGGATCATCGCATCGGTGAGGCGCTTTTCATGGTCATGGATCGCCGCCCCCGCCGCACGGATGCGCGCCCGCCTCTCACCCGCGTCCGAGACCTCACCACCCAGCCAGTCGAGATAGGCCACCACGTCCGAAAACGTCGCATAGGCGCCGGTATCGCGCGTGCCCAGTTCCCAGTTCTTCGCGGGCCCGTTCAACAGGCTGTCATGCGGCACCGCCTCGAGCCGGGGCGAGAGCCACGCCAGCCCGTAACCATGGCGCGAGAACATCTTGTAGGGCGAGATCACGTAACCATCGACATCAAGCTCCGAAAGGTCGATCCGCCCATGCGCCGCGTGCTGGATGCCATCGACGATGATGAAACACTCCGGGCTGACCGCGCGGATCGCCCCGGCGATCGCGGCCACGTCCACCCCCATTCCCGTCACCGGCGAGGTGTGCAGGATCGTGGCGACGCCCGTGTCGGGGGTGATCTCGGGCGCGTAATGCTCCACCCCCACCGTTCCCGTGGCATCGTCATGCGCGACCAGCACATGCTCCATCCCCGCCACCCCGGCCCAGCGCGCCGCGGCGCTGCGGCTGGCCGGATGTTCGAGCGTCGAGCCCAGCACCCTCCCCTTGCCGGCGACGAGGCAGGCCGCCGAGATCAGCCGAAAGAGCAGCTCGGTCCCGCTTTCCCCCACAAAGAACTGGCCCTCGTCGATATTCATAAGGTCGCGCATGTCCGCGCGCGCCCGTGCGATCACATCGACAAGCGCATGGCTGGCCGGGTTGTCGCGGCCCTGGTTGTCGGGAATGGCGGAATAGAAACCGGATGTCTCGACCACCGACTTGAGCGTCAGCGCCCCGCCCGCGTTCTCGAAAAACACCCGCTCGCCCTGGAACGGGCAGGTCTCGACATGCGCGAAACGCGCGCGAATCCGGGTCAGGAGGTCGTCTGAAATAAGGGGCATGGCATGATCTCCGTCAGAGTCGGGCAAATCGGATATGTCGGGGGCCGGCAGGGGGCTTTGCCCCCTCTGCGGCTGCGCCGCATTCACCCCCAGAGTATTTCCGGCAAGATGAAGCGGACAACCGTTTCCTGCCTCACCCCGCCGGAACAATCGCTTTCCTAGAGCCCGGGATAGATCGGAAAACGCGCACAAAGCGCGGCCACCTCGGCCTTGACCTTGTTCTCGACCGCACCGTTACCGTCCTCGCCATTGGCGGCCAGCCCGTCGACCACCTCGATGATCCAGTCCGCGATCTGGCGGAACTCGGCCTCGCCGAAACCGCGGGTGGTGCCGGCGGGGGAACCGAGACGGATACCGCTTGTGACGGTCGGTTTTTCCGGGTCGAACGGCACGCCGTTCTTGTTGCAGGTGATATGCGCCCGGCCCAGCGCCTTCTCGGTGGCGTTGCCCTTCACGCCCTTGGGTCGCAGATCGACCAGCACCACATGGGTGTCGGTGCCGTGGGTCACCGTGTCGAGCCCGCCCTTGATGAGCTGGTCCGAAAGGGCCTGCGCGTTGGCGATGACCTGCCGGGCATAGGACTTGAACTCGGGGCGCAGCGCCTCGCCGAAGGCCACCGCCTTGGCGGCGATCACATGCATGAGCGGTCCGCCCTGGATGCCGGGGAAGATGGCGGAGTTGAATTTCTTCGCCAGCGCCTCGTCATCGGTCAGGATCATGCCGCCACGCGGACCGCGCAGGGTCTTGTGCGTGGTGGTGGTGGCGACATGCGCATGGGGAAAGGGCGAGGGATGCTCACCGGCCGCCACCAGCCCGGCGAAATGCGCCATGTCCACGTGCAGCCAGGCACCCACCATGTCGGCGATCTCGCGCATCCGGGCAAAGTCGATCTGCCGCGGGATGGCCGAGCCGCCCGCGATGATCAGTTTCGGCTGATGCTCTTTCGCAAGCGCCTCGACCTGGTCGTAATCGAGCATGTTGTCCTGTTTGCGCACACCGTATTGCACCGCGTTGAACCACTTGCCCGACTGGTTGGGCGCCGCCCCGTGGGTCAGGTGCCCGCCCGCATCGAGGCTCATCCCGAGGATCGTGTCGCCCGGTTTCAGCAGGGCCGTGAACACGCCCTGGTTGGCCTGGCTTCCGGAATTGGGCTGCACATTGGCAAATCCGCAACCGAAAAGCTGGCAGGCCCGCTCGATGGCCAGGGTCTCGGCCATATCCACGAACTGGCACCCGCCATAATAGCGCCGCCCCGGATAGCCTTCGGCATACTTGTTGGTCATGACAGAGCCCTGCGCCTCCATCACGGCGCGGCTGACGATGTTCTCAGACGCGATCAGCTCGATCTCGTCGCGCTGGCGGCCCAGTTCCTTGTCGATGGCATCGAAAATCTCGGGATCGCGGCTGGCCAGGTCTTCGGTGAAAAAGCCGGGGTTCGGCATGGGCTGGGTCTCCGTCGCTTGTCTGTTGGCGCAAATGTCTTTCCCGCTCTCCTAATTCATTGCGCACCCAGCGGAAAGGGGACAAAACGACCATTCCGCTTGCCAGCGCGGCACCGATCGTGCAGGTGGAAGCCGAATGCTCCGATCCGACAAAACCGCGCCGATGGAAACCATGGCCGCACCCGAATTCAAGATCGCCTTCACCGCCTCTGACGCCCCGGTGGCCCGGACCGCGCGCGCAGCGCTGGTCAGCCGCTATGGCAACACGCCCGAGGACGACGCCGACGTGATCGTGGCGCTGGGTGGCGACGGGTTCATGCTGCACACGCTGCACCGCACCGAGGCCAACCCGGCGCCGGTCTATGGCATGAATCGCGGCACCGTCGGTTTCCTGATGAACGAGTATTCCGAGGCCAACCTGCCCGAACGCCTCGCCGCGGCCGAGGAAACGGTAATCAACCCGCTGTCGATGCGCGCCACCCGGGGCGACGGCACGGTCCACGAGGCGCTGGCCATCAACGAGGTCTCGCTCCTGCGGATGGGCCCGCAGGCGGCCAAGCTGCGCATCACCATCGACGGCAAGGTGCGGATGGAGGAGCTGGTCTGCGACGGCGCGCTGGTCGCGACACCCGCGGGCTCGACCGCCTATAACTATTCGGCGCATGGGCCCATCTTGCCCATCGGTTCCGAGGTTCTGGCCCTGACCGCCATCGCGCCCTTTCGCCCCCGGCGCTGGCGCGGGGCGCTCTTGCCCAAGACGGGGCATGTGCGCATCGACGTGCTGCAACCTGACAAGCGCCCGGTCATGGCGGACGCGGATTCACGCTCGGTGCTCTATGTCGAAACGGTCGAGATCCAGTCGGACCCCTCGGTCCGTCATCGCCTGCTTTTCGACCCGGGGCACGGTCTGGAAGAGCGCCTGATCCGCGAACAATTCATCTGACCCGGCCGCCATCGCGGCCTTTGCGCAGCATTCGCCCCGCTCACCCGAGGATCTCGCGCGCCACGTCCTCGCGGATCTCGCCCCGCGCGATCATCTCGCCCGCGACCCGGTCGATCTCGTCGCCGGCGGCCCCCGCCGCGATCGCCACGTTGCGCGCATGCAACCCCATATGGCCGCGCTGAATGCCTTCCGTCGCCAGCGCCCTGAGCGCCGAGAAGTTCTGCACCAGCCCCACCGCCGCCATCACGCGCGCCAGCCGGTCGGCCGATTCCACCCCCATGATCCGCAGGCTGGCCTGCGCCGTGGGATGCGCGCGCGTCGCCCCGCCGACGATCCCCACCGGCATCGGCATCTCGATCTCGCCCGAAAGATCGCCGCCCTCGATCCAGTAGCGCGTGAGCGGCCCGTAGCCATCTTTTGCCGCGAAGGCATGGGCACCGGCCTCCAGCGCGCGCGTGTCATTGCCCGTGGCCAGCGCCACCGCCGCGACCCCGTTCATGATCCCCTTGTTGTGCGTTGCCGCGCGATAGGGGTCATGCGCGGCGAAATCCCATGCGTTCACGATCCCCTCGACCGTCTCGGCCCCTATTTCCGCGGCGGGCCATCTTGCCCGCGCCCGCACCAGCCGCCGGTCGGCCAGGTTCGAGAGTATGCGCAATCCCACCTTGCCCCCGGTCCAGCCCTCGATCATCGGCGCCAGCCGCTCGGCCATGGTGTTGACCGCGTTGGCCCCCATCGCGTCGCGCACATCGACGATGAGATGCACCACGAGGTAGGGCCCGGCGATCCGCGCCTCGACATCGCGAAACCCGCCGCCCAGCCTGACCAGCATCGGGTCGCACCCGTCGCATTCCGCCGCGATCGCCTGTTTGTGGCCCAGAACCGCCGCGCGCGCCGCCTCGGGATCGGTAAGCCCCGTCACCTGCACCTGCGCGATCATGCAGGGATCGTCGGCCTCGGTCACGACACCGCCCGCCTCGCGACAGGCCCGCGCCCCGTTGCACACCGCCGCGACGACCGAGCTTTCCTCGCTCGCCATCGGCACCAGCACGTCGGCGCCGTCCACGATCAGGTTGGTCGCCACCCCCAGCGGCACCGCCATCACCGAGATCACGTTCTCGCTCAGGTGATCGGCGAGATCACCGTCATGCGCCGCCGCCGCCTCCAGATGCGCCACCTGCGCCGCATCGAGGCCGGACATCTCGGCCACCCTGGCCAGCCGCTCCGCGCGGGTGAGATTGTGAAAACCGGGAATACGTGATGTGCTCATGGGCGCCTCCTCTGCCGTGGCAAGAGGAACGCCCGCACGCCGCGCCGTCAAGCCCAACGCTGCGAAAAAAGCAAAGCCGCCCCGGGCTTGACCCGGGGCCTCAACCGGCACGCGCGGCCCTATTTCGCGTAGCCGACCCCCTGCAACGCCTCCTTGATCTCGTCAAGGATGGCGGGATCGTCGATCGTCGCGGGGATCTTCCATTCCCCGCCATCGGCAATCGACACCATGGTCGCCCGCAGGATCTTGCCCGAGCGCGTCTTGGGCAGCCGGTCCACCACCACCGCCGTCTTGAACGCTGCCACCGGGCCGATCTGATCACGCACCAGTTTCACGACCTCCGCCACGATCTCCTCATGCGGCCGGTTCACGCCCTTCGACAGGCACAGGAACCCCACCGGCGCCTGCCCCTTGAGCTCATCGGCCACCCCGATCACCGCGCATTCGGCCACGTCCGGGTGGCTGGCCAGAACCTCTTCCATCCCCCCTGTCGAAAGGCGATGCCCCGCCACGTTGATCACGTCGTCGGTGCGCGCCATGATATAGAGGTATCCGTCCTCGTCGATCATCCCCGCGTCGCCGGTCTCGTAATAGCCCGGGAAATGCGAAAGATAGCTCTTGCGGAACCGGTCCTCGGCATTCCACAGGTTCGGCAAGGTTCCGGGCGGCAGCGGCAGCTTGATCGCGATCGCGCCCAGCTTGCCCGCCGGCAACGGGTGGCCGTCCTCGCCCAGGATCTGCACGTCATAGCCCGGCATCGCCACCGTGGGCGATCCCAGCTTGACCGGAAGCGGCTCGATCCCCACCGGGTTGCCGGCGATGGTCCAGCCGGTTTCGGTCTGCCACCAATGGTCATAGACCGGCTTGCCGGTCATCTCCTGCGTCCAGACGATGGTGTCCGGGTCGGCGCGCTCACCGGCCAGGTAGATCGCGTTCAATCCGCTCAGGTCGTATTTCTTGAGGAACTCGCCCTTGGGGTCCTCGCGTTTGACCGCCCGGAACGCGGTCGGCGCGGTAAAGAAACTCCTGACCTTGTGTTCCTCGATCACCCGCCAGAACGTGCCCGCATCGGGCGTGCCCACCGGCTTGCCCTCGAACACGATGGTGGTGTTCCCGTGAATGAGCGGCGCATAGACGATATAGCTGTGCCCCACGACCCAGCCCACATCCGACGCCGCCCAGAACACGTCACCCGGATCGACGTTGTAAATGTTCTTCATCGTCCAGTTCAGCGCCACGAGCTGCCCGCCCGTGTGCCGGATCACGCCCTTGGGCTGGCCGGTCGTTCCGCTGGTGTAAAGGATGTAAGAGGGGTGATTGCCCTCCACCGGCACGCAATCCACCGGTTCCGCCCCGGCCACTTCCTCGGCCCAGTCGAAATCCCGGTCCGGGATCAGCTCCGCACGCTCTTCTTCGCGCTGAAAGATCAGGCAGAACTCGGGCTTGTGCCGTGACAACTCGATCGCGCCGTCAAGAAGCGGCTTGTATTTCACCACTCTGCCCGGCTCCAATCCGCATGATCCAGCGATGATCGCCCTGGGCTGCGCATCGTCGATCCGCACCGCCAGCTCGTTGGCCGCGAACCCGCCGAACACCACCGAATGGATCGCCCCGATCCGACCACAGGCCAGCATCGCCTCGACCGCCTGCGGCACCATCGGCATGTAGATCACCACCCGGTCGCCCTTTTCGATGCCCTTGGCGCGCAGGACCCCCGCCAGCCGCGCCACCCGGTCCTGCAATTGCGCAAAGGTGATGGTCTCCTTTCGACCGGTGATCGGGCTGTCATGAATGATCGCTGCCTGATCGCCGCGCCCGCCCGCGACATGGCGATCCACCGCGTTCCAGCAGGTGTTGCACAGCCCGTCGGAAAACCATTCGTAAAGGTCGTTGCCCTTCTCGAACAGCGCCTTGGTGGGCTTGCGGTCCCAGTCGATGGCCTGCGCGGCCTCCATCCAGAACCCTTCAGGGTCAGCTTTCCAGGCGGCGTAAACGTCTCTGTATCCCATGGAATACTCCTCCTCGCTCTTGTCGAAGTGTTACGCCCTGCCCGCCCGTCCGGGCAAGCCCGTTGGCCGACGCAGCGTCACATTGGCGCAAATAAGCGTTTCGGGAAATACCTGAAGCTTCATGTATCGCAAATGTCCCGCTTCTCAGGTGTCTTTACAGAACAAATTCTTCATTCTGCAAATCCGCAAATTCAGATGCCTCGCAGACCGGCATCCCTTTGCGGGGGATTCGTGCGCATGTTTTCGACATCCCCCATGTCGAAATCGGATCAGCACCACGAACCCGCCCGTGCTATGAATCCGTTCAGGGCGCGGCGCGGTGCCGCCCCCGTATTTCACAAGGTCCTGTTGCCATGGGCGACCAGAAGCAGAAGCCGGCCAAACCCGGCACGAAACCAACCAAGAAATGATGTCTGCCTGAAGCCGATGCCGCCGGGGAGGAGTCCCGCCCCGGCGGCACCTCAACCGTAATGCGCCACCGGCGTGCCCGCGATCGCCGCCATGTTCAGCAATCCCCGCGGCGTGATCCCCGGCGAGACCACGTGCGCGCGGTTGCCCATCCCCATCAGGATCGGCCCGACCTCAAGGCCCTCGGCCTTCATCTTGAGAATGTTGCGCACGCCAGAGGCCGCGTCGGCATGGCCGAAAATCAGCACATTGGCCGCCCCCTTGAGCCGCCCGCCCGGCAACAGCCGTTCGCGCAATTCGGGGTCGAGCGCCGTGTCCACGTTCATCTCGCCCTCATAGGCGAAATTGCGCGGCTCGCTGTCGAGGATCTCGATCGCCGCACGCAGGCGCTGCCCCGATCCTTCGGCCTGGTTGCCGAATTGCGATTGCGAACACAGCGCCAGCTTCGGCTCAAGCCCGAACCGCCGCACATGCCGTGCCGCGCCGATGGCCACCTCGGCGATCTGTTCTGGCGTGGGCAGGGTCCAGACATGGGTGTCGGCGATGAAAAGCGGCCCCTCTTCGAGGATCATCATGGAAAGCGCCCCGTGCGGGCGCAGCCCGTCCTGCGCCAGAACCTGGCTGACGTAATTGAGATGCCAGCGATATTCCCCGAACGTCCCGCAGATCAGGCTGTCGGCCTCGCCGCGATGCACCATCACCGCGCCGATGGCGGTGCCGTTGGTGCGCAGCACCGCCTTGGCGATGTCGGGCGTCACGCCCCGCCGTGCCATGATCTGGTGATAGCTCTGCCAGTAATCGCGATAGCGCGGGTCGTTCTCGGGGTTCACGATATCCACGTCCTGCCCGGGCCGGATGGTCAGCCCCGCGCGCTTGCAGCGCCGCTCGATCACCTCGGGCCGCCCGATCAGGATCGGCGTCTCGGTGGTGTCCTCCAGGATCGCCTGCGCCGCGCGCAACACGCGCTCGTCCTCGCCCTCGGCAAACACGATCCGGCGCGCGGCGGTGCGCGCGGCATCGAACACCGGCCGCATCAGGAGCGCCGACTTGAACACGCTTTGATTGAGCTGCGCGCGATACTCTTCGAGGTTGTCGATCGGGCGTGTCGCCACGCCGCTTTCCATCGCCGCCCTGGCCACCGCGCTCGACACCACCGCCACGAGGCGCGGATCGAACGGCTTGGGGATCAGGTAGTCGGGCCCGAATGTCATCTGCTCGCCCTGATAGGCCGCCGCGGCCTCGGCGCTCGTCGTGGCCCGCGCCAGCGCCGCGATCCCTTCGATACAGGCGATCTGCATCGCGTCGTTGATCTCGGTCGCGCCCACGTCGAGCGCCCCGCGAAAGATGAACGGGAAACACAGCACGTTGTTGACTTGGTTGGGAAAATCGCTGCGCCCGGTGGCAATGATCGCATCCGGCGCGACCGATTTCACCGCGTCGGGCAGGATCTCCGGCGTCGGGTTGGCCAGCGCGAAGATGATCGGCCGCGGCGCCATCTTCGCGACCTGCTCCGGGGTCAGAACGCCCGGCCCGCTCAACCCGAGGAACAGATCCGCACCCCCGATCACCTCCTCCAGCGTGCGCAGATCGCTGGCCTGCGCATAGGCCGCCTTCTGCGGGTTCATGTCCACCTCGCGCCCTTCGTGGACCAGCCCGTGAATATCGCACAGCCACACGTTCTCGCGCTTCACGCCCAGCTTCAGCAGCATGTTGAGGCAGGCAATCCCCGCCGCCCCGCCGCCGGTGCTGACGACCTTGATCTCGTCGAACCGCTTGTCCGCGACATGCAGCGCATTCGTGGCCGCCGCGCCGACCACGATCGCGGTGCCATGCTGATCGTCGTGAAAGACGGGGATGTTTATCCGCTCGCGGCACAGTTTCTCCACGATGAAACAATCCGGCGCCTTGATGTCCTCAAGGTTGATCGCGCCGAATGTCGGCTCCAGCGCACAGACGATATCGGCCAGCTTCTCGGGATCGGATTCATTCACCTCGATGTCGAAACAGTCGATCCCGGCGAATTTCTTGAACAGGACCGCCTTGCCCTCCATCACCGGCTTGCTGGCCAGCGCCCCGATATCGCCCAGCCCAAGAACGGCGGTGCCGTTCGACACCACGCCCACCAGGTTGGCGCGCGACGTGTAGCGCGCAGCGTTGGCCGGGTCTGCCTTGATCTCGAGGCTCGCCTCGGCGACGCCGGGCGAATAGGCACGGGCCAGGTCGCGGCCATTGGCCAAGGGCTTGGTCGCACGGACCTCCAGCTTCCCCGGTTTGGGATGCTCATGATAGAACAGTGCCGCCTCGCGCAGCGTCTGCTTGGTGCTGTCGGTCATCTCTCTGCCCTCATGCGATTTAGTTCAACGTTAAACTGTTATGTAAACCCGCGCATCCGCGAATCGCAAAAGGCTGTTTCCTTGAAAGCCGAAAACCGCGAACCGCCGGAAAACAGGCCGTGACTGTCGCTTTTGCGACATAACCGGTCGTATTTTGATTGCGAATGTCTGAAATGCCCATAGGTTGGTCACACGATCGGTCCAGCACATATCAGCGTATACGCCGCCCGCATCCCTGTCATGCGGCGCGTTCGTCCTGTGCGAAGGATCGGAATGAAAACTGAAAAGGCTTGAAACCTGCCATGTGTGGCTTTGTCTGTCTGTACAATATCGGGGACCCGGCGCTTGCCGCCTCGATGATCGAGAAAATTTCTCACCGCGGCCCTGATGCGGTCGAGGTGGTCAAGGGGCAGGGGGCGCCGGTGATCATGGCCCATTGCCGGCTGTCGATCATCGGCCCCGAGGACGGGCAACAACCGATATACCAGGACCGCGACCTGCTCGTCGCCAATGGCGAGATCTACAACCACGCCGACCTGCGCGCGATCCTGGGCGAATCCGCCTTCGAAACCGCGAGCGACAGCGAGGCGATCCTGCATCTTTTCCGTGCGGGTCAACTGCGCTGGGTGTCGCGGCTGGACGGGATGTTCGCTTTCGTGCTGGCGACGAAGAACCGCATCATCGCGGCGCGCGACCCGTTGGGGATCAAGCCGCTCTACCTGGCCCGGATCGGCGAAGGCATGGCGTTCGCCTCCGAGCTCAAGGCGTTCGACGGGCTGGCATACGATTCCGTCGAGGCGATCGAACCCGGCTGCATGTTCGACAGCATCGACGGGATGCGCCGCTGGTATCGCACGCCCCACGGCGCGGCCGAGCCCGAGGAAGGGCTCGATATCGAGGCCACGGCGCGGGAATTGCGGCTCGTGCTGGAAGACGCGGTATCGAAATGGATGGTGGCCGATGTGGAGGTGGGCAGCTTCCTCTCCGGCGGCCTCGACAGTTCGATCATCGCCGCGATTGCCGCGCGCCAGCGCAAGACCCCGCTCAAGACCTTCTCGGTCGGCACCGAGGGCAGCCCCGACCTCATCGCCGCGCGCGAGGTGGCCGCGCATATCGGCTCGGACCATCATGAACATGCCTTCACCGCGCGGGATCTGGCCGATGTCCTGCCGCATGTGATCTATCACCTCGAAAGCGCGGATGTCGATCTCGTGCGCTCTGCCATGCCCACGCATTTCGCCGCCAAACTCGCCGTCAGGCACGTCAAGGCCGTGCTGACCGGCGAAGGCGCCGACGAGCTTTTTGCGGGCTACACCTATCACCACGATTATGTCGATCACCCCCGCGAGCTGGCCGAGGAACTGACCCGAAGTCTCAACGCCATGCACAACATCAACCTGCAGCGGGTCGACCGGGTGACCATGGCCGAGAGCCTCGAGGCGCGCACGCCCTTCCTCGATCGCGACCTGATCGATTTCGCGCAGTCCATTCCGGCCACGCTGAAACTGCGCCGCACCGACCCGGACGCGGTCGAAAGCACCGGCCCGACCACCGAGAAGTGGATCCTGCGCAAGGCTTGTGCCGACCTGCTGCCCGACGATCTCGTCTGGCGCAAGAAGGCGCAATTCGACGAAGGCTCCGGCACGGTCGATGCGCTGAAAGAGGCGTTGATGATCGTGTCGGGCGCAGATCAACCGCTCGACCGCGCGCAGGAAGGCGCGCTTTATGAAAAGCTCCTGCGCGCGGCCTATGTCGATCCCGACCTGATCCTGTCGAATGCCGGAACATGGGACAGCAAGGATCGGGTCTCCGCCGTCTGACCCGCAGGGGCAACCTGCCCCTTGCATCCGGCCCGCGGGACGCGGAACATGGCCTCCAAGGCAAAAGGAGAGGCGGCCATGTCATTGTCTGAAACGGCCCGGGCCGTGCGCGAGCACGCCCACGCACCCTATTCCGGCTTCAAGGTCGGCGCGGCGATACAAGCCGCGGATGGCAGCATCCATGCCGGCTGCAACGTCGAGAACGTATCCTATCCCGAGGGCACCTGCGCCGAGGCCGGGGCCATCGCCGCCATGGTCGCCGCGGGGCAGACCCGGATCACCGCCGCCCATGTCATCGCCGACAGCCCCAGACCGATCACGCCCTGTGGAGGCTGTCGCCAGAAACTGGCCGAGTTCGCCGCCGGGCCGGATATGCCGATCACCATGGCCAATCTCGACGGGGTCGAGCGCACCATGACCATGGCCGAGCTTCTGCCTGACGCCTTCGATCGAGGACACATGATCCGCTGACGGGTCGCGGAGAGGGACCGCTGATGGACGCAAGACGTATCATAGCCCGGCTGCGCGACGGCGACACCCCGTCGGCGGAGGAATTGCGCTGGTTCGCGCAGGGGCTGGCCGATCACGCCGTCTCGGATGCGCAGGCGGGGGCCTTTGCCATGGCGGTCCTGCTGGGCGGCCTCTCCGAGGAGGGGCGCGTCGCGCTCACGCTGGCCATGCGCGACAGCGGCGACGTGCTGCGCTGGGATCTGGATCGCCCGGTGCTCGACAAGCATTCGACCGGCGGGATCGGCGATTGCGTGAGCCTCGTGCTCGCGCCCGCGCTCGCCGCCTGCGGGGCGGCGGTGCCGATGATCTCGGGGCGCGGGCTGGGCCATACCGGCGGCACGCTCGACAAGATCGAGGCGATTCCCGGCCTGCGCACCGATCTGGGCGAATCCGCGCTGCGCCGCGCGGTGGACATGGCCGGGGCCGCCATCGTCTCGGCCTCGGCCCGCATCGCCCCCGCCGACAAGCGGCTTTACGCCATCCGCGACGTGACCGCGACGGTCGAAAGCCTCGATCTCATCACCGCCTCGATCCTGTCCAAGAAACTCGCCGCCGGGCTGGACGGGCTGGTGCTCGACGTGAAAACCGGCTCGGGCGCCTTCATGAAGACCCCCGATGAGGCCCGCGCACTGGCCCGCGCCCTCGTCGACACCGCCAATGCCGCCGGGTGCCCCACCTCCGCGATCCTCTCGGACATGAGCCAGCCGCTGGTGCCCTCGCTGGGCAACGCGCTCGAAGTGGCCGAGGTGATGCGCACCCTCACCGGCACCGTGCGCCCCGGCCCGCTGCGAGAGCTTTGCGCGGTGCTGGGCGGCGTGTTGCTCGCCGATGCCGGGCTGGCAAGGGATGTCGAGGCCGGGGCCGAGGCCATTGACGGGGCCATCCGCGACGGCCGCGCCGCCGACCGCTTCGGCGCCATGATCGCCGCGCAGGGCGGGCCGCTGCGCTTTGTCGAGGACTGGCCGCGCTTCCTGCCCGAGGCCAACGTGATCCGCGAGATCGCAGCCCCCCGCGCGGGCCATGTCGCCGCATGGGACGGCGAGGCGCTGGGCCTGGCCGTCGTGGGGCTCGGTGGCGGGCGGCAGGTCGAAACCGACGTGATCGACCCCGCCGTGGGCCTTTCCGACCTCGTGCTGCTGGGCGAACGGGTCGACCCCGGCCAGCCCATCGCCCGCATCCACGCCGCGCGCGAGGCCGATGCCGACCGCGCCGGGGCGGCGCTCCTGGCCGCGCTCACCATCGCGGACGAGGCCCCCGCCCTGCCGCCCCTCATCCACGAGAGGATCGGCGGATGACGCGCGCCTTTCTCGTCGTGATGGATTCCTGCGGTATCGGCGGCGCGCCAGACGCGCATCGCTTCTTCAACGGCCCGGCCCCCGATCGCGGGGCCAACACGCTGGGCCATATCGCGCTGGCCTGTGCCGCGGGCCGCGCCGACAAGGGCCGCGCCGGGCCGCTCCACGTCCCGACTCTCGCGGCCCTGGGCCTTGGCGACGCGATCCGCCTCGCCTCCGGCCTCGACACGGGCCTGCCGACCGCCACCACCGGGCTCTGGGGCGCGGCCACGCAAATCAGCCCCGGCAAGGACACGCCCTCGGGCCATTGGGAGATCGCGGGCGTGCCGGTGCCGTGGAACTGGCACTATTTCCCCGACACGAAACCCGCCATCCCCGACAACCTCCTGGCCCTCATCCGCGATGCCGCGCAAACGACCGGCACGCTCTGCAACGCGCACGCCTCGGGCACCGAGGTCATCGCGGAACATGGCAAAGAGCATATGCAAACCGGCTGGCCCATCGTCTATACCTCGGCCGACAGCGTGCTCCAGATCGCCGCGCACGAGGACACGTTCGGCCTCGACCGCCTGCTCGACCTATGCGCCACCATCGCCCCGGCCTTCCACGCCCGACGGGTCGGCCGCGTCATCGCGCGCCCCTTCGTCGGGGAACCGGGCGCCTTCACCCGCACCCCGAACCGCCACGACTATGCCATCGCGCCCCCCGCCCCCACGCTCCTCGACTGGGCGCAGGCGGCGGGCCGTACCACGTTCGCACTGGGCAAGATCGGCGACATCTTCTCGATGCGCGGCGTTTCCAACCACCTCAAGGGCAGTGACGCCACGCTCATGACCCATCTGGAAGACCTCATCGACACCGCCCCGGACGGCGCGCTCACCTTTGCCAATTTCGTCGAGTTCGACAGCAATTTCGGCCACCGCCGCGACGTCCCCGGTTACGCCCGCGCGCTCGAATGGTTCGACGCCGAACTCGCCCGTCTCCTGCCCCGTCTCGGGCCCGGCGACCTGATGCTCGTCACCGCCGATCACGGCAACGATCCGACCTGGACCGGCACCGACCACACCCGCGAACGCGCACCCGTGCTGATCGCCGGGCACGGCACGGGCGAGATCGGCCACGTGGCCTTTGCCGATATCGGCGCCAGCGTCGCCCACCACCTGGGCCTTGCCGAACGCGGCGCGGGGGAGAGCTTCCTGTGACCCGCTCGGGGCCCGTTGACCTTCACGGCGCGCCACCGGTTTTTCCGCGCGCCACCCCGGGGGGATGAATACAATTGCCTCTTGCCGCCGATTTCTGCGACAAGCAAAGAAGCGCCGGAAGCAGAAGGAGTTCGGAATCGAGATGAAAGACCACCTCACCGTCGTCAAACACCCGCTCATCCAGCACAAGCTGACCCTGATGCGCCAGAAGGACACCTCGACCGCCGTGTTCCGCCAGCTTTTGCGCGAGATCTCGCAACTGCTGGCCTACGAGGTCACGCGCGAATTGCCGATGACCACCCGGACCATCGACACCCCGCTCTGCCCGATGGAGGCGCCGGTTCTGGCCGGGCGCAAGCTCGCGCTCATCTCGATCCTGCGCGCGGGCAACGGGCTCCTCGACGGGATGCTCGAACTCATTCCCTCGGCGCGGGTCGGTTTCGTCGGGCTCTACCGCGACGAGGCCACGCTCCAGCCGGTGCAATACTACTACAAGGTGCCCGACCACCTTGACGAGCGGCTGGTGATCGCGGTCGACCCGATGCTCGCCACCGGCAACAGCTCGGCCGCCGCCATCGACCTGCTCAAGGGCTCCGGCGCCACCGATATCCGCTTCCTGTGCCTCCTGGCCGCGCCCGAAGGTGTGGCCCGCATGAAAGAGGCCCACCCCGACGTGCCCGTCGTGACCGCCGCGCTTGACGAGCGGCTCAACGAGAAGGGCTATATCGTCCCCGGCCTCGGCGACGCCGGCGACCGGATGTTCGGCACGAAATAGGCGTGCCCTGGCCCTGAAAGGACGGTGAAGAAGCCGCGCAGCGCCCGACCGCGGGTGGGCGCTCCAATGATGATTGAGGGCACTTTATGGCGCCAGATATTCCGGCAATTTTTGGGTTTCAAACATTGAATAGCGCCCGCCCGGGGGGCGGTCGGGCGCTGCGCGGCGGCGCGTCCCGCGCCTTGATTCCGCGCAAGGGGGCTGCGCCCCGATCATCTGCTCAGCGGGACGGAGCGGTCATTCGCTGCGTTTGCAGCTTGGGGTGGCCCGAACGGCGGCAGTGGCGCAGAGAAGCGAGCATCGCAAAGTTTGAGCACCACGAAGCATTGGGCTTCTTCAATACCACGAAGACGCAGCAAGTTTCTTTTTGAAATTTTCGCTGAAAGAATGGCGTTCTCCATTTGGTGCTCGATAGCCTGCCAAATTTGAATGGAGGGCCAAAACACCGATAGTTCGCCATTTTAACTTCCCACGCCTCTCAAGCACGAACCTACCATCACGCTTCGAAAATTCGTGGGAATGGAACAACCCTGCTATTATCCTCATCAGAATTGAACGCTCATTTTGAGTCAACGATGCACCAATATGCTTATTGAGGACGCTAAGGTCATTGTGAGCGAACGCATGATCGAAGTTTCTTGTTAGCTGGATAACAAAATCAGGCCGCTGATAGCTAAGCATTGAGAGCGCGCTTCCCATGCGATCCTGATCATCAAGAAATCCTTGAACATCATTGGTCGGGCTTGGCTCATCCGGAGCCGACCGGCCCCTTCTCTTCTTCGCTTCGTCAATCAGACGAAGGATAGGGCGTCCATGATTTAACTTCGTCATGCTGAATCCCAAGAGATCAAAAGTGACGAGAACTTAGCATATTTTTCATTACGCATTAACAGCTCTCTGTTTAGTCATGCGCAAACTTGCCAATCGCAGTCGCCGCATCCAAAGTGTGGCGCAGTCCGCTCCGGCCCCATCACCGTCACCCAACAACTTCCCTAGGGATGTTGCCCTCTCATCCGACTCCGCCACCACTGCGAAACCTGCGCCCTCCCGCGACCACCACCGCACGCCACGTTAACCGTTTCACGCAACACCTCACGCGCCCGCACCCGGCAGCCGGGCGGCAGCCGGATGTCAGCCGGATGTCACCCCCCGGAATCGCGGCCTGCCGCGCCGTTAACCCTTTACCTGCGGATCTGCGCTAGAATCGCGGCAAAACCGGAAACAAGCTTTACTCGCCTGGTTGTTTTTGGCACAGTCAACGCAACATCTTGTGGGGGCAAGACATGACACTTACGAGAATTTTCGCATCAGCCATCATCGCCACATCGGTCGGGCTGGTCGCTGCCGAGGCCCAGACACTGCGCGACATCAACGCCCCGGCCGAAACGCCGCCCGAATCCTACACGGCCAAGCAATATGTCGACAGCCGCGGCTGCGTCTTCATCCGCGCAGGGATCGACGGCGTCGTGAACTGGGTGCCGCGTGTGACGCGTGATCGCGAAGTGTTGTGTGGGTATGAGCCGACATTCGCAAAATCTGGTGAGCCGGAGCCGGATGAAAGCCGGACCGCCCAGGCCGAGGAGATCACGCCTCCTACCGATCCGGAGCCCTCGGAAACCGCCACGGACAAACCCGAGCCCCCCGCTCCCAAGGCGAAACCGGTGGCCCGGCCCGTCGAGGTCGAGCCCAAGCCGGCCAAGGACGCAAAGAAGAAACCCAAGCGCCGCACCGCCGCCGCGCCACAGCCAGCGAAACCCGCCGCCCCGGCGCCCGACACCAAGCCCGCCCCTGCCCCGGCCAGCACCGAGAAATCGCGCCGGATCACCCGCAGCGCCCAGGCCACCGACTGCCCCGGCGTCACCGGCATCAGCCGTTATTATACGGGCGTCGACCGCGGTCGCGGCATTATCCGCTGTGGCCCGCAACAGGCCGGCAATATCAAACGCAAGGACGTAACGGTGATACGCGGGGGCCAGCCCGTGACCGTGAAAAAGCGCGTTGTGACGGGATCGCAAACCGATGTCGCGGCGGCAACGGCAACCGCGAAATCACCCGCCCGCCGGGTCGACGCCGCCACGCTTCCACCGGGCACGCGGATCGTGCCGCGCCATGTCTACAATCAGCAACAGGCCGCCCGGATCAAGGGCCAGAAGATCCCCGACGGCTATCGCGAAGCATGGGATGATGACCGGCTCAACCCCAAACGCGCCCACCAGACCATCGACGGCGCGATGAAAAGCGGCCTCGCATGGACCAACACCGTCCCGCGCAAACTCTATGAACGCGACAGCGGCCGGGTCGTGACGCACCTCTATCCGGGTTTGATCTACCCCTATCACAGCTATGAAGAGATGCAGGCGGCGGGCTATTCGATCTCGTCCAAGGGCAAACCGAAAGACGACCGCGCCACCACGCGCAAGGTCGTGGTTCGCAAGAAGGACCAGACCGGAGCCCACGTCTCGAGCAAGACCGCGCCGCGCAAAGCCACGGCAACGCAAGGCGGCGGCAAATATGTGCAGGTCGGCACCTTCGGAAACCCCGCCAATGCGCAGCGCAGCGCGACGCGGCTTCAGTCGATGGGCCTGCCGGTGCGGATGGGCAAGTACACCAGGGGGGGCCGCGAATACCGGATCGTCATGGCCGGTCCCCTCGCCCAGGACCAGGTCGGCGGCGCCCTCGCCAAGGCCCGCCGTGCAGGGTTTGGTGACGCGTTCGTCCGCAAATGAGAGCAGCCAGCCGGGCACCCGGGAAGAGCACTGTCTCGCCCCGGTGAAACGGCTCAGATCAGGCCCTGCCACCTGAGAAAACCAAGAACCAGCACCGCAAACAGCAGCAGGTTGAAGGCGAGCGCGCCCAGCATTCCAAGGATCAGGCCCAACCGCCGATCGGCCGGGTCGATCCCGTTCAGATACTGCCGGATCCGGTCGTGGGCGCTCTGAACGCGCGCCGGGTCGATCCGGTGGCGCAGCTTGGGATGGGCGTTGAGCGTCAAGGCTTCATTGATCACCGCCGCCTCGCGATGAACCCATTTCGGGATCTGCCGCCCGGCACGTTTCACGCGCGCAGGGAACGCCCCCTTGCGCAGGCCGAGCTTCTCGTCCAACAGCGCCTCGAGTTCGCGGGCCCGTGCCCCGATATCCGGCGATGCGCGCATCCTTGACCCCCACCCCGTTCCACGCAACAGACTACGCGCACGAAGGTCGGGGCTCAACCACATCGCATGATTGGTGTCTGGCCTCACCAGACGATCCACGATAACAAACCACATGCTCAACACGATCCTGCACGGCACCGAAACAGACGCTCCTCCCCTCCTGATTGCCCACGGTCTTTATGGCTCGGCGCGCAACTGGGGCGTGATCGCCAAGAGACTGTCCGACGAGCGGCAGGTGATCGCCGTCGACATGCGTAACCACGGCGAATCGCCATGGTTCGACAGCCACGGCTATCCCGACATGGCCGCCGATCTGGCCGAGGTTATCGAGAGCATCGGCAAGCCCGCGGATGTGCTTGGCCATTCCATGGGCGGGAAGGCGGCGATGGTGCTGGCCCTGACCCGCCCCGATCTTGTCAACCGCCTGATCGTCGCCGACATCGCGCCGGTCTCCTATGGCCATAGCCAGATGCCCTATCTGCGCGCGATGCAATCCGTCGACCTGTCACAGGTCGAAACGCGCGCCGACGCCAAGGAGGCCCTCGCCGAACATGTTGACGCTCCGGCACTGGTTTCCTTTTTCACGCAATCCCTCGACATGCGCGAAAAGCGCTGGCGGCTCAATCTCGACGTCCTCGCCCGTGACATGGACAGGATCCTGGCCTTCCCCGATGATCTCGACACCCCGTTCGAAGGCCCGGTTCTGATGCTGGGCGGCGGCGAGTCCGATTACATCCGCCCCGAACATCGCCCGCGTATCAAGGCCCTGTTCCCGAAAGCGCAATTCGCGAAAATCCCCGGTGCGGGCCACTGGCTGCACGCCGAGAAGCCGCGCGAATTCGAGGCCGTGCTGCGCACGTGGCTCAACGCCACCGCCTGACGGCCGCTCGCGTGGATCACTGGTTGTCATAAACGGCCTTGGCCACGTACCAGCTGGCCGGGATGGAAATGAGATACCCGACCAGCGCCGCGATCAACAACGGCTTGAGCGTCGTCAACCCCATGGCCAGCACGACGACCATGGCACTCCCGGCCAGGGTCGCACCCAGAAACACATGCATCACCAATGCCAGAATCCACATCGAAAGCTCCTTTTCATGCATCCGTCACACGTTCATGGCGCAGTCTGCCCGGAGCCGGATCGTTCTTCCTTGATCTGGGTCACGAAAAGACGGGGCCCGCCCCATCCCGGTGCGCAATATTCCGACATGTCATGCACATGTGGCGTCTTCGCCTGCCATCGGCAGCCCAGGCTAACCTTCCCCGATGTCTCCCGGGCCCACATCTTCCCCCGGTGGCCCATCCACCCCCGGGCCGTCCCCGATCCCATAGCCGGGATCTTCGCCGTGATCGTTGCCGCCCTGCCCGATCGCGTGGGCGGCGTGCCGGGCGCTTTCGCTCACGCTCATGTCGATGAAGGTCTCGATCTGCGACAGCGACGGCTGCGCCGTCTCGAGCAGATCGCGCACCTGGCGCATGATCCGCCGCAACTCGGGCTCCGGCAGGTAGCGCGCGGGCGAAACATCCTCGGATTGCGCCAGCGCCGCCAGACTGCCCCGGCTCGAAAGACGCGGTTCCCCCGAAAGCTCGGCGCCCCCATCCGACCAGCGCGGCCCGCCCAGGTAAACCGCCGCGTACATCAGCTTGGCCTTGGTTTCGGGCGTTCCCCCGACGCGCAGCGCATCATAGAACATCCGGTGCACATCGCGCCACGGCGCGCCATGGAATTTCGGCCCGTCCTCGTTTCCGACCCCGCAATAGGCATCATGCACCGCCGCCGCGTTGGCGAATTCCCGACTGGTCGGTTCGCCAATGATCGAGATGAACATCTTCGGAATCGAGGCACCATCCGTCAGCGTGCGTTCGGGGGCAACCCAATCCCGCCCTCGCCCATCGACAAAGGACAGCGGCTCGGCCGTGGGATAGAACACCAGCGCGCGACGCGGCAGCTGCACCGGCTCGGGGGCTAGCTTGACCGGGCTGTTCTCGAACCGGCATTCCGGTGAGGACTGTCCCGGGCACAGGGCACGCTCGGAATCGCTCGGGCCTGCCGCGGGCGGGGCTTGCGGAACGGACCGCGTTGCCAGGATCGGATCGGACAGGTCACAGGCGGCCAAACCGCCCGCCGCCATCAGGGCCATCAGAATGCGCATCGAAATCTCTTCATCGGCTGGTAAATTTCTCGGTTCAATGGAGACCCCTAGCACTTCCAGGCTCGATGGTTCAATTCCCGACGGGATTTTGAAGTTCAGGTCATCCGCTGCAAGAGCGACAGGAAGGTTTCACGCTCCTGCGCATCCAGCGGGGCCAGCGTCTCTTCGGTCACCACGCGCCCCACCTCGACCATCCGCACCAGCAGCGCCTCGCCCTCGGCCGAGAGCGAGATCAGCATCCGCCGCTTGTCCTCGGGGTCAGGCACCGTCTCGGTCAGGCCCTTCTGGCGCAGCCGGTCCGCCACGCCCTTGATCGTGGCCACGTCCATCGCCGCCAGCCGCCCCAGCCGGTTCTGCGAAACCCTGCCCTGCTCGCCGATCCGCACCAGCGCGGCGAATTGCATCGCGGTCAGCCCCTCCAGCGTATGCGCCTGAAAGATCGCAGCGTGGCGCTGGTTCGCCAGCCGCAACAGGTATCCCACCTGATCCTCAAGGCGATATCCCTCCCGCGTCACCGCCCCGCCCTCAGACCGCAAGATATTGCTGGCTGATCTCGGGATGGGCGTCGAGATCGGCGAACCCGCCCTCGTATCGCAACGTGCCCTTCTCGATGATACAGGCCCGGTCTGCCACGGCACGGGCAAAATGCAGGTTCTGCTCCGACAGCAGCACCGAAAGCCCCTCTGCCTTCAACTCCTTGATGACCCGTGCCATCTGCTCGACGATCACCGGCGCAATGCCCTCGCTCGGCTCGTCCAGAAGCACCACCTTGGGATTGCCCATCAGGGTTCGCGCGATGGTCAGCATCTGCTGCTCTCCACCCGACAACTGCTTGCCCAGGTTGCGCCGTCGCTCGGCCAGGTTCGGGAAGAGTTCGAAAAGATGCTCGCGGCTCCATTCCGGGGCATCCGCGCGCGCGGGCCGGTCGCCCACCTCGAGGTTTTCCTCGACCGTCAGATCGCCGAAGATGCGCCTCTCTTCCGGGACATAACCAATGCCCAGCCGACAGATCTCATGCGAAGGCTTGCCCAGGATCGAGACCCCGTCATAGGTGATCTCGCCCGCCTTCTGGAGGACCAGCCCCATGACGCATTTCATCGTCGTGGTCTTGCCCGCGCCGTTGCGCCCAAGGAGGGCCACCACCTCGTTGCCACCGACGCGCAGCGACACCCCGTTCAGGATCTGCGCCCGCCCATAGCGCGCGGTCAGGTCTTTCACTTCAAGCATGATCCGCCTCCGCCTGTCCGAACGACGTGCCACCGCCCAGGTACACCTCCTGGACGAGGGCATTGCCGCGAATATCCTCGCCCGTGCCTTCCGCGATCAAGCCGCCACGATTGAGCACAAGGATGCGATGCGCATGGGCAAAGACCACGTCCATGTCATGCTCGGTGAAAAGCACGCTCACCCCGCGATCGGCCACGATCTTCGCGGTCAGTTCCATCAGCGCCACCCGCTCGCTCGGCGCCATGCCCGCGGTCGGCTCGTCCATCAGCAAAAGCGTCGGATCGGGCGCCAGCGCCACCGCAAGTTCAAGCCGCTTGAGATCGCCATAGGCCAGCTCCGAGCAGGCCCGCTCCGCCTGGTCCGCCATCGAAACCAGCCGCAAGAGCGCCTCGGCCTCGTCGCGGTAAAGCCGCGTCGCCCGGCTCAGCATGTCGAACATCCGCCCATGATGGCTGATCAATGCCATCTGGATGTTCTCGATAACCGTCATCGACAGGAATGTCCGGGTGATCTGGAAGGTCCGCCCCACGCCCTTGCGCACGATATCGCGTGGCCGCACCCCGATCAGGTCCTCACCATTCAGCCGCACGGCACCCCGGTCGGGCCGCAAGTAACCGTTCACCATGTTGAAACAGGTGGTCTTGCCCGCCCCGTTGGGCCCGATCAACGCCAGGAACTCACCCTGGCCCAGATCGAACGAAACGTCATTCACCGCCACCAGCCCACCAAAGCTCTTGGTCAGCCCACGCACCTCCAGCACGTTCATGCCCTGCCCCCCTGCTTCATCTTGCCCCGAATACTCCGGGGAGTGTGTCGCACCGAAGGTGCGCAAGGGCCATCGGCCGGCCCCTCAAGTTCCACCCTCGCCCTCATGTCTGCCCCTCCCGGCGCAGACCCAGCGCGCGCATGAGCCGGTCGACACCCCCCGCGACACCATCCGGCGCAAGAAGAACGACGCCCAGGATGATCATCCCGAAGATGAAGCGCCAGTAGTCGAGGCGGCTCACCCAATCCTCGATCAGCACGAAGACACCCGCGCCCAGGATCGGCCCGGCCAGCGCATGGATACCACCCAGCAGCACCATGACGAGCCCGTCCACCGACTGCCCGATCCCCAGCACGTCGGGAAAGACCGAGCCCTTGGAGAACGCGAACACCACCCCGGCCAGCCCGGCCATGGTGCCAGCCAGCGCGAAACCCATCCATTGATGGAATTTCACGTCCATTCCGATCGCCTCGGCGCGCACGTCGCTGTCGCGGACGCCGCGCAACCCGTAGCCGAAGGGCGAATGGGCCACCCGCCGCAGGAACCAGATGCCGCCGATGCAAAGTGCGAAGGCGACATAGAAATAGGCCTGGTCGCTTGTCGCCCATGACGCCGGCCAGATGCCGACAATGCCGTCATCCCCACCGGTATACTCCTGCGACTGGAACGTGACCCCCCACAGGATCTGCGCGGCCGCGAGCGTCAGCATCGCGAGGTAGACCCCCGACAGCCGCACGCAGAACCAGCCAAAGAACAGCGCCGCCACGGCCGCCGCCAGCGGCCCCACGATCATCGCCGGGATCATCGGCAGGCCCAGGTAACTCACCGCCATCGCCGCACCATAGGCGCCGACCCCGAAATAGGCCGCGTGGCCGAAACTGACCATGCCGCCCAGCCCCATCATGAAATGCAGGCTCACCGCGAAAAGCGTGGCCACCATCAGATCGACCAGCAGGATCGAGGCGAAATCACTCGCCACAAGCGGGCTTGCCGCGAGCGCGAAAACCAGCGCCATGAGCACAAGCGTGGCGCGCGACGACATGAGCCGCAGCGGCTGTTCGGGCTCGGTCGGCGCGCCGTGGCCGCTGCCCTCCTTGCCGAAAAGCCCATAAGGCCGCACGATCAACACCACCGCCATCACCACGAACGGCAACACGATCGAGATTTGCGGATAGACGAGCACCGCAAAGGCATTGAGCACCGAGATGAGAACCGCGGCCACGAACGCGCCCGACACGCTGCCCATGCCCCCGATCACCACGACGACAAAGGCATCCCCGATCACCGAAAGGTCCATCTGGAGGTTCACCGACTCGCGCGGGATCTGGATCGCCCCGCCCAGACCCGCCAGCGCCGCGCCCAGCACGAACGTGGCCGAGAAAAGCCACGCCTGGTTGACGCCCAGCGCGCCGACCATCTCGCGGTCCTGCGTCGCGGCACGTACCAGAACGCCCCAGCGGGTGCGATGGAACAACAGCCAGATCCCGGCCAGGACCGCCGGTCCGATCAGGATGAGCGCAAGGTCATATTCCGGAATCGGCTCGCCCATGATGCGCACCGCGCTGCTCAACCCCGGCGCGCGCGGGCCCAGCTTGTCCTCGGCCCCCCAGATCGCCTGCGCCATGTCCTGGATGATCAGCACCACGCCGAAGGTCGCGACCAGCTGGAACAGCTCCGGCGCGCGATAGATGCGCCGCAGGATCGTCATCTCGACAACAAGCCCCAGAAGCCCCACGATCAACGCCGCAGCGATCACGCCCCCCCAGAATCCGAGGATGCTGCCGGGAAACAGCGCGACAATGGAATAGGCGAGATAGGCCCCCACCATGTAGAACGAGCCATGCGCGAAGTTGACGATCCGCGTGACCCCGAAAATGATCGACAACCCGCAGGCGATCAGAAACAGCGACGAGGCATTCGCCAACCCCGTCAGCAATTGCGCGACATAAAAGCCCATGCGGTCCGTCCCCCGTCAGGATACTGTTCTTGTGCGACAAACCGGGGCGGCGAACACCACCGCCCCGAAGGTTCTTTCGATCCGCCCTACTCCGCAGGGCGCATCTTGGCCGCCTCTTCTTCACTGGGCAGGTAATTGGCCCCGTCGGCATAGAACCAGTCGACCATCTTGGGCTTGCCGTCGACGAGCGCAGTGGTCCCCACATAGGCGCCCATGGTCGCCTGGTGATCGGCCGCGCGGTAATAGAACGGCCCCGTGGGCGAACTGGGCACTTCCAGCCCTTCCATCGCCGCCAGCATCGCCTCGGTGTCGGTCGATCCGGCCTTTTCCAGCGCCGCCTTGATCGACAGGACCGAGTTGTAGCCCACGATCGAGCCGGTCTTGGGCGCCTCGCCCCAGCGCTCCATGTAGGCCGCGCCAAATTCCTCATGCTCGGGCGTGTCGATATCCATCGAGGGGTATCCGGTCACGATCCAGCCCTCCGGCGCCTCGTCACCCAGCGGGTCGAGATATTCCGGCTCCCCGCTCAGCAGCGAGACCACCGGGCGATCCTCGAACAGGAAGCGCAAGCTGCCCTGGCGCACGAACTTGGCCAGATCCCCGCCGAAGGTCACGTTGTAGATCGCGTCGGGCTTGGACCGTTCCAGCGCGCGCACCGTGGACCCCGCGTCGATCTTGAACAGCGGCGGCCATTGCTCGGCCACCCATTCCACATCCGGCTGCAGCTTGGTCAGTTCGGATTTGAACGCCGCCACCGCATCCTTGCCATAGGCATAGTTGGGCGCCACCGTGGCCCATTTCTTCTTGTCCAGCTTTGCCGCCTGCTCGGCCAGCATCGCCGCCTGCATATGCGTCGAGGGCCGCAAGCGATAGGTATAGCGGTTGCCCTTCGACCACACGAGCGCATCGGAAAGCGGCTCGGAAGCCAGGAAGAAAACCTGCTTCTGTTTCGCGAAATCCGCCAATGCGAGGCCGATATTCGACAGGAATCCACCGAACAGCATCACCGCCTCGTCCCTGGAAATCATCTCTTCGGCAATGCGGATCGCGGTGGACGGATCCCCGGTATCGTCGCGGCTTATGATTTCGAGCATCGCACCGTTCACACCGCCCGCCGCGTTGATCTCTTCCATCGCCAGCGTCCAACCCTTCTTGTAAGGCTCGGTAAAGGCCGGCAGGGCGGTATAGGAATTGATCTCGCCGATCACGATCTTTTCCTGCGCCTGCGCCGCCGCGGGGATCATCCCCAGCATCGGCAGCGCCGCCAGCGCGCCCAGTATCTTGCGTCTCATCGGTTTCATGTTCACGTCTCCCGGTTGGTTCTTTTGCTTTGGTCTGTCTGTTCTTTGCTTGGTCTCATGCGGTATCCCGGACGGATCTCCGACCGTCCCGCCTGCTCTTTCGCTCTACCTCAATCCATCCTTGCCCTCGGCCTCCTCGTGGCGCAAGCCACCAACGCGCGGCATGGGCCGCCCGCTGTCGGTCACCGCCACGGCGACCATGATCTCGCCCGCGCGCGGCGCGTCGTTCATCATCACCTCGATCCCGTCGAAATGGCTGCGCACATAGGCCGCATCCTTGTGCCCGAGCGGCACGTCCAGAACCTGCCCCGGGCTGCCCATTTTCTTCGACGACGGCACCAGTGCCGCGCCCTTTTCCACCGCCGCGCGCAGCGGCGCGCCCAGTTTCGGATGCAGGATCGCGGCGGCATGTTCCAACTCGCCCGCCTCGCCCACCATGGCCGACTTGCCATAGCTCTCGGCCGCGGCCGGCTCGATCCCCAGCGCCTTCACGCAACGCTCGCCCAAAAGCCCGCCCAGTTCCGCGCCGATCTCCATCAACTCCGACAGGTCCTCCTCGTAGCGCCCCGCAAAGGGGTTCTCGATCACCGCCACGGCCACCGCCTTGCGGGTGGGCGGGGCGATCTCGCGCCCCATCTCGCGTTGCGTCTCCTCGACCGTCACGGCCAGCTTCCTGATCTTCGCCTTCATCTCAGCCCGTCCTTTCCCTCGATCTGTGACGCTTCAAGACCACCGGCCCGCGAATGCACCCGCGGCCCATCGGTCATGACAAGGATCAGCGCCATTTCATCGGCGCGCGGCGCATCGTTGCATCCCACCTCGATACTGTCGAAATGGCTGCGCACGTAAGAGGCCCGGATATGCGTCACCGGCACGTCGAGCCGCGCACCCACGCCGCCCACCTTCTTGGTCGAGGGCACGATCGCCGCCGACCGCTCGCGGCCGATCAACTCGCGCATCGCGTAACCACCCGGCGCGTGCCAGAGCGCGCCATGCTCGATCTCGCCGCCCGCGCCGATGATCGCACCCTTGCCATAACCCTCGACCCTGTCGGCCCCGCCCAGCATCGCGATAAGCCGCCCCGCCATGTCGAGGCCAAGCGGCTTCAAATCCTCCATGAAGGGCTGGATATCCGGCTCATACCGCCCTGCGAAAGGGTTCTCGATCACCGCCATGATCCACGCCCGGCGATAAGGCTTCTCGGCCCGCGCGCCCCCCTCGTGCCAGATCTCCTCCAGGCTCTCGACTGTCTTGCGTATCTTCACTTCAGGCATCCGCCGCCTCCCTCGCCTCGACAAACCGCTCGGCACCGACAATCCGCATCTCGCCACGCAAGGCAAGCGCGGCCCCGCGGATCACCCCCTTGTCGCGCATCGCATCGGCCAGCGCGGCACCCCGCGTCAGCGCCTGCGCCACCTCTTCCCTGTCCAGCGCACCGACCTCCACGACCACGTCGCGCGCGCCCAGATCGCTTTCGGGCCGCACCTCGCTGGCCGGTGCGCGCCGGATCGCAGCATGCCCCGGCAGATCGACCGCGTTCGCGATCAGCGTCGCCGCCACATCCGCCGCCGCCGCATCCGCCGCGAGCACCGTCACCGCATCGGCAATGCCCAGCGACAGGCTGCGCCCGCCGCGCCCCGAGGTGGCGATGCCGCCAATCCCGTCGCCACCGCCGATCCCGATCTGCCCGTCGGTCCCGGCCATGGCGACACGGAACCGTTCGCCCGCCTCCAGCCAGAGCGCGATATCACCACCGTTGTTCACATAGGCCCGGCGCAGATCGGCCCGCATGCACATGCCTGCCAGCACGTGATCGGCCACGGACCCGGCCACCGCCGCCATCGGCGTGACGAAGCCCTTGTGCCGCGCCACCGCGCGAACCATCCTTTGCGCCACCGGCCCCGCGACCGAACCGGGCGGCGGGCTGGCTCCCCATCCGTCCATGCGCAACAGGTCAAGCTCCTCGACCAATCGCTCCAGCACGCCGTCAAATGCCGCGCAGGCCGCGTCAAAGCCCCGCGCCCGGTCCCCCTCGCAGCCGATAATGAGGTCAATCGGCCCGTGTTGAAGATGCAGCCGCTCACCCGGCAATATCGCACGTGTGAAACTCATGACTCCTCGCTCCAGCGGTAATGCCCGCGCGCCATCGGGTCATGCCCCGACAGGCCGGGACCGACGCGGCGCACCTCGTCGGTCATCACGTTCTCCACCCGGCGGATTTCCTCGACATGCCCGCCCAGGTCGGCGTAATCGCTCACCCTCATGGTGAACTCGATCGGCGCGACGATCGCCGGGGTCGGCACGTATCCAAAGGAGTTCGTGGGCATTTCCATGACATCCGCCATCACCGTGATCCCGCCCCCGGGCCAGACATAGGCTTCGGCCCCGCCGCAACTGACCGAGGTGAGCGCCGCGCGCACCGACCGGGTGAGCCGCACCGGATTCTCGGTCACGCCTGCGCGCAGGCTCCCGCCCGCACCGCCCATGAACAGCACCGAGGCCACTGAAGGTTCGCAATTCTCGGCAATCCGCTCGGCACTGGCGCGCACCCCTTCCGGTGCTTCTGCCGACTGTGGCACCAGGTTGTCATCGAGCTCGAAATAGGCCCATTGCTCGCCCGTGGTCGACACCATGAAGAGCCGCAGCCCGGGCCAGGCCACGTCCTTCTTCCACTCGCCCAGGATGGTCAGCGGATCGTCGATATCCGTCCCGCCCCAGCCGCGCCCCGGCTCGGCCACCTGGAAATAACGCCCGGGTGTCGAACGACGGCCCTTGATGCGGATGCCGGTGGGTTTCACCCCCAGGACCTGCCCGGCCTGGTGCTCGCTCAGAACGCCGGTGATATGGTCATCGACCACCACCACCTCGTCCACGATCTCGTGCCATTGCTTGGCGAACATGCCGATCGCGGCCGAGCCACAGCCGACCCGCATCAGCCGTTCCTGCTCGCCGTCGATGATCGGCGCCTGCCCAGCCTGCACCACGACCGACACCGCGTGATCGCCCTCGCCGATCACCATCTCGACCGCTTCGCGATTGCACAGCGCCATCAGCGCGTCACAGGTCACGCGACCCTCTTTCTTGGACCCGCCGGTGAGGTGCTCGACACCGCCGAGGCTCAGCATCTTCGAGCCGTATTCGCTGGTCGTCACATGACCGACGGGCTCACCCGCCACGCGCACGATGTCGCGCTCATGCCCGATATGGCGGTCGGTGTCGATCTTCACCTTGGCCCCGCAATAGGAAAAGATGCCCTCGGTAACCACCGTCACCATGTCGACACCCTCGACCTGCTGGCTCACGATGAAGGGCGCGGGCTTGTAATCGGGATAGGTCGTGCCCGCCCCCACCGCGGTGACGAACCGTCGATGCCCTTGGATGATGTCGCCATCCCAATCCCCTGCCTCGTCGGTCTTGAGGAACGGCACGAGCTTCTCCGCGGTGCTGTCGATCACCGTGAGCGGATCGAGCCGCACCAGCTCGCCGCCATGATTTGCATAACGGTCACAGGCCCCGGACTTGCCATCGGCGATGTAACACATCACCGGGCAGGCATCGCAACGGATCTTTTCCGGCTTCTCACGCATGGCCAGCCACCCCCATTGCCGCCCTGAGCCGTGCCGGTGTCACCGGCAGCCGCCGCATCTGCACGCCGGTCGCATCGCGGATCGCGTTCAATATCGCCGGCGCCGTGGGGATGAGCACATGCTCGCCCAGCCCCTTCGCCCCGTAAGGCCCATGCGCGTCCGGCTCCTCGATGATCAGCGTCTCCACGGGCGGCATGTCCCCGATCGTCGGGATGAGGTAATCATGCAGGTTCTCGGTCCGCCCCGGCAGGTATTCCTCCATCAGCGCCATGCCCATCCCCTGCGCGATGCCGCCCTCGACCTGCCCCTCGATCAGGAGCGGATTGACCGCGTGCCCCACGTCATGCGCCGCGACAAAGCGCACCGGCCTCACCGTGCCGAGCCGCATATCCACATCCAGCACGCACAGATGCGCGGCATAGCCGAACTGCGCATAAGGATGGCCCTGCCCGTTTTCGTCCAGCGGCCTTGTCGGCGGGTCGTAACTCTCGGCCACGCGCATCACGTAACCCTCCGCATCCGGCTCAAGCGCGGTGAGGTCTAGGCGATGCACACCCGCGCCTTCCCGTATCTCGAACGCATCCGCGCCCGGCACGATCAGCGCTTCCTCGCCCGCATTCACCCGCTGCAATATCTGCGCGCGCAGCGCCTCACCGGCCAGACGCGCGGCATTGCCCGAAACAAAGGTCTGGCGCGAGGCCGATGTCTTGCCCGCATCCGGCGTCACATCCGTATCGCCGCCCACGAGGTCGAGCCTTGAGACCGGCACGCCCAGCGCGGTGGCAAAGATCTGCGCAATCACCGTGTTCGCCCCCTGCCCGATATCCGCCGCGCCCTGATGCAGCACGATCCGCCCATCGGCCCGCACCCCGGCCTTGATCGTCGAGGGGTTGGGCAGCGAGGTGTTGCCGCAGCCGTACCAGCCCGCCGCCACGCCCACGCCGCGCCGCACCGGACCGTCGCCCGCGTTGATCCGCGCCGCCTCGGCGCGCTCGGATTCCCACGCGGGCCGCAGCGCCTCAAGACAGGCGCGGATCCCCACCCCCTGCGCGAACACCTGCCCGCACACCGTGGGCACGCCATTCGCCAGGGCATTGCGCATACGAAACTCCAGCCTGTCGATCCCCAGCCGGTCGGCCAGCTCGTCAAAGAGGCTCTCCTGGGCCACCGCCGCCTGCGGCACGCCAAACCCGCGAAACGCCCCCGAGGGCGGGCAATGGGTGTGGATGCCCTGCGCCTCGGCCCGGTAATCGCCCACCGCATAGGGCCCCGAGGCATGGACCGGCACCCGGTTCGCCACCGTCGGCCCCCAGCTTGCATAGGCCCCGGTGTTGAAGAGCCCGTCAAAGCGCAATCCCGAAATCCGCCCCTCCGCATCGGCCCCGATCCGCACGTGCATCCGCGACGGGTGCCGCTTGGTGGTCGATTGCATCGATTCCCCGCGCTCATAGGTGATCCGCACCGGCTGCCCGGTCTTCAGTGCCGCAATCGCCAGATAGGGCTGCACCGACACGTCGAGCTTTGAGCCGAACCCCCCGCCCGTAGCCGTCGGCACCACCCGGATGCGCGCGCGCTCCATGCCCAGCACCTCGCTCAGCGTGTCGAGATCCATCACCGGCGCCTGTGTGCAGGCATATACCTCGACCCGGCCATCAACCACCTGCGCGAACCCCGCTTCGGGCTCGATATAGGCATGTTCCACGAACCCGGTCTCGAACACGCCCTCGGCCACTACAGCGGCCCGTTCCAGCGCCGCCCCGACATCGCCATGCGCCACGAAACCGCCGCACATCACGTTGCCCGCGCGGTCCGGGTGCAACTGCGGCGCGCCATCCGCCATCGCGTCTGCCATGCCCTGCACATCCGGCAGAACCTCCCATTCCACCGGGAACCGCGCCGGATCGAACGACGCCATGACGTCGGCGCGGCCGACCACCGCCGCCACCGCTTCGCCGCGAAACCGCACCACGCCTTCCGCGAAAACCGGCTGATCCACGAAACCCGGGATCGTGCCAAAAAGGTTCACGCCCGGCACATCGCTTGCCGTCAAAATGGCCTCGACCCCTTCACGTGCGGCGAACCCTTCGAGATCGCCCAAGGTAAAGCGCGCATGGGGATGCGGGCTTCGGATCACCTTGATGATCAGCGCATCAACCGGCGCCACGTCATCGCCGAACCGCTCCTTGCCCGTCACCTTGGCACGCCCGTCCAGCTTTTCGATCGCCGCCCCGGTATGGCCCTCGGCATCCGCCACCGCACCCGGCGCGCGGCCCATCACCGCGTCAACGATCTTGCGATACCCGGTGCAGCGGCACAGAACCCCGGCCAGCGCATCCATCACCTGGCCCTCGCTCGGCGCCGGCGCCTCGCGCAAGAGGGCCACCGCCGAGACCATCATCCCCGGCGTGCAGATCCCGCATTGCGCCGCGCCCTGCCCCTCGAACCGCCGCGCCAGGTCACTGGCCAACGGCTCATGCGCCACCAGTCCGGCCAGGGTCTCGACCTCACACCCCGCTGCCTGTTGCGCCGGCATCAGGCAGGCACAGACCGGCGCGCGATCGACCAGCACCGTGCAGGCCCCGCAATCGCCTGCATTGCACCCGACCTTGACATCGCGCGCGCCCAGCCGCTCGCGCAGCGCCTCGCTCAACCGCTCGCCCACGCGCGGCTCGACCCGCACATCGCGCCCGTTGAGGCGAAACATCGTCTCTCCGCTCACCCGCTTATCCATCACAGGCCCCCCGGACCGCCCGTCCGATCAGTTCACCCACCGCTTCCAGCCGATAGGCCCCGCTGCCGCGCACATCGTCGATGGGTGAAAGCGGCGCCAGATGCTCCGCCGTCACCGCCACGTCGCCGCGCGTGCCCAGAAGCGCCGCCTCCAGCGCGGGCAGACGCCGCGCCACCGGCGAACAGGCGCCAACCGCCACCCGCGCATGGTCGATCCGGCCGGCCCCGTCGCGCCCGATCACCACCGCCACCATGACGATGGAAATCACCAGGTAGGCCCGGCTGCCCAGCTTGGAAAACGCGCCCCGCGCACCCTCGGGCGGCTCGGGCAGATGCAGCGCCACGACCATCTCACCGGGCGCCAGATCGACCTCCCGCACCCCCGTGATGAACCGGTCGAGCGGAACCACGCGCCGCCCCTGCGCGCTCGCGATCTCGACCTCCGCCCCGAGCGTGAGCAACGGCGGCACCCCGTCCGCCGCGGGCGAAGCATTGACGAGATTGCCCGCCACCGTGCCCGCATTCTGGATCTGGATCGACCCCACCTCGCGCGCCGCCGCGCGCAACCCGTCAAAGCCCGGCGGCAGGTCGGCCCGCACCACGTCGGACCAGCGGGTCGCCGCCCCGATCCGCCATCCCTTGTCCTGTCGCGTGATCCCGTGCAACCCCGCGATCCGGGTCAGATCCAGAACGCTCTCGCGCGGGCCGCCCGCGGGCAGGCCCGGATAGAAATCCGTTCCCCCCGCAACCGGTCGCACGCCGCCACGCGAGAGAATGTCCAACGCCTCGCCCAGATTGCCGGGCGCGAAATACTCCAACTGCTGCATCGTCGGACCCCCCTGTCGGACCGATCGTGATTATCGTTCGTGTGCTAATGGTATGCGCGCGATTCGAGTCGAGTCAAAATTTTTCGACTCCTTTTTCATGGGGCAACGACCAGCGGACGCCGGATTAATCAATTGCGGGTCCGGAAATGCTGCACCGCGGCGGTGCACGCATGGCAGCCGGAGCGCAGCCGAAGATCACCCCCGAATTCTCGGCGCAAAACCACCGTTAACCCCACCGTGCGCTCACGCGGGCGCCGCGCCTCTCGTGACTTCCGGCAGGGTCTGCGCGGGCGGCGTATTGCGGCTGCGCCCGCTGCGCGGCACCCCTTCGATGACCGTCATCCCGACCCCGGGAAGGTTGCCAAGCTGCACGGATTCAAGGATATTTTTCCCCGGTGCATGCTGTGCCTGGTCCATCAGGACGAAATCGGCGGGCCGCCCCACCTCCATCAACCCCTGGTCCAGTTCACGCTGCCGCGCGGTGTTCCCGTTGGCAAAGCAGAACGCGACCTCGGCGGGCACGTCGCCAAGGCTCGACAACATCGCCACCATCCTAAGGATTCCAAGGGGTTGCACCCCCGATCCCGCCGGCCCGTCGGTGCCGAGGATAAGCCGCTCCATCTGCCCCAGTTCCCGCGCGGTGTTGAGCGTCAGAAGCGCTGCGCGCTCGTTGCCGTTATGCACGATCTCAAGCCCCGCCCGGCAGCTTTCGCACAGGCAGATGATCTGGTCGTCGGGCAGCGCCGAATGCCCGCCATTGATATGCCCGATCACGTCGGTGCCGGTTTCAAGCACCATGTCGGCGTCGATGAGCCCCGACCCGGGGATCGACGGCCCGCCGGTGTGGATCGTCGATTGAATGCCGTATTTTCTTGCCCAATCAACCATTTGACGGGCGGTCTTGCCATCCTTGACCGTGCCGAGTCCGACCTCGCCCAAGAGCGTGACACCCGCGTCGGCCATCTCCTTGAAATCTTCCTCGACCATGCCATGCTCGATCACCGGCGCCCCGGCCATCACCTTCATGCCCGAGGGGCGGAAATTCTCGTACCAGCGTTGCGCCGCGATCGCCATCGCCTTGAGTCCGACAATATCCTTGGGCCGCCCCGGCATATGCACCTCGCCCGCCGAGATGAGCGTGGTGACACCGCCATGCAGCGTCGAATCGATCCAGTGCAATTGCTGCTGGCGCGGGGTGTAGTCGCCCACCACCGGATGCACATGGCTGTCGATCAAACCCGGCGCGATCGTCACCCCATGCGCGTCGATCTCGGTCTGCGCGTCCTCGCAGTTAAGGTCTTTTTCATACCCGATTGCTTTGATGATCCCGTCCTCGGCAATCACGCAATCCCCGTCGAGGATCGGTTCCTCCATCTTGCCCGAAAGGATCAACCCGATATTCCGAATGACAAGCTTGCCGGCCATCTGCACACCCTCCTTCTGTTATCGTTAGTGTGCAAACGCTTTTGCGATTCCGTCAAGCCCGTTGCATCTCATCCGCCCCAGGTGGTTTCCAGCACCCGCAACCAGTTGCCATGCGCGATCTTTTCGATTCGCGCTTCGGAATAGCCATGCGCACACATCGCTTCGATCAGCGCGGGCAGACCGGCGACCGATCCGATGTCCTCGGGCACCACCGCCCCGTCGAAATCCGATCCCAGCGCGACATGATCCTCGCCCATCCGCGCGATCATGTGGTCGAGATGCTCCAGCATCACCGCAATCGGCATCTCCGGGCGCATCTGCCCGTCACGACGCAGGAAACCGGTGGCAAAATTGAGCCCCACGATGCCGCCCGAGCGCGCCACCGCATCCAACTGCGCATCGCTCAGGTTGCGCGCCTGCGGGCATAGCGCATGAGCGTTTGAGTGCGTTGCAATCAGGGGCTTTTCGCTGATCTCCGCCACATCCCAGAACCCCTTTTCATTGAGGTGGCTCAGGTCGATCATGATCCCCATCGCGTCACAGCGTCGAACCAGCCGCTCGCCGTCCCCGGTCAGCCCCGGGCCAACATCCCCGGTCGAGGGGTATCGAAACGGCACACCCTCGCCCCAGATCGTCGGCCGGCTCCACACCGGCCCGAGCGAGCGCAGGCCGGCGGCATGAAGCACGTCGAGCGCGTGAAAATCCGGGTCGATCGCCTCGGCCCCCTCGATATGCATCACCGCCGCGATCTCGCCCGCGCCCATCGCCGCGCGGATATCGGCCACGCTGCGACAGATGCGCAAGGCACCCTCGGCCTCAAGCTGCAACAGCAGCGCGGCCATTTCCATCACCACCGGCAGCGCCGCCTCCTGGGGGATCGGATCGGGCAGGGGCAGGTCATATTCGGACTTGTCCATCTCGGCCTTCATCAGATCGAGATCCATGGCCGACGGCACGAAGATCGCAAAGAACCCGCCCGCGAATCCCCCCGCGCGGGCCTTGGGCAGATCGACGTGAAAATCGCTCCCCTCGCGGAAAAGCCGTGTCGCGGGCCGCCCGCCTGCCGCGCGCAATTTCAAGAGAACGTCATTGTGCCCGTCGAAAACGGGCACGGGTTTCGCGCTGGTCATGTCTGCCCCATCTGTTGTCTGCCCCATCTGTTGCTTGCCGGGGCAGACTAGAGCGTTTCAGGTTTCAACGGAATCGAAAACGCGCTGCCTCTCCCTTCGGTCGAACGCGCGCTTCGATCCATTTGTTTTCGTGTAAACCTGAAAAGCTCTGGAGCGCGCACCGCGCCCTGCCAATGGCTATTCCGGCACGCAGATCCTGCCCGCCATCGCCGCGCGGATGGTCTGCCACAAGAGCCCCGCAATCACGACGAAAAGCGCGATCAGCAGGACCCCGCCGATCAGGCGATGCGCCTCCGAACCCGTCTCGGCGGCAAAGCGGAAACTGGCAATCGTCGCGGCGGCGAAAGGAAAGCTCAGCGCCCAGAAGCTCAGCGCGAAGTCCAGCCGCAGGATGCGTGGCAGCTGCACCAGAACGATCGCGGTGAAAAGATAGGCCCCGTTGATCAGGATGCGCGCAAAGGCATCCACCCCGCCGGTCAGTTGCAGCCACGACACGAAGGCCACCGCCGGCGGCGCGATCAGGATGACCAGCGTCGGCTGCAGGCGCCCGGGCAAGGGATCGTGAAAAATCAATCGGTTGATGACCAGGGTCAGAAGGACCAGCCAGAAGATCAAGCCGACGGACATGAAATACCAGCTGATCTCGACATAGCCCAACGGCACACCCGCGATGGGAACGATCACGTTGCCGACCGCCGGAATGAACCAGGCCGGGTTGAGCATCCCGTGCTGAAAGCTGCGCGAGCCGATCCAGTTCGATATCACCGCGATGGTCAGCACGAACTGAAGCACCATGCCCAGAAGCCACATGCCCTCGGCCAGGCCCTCGCTGCGCGGCATCGTCGCCGTCGCCAGAAGAAGCAGCGAGATCGAGATCGCCGGAAAGAACGAAAGCCGCACCGGGTGCTTCCACTCGGCCACCACCGCGCCGGGATGGATCGCGGCCTTGGCCGCATAGCCTGCCGCGATCAGCCCGAACAATACGAAGGTGAAGAGGTAAAGCCCGGTCGAGATCTGCGACCCCATGCCGAACACCGTCTCGCCCGCGTGCATCGCCAGCGTCAGCCCTGCCATGCCCATCACCATGCCGAAAAGCGGCACCGGGTAAT
>LJSU01000012.1 GCA_001314705.1 Rhodobacteraceae bacterium HLUCCO07
CGGTGGGTGTTCATTGGCGTGGCCCTGATCGGTATCGCGGTCGCGATCCATGCCCGGATCGACGACTGGAAACGGGGCCAGCGATGATGCGCTGGATCACCACCATCCTCGCCAGCGGCCCAGCGCGCAAGGCGCTGGGCCTCTTGCTGGCAGTGCTGACCATCGCCCTGTTTCTGCTGAACCTCCGCCGCGCTGGCGAACGCGCCGGGCGGCTAGCCGAGCGCCTTTCGACAACGGAGAAGACCAATGAAATCCAACGCCGGATGCTGGACGCCGCCAGCCGTCGCCCTCGGGATCGCGATGAACTCGCTAAGCGCATGCGCGACGGGCGGTTCTGATCATTCGGGGCAGGTGTGCCCGCCCGTGGTTGAATACAGCGCCGCCGATCAGGCCCTCGCCGCAACCGAGGTCATGATGCTGCCAGAAGGAGCGGTGGTTGTGCGGATGCTCAGCGACTATACCGTCCTGCGCGACCAGACACGGGCGTGCAGGTGAATACCGGGCTCAAAATATGAGCCTTGGCTGAAGCGCCAAGAGGCTGACCCGTGGGATGCCCGGCGCAATGGTCGTATTTTGTTGAAAAACTCTTCCTTGATCGAGACCTGAACTGCTGATTCAATTCCTGTAATTGAGGGGAGGATCGGCGATGATGGGACCGCGGCAGGAAACGCAGGTGGCCTTGTTCTACGAGTTCTCTCTGGGAGATCACGTCCCGCAAGACCACCTGCTTCGATCCATTGATCGGTTTGTCGATCTGAGCAGCATCCGTGCCCATCTTGCAGATTTCTACAGCCACACCGGCCGTCCCTCGGTCGATCCTGAGTTGCTGATCCGCATGCTGTTGGTCGGATACTGCTTCGGCATCCGGTCCGAGCGGCGGCTGTGCGAAGAGGTGCATCTGAACTTGGCGTATCGATGGTTTTGCCGCCTCGATCTGACCGACCGGGTCCCGGATCACTCGACGTTTTCGAAGAATCGGCATGGCCGGTTTCGTGACAGCGAGCTGCTGCGCCACCTGTTTGAGACGACGGTGGCGCGCTGTATCGAGGAGGGCCTGGTCAGCGGCCATTGCATGGCCGTCGATGCCAGCCTGATCGAAGCCGACGCGAACAAGCAGAACTCGACACCGAAGGAGGACTGGGATGCATCGGTCATCGACCCGGCCGACGCGCCCCGCGCCGTGCGCGAGTATCTCGACACGCTGGACGAGGCGGCATTCGGTGCCGCCAGCGAGGTCCAGCCCAAGTTCACCTCGCATTCCGACCCGGCGAGCCAATGGACGGCGGCGCGCAAAGGTCCGGCATTCTTCAGCTATTCCGACAACTACCTGATCGACACGGATCATGGCGTGATTGTCGATGTGGAAGCCACGAGATCGATCCGGCAGGCCGAGGTCGGCTCGACACGCACCATGCTGGACCGGGTGAAGGCCAAATTCGATCTGCATCCCGAACGCCTGATCGCGGACACGGCCTATGGCACCGGGCCGATGCTGGGTTGGCTGGTTGAACACAAGATTGCCCCGCACATTCCCGTCTTCGACAAATCTGGCCGCAGCGACGGCACCTGGACCCGGGCGGATTTCGAATGGGACGCAGAGAACGACCAATACGTCTGCCCGGAAGGCCACGAACTGAAGCAGTTCCGCCGGAACTATTCCGACCCGAACCGGGGGCCGACCGGCAAGGGCGTCGCCAAATACCGCGGCCTGAAGCTCACCTGCCAGGCCTGCCCGGCGAAGTCACGCTGCTGCCCGAACATGGACTTCCGGTCCATCACCCGCGAGGAACATGAAGATGCCCGCCAGGTCGCCCGCGACATTGCGAAGACCCGCCAATATGACATCTCGATGAAGCTCCGGAAAAAGGTCGAGATGCTCTTCGCGCACCTCAAACGCATCCTTGGCTTGGGGCGGCTCCGATTACGTGGTCCATGCGGCGCAAATGACGAATTCCTCCTCGCCGCAACCGCCCAGAACCTCCGCAAACTGGCCAAGATCTTTCCTGCACCGCAGCAAACGCGCAAAGCCTGACAGGAAAGGCGCGCGCGCCGGATTTGGAACAGCTATTTCTGCGCTCGCGAACGGGTGTTTTTCCACAGAATGGGCGGGAAGCTGCGGTTCGCTGCAGCTCGCACGAATGGCTGCTAAAGAGCCCGAAGTCACCCAATGATTCTGCATCCTGTCAATCACACACCAACCCCCCATCAACCACCAGAGTCTGGCCGGTCACCGAGCGAGACCAGGGCGAGGCGAAAAACAGGACAGCATCGGCGAGATCTGAGGGCGTGGTAACACGGCCGAGCGGCGTCAGTCCCGCAATTGTGTCGAACACCGCCCCGGGGGTCGCGGCACTGGCGTCAGTGGTGCGCAGCAGTCCACCCGCCACCATGTTGACCCGGACCCCGAGCGGGCCAAGGTCCTTGGACGCAGTCCGCGTGAATGCCATGAGCGCTGCCTTGGCTGCGGTGTAATCGTGATAAGGCACCACAGGATTCTGCACGAGGTTAGTGCCGATTGTCACGACGCTGCCGCCACCCTCTGCCTCGAAATGAGGGCGCATTGCCTGGATGGCATGAAGCGCGCCGCCGACGGCGACCTCGGCCTGCCGTGCGATCGCTGGCCAGTCCAGCGTGTCGAGCTTGGCCCGATCGTCGCCGTTAAATGAGAAATCGGCCAGCGCGTTATGCACAAGCGTCGTCGGCGGCCCAAGTTGGTCAGCCACCTTTGCCACCATTTCCACGACGCCCTCCGCATCCGTGACATCCGCCGCGAAGGCCATGGCGCGCGGACCAAGCTCGGCCGCCAAGGCCTCGGCCTGTGCGGCGCTGTTTCGATAATTTATCGCGACGCGCGCACCTTCGCGGACGAATGCGCGCGCGATTGCGGCGCCAAGGCCACGCCCTGCACCGGTGACCAGGACGGTTTGTTTTTCAAGTGCGTGAGCCATGGCTAGTTCGCCTCCGGATAGATTGCGTGGAAATGATGGACAGGGCCGTGGCCGGATCCGACGGTCAGATCGCCCGAGCGGGCGATGGCCGTTGCGATGTAGGATTTCGCGCAAGCCACAGCCTTGGGCAGGGGCAGGCCATGGCCCAGTTGCGTTGCCAGCGCCGAGGAAAGGGTACAACCGGTACCATGGGTATTGCGCGTGGCATGGCGCTGGCCCTCGATCCAACGGGCTCCCTCCGCGCTGAGCAGCAGATCGGGACTGTCGCCACCAGCAAGATGCCCGCCCTTCAGCAAAACTGCAGATGGCCCCATAGCGAGCAAGGCCTTTGCCTGAGCCTCCATACCTGGCCGGTCCGTTGCCATTTTGGTCCTCAGGAGGTCTGCAGCCTCGGGCAAGTTCGGGGTAATGACCGTAGCAAGCGGCACGAGCCGGCTTTGCAAGGCGGCCACGGCCTCGGCCGCCAAAAGACGGTCGCCGCCCTTGGCCACCATAACCGGGTCGAGAACCACAGGCGCAGTCAGGCCCGAGAGAACCGCGGCTACCGCCTCGATAATCGCAGCGCTGCCCAGCATGCCAATCTTCACCGCGTCAATGCGAATATCATCACGGATGGCACTGATCTGGGCAGCCACCATATCGGGGTCCATCAGCGTCACGGTGCGCACCCCTCGCGTGTTTTGCGCCGTCAGAGCCGTGATCGCGGCCATGCCATAGCCGCTATTGGCCGAGATCGCCTTGAGGTCGGCCTGGATGCCAGCACCGCCCGAGGGGTCGGACCCCGCGATTGAAAGGATGTTGGGGATCATGGCTGCCTCCATGCGTCGACGAGGGCGCGAGTCGCGGCCTCGGGGTTCGCGGCGCGGGTCACAGCCGAGACGACGGCCATGCCAGACGCGCCTGCTTCTTTCAGGGTGTGGATGTCACGGGTGGAAAGCCCACCGATTGCGATGGTCGGCACGGGTGCCGCCGCGACGATGCGGGCCAGCCCCTCAGCCCCGATAGGCGCGGCCGCGTCGGGCTTGGTCGCGGTGGCGCGAAAGGGGCCTGCTCCGATATAGTCCACACCCTCGGGAACGCGCGTGCATTGCACAACGTTTTCGATGGACAGGCCCAGCAGCGCATCCGGTAAGATCCAGTTGCGTGCGCGCAGCGGGTCGCCATCGCCCTGCCCGATATGCAAGTCGGCGCCGGTCACGCGCGCCACCTCGACCCTGTCATTGACGAAGACGCGCACGCCCATGGGCAAAAGCGTTTCGATCAGCGCCTCGACGAGAGGGATAATCTCTGCATCGGGCGTGGTCTTGTCCCGGATCTGCACCGCCCAAGCCCCGCCACGGGCGGCGGCCATGGCCTGCTCGCGCACGGAAAGCGGCGCATCGGGATCGGTCACGACGTAGACGGGGCCGATCATGCCACGACCTCGACGCGGGTGGCGGCGTCCAACGCCTCAGGCGTCAGATTATAAAGCGCATCGAGGAAGGCCATCTGAAAGCTGCCCGGCCCCTGCGCTGTTTGGCCCGCAATCTCGCCCGCGACACCATAGGCCGCAAGTGCCGCGACAGTGGCTTCAAAATTCGGCTGGCCCACGCAGAAGGCCGCGATGACCCCGTTGAGTGAGCAGCCCATGACGGTGATCCGCGCCATCATCGGATGGCCGTTGGCGACACGCGCGACGCGGGTGCCGTCGGTGATGGAGTCGACCGGCCCCGAGACTGCGACTACCCCGCCAGTGCGCACTGCCAAGACGCGTGCCGCATCCTCGGCGGCGTCCACGCTGTCGCCGGCATCGACCCCGCGCGCGGCTCCGCCAAGGCCCGCCAGCGCAAGGATCTCGGAGGCGTTACCACGTATCACAGACGGTTTCAGGTCAAGCAGTTTGGCGGACAGATCCTGCCGGAACTGTGTGGCAGCCACGCCCACAGGGTCGAAGACCCACGGACGGCGGGCCTCGACCATGACAGCAGCAGCAGCACACATCGCAGCTCCCCATTCAGGGTCCGGCGTGCCAATATTGACGGTCAAGGCCTGCGCCAACGCGGCAAATTCTGCCACTTCTTCGCGCGCATGAACCATGGCGGGTGACGCGCCGACGGCCAACAAAACATTCGCCATCACGTTCATGGCGACAAAATTGGTGATGTTATGGACGAGCGGGCCGGCCTCGCGCATGGCGGTCAGAGATGATCCTGGGGTTTGCATTGTGCCTCCTTTAAGGCGGGGGCACGGCAGACAAAGTTTCCCGGTGGGATCTATCTCCGCAACTTCCTCCGCCGGCATGATCCGGTTCAGGTTCAAAGGGTCCTTCTCAGCCCGCACATGGCGGACGCCCCTGTTACGGCGACGACGTTTGCACAATGATGAATGGAATACAAGGGAAGCAGACGTGCGCTGACCTGACCGTGAACGGCAGGAGTGGGCCGAAAGCGTAGCTGACTTACTGGACGAACGTCAGCTGAAGCAGGTGATCGTTGTCCAATTTCAGCGCGCTGCGCCAGAGCGGCGTTTGAAGACAAGGTCGGGGTGGTTGTCAGGAAGGGTGCGGACCTCGATCATGGCGCGATGCTGCCACAGGGTTTTCGGCGAGGCCAGAATCAAAAAAGCCCCCGCTTTTCAGGGGGACTCGCAAAACGTTGAGGTGGTGTTGAGGTGAAACGCGTTCGCTTATACACAAGTTTTTTTGTCGGAATCCAACCCTTTGTAAAGGTTAGATATTTTGGTTGCGGGGGTAGGATTTGAACCTACGACCTTCAGGTTATGAGCCTGACGAGCTACCGGACTGCTCCACCCCGCGCCAATCCTGTGCCTCAGGCCACAAATGTTCAGGACTGAGGCTTTTGCATCGAAAGAGAGATATCAGACGCATAAAGCGTCACTCAAAGGCTTTTTTAGGTTTGGCGGCGACCTACTCTCCCACGCCTTGAGACGCAGTACCATCGGCGCTAAGGCACTTAACGGCCGGGTTCGGAATGGATCCGGGTGTTTTGCTCTCGCTATGACCACCAAACCGAAAAAAACCTTTGAACTCCAAGTCAAGCATTGGGGATGTATGCTCTCGGACCCTGTAGAAACCTGGCTTCTACTGGATCAAATCAAGCCTATCGGGCAATTAGTACCGGTCAACTGAACACATTACTGTGCTTACATCTCCGGCCTATCGACGTGGTGGTCTTCCACGGCCCTCAGGGATACCTTGTTTTGAGGGGGGCTTCCCGCTTAGATGCCTTCAGCGGTTATCCTGTCCGATCATAGCTACCCTGCACTGCTGCTGGCGCAACAACAGGTCCACCAGTGGATCGTTCACCCCGGTCCTCTCGTACTAGGGGCAACTCCTCTCAAG